>CBDBKM010000013.1:0-231960 GCA_965206695.1 Chlamydiales bacterium | reverse complement strand
ATCCGGAAAAGGAACTAAAACCACTTGTTTGAAAGCCGTGGTTTCAGGAGAAAAAAGAGTTTTGGCAATATCTTTGGAAGTCTTGTAAATTTTATTGATAATAGGAACTTTATTAAGTAGAGAATCCGCTATTTTTATGAGAGTTTTTATAAAGAAAAGTCGCGTAAAAAAACCCAGAAAAAAAGTAAAGATGACTAAAAATACTAGAATAATAATTTGTACAAAATGATGTAATGTTTTGGTAGAGACTTGAAGAAAAACATCATAATTCGCAAGCCACTCTTCAATAGAATGAGCAAAGGGCTTAGTCAATATGTTTAAGATAAACACAATGATCATAAGGGTAATAGCTACAGGGAGTAAGATAATAAGACCTGTTAGAAAATATTTTTTCATTTTTTAAGTGGATACATCAGGTTCCGGGTTGTGGAAAGTTGATTTTTCTTCATTATGTTTATCATGATTGGGAGATATCACACCACAAGAAACAATAAATTTAACGGCTTCCTCTACGGTCATATCGATTTCTTGCATGTCTTCTTTAGCATACAACACAAGATAGCCCGAAGTGGGATTGGGAGTCGTTGGAACAAATACTGAGACGAGGTTATTATTGGTAGCTTTGTTACATATGTCCGGTGATTCTCGACTTAAAAGGCCTATACAAAACACATCCTTATAAGGAAACTCAACAATAACGACTTTTTTGAAAGTGTTATTTTGAGCGGTAAAAATAGTCTGAATGACTTCCTGCATAGTTTTATAAAGCTTATTAATGATCGGAATACGATGCAGAATAAAATCGCCGCACTTTAAAAGAGATTTAAACAAAAACCAACGGGTGATAAAACCTAAGAAAATAGTAAAGAAAAATAGGACAATAAGGATTAAGAATTGGCTGCCAATGCGTAAAACTTGCTCGGAATTAAGAAAAAGAAAGCCTTTTTGAAGATAGGGGTAATGGCTCAAGAAATTTTGTACCACACCCAAAAAAGGTTGAGTTAAAAAATCAATAATGAAAATAGCAATAGCAATTGTAACGGCTAAAGGCAGCAGTGTCATAAGACCTGTAAGAAAATACTTTTTCATTAAAACCTTATACTAAAAGTTGAGCTCACACACTGTAACATAAAATTCATTTTAAGCAAAATCTCCAGGGTAATTTTGCATCTTCTTTTGCATAATCTATACCGATTCGAGGGGAGAGCCAAAATATTTTTATTATTTAAATTTTCTTTGCGATCTTCAAGCCAGATTGTTGTTTTAACTAGCGAACCGCCGTTTTGAGCTAATGTTATTCCTAAACCTTGCGTTAGGGTACCGGGGCCGGAAATAATGTAAGAGGTGAGTTGTTGTTGTTTTCTTCGTTTCAAGATAGTTTGAATCCCGTGAGTTGGAGAGATGCTTCTTATCAGAATAGCATGCGGGATCTCTTTAATATTTGTGACAATATTAAAAAGAAAATGAATGCCGTAACATAGATAAACGTAGCTTGTTCCACCTGCATGATACATCATTTCATTACGTTGGGTGCGTCGATTATTATAAGCATGGGATGCTTTATCCTCCGGTCCTCTATAAGCTTCTGTTTCAGTAATGATCCCACCGGTAATTTCGTTTCCATCGATACAGGTAAAAAGATATTTGCCTAATAGTAAACGACTAAGAGAAACGACATCATCTTGTTGATAAAAGGAAAGAGGGATTTTGCTCATTCGGATTTGGGCTTTCTCCTACCAAAAAATTTTTTTTTCTTGGGTTTACTTTTCTTTTCAAGCTGTTTACCGGCTAGAAGCCAAGAACTTTGCAGAGTTATGAAATCAATATTATCGATAAGGACTTTAATGGAATCGCCTATTCCATAACGTAGTTGATGATGATTAGTCGCCTTCAGACACATTTTCTTGGGATCGAATATAAAATAATCATCATCTAGTCTAGAAATATGAATGAAACCTTCAATCATAAAGTCAATCAATTCAAAAATAATACCCTGACCGCGAACTTTTGTTATGATTGCGTCAAATTTTTTAGAGGGGTCCTCTAAATGATACGTGTTTAATAAGCGTAAGCTTTTTAATAGACGTACATGATTTTCGGCTCTAGCGCTAATTCTTTCTTGTTCGCTACACTTATTAGCAAGGGATTTTAAATCTTTATTCTCATCGTGTTCATTAAACAAAATACGATGAACAATTAAATCAACATAACGACGGATAGGACTGGTAAAATGACAATAATGAGTTAATCTCAGTCCAAAATGGCCAACATTATCGGGGGAATAATAGGCAAGTTTCATACATTTAATAAATTTTATTGCTAATTGCTCACTGTATGGCGATCCGTTAGATTCGGCAAAAATTTGTTGTAGTTCTTTAGCATTAGGTTTTTCAGAGATTTTAAATCCAAAGGCAGCTGCCGTGATTGCAAATTCTTTTAAGCTGTCTTCATCAGGCTCCTCATGAATTCGAAAAGTTAGTGGTTTTTTTTGTTGGTCCAAATGAGAAGCGATCATTTCGTTTGCCTGTAACATAAACTCTTCTACCAGTTGATGCGTAATATCATATTGTTCGATTGCAGTTGAAAGAGGGACTCCTTTATCATCCACGATAATAACATTGGAAGGTAGCGCTAGGTCTATGCAACCTCTTTTTGCCTTTTGTTCTTTTAATAAATGACACAGTTCAACCATTTCATTAATTTTCTGAGCAAAAGGGCTTTTCATCTTGTTTTCCAAAATCAATTTAGCCTCTTTATAAGTGTATCGTTTCCGGCTACGTATAACTGAACGATAAATCTTGTAATCAAGTAAAATACCTTTGGAATCATATTGTAATAAGACAGAGATGGTTAATCGAGGTATTTTGGGTTTTAGACTACATAGATTTTCAGATAGCTCAGGCGGTAGCATGGGAACGCACTTTCCAGGAAAATAAGTGGAGTTACAGCGATTACCGGCTTCTTTATCTAAAGCGGTATTGGGTTTTACATAATGAGACACATCCGCAATATGAACTCCAAGATGAAAGTTTCCTTTTTTGTCTTTTTGAATAGATAGAGCATCATCAAAGTCTTTAGCTGTATCAGGGTCAATAGTGATACATTCTACATCTCTTAAATCTTCTCTATCTACTAGGTCACTTTGTGTTACCTTAGTAGAGAACTGTTTCACTTCTTCCATGATATTTTTAGAGAAGATATGCTTTAAATCGAATTCAATAAGGGCTGCCGAAATATCTTTTGAAGGATCGGAAATGTGGCCAATATATTTGTCCATTTCAACGATAACGTTTCCTTCTTTTTCTCCCCAATCAATAATACACATGCTGATGCGATCGCCAATTTTCAAATTTTTTTGTTTGGATTGGTCTAAAACAGCATATCGATCTTGTCCTAAAAGAGGACAAAAGAGAATAACTTTCTTATTAGAATCAACGGAAAGAACGGTACCGGCTAAGGTATTATGCGCTCTTGAGATGATTTTTGTGATTTTTCCGTCAGGCCCTTTCTGCGTCGCTCCTTTATTCAAGATAACAAATCGAACTGTATCTCCGTCAATTGCGTTATGTGTCAAATGTTTGGGAATAAAGACGTCATCCGGACAAAGGGTAAGATCTTCCGGTTGCACAAAACCAAAACCTCGGTGGTGTTTATGAAAAATACCGATAAATGTAATCTCTTCTTTAGTATTGATAGCGTATTTACTCTCTTTTAAGTGGATTTTTTCTTTGCGAATCAACGATTGTAAAACCTCATGACAGATGGACTCGAGTTCCTTGGCGATTTCAAGATTTTTACAGATATCAAGTAAAGACATGGGTTTGTAAGCAGGACTTTCAAAAAACTTTAGAAGAGCTTTTTCCAGTGTCTTTTCAATCTTATAAGCTTTATTTCGAGGCCTTTTTTGAGAAGTTGCTTTTTTCTTTATCATAAATGTTCGGCTTTCTGCTATTATAAATTCTCTTTTTAATGAGGCTGTGAATTATTTTTAATTACATCATAATTGTATCACGTGGTTTCCTTAAAAGTAAGGGCCAAAATTTTTTTATAACAGTAAATTTTTTTTAATAAGATGGAAAAGAAAACATATAATCATAAATTACTTGAACCCAGGTGGCAAAAACACTGGGAAGAAAATAAAGTCTTTAAGTGCGAGCCGGATGACAAAAAACCGAAATATTATGTACTGGATATGTTCCCTTATCCTTCCGGTGCGGGTTTACATGTTGGACATCCTGTCGGATATACCGCAACTGACATTATGGCACGATATAAACGTCAAAAAGGTTTTAATGTTCTGCATCCCATGGGATGGGATAGTTTTGGTCTACCTGCTGAACAATATGCTGTCAGAACGGGTACACACCCGGCAACAACAACTAAAAAAAATATTAATAATATTCGTAAGCAATTAAAGCAGTTAGGGTTTAGCTATGACTGGGATAGAGAAATTGCTACTAGTGATCCTGATTACTACAAATGGACACAATGGATTTTCACTAAGCTTTATGAAAAAGAATTAGCATATGAAGCAATGGTTCATGTGAATTTTTGCCCTCAATTAGGTACCGTTTTATCCAACGAAGAGGTAGAGGGAGGACTTTCTAAACTAGGTGGTTATCCTGTTGAACGAAGACCTTTAAGGCAATGGGTGTTAAAAATAACCGCTTATGCTGAACGGTTGCTTGATGACTTAGAAGATCTTGATTGGCCGGAAGGACTAAAGAAACTGCAACATAACTGGATTGGACGTAGTGAAGGAGCTCAACTTTATTTTAAAGAAGAGAAAACGCAGGAGGTTATCTCTGTGTTTACAACTTGTCCCGATACTCTTTTTGGAGCAACATTTCTTGTCTTGGCGCCCGAGCATCCTTTAGTTAAACAGATCATGACTCAAGAGCAGCAAGTGGCTGTTACTGATTATATTAAAAAAGCTACTACGAAAAGTGACCTGGAACGTACAGGGTTAAGTAAAAAGAAGACAGGCGTGTGGACCGGAAGCTATGCAATTAATCCTGTTAATAACAAAAAAGTCCCTATCTGGATTTCTGACTATGTATTGGTATCCTATGGAACAGGTGCTATTATGGCTGTTCCTGCTCATGATGAAAGAGATTTTGAATTTGCTTGCACATTCAAAATCCCAATTATAGCAGTTATCGATCCCGGAGTGCAAAAGCAGGAAGAGTTGTTAGGTGATGACGAGGATTGGATTAAGTTAAGAGTTGAGGTACTAAATGGAAAACGATGCTGGCCTAATGACGGTATATTAATCAATAGCTCTCATGAAGATGTCTCAATTGATGGGATGAATGTATCGAAAGCCAAAAAATATATGACCAACTGGGTGGAAACAAAAGGTTTCGGCATAAAAAAAATTAACTATAAAATAAGAGATTGGTTATTTTCGAGACAACGATATTGGGGAGAACCATTTCCTGTGCTTCATTTAGAAGATGGAACAATCAGAACCCTAGATATTGATGAATTACCTTTGATATCTCCTGAGGTTGCTAATTTTAAACCTTCTCCTACCGGTGAAAGCCCTTTAGCTACTGCACAAGATTGGGTGGAAATCATTGATTCTAAAACAGGGAAAAAGGCCTATCGAGAAACGAATACTATGCCACAATGGGCGGGTTCTTGTTGGTATTATCTGCGTTTTTGCGACCCTAAAAATACTCAAGAGGCGTGGGACAAGAATAAAGAGAATTACTGGATGCCTGTCGATTTATATATCGGTGGAGCTGAACATGCCGTACTCCATCTACTTTATGCGAGATTTTGGCATAAGGTTTTATATGATTGCGGACTTGTTACGACTAAAGAGCCTTTTCAAAAATTATGTAATCAAGGGCTGGTTACAGCGACTTCCTATCGAACAGCTAATAATGTGTATGTTTCTTTAGATGAAGTTTTGAAAAAAGAAGGAGAATTTTATCATGCTAAGACGAATGAGAAATTGTTTGATCAAGTAGATAAAATGAGTAAGTCTAAATTAAATGGAATTAGCCCGGATGAAATTATAGAAGAGTATGGGGCAGATGCTCTTAGATTATACGAAATGTTCATGGGCCCCATTGATAAAGAGAAGATTTGGAAGACTGAAGGAGTAGGGGGTTGTAAGCGTTTTCTCAATCGTTTTTTTGAGTTGTGCGTATCAGATAAAGTGACTGATAAATCAATAGAGCAAGCTTTAAAGTTAGGCCATCGTTTAGTTCATGGGGTAACACAAGATATTGAAGAATTACAATTTAATACAGCCATAGCCAAAATGATGACTTTTGTGAATGATTTTACAAAACTTTCTACTTATCCTAAAGACGTGTTAAAAATGACCATACAATGCCTTAGTTCTTTCGCTCCTCACATTTCTCAAGAACTATGGGAGCATTTAGGCTTTACGGAAGAACTAAGTTTTTGCCCATTTATTGAAGTTAATCCGAGTTATTTACAGGATGATACAGTCACGTACATTGTTCAGGTTAATGGAAAGTTAAGGGGCCGCTTCGATCTTCCAAGGGACCTTACGCAAGAAACTATTATAAAACTTGCTGAGGAAAACCCGAATATAAAAAAATATCTAACAGGTGATATTATCAAATTGGTCTTTGTGCCCAATAAATTAATAAATTTTGTAATGAAAAAATAGTTGAATGTTTACGATATTATACGAAGTGATCCTTCATATTTTAGCTTTGTTGTATTTCCCGTTTTTTATCTTTCAGGTCGTTGTACATAAAAAATATCGTACAAACTGCTTTTTACGTCTAGGGATAGGTTTTCCAAAGATAAAAAAGGGAAAAGGTATGCTTTTTTGGATACATGCCGTTTCGGTAGGGGAGACTTTAGCCGTCTCTAAATTGATTAAGTTGATCCAAGAGAATAATTCAAATGCAACTATTGTCATTTCATCTATTACAGAAACGGGTCATGCTGAGGCAAAAAAAACGCTTCAAATGGCTGATTATCACGTCTATCTACCTTTTGATTTAGGCTATATTATTCGACCTATTTTAAAACGTGCTATGCCCGACGTGGTCATTTTAGCAGAAACGGATGTCTGGTATAATTTCTTATATATTGCCAAAAAACTGGGAGCGAAGTGTTTTACGGTAAATGCTAAAATCTCTGAGAGATCGTTTAAACGTTTTAATGTATTCCCTTTTGTCGCTCACCGTTTTTTTTCTTTAATCGATCATTTTTGCTTGCAAGATGCAGTATATCAAAAAAGATTCTATTGTTTAGGTATTCAAGAAAGTAAACTTTCGATAACGGGAAATTTAAAATTAGACCATGAACAGCCTTTTTTATCAGACATTGAATTACAAGATTTCAAAGATGAAATAGGTATTAAAGATACAGATCAAGTTTTGGTTATAGGCTCTTCTCATAATCCGGAAGAGAAATTGTTGTTAGATGTCTTATTGCCTTTTTTTGACTATTTCACCAATCTTAAGATTTTGGTCATTCCTCGTCATCCGGAAAGATTTAATACTGTTTGGAATCTCATAAACAAATACTCACTACCTTCTTTTCGCTATACTGAAAAGGAGAATAGAACAGGGGAGGAGAAGATTGTTTTAATTGATGTTCTGGGAATTTTGTGTAATTGTTACCAGTTAGCTGATTTAGCTATTGTTGCGGGTAGTTTTACAAAAAAGGTTGGCGGTCATAATATATTGGAGCCTTCAAACTATGGGGTACCTGTTCTTTGTGGACCTTTTATGCATTCTCAAAAAACCTTACTCCAAATGATGGCACAATATCAATCGGGCTTGCAAGTTCAAATAGAAGACTTGAAAGATCAATTGATGAGATTATTATCGGAAAAAAAGGCAAGGCGTCGGCTAGGTGAAAATGGTCGATTGGTTTATAAATCAAGTAAGGGTGCTACTGATAAGACCTGGAAGATCATTCAAGGACTTATCTGAAGAACTTAAAATCATAATTATTTCCTTTATTATATATTAACAATATTTACAGCTATCTAACAAGTACACTATATTAAATATAATCAAGTAATTTAAGTTTTTATTTGATTATAACGGAATATATTTATATTAAGGTATTTAGTTTTTAAAAGATAGAAAGCCTGTTTGTCTAATGAAACGAGTAAAAATCGCTCTTAAAGCCGACATTCCTAGACCGTAAGATATTTTTTTTGAATTAGAATTATAGATTGCCTATCCTGTTACTTTTTATTTGATACAAGGAGAAAAGTTATGCCGGAAGTTGCAGGAGATAATATTCAAACAGTGAACATGGATCACCATGGATTAATTGCAGCACTTTGCAGCGATCTAAAGGTAGCGGAAAGGATTGATACCGGATTAAAAAATCATCCACAAAGAAAAGTAAGTGCGGGACAGGCAGTAATTGCAATGATTCTGAATGGATTAGGGTTTACTAATAGACGTCTCTACCTAACACATCAATTTTTTGCTTCTAAATCGATAGAGAATTTACTTGGCAACGATCTTCGAGCAGAAGATCTCACAGATTATACTTTAGGTCATGCTTTGGATGATATTGCGAAATATGGGAGCAGTAAATTATTTGCTGAAGTTTCTTTTGGAATAGCCCTAGACCATGATTTACTACAAAAAACGCATCATCTAGATACAACAAGCTTTTCCGTTCATGGGTCGTATGAAGTGAAAGATGATCCGCAAGTGATTGAGATTAAGCAGGGTTATTCTAAAGATCATAGACCTGATTTGAAACAAGTTGTACTTTCTCTCGTTACCAATGGTCCGAGTTCTATGCCTCTATGGATGGAAGCCTTAGACGGCAATAGTTCTGATAAAGCAAGTTTTCATGAGACGCTCAAAAAAATCAGTGAATTTCAACAACAGATTGATGTAAAAACAAAGTTTAAGTGGGTTGCCGATTCAGCGTTATACACAAAAGAAAAGCTCTTAAAAAATAATGATTATAAATGGCTCACCCGAGTTCCCGAGATAATAGGAGAAGCAAAAAGATTAGTAGAAAAACCGGAAGAAGAAATTGATTGGATTGATCAGGAGAAAGGATATAAAACATGCAGCTTCACCTCTTTTTATGGAGAGATTAAACAAAGATGGCTTTTGGTTTTTTCAGAGCAAGCCTATCAGAGAGAGATAAAATCATTAGAAAAAAAATTGACCAAGGCAGAAGAAAAGCTCAAGAAACAACTTTGGCATTTGGGTAATGAGGAATTTAAATGCGAAAGTGATGCTAAAAAAGCTTGGGGCAGATTGACTAAAAAAAATCATTTATATTCCATGAATAGTGAGATATTGCCGATTCTAAAATATGGTAAATTAGGCAAACCTAAACAAGGAGAGGAAAAACAAGTTGTTGGATACAAGATTCATGCTAGCTTTGAAAGGGAAGAAGAAGAAATTAATAAACTGATGAATAGAAAAGGACGGTTTATTTTAGCTACGAATGACACCGATAGAGAAAATTATAAAGATGAGATGATGTTAGAAGAATATAAAGAACAGCAAAAGGTTGAAGGAGGGTTTCGCTTTTTAAAAGATCCTTGGTTTATGGTTGATTCTATTTTTTTAAAAACCCCTCGACGCATTGAAGCATTAATGATGGTTATGACATTGTGTTTAATGGTTTATAATATCGGACAATATCAACTTCGACAAAAATTGATAGAAACAGAAGAGACATTACCCAACCAATTAGGAAAGGAAGTCAAAAATCCAACATTAAGATGGATTTTCCAAATTATGGAAGGTATCGGAATAATCCGTTTTTTTCAGAAGACTTCCCGGAGAATTTGTAAAGAAATGATCACAAATTTAACCCGTCTTCGGAAAAAGATTATTGTTTTGTTTGGAAAGACTGCAATGAGGATGTATGGCTTAATTAGAAAAACTTGTTTAGAGGTCTAGGAATGTCGGTTAAAGAATCTATTTTTTATCCATTTTTCTAAAGATCTTATAGTTATTACACTTCGCTATTGTGTTAAAAGAATAGATATACTAAACTACTTTTTTCTTTTAGACGCGGGATGGAGCAGTGGTCAGCTCGTTGGGCTCATAACCCAAAGGTCGGAGGTTCGAATCCTTCTCCCGCAATTTTTATTCATGAGTTTATGGCGGCATAGCTCAGTTGGTTAGAGCACCGGAATCATAATCCGGGTGTCGTTGGTTCGAGTCCGACTGCCGCTAATGGATTCTTTTTGATCTAATATTCTTCCTTTTATTATATTTCAATTGAACGTGTTATTCTTTGCTAAAAAGGGTGTGCTTTGATACAGGTCAAAATAAGTGCGATATTTTAAACTTAACGGACCTGCTTTATGTGGTTAGAGGTTGTCTCATGGATAGCAATTGGGATTCTATCTATTAGCTATTGGTTTCAGATTTGGAAAATCCATGTTCATAAAGAAGTACGGGATTTATCTATTAGTTATAATATCTTATTAGCTATTGGATTTGGAGTCTTGGGTATCACTGCTTATGAAGAAGGCTCACTTATTTTTTTAGTGAAGCAAGTCGCTACGACTGTACCTGTTATTATTATCATCTTTCAAATTTTCTATCATAAGCAAGATCGATGGCATGCAGACTATAACCTTGTTTGTAAAAAATGCACTCAGGAAATAGAAAAAAAATGGAAGTTCTGTGCTTTTTGCGGAACAAGTCCTAAAGAAGAAACAAAATCTTAAGTATTGGTTTCGTTGAATATTTCAAGTATGCGAATAATGACTAACATCCCTTTTTCAAAACGCTTTAATCCAAAGTGCTCATTTGGAGAGTGAATAGCATCGCAATCAAGACCTACTCCCATAAGAAGAAGTTCTGCACCGACAATTTGTGATAGATCTGCAATGATAGGAATGCTGCCGCCTGATAGAACTTTAAGGCAGCGTTTTTGGAAAACATCTTCATAGGCTTGGCTCACAATTTTAGCTATTTGAGAATCAGGCGAGCAGCGTAGGGCCTTTGAAGGATTTGTATCTAAGCGGAAGCTTAAAGACATACCGGGAGGTTTATGGTTCTCTAAAAATTTAATAATACCGGACATGACTTTTTCCGGATTTTGGTCAGGTACAAGCCTTGCTGAGATTTTGGCATAGGCTTTAGCCGGAATAACGGTTTTAAAGCCTTCTCCCGTATAACCCCCATTAATACCATTAATCTCTAAAGTCGGCCTAATAAGCGCAGATTCAATGGGAGTATAATCATTCTCTCCACCAATAGCTGTGGTTACGTATTGCTTTTCATATTCTATTTGGTTGAATTCCAAATCAAAGGCTTTTTTTTGCTCGTGATTAAGGTCTACAACGTCATCATAAAAACCCGGGACTAAAATTCTACCTTTTTTATCTCTAAGAAGGGTTAGCATCTCGACTAAAGCATGCAGTGGATTGTATACCATACCCCCGTGTAAACCGGAATGGAGATCAAGGCTTGAGCCTGTTAGCTCTAAGGATAAATGGCAGATACCTCGAGTTCCTAGGGTGATAGCCGGAGTGTTTTCTGCAGGGATATTGCAATCTATAACTAGGCAGAAGTCAGCATTGAGTTCTTTTTGCTTTGTAATAAATATCTTTGACAAAACTGTGCTAGAGCTTTCTTCCTGTCCTTCGATTAAAAGCTTTAAATTAACAGGTAAATGACCATAACGTTTTAAATAGAGTTTAATCGCTGTAATAACATAAAAGAGCTGTCCCTTATCATCGGAGGCTCCTCTTGCATAAATTTTTCCATCTCGAATAGATGGTTCAAAGGGTGGTGTCTTCCATAGCTCTAGGGGATCTGCAGGTTGAACATCATAGTGATTGTAAATTAAAAGAGTGGGTGTGGTGGGGCCGGCTTCTGTATGTGATGCAAATATGACCGGATACTCATCAGGCTCCCAAAGTTCAATTGATAATCCTAAATTTTTAAGATAGTTAGAAAGCCATTCAACGCACTTATGACATTGTGGCTTATATACAGGGTCCGCGCTAATACTTTTAAACTTTAAA
Source organism: Chlamydiales bacterium (assembly GCA_965206695.1). Classification (GTDB taxonomy): domain Bacteria; phylum Chlamydiota; class Chlamydiia; order Chlamydiales; family JAAZZY01; genus CBDBKM01. Next base: position 219,983 of record CBDBKM010000013.1, on the reverse strand, counting down.
AAAGTTGAAAAGTCTTCGACGATCTGATTATAACCGGATAAAAACTCTTTTTGATAATGATTCAAATCAAAGGGCATCGTAAATTTTTAAGGTAGTCGTTGAGCATCATCAGTATATTCACTATTAAACTGTTCATCCAGGATGCCTTGCGCCGTATTAATAAGGTAGGCGGCTAAATCGACTTCTCCTTCATAAGTCATTTCAACATTCATATGTCCATCCTTTGACGGTTTTTCGCAGGTAATTAAGACATAGCAAGCATGGTTGTCATTGTCTAATATTTTTTTTACTTGCTTAGGAATATTGTTTTTCATTATCACCTTTATAGGTTGTAGGATTACAGTACTCTTATTTAATAGAGAACCAAAGATTATTTTTCCAGATAATTAGTTTCCTTCATTTTTTCAAAAAAAGTTAAATAAAAAAAGCAAACGTGGGTTATTTGTACACCCTTATTATGGGTTCGTATTCAAATAAAAAGAGGAAAAAAGCATCTAATTATTGATGTTAAACGCATCATAAAATTTGGTCTATGATATTGTCAATAGCATTTAGAATAGGTTTTAAGGGTTTTTTTATATGTCTAATTAATTTTGGTCTTAAAGGAGAAAATGGCCATAGATATTTAGTTGCGTTAGATTATTTGAAGTGGTATATAATTAACTGTTATCTTGCATAATTTGAATAAGAAAATCGCACTCTAAACTTTAAGTCTATTTGATATGTCTTAACCACTTTTCCGGTAATTTTTAATAGATAGATGTCTGCATCCTATTATTTTCACGGGAAAGTTTTATTGATGAAAAAAACATAAAAGCCGGAATTAGTAGACTTGTTGCGATTTAAATTTTTAGTGGTTTCTGATACGTTTTTTCAGAACAATATAGAGGCAAGCAGATGATTAAAGGACTTTTAAAACGAGCTAGACTGATACAACTTTTATTACGCAACAAGTCCGGTAAATTAACAAATCCGGAAAAACAGGTGGTTATAGGATGTTCGGTAAGTTCAGCTTTAGAATTTTATAACTTTGTTATTTATGTTTTTTTTGCTAAGAATTTTGCCTACCTTTTTTTCCCTGTTCAAGATCGTTTTGCTTCATTAATGACATTTTTTAGTGTTTTTGCAATCGGATATCTGGTTCGCCCTTTGGGAGGGCTTCTTTTTAGTCATTTCGGAGATACGCTTGGTCGAAAGAATATGCTCGTTCTTTCTGCTCTTCTTACAACTTTATCGACTTTTTTAATCGGATTTTTGCCCATCTATCAAAACGTAGGTATTTTAGCGACAATACTGTTGGTTATCTTAAGGTTATTGCAAGGTCTATCCTTAGGGGGTGAAATACCCGGATCTGTTACTTTTGCAGCTGAACATATGACAGTAAAACGTAGATGTTTTACCCTATCACTTTTAATTTTCGGCTACCTTATGGGTATTTTGATAGCCTCTTTTGTTAGAACGATTTTGGATTCGATACTCACTTATCAACAAATGTGTGATTGGGGTTGGAGAATACCTTTTTTACTTTCTCTTCCTTTAGGAATATTGATCTATTATTTAAGAATAAAGCTTAATGAGACTCCGGTATTTGAAACATTCAAATCTAATATGGAAATTTCTCGTATTCCTCTTCGTCAAATATTACAGTTTCATATCAGTCAAGTCATTCAAGGGACATTTTTTGTCTCTTTAGGTGCTGTTGCTGTTAATCTGATCTTTCTTTATATGCCAACTTATTTATATACAATTTTTGAGTATGCCCCTAAGGATATTTCAGTTTTAAATACGATCAATCTTGTATTCTTCGGCTGTGCTCTTATATTTATGGGATGGCTTAGTGACCTGATAGGGAAAAAAACTTTTATGTTATTCGGGTCTATAGGTTTTATTGTATTTTCTTATCCACTATTATGGTTGATGAGCTTTAAATCCTTAGGATTATTATTTTTATCTTTAGGGTCTTTTTCAATACTATCCGCTTGCATTTGGGGGCCTATTACTGCTGCATTAATAGAACTCTTTCCTACTCCTGTACGTTATACCGGAGTCTCTATTTCTTATAATATAGCTTTTGCTGTCTTTGGGGGACTAACTCCTATAATTGCGACTTTTTTATTGCAAAAGATGAAAGATCCGTTTTCTCCTGCTTACTATCTTATTTTAATTGCTCTTTGCTGCTCGATAGCAACTCTTTCGATTAAAGACCAACAAGAGCTGTCTTTCGTCTGATTAGGGAGTTACTTACTCTGTTCATATTGTAAAGTGAATGTGATTGTATCAGTTAGAGTTCGATTCCCAAAATACTGAATTGGGCCCGGTGAACGATAGTGGTCTTCTAAAGCCCAGGACTCTCGTATTTTCGCAAATTCAGTAAAAGGAAGAGCGTCTAGTTTTACGAGAGCCTTTTCAATAACAGGTTTTAATTTTCCATGTCTTTTTTCTAAGTGAATGAAGGTATTGATAGGGAGACCAAAAGCTTGCCAATCATTGACAGGCCCCTTAAGATTTTTTAAACAGGCGAGGTAACCATTAACTTCAGCATTAATAAGTATGGTGGCTAAGTATCCTAATCCATAACAATAGTTTGCATCAAAATTAGTTGGGTAAGCTGATCGTCCTTCATAACCAAAATAATGAGCTAAGGCGCTAAATTTACCTGAATAGTTGCCGGCATTTTGACGTTTTTTTAATTCGATACTCACAGTCTTAATAAGCAGTTGTTCTGTATTGATACGAGCGACTTGAACATTTCCATGGGGGTCTCTATCTAACAGTAGTTGTTCTGCAATATCATTCGGTAATTGATCTAAACAAGCTTTAGAAGGAGTTGAAAGATGTTCCGGTAGAGTGCGTTTTTTTTCTTCAAAATCAGATATTTCATTGAATTTATCAGTATGCGTGGCTAAAAGCTTATTTAATTCACTAATGAGTTGTTTGATTTCCGGAATGAATTCAATTAAGCCCTCAGGAATTAATATAGCGCCATAATTTTTCCCTAGTACAGCTCGTTTGCAAATGATATCACAAAGATAATGAGTGATATTTTTTAATGTCATTTTTTTATCAGAAATTTCTTCTCCAATCAGGGTAATATTTGCATGGGTTTGAAAAGCACATTCTAAAGCTATATGAGAAGCTGATCTTCCCATAAGTTTTATAAAATGGTAATATTTTTTAGCTGATAGAGCATCGGTTAAAATATTACCGATCATTTCTGAATAGATTTTACAAGCGGTGTCAAATCCAAACGATATTTCAATATATTCATTTTTTAGATCCCCATCGATTGTTTTGGGAATCCCGATAACGCTGATTTTCTTATTCTGATTTTCAAAAAATTCAGCTAAAATTGCCGCATTGGTATTGGAGTCATCACCACCAATTATAACAAAACCATCGAGATTTAATTCCACAATGGTCTTCAATGAAGCTTTTAATTGATCCGGTGTCTCGATTTTAGTTCTTCCGGAGCCGATCATATCAAATCCACCGATATTGCGATATTGGTCGATATCTTCTTTTTTCAATTCTTTATACCGGCCTTCAATAATACCACTAGGGCCGCCTAAGAAACCAAAAAGGGAGTTGTTTGTATTTAGTTTATTTAATGCATCATATAGGCCGGCAATGACATTATGACCACCTGAAGCTTGTCCACCTGAAAAAACGACACCTACCTTTTTGGGTTTTGTATTACTTCGTCGCGTCGTAACAATTTCTAAAAAAGGCTTTGAGAAAGTATGGGGAAAGAGTTCTTGTATACGATTTTCTTTTTGTTTGTCAGATTTAACTTCTTTGAGGCAAAGAGATTTTAAATCTTCAAAAATTTTTGGTAATGGAATCTGATAATTACGACGTTCTGTATATAAGTGAGGGATTTCTTGCATCATCAAAAAGCCTTTTTATTAGAGAATAAAAGGACTATTTTTATGGATGTGAAGAGTTTTAGACAAGTGTTAACATTCGATTACGTTAACAGCAAGGCCTCCTTTGGAGGTTTCCTTATAAATAGATTGCATATCCTTACCCGTCTGATACATCGTTTCAATAACTTGATCAAGAGATACAATATGCGAGGTACCGTCTCTTTGAAGAGCTAGTCTAGATGCGTTGATAGCTTTTATTGTTCCCATGGTATTTCTTTCAATACAGGGAATTTGAACCAGTCCTAAGATCGGATCACAGGTAAGCCCTAAATTATGCTCCATTCCAATTTCTGCAGCAATTTCCACTTGCTTATTGTTGCCTCCTGAAATAGCAGCTAATGCTCCGGCTGCCATAGAACAGGCAACACCGATCTCTCCTTGGCAACCCATTTCGGCTGCTGATATAGAAGCATTCTTCTTATATAAGATACCTATAGCCCCTGCCGTTAGTAGAAAGTTCATTACCCAATTCTTTTGAGGGTTTTTTTCATATTTTTCATAATAATGCATAACAGCAGGAATGACTCCCGCAGCTCCATTAGTAGGAGATGTAACAACTCTACCACCGGCAGCATTTTCTTCATTTACCGCTAAAGCAAATAAGCTGGCCCAATCCATGACACGTCCGGGGTCTTGACTAGCGTCTTTTCCTAATAGGGAATGATATAGTTCAGGAGCTCGTCTTTTGACATTCAGACCACCGGGAAGGATGCCTTCATTTTTACAGCCATTTTCGACTGATTGCTTCATAGCGGACCATATTTCTAACAATTGTTCTTTTATCTTATTTTCATCACGAAAGACCTTTTCATTTGCGAGCATTAGTTCAGCAATGGTTAGATTGTGCTTATCGCAATGCTGTAATAATTCATCACAGGTAGAAAATGGGTAGGGGGCACTTTTTTCTCCGATACAGACCACTTCTTTATCTATATCATGGTGAGAAATAAAAAAGCCTCCTCCAATCGAATAGAATATTTCTTGGTGTATTTCTTTTCCGGAAGCATCTGTTGCTGTGAATCGCATTGCATTGGGATGGTAGGGTAGAAATTTATCCATATGGAAAATAAGATCATTTTCTTCATTAAAAGTAATTGGATGCGAGCCATTTAAATGTAATGTGTAATTATTTTTAACTCTATCTAATATTTTTGCTATTTCATTAGGTTGAATTTTATCCGGCTTTTGACCTTCTAAGCCTAATATAAGAGCCATATCAGTACAGTGGCCTTTTCCGGTTAGCGCAAGAGAACCATATAAGTCGGTTCTAATAGATTTAATGAGGGTAATATCTTCAATACTTTGAATAAATTGATAAGCTGATCGCATAGGTCCGAGAGTATGAGAACTTGATGGGCCTATACCAATAGAGAATAGATCGAATACACTAATATCCATAAATTCAGTCTTAAATAATTTCAATCAATACATTATTGTATTTTAATTCATTATATCAGTTTAATTATTAGGTTCAATCAATACATTATTGTATTTTAATTCATTATATCAGTTTAATTATTAGGTTCAATCAATACATTATTGTATTTTAATTCATTATATCAGTTTAATTATTAGGTTAGAAGTGTTTTTTGTGATTATTATTTATTATCTTTTCAGTTTTTACTAAACTAGTATATTGCAGCTTTTTATGAATTTAAACTTCTTTTTTTAAAAATTGATGAAGGCTTTCATCTATATCATTGATGTATTGAGAATCTATAAATATTATTTTATAAAATCGTCTAATTAAAAGTTGATCTTTCTGATTATGAAAATAGAGTACGCAGGGTTTATTTTCATGTGATTTTAAAATGATTTTTTGTCTAATAGTTGTTTGTTGATTAGCATTCAGCATACTTCCTTGATAGGAGATATCATTAGTCGTATCCATTTGAATCAATAAATATGGATCGTTTCCGTTATTTAAGATATTTTTTAAAAAAAGAAAGGCCGGTACCATCGGTTGGTTTAGATGATTTACAAGATGCTTTTTTAAAGTGATAGAATCATCAATAATCTTTAAGGGCTTAAAAGCTTTTAAAAGCAGATCTTGATTTAGTTCTCCATTTTGTAATAGAAACAAGGCTTCTTTAGAGGGTAAGCGTGCGCTTAAATATGCGATAATTTGATATAAGTTTAGCTTAATTGCAAAATGGCAAAAAATAAAGTTCTGTAAGAGGTTCCAGTAAACAGAGAATATCTTCCAATTATAATGCTTTAGGGTCTCCACTCGATAGTCAGCATTAGCTAATGCCCAGCCGTCTAAAGAAGTATTCTCTAAATCGAAGCACCCAATGCATTGATAACTCTTACTCTTTTTTAAAACTTCGACTAAACATGTGCTTTGATCACTTCTCTCAATTTTAAATAACTGTTTTTCTATGATATCAGTACCACAGACAAAGTAATCTGCTTCTGTTATCTCTAAATTTTTAATAAATGTAATCATTAAGTTCGTGTCAAAAATAGACTCAATGGCAGCTTGTATAGTGAAATGTTGATTCCGGAAATGATGTTTAGGTTTGTCTTCATTTTTTTCTTCCGAATTTGAGAAGATATCTTCTTCAAAGATAGAGGAGTCGACTAGAGTTTCGCCTTTTTCTCTGCTCTTTTCCTTTCTTGACTTTGCCGGCTTTCTATATTTTTCCGATTTTTTATCATGCGTTTTCGTTTTTAGATCTTTTGTGGGTTTCTTTTCCGGTAAAGCGCTTTTCTTGATCTCAAAAGGTTTTGGTTTTTTAAAAGCGTACTGTTTTATAGGCTCTTCATACTCAATTTTTTTAGGGTTGAACGGTTGACTGCGTTTTATATCACGCTCTTCCGTATCCTCGACCCAATATGATTTATGTTTGTCTTCATACGATCTAAGTGAAAATATAGCTAACCTCCATACACGTATGTCATATTGTATCGGAAAATCACTTGTTTGTCAATTAAATTTTTTATATTCAGAGTATAGGCTATAAACTATTAATAGCCTGTATGATATTCTCTATTTTAGTGATAGGGGGGTCGCATCTGCCTTCCCTACAGAGATATAAAGAGGTCTGATTATCTATAGGTTTAAGGATATCTAAGAAGGGAAAAGAGGTGTAATCTTGCTCTTCATCTTTAATAGCGACCATTAAATGGGGGGTAAAAAGGGAGTTTAAGAGTTCAAGAATCTCTTTTTTATAGGCTTTTTCTTTATTTAGGGAAATGACTAAATAGGCTTTATTTGGGTCTAAAAAATCGCTGAAGAGCCATTAATAGATAACATGAATGTATAGGATGGTTTTCGATATGTTCATTGCAAGAGCGTAAAAATTAACTCAGCTTGATTTAAATAACTTGCCTCTCCGGTTAATTGATAAAGCCGTATCAAATTTTCACAATGAACAGCATTGCCGGAAGGCTTATCTCCATCCTTTAAATCACAACGCCTTAAAATTAAATCAGTGCCGGCTAATCCGCTTAAATAAAAAGGACCATCTTCTTTTCTAAAAGTATCAGATGTAACAGCCGTTAATTCAACAGTCCATTCTAACCACTCTATCTTCCCCGTAACTTCGTAAAGGGTGATTAGGCCGTGTATAAGAAAAGCATATTCATCTAGACACGAAGGGAATCTGGCTTCGCCATCTCGCCAACGTCTTAAAAGAGTATTGTCCCTCCACATATTTTTTTTAATAAATCGTACTGTTTTTTCGGCGATTTCTAAATAAAAAGGGTTGCAAAAAGCGTAGCTTGCCTTTGCAAAAATACCGATTACTAAGCCATTCCATGCAGCTAAAATCTTATCATCTTTAAAAGGAAGAGGTCTTTTTAACCTATGGGCGAGTAATTTAGCTTTTGCTTTTTTAATTTTATCAAGGTTAATCTCGTTAGAGAGTTGGCTTGATTGAATGTGTTGTTTGTGGTTAAAAGGTAAGTGTAAGACATTACGACCTTCAAAATTTCCGGCTTGCGTAACACCAAAATATTGACAAATAATCCTTCCGTCCTCTTTACCTAAGATGTTGATGATTTCGTCCTTTGTCCAGGTATAATATAACCCTTCACCGCCTTCCGTATCAGCATCTTGAGCGGAAAAAAAACCACCTTCTTTATGCATCATTTCATTGACAAGGTAATCTAAGGTTTCTGTGCAAATTGTTTTGTAACACTGAAGCTTGGTTACTTGCCAAGTTTCAAGGTAAATTCTAGCAAGAAGAGCGTTGTCATATAACATTTTCTCAAAATGTGGAATTAACCACATAGTATCAACGCTGTATCGGGAAAACCCACCTCCAAGATGATCATAAAGTCCTCCTGCGTGCATCATATTAAGAGTTAATTCAACATAAAAAAGCGCTCGACTTTCATCTCTTAAAGATGCCTGGCGCAACATAAAACTTAAATGATATGCCATTGGGAATTTAGGTTCTGCGTTTATCCCTCCATGGATAGAATCGGCAATAGAATAGATGAGCTTGGTGACATTGTCGATATGTTCTAGAGTTGGAAGGCCTTCGATGAAATAGTCTTCTTGATCTTTAAAAAGCTCAATGATTTCAATACTTTTATTGGTTAGGCCAACTCGTTCAGGGCTTTTCCATATTTGTAAAATGCGTGGAATGAGCTGTGTTAACCCAACCATTCCCATGCGAGAAATAGGAGGCATATAAGTCCCTGCAAAAAAAGGAATGCGATCCGGGGTTAAAATAACATTTAAGGGCCAACCTCCTTCCCCTGTCATAGCCTGAGCAAACTCCATATAGATACTATCTATTTCGGGTTGTTCTTCTCTGTCTACTTTGATGTTGATGAATGCTTCATTCATCTGTTTTGCGATGTCAATATTATTGAAAGACTCTTCTTCCATAACATGACACCAATGGCAGGTGGCATAACCAATGGATAAAAAAATGGGTTTATCTTGCTCCTGAGCTAACTGAAAAGCCTCTTCTCCCCAAGGAAACCAATCTACAGGATTATGAGCGTGCTGTAATAAGTAAGGTGATTTTTCGCTTCTAAGCCTATTAGAATAAGAACGCTTGGTCATGCGTTACCTTTTTTGATAAAAATGATTAATCTATAGAAGGGTGATATAGACTGTCAACTAAAAGACTCCTAATATACTGATTTAAGTTGAAGAATTGACAAATTGAGTTGGACTAATCATTCTAAAATTATCTGTCATTCGCCCTTTAAAGAGATCAGAATAGCTATTGATCGGATTTGCAAGTTTCCTTAAAAAATCTAACATTTGATCCTTACAATCATTAAATTTTTCGTAATATCTGTTCCGACATTCCTAGACCTCTAAACAAGTTTTTCTAATTAAGCCATACATCCTCATTGCAGTCTTTCCAAACAAAACAATAATCTTTTTCCGAAGACGGGTTAAATTTGTGATCATTTCTTTACAAATTCTCCGGGAAGTCTTCTGAAAAAAACGGATTATTCCGATACCTTCCATAATTTGGAAAATCCATCTTAATGTTGGATTTTGACTTCCTTTCCTAATTGGTTGGGTAATGTCTCTTCTGTTTCTATCAATTTTTGTCGAAGTTGATATTGTCCGATATTATAAACCATTAAACACAATGTCATAACCATCATTAATGCTTCAATGCGTCGAGGGGTTTTTAAAAAAATAGAATCAACCATAAACCAAGGATCTTTTAAAAAGCGAAACCCTCCTTCAACCTTTTGCTGTTCTTTATATTCTTCTAACATCATCTCATCTTTATAATTTTCTCTATCGGTGTCATTCGTAGCTAAAATAAACCGTCCTTTTCTATTCATCAGTTTATTAATTTCTTCTTCTTCCCTTTCAAAGCTAGCATGAATCTTGTATCCAACAACTTGTTTTTCCTCTCCTTGTTTAGGTTTGCCTAATTTACCATATTTTAGAATCGGCAATATCTCACTATTCATGGAATATAAATGATTTTTTTTAGTCAATCTGCCCCAAGCTTTTTTAGCATCACTTTTCGCATTTAAATTCCTCATTACCCAAATGCCAAAGTTGTTTCTTGAGCTTTTCTTCTGCCTTGGTCAATTTTTTTTCTAATGATTTTATCTCTCTCTGATAGGCTTGCTCTGAAAAAACCAAAAGCCATCTTTGTTTATAGCACTTTAATTTTTATTTGATAATATGTTATCCTTCTCTTTTTATACAGACAGTAAAGATAAAACAATGCCTAGAGCCTATTCAGTAGACCTTCGAGAGAAAGTATGACAACGTATAGAAAAGCATCATGACAAGAAGCCGGCCGGCCATATTTTTCAAGCAGGTATCGCAACAGTATATCGATGAGTATTGCAAAAAAAACAAAAAGGACATTTAAAACCAATCCGTAGAAAGTATGCTTATAAGAAATTAGATGATGAGTTGTGATCTAAATATGTAGAACAACATCCGGATTATTTTTTATCGGAAATTGCTCATTATTTTTCAGTCACTCCGCAAACGATTTTTTATGCCCTTAAAAGATTAAAGATTAAAGATTATACAAAAAAAAAGACTACTCGCTATAAGGAAAGAGATGAAAAGAAACGGGAAGCTTTTATGAAAGATTGAGAAAATATTCTCTTTGACAAGAGGATGTATCTCGATGAAACCGGGATTCATCAATTTTTATTTCGTGAGCCCGGAAGAAGCTTGCGCGGCAAAAAAGTTTTTGAAGAAGTTTCAGGAAACCGTTTTGTAAGGCAGAATATTATTTCAGCCCTCTTTAAAGGGCAGTTTTTGTCTTCAATGTGTTTTGAAGGTACTTGTGATACCGGGTTATTCAATATTTGGCTTAAGGAGGTTTTAACTCCTCAGCTTACACCCGGTAGTGTTCTTATTTTTAACAATTCCGGTTTTCACAAGTCAGCAAAAAGCAGGAAAATAGTAGAATCCGCCGGTTGTAAGCTTATGTTTCTTCCGCCCTATTCTCCGGAATTAAACAGGACTTTTGATAACAAAATGATGATGTTTTAGTCAAGATGTCATCCCTCCTGTGCTGTAGAAAATGTTATAGTGTTCTAAGACAGATGCACATACATCCTTAACCCTTCTATTAGGTGTATTAAGACAGATGTTTTACTCGTTCTTTCGTTTGCAGTTTGGAGCATTTATTGTCTGATTCTCGTGTGGTATCATGCCGAATTGTTTCTTTTTGATCGAAATTCCATCGAATACTGATCAACAATCGACCGGCTTAAGCGCAGAACAAGAGCAATGTTATCAGGCCCCACACCATCATTTCGTGCAAGAAGCACACATAAACGATTACGTTCATTTATATCACAGGTCTTTTTTTAGCTGAAATTCAAAAGTGCTTTTTTGATGTGGAGTTAGTTTTATGAAATATTCAAGTTGATCTGCAGGAATATCTATAAGAGCCTCCACGATTCTAAATCTATTAAAATTATTCGTACCTTCTATTATAAGGCACCGCGCTAGTTTTATGAAATGTTCACGTTGATCTACAGGAATTTTTATAAGAGCTTTTAAGATATTTATTAGTTCATCGTTATGTTTATCTGATATGCCAAGTGCCTGAAGGTGTTTTATAACACTTTCAAGTTCGTCTTCAGGGACATTTGTAATAGTCTGCATAACGTCAATTCTATTAACGCCATTCATATCCGGTGTGATAAATATCCGAGTCAGTTCTATGACACTCTTGAGGCTCTTTTTAGGAATCGTTAAAAAGATGATCAAAAAGATTTTTATCTCCACCATCCAAACCCATAAATAAATTACGTGATTATTCCATTGAAATAAGTAGTCAATTTTCATATAATGCTAGCCAAAATGGGAAATATATGAAATCAATTACTCTATATTAGTTTTTAGAAAAATTTCCTAATGACAAAGCATGTTTAGAACATGTCATGAATATTAGGCATGGTAGAAAGCCGGAATGCCCAAAGTGCAAAAAAAAATAAAGTATTTTATCCGGTTTCAACACTGAGATCATATGTTTGTCAAGGATGCAGACATCATTTGTATCCCTGTGTTGGTACGATTTTCGAAAGATCAAGAAACCGGATTAAGTCTTTGGTTTTATGCTATTTACTTATTTTCTACTAGTAGACACGGAGTTCCTGCAAAAGAACTACAACGGCAATTAAGAGTCACGTATAAATGTGCTTGGAGTATGGGACATAAGATAAGAAAATATATGGCTGAAATTGATGATAATCGTTCTTTATCCAATGAAGTAGAAGTAGATGAAACATATGTAGGAGGGAAATCATCAGGAAGAAGAGGAAGAGGAGCAACCGGAAAGTCTATTTTGTTTGGAATGCTCGAAAAAGGCAATAATCTTGTAGTCGGTATTGTTAATGGTGTTAAGGAAAAAGATCTTCTTCCTAAAATTGATTTAGCTGTAGAACAAAACTCTACAATACACAGTGATGAGTTTTTTTCTTATTCGTCATTATCAAACCGTGGATATTTTCATAAAACTGTCAAACATTCAGCAAAAGAGTTTTCAAAAGATGGAATAAGTGTTATTGGCTTAGAGGGGTTCCGGTCACGTCTTAAAAACAGTATCAAAGGCACTCATGTTCACGTATCTAAGAAGCATCTGCAATCTTATTCTTCTGAGTTTGCTTTTCGCTACAATTATCGGAAGAAGCCTGAGATGATGCTAGTTGATCTTTTGGCTTGTTTTTTGATAATTGTATCTAGCAGTTTAGAAAATCTTTTTGCGTTAGAAATTGGATATTTTTTATTTTTTTCTGCATGACGATGTTCGAATCTCATCCCGTAAATGGGATTATTACTTATTTCAATACAATAAGTATATGATATTTGTTTTTTATTTTTCAATTTTAATTCTATGCTACAATTAGAAATATTCTTTGTAATTTTGTAGGACTCCTTAGCAGTTAAAAATATGCTTTGATAGTTAGATCTTAAAATCCTTTCTTGATCATAAAATTCCGGCATTTTTTTAAGTTCAACTTCTGTATTTTGTGGCTCTGCTTCCATAACTTTACATTCTGTAAGATATAAATCTTCCTTCTCTCTGTTATAAATGCTAACTTGATTTCTTAAGACGGAAAAAGTAACTGAAGGCATTTCTTCTTTTTTTTATTTTGAAAGAAGCAAACTTATAGATCCAAAGTATAAGAAAAAAACTAAGCAATATCCGCTGCAAAGTATATCCAATAATTTCGAATATATTTGAGGCTATGGTCATTGCTACTCTAAGAAATAAGCCTCCTCTATTGTAGAGCCATCACAAGATGATATTATCCATATAAATAACTTTATTCTATGGATACCTAATTCGATTTTTTTAAATTTTTTACTAATAGATTCTTTCATTGGAAATACTATTTGGAATTTTCCAAAAAAGAATACAAAATTCTTTAGCTTATTTCAATGGAATAATCACGATAAATTATGCACTGCGTTCTCTGTTATATACCCCTTATGAATCAAAGTGCCGATTCTAAGACTTGAAAATGATCATTGATTCGTGTCCTCATTGATTGAGCAATAGAGGGCCAAGTATTTTCAAAAAAATCCGGTAATCGATCTCCGAAATTCTTTAGCAGAATTAAAAAACCGATTATTGCGACAATATTCATTCATCACTTTCCATAATCGTTCAATGGGATTGAGGTTAGGACTGTAAGAAGGTAAATAATAGAGAATAATACCTTGTTTTTCTGCTTCTTGTTTGGTCTGAATACTTGTATTATAAGGGCCTTGATCTAAAATAAGATGGATATTTGGAGCTGAGGGGTATTTTGACCGTAGCAAAGCAAAATGCTTTGCCGTGGTACCGCTATTTAATGTTTCATAAGCATCTATTGTTACCTTCATACTGTTTAAATTGATAGACCCCATAAGATTCATTCGAGTACGAGAAGCTGTTGTTGCAATCAATTTATCTGTTCCCGGTCGAATCCAACCATAAGAAATTTTAGTTGCCATAGTTGGATGTACACCATCAGCAAATTCAACAGGCTCATTTTTAGGCAGAGATGCCATAAGCTTGGCGTAAAAATTGCATCCAAGCTTTTTGTTGATCAGAATTTGCCTTAGCCGGTGTACCTTTAGGCTTTTTATAGGAAAAACCATGTGAGTGTAGCCAAGAAGTCATCCCTGAAATCGTATAAACAATGCCATATTTCGCGAGAACATAAGAACAGATATCTTCTACTTTGACATAGGTATGAGTTGTTAAATGTTTAATGAATTCTTCTGACTGTGGCGCAAGAAGTTTACTGACTGAACCACCGCTTTCTACATGCAATTGCTGTTTATTTTGATATTCTTTAATGTGACGAGACACTGTTTCATCGTCTAAAAGCACAGCTTCAGCAATACGAGTATTACTCCAACCTTTATTCGACAATAGAACAGCCTTGATACGATCTCGTATACGACCATTCTTTTCTCGTTTATGTTGCTGTCTGAGATGCTTTTCTTCTGATAGTGTTAAAAATGAATTCATACAAAATAATTTACACTATACGAATACAAAATATCCGGAGGTTTATTCGTGATGAGTATAGTTTGACGTTCGTAATTAACCTTAAATAATTGTAGACCCAATAATTTTAACACAGGTAGCAGCGATACTGTTACCATGGTAGCAGTGGCCCAAGAAGAATTATCATTGATAAATGCAATTGTGTTAGTAACACTATCACCTATCATATTAATCATCAACTATTATATTATATTTTTGTTTATTGTTAATCTTTCATAATTAATTATATAACTAACTATATTTTATTAATACAATTAATTTAATCTAAATATAGGACTATCTGAATAAGTGTTTAAGAAATATCTGATTAATACGGTTTTTTAGAGAGATAGGTTTAGAAAAGAAGAATTTGGTACTTAACAAAACTTCTGCATAACTGATTGTGAATAAGAGATAAGGGGCTTTTTTAGAGACAAAATCCCGATTTTACGAGACAAGCTTAAAACATGAATGAATGAATGATACATTTCAAGTGCCGAAACTCAAGCCTGTCCGGCTTCCAATGTGAATGAGTATATTCGGCTACGAGAAGATCTAAAATAGAGAGAGTGTACATTTAAAGAAGTGTTGGGAGGGACAAAGCCATGAGCATCTCCGATTACAAAAAGCGCTGTGCCCCAACCAAAAACATCAGTAGCTATTGTAAAAATATTCGGGGAATCAATTCCAAACGTTACTTGTTTGGCTCTCAGTACTTTCCATATTTTTAGCAACTTGGTTAAAGCTGTAGACAATTTTTAATTTAAATTAAGTGTATCGCATTCAACTAGAGGTATACCGGTAGGATAAGAAATTAAATGAAAAAAAATCATTAGACACCTAAGTGTATTATTATTAATCAATTAAGGGTATTTTGTTTTTAAATGGAGTTTCTTTGAGGGGTTGAAATAAAAAAGCATGAAAAGTGTAGATTTAGGTGTAAGGAGCCGCTAAATTATTATAGGTTCCTTCTTAAACAAGGTAGTAATATTTCAAGGTCAATTAAAAGGATTAAATATGAAAAAGACGACGTTGTTTTTGGCTCTTTTAGCCTCAATCCCCTTATTATTAATTGGATGTCAACAAAAGAAACAGCACGGGTCGAATAAAAAGAATAGCGGTACAAGTACCGAACATATGGATGAAGATAACCAAAAAAATTAAATGTCCGACCTGTGGGGACCATAGGGTTCATCGAACAGGCAAAATACGTTAATTAACACTCATAGCTTAGCTCTATTGCCCCCGAGTAATTAATTATTTAGGGGTTTTTATATTCAAAAATGATCATTTTATTTATCCTTTTTATAAAATTAAGGAAAAATAATGAAAGAATTCGAACAACTTCTTGAAGTCATTGATACTTTATTAGCACCGGATGGCTGTCCATGGGATCGGAAACAAACCTTAAAGAGTGTGCGGCCTTATTTAATTGAAGAAGGGTATGAAATTATCGATGCTATCAATAATCAAGATACTGACAATCTAAAAGAGGAATTAGGGGATCTTTTCTTTGTTCTCCTTTTTGTCTTTCGTCTCTTTGAAAAGGAAACAGGTACCCCTTTTCAAGATATTCTACTAGGAGCAAAAGATAAACTGATAAGGCGTCATCCTCATGTATTTGGAGGAAATAAGCTTGATAATGAAGATGAAGTATCCAAGCAATGGGAAGAGATAAAAAATAAAGAAAAAAAGAGAACCCACCCGTTTGATAATATTCCTAAAGCGATGCCCACACTCTTACGAGCTGAAAAGATCATGAAGAAAATGAAAAAGATGGGGTATTCCATTTCTGAAAAACATCAAGTAGATGTTGAGAATGAAGAAGAATTAGGGGAAAATTTTTTAAGTCTTATCAATAGTTCAGTAAAGAGAAAACTAAACATTGATTCGAGTCTTAGAAAAGTTTTGAATAAAATTGAAAAAGAGGTAACTAAAAAAGCCGGAGATAGCCTTAAAACACAAAACTGAACCCTTAAGGCTGCTACCTTCCGGTCCTGACCTAGTTCGAGCGGTTTTACCTTTTAAGGTCCCCGGCAAAAAATCTAACTACATTATAACTGACAATTCCAACATTTGGCAACAATATTTTAAAAAATAAACTCCCTTTAAAACTTTTAGACCATCTGAATAAATGTTTAAAAATAGCTTGGTAGGTTAAAATTTTTTTTTATAAAGAAATTTAACCATGTCTATTAAGTCTTCTATCTTTTTCTATACGTAAAAAAACACTGAGATCGGAAAAGTTTTTGAATGAAATGAATGAGGTTATTGATTGGATGTGAGATAAGCGGACTGTTTCGATCTAACAAGTTTTTAGGATTAAGAAATGCAAAAGGTTGCAAAATCAAACAGTCATTCTAGACAACGCAACTTGTCATAAATCCAAAAAGACAAAAGAATTAATCGAATCAGCCGGATGCAAACTTCTGTTTCTTCCTCCATATTCTCCTGACTGAAACCCACTAGAGATTTTTTTGGTTAACTTCAAACGAAAGGTAAGTGATCTTGCAACTTTTTTTTACACACATGAAACACGTAATTTTTGTTTATCAGAGGCTTTTTCGAATGGCTCAAGAGATCTATATCCTAAGGAAAAATGCAGTTTTAACCTCTTTTTTAGTTTTGAATAGTTTTTTTTCTTATTTCTAGATATAACGTCAAACTTTTGCAGTCAGGAGTTTTTAATGAAACGATTTATTCTTTCTATATTGGGTTATATGGTCGTATTATCGACTAATATTGAAGCTAATACACAAACTAATGTGATAACTACTGATAAAATGGTAGTAATAGAAGATGTATTAAAAGGTGCGGATACCGAAACATTAGTTATTTTTGATGTAGATGATGTTATTATTATGCCAACTGAGGAATTTCTATTTAAAATTCCACTACGAAAAGAGCTAAGAAAAAAGATAGCCAAAAAATATTCAAAGAATGAGCAGAAATATATTTTTAGCAATTTTTTTGAAAAACGTAATGTAGAGCTTGTTGATCCTCAAATCTTAGAAGTGCTTATAGACTTGAAATTGAGAAATATTCCCACTGTTGCTCTTACGGGATGGTGGACAGGTGAATTTGGAAGGATTGTGCGAATGGAAGAACTCAGATTTAGAGGTCTTAATCAGATAGGTCTTACTTTTATAGATATTTCTCCTTTTAAAGAAGAAATGTGTTTTCCTAAGTTTGAAACTGAGAATGGAGTTCCTATGATAAAACAAGGGATTATTTTAACTGCTCTATCGGATAAAGGAACTATTCTGAAGGAAGCTATATATCAAAATAACCTATCATTTAAAGAAGTAATTTTTATTGATGATGATTTAGAATATTTAATATCGGTCAGTAAAGTGTGTGATGAATTAGGAATAGATTTCCGGGGTATCCATTATACAAAAGCTAATACAAGATCTGTACCCACCTTAGATACGAATAGAGAATCCTTGCGGTTTGAAATTCTCGAAAAAGAACACATTTGGCTTCTAGATCAAGATTTAGAAATTAGATTTCAGGAATATTAGGAGATTTTGATGTTACTGTTCGATAATTTTTAGGTAAGGTTTGAAAGCGTATCTTTTGCCTCTCTTTTGTCCTGTGAGTTCTTCTAGGATATCTAAGCTCAAGAATAGAGTAATTTGGTCTTTTGCACCTTGATAAGAAATATTCAACTTTTTAGCGACATCATTAATAGTAAAAAGAGGCGAAAGAAATAATAAATCCAAGAGTGCTATACTGAGAATAGATGCTTTTTTTTCTTTGATAATACATTGTTTGAGCTGTTGCTGAAGTAGCATTACCTGTTTAATTTTTTTTATAGCATGTTCGGAAGACCAAATAATAGCATTAAGAAAAAATAACACCCATTGTTCAAATTTTCCTTCTTCTCTTACAAGCATGAGTCTATCAAAATATTCTTGTCGATGTTGTTTAAAAAAGAGGCTAATATATAAAAGCGGTTTTTCAGTAATCTGTTTCCAATAAAGAAAAAGATCAATAAGTAATCGTCCAATGCGTCCGTTGCCATCTAAAAAAGGATGGATGGTTTCAAATTGATAGTGAATCAAAGCACATTGGATCAATGGATGAAGAGAATTATCCAGATTAATGAATTTTTCAAGATGCCCCATCATTTGCTTTGCTTCATTGTGCGGAGGCGGAATAAAAACAGGATTCTTTAGGGAAGGACCAATCCAATTTTGAGAGTTTCTAAATTCTCCCGGTAATTGATGTTTTCCTCGTTCTCCTTGGAGTAGTATCTTATGAGAAGATTGAAGAATTCTAATCCCTAAAGGAAATTCATTTAGCAAGTGAATGGTTTTATTAAGAGCTTTAATATAGTTTACAACTTCTTCAACATCATTAAAGTTTTCTACCTCATGCCATGCTTCATACGTGAGAATATCTGTCATAGTTGCTTGTGTTCCCTCAATTTGCGAACTTAACAAAGCTTCTTTTCGAATTGCCATTGTAATAAAGAGGTCAGGATTTGGTAAAAGGAATCCAATTCCGTTAAGTTGAGCAAGAGCTTTTTCAGCAGCAAGAATTGTTTCCTGCATTTTAGAATTAATTATAATCTTAGGATTAGGGGGAAGATCCTTAGGAATAAAGGCTTTATATCCTGTTGGTTGTGATAGATAGTGACCGCTTCTTTCTTTCATTTGCGCCCTCTTATTCAATGGTAAATGAAAGATATCATAACACAAGGATTTTATTCAAGTATATTTGAATAAAATCTGTTTTAAGAATCTTTAATCAAATATAGTTGAATAAATTCATAAGATGTTATGAGACTTATATCATTTACATTTTTGCTGATTTCGAAACAAATGTCTCAGTCTGTTGTATTTTTCTGTGTCATCTATAGTATTTTAATTTTTATTTGATAATATGTTATCCTTCTTTTTTTATACAAACAGTAAGGACAAAACAATGCCTAGAGCCTATTCAGTAGATCTTCGAGAGAAAGTATGACAACATATAGAAAAACATCATGATAAAAAAACAGCCGGCCATATTTTTCAAGTAGGTATCGCAACAATATATCGATGGATCTTGCAAAAAAAGCAAAAAGGACATTTAAAGCCAATCCGCAGAAAATATGCTTATAAGAAATTAGATGATGAGTTGTTATCTAAATATGTAGAAAAACATCCGGATTATTTTTTATCGGAAATTGCTGATTATTTTTCAGTCACTCCGCAAACGATTTTTTATGCCCTTAAAAGATTAAAAATTACACGAAAAAAAAAACTACTCGCTATAAGGAAAGAGATGAAAAGAAACGGGAAGCTTTTATGAAAGATTTAAAAAATATTCCCTTTGACAAGAGAATTTATCTCGATGAAACCGGGATTCATCAATTTTTATTTCGTGAGTCCGGAAGAACCTTACGCGGCAAAAAAGTTTTTGGAGCGGTTTCAGGAAACCGCTTTATAAGGCAAAATATTATTTCAGCCCTATCTAAAGGGCAGTTTTTATTTCCAATGTGTTTTGAAGGTACTTGTAATACCGGGTTATTCAATATTTGGCTTAAGGAAGTTTTGACTCCTCAGCTTACACCCGGTAGTGTTCTTATTCTTGACAATGCCGGTTTTCACAAGTCAGCGGAAAGCAGGAAAATAGTAGAATCTGCCGGTTGTAAGCTTATGTTTCTTCCTCCCTATTCTCCGGACTTAAATCCTATAGAAAAATATTGGGCTAATATGAAAAATAAAGTTAGAGAGATATTACGAAAAGTTACGAATTTTACATTCGCCATTGATCAAGCAATCTTATCAATATAAAATTAAATGACTATAAGTTATTCTAAAACATCGGCATTCTTGACAAGTCTTAAGCAAAACAAAGAGTTTCTTTGGTTAAACGAAGTTTCTTCTGTTTGTCTGCAACAAAGTCTTAGAGATCTTGATAGAGCTTTTTTAAACTTTTTTAAAAAAAGGTCAAATTTCCCTCGCTTTAAAAACAAACACAGTATGCAGGCAATACGATTAACTAAGTCAGCATTTAGTTGGGATGGGGTTAATCTTAAGATTGCAAAATCTAAAGATAGATTAAAAATACATTGGTCAAGGTGTTTTTTAGGTACACCAACAGGTATAACAATCACAAAAGACTCTTGTGACAGGTATTTTGTGAGCCTATTAGTAGAAGAAGAAGTGATCCCTTTTGAGAAGAGAAATAATTCTGTCGGTATAGATTTAGGATTAACGACATTCGCAACTCTTTCTACAGGGAAAAAGATTACGGCACCTAAACCTTTTAGATTTCATAAGAAAAGACTAAAAAGAAAACAACGTTCTCTTAGCAAAGCTAAAGTCAAAGGTAAAAACAGACTCAAAAAAAGAAGATCGGTGGCTTCGATACATTCGAAGATAAAAAATATAAGGCAGGACTTTCATCATAAACTTTCTACAAAGTTGGCTCGTGAAAACCAAACGATCACGATAGAAAGGTTAAATATTAATATACCCCTTATGAATCAAAGTGCCGATTCTAAGACTTGAAAATGATCATTGATTCGTGTCCTCATTGATTGAGCAATAGAGGGCCAAGTATTTTCAAAAAATCCGGTAATCGATCTCCGAAATTCTTTAGCAGAATTAAAAAACCGATTATTGCGACAATATTCATTCATCACTTTCCATAATCGTTCAATGGGATTGAGGTTAGGACTGTAAGAAGGTAAATAATAGAGAATAATACCTTGTTTTTCTGCTTCTTGTTTGGTCTGAATACTTGTATTATAAGGGCCTTGATCTAAAATAAGATGGATATTTGGAGCTGAGGGGTATTTTGACCGTAGCAAAGCAAAATGCTTTGCCGTGGTACCGCTATTTAATGTTTCATAAGCATCTATTGTTACCTTCATACTGTTTAAATTGATAGACCCCATAAGATTCATTCGAGTACGAGAAGCTGTTGTTGCAATCAATTTATCTGTTCCCGGTCGAATCCAACCATAAGAAATTTTAGTTGCCATAGTTGGATGTACACCATCAGCAAATTCAACAGGCTCATTTTTAGGCAGAGATGCCATAAGCTTGGCGTAAAATTGCATCCAAGCTTTTTGTTGATCAGAATTTGCCTTAGCCGGTGTACCTTTAGGCTTTTTATAGGAAAAACCATGTGAGTGTAGCCAAGAAGTCATCCCTGAAATCGTATAAACAATGCCATATTTCGCGAGAACATAAGAACAGATATCTTCTACTTTGACATAGGTATGAGTTGTTAAATGTTTAATGAATTCTTCTGACTGTGGCGCAAGAAGTTTACTGACTGAACCACCGCTTTCTACATGCAATTGCTGTTTATTTTGATATTCTTTAATGTGACGAGACACTGTTTCATCGTCTAAAAGCACAGCTTCAGCAATACGAGTATTACTCCAACCTTTATTCGACAATAGAACAGCCTTGATACGATCTCGTATACGACCATTCTTTTCTCGTTTATGTTGCTGTCTGAGATGCTTTTCTTCTGATAGTGTTAAAAATGAATTCATACAAAATAATTTACACTATACGAATACAAAATATCCGGAGGTTTATTCGTGATGAGTATAAGATGTTAAAAAATAAAAAACTTTCCAAGCATATATCGGATGCAGGATGGAGCCGGTTTTTAACATTTTTAAAGTATAAGTGTGAATGGTACGGAAGAAATATAGTGGAATTAGATCAATTTTTTGCCGGTTCAAAACTATGCTCTGCCTGCCGGTACCAAATAGAAATTTTAGATTTAAGTGTGAGAAGTTGGCAGTGTCCAAACTGCAAAGTAACACACGATAGAGATCTTAATGCATCTATTAATCTCGATACCGCAGGGCAGTCGGTAATTTAAGCCTTTGGAGATCATGTTAGACTAGCTTGTTTGTTAGCAGTGGTCGATGAATTAGGAATCCCTTCCCTTTAGGGTTGGGAGCTGTCAAAATCCCTTCTTCAATGAGCCTTGAAAAAGTAAATCTATGACCATCTTGAGATGTTATTTCAAAAGACATAATAGATCCCGGGGCGATTTTTTTCTTACAAACAGGAGATATATTTATAATAACTTTTTCATTATTGGGTCTTTGATAGCTAACAAAAACGATAAGATTGAAAAGAGAAGCTCGAATTTTGTTTTTTTGTTCTTTGTCTTCCCGGATACGGTTTAACTCAGCTTCAATATTTAAAGGTTTGATGTCTTCTGATTTTTCCATGTAAATAAATGGGTTACAATATTCGCCAAGTATAGCCTTTTTTTCTAATCATTTCATCAGCAGCAGCAGGTCCCCAGGTACCTGCTTGGTAATTAGGGAAACCAACGGGCTTGTTTTCTTTCCAATGATCCAAAATAGGGGTCAAAAGGCGCCATGAATTGATGACTTCATCATTACGAGCAAAGAGTGTGCTATCACCGCTGATACAATCACAAATCAATCGTTCATATGCTTCGGGAGGAATAAGCCCAAAGTAGGATCCATAGCGGAAATCCATTTTTACAGGTTGGATAGAACTGGCAAAAGCCGGTACTTTTGAATTAATAGTTAAAGAGATACCTTCATTAGGTTGAATCCTGATAACCAAAACATTCGGATCATTTGTTTTCTTTCGCTGTTGGAAGAGAATGCCCGGAACTTCAGTAAAGGTAATAGCTATTTCGGTTGCCCGTTTAGGCAATCGTTTCCCGCTGCGAATAAAGAAAGGAACATTTGCCCAGCGCCAGTTATCAATATAAAGTTGCATGGCAACAAAGGTTTCCATTGATGAGTTGGAGTCCACATTTTCTTCGTTTCGATAGGCGGATACACTTTCTCCTTGTATATATCCTTTATCATATTGTCCTCTGACGACATAGTCATCGAAATAAGCGATATCAATAGGGCGTATAGCTTGCAAGACTTTGACTTTTTCGTCTCTAATAGCGTCAGCGCTAAGACTAACAGGGGGTTCCATTGCAACCAAAGACAGTAATTGGCTGACATGATTTTGTATCATATCACGTAATAAACCCGTCTCTTCCCAAAAACGTCCTCTCGTTCCAATTCCAATATTTTCTCCAACAGTCATTTGAACAGAATCGATATATTTGCGATTCCAAATAGCTTCGAAAATAGAATTGGCAAAGCGAAAGACTAAGAGATTTTGGACTGTCTCTTTTCCTAAATAGTGATCAATACGATAAATTTGTTGTTCTGAAAGATATTGAGAGATTTCATTTTGGAGCTCGATGGCACTATTATAGTCATTACCAAACGGTTTTTCAATAATGACGCGCGACCATTTTTTTAAAGGTTGGGTAGGATCATAAATTAATTGATGTTCGTGAAGTTTTTTGATAATGTTGGTGAAATAGCTTGGTTGGGTGGCTAGATAAAAAATACGGTTGCCTTCGGTATTAAATTGCCGGTCAAATTTTTCTAGCGTTTGCTTTAACTGTTTATACCCTTTATCATTATCGAATTCAAATTGACGGTAGAATAGTTTTTCACTAAAACTTTGCCATACTCTTTCATCTATTGGAGAGGCCCTTGAGTATTTATCTACATCTTCTCGTAATTTTTGACGGTATTGTTCTTGTGTGTTTTCCTTCCTTGCTACTCCAACACAGGCAAAATTAGCCGGCAATTGCCCTTCTAGGGCAAGATTATAGATTGCCGGCATTAATTTTCTGGCCGTTAAGTCTCCGGTTACTCCAAAAATGACTAAGATACAAGGATCTGTTGGTTTATTAGATCTTGATCCCTCAGCTAGTGGGTTGTGAAAAGAGGTATCTTTTTCCATAAATTGTGGGGGTCTTTTTATTTCCTTTTTAATCTATTTATTCATTTTTAGCCATCAAATGTCTATTAATCATATAAAAATTATAGATAGGAAACAAAAAATAAAGTATAGAAAAAATAAAAGAGGAGATGATTATGCAAGGCTTAATCTGCTATTATAATTATTTAGTGCGGTTTTTAAATTCTATTCAACATATCTTTCTCCTATTCATTCACTTATATTGGGGATATCTTTTTTTTATCGTGGGCACAGGGAAGTTTGATCATATTGATCACGTTGTTCTCTTCTTTGAGAGTTTAGAAGTTGGCGCTCCGGTATTTAATGCATACTTGGTCGCTACTATTGAAACAGTAGGGGGAGTATTAATTTTTTTTGGATTGTTTACTCGAATAGCAGCTATTTTTACGACAGGAACCATGATAGGTGCTTCGATATTTGCTCATGCTATGGAATATGGTAGCATGTTATCTGATCCTGCATCTTTTTATATGTCGCCTAATTTCAGCTTTTTGGCAGCTAGCCTTATTATGTTATTATTTGGTCCGGGGCTTGTTTCTATAGATGGGATCATTCGAGGAATTATAAAAAAGAGAAAGGAGTCATCTCCACCGCCTATAAGATAATCATTACCAAAAGATAAATCGTTCAGGTTTTTCTTTCTTAGGTCTTCCTCCAAGTTGAGCAGATGCTTTAAAGCGAATAGGAACTTGTTTCGTATGCGTAAAGGATAATTTGATTCGCCAATTACAGGTGAGGAAAATCGTTAAATCAGCTCTTAATTCATTAAAGCCGGGTTCGTATTTTCTATGCCATCCTGTTCTGGATTCAAATTTTAATATAAAGTCATGCAAAAATTGCCAATATAGTCTGGTCAGCACAATGTCTCTTTGATCTGATAAAGAAGAAGTTGAAAGAACAGATTGCGCTCTATAGAGATCCAAAATGAAATTTTCCTTATCGGCTTTTCGATAGTCATAGATTCCTCTATGCATAAATAGAAAGCCAAGCGCTAAATTAGATGAAATAGTCCAGTCTGTACGAACATTAACGTGATCTAATAGATTATGTTGGATATTCCAGGCCAGGCTTACATCGGAGTATAAAAAATCAAGACTAGAGCCCAGGTGCAAATAGAGTTTGGGTGTATGAAAGCCTATGGCGCTATCATTTAAAAACGTATAGCCATAAAAATCAAGAAAGAGAGGATGATAGATCTGACCATTTTTTTTATAGTATAATTGATTCCTCACCCCATATCGGATTTCATTCACTAAAGCATAAGCATCGTCCATATCAAAGATGAAATGATTTTGATTGAAAGTAGTGGGATTACTAAGATACCGATAGGTGCCATATGGTTGACAACCATGTTTATAATTATCGGAGAGCCGGCGACTTAGAAAGAGATTGGCCTCTACTGAAAGATCAGCAATCGCTTGACCCACGGTTTGATTATTAGGATTATTTCCATAAAGAATTCCGATAAAGCCGGCTCGAGGGGTAACGGTAACTGCTTTTAAATTTATAGGACAATAGAGGTTAGGTTTTATCTCATAACGAGTTGATCGAAGATCTTTGGTGTGTTTGATTACGCTTCCAAAAACATGAGATAGGTAAGCTAATTCCAAACTTCCATCAAATATTAAAGGATTATTGTTAATGGATATAGGCTTTATATGAAAAGCAAATCCCGGTAGTTGTTGAGCGACAGTTTGAAAAGGATTAATACGGATATTTCCACGTAATGTTGATATCCAACTATTTTCCCGTATTCTAAGTTCAACATGGGTATGTCTCTCTGTTTGAAGAAAATAGTCACGATTAAAATAGGTTTCTAAAACGTTTGGGTCACTTAATTTTTCATATTGCGCATCCAAAGTGATTGTATCTTTATAAAATTTGGAGTTCAATTCTCCTGTGAAACGATCTCTTAATCCTTTAAAAGTCGATTTATTTCTAAGATCCCATGTTAAAAAATTGTTCGTTCGAAAATCTGTTGGATGATTGCTTGCGTTATAATCTGTTTGGATAGAGCCACCGGGACCATGTTTAAGCCAATAGTCAAGCTGAAGAAAAGTTTTCCAATCTCTTCGGGAATAAATTTCTTGGCGGATACTCATGAATGTTCCTTGGCCACCTCCGGCTTTGGCAATGTATTCAGTAGGTATAGCTTTCAAATTGCTTAGTTTTATTTTAAAGATTGGAAACCAAAAAATAGGGAATCTAAAGAAACGAATGGTAATATTTTTAGCTGATAATAGATCTTTATCTTTAACTTTAGCATTGCGAGCTCGTATGGCCCATTCACCCTGGCTACTTTCACATGTGGTCACGTAGATATCACGGATTTTATAAGAGCCATTCGATTTTAAAAGGATTTTTCTTCCTCCTAAAAACCAACTTCCTTGCTGGGTTCTTCCTTCATAGATGACACCACTATTGTCTACAAAATCAAAGGTAAGGCGTTTACCCGTAAAGATACGTTTTCCCCATTCAACCATTAAGTCATCAGAGGCTGCAACTTCTAATACGGGTTTCCCTTCTACTGTTTTCCGAATATATTGAATGTTTTTTGCCTGGATGCGAATGTTCTTAGCTTTTAAAACGCCTCCCTTATTGGTTGTTAAAACACCATCTTCATAATAAGGAGAGTGTAAGTCGACATGGACGGCGTGCTGTTCTTCAGCCCGGGCAAATGAAAAGAGAGACAAGAAAACGAAAAAAGCAAGCAAACGCATTTTATTGGTATAGGTGTTTCAATGAAAAAAACAACTATAGAAAGGTTTTTCTAATATTGTCCAAAGATTTTATGGTTTTAACAAGGATTTCAAAAAATGATGAAAAAAAAAGATAGGGGATAGCTTAGATGCTATCCCTAAAAAACAAATGAAGTGAATAAGTTAGGAACATCTGATTAATAAGGTTTTTTTAGAGAGATGGGGTTAGAAAAGAAGAATTTGATACTTAACAAGATTTTTTTAGTCAAATAGTGGTTTTTACCGGGTTTAAAATAATTATTTAATGCTTTTGACAATAAGAGTCCGGTTAGATCGGATTTAGAATCATTTTTTTCCTGAATTTAAAGAAGTTATAGAGGGTGCATATAGTATTTTAATTTTTATTTGATAATATGTTATCCTTCTTTTTTTATACAAACAGTAAGGACAAAACAATGCCTAGAGCCTATTCAGTAGATCTTCGAGAGAAAGTATGACAACATATAGAAAAACATCATGATAAAAAAACAGCCGGCCATATTTTTCAAGTAGGTATTGCAACAATTATCGATGGATTTTGCAAAAAAAGCAAAAAGGACATTTAAAACCAATCCGCAGAAAATATGCTTATAAGAAATACCGGGTTATTCAATATTTGGCTTAAGGAAGTTTTGACTCCTCAGCTTACACCCGGTAGTGTTCTTATTCTTAACAATGCCAGTTTTCACAAGTCAGCGGAAAGCAGGAAAATAGTAGAATCTGCCGGTTGTAAGCTTATGTTTCTTCCTCCATATTCTCCGGACTTAAATCCTATAGAAAAATATTGGGCTAATATGAAAAATAAAGTTAGAGAGATATTACGAGGGTGCATAACATCAAAATCTGTGAGGCGTTTTTTCTTAATCCCTTATGGGACTGTTTCGATTTGATGTTGCAAACCGAAAAATTTGACAGAATATAGGCATAGCTATACTTGGAAATTTAGCCGGATCGCAACACTCCTTTTCTGTAAATTCATTTTAGATAACTCACCTTACGCACACACTCTCGTAAAGAGAGCGTTTGATTCTGTAGCCTGCTTAGTAGAAGGTGTGCGTAAGGTAAATCATTTCATTTAAAAACTTTTCCAATCTCAGTGTTTTTTACGTATAGAAAAAGTTAGAAGACTTAAGATAGAGATGGTTAAACTATTTTAAAAAAAAGCTTTTAACCTATCAAGCTATTTTTAACCACTTATTCAGATGCTCCCTTAGAAGAGTCGTGACATGTTGTTGTCTATGAAGGCTTCTTTTATTTGAAAGAAGCCTACGTCAGCAATTCTTTTACAAAGGGCTGCACCTAACAGAGTTGTTCCTGCATCTACAACATTTCTTACAATAGCTAGTGATGGAGCTGTTGTGAGACTTGTAGCGGCCAATCCTAGATATGCAGTACAGAGGAATACAAAGGCGCTCATTCCTAATACTCCGGCAGTCAAATGGCCGCACCCCAGTACAAGTTTTGTAACGACATCGAGCGTATCTCCTTGTTCATAGATGGTAGCTGGATTTAGGACGGTGACAGTTCTTGTATTCTCAGGTTTAGTCGAAGTGTTTGTTTCAGACCGATCAGCTTTTAACAAAGGGATATGACTAAGTGTAGGAAGTTTAGAAGCAATTAATGACATACTTTCTCCTTAAATATTTAAAATTCGTTAATTTTACTTTATTTAAAGTATATATCAAACTAAAATAAAGAAAATATAAAGATGTTTTGCAAGATTAAAAATTATTCGGCAGCACGTATTAATAAGCCGGCTAAAGCAAATTTATTTTTTATATTCGACAGTTGTAGCGCCCTTAAAAGGGTATCAATTCCAAAATCATCTTTGCTCATAGCAAGAGCTAAAAAAGAATCGATTAGTAAACGTGCAGATTCTTCAGGAGTTAGATTATAATATGAGGAGGATAAGTTGTGGTTGTTCATAGGAATAACAGGACGAATTTGCATGGTATCCATCATCGTCTCTTGCATAAACCAATTCATGAGATTTTGTTTCCAGGGACCGGGCTCTTTTAATCGATAAAGGGCTAAATTACAATAAGCTCGTATTAGAGGAGCTCCTACTCTTTGTTGTTGTTCCTTAAGCAGTATGGCTACATCTTCAGAGTAGTGGCTTTGAAGAATTTCAACTAAAAGAGGGACGAGATCATTTTGCTTATTATTAAAAATTTCAATTGCCAGTTCTAAAAATTCGGGTTCAGGTAAGTTTGCGGCTTTAATTAATAATTGTTCCTTTAATCGGGTTGTAATCTCTTTTTGTTGAGCCGAGTCATGCAAAAAGGAATGCACATTTACTCCGAACTTCATCGCTCCTAAAGCTTTTGATGGAGTGGCGATCTGTTCAATAGCAAATGTCTCAGAATGATTAATTAAGAATTCTTTTAATCCTGATAGGCAGTTCGAGTCATTTAATTCCAGTAAAGCTAAAGAGGCATTTAATCTAATCTGTTGATTGTGATTTTGGGCTAATTCGATAAGAGCTATTTCAGATCCCGGCATTTTTCCTAAGATGGTTATAGCAAAAAGGTTTCCTGTTTCAGCTATTTCAATAATTTTGGATAACACATCTGTTTTACCTATTTGATACAATGCTTGAAGAGCCGCTAAAGATACGTATTGAGAAGGTGAATCAAGCATTTCTATGAGTATTCCTTCCGCTTTTTTATCCCGCAAAGTTCCCAGCGCAAATGCGCAAGCTTCTTGTTGAAGAAGATTAAGGTGCGTTGCTATTACTCTAATATCGGGTGCAAAGTCATCGCGATAAAATCGAGCAGCACAAAGAATGGCTTCTATTCGAGTCGCCTCATCATGATCATTGAGCATTCTTTTAAAAATAGATGAGGATTTAGCGTCACCTACTAGAGCAAATAACTGAGGGAATAGGTATCTCCAATTACTGTCTAATTTATGCATCAAACCCTCAATTTGTTCTGAGGCTGCAGGGTGTTGTTGCTTAGCTAATAAACGGGCGGCTTCTAGACGAGTAATAAGGTAGTTTGATTTAAAGGCATGTTTAATTAATGTTTCAGATGCTTGGTCACCTTCTATCATGGCAATAGCATGTATAGAAGCTAGTTGTACTTGCAAATGATCACTTTTAAGGCCTTCTTGAATAATGGGAAGTAAGGTGTCGTTACCGGTAATACCTGCACTAAAAATAGTAATTAGTTGTGTTTCAGGATCATTAATTTGTTTAGCTTGTTCTAAAATCCGATAACCTAAGTATTGGATTAATTCATTATCGTGGCTCCCGGATATTTGCACTTGCTTATGGTAGTAATACAAAGCTTCATCGATATTCCCGTTACGGATGAGATTAAATATTTGAGAGGGATCCGTACATTCTTCATCAAGGACACTAGAAGATAGCTTAGAAGGTTCGGACAAATCATAGAAAATAGACGGCTTATAAGTACAACCACACAAGAAACATAGCATTAAAAAAGTCAGGCATTTTTTCACTTTAAAAAGTCCAGTAGGTTAATCTCAAAAGACCTAAGTAATCTAAACACAGCATTAATGGGTAGACCCATCACATTATAGAAACACCCTTCGATTTTTTTTACAATAACACTTCCCGCTCCTTGTATTGCATAGGCGCCTGCTTTGTCCTCACAGGATAATCTTTGATAATATTGCTTTATATCCGCTAAAGAAAAGGGATTAAACAATACGTTGGTCTCTTCTACCTCTGTAAATATTTTTGAACCTTTTGTCAAGGTAACAGCAGTAAGGACTTTATGCCATTTCCCTGAAAGTAAGGATAAGGACTCAATAGCTTCTTCTTCATGTCGAGGCTTCCCTAAGACCTTATCTTTATAAGATACAACGGTATCAGCAGTAAGAATGATTCTTTTTGGAAAAAAACCGGCTAGAGATTTTCCTTTACCTTCTGATAAAATTTGGACATAGGCAGCGGAATTTTTTTTAAAAAGTATGCTGTTTTCATCAAAACTCGGATGCGCCTGAGTAAAAGGAATTGAGAAAAATTGTAATATTTCTTTTCTTCTTGGAGATTGGGAACCTAAAATTAACATATACTCATCACGAATAAACCTCCGGATATTTTGTATTCGTATAGTGTAAATTATTTTGTATGAATTCATTTTTAACACTATCAGAAGAAAAGCATCTCAGACAGCAACATAAACGAGAAAAGAATGGTCGTATACGAGATCGTATCAAGGCTGTTCTATTGTCGAATAAAGGTTGGAGTAATACTCGTATTGCTGAAGCTGTGCTTTTAGACGATGAAACAGTGTCTCGTCACATTAAAGAATATCAAAATAAACAGCAATTGCATGTAGAAAGCGGTGGTTCAGTCAGTAAACTTCTTGCGCCACAGTCAGAAGAATTCATTAAACATTTAACAACTCATACCTATGTCAAAGTAGAAGATATCTGTTCTTATGTTCTCGCGAAATATGGCATTGTTTATACGATTTCAGGGATGACTTCTTGGCTACACTCACATGGTTTTTCCTATAAAAAGCCTAAAGGTACACCGGCTAAGGCAAATTCTGATCAACAAAAAGCTTGGATGCAATTTTACACCAAGCTTATGGCATCTCTGCCTAAAAATGAGCCTGTTGAATTTGCTGATGGTGTGCATCCAACTATGGCAACTAAAATTTCTTATGGTTGGATTCGACCGGGAACAGAGTAAATTAATCGCAACAACAGCTTCTAGAACTCGAATGAATCTTATGGGGTCTATCAATTTAAACAGTATGAAGGTAACAATAGATGCTTATGAAACATTAAATAGCGGTACCATGGCAAAACATTTTGCTTTATTACGGTCAAAATATCCCTCAGCTCCAAATATCCATCTTATTTTAGATCAAGGTCCTTATAATACAAGTATTCAGACCAAACAAGAAGCAGAAAAACAAGGTATTATTCTCTATTATTTACCTTCTTACAGTCCTAACCTCAATCCTATTGAACGATTATGGAAAGTGATGAATGAATATTGTCGCAATAATCGGTTTTTTAATTCTGCTAAAGAATTTCGGAGATCGATTACCGGATTTTTTGAAAATACTTGGCCCTCTATTGCTCAATCAATGAGGACACGAATCAATGATCATTTTCAAGTCTTAGAATCGGCACTTTGATTCATAAGGGGTATAGTAAACCTCACGCGATTTTTATATTTTGAATATATGGATTTTGATGGTAACGGCCAAATTAAATGTTATTTAAATGTTAATCATCAATCTAATAAATTTAATGAAATATTGTAGGATAAATACAAGTTTTATAAAAGATTTAAGATAATTGTTTATTAATTTTACCGGTTTTCTTTCGTTTCGTAGAATAAGAAAGGTCTATAAAAAGAGTGAAAAGTTTAGGCTCATCTCGAATAAGTAAAATGATACCACAAATGATGACAATAGCTGAGCCAAATGAAGAAAGGGTGGGTAGTTGCCGAAAAAAGATTAAATCTAATAAAGCGACAAAAAATATAGCTGTATAAAAATAAGAAGCATACGTTTTAAAGGAAGGTGCTTTAACTGCTTTTTTAAGTATGAGTTGATAGAGAATACTGAAAACAATGCTTAAAAAAAGGATTAAAAGATGAACAAAAGAAAGTGATTTCCAAGCATAAGATAAAGGGAGAGCAGAAATAAGAGTTGGGATTATCCAAGAATAGAGAAAGATTTTTAAAAAAGATTCTGAAAATTGAAGGCGTTGCAACCCTATCCGGGCAATAGATTGCAAGACACCTCCTGTTATGGCAACTACGGCGACCATGCCAAAACGAAAGTTATTAGAAGTTAAAGTGATTATAAGGCCAATGAATCCGATAATGACAGGTAAGTATACTTTGTGAGCTATACGTTTTCCTATCCAGATTCGTGTTACAAAAACGACAAATAATGGGGCAGAAAAAAATAAGGAAACAGCATTAAATAAAGGCAATTGATTGATGCTATAAAAAAAACAGTAGATAGCGCATAAATTAGCGATGCCGGTTATAAAATGTGTAGCTGTAATGGAAAGAGTTGTTGGACGAAAGGTTGTTTTTTTTATGAAGGGTAACAATAATAGTGAGATAAAACAAAACCGGGAAAAAACAATCATTTCCGTAGGAAGAGAGTCCGAGAGCGATTTTATCAGAAGCGCCATCGAAGCAAACACAAAGCCGGCTATGATTATCAGGTAAAGGGTCGTAGTTTTATCGGTTAGTTTCATTTTGCTGCGGTAGCGGTTGAGTTTTTAAGAGGTCTTGATCATTATTTAATTAATTTGTTAAAAGCTATTTTTAAACAATTTATAACCCCTTGAGTTTTTTTTGAATATTGCAAACTTTTTGACTTTATTGAGGATTATCATCAGTCCTATTTTTCTTGTTATATACCTATGGTATCCCAGCTTTGGCATTAGTCTTGTATGGTTACCTTATGCTCTCATTATACTATTAGGAATTTCTGAACTAACTGATGCCTTCGACGGTTTTTTTGCCAGAAAGTTTAATCAGGTATCGGATTTAGGAAAGATTATGGATCCTATGGCTGATAGCATTGCTCGTATTTCGGTTTTTTTAACCTTTACGCAAGGGATAGTACGTATCCCGCTTTTATTAGTCTTTGTCTTTATTTATCGAGACTCGATTATCAGCACTTTAAGAACCGTGTGTGCTTTAAAAGGGTTTGCTCTGGCTGCGAGACCGAGTGGAAAGATCAAAGCTATCATTCAAGCGATAGCTTCTTTTCTTGTGCTATTTCTAATGATTCCAAGAACGTTAGGTTATTTATCCAATAAAGATTTTCGTATGATCAGCATCTATATTGTAAGTTGTGCTGCGATATATACCTTGTATTCTAGTGTAGATTACATCTACGCTAATCGAAAATATATTAAGTCTCTATTAACTCCCTCTTAATTTGTTAAATAAATAAGGCTTAAGTGATTCTTCTAAAAAGAATGATGAATGCTTTGATTTAAAGATTTTTTAGACTTAAGGTTTGTGTTGAAAATTAGGGGTTTAGTATATATTTTTAAATATTCTTGTGCCGATTGTTTCCAGCTAAAGTCTTCTTTCATACCTCGTAACATGAGTTGTTTCCATTCTTTAGGGTTTTCCTTCCAACATTTAAATGCCCGATTTATTGTTTGGCTAATGGCTTTTTTAATTGGTAAGTCAAAAGAAAATCCATTACCGGGATTTTCTCCGGAAGCCTCCTCGTCAACATCTATGATCGTATCAGCTAATCCTCCGGTTCGACGCACAATGGGAACCGTTCCATATTGAAGGGCAATAATCTGTGTTAATCCACAAGGTTCATAAAGAGAAGGCACTATTAACATATCTCCGGCAGCATAAAGTTGATGTGCAAGTTTTTCATTTTGAGACTCAAAAATGAAAACGATATTTGAATTGTCTTTTAAGTCTTCGGCTAACTCTTGGAATTCATTTTGAATACGAGGAATAGGGCTAGAGCCAAAAAGGATCATTTGACCCTCATGTTTTAAAACATGTTGAATGGTATGTTTAATTAATTTTATTCCTTTTTGTGGTACAAGACGGGATATGCAAATAACTAATGGCATACCTACTAAAGGCATTTTAAAGGTCTTTCGTATAAAATCTTTGTTGAGTTTTTTATGATCAAAATATTCAATTGAGCTGCCTTTATCATTTAAGCCATAATGACTAGTTAAAGCCGGATCAATTTTAGGGTTCCAAAATGTATAGTCGATCCCATTTAAAATTCCTTTGAATCGATCGGAATGCGTTCTTATTGTTACATCTAATTTAGCCCCATATTCTTTAGTTTTAATTTCTTCAGCATATCTAGGGGATACGGTAGTAAAGTAATCTGAGAAAACAATGCCGCCTTTTAATAAGTTTAGCATACTATGACACTTAGGATCTTGCATGAGATCTGCAGTTAGGAATTTTTTTCCAACAAGTCCAATATTAGTCACTTCTTTAGGGCAGCATCGTCCTTGATACTCTAAGTTGTGCATAGTAAAAATAATACGTATAGGCGTAGAACATTGACTCTTAAATATTTCATGGTAAAGGGGAGCTGCAATAGCGGTGTGCCATTCGTGAAGGTGGATAATATCAGGGTTCCTTTGCGTTTTAAAAATAAAATCCATACTAGCTCTTGTAAAATAGAGAAAACGGCTAATATCATCTTTATATCCATAGATTTCATCTCTATCAAAAAATTGATTGGGGTGATGATCTTGAATGAAATAAAGATTTATTCCGGCACATTTTCCACTCCAAATCGTATTATTTTTCCGGCCTTTATTTGAATAGGAAAGCATATCTTGATGAATCACTTTTAAATTGTCTATTTCATTTAGGTTCAAAGGCTTGTATTTTGGAATAATCACTTCTATTACGTGTCCCGTTGCTTGAAGCTCACGGCACAGTCCCAATAAGACGTCCGCAAGTCCTCCAATTTTCGCTATAGGACTAAACTCAGAAGCTATATGAATGATTTTCATGAGGTTACAGTTTTAGCTTTTTCGCTCTCTGTCGTTAGTATAAAAAAGAAAATTTTCTTTGACAAGATGAAAATTTAATCAAGTAATTTCATTGAAAATTAACGATTAATCAAAAAATTGTAAGGAGATTCTTGTATTAAATTGTTCTTATTAGGTATCATCTTGCGCTTAAATGATTTGAGATGGGGTGTAGCCAAGTGGTAAGGCAACGGTTTTTGGTATCGTGTACCGCAGGTTCGAATCCTGCCACCCCAACGTGTTAATTATATAAAAGGAAGTAAAACCAGCTTTATCCATGCAAAACCAACCCGATACTATATTAATTTCCGGGACATCTTATCCGGAATTAGCGAAGGAAATAGGAGATTATATTGGTGTTGCGCTGGGAAAGGTTAAAATCGATACATTTCCGGATGGCGAAATATTAATGCAAGTTTTGGAAAATGTTCGAGGCAAAACCGTTTTTGTCATCCAATCTATAGCGCATAGACCGAACCATTATTTAATGGAGCTTTTAATTATGATTGATGCACTTAAACGTGCATCAGCCGGTACTATTGTCGCCGTTCTACCTTACTTCGCTTATTCAAGACAAGATCGTAAAGACAAAGGTAGAGTGCCTATTACTGCAAGACTGGTTGCAGATCTACTGGAAACAGCCGGAGCACATAAAATCTTAACAATGGATCTCCATGCAGATCAAATTCAAGGTTTTTTTGATGTACCTGTAGATAATATTTTTGCCAGGCCTGAATTAATTTCGGCGGTAGATAAATTAGGCTTGAAAAATGGAGTAGTCGTATCACCGGATTTAGGCAGTATTAAGCTTGCTAAGGCTGTTGCTGACCATCTAAAAGTTGATTTAACGATTATCGATAAAAGGCGATTGAATACACACGAGGTGGAGCATTCGCCTATTATTGGAGATGTTAAGAATAAAGAAGTCTTATTAGTCGATGATATGTGTTCGACAGGAGGTACTTTAGTGGCTGCAGCTAATACTTGTAAGACTGCCGGTGCTTTAAAAATTTATGCTATGATTACTCATGGTCTTTTTGCAGGTATGGCTTTAGAAAAAATTAAAGCCAGTGCTATTGAAAAATTGCTAGTAAGCAATACGATAGCGCCACAAAATACTTATGAAGATTATGGGATACACACCGTCTCTGTTGCCGGATTATTTGGTGAAGCCATTAAACGTATAGCATCGGCAAAATCGATATCTTCTCTATTTGAATAAGAAATTAAGTCACCCTGTCATATATGCAAGAGGAATTTTATGAAACTTACGACGAAAAAAAGATTAGTAAATAAAAAAAGTGAGGTAAGAATTCTACGAAATTCGGGACACATTCCTGCGATCGTGTATTCTTACGGAAAGCCGGGGATCCCTATTGGAGTTGATCAGGCTCAGTTTCAGGCTCATCTCAGAAAAATGCCTAAAGGACACCTTCCGGTTACAAGGTTTTCTTTAGAAGATGAAAAAAAAAATGAGACGAAAGTTATTGTAAAGGATATTCAATACAACATCACCACATATGATATTATTCATTTGGATTTTGAAGAGTTAACAGACGATAGACCCGTGAATGTTAAGGTTCCTATTGACTTTGTAGGGCAAGCTGAATGCGTCGGTGTTAAAATTGGTGGAGTGGTACGTCAGGTAATTCGACATTTAAAGATTCGTTGCTTACCTAAATATATTCCAACGCAGTTTATAATAGATATTAGAGAGCTGGGAATGCTTCAATCTAAAAGATTATCAGCTATCAATCTTCCTGAAGGGGTCCGATCTTTAGAGGATCTCAATGAGGTTGTGGTTGTTATTGCAAAACGATAAAGCTTTAATTAGCCGGGCGTAGTGTAGCGTGAATATGGTGAACGATAAAAATCGATTAATTGTTGGACTTGGGAATCCCGGTCTTGATTATGCTACAACCAGGCATAATATGGGGCAAATACTTGTAGAAGCATTTGCTAAACAAAATAATTTTACATTAAAAAAAGAGAAACGGTTATCCGGATATTTTATTAAAGCTCGATATTTAGGTTTTTCTTTGTATTTGTTAATTCCAATAACTTACATGAATTGTAGCGGGGCAGCAGTGAGATCGTGTATGGATTTCTATAAAATTAATCCTGAAGATATATTGATTATCGCGGATGATATCGACATTTCTTTTGGGGAGATGCGAATTAAGCCTAAAGGTAGTTCCGGAGGTCATCAAGGATTAAAAAATATAGAAAAACATTTAAAAACACAAGAGTATGCCCGACTGCGTATCGGAGTTGGAGATAGACAATTTGGCTCATTAGCAGACCATGTTTTGAGCAAGTTTTCAAAACAAGAGATGATAGAAATGGGAGTTCTTCTAGAGAAGGGAATCCGTATCATCAATTTGTGGTTAGAAAATGAAATAGAAGTTGCCATGAATTATGCTAATGTTAGGCAACAAGTATAATGAAAGAAAAAGAGGACGCATGAGTACAAAAGAAGAAACAATGAATCTCTATGAGGGGATGTATATTATCAATACAACCTTGAGTGAAGATGCCCGAGAAAAGGCTTTAGAGAAGATTTTAGAAGGGGTAACCTCCAGAGGCGGAGAGATTAAAAAGACTCATGATCAAGGAAGAAAAAAACTTGCTTATGAAATTGATGGTAGAAGAGATGGATTTTATTATCTTATATACTTTGCCGTAAGGCCTTCAGCTATAGCTGAAATGTGGAAAGAATATCATTTACATGAAGATTTGATCCGTTTTATGACCATATGTTGTGAAAGAGTCTTAGAAGAAATTACTTTTAAACAATTAGAGGAATAGTTTGTATGACAACTACTACAAAATTCAGACGTTCTAGAAGAAAGAAAAAATCTTGTCCCTTTAAAGCCGCCGGAGTTAAAGAAATAGATTATAAAGATATAGATACCCTTTCAAGATTCGTTACAGAAAGAGGGAAAATTTTACCTCGTCGAATTACCGGCGTATCGGCATATCACCAAAAGCAACTTGCTGAAGCGATAAAAAGAGCTCGGCATATGGCTCTATTACCTTTTGCAGCTAAAGATTAATCAATAGAAGCAAAATCCGAAATAAAAAGAATTAAGGCACTAAGGTAATCCTTAAGTGATTGGGAGTTAACATGACAAATAAATTGTTATTATTAGAAGATGTGGAAAATGTGGGCCAAAAAGGTGATATTGTAACAGTAAAACCGGGCTATGCTCGTAATTATCTACTCCCGCAAAGTAAAGCTCTTTTAGCTAATAAAGGCATTATAAAAATGCAATTGCGCTTGCAAGAAGAGAGATCCAAGCAAGCTGTAATTGACAAAGATGAATCTGAAGCTTTTGCTGAAAAAGTACAAGATATAGTGCTTGCAATTGAAGTTAAAGTCGATCCTGACGGTCACATGTATGGGTCTGTTACATCTACAGAAATTGTAAAGCTTCTGGCAGAGAAAAATCTCTTTTGTTCACGCAAATCAGTACAATTGCCTCATCCTATAAAAACTACCGGCGAATACAAGATAAATCTGAAACTCAAAGAAGAAGTTGAGGCATCTTTTTTCCTTCATGTTAACTCTGAGGTTGGAGTTAAAGTTTCTGAGCAAAAAGCTGCAACACTTGAAGAAGCAAAAGAGTTAGAAGCGACAGAACAGCAAGTTGCTGAAGAGCAAGAAAAAGAAGAATAAAACTTTTAAAATTAAATCGGCAGATAAAGAGCTATCGATGTTAAAATTATTTTCTCCTGCCAAAGTGAACTTTTTTTTACGAATATCAGACTTAAGAAAAGATGGATATCATGAATTGGCTTCTCTTTTTCAGGCGATAGATTTAGGAGATGATATTGAGCTTTTTTTAAGTCCTAAAGACGAATTTCAATGTAGTGATTCAACTCTTGGATTAGATAACTCAAATTTGATTATTCAAGCTCTCTTCTTGTTTAGAAAAAAAACAAAGCTTTTAGACCCGGTTAGCATTAAGCTGGATAAAAAAATCCCCATAGGAGCGGGGCTCGGTGGAGGAAGCAGTAATGCGGCAACCATCCTCTGGGGCTTAAACGACCTCTTTGGTTCGCCTGCTTCTTTAGAGGATTTGAAGCTATGGACAGCTTCTATTGGATCAGATATAACCTTTTTCTTATCTCATGGTACAGCCTTTTGCACGGGTAAAGGAGAAAAGCTTTTAGAAGTCACTCTTCCTGAAAGAAAGAGTTTTTGGTTGGTTAAACCACAAGAAGGTTTATCTACTAAATTGATTTATTCGGAACTTGATTTGAAAAACACATCCTCGCGCTCTCCAATAGATCTTTTAAAGGTTTTTTTAAATAAGACTCCTGAATATATCAACGATCTTGAAAAACCTGCTTTTAAAATAATGCCCGGTCTAATTGAGTTAAGAAATAAGCTTCTAGAAGCCGGTTTTGAGCATGTTGTTATGACAGGAAGTGGAACTGCTTTTATTTGTATTGGCGATGCTCTCTTTCCTACAATACCTGATCATAAAATCTTTAGAGTAACGCCATTGAATCGATTAAAACATACATGGTTTCAACCCGAGCACACAAGTCTTTATGAAACAATTAAATGAAAAACTAATCATATTAACCGGTGGCGCCGGTTTTATAGGTTCTTGTATATTAAAATACGTAAATGATCGTGGCTTGTCTAATATCATTGTGGTAGATCACCTAGAGCGCGGTGACGAATGGAAGAATTTAGTTGGAAAACAATTTGTCGATTACCTCCAAAAAGATGAATTATTACCCTGGTTAAATACTCCCGGGCGAAATAACGATATCCAAGCCATTATTCATATGGGAGCTTGCTCTAGCACTTTGGAGTTCGATGTTAATTTTTTGATGCAAAATAATTATCGTTATACGGTGCATTTAGCTGAATATGCTTTAAAGCATAATCATCGTTTTATTTATGCTTCTTCAGCCGCAACGTATGGTGACGGTCAACAGGGCTTTGTAGATAATCATGATCAACTAGAAGATTTAAGGCCTTTAAATCCTTATGGATTTTCTAAGCATCTTTTTGATTTATGGGCTAAAGGACAAGGCGTTTTAAACAAAATCGTCGGATTAAAATTTTTTAATGTTTTCGGGCCAAATGAATCACATAAAAAACGAATGGCTTCAGTGGTTTATAACCTGTTGCCTCAAGCTTTAAATGATGGATGCGTTAAGCTGTTTAAGTCCAATGAACCTCCGGTTTATAGAGATGGAGAGCAGTGTCGTGATTTTATCTATGTATTGGACATAGCAAAAATTGTTTATGAGTTTTTAAATAATGATGCATCCGGAATTTATAATGTTGGTACAGGAAAGCCTCAAACATGGAATCAAGTAGCAACTGCAATGTTTAATGCGATTAAAAAACCTACGAATATTTCATACATCAATATGCCACAAGATCTATCGGGTAATTATCAAAATTATACCTGTGCAGATGTAGAGAAATTGAAAAATTGTTTAACAAATTTTCATGTAACGTCTTTAACCGATGCTGTAAAAGATTATGTTAGCAATTACCTTCTAACCAACCGGAGCTATTAGAGAGACCGTATAAATGAATGCCTTAGGACAAGTTTTCAGTAAATTTTCTAATTCTAGAATCATGGTTATCGGTGATTTTATGTTGGATACTTATACCGAAGGTAGAGTTAAGCGCATTTCACCGGAAGCGCCGGTTGCAGTTCTTAATGTTGTCAAACAACATGTATTACCCGGGGGGGCCGGAAATGTCGTTTTGAATCTGGCCTCATTAGGAGCTTATATACGAATTATTGGTCGACTTGGTTGGGATGATGCGGGTAAAGAGTTGAAATCAGCTTTATCAAAAGAGAATATCGATTTAAGAGGCTTTTATAAACAAAGAGGATTTGAGACTCCGGTTAAAAACCGTATAATTGCTGAAAATCAACACATAGTCAGAATTGATTTTGAAAAAATTGCTCCCTTATCAGAGACATTAGAGCAGCGATTGATAGAAAATTTACCTCTATTATTGGAGTCGATACAAGTCATAGCCATCTCTGATTATGGAAAAGGATTTTTAACCCCTTCTTTTTTATCTGCTATATTTAAAATTGCTAAAAGCAAAAGGATTCCTGTTATTGTTGATCCTAAAGGGACTGATTTTTCTAAGTACAATGGGGCTACGATCATTAAGCCTAATGTAAGCGAAGCATATAAAGCGGCAACCTTAGAAGAATATGAACCGTTAGAAAATGTAGCTAAAAAAATTATTTCTCAGACACAAGTTTCCTCACTTTTAATTACTCGTTCTCATCAAGGTATCACAGTATTTGACAAAAAAAATAATCGTCAAGATTTTCCTGTTAAAGTTAGAGAAGTCAATGATGTTACAGGAGCAGGGGATACCGTTTTAGCTGTTATTGCTATGGCTATAGCCAACAGCTTAAGTGTTGATGAAGCAGCAAAATTAGCCAATTTTGCTGCGGGAATAGCTGTTGAGCACCTCGGTTGTGCGCGCGTTTCCTTAGCTGATTTAGCTAACAGATTATTAGAAAGCGACTGTCATAATAAAGTATTTGAAGAAGAATACCTTTTAGTGTTGCAAGCCGTATTGCAAAATCAACCTTTTATCCTTTTAGGGATTCGAGCAGATTTTAAACAGATGTCATCAATTATCAAAAATATCAAAAAGCTAGCTTCTGAATTTCTCAATCACAAGTTGATTATTTATATTCAAGATACTAAAACCGATCCTGAATTTATTGAACTGTTAGCTTCTTTAGTAGAAGTTGATTTTATTGTTTTACAACATGATAATTTAAAACAATTATCAGAAAAACTACACCCGGAAAAGGTTTATGTTATTAATAATGACAAAATTATCTGTTTAGAAAGGACAGAGATTTTATTAAATTAAAAAGCAATGACTTAATACGCGATACTTCATTGGGGTTAGGGTTATGACAATCAAGCGAGAAAACCCTTTGCTTTAGCATTGGGATGACAGCGTCTACTTGTTGCTTATTGCAAGCCGGAATTGTTCAACATTAAGACCCGCTTAAATTATCTTACTCTTAAATATAAATTGTTAATCAAGGCAAACCGGGTAACCTTTTATGAACCGGAAAAAT
This sequence comes from Chlamydiales bacterium, assembly GCA_965206695.1. Taxonomy (GTDB): domain Bacteria; phylum Chlamydiota; class Chlamydiia; order Chlamydiales; family JAAZZY01; genus CBDBKM01. Next base: position 177,490 of record CBDBKM010000013.1, on the reverse strand, counting down.
GACATGCTACTTGATTTTGCGTAAAATGAATTCCTTGGATTAACAGGCATTAAAAACTTGCAAGGCTTTACGGGCTGCTGTAACAATTTGAAAGGCTTCTGTAGTAATTTCACGATTTACTTTGTACTCGCCTCCGGCTTTCATTTTTGTTAGCCAGTCATTAGTTACGTCATTGGAAACTTTATCGGGATGAAGCACCTTCGCCAGTTTGTTATAAGCTGTTTTTCCTTCTGCTGTAGTCGGGGTAACAGATGATAGATCGAGAATGTCTTTTACGAGTTGGTAACCACGCGGACAAGCTACTTTCGGCGCAACCCGTATCAAATAAGTAGATTGAGCGCAAGTAACAGAGTCAAAACCAATATCTATATCTGCATAGTGAATCTTAGAGGTATTTTTATCCACTCCCGACCCTACTAAATCTAAAATTCTCTGAGACTCTAAAATCCACCGGGGAGTACCTTTTTCAAATGTCGGTACTGCATGGGATTTAGGGTCATATTCGCATATACCGTTTTTCTTATCAGTTAGAGTAGATTCATCTGCACGGGCATTGATGATAGTAGAATAGAGGTCATAGCCTAAAAGCAAAGTGACAGTCCCGGCAACTGATGCTCTTAACAAGCTATCTTTTCGTTCAGTAAATCCTGAAGAACCGAATATCATTTTAGCAAGATTATCGTAGCGCTCGGAAACGGTATTATCATCACCTTGCCAGGCTTTTTGTAAATAAGTATAACGTGTATTAAGGGTATCACTTCCAAAAAGTGTTTGAGTTGCATTTTTTATAGCCTGGTAGCCGAAAATCCCTATGCCTAGGACACTCCATCCTAAATTTAGATTTAAGTAGGTTGTTTTTGGTGTTGAATCAGTATGGTAACTATATGACATCCTTTACTCCATGATAATAAAATATTTAAATGCTTGATAAGCTGATTTTTCTTCTTTCCCGGTTGGGTTAATAAATGATGTGCTCGATCACTGAAGTCTGTAGAAGCAAAAATAGATGTATAGCAAGAGTATTACCCGAATTCCGATATCGGGTTTGTTTATAAACTTTTTTTGACATTATGCAATCTTGTTAAATTTAACTTATATATTAAAAACAGGATAACTAAAAAAGTGGATTTATTACAAGTATAAAACTTCTTGTTTTTTTATTATAGTGGCGCATTAAAAATAATTTTCTCACACAAGTTCGATGTAACTAACTCATAATAACACTTGCGATATTCAATTAACTATTTGAAAAAGATATAAAAGAAAAAGGCTTCTTCCTTCAGAATAGTTGTTTTTCACGAAACAGGTAAACTGAAAGGAGGAAGCCATGAAGCTTGAAATATGCGCCATCTATTGTATTTGTGATGACTATTTAAACGAATTAAACACTATAGTCATTTAATTTTACATTGATAAGATTGCTTGATCAATGGCGAATTTAAAATTCGTAACTTTTCGTAATATCTCTTTAACTTTATTTTTCATATTAGCCCAATATTTTTCTATAGGATTTAAGTCCGGAGAATATGGAGGAAGAAACATAAGCTTACAACCGGCAGATTCTACTATTTTCCTGCTTTCCGCTGACTTGTGAAAACCGGCATTGTCAAGAATAAGAACACTACCGGGTGTAAGCTGAGGAGTCAAAACTTCCTTAAGCCAAATATTGAATAACCCGGTATTACAAGTACCTTCAAAACACATTGGAGATAAAAACTGCCCTTTAGATAGGGCTGAAATAATATTTTGCCTTATAAAGCGGTTTCCTGAAACCGCTCCAAAAACTTTTTTGCCGCGTAAGCTTCTTCCGGACTCACGAAATAAAAATTGATGAATCCCGGTTTCATCGAGATAAATTCTCTTGTCAAAGGGAATATTTTTTAAATCTTTCATAAAAGCTTCCCGTTTCTTTTCATCTCTTTCCTTATAGCGAGTAGTTTTTTTTTTCGTGTAATTTTTAATCTTTTAAGGGCATAAAAAATCGTTTGCGGAGTGACTGAAAAATAATCAGCAATTTCCGATAAAAAATAATCCGGATGTTTTTCTACATATTTAGATAACAACTCATCATCTAATTTCTTATAAGCATATTTTCTGCGGATTGGCTTTAAATGTCCTTTTTGCTTTTTTTGCAAGATCCATCGATATATTGTTGCGATACCTACTTGAAAAATATGGCCGGCTGTTTTTTTATCATGATGTTTTTCTATATGTTGTAATACTTTCTCTCGAAGATCTACTGAATAGGCTCTAGGCATTGTTTTGTCCTTACTGTTTGTATAAAAAAAAAAGGATAACATATTATCAAATAAAAATTAAAATACTATATAGCATGGCACAATAAAAAAATGAAAGACTCAGAAGTCATGACTTCTTTAATTGTTGCTACTCGGTTTTTTGGAGGCAATACTACTCAAGCCGGAAGCTTCCTGTTGGAACATGGTTATATGCCTGATATGCTTAGTATTAACCGATTGAACGAAAGAATCCATCAAATACCTTTATCCGTTTGGGAACGTTTTATGCGATTTATGAGGCGTTACGCGCCTCTTAAATCGCATCAATGTTTTATCGTGGATTCATTTCCTGTTCAAGTCTGCAAAAACGTTCGTATATGTCGTTCTAAGCTAATTAAAGGAAAAGAATATCATGGCTTCAATGCAAGCAAAAAGGAATATTTTTATGGTTATAAAGCATCATTAATCACTTGTGAGTATGGTAGGCCCGTATCTTTAAATCCGGCTCCCGCCTCTTGGCACGATTTAAAAATTTTAAGGAAAAGTTCTCTCAATTCTCTCCCTAAAAACTCTCAATTAGCGGGAGATGCTGCTTATTTAAGTCATTCATATAAAGCGGAATTGGAACAAGATCAGATTGAACTCATTACAGAAAAAAGAAACAACTCTAAGGAAAGGCTATTATTTCAGGATTATGGAATCCTTAAGAGAGTCGGAAAATCTATAGAAACCTCTATTAGCTTAATCACTCAGCTTATGCCAAGAGCTATCAAAGCCGTTACATCTAGAGGTTTTATGATTAAAGTTATAGGTTTTGTTTTGGCCTATGGATTCTCTAAATTAAATATTTAGTTACATCGAACTTGGGTATAAATAATGTTTAAATACTTGATGGGCTGCTGTAGCAATGTCACTATTTACTTTGTATTCGGCCCCCTCCGGCTAGCCGGTCATAAATTCCGTCATCGGCAACTCTATCGGGATGAAGCACCTTCCTCAGTTCTTGATAAGCTGCTTTAAGGATAGTACTTCCATTAGTAAAATGGCAGCGTTGTTTATTTCATTTAACCCAAAATGCTTCTATGCGCAAGGAAATCTACCAAGGAGTACGAGAAATATATCAATCCATTAGTAAGGAAGAAGAAGCTACTGCACGTTTAAATAAAGACCTCTGCATAACTTACATTTTTAATCATAATCGAACCTTCAGATGTAAGTTAAAGACATTATAAATATATTTTTGATAAATCGACGACTAAATCAATAAGTTATGCAGAGGTCTTAAATAAGATGATAGATTGTTTTCAAGATAAAGCATCGCAATTTTGTGGTTGGTTAAAGGGCAATTTTATAGAAGGATGAATATTTTTTCGATTTTTCCGAAAGAGCATTGGATACGCATTAGAACGGTAAATGTTATAGAAAGGATAACCGTTCAATCGAACCGCTTAGTACAGGACAAAAAAAATGAGATTGAAGTAACTCGCTGATATGCAGTAATCTTTTTTGAAAAAAATGAGATTTTAACATGCATATCAATGAGTTATCCGGGATCTTAAACCGATACTTCAATTTTCACAAGGCTCGTGCTGATTGCCTTGCTCAGCTTGTGATAGCAATGATCACTGTTAAGACTGTGAATTTCGCACATCTTGCAACCTCTTTTATCACGCAGTCTCTTCCGAAGTTATGCTACAAACGCATTCAGAGATTCTTTAGATTTCTAAAATTTGATCCTTTTGCCCTTGCTTCTATGGTAATCACCCTTTTTGATCTAAAAAATAAAAAACTGAAATTGGCTCTTGATCGAACGAACCGGAAGTTTGGGAAAATAGACATTAACATTCTTATGCTTACAGTAGCCTATAAGGGAATTGCTCTTCCTTTGATGTGGAGTCTTCTACAAAAAAGAGGAAATTCCAATACTTTAGAACGAATCGAGTTGATAAAACGTATTCTCCTTCTTATTGGAGCCGGAAACATTGACTCTCTCCTTGGAGATAGAGAGTTTGTTGGATCAGAGTGGATTCAGTGGCTAGATGAGCAAGAAATTCCCTTTCTTTTTCGTGTTCGTAACAACAGTTTACCGGAGGGAGTGTTGCCAATAAATATCTTTTTTAAAAGATTACCCCTTGGCAAGACACTTAAAAATGCAAAAACTGTCTTGTGGGGGAAGAAGTATTTATCTAAGCACAAGATGGTCTTACAAGAAAGATGAGCTTGTTACAATTATCTCCAATCGGAATTTTTACAACCCCTTCAAGGTCTATCGTAAAAGGTGGGAGATTGAGACATTCTTTGGATGTTTGAAGAAAAGGGGGTTTTGCTTTGAAGACACACACCTCATACATATTTCCGGAATAGAAAAACTTGTTTTCGTTTTTGCAATAGCATTTTGCCGGAGTCATCGCGTAGGAGAGGCTAAGGAAAAAAATACTCCGATCAAAATAAAATCTCATGGTCGTAAGGCAAAGAGTATTTTTAGGTATGGATTTGATGAGCTGCGAGCAATATTTTTAAGAGTTAGAGAGAAACTTGAGGAGTGTGTTAATTACCTTAACTTGCTGATTATTAATCATAAAATAGAGGTGTCTTGAAAAATGTCCTGTACTAAGGACATTCCGTTTAATAATTCATATTAAGGCAAAATTATAACTGAAAAAATGAATTTATTGCAATATAAAACAGTTTTTAAGTTTTTTTTATCATTAGAACAGCGCATTAAAAATGTTTTTATTTTATTTTTGCTTAATAAAATAACTTTTGTTTTAATCAGCTATTATTTATAATTAATTTAATGATTAAGTTATAAAAGAAACATTAAACATATAAAACTAATTTAAAAAATGTTGCCTGTATTACCCGTTTTGCAAACACCTGAAGAAAGAAATCTTCAAGAACAGAGACAAAGTAGCACTTTAGCAAGTATAAAAGCTAAATATGCAAATCATCAAGCTGTTAATCCCGGTCCTGATTCTTCTTTAACCCCTTCTGTAAAGGAAAGAAGAGTAGAAAGCGCTGCCGCTCTTAAACAAATAAAAGAGACATCAGTGCTTTATCAGCACCTCCCCTTAAAGCCCCAAAAACTTTTTCAAAAAGAAACTACTACATTGTGGCAGAAAGGAATGAAAGCCTTGCCTTATGCTCTACTAGCCTTAAGCGCTGCCGGTATAATGGGTTATTACAATGGATTTCTTTATAGTCATGCCGGTAATTGGATCGATAAGTACACGGGTTGTACAGATCATTTAAATTATGAGCAAGTACGACAAATATATGAAACTCCAACACTACAATTTATCGAAAATTTAAAAATACAAAAAACAACTCCTAAAGATCGATTTAATACACTATACCCGGAACCTGATCGTATTAATGCTGCAGCTAAGTGTGCATCAACTAAAAATTGGTTGATGAAGGGTGGTATCCTTAATGGTTTAACTAATTATAGTTCGGCTCTACAGCTTTCAACCTTTGCACATTTAATAGGCGGAGAAATTTCAGTTCAAGCTTTACTTATTCCTCTATGGTTGGCAGGAGCCGGGCTTGCAGGCCCTTTTGGATGTGTTTCTTATATCCTGCCACATCTGACAAGAGTGCTAAGCAATCCAAGTCTTATTGCAACAGCAATGGGTCAAAATATTTCTTCTGCTGCTACGAGTATCGCGGGATTAGTTGGTTATGGCAAATCTATTGATGATGATGAATATCCGGCTAACAAAATAAAAGAAAAGTTAGTTTTAATTAAGGATGACGCTAAATATAGAGAGCAATTATGCAGGATTCGAGGTGTTGAAGACAATCAATTAGAAGAATTTCTTCCCTTTTTAGAAAAGATTAAAACTGATTTTCCGCAATTTGCAGCAAAACCTCTAGCTGCTTTAAAACCTATTGTTGCAAGAATTTTATATGTAGAAGATAAAGTGAATGAAGTAAAAGCAAAAGCGAATGTGTTAAAGAGCAAAATGACAGCTATTGCAGATAAGGAATCTCTTAGCTATCTAACATTATTTGTGGAATATAACACATCTCTTGAAGAGATAAAGGCTCCATTAGCCGATTTAGTGCATTTAAAACGAAGATTAATTAATCCTAGTCATCCAAAAATGGGAGTATTTGATTTTAAAGGAAAATCGTACCTAAGTAGTTTGTTTCCTGAAAAAATTTCGCTGGATCAACTCTTAACGTTGATATTTCAACAGCAATTGAAATCGGATACCCTCTCGCCTCAAACTATTACTCCGGATCCTTTAAAAGGTTCTTCAGGCCAAATTGAAGATCCGGATCAATATGAAGATAGATTTAATTACCTCGTCCAAGGAATTTTTGCATTCGAAGAATCACATTATATAGAGCTATTAGCTAAGCAGCAGTTAAACGGATAGAATCTTCTCTTATCTTAATTTAATAATATCAATAATTTTAAAATTTTCCGTTCTATTGAAGACTTACTTTAATTAATAGGTTTTTGGTTTCCTTTTATTAATCACTTCTGTAATATAAACTTACTTTTTCTTAGTAAATTGTAAAGTGTTTTTATTTTTTAAGTTGTTATTAAAAATTTGTTAATTCATTATTTTATTTTTAGGAGGCCTAAAATGGCAGAAATCTCATCTCATTATACTTTCTATAATCCTGTTTTTAACCTTAAGGAAAGTAAGAAACCGTCCAATGAAGCTGAAATACGTCCTTTTACCCCTGTATCACATTATGAAAATATAAATGCTACAGAAAATACGACAACACCTACCGAGCCGATACCATTGAAAAATCGTGTTATAAAGCAGCTTAATCCTGATATCAAAGAACTATCCGCTTTAGAAATGAAAATTCTAAAGGCAGGAGCATTAGCAATCGGGTCTATCGCAGCAGGTCAAGTTATTGGTTGGCTGACAGGTGAAACAATCAGTCTTGTGGGTCGTGGCTTTATGCTGCTTATGGGACTGGCTACCGGTTGTTCAGACACTTGGCATAAAGCTGATCAACAACGCGGTGCAATTCGAATTAATCTAGATAGCTCCGGTATGTCATCCGGGTATGCCTATCCCAATAAAGCCGGGGGTTATGCATTCATTCCCGGACCACAACCTCCTCTTGATGAAGGATGGTGTGGCACCGCTAAAACAGGGATTGGTTTTTTTGATACTATGCTTGGAACTCCTTTACGGTTCATAAGTAGTGTAATTCCTCAAATGTTTATGATGAATGCGGTTAGCCGTTTGTATAATGAGGTCATGGAGCTTCCTGAAGAGATTTCTTTTGATCGAAAAGTAACTGAGCTGTCTAGAATGGATCAACCTAACTACGAAGCTACACTAGCAGAAGCTGCAGAACTTAGTGTTGAAGAGTTTAGAGCCCATGTCGACTTAGAACCTTTAAAAGAATTAAATCCTACAAATCCTTCACGTGCTTTGATGCCTATTTTAGCGCGATTAAGGATGCTTGAAGAGACTATGTATAAATCCCTTGAAGAGATAAGAGAACTAACCAAACAGGGGAATATTGCCGGAGCTGATAAAAAGTTGAGACATGAAGTGATAGGCTTGATAAGAAAAATAGTTTATTATAAACATCTTCTACTTGATCCTACAAGACCTCAGTTAGGAGTGATAATTGGAAATTCCTATGCGGGAGAAGTGTATCATTCCTTGCTTTCTCACTATATTCAACAGAGTGTACCATTTTCTTTAAGCCCCTTTCATAACCTTCAAGAATCGTTAAGCGAATTCCATGCACTGCTAACGGAAGAAGAAAGGGTTTATAATGATATGATGATAAGGCACTTTAATGGAGCAGAAGAACCGATTGATCCTACTGTAGTAGTAGAGACGGATATAACGCCTCTTTCAGCAGTGTCAGCATAAATATAGATTAACAGTTACACCATATAGAGAAGGGTATCGAATAAAAATATCTTATCCTTCTTTTGTTTTGCTAAAAATAAAGTAACAAACTATTTTCCTAAATATCTGCATATAAAGAGCCGTTTTATTTAGGCAAAATAAATGCATGAAAATATTTGTATAAAAACGTTAAGGGTGCTTATAGTTTCCGGGAATATGGACAAGCTAAAGAACTACCGTGTCATAGCAAATAGTTTACTGGATAGGCTTCAAATTAATCGTTCAGAAACTCTTTTGCACCCCTTTTGGGACAAAATGAAGGCGAGCGAACGTGAAGTCTTAGCTCAAACTTTTTTCCACCAAGGAAAAAAAAGAATCCTAAAAGGCAATAGTAGTGCCTATGCTGTTTTTGATTTAGCGAAACGTATTGCTCCTTTAAGCGCTAAGCTACTCTTTCATCAAGCGGTTTTTTGGTTTGATTATTCATTGCAACACGGGAAAATCAAATATTTAGAAATTGCCGAAAAGCATATCAGCCAGGCTATTAATGTTGAGTCTTCATTTTTTGAAGCTTGGTATATATGGGGCGATATTCTTACTCATATAGGTCTAGCCAAACATGATCCTAAATATTTTTTTGAAGCAGATAAAAAATACGGCAAGGCCTATCGACTGTGTGGTGATGATCCTTATGCTTTATCAAAATTTCAATGGGATTGGGCGTTGACTTGGTACTTCCTGGGCAAACACTCAGGTGAAGCAGTCGATATAAAAGTGTCCCTGGAAAAATTTGATAAAGCTGCACGGGTGGGTTGTCAAGAACCCTCATTTTGGAGAGATTATGGTAATGCTTGGGTAGAAATGGGTATTCTGATTCAGGATAGTCGCTTTTTACAACGAGCGCTTATTTTCTATAATAAATCGGTACATCAAGATTCCTCTTATTTTGACGGATGGTTTGTATTGGCTCAGACCTTTCATCATATTTATAAAGCAACTAATGAAGAGTCTCACTTAGCTCAATCTCATGAGGCTTATGCTAAAGCTGTAGAATGCAAACATTCCTCTCATTGTTTAACTTGGCAAAATTGGGGGCAACTTTTTCTGTTATCAGGAAAACGGAAAAATGAGCCAAAACATTTACAAATGAGTGCTATGAAGTTTGCTAAGGCGTATGTGGCATCCCCCGGACACCCGATTATTTTAAGTCTTTGGTCAGAGGCTTTAGCTTTTTTGGGTATGAATACCAATAGACTTGATCTCTTAAGACAAGCAGAGAAGAAAGCTTTAAAGGCCTTGGATCGTGTTCCTGATCATGTAGATGTATGGTATCGTTATGGACTATCTTTATACGCACAAGGGAAATATTTTGAAGATGTTGATTATTTTCTACATGCGATTGAAAAACTTCATTCCGCTTTATCATTAGATAAGAAACATGTTAAATCGTTGCATTATATAGCACTGAGCTACTTTTCATTAGGGCTGATAATGCAAGATATATCTCATCTAAAAGAAGCAAAAAAATATTTTGAACAAGCAAAAGCCATTCGTCCCAATGATTCCGGGATTTGGCATGATTACGGCATTTTACTAATGAAATTAGGCGAAGTCTTTGATGAAAAAAAATATGTACAAGAATCTGTTGAATATTTTGAACAGGCTTTAAAATTACAAGAAAATCATTCATCACCCGAATGCTTGTTTCATTATGCTTGCTCTCTTGATTTTCTGGGAGGGTTTACCGGTGAAGTTCATATTTATGAAAAAGCCGCGAGCATTTTTCATCATGTACTTAAAATAGAGCCCGGTTATTATCACGTACGTTATAACCTTGCTTTGGTTTATGCCCACTTAGGAGAGTTAACATCAGATATCGATTTTTATACCCAAGCGTTTAATCAGTTTAATCTTGTTATAAAAGAGGACCCTGAGAACGAAACGGCTTTTAATGAATGGGGTTACACACTTCTTAGTTTTGCAGAATTACTGGCAGAGCCTTCGGATGCTTCTTTTGAAAAAGTTATTATTGAAGCAGAGACTAAGCTAAGACATGCTATTTCATTAGGTAGCTTAGATGCTTGGTATACCCTAGCTTGTGTTCACGCTTTTTCTCAAAAAGGAGAAGAGGCAATATACTTTTTAAAACAAGCTGAAATAAAAAATGTACTGCCAAATATCGAAGAGCTTATGCAGGACCCATTTTTAATCCCTATACATGACAAACCCTATTTTAAAGAGTTTATTCATTTAATGACAATTAAACAGGATTACTCACTAGATGAGGAACAAAGCTGAACATACTTTTGTAACAAATCAATACCTTTTTGAGTATAAGTACCGGCTTGTTTTCCCAATGAGTCGTAGTGAGAATTTCCGGTGCCGTACCGGAGGTAATTAATACCGGCTTTTCTTATACTTTCAGGATCACTTTCATTAATCATTCGATCTATTGAACTTTTATACATGTATTCATGCACATCAGATAAATTTATATCTTGCAACTCTTTTGGTAAAACCAAATGTTTTAATAACACATTCTTTTTTTCCTGAGAAAGAGTCAGTTTTAATGAACCACTTAAGTCATCTATCTGTAGCCAAAGATTCATAACTCTTTTCCTGATAGATTCAAATACGTTTTTATCACTTTCTAACTGCTTGATTTTTCTCTCAGTCAACGGGTTTGTTTTAGGGGGCTTTGCTTGAGGAACAGGCTGTTTTTTTCTGAAAATCCTTTCAAAATACGAACGAGGTTTTAATGGCATGGTCACTATCTGTTTTTGAATTTGTTCGGAATGTAATAGAACAAGATTTGTTTCAAAGCTTTCAATTTTTTGATCTAAAGTTCTAAATATTCTCTTGAAATCTGTTTTTTTGAATTGAATATAGAACCGTTCTTCTTTTTTAACTAACAAACCATCTAGTCGTAATTGAAGATCATGTATTTTTAACAATTGAGATTCTTTAAATTTTTCTATTTTTTTAAATCGATCTTCAATGAAACTTTTTTCATCAACCAGATCCTGTTTTCTTTCGACAGACAATTGTTGGTCTTTTAATTGTTGTTCTATTGTTAAAATATTATCTTTAAATTTTTTTACTATTGTTGGTATATCTATAAGCCATTGCTTGCCGGTAAAAATAGTATTCTGAATTTTTTTAATTTCCTGATCATCTCGGTTAAATTGATATAAGGGAGCGCAACTAGCATACCTACCGGTATAAAACCTGGTAAGAGGATGAAACCCTCCTATAGCAGGTCTGTATTTCCATAGCTCGTCTACTTGTACTGCAAGGTTAATATTTGAAGAACTTAAAACCATTTCTATACCATAAAAATTAGTAAAAAACCCCTCCTTATTAACCATTAATTATACGCTCATATTATTATTAACAAACAAAAATCGCATTAATATCAATTAATATAGTTTTTGTTGAAATTGGATTTTAAACTATAAAATTATCTAAAAAGATATGCCATACAAAGCATTCGAAGCCCCCCGGACACTTTTAATAAGTTATCAATAGACTTGTTGCGATTTAAATTTTTAGTGGTTTCTGATAAGTTGTTTCAAAACAATATAGGGGCGAGCAGATGATTAAAGGACTTTTTTTATTAAAGAATAGGAAGCATTAAAAACAAGTTTTTTAAATAGTGAAGAGATTCCTTTATAAAAAAATCTTTCACTCATAGATTAAATAACTTAGTATTACATGTTCCCGTATAGCAAAAAGGAGCTAAGATTCGGAATTGATTCTTTGTTGCGATAAAACTTTCACGTGTATATCGCATTCCTGAAACGGCTCCGTATACTTGAATTAATCCCGCTCTCATCTACATAAACACGATTTTTCATGGGAATATTTTTTAGTGTTTCTTGAAACTCTTGTCGTTTTTTTCATCTCTTTCTTTGTAGAACAGGATCTTTTTTTTAAGGTTAGTTTCAAACATTTACAGGCATAAAAAATAGCCGGTATCGTAACGCTCAATTCTTGAGCAATTTCTCTAAGATAGACATCCGGATATTTTTGAAGATATTGCTTAAGTTTATGATTATCAATTTTAGTTGGGCTAGAACACCTTTTGTTAGGTGCTAAGATCTGCAGTCTTTCTCGAGAAATCCAATTCGATAAAGTGCGGGTTGTAACTGAAAAAATGACACTTGCCTCTTTTCGTGTGCCCACAGTTTTAATATATTTTAAAGCTTGTTTTCTTAAATCAAGTGAATATGTCATCCGGATATTTTACATGAATAAAATGAACAATAAAATTTAATTCACTATATATCTTGATTATCAATCCCAAACTGTATGTGGGTGGATCCAAAAAGGGGTTAAGAAAAGGCTTTGAAAAATGATAAGGTAAACAGTTACTTGTAATACATTTTACGATACATTTCAAGTGCCGGAACTCAATCCTGTCCGGCTTCCAATGTGAATGAGTATATTCAAAATCAAAAAAGCAAATAGACGCTTTCATCTCAATGTTAAAGCAAAAAATTTCTACTGACCCTTAATGAAGGACAGCAATTGCAAAAGAGGAGTAAACCGGTAACTTTTTCAGTTAAGGGATATTACCATTTTTTTCAGCCTCTTGTGCCATATCAACATACGTATCTTTAAACAAATGGTGGATATCATCATAATACCCTATAGAACCGGTAGCTTCCGGTTTAGGAACCATATCACGTAATTGTTCAACTTGAGTTGGCTTATAAGCCTCTATCGGAGGAGGCTCCCAAGGTTTTTCACCATATTCAGCAATACGAGTCGTAAAAGTCATGTTATCGACCTCCTTATTTCTTTATTTTTTTTATAATTTTTTGTTATAAAAAACAAAGAAAATTTAACTGCCATTTAACTATATATTGCTGACGATAATCTTCAGCTTGAAAGAATATTACTACCGGCCTAATTTTTGCTATAAGGAAATCTTCAAATTTAGTTGATTTTGATCTATTAAATATAACTTTAATTACAAGGCCTTTATTTTAGTTGATTTTAGTTTGTTAAAAATGGATAATGCGATTGTTCATGTAAACAAGGGGATTGTTTTGAAAATAAAACAAATTTTATTAGCTCTTATATTATGTTTTTTAGCAGTTGGACTTGGTTTTTCTCATTTTTTTCGACATGAAGCCGAGCATACGCAAGTTTATCAAATAGAAAATAAAGAAGCTGTTTTATCATGTAATGACTTGAGTCATATTTGTAATATTGAGCCTAAGAAGAAAAACAAAAAATATACATTTTTAACTCAATTGGAGCCGGTTAAAGATATTAATTAGTTTTAAATAACTTGGATAGCGCGCCTTTAAGAGCCTTCTTCTTCAAGCATGATGCGATTATGACGTACTTTATAATTCAGATGAGCAAAGGCTACACCGGCAATGAAAGCAACGACCGGGGCAATAAAGTTGACACCTATAGCCACTTGAACGGCAACAGCTAATGCTATTCCCAAAAAAGAAGCTATCAATTTAGCCTTTTTTAATTTTTCTTTTAAATTAATATTATTCATTTTATATAATTAATTAGATATCCAAACAACTACTATGGTTCATTATGGACTATTTTACAATAAATAATATTCAAAGATGTAAATCTAAAATTTAATCGAGTTTCCAATAGGGGTGGTCTTCAATTTTACGATAAGTTTGGGCTTTTTCATCCAAAACCATACTAGGTTCGAGGTTATCGCCATATCGTAGTTTAAGAAAGGTTTCTGTGTCATTCGGAGCCCATACGATCATCCCATCAAAAGTAGCTCTTTTTAAAGGGAAGAGACAGTCGACCGGTTCCGGAAATATCATTAGTAGGTCTCGCTTTTTCCATGACTTGGGTAGATAGGAATGTTCAAAAGTATAGTTATAGGTAAAGGTTCGGTTTTTCTTATCAAAGCTATAATGATAGATGTCCATTAAGGCGTTCGTTTCTTTAATATGCACTTTAAGCAAGGTTTTGGGTTTTTTATAGCTGGACCAATCTTGGGCTTTATATTTTTGAGGGTCTAATTGCTGCAAAGCTTGAATAACGTTGTCATGATCTTGCTCAATGATAGCAATATCGATATCATGATCCCATGGGATCATACCACCGTAACGATAAGCTCCTAAACAAGTGCCATAATCAATCCAATAGATGATTGTATTTTTTTCTAAAATAGCGCAAACATCCTTGAGTCCTTGTACCAGTATTTCATGGTCTCCATCTACTTTAGAAGGTCTGGAATGCTGAAGACAAGGTGTGACTTCGTTTGAATAAGCGGGCATAAGGCCAAGATTAGCATAGAGTGTTTGATTAGGTGCAATTTTCGTTCGATTAATTTCTGCGTTAATTAAGTGATGTCTTTGTCTTGTTTCAGGAAAGAGATAGGCAAGGCCTTTAAAATATGTTCCGATAGCTTGAGAGATAGGTAAGACAATTATAGCTAAAATGGTTTTAGCTAAGCGATGATCTTCATAAGTAAAAGCTTGCTTTATTTCGCAATTGACACCTTCAGTATATAAATGAGTCACGTTTTTACCTCCAAAGAGATAACGTATCGGCATAAAAAAGAAATTGCCAACAGCTTCGAATCCATCAGCGTCAAGAGATGCCGTATTAAAAAAGATGTTATTTCTTAGATTATGAAAACGGATTACTAACGGTAATCCAAAAGGACGCATAACATCCATCATGATGTCTAATTCTGCTTCTTTGCTTTTGGCTTGGATAGGAGAAGTCAAAAAACATAAGACTAAAGCCGGAAGAGAACAAAATCTTGTAATGGATATAAAACAAGACATAAAGGTCTCTATCTATGTTATGTTTCTTTACTTAGTTAACCTCATATAATTTATTCCGATAAATTGGCAAGTAAATTTTTATTTCTGTGATACAAAAGAAATCGTAGTCGTAGGAGTATTGGGTCCTTCATTGGCTTTATAGATTAAAAGATAGTGGTTGATACTATCAAACCAGATTTCACCATGCCAAAAAATACTTCTAAATCCATCTAAAGTCACTTTTATTTTTTGGGCCGAAAAGGTTTTGTCATTGAGGGTAATCATTTCTTGTCCTGCTTTTTTAGCAACCATCTTATGAAGACTAAAATCTTTAGCATTCAAAATATAGAATTTGAATTGAGCCTCATCTGATTTAACGAAAGGTATGAGCCCAAAAGCAAATTCTTGTATCCAAGGTAAATTGATTTTATATTTTTTAGAAAATTCTTTTCCTTGGGATGAGCCTTTGATATTTAAATAATTTCCCTTTTTTAAAAGGGTATACTTGAGTTCCTTATCATTAGATAGGAAATCATACTGTTGGAAATCATAAGAATGAGAGCATTGGATCCATGAATTTCCATGTAACTTTTCGCATTGAATTAGATACAGTTGATTTTCTGTCTCAATTTTCGAGATCGTTTTTTTAGATTCCTTACCGGCACTTTCTTCGTAATAATAAGTTTCAGATTTTGAGTGAAGAGGGTCGATGTCTATTACTAAACGAATAATTAGAGACAAAAAAACAATATATTTCATGCGAATCCCCTTTTGATCAATAGCATAAAATTGTATATGTTATTTTTAAATGATTTTTATCTCTAAAACAAAATTGAGTTGAAAATATGCATAGAAAAATGATAACAATACCAAACATATTTTCTTTGGTAATTGTATTCATAATACTACTTCCGCAGAAGAGTTTTCCAGGAAATAAGATATCCGGTTTCGATAAAATTGTTACTGAACATCGAGCTGTAAAGGACTTCAATAAGGTTTTTTTTACCGGGGTAGGTCACCTCTATATTAAGCAAGCAAATGAAGAAGCTTTGAGAATTGAAGCTGATGACAACATTATAAATGAAATATCTACTGAGGTTATCAAGAAAACGTTACATATCAAGCGTAAGTCTCATATCGGGAAATCCTCAAGGCCAATTAAATTTTATCTTTTGCTAAAACACCTTGATGAAGTAAGCCTGTCAGGATCCGGGGCTGTAACAAGTGAAGGATGTATTCAAGCCGAAAATCTTAAAATCCGTCTTAGCGGAAGCGGGAAACTAAATTTTTTAATAGATACCCATAACTTATCAGCTATTATTTCGGGATCTGGTGAAATATCAATAAGCGGCGTAACAGATTTCCAAAAGATCGTTGTAAATGAATCCGGAATTTATCACGCTAAGGAACTGATATCTCAAAAAGCTCAAATCAATGTTAGTAATTCAGCATTAGCTGAGGTAGATGTCAGCGAGCAATTAGACGTAAAAATTTTTGGTATGGCTAATATTATTTATTCAGGAGATCCTAAAGTTGAGGAAAGAGTATATGGTTTTGGTTACCTACAGAAAGCCCGTCAATAAAGTATTATGTGGGAGAAAGTATGGAAGAAAATGATGCGATCAGCTTTTCTGAAAAATTCGATATTTCGTTTCCAAATGAAGCTTTTTATATACCGGACGTACAAATAGACCCTGACTCTATGGAACCCTTTTTTAAAATGTGGTTTAAATTTATCGAAGAAGAACTTAAAAATACCGGAGAGGACAAACAGTTTATTCCCTATCTCAAAAGACTTAAACGAAAAGGGCATGATGACTATTACTCCGAACGAATATTTATTGAAAAGGTAAGCGATCATGTTGGCTATGGTGTTTTTGCCAAAGTGAATATCCCTAAAAATTCTGTTATAGGGCAGTATGCCGGAATACTTAGGTACTTAGATGATGAGGATGAGTTATTAGAGGATGTTAATGGATATCTTTTTAGCTTTCCTGATGAAGCAATTTTAGAAAATTGGGTAATTGATGCTCGTATCTATGGTAGTTTCGCTCGCTTTATTAACCACGCATCTAAACAAGCTAATTTAAAACCTATTGAATTTTTAAGTTATCAAGGTCCTATGGTTATGTTTGTCTCTCGCAGAAAAATATTAGCCGGCGAGCAACTTTTATATAATTATGGAGATACGTATTGGGAAGATTTAGGATATGATCCCGATTTGTTTTAGCAGCTCTTTTTCTATTAGATAGGAGTTTTTTATGACAATTAAGCAAGAAAATCCTTTTCTTTAGCATTGGGATGAGAGCGTCTCGATTAAAGTGTTGTTCCGTATTCGTGTTAATTCTCATATCTTGTATATTATTCCTATCTTTTAGATCTATCGTGGGGCAGTCGGTATATATATTATATGATGCATTAAAATTTCTGTCATGCTTAATTTTACCATTTGAGCACTCCCAAGTTCTTATGTCGGGGGATATTTTCCCTTGTTTATGACTGCATGCGGAACACTTTTGTGTACCGGGAAAATAGTGGTCTAATTCTACTATATTTCTCCCATACCACTCGCTTTTATATTTTAAAAAAGTTAAAAACCGGCTCCATCCTTCGTCGCATATATATTTGGCATATTTTCTATCTTTTAACATGCTTTTTATACACAACCCTTCAATTATGATCGTTTGGTTTTTACGTATCAACTGAGTAGAAAGCTTATGATGGAAATCGTGTCTTATGTTTCTGATTTTTGAATGTATCGTTGAAACTTTAACCCTTCTTTTATGATTATTTTTGCTTTTAGATTGACTAAACCGTCTCCGGTGTTTTTTTACTTTTTTTTAGTATCAATTTAGCTCGTTTTAAAAGTCCTTTAATCTTCTGCTCGCTCCTGTATTGTTTTGAAAAAACTTATCCGAAACCACTAAAAATATAAATCGCAACAAGTCTAGTGTAATAATCATTACTCACAAAACATAAGTATGCCAAAAAGAACCAGGACAATACCAAAGATTCTTTTTAGGCGACTAACAGGAAGAGAATGAGCAATTTGGGCACCTATAGGCGCAAAAGATACACCGGTGATCATAATGCCTATTGTGGCGGGCAGAAATATATAACCCCAACACCAGTTGTGATCGACACATCTAAAGCCCCACCCGGAAATTATGAAACCGATGGTACCAACAATACCAATCACCAAGGCAAAGCCAATGGAGGTGCCGATAGCTTCATACATGGATTTATTACACATAGTTAAGAATGGAACGCTCATGAGCCCTCCTCCAATACCTAAAAGGGCCGATATGGTTGCGATAATAAAGCCGGCTAACATATAAAAGAGCTTAGAAATAATGTTTGTGCTGAAAATGATAGATCGATTGATCAGCATTTTTACTCCTAATGCAATTTCAACAAAGGCAAGGATAAACTTTAGCGATGTACCCGATAGATATTTTGATATAATGATACCCATAACTGAGCCCATGACAAGACCGGGTAATACTTGCAACAAAATATCCCAACGTACAGCTTTTTTTTTATGATGAGCAGTAAGAGCTGTTGCAGAGGTGAAAATCATAACAGATAAAGAAGTTCCAATGGATAAATGCATGGTCGCTGATTCAGGGAAATGTTGATGCAAGAGAATCCAATTAAGAAGGGGGACAACAATCACACCGCCTCCAACACCTAGTGTGCCTGCCATAATACCTGTAAAGGCGCCTAATATCAGATATAGAATAAAATATTCGATCATCAGAAATCATCCCGGTAAATTATTGCTTGAAGTATCTAACAAGTGAGTTATATTGACAGCTCCCAACCCTAAAGAGAAGGGATTCCTCATTCAAGGACCCTTGCTAACAAGTGTTAGTCTAACACGATCTCCAAAGATTTAAATTACCGACTGCCTTTCGGTATATACTCATTCACATTGGAAGCCGGACAGGATTGAGTTCCGGTACTTGAAATATATCATTCATTCGTGTCTTAAGCGTGTCTTTTAAAATCGGGATTTTGTCTTTAAAAACCCCTTATAGTCATTTAATTTTATATTGATAAGATTGCTTGATCAATGGCGAATTTAAAATTCGTAACTTTTCGTAATATCTCTCTAACTTTATTTTTCATA
The DNA here is from genome assembly GCA_965206695.1 of Chlamydiales bacterium. Classification (GTDB taxonomy): domain Bacteria; phylum Chlamydiota; class Chlamydiia; order Chlamydiales; family JAAZZY01; genus CBDBKM01. The sequence goes on along the minus strand of CBDBKM010000013.1, from coordinate 158,511 downwards.
TTAGCCCAATATTTTTCTATAGGATTTAAGTCCGGAGAATAGGGAGGAAGAAACATAAGCTTACAACCGGCAGATTCTACTGTTTTCCTGCTTTCCGCTGACTTGTGAAAACCGGCATTGTCAAGAATAAGAACACTACCGGGTGTAAGCTGAGGAGTCAAAACTTCCTTAAGCCAAATATTGAATAACCCGGTATTACAAGTACCTTCAAAACACATTGGAGATAAAAACTGCCCTTTAGATAGGGCTGAAATAATATTTTGCCTTATAAAGCGGTTTCCTGAAACCGCTCCAAAAACTTTTTTGCCGCGTAAGCTTCTTCCGGACTCACGAAATAAAAATTGATGAATCCCGGTTTCATCGAGATAAATTCTCTTGTCAAAGGGAATATTTTTTAAATCTTTCATAAAAGCTTCCCGTTTCTTTTCATCTCTTTCCTTATAGCGAGTAGTTTTTTTTTTCGTGTAATTTTTAATCTTTTAAGGGCATAAAAAATCGTTTGCGGAGTGACTGAAAAATAATCAGCAATTTCCGATAAAAAATAATCCGGATGTTTTTCTACATATTTAGATAACAACTCATCATCTAATTTCTTATAAGCATATTTTCTGCGGATTGGCTTTAAATGTCCTTTTTGCTTTTTTTGCAAGATCCATCGATATATTGTTGCGATACCTACTTGAAAAATATGGCCGGCTGTTTTTTTATCATGATGTTTTTCTATATGTTGTAATACTTTCTCTCGAAGATCTACTGAATAGGCTCTAGGCATTGTTTTGTCCTTACTGTTTGTATAAAAAAAGAAGGATAACATATTATCAAATAAAAATTAAAATACTATACCTCTCATTTAAAATCAGTAAATGTATCGTAACATGTATTATTAAGTAACCATTTCCCTCATCATTTTCCAAAGCCTTATCTATTGCATTTAAATTTGGAGAATATTGGGGGGGGTAAATAGAAGAGAAGAGAGAAAATATACCATAAAGGATAAATATAATGCCGGAAAATGCTTATACGGTATGCTCTTCCATATCGACATAAAGCAAAGTGAAAATCATCGCCTTAATATTCTTTGCCGGATATATTATCCGTATGCTACAAAAGTTCTAAAATAAAGAACTAACCGTCTAATTTTTCATAAGATAGGATGATATAATCTTTTTAAGATATATGTCGTGCCTAAATGAAGTGAAAAAGAAGGTTGTCTTTTTAAGAAATTGAATTTGACTCAACAAGTATCTTAATATAGTATCCGGTATAATTTTAACATTTCAATAAAACATTAATGAGCTATCGTATTCTAGAGAAAAAAATCATATGTGACCACCTACATTATAATCCCGCGAAAGGGATGTATAAGATTGATCTGGTGCATGCAGCCAAACTCTTGTATCGCAGGGAACTTTTAGGTTTTTTTCCCCGCATCTTTAAATCTTGGAATCGTGAAAAATGCGCTAAGCAAGAAAGTTATATCGATCGGATTAAAAATGCCTTCTTCAGATTGTTAGATGAATGGAATTTTGCCCGGATTTCCAATAAACAAAATAATAAATTGCAAGATGTAACATTGAAGATAAAGGTGTTTTTTCAAGAAACACCCGAATTTCGCCGGGAAGTCAAATCTATGGGAGTTGCTAAATCGTATTATCATTTGATTCAAGGTTCAAAAAATAAGAATGTTCTTAATCGTGATAATACCAAAGGACAGTTATTATTTATTGAAGCTAAAAGGCGAAGAAAAAAACATTGGGAAAAGCTCAGTAAAGACGATCAGTTTTTATGGCATACCTTAGCAGAGGTGATGAATGCAGCAGAAAAGAGTAATATTAATCGGTATTATAAATTAGCTAAAGATTTCTATTCCTTCGATGCGCTAAAGAAAGATCTCCCAAAAGATGAAGTTTTGCATTCAAAGGATTGGAATGAGCACCATATTCCGGAAGCGGTTTGTATTGGCATGCAGCTAGAACAGTCTGTTCGAAATGAAGTGAAGATTGCTGAGGAATTCAGTTCTATTTTTGAAAGCGAGCCGGTAAACGATGCTAATAAATCTTCCTATGAATTTGTTAAGAATAACAGCTTAGATAAAGAGTATTTTTCAAAAACTAAAATGATTTTGAAAAAACCTTTAGTCTGGAATGTTTATGATGAGGAGACGGATAATAAAAATCTTTTGCATGTCAAAGTTGATAGAAATATAAACAAGGCAGTTATTACTCGTAATATTCGTCATTATCATATCTTGCTAGACGCTACCAATCGAATTATGGAAGAAGAAAAAGGCACTGATAAACAGATGATTAAATTCTTAGAGTCGAAAAAGCTTATTGAGGCGGGTAGGCTCAATATTTGTCATAAACTCTTATTGTCAGGTGAAAAAATTGTGAATTTGCCTTTAAATTATTCGGATGTTTTAAGAGTGCAAGTTCAAGCTTTTTTACTTCCTTAGCGAACAGGAATACAATGCTTGCTGTTATAGCAGGTGCCGGTACAGGGTTGGTAGAGCTTTAGCGCATTTATTAATAACCAAGCCATTGATGTATTAGCTATCGGGAAGCATAACTTTTCTTATTGATCCGAAAAGTTTATGACAATTAAGCAAGAAAACCCTTTGCTTTAGCATTGGGATGAAAGCGTCTATTTGTTTTTTTTGATTTTGGATAAATACTCTTCGCTACTGATAAGCTACATAAAAAAGTATAAATATGATACGAATGTTGTATGAACCAATTAACTCCACATCAAAGAAGCGCTTTTGAATGTCAGGTAAAAAAGACCCGTGATATAAATGAATGTAATCGTTTGTATGTGCTTCTTGCACGAGATGACGGTCCGGGCCTGATCACATTGCTCATGTTCTGCGCTTAAGCCGGTCGAGTGTTTATGAGTATTTAAGGGAATTTCAATCAGAAGAAAAAACTTGGCATGATACCAAAGGAGGATCAGGCGATAAAGGGTCCAAACTGCAAACGAAAGAACGAGTGAAACATCTTTCTTAATACACTTAATAGAAAGGTTGCGGATGTATGTGCGTCTGTCTTAGAACACTATAACATTTCCTATAGCACAGAAGGGATGACATCTTGGCTAAAGCATCAATTAAAGAATAGGAAGCATTAAAAGCAGGTTTTTAAAATAATGAAAAGATCTATTTTTTTTAATGTAGCACATCCTGATTATCAATCCTAAACTGTATGTGGGTGGATCCAAAAAGAGGTTAAGAAAACGATTAACCTATCATACATTTCAAGTGCCGGAACTCAATCCTGTCCGGCTTCCAATGTGAATGAGTCTATCTAATTCTTGTAAAGCTCTCTGCATTTGAGTACTGCCTCCGGGCGTATGAGATTGAAATATGAAGGCTTTATCAGTATAAAGTGCTCTTGGACGTCCATATTCATGAGGATGTATTAAAGTTCACTGAAAGACATCATCGATACAAACGCTTAGATTAACCATAGGATGATTTTCTCCAAACCATCTATGGATGAGATCTATCTGCTTAGATAAGCTCACCAAAAGATTCTCTTCTTTGCCTTGGTAGGTATGTTTTTTTCTCTTGTTGTTTTTTTGGAATCCAAATAAAGCTCTCAATCATCCACAATCTGAGTGTTTCAATAGATAATTTCAAATGATGCTCTTTTTCTACTTTCTCTTTAACTAATGTTGGATCAAAACCGGAATATTTATCTCTTACTAAACTTAATGCTTTCTTTTTCAAAAAGTAAGGAATCTGACGGTTACTTGGTTTATCTCTATGAAGCGAGATTAAACCTTTAGCACCTTGTTTTTTAACTTTATAAAAAAGATTACAAATTTGCCGTTCATTAATATTTACCGGCCTAGAGTCTTGTTTTTGTGGTATATGCCTATTAATCAGTTCTTTGAGTACATATAGTGTTTTAAATTTTATTTTTCATAAATACCCATTAGTTAGAAAAGAAAAATCAATTGCTTGGGCTAAATGTGTGAATTGTTCCATATTTTTTTGAACCTGTTTTTTAAAATTAGCCCAAAAAATTTCTATTGGGTTTAAATTCGGTGAATAGGGAGGAAGAAATAGAATGTGACAACCTGCTTGTTCTATAAGTTGTTGCGAATATTTAGATTTATGAAAAGTTGTATTATCCATAATAACAACTTGACCGGGTTTAAGTTCCGGAATAAGAAAATCTTTCACTCATAGATTAAATAACTTAGTATCACATGTTCCCGTATAGCAAAAAGGAGCTAAGATTCGGGATTGATTCTTTGCTGCGATAAAACTTTCACGTGCATATCGCATTCCCGAAACGGTTCCATATACCCGGTTCCCTGCCTGACATCGAACATATGCTCTTCTTAAATATTTATTCATCCCGCTCTCATCTACATAAACACGATTTTTCATGGGAATATTTTTTAGTGTTTCTTGAAACTCTTGTCGTTTTTTTTCATCTCTTTCTTTGTAGAACGGGATCTTTTTTTTAAGGTTAGTTTCAAACGTTTACAGGCATAAAAAATATCCGGTATCGTAACACCCGATTCTTGAGCAATTTCTTTAAGATAGGCATCCGGATATTTTTGAAGATATTGCTTAAGTTTATGATGATCAATTTTACTTGGGCTAGGACGCCTGTTGTTAGGTGCTAAGATCTGCAGTCTTTCTCAAGAAAGCCTGTTCAATAAAGTGTGAGTCATAACTGAAAAAATGACACTTGCCTCTTTGCGTATTCCCACATTTTTAATATATTTTACAGCTTGTTTTCTTAAATCAAGTGAATATGTCATCCGGATATTCTACATGAATAAAATAAAAAATAAAATTTAATTCACTATAGTAACGATCTATTTCCTTTTTAAATAATTCTTCCTCTTTTTAGAACTCCTTGACGTTTAATCGTTAAAGAAATCTGTTTACTGTTATAGAACTTCCATTTATTAAAAATCTCCTATTATAAATTTATAAAAGCGGACATTTCTATTTTATTACTACAGATTAATTATATTTAATTGTATAATTAGATTTGGATATTTATATTATTATATTGGTTGTGATTATATGTTTATAAAAAATAGTTTAGAAAATTTTGAACATAATATAGGAATGCTCATAAGATATTCTTCTTTATTTAAATATTTCCGAGGTAATAAAGTTTTTAGTAACCGTATTTCCTTTGAGAAATTAGAAGATACCAAAAAAGGCTCCATTTATAAAGGCTCCATTTATTTAGGGCAGTGTCCGGATAAATTCGCGACCTTAACAGCTAACATTCATTCAAATCAGATCAGTATTCTTTCAGTACTTCATACGTCTGTAGCTAATAATGGGTATTGGAAAAAGGAAGGGTTAAACATACCCGTCAGCATGCAAACATATAAAAATATATCAGTTAGGGATCATAAAGCTTTAGATTTAAAGCAATTAGATAAAGCTGCTGATTATATAAAAGCAGAGCTTGATAAAGGTAATGATGTTTTTGTCCATTGTAAGGCAGGGCAGGGGCGGTCTGCAATGGCTGTGGCTGCTTACTTTATTAAATATAAGAAAATGCCTACAGGTCGTGCGGCTTCTATAGTTTGCACGAATCGTCCGCAATCTACTCTTTTAAAATTGAGGTATGGTAAACCAAGTAAAAAAATACAAAAATTAGCAAGATTTGAGATCTTTTGTCGAACAGAATCTCTTAACTATAGAGAAAATATGATAGATAAAATTTGGAAAAAATATAGAGGACTCGACCTTTTATCTCAAAAAAAATCTAAAATGCATATTAATGTAGAGAAAATAAATCACCTAATATCCGAAGTACTTAATCCATCTTACACTGGTTTGTAGAGGTTATACGAGCAACTTAAATAAGCGGCATCACCTATTATTTGTGAATTCTTAGGTAGCGTTGCAAGGGCGCTATTTTTCAACATCCTTAAATCATGTTGAGATGCAGGAGCCAAATTAAAAAAAACCGGCGTCCCATATTCACAGGTAATTAATGAAGCCTTATATCCATAAAAATAGTCCTTTTTACTTGCATTAAAGCTGTGATATTCTTTTCTTCTAAATAAATTTTAAATTCAGTGAAAACCCAATATTTGACCAAGAAAATCTTGTTAAGTACTTAATCCTTCTTTTCTAAAACTCATCTCTCTAAAAAAACCGTATTAATCAGATGTTCCTTCATTCTATGCAAAACGCAATTTTTTATAAATAAAGGCAAAGAGCACTGTTAGTAAAAGAATCATAGGGCATATTGCTAAGCCTACCATTATATTTGCATTATTTGAATTACCGGCTCCATCAGGACAATGATTTATTCGTAAGGCTAAATTACTATGATTAATTGACGGGGAAAAAGGAAGTGCTGCAGAAGCAAGAGCCATATCCGATAAGGAAGGAGGTTGATTGTTGGATAGTAGCTGATTGACCAAATCATCAACCTTTATAGTTGTCTTTCCTAAAATATTACGTCCTAAAAAATCTTGAGAAACTAAATTAACTATTCCCATTCTAGAGAATCTTTCCCAGAAATGAGCAATTCTTGTATTACTTACTTCATTGCCATCTACCCAACAAGGTAGTGGGTTTTCAATACCGGCCTCTTCAGCAATTTCAGAGACGAAATCAATACAATTTCTAAATACTCCCGAATAGCCGCATTCATCTATATCGCCATCCAAACAAGCCTGTTTAATTCTTGTTGCATACGTAAGAGCTTGTTGCATTTGCGTGCTATCCAGATGAAAAGTAATCGCAGGGCATTCTGCACTAACCTCACAATCGTGGATAGAGGTCTTTTCATCTTGAATGATTCCTTTCTGTCTGATGAAGAGCATCTTCCAGGGCATCTTCTCAGCTAAGTCGGTGGCTATTCCTGATGTTTTTATTTGAAGTTTTGACGATGAGCCTAAAACAGTTGATGATCCTGAACTAAGAATCGACTGAGAAGAAGATTGTGAATATATTCCCATTTTACCGGAAGAGAGAGTCATTTTTTCTATTTGATTTCCTTTTTGAATTGACTGTGTACTAATCCTAATCCGCTCACTGCTTTTAAATTTTAAAGAGTAATCATGTGGTTCTTCGATTTGCTCTTTTTGTTTGTTGTCGCTGCCCGGATACAATCCTTCTGTTACATCATATCCGAGTAATGGGGTTTTAAATGTAAGAAAGTAATGTCCACCCCCCATATGAATTCTTAAAGTATGAATTTTTTCATCTACCGGAGAGCAAATATTATAAGGTTCAGAGAAAAGGTTAGTATTTGTACGTTCGATTATTTTATGCGCGTCTTCTGCCTCGACTCCTCTAAAAGTAACTATTCTACCGTCCTGAAGTTTTACTTTAGTATCACAGCCAACTTGAGCCACTTGATATGGGCGTTTAAAAGCATCTTTTTCAGATAATGCTTGAATAGCAACTTCTTCTCCGTCAATAAAACAAGAATCTTGAAGTCTTTTAAGGAATGCTTTATCCGGTGTATTTGATCTTTTTGGATAAAGAGCTTTAATTATTTTTATTTTACCTAACTTGGCTAATCTCTGAAGAGGAGTTAAGTTATTATGGTTTGGTTTATTTAATAACTCAGTTAAATCAATCGATGAGCTTAATCTTTGTCTAATAGTCGGATCTGATTTAATCATTAACATAATAAGCTCAGTATCCATTTTTAGAATTATTTTTAACACGTGTTCGTCATTAATAAGTCCCTTATAGTTTTTTAAAAATATTTTAAGACGGTTCTTACAATTTGAATCTAAAACCTTCTGTAAGTCATCAGTATCTAATACTTGTTCATACTTATCAAATTGATCAGTTGTTAAATCTATCGGATACTTTTCTAAAATAACTTTCATACCATTCTTATAGTCTGTGTGGTCTTTAATTATAGTGAAATCCGGATGTACAGAGGTTGGATTAAAGTTCGGATTTTCATCAAAAATCTTTTGAATTTCCGAATGATCTTGATTTTTAATTGCTGTTTGAAGCTCTTTATCGAGTTGCTGTATTGTCATTTTGTTTATTATCATTTTGTTTATTATTAGTTTAATAAGAATTATGTATTAATATCATTAATATAATATTAAGTTTCCGGTTATAGTGAAAATAGTTAATCACATAAATCAACTGTATGAAATATAATGGAATTATAAAATTTTAAGAAAAGCTCTATTTAGTTAGTATAAAAATTTTTCTATAGATGTTATAATTTTTTTTCAATTTTGAGAAAAGAACATGGCAAAAGATCTTCTAGATATACTCATTCACATTGGAAGCCGGACAGGATTGAGTTTCATCAATTGAAATGTATCATCCGTGTGTTTTAAGCTTGTCTCTTAAAATCGAGATTTTGTCTTAAAAAAACCCTCTTATCTCTCATTTTAAACTCAGTAAATATATCGTAAAATTTATTATAAGTAACCGTTTTCCTCATCACTTTCCAAAGCCTTTCTATTGCATTTATATTTGAACAAGAGTTTCGCGTTACAGATATGCGTTATTAAAATAATTGTTGAAATAATTTGTTCAATCAGGGTATTATTTTTTTCTTTATCTTGTGAGGGGAAGTGCTGTTACATAAATGCACAAAGGAATGGTATAGCACCTTCATTTAAGCAAGCGGTATGAGATATTCCGGGCTTGCGATGTCAGATCATATTGATTATGTAGATTTTCAGGAACAGGACGATTGAAATCATGAACATAAGTGGCATCTTCAAAGTCAGAATAATCGATACTATGTACTTCACCAAAACCAAGCATTTTGAATAACATAATATCATTAATGTTTCCGTCTACGTAATCATTATATATGTAATTAGTTACTTCCATACCCATATCTTGAGCTAATTTCAAAACTTTTGCTCTATCAACAAAAATATTCTGTCTTCCTAATTGTAAGACTTTTCCTGTGAAGTTGTTATTATTTTTCTTTAATTCTAATAACAACTTAATAGCAGATGCAGAAATGCCCATAACTTAATCTTTATTCTTATTCTAAGAGTGCCATATAATTTTTGAATCGTATATTTATTGCTGATTTTTTTTGGCTTATTTATAGATTAAAGCATTATTTAAAGAGTAGTTTATTATAAATAGAGTGAATCTATTTATTTGACAATACTATTGAGTTGCTTCCGAAGTTCTCCTTTTTCGTGCAACTCAGTGATGATATCACAACCACCAATGAACTCTCCATTAACGTATAATTGAGGGATAGTTGGCCAATCAGAAAATTCTTTAATGGCCTGTCTTAGATCGTTATCTTGTAAAATATCTCTTGTTTCATAAGGTATCTGAAGTGAGTTTAAAATTTTAACAACCTGTGCAGAAAAACCACATTGAGGTGTCAATCTAGTACCTTTCATATAAAGAATGAGAGGATGTTTTGTGATATCAGCTTGAATATTTTCTTTTATAGAATCTATTTTACTCATGTCGTCTCCTAATTGTCTTTTTGTTGTTGCCATTGATCAGGTGTAAACGTCTTTAATTTTAAAGCATGCAAACTCGTATTGAAGTGTTCTTTTAAAAGATTCATAACCGTTTGGTGTTGTTTGACAAGACTCATTTGGATAAATCTATCCGATATAACGACAGCTTCCAGATGTGTATTATCCTGCATTGGATCAGAAACATATACTAAAGCATCGGATAAAGTAGCCTTTATTGTAGACTCAATTTCTTTTGTAAAGGTCATAAATTTAAACCTAATCTATTGGTGGAGGTTCCGCGTTAGCTCTTAACCAATTAATGATGTCATTAGATTCATACAGAGCTTCTTCATTATTCATAACTAAACACGGGACTTGGGATTTACCCCCGATAGAAAGAAGTTTATCTCGTTTTTCATTATCATCATCAATGTAGTTGATCGCAACCGGCAAATTATTTTGCTGCACAAAGTTTAATACTTTATGACAAAAAGGACAAGAATTCATGAAATATAATTCTAATGACTTGTCTTGAATCATGACGCTTTTGGGTACAGGAGGTTTGTTAAATGAAAAAAGATAAGGAGTTATTGCAAGAGCTGTAATAATGATTCCAAATGATATTAGTATAACTTTTAACATAATAAATCCTTTTATAGAGCTTTAATTATAGTATTAATAGAATTAAAAAACGATTAAAAACTAATAAAGTTGTTGATGCTAAGGCTTTTAAATCAAAAAATTGCATCTTTTCATTAGATTGATTAACAATTTATACCCGGTCGATTAAACTCAAGTTAACAAGGATAATAATTTTAAAGGGGTAAAAAGTGATTAAAAACGATTGCTTAGATAATTTTTATGAGCATGTGATTCTTAAGTATCAGATATATAATGGCTTGTTCTTAGATCTGCCATTTGAAAAAATTACTTATATCGGATCACAATTACCTGTTTTCTCAGAAATTTGTCTTCGGGGTCTTAATCAAGGTAAGCATCCTAAAGAGCTTATTAAAGATTTTATCGATAAATTACTTAAAGTTGATGATAAGAGAAAGAAGCATGAAATGCTGTTTCTCTTTCTGCTTTTTATCGAAAGGCAGGTTTTATTATTTGACTCTATTGAAGAGGCTTTTTTACAGCGTTATGTAGATATGAAAGGGCCCGGTAGTATCTACTATTTTTTAAATCGAGTTATTGAGTCTAACAAGGTTGACTCCTATCATAACACCCTTAGCCATTATGCGATTCGTATTGTCTTAACGGCTCATCCTACAGAGTTTTATCCCGAACCTATATTGAATATTAGAGAAGATCTCATTAACGCTATTAAAAAAGGTGATATTAGGGAGATGTTAGAACTTCTCCGGCAAATGGGGAAAACGACATTTCATAAAAAGGAGCGGCCTACACCGATAGATGAAGCTTTGACGCTGATTAGATACTTGAAAAAGATTTTCTATCATGTACTGCCTAGAATTCGCTCCAATCTAATAAATATTATCAGACCATTTAACTTGGAAAAATTAGCTCCTATGTTAGAAATGGGATTTTGGCCCGGCGGCGATAGAGACGGGAACCCTTTTGTCAAGCCGGATACCACAGATAAAGTTTTAGAAGTATTAAGAAAAGAGATTCTGCATCTTTATTTAGATGATTTAAGCTATTTAAATAAGAAGCTTACTTTTAAGGGAATGGAAAATGAAGTTACGCAAATAAAAAAAAAATTAAAGAATACCTTAATTTATAAAGAAGATCACTTTAGTAGTGCAGAGGACTTTATTATTGCATTAACCAATTTATCACATAAGCTTCAAGAGGATCATGGAGGCCTTTTTTCTGAAAAAGTTGAGGAATTAATTAATAAGGTAAAAATCTTTGGTTTTTATTTTGCTTCATTAGATTTAAGACAAGATAGCCGTATTCATACCCACATGGTAGAGGAGCTGATAGACAATTATTTTAGCTTAAACCCCAATCAAAAATTTAAAAAATTAGAAACCTGTATTCTTGAAAATACAAAAATTCAAATAGACTTAAATTCTATTTCAGAGGAGCTTCAAGATGCTTTTCAATATTTGAATATTGCTAAAGATTATCAGGTTAAAAGTGGCGAAAGAGCTATTCATCGTTATATTATCAGTAACACTCAAAATAGTTGTCATCTCTTAGAGGTGATTTTTTTAGCAATCCGGTCCGGTTGGGACTTGGATCATTTGACATTAGATGTTGTTCCTCTTTTTGAAACAATTGGTGATTTAGATCAGAGTGAACGGATCATGGAAGAGCTCTATTCAAGTCCTGTTTATATGGAGCATCTTAAAAAAAGAAAGATGAAGCAGTACATCATGTTAGGTTTTTCAGACGGGACAAAAGACGGGGGATATATAACCGCTAATTGGGCCATATTAAAATGTAAACAAGCCTTAAGTAAACTATCTAAAAAATATAAAGTGCAGATTGTGTTTTTTGATGGTAGAGGAGGTCCTCCGGCACGAGGAGGAGGAAATACTCATCGGTATTATAAGGGGATGAGTCAAATGATTACCCAAGACGAAGTGCAGTTAACCATCCAAGGTCAGACGATATCTTCTAATTACGGCACGAATACAGCTGCTATTTATAATGTTGAAAAAATATTCACAGCCGGAATAGAAGAATATATTTTTAAGGAAACAAGATCACTATCTGAAAAATCATTAAATTTAATTGAAGAATTATCGCTAAAGAGTTCGGAGTGTTATCAGTCTTTTAAAGACCACCCACTATTTATATCTTATTTAGAAGAAATTACCCCTTTAAAGTTTTTCTCTGATATGAAAATAGCCAGTAGACCGATTAAACGAAAAAATAGCAATTCTCTTGTTTTCGAGGATTTAAGAGCGATTCCATTTGTTGCTAGTTGGAGCGTAATGAAACAAAATGTCCCCGGTTTTTTTGGGGTAGGAACAGCTATTTTAAATCTTATTGAAAAGGGGAAAGAAAAAGGCCTTAAGAAATTATATCGATCATCGCCATTTTTCTCTACACTTATCGATAATTGCATGCAAAGCTTGTCTAAAACCAATCTTTTTCTAACTCAATATTTGAAAGATGATAAAGTCTATTCTGATTTTTGGAATATTATAGCTGATGAGGCTAAACTAACAGAAGAGATGGTGTTGAAAATTTCTGAGACTCAAGAGCTATTACAAAAAGATCCTATTATAAAGCAATCAATTAAAAAAAGGGAGGAAGTGATTGTTCCTCTACTCGTTATTCAACAGTATGCTTTAGATAAGATTCGTTATCTTGATGAGGCTGATGAAGATTATCAAATATATTATAGAATGATCTTGAAGTCTATTGCAGCAAATATAAATGCCTGTCGTAATTCTGCTTAATTGACAGCCCCCAACCAAAAAGAAGGAATTTTTAATTCAACGACCATTGTTAACAAGTGTTAGTCTAACACGATCTTCAAAGGTTTAAATGAATATAATCGTTTCTGTGCACTTTTTGCACGAGATGAGGGCCCCGGGTCTCTGATTACATTGCTCATGTTCTGTGCTTAAGCCGGTCGAGTGTTTATGCATATTATAAGGGAATTTCAATCAGAAGGAAAAACTCAGCCTGATACCAAGGGAGGATCAGCCGGTAAAGGATCCAAACTGCAAACGAAAGAACGAGTGAAACATCTTTTTCAATACATCTATAGTCATTTAATTTTACATTGATAAGATTGCTTGATCAATGGCGAATGTAAAATTCGTAACTTTTCGTAATATCTCTCTAACTTTATTTTTCATATTAGCCCAATATTTTTCTATAGGATTTAAGTCCGGAGAATATGGAGGAAGAAACATAAGCTTACAACCGGCAGATTCTACTATTTTCCTGCTTTCCGCTGACTTGTGAAAACCTGCATTGTCAAGAATAAGAACACTACCGGGTGTAAGCTGAGGAGTCAAAACTTCCTTAAGCCAAATATTGAATAACCCGGTATTACAAGTACCTTCAAAACACATTGGAGATAAAAACTGCCCTTTAGATAGGGCTGAAATAATATTTTGCCTTATAAAGCGGTTTCCTGAAACCGCTCCAAAAACTTTTTTGCCGCGTAAGCTTCTTCCGGACTCACGAAATAAAAATTGATGAATCCCGGTTTCATCGAGATAAATTCTCTTGTCAAAGGGAATATTTTTTAAATCTTTCATCCGACATTCCTAGACCTCTAAACAAGTTTTTCTAATTAAGCCATACATCCTCATTGCAGTCTTTCCAAACAAAACAATAATCTTTTTCCGAAGACGGGTTAAATTTGTGATCATTTCTTTACAAATTCTCCGGGAAGTCTTCTGAAAAAAACGGATTATTCCGATACCTTCCATAATTTGGAAAATCCATCTTAATGTTGGATTTTTGACTTCCTTTCCTAATTGGTTGGGTAATGTCTCTTCTGTTTCTATCAATTTTTGTCGAAGTTGATATTGTCCGATATTATAAACCATTAAACACAATGTCATAACCATCATTAATGCTTCAATGCGTCGAGGGGTTTTTAAAAAAATAGAATCAACCATAAACCAAGGATCTTTTAAAAAGCGAAACCCTCCTTCAACCTTTTGCTGTTCTTTATATTCTTCTAACATCATCTCATCTTTATAATTTTCTCTATCGGTGTCATTCGCAGCTAAAATAAACCGTCCTTTTCTATTCATCAGTTTATTAATTTCTTCTTCTTCCCTTTCAAAGCTAGCATGAATCTTGTATCCAACAACTTGTTTTTCCTCTCCTTGTTTAGGTTTGCCTAATTTACCATATTTTAGAATCGGCAATATCTCACTATTCATGGAATATAAATGATTTTTTTTAGTCAATCTGCCCCAAGCTTTTTTAGCATCACTTTCGCATTTAAATTCCTCATTACCCAAATGCCAAAGTTGTTTCTTGAGCTTTTCTTCTGCCTTGGTCAATTTTTTTTCTAATGATTTTATCTCTCTCTGATAGGCTTGCTCTGAAAAAACCAAAAGCCATCTTTGTTTAATCCCTCCATAAAAAGAGGTGAAGCTGCATGTTTTATATCCTTTCTCCTGATCAATCCAATCAATTTCTTCTTCCGGTTTTTCTACTAATCTTTTTGCTTCTCCTATTATCTCGGGAACTCGGGTGAGCCATTTATAATCATTATTTTTTAAGAGCTTTTCTTTTGTGTATAACGCTGAATCGGCAACCCACTTAAACTTTGTTTTTACATCAATCTGTTATTGAAATTCACTGATTTTTTTGAGCGTCTCATGAAAACTTGCTTTATCAGAACTATTGCCGTCTAAGGCTTCCATCCATAGAGGCATAGAACTCGGACCATTGGTAACGAGAGAAAGTACAACTTGTTTCAAATCAGGTCTATGATCTTTAGAATAACCCTGCTTAATCTCAATCACTTGCGGATCATCTTTCACTTCATACGACCCATGAACGGAAAAGCTTGTTGTATCTAGATGATGAGTTTTTTGTAGTAAATCATGGTCTAGGGCTATTCCAAAAGAAACTTCAGCAAATAATTTACTGCTCCCATATTTCGCAATATCATCCAAAGCATGACCTAAAGTATAATCTGTGAGATCTTCTGCTCGAAGATCGTTGCCAAGTAAATTCTCTATCGATTTAGAAGCAAAAAATTGATGTGTTAGGTAGAGACGTCTATTAGTAAACCCTAATCCATTCAGAATCATTGCAATTACTGCTTGTCCCGCACTTACTTTTCTTTGTGGATGATTTTTTAATCCGGTATCAATCCTTTCCGCTACTTTTAGATCGCTGCAAAGTGCTGCAATTAATCCATGGTGATCCATGTTCACTGTTTGAATATTATCTCCTGCAACTTCCGGCATAACTTTTCTCCTTGTATCAAATAAAAAGTAACAGGATAGGCAATCTATAATTCTAATTCAAAAAAAATATCTTACGGTCTAGGAATGTCGGCTACATGATTTCAGATTATTCAAAGAGTCAAAAATACAAATCCGTCCGGAAATAAATGTGTTGACTGATACCGGATATCAAGGTCTACAAGATATTCACACTAAGACCCAAATGCCAAAGAAAAAAAGTAAAAAGAAGCCATTGACTAAAGATGATAAGAAACGCAATCGACAGCTTTCCAAAGAACGAGTTCTCAATGAACATGTCATTGCCCGTTTAAAGCGATTCAAGATTATAACTGATCGTTACGGAAATAGGCGTAAAAGGTTTGCTCTTCGTTTTAATCTAATTGCCGGCATTTACAATTTGGAGGTGGCACAATGAGTTTCGAAAGAAGTCTACTATATCCATTTGAGTTGTAGTTTGAGTTATAGTGTCTTCTCTCTGTTTTTCACTATGTTATTGACCTGCCTGTTCCCTGAGTTTCATCTGCTGCTCTTCAATCTCAACGAGTCTCTTCTTCAGGTGTTTAAGTCGGTGTGTTATAGATGTTCGCTCTATAGTTTCTTTTGGTCTGCAGGAGGAGTCTTGCGTAGGTTTTTTATTTGGACTTGCGGAAGAATGCTGCGAGCCTTTCTCCTTCTTGTATTGACGCTTCAGGTATCTAATGTATTTACGTTGATTTGTTATAACTTTTTGTTTTTCAGCTAATTCACTATGTTCTTTATCCGGACTTGTAGAAGAATTCTTCTGACATTCAACCTCCTGCTTGAGGAGACTCTTCCGGTATTTAATTTGATGTATTATAGGCATAGGTTGTTCACTATATTTTGGACCCGCTCTTGAGATAGGATTATTCCGGCATCTACGTTGCTTTTTTTGAGGCACTTCCTTTCCATTTTTGTCACTAAACTGTCTTTTTTTGGGGGAGGATGAAATTGAAAATTCATTAGGGATAGGTGGAGGTTCATTGGGGACAGGATCAAAAAAAAAGGAAAGAAGGTAGGGTGAAAGCACGTTTGGGTTTTCACTACTAAAAATACTCATAATATACCTATATTATATTTTGATATTAAGATAATTATATGCATTAATTGTTAATTAAAAATTAAAAATATAACTTTATTAAATAATAAAGCTTAAAAAGTTGTTTATAGAAACAATTAACCTATTCCACATAAAACTATTCTAATAATTTAGGAACATTTGATTAATAAAATGTTTTTAGAGAGGGGTTAAAAAAGAAGAATCAGTTATGTTGAAAAAGTATCGTAAGTCCTTGATTATATGATTATTTAAGTTGAAGAAAAACAAGAAGGCTTATTAAGAGCCTTCTTGTTATATAAAAAGATTATCTTTCTTGCGTGATTCTTGTTTGAACTTGATCAAATAAAACCGGTAGAGCTTTTAGATCTTTAGATTCAATTGTGTTAAGAATAGTAACAGACAAATCGTTCATATCAGTACAGAAAGCTTGTCCTGCCTCGCTTTGGTTGGTATCGGCAGCATAGTCAGCACCGGCACAACGGATGTTATTAGCCTCTGTTTGCATCGCTTTAAGGTTATTTGCTGCCAAATATACTTGCATACTGTTTAAAGCATCTTGAGCTTGATTTAGATCAGCTGAAGGGTCTTTTTGTAGAGGTGGAGTGAAGCAAGGGTTTGTTGATACTGAATTAATCATAATTTTACCTATTGGTTATGGTTTATAAAAAAATACACAAAAAATTTAAATTACCTTTCTACAAAATTTATAATTTTTTTGAAAAGAATTCAAAAGTAATTTTCGATTCGATATTCCTTTTTTGTTTCTATCAAATTTCTAAAAAATCAAAAGAGTATTTTAAAGAAATTAGTTTATTTATGCCAGCTTTAGATTGCATATAGGCCACATTTACTCGAAACTAGATGCATAGACTTGTTGCGCAATACGAGTTGTATCACCTTAGCTCGTTTTAAAAGTCCTTTAATCGTCTGCTCGCCTTGATAGTGTTCTGAAAAAACTTATCAGAAATCACTAAAAATTTAAATCGCAACAAGTCTAGTATTTAAAGATACTTAATATTCTTGGACTAAGTTATCTAGGAATCGGAGACTCATAAAACCTTTAATGCGCTGTAATTAAGAAGGTTATGGTTTATTTGTATAAAACAATTATTTGATAAATTAATATTTTTATGCTACAGCTTTTTCTTAGATTAAACAAATATATTGGTTATGTAGATATTTTTGATCTTCCCCCATTTTTGTAGATACTGTTAGCATAGACTATTCTCATGTTTTTCTTCAAATTTAGCGGGGCTCAAATATCCCGAGGCTGACCTAAGAGCAATAGCTGAAGAATTTCAAGTAGACCCGTCTTCAATCTTTTATGTACATAAAAGATTGAAGATTATTAAAAAAAAACGGTCAGTTATAAGGAACGAGATGAAGAAACAAGGATCATCTTCATGAATACTCTGCAAGATATTCCGAAAAAGCAACAGGTCTACGTTAATAAAAGTGGTATCGACAACTATATGGAAGACAATAGGCCATCAGGTTAAGGGTTTTATCTCAGGAAAACGTTATCAACGAGAAAGTTTTGTAACAGGGAAAGCGGGTTCTAAAATTATTGCACCTTTTTGTTACCAAGGGACTGCTAATACGGATCTGTTCAATTTTTGGGTAGAACAATTTCTTGTTCCGGAACTCATTTCAAGTCAAACAGTCATTCTAGACAATGCAACTTGTCACAAATCCAAAAAAACAACAGAATTAATTGAATCAGCCGGATGCAAACTTCTGTTTCTTTCTCTATATTCTCCTGACTTAAACCCAATAGAGATTTTTTGAGCTAATTCAAAGTACTATATAATAACCTTAAAGGTAATATGGCCATGGATGTATTAAGCAATGAGCTACATCAATGGATTAACAAATATAACAACTCTTTTGCACTCAGCTTTAAGATATCAAACACCTATTAATTTTGAAAAACGGTTTAAGAAAGCTGTAGCATAGAATAAATTAATGAAATTAAAATACAAATTTTTTACCTACCTCTGTCGTCTTGTTTTTCTCCCTTACAGACCGGTACAGAGACAAAACTGATAATAGAGATGCTCTTATGGCTGAAGATATGACAGAAGGAGAACGAAAAAAAGCTTTAGAACAGTTAGAAAAAGAACAAGCCCAAGCTAGAAGAAAGCTAGAACAACAGCAGCCGGAAGACCAAAATGTTTTAGCTGTGGATGAAAAATCGCTAATGATGGACGAATTTTAATTCTTATAGCAGGTCTTACCTCGTATATCAAAAGTTCTAGGTCTTACCTCGTATATCAAAAGTTCTAGGTCTTACCTCGTATATCAAAAGTTCTAGATAGTGTCGTCAAATTATTTTACTCCATACAATCATGCATCGAATCTGTAATGCGGCGAGAAAAGACGATGTTTTTTTTGCATAACGAGTTGTAATCCCTCTCCAACGTTTTAGATGAAGAAATATATTTTCAACCATATGTCGGATTTTGTAGAGATATTGATCATATTCACGCTGTTTTATTTTATTTTTTTTAGGTGGAATAACGACTATTATTCCTTGTTCATCTGTTTGTTTAATAATTTGATTTGAATCATATCCTCGATCTGCTAATAAATACTCTTCCTCAAATCCTTCAATTAAATTGCAAGTTTGTTTACAATCAGCCTCTGTGCCTTTTGTAACAATAACTCTGACCGGCAGACCATACGCATCCACGGCCAAATGTATTTTTGTATCGAGCCCCTTTTTGTACGAGACATATCTTTATTTCCTCCTACAGCACCTGCAGCGTGGGGGTGAACTTTCACATGGCCAGCATCCACCATTAACCATTCAAAATCCGGATCATCCATAACAATGTTTAATAGAGGCTCCCAAATGCCTTTATCTCTCCATCTTGTAAAGCGGCCTATGCGTATTTTCCCAATCTCCATAATCCGGTGGCATGTCCCGCCAAGGAGCACCTGTTCTTAAAATCCACAGCACTGCATTAATGAATGTTCTATTGTCATGTGCTTTTCGTCCCACCTTCCCTCGCCCGCCCGCCGGATGTGGCTCTAGAATCAGCCATAGTTTATCCGATATATCGTGACGTTTATGCGATATTTCGTTCATTGTACCCTTCCTGTAAAAAAAGAAAAACTATAACATATTTTTATAATTTGACGACACTATTTAGAAGGGATTTTAATGTCGGAGGTAAGATTAAAGTGAGGGCGCGCGCGTTGTGAATCATGGGCAGAGACGATTTTAGCTAAAGAAATCACCAAAAAAGGGACAAGCATACAAATTTTAGATAATGATGGATTCCCTCTTTGGAACTAATTGGAAACATGGATCCATTTTACATCTTTTCTATTCGGTTGCTAGCCTCTCTCAGTTATAGTAAACTAAAATTACGCAGCAGTAGCTTTATGATTATGTTGGCAAAACCACTTAATAATGGTTTTTATGGATTTTAGAACAAATTTTTGTCGAGAGGAAGCATTATTTGGAATCACTTGATAAAAACGTGCGGTCTTTAAGCCGTAATTAGAATGATTTTCCATCAAGAATTGATGGATTTGTTTACTCTGATTGTCATCATTTAATTCTTTCACTCTTCTGGAAGGATCGTAAAAGAAACTGCTTTGATCCGATTGAATATAAACCATGGAGTGGCCGAAGGCTTCTTTTTTTTCATTATCGCTAGGTAACAACATTCTAACCAGATAAATACCGTTAGCCAATGGATCGATAACGCGGCTTGTGTGCTCTTCTGAGCTTACTTTAAATTCTTCAGAGGCTTTGATAATTCTTAGGTCATAGAAATTAGCTAAGGACTGCATTTTAGCTCTTGTAAAATCGCTCGTTTGCGTTGAAGGATCTTGAGCAATACAATTAAAAGCAGCTTGTTGTATTCTA
Source organism: Chlamydiales bacterium (assembly GCA_965206695.1). GTDB lineage: Bacteria > Chlamydiota > Chlamydiia > Chlamydiales > JAAZZY01 > CBDBKM01. The sequence goes on along the minus strand of CBDBKM010000013.1, from coordinate 138,263 downwards.
TGTTCGAGACGAGCACCTTGACTCGCTTCATGGCTAATATCTTTTATCACTCTTTTCTTTCTCCAAAACGGGTGTTCTTCTGTTCTACCAATGTAATTTTTGATAAAATTGAATGCGAGCGCCGAGCATGCACCTCCCCTTAAGGTAGAACAAATATATTCTTTTTTAAAGGTTACCCCTCTTTCTTTTTGTGAACTAATTTTACTGAAGACTTGTTTAACAGCTGCCTCTGTAACAGAACCATCAGCATCTCCTTGAGAAAGACAGAAAGAAAGCTTTTCCTCCGGTTCGGGATACCAAGAATCAATATCTTTTTGAAGATATGAAATAGTATTATCTAATGTACTAACCATATATTTTTTAAAAACCCCATTTTTTAAATAATAAAACAAGATTTTTTTAACTTTCAATGTTGACATTGAAATATTAAGATAGAATTAAATTTGTTTATTAAAATATAAAATAGACTTATTTATTTTGTCTTTTGCGGTTTTGTTTAATAGGTTTTGGAGGAAGGGTAAGGATATGGGGGATTAAAATTTTTAGAAATGATGAATGGGCCTGTTTGGATCTAAGGAACATCTGAGTAATAACCCGAGTTTTGGGTTTAAATTACCATAGGTAAAATATTCTGATGCCTTTCCAACTTAATTGAAGGTTTTTTTCTTGATGAGAGTACGCAATAAGAGACCCAAGTAAGTTAATAAAAAAATGAGAGATACTACGATGGCGTGTATAGTCATTTAATTTTACATTGATAAGATTGCTTGATCAATGGCGAATTTAAAATTCGTAACTTTTCGTAATATCTCTCTAACTTTATTTTTCATATTAGCCCAATATTTTTCTATAGGATTTAAGTCCGGAGAATATGGAGGAAGAAACATAAGCTTACAACCGGCAGATTCTACTGTTTTCCTGCTTTCCGCTGACTTGTGAAAACCGGCATTGTCAAGAATAAGAACACTACCGGGTGTAAGCTGAGGAGTCAAAACTTCCTTAAGCCAAATATTGAATAATCCGGTATTACAAGTACCTTCAAAACACATTGGAGATAAAAACTGCCCTTTAGATAGGGCTGAAATAATATTTTGCCTTATAAAGCGGTTTCCTGAAACCGCTCCAAAAACTTTTTTGCCGCGTAAGCTTCTTCCGGATTCACGAAATAAAAATTGATGAATCCCGGTTTCATCGAGATAAATTCTCTTGTCAAAGGGAATATTTTTTAAATCTTTCATAAAAGCTTCCCGTTTCTTTTCATCTCTTTCCTTATAGCGAGTAGTTTTTTTTTTCGTGTAATTTTTAATCTTTTAAGGGCATAAAAAATCGTTTGCGGAGTGACTGAAAAATAATCAGCAATTTCCGATAAAAAATAATCCGGATGTTTTTCTACATATTTAGATAACAACTCATCATCTAATTTCTTATAAGCATATTTTCTGCGGATTGGCTTTAAATGTCCTTTTTGCTTTTTTTGCAAGATCCATCGATATATTGTTGCGATACCTACTTGAAAAATATGGCCGGCTGTTTTTTTATCATGATGTTTTTCTATATGTTGTAATACTTTCTCTCGAAGATCTACTGAATAGGCTCTAGGCATTGTTTTGTCCTTACTGTTTGTATAAAAAAAGAAGGATAACATATTATCAAATAAAAATTAAAATACTATATACCTAATATAAGCCGAGAAATAGCTTAGAGTCTGAAATCAATTATTAGCTTTGGGAAGCGATGAAGTGTTACCCCAGAAAACGTATCGAACCTATAGAAATGCTTGTCTAGTTTTTTTTCCCATCACTTTTAAAATTTTAACTAATTAATAAATTATTTTTTAATAAATAAACTATTTGATTTAATAAAAGTAGATCTGTGAAAATATGCGTTTAATTAAAATTCTCGCTTATTTTCGATGACGACAATCTCTAACGATCCGACCTTCTTATTTAATCGAATGCCCACAACTCTTGAAGAAGCAGAGCAATATGTTCATGATCTTGAATTGATGATTGAGCAGAGCCCGGGTGATGAAGAACTCGTAACAAATATCACCACCCATCTTCTTGATTTAAGTCAAAAAGGTGCTGAGGCTTCTACAGATACCAATTTGTTAAATCGCAATATTAAGGTCTTAACAGATGAGTTAAATGCAACAGAAGAAGTAACGATAGAAGAAGAGATCATTATTGAGGAAACGATAACGAAGTCTAAACCAGAACCTAAAGAGTCTAAAGACTTTTTCAAAAAGGCTGCTCGCAAAGCCAAAGAGATATACAATAAAACCGTTGATGTCATTGTCAAAACAACAAAACGTGTTGTTAAAAGCGTCAAAAAAGTCTTTAAAAAAACGGCTAAACAAACCAAAGATCTTACCAAAAAGGTAGGTCAATTTTGTAAGGATCATAAAAAAGAAATTATCGTTGGTGTTGCCATAGTTGCAGCTATTGCAGTGGCAGCTGTTGCAACAGTAGCTATAGCATCAGCAATGACAACAACAGCTGCTCAAGCATCAGGAGTAGGAGCTGCTATCGGTGGGCTTGGAGGAACGTTAGCAGGGGATACCGCTAATAAGTATAGTTCCGGTATCGATGACAAAGAAGCTTCATTAGCGCCTGTAAAGAATACTTCTTCTTTAGACTCAGTCAAAATTGATAACCCTTTCGATAAAGATTTTATAGGTCCCCTATTACAAAGTTTGTTTGGTAATCCGGTAATATCCAATCAAGAAAATGTATTACCCATATCGACGAATAGTAACCTAGATAGGTCTCAGAACCTTTTTAAGGATTCCACTCTTTCTGAACCATTACTGATGCACGAGTTTAATAAGTGTTTAGATAGCGTGGAAACTAACCACAAAAAGATAGTTGAAAATCCATCGATATCTGATTCTTATTTATCTCAACATGAAAATATTTGGGATAAAAGATCAGCTGAACTGCAAAGGGTATTTACTGATTGCTCAACCTATCCTCAACCTATTAATGAAGCAGATGAAAGGATGCAAGTGCTCAATATTGTAAAAAAGTTTAACTCGGAAGAAAATTTTCGGAATCATTCAGGCGATTGGCATGCTCAAAATGCTCACGATATTCTTGGAAAAGAAAGGACAAGAGAAAATTTCCTTATGTCTGAGGTTTATAAGGTAGGAGATAAAGAATTGAAAAATGGCAAGATCATTTATATAAATGGTATAGATAATACATTAGAAGATTCACAAGAGTCTACTAATGTTCTGTCCCAATATTCCGAGGGTGCAAGTATTACATCAGTCTACAATGCCACTCATGGTAAGGTCAATGATTTGAATGAAGCTAGAAAGAATATGAATGGAATAGTAACAACGCCTTCATTTCTTTTAGCAAATGAAATTATATCTTATTTTAATGCTCACCCAGACGATTCAAAAGTATTAATTGTTTGTCATAGTCAAGGAACAGCTCATACGAATAACACCTTGTACTTACTGCCTAAGGATATTCGAAAACGTATTGAGGTAGCTGCAATTGCGCCAAGCAAGTATATTGATGATAGTTTGTGTAGACATGTCGGTCACTATCTTAGTGAGAATGATGCTTTTGTTCCGAACATTGATAAAGAACGTAGGATTGCTGAAAAACAAGGTACTGTCCACTTATTGGAACCGGCCTTAGGCACTTCCGAAAAATTTGATCATGCCTTTTTAAGTGAGACGTATCAAAGTGCACTTAAAGTAAGTATCCGGGATTTTATAAAAAAACAAAAGGGTTTATCAAATGCATAATAAATTGTTGCGATTATTTTTTTTAATGAACGTATTATTGTTAGGTGTTTGTTTCGCCTCATGCTCACACGATACTAGTACTCATCCGAATACACTTCAACTTACTAAAGCTCTTGATGAAATGGAAAAATCCCTACCTTCTGATCGGAGAAGTATTACTAATGGGATATTGAAGGATGTCGCTTCGACTTTATCCGAACGATATGATATGAAATGTACCGGTTTTGGTGGAGGATGGTTAGGAGATAAAATATTAAGCTTATCATTTAAGATTCATAGAACGGTTAAAAAAAAAGAAGCCAGAGCTATGTTAGTCGATTGTGTCCAAGAGTTTATTGCGGCTGTTAATTCAAATAAGCCTTTAAAACCTTATCTTGATAGTCAAGTGTTTGCTGATAAAAATATTAGATTACACATTTTTGTAAACGATTCAAAAGGCAGCCGAATTTACCATCCTGATATTTGTGTTTTTGGATCTTATGAAGGGTTGATTTCTTATCGTTCAGAATATCCTAATTCATATAATTATGAAATGGATGATGATGAGACCTTCCAAAAAGCTCTTTCCATTTTAAAAGAAGAGAATAAAGGTAGAACATAGGTTAGTACACAGATTGTCTCTGAAGATATTTCTTTATCTCAATAACAATAAACGGTGCAGTAAACTTGATAAACAACCGGCATCAATCAACACAAACCAATAAACTTTTGCCTATTTCTTCTCTATAATAATGCTCATTATGATTGGATATTATTGGTTATACTACTGATACACCGCCCTGTAACTCCGTCTCTGCAATGGATACGTTGGTTCGAATCCAACCGCCCCCAAAATTTTATCTTATTAGAAACAAGCGACTTAAGAAAAATTAAAATAAATACTAAGTTCTTAAATAATAAGATTTTATCTCTTGCGCTGCAAAAACGGTGCAGTGAACAATAGTTTTACCGGTACTATCCAGTCTTTTGATTTACCAAAATAATTAAAGAGAGGCATAGTATGGCATCAATTTTCAAAAGAAAAACCATTACCGGAAGCACTTGGAGAGCTGTTATTAGACTAAAAGGTTTCCCAACTACCGGCCAATCCTTTGACCGTAAACAAGAGGCTGAAGATTGGGCACATGACACAGAAAGAAAAATTAAATCCGGTCGTTTTAATTTCTCCTACCATAAAAATAAGCATACCTTTTCACTATTAATGGAGCGTTATACTTCTGACGGAGCTTTAGAGCATCATCATTCTGTTAGAGATACCTTAAGACATTTAGAATATTGGAATCAACGGATTGGCTCCTATGCCCTTTGTCATATTAACTCGGAGCTCATAAGTAAAGAGCGTAAATATTTATTAGAAACAGATACGAAACATGGTAAAAAACGTACTCCGGGTACTGTTAACCACTATTTTTCTACTTTATCTTCTATTTTAACGTATGCCGTCAAACACTTGCATTGGATTGATTAAAATCCCTGTAATCAATTATTAAAATTAAAAGAATCTTCCGGTAGAGATCGTTATTTATCTGATGAAGAAGCTATCCTATTATTACAGGTCTGTAAAGAACATCATCATCCTTATATATATACTATTGTTTTAATAGCTCTTACTACAGGGGCTAGAAAAGGAGAAATCTTAGGGTTACAACGGGATGATATCGATTTTGAGAATCAGATGGCTTATGTAAAAGTAACTAAAAATGGAAGACCAAGAAGTTTACCCTTAGTTGATGTCGTGATTCATGAGCTTAATCATTTGAAAAAGTTAAAGAAGACTCATCACACTTGTGTCTTCCCCGGTCAAACGGCATTTAGACAATTAGATATTAGATCTGTATGGTCTGATGTACCGGAACAGGCAAATATTCAATCATTTAAATTCCATGATCTACGGCACTCTTTTGCTATATTTGCCGCTCGTCAAGGAGCTTCGAATTTAGAATTGGCGACTGCTATGGGCCATCGCTCTCTACAAATGTTACAGAGGTATACACATCTTGAGGGGGTCATTAGTCAAGAAGTTTAGCCGGAACATATCTGAAAAATTACAAGGAGAACAAGGTGAATAGAGATCTATCATTTGTTCATGTGCTATTACGCGAGTTTAAAGAGGAAGTAAAAGAGCATAAAGAGTTTTGGAAAGATTATTCTCCTGATGTATGGAACGATGAAGAGTCTCAAATGCCGGAAGAGCGATATACTGAACAAGAGGCTTATTGTTGGTTATATGCAGATACTAATTTTGCTTTTTTAACTAAGAAGGGAGTTGCTAATACTTTTAAACATCCTTTTGATGAGAAGGCTCTTCCTGTTTATAACGACTGGTTTGAGCAAATTCTAGATATTTCTATTTTCCCTAAATATATAATCCCGAAACCGGAAATAGAAGAAACAGTTATTCAGTATTTGAAGCGTTTAGCTGATGACATTTATCGAAAAAGAGGATGTAAAGTTCGTTATGAAAGATCATTACGTAGTTTTACAGGATTTTTGCAAAAAGAATTCTCTAGTTCGGAATGGGGGTATTTTGAGACTATTTTTCCTCGTAAAATGGAAATTCGATCCTGTAATAATAAAGGAATTATATACTCATCACGAATAAACCTCCGGATATTTTGTATTCGTATAGTGTAAATTATTTTGTATGAATTCATTTTTAACACTATCAGAAGAAAAGCATCTCAGACAGCAACATAAACGAGAAAAGAATGGTCGTATACGAGATCGTATCAAGGCTGTTCTATTGTCGAATAAAGGTTGGAGTAATACTCGTATTGCTGAAGCTGTGCTTTTAGACGATGAAACAGTGTCTCGTCACATTAAAGAATATCAAAATAAACAGCAATTGCATGTAGAAAGCGGTGGTTCAGTCAGTAAACTTCTTGCGCCACAGTCAGAAGAATTCATTAAACATTTAACAACTCATACCTATGTCAAAGTAGAAGATATCTGTTCTTATGTTCTCGCGAAATATGGCATTGTTTATACGATTTCAGGGATGACTTCTTGGCTACACTCACATGGTTTTTCCTATAAAAAGCCTAAAGGTACACCGGCTAAGGCAAATTCTGATCAACAAAAAGCTTGGATGCAATTTTACGCCAAGCTTATGGCATTTCTGCCTAAAAATGAGCCTGTTGAATTTGCTGATGGTGTACATCCAACTATGGCAACTAAAATTTCTTATGGTTGGATTCGACCGGGAACAGATAAATTGATTGCAACAACAGCTTCTCGTACTCGAATGAATCTTATGGGGTCTATCAATTTAAACAGTATGAAGGTAACAATAGATGCTTATGAAACATTAAATAGCGGTACCATGGCAAAGCATTTTGCTTTGCTACGGTCAAAATACCCCTCAGCTCCAAATATCCATCTTATTTTAGATCAAGGCCCTTATAATACAAGTATTCAGACCAAACAAGAAGCAGAAAAACAAGGTATTATTCTCTATTATTTACCTTCTTACAGTCCTAACCTCAATCCCATTGAACGATTATGGAAAGTGATGAATGAATATTGTCGCAATAATCGGTTTTTTAATTCTGCTAAAGAATTTCGGAGATCGATTACCGGATTTTTTGAAAATACTTGGCCCTCTATTGCTCAATCAATGAGGACACGAATCAATGATCATTTTCAAGTCTTAGAATCGGCACTTTGATTCATAAGGGGTATAGGCGAATATTTCCGGCTAGCATCTGACAATTTGTTTCGAAGGTAAGGGTTAAATCAGTTGTGTCTAACTCAACAAGAATTTGTCCTTTCTCAACATAATCGGTATCAATAATATTGATGGAAGAGACGATACCTGAGACTTGAGAATTAAGGTTAACAAGATTTCCTGAAACATAAGCATCTGTTGTATAGACTTCATGGCGCCATACAAAAAGCCAATAAAAAAAGGTTAGGACTGCGATAATAACAATAATAAAGCAGAAGGCACTAATCCAAATCATTCGCTTTTTATTTTTCGGTGCAGGTGTCTCAGGTATGCTCATATTAGTTTTTTTCTTATTTTGGGTTACTTAGATTAATAAAGATGAATTCTTACTTTTTTAAAAGGAAGAAATGATTTTTTTCATTCGACTTCTTTCGAAATTAAATTTCATGGTACAAACCTACTTTTAAAGTAGGTTACTATAATCAAAAATTTTATTTCGAAAGAAGTCTAGTGCTTTACGGTTTCAAAAATGTCTTTAGGTTGAAATGTGCTCCATAATAAGGTAGAATATTTTGTTCAATATCTTAGTATGACAGCGTACTTTTTTTGCAATAAATAGACATCAATGTCCTCCTTACCGTTCAGAAAAGAAGAGAAGAATAGATCGATTTTATTAGGCATTAATTAAGAAAATAATGTTGAATATTATAATATAAATACAAAGTAATATCAAAAAAGAGGTTTTATAGTAATGAGAAAGCCAATGGAAGCGAATAGTCAGCGTAGTAAGCCGTTGTTGCTTGATACTTTCAAAGAGGAGTGGTTTGAAATACTTAAAAAACTCCCGGAAGAAGGTCTTAAAGGAAAATTTGCTCCTGTAAATATATTAGGTACGCTAGCTAAAAGTTCGGAATATTTTGGACCTTTTCTTGAATGGTGGATAGCCTCTAAATTGCATGTAAAATTAGATCTAAGAATTCAAGAAATGATTATATTGCGAATCGCATATTTGAAAAAAGCTGATTATGTGTGGGGCCATAATCTACCTATTGCAATAAGTGCCGGTTTTACTGAAGATGAAGCAAAACGACTTTGTTTAAGACGCTTGGACGACCAATGGCAAGAATTAGATTTGGCCATTTTACAAGCTGTAGATGAACTGATGCAAATGTGTAATATTTCTCAAGAGTTATGGCAAAATTTAATACGTTATTTAGATGAGCATCAAATAGTTGATATTATTACACTGGTTTCTCAGTATTTTATGTTGGCTAGTATGAATAATTCTTTTGGAGTTCGGTTAGAGCTTGGCATGGAAGGGTTGCCCGAAGATTTACCCTAGATAAGAGGGCTGTTAACTCTATGGTAGATAGTATCGAATCTTTTTTTCATTTTTAAGCTTTTTAAATAAAATAGATAAAGGTGATACCCGCTTAAAGAGGGTATTCGTCCTTACCCACAAGGGAAGGGATGCCTTATTCAACGATCACTATCCCGGGAACAACATTTGGTTTTTGCAATAAAAATTCCTCAAAGAAATTTTTACGGTCTTCAACCAACTCATGCCCTCCCGAGTTTGACATGATCTCCAAAGGTTTAACTTATCGACTGTCCTAAAGTAGCTCTAAAAGATAGGGATAGTATAGTTATTTAATTTTACATTGATAAGATTGCTTGATCAATGGCGAATTTAAAATTCGTAACTTTTCGTAATATCTCTCTAACTTTATTTTTCATATTAGCCCAATATTTTTCTATAGGATTTAAGTCCGGAGAATATGGAGGAAGAAACATAAGCTTACAACCGGCAGATTCTACTGTTTTCCTGCTTTCCGCTGACTTGTAAAAACCGGCATTGTCAAGAATAAGAACACTACCGGGTGTAAGCTGAGGAGTCAAAACTTCCTTAAGCCAAATATTGAATAACCCGGTATTACAAGTACCTTCAAAACACATTGGAGATAAAAACTGCCCTTTAGATAGGGCTGAAATAATATTTTGCCTTATAAAGCGGTTTCCTGAAACCGCTCCAAAAACTTTTTTGCCGCGTAAGCTTCTTCCGGACTCACGAAATAAAAATTGATGAATCCCGGTTTCATCGAGATAAATTCTCTTGTCAAAGGGAATATTTTTTAAATCTTTCATAAAAGCTTCCCGTTTCTTTTCATCTCTTTCCTTATAGCGAGTAGTTTTTTTTTTCGTGTAATTTTTAATCTTTTAAGGGCATAAAAAATCGTTTGCGGAGTGACTGAAAAATAATCAGCAATTTCCGATAAAAAATAATCCGGATGTTTTTCTACATATTTAGATAACAACTCATCATCTAATTTCTTATAAGCATATTTTCTGCGGATTGGCTTTAAATGTCCTTTTTGCTTTTTTTGCAAGATCCATCGATATATTGTTGCGATACCTACTTGAAAAATATGGCCGGCTGTTTTTTTATCATGATGTTTTTCTATATGTTGTAATACTTTCTCTCGAAGATCTACTGAATAGGCTCTAGGCATTGTTTTATCCTTACTGTTTGTATAAAAAAAGAAGGATAACATATTATCAAATAAAAATTAAAATACTATACTGTTGTTGCTGCTCCTAATAATCCTAATGCTCCTCCTCCTACTAATGCGTTTGTTTCTACTCTTGCTCCTCTCCTTACTACTGCTTCTCCTAATAATCCTGTTATTGCTGCTCCTGCTGCGGCTCCCCCTATTCCTGCTACTATTCTAACGTCGGCCGCTATGTCTCCTCTTTGTCTTCTTGGTGTTGTCATGATCAATCCCGCTACTCCTGCTGCCGCTACTACTACTAATCCTGCCGCTCCTCCTACCCTTGCCGCGGTGCTCCCAATCCTATTTGGTTTGCTACTACTCCTGTTGCCATCCCCACTAATCCTGCTGCTGTTCCTAATACTCCTGCTACTGCTATTACTTTAGGTGCCTTTATTACTGCTCTTACTAATCTTGCTGTTCCTAATTCTACTAATGTCTCTTTTACTACTAATCCTGCTACCGCGCCCCCTACTACTGCCGCTCCTACTAATCCTGTTGCGTTTGCTCCTACTACTGCTAGTGCTCCCGCTACTCCTGCTGATAGCAATCCTGTTACTAATCCCGGTACTCCTAATGAATATCCTTCTATTCGGTCAGCCACTTTAGAAAACCTTCCTTTTAGATCTCCTTCTTCTATCTTTTTTCGGCAAGTAGGGCATTGTTTTGATATATTAAACCATGTTTTAATACAGAATTTATGAAATTGGTGAGCACCATTGTGTAGAACCGTTTTTTTATTTGAATTTGATTCAAGGCAAATAGGACAAGGATCTTCGTCAGTTAAGGTATTTAGGCAATTTTTCCATTCCAATATTGGTGTTTTTGATATTGATGTCATATATTTTTTTAATTGTTTTGTAGTGTTTTTATGGTTTTGTTGATATTATATAACCATTATATAAATATTATATAACTACTTTTTAATTGTTTTATGGTGTTTTGTTAATATTATATAACTTTTTGATTTTGAATTATTTATAATCAGTGATTGTTTTGCTCGGATAAAAACTTTTTTATAGAAGTATCAAGAGGGATTTTATCAATCGGACGATTGAAAAATAGACGGAACCAGATTTCCAGGATCAAAATGGCCCAAAGGCGTTGAAATCGTTTTGGATTAAGATATGAATTTAGTAATTCTTTTTTTAGATGATTATAATCAATAAGACCTGATTCAACAAGGACTCCATCAGAGAGCAGGTTAAATACTTCATTAAATTCAGCATTTTGACAATAACACGCAAAAATATTAGAGCGTACTTTTTTTGAGCGAGATAGATATGACTCCGGATAGATAGGTTGTAAAATCTTTTTTAATGGAAGGGCTGCATTATCATTTTGAATTTTTAGTTCTTCAGGAACAGTTAAGAGATAATCAACGACTTCTTTATCTAAAAATGGGGCTTTCCAATTAACACCTAATGCACCGGTGATTCTTTCATATTGAAGCAAATAACGATCCGTTAACATGGTCTCAGCATCCAGAAGTAGGAAAGAGTTCGGATTTTTATTTTCAAGATTATAACGGTAAAAATTTTGTAAATAGGTTTCCGGGAAAAAAGTCTTAGCTAAGTTAGGGGATATAGAGCTTATGCTTTTTTGATCAAAAATAGCATTATGTTTTAAGTATTCCATTGCCCCCGGATCGTAAAAAAGATTTTTCAGGATTTTTAAAGCGAATTTTTTATTAAATATTTTTAAAATAGGAACGATAACCTTTTTTAATGATGGGCGAAGAAATTTAGAGACCTCTTTGGGAAAAGATTCTTGATAAAAGTGCGCAACATAGCGCAAATTTCCTGCCAATAATTCATCACTGCCCATTCCTGAAAAGGAGCCGACGCCTATTTCTTTCGCTTTGTTTACAAGGTTCCAAGTAGCGATTATGTTAGGATCTGCAATCGGCTCATCCAAATACCAGATAATGGGGATAAGGTTTTCTAAGAGATCTTGTGGCTTCAGTACTAGATTTTCTTGTCGGATCTTTAATGCATTGGCTACTTCTTGTGAGGCTTGCAAGTCTTCTTCATTTACATTTTCAAAAGAAGAGGTTAACATGACAGTATTATCAGAACCTTTAAGCCGGTTGAGGTAATGACAGATCCCGGCAGAGCCAATCCCACCTAAGACAAAACAACCGACCTCTTTTTCATCTACAAGGCGCCTTTTTGTCGCTTGAATTAATAGGTCATTTAATTTGCTTGCAACTTCTTCTTCTGTTGTCTTAATTTTCGTACCGGCAGCTTCGCCAAATGACCAATAAGAACGAATAGTAAGATTTTGATGTAAGCCCGAATATAAATAATGACCGGGAAGTAGTTTGTTGACTTCTTTGATGAGAGTCATGTCCTGAGGGATAAATCCGAAAAAAAGATAAGAAGCAAAAGCATTTTTATAAGGGATTCTAGGAACCATTCCTGTTGCTAATATAGCTTTTGATTCACTAGCAAATATTAGATGATTATTATAATGGGCCCAATACAGTGGTTTTACTCCAAATCGATCGCGAACCAAAAGAACTTCTTGGCGACTTAAATCAAATAATAGAATCAGGAAAGGGCCGTTTAATTTTTTTACAAAATCAACACCCCAAACTTCATAGCTTTTAATTAAAACAGGGAGCAAATCATGGCTGTTAAGAGAATGATTTTCTGCTTCTAGATCTTTGATAATCTCTTCTTGATTAAAGATGGTTCCATCTAAAGCAAGCCATACAGAGCGGGTTTTATTATAGCCTTTAACATCTGAATGAGCGCCTAAAACAACATTTCGATGTTTAAATATTTCTTTAGTACCTTTTCCTCTATGTTGAAGAGAGTCAAGCATATTATCGATACGTTTATTGATGTTAAAGCTACTGGGATAAATAATTCCGGCTAAGGCTGGCATAAATAAGAAAAGGGTTTTTATCTGGTTGATAGTTGTTTCTTCTAATTTATGCAATCCTTAGATATAGGGGTTGTAATGAATATGATTGAAAAATCGCTCTTTTGAGAAATATCAAAGAAAGATTTATGACAATTAAGCGAGACAGCCCCTTGCTTTAGCATTGGGATGAGAGCCTCTCGATTAAAGTGTTGTTTCGTATTCTTGTTAACCTGAGTTTTAGGTTTTATACCCTGAAATTTTAGATATATCCCACTGTATCCAAAATAGATAACTTGATTTTTATTTTAAAAAAACTTGCTATTGTCCGCACTACTCGCTTATATATTGTGAAATAGGGTAGCTTTTATCCATACTATCAATTAAATATTAATGACTTAAACCCAAAACTCAGGTTATAGAGGAATAAATACATTTTTCATACATTAGACTTCTTTCGAAACTAATTTTTTGATAATAATGTTCTTGTTAAAATAAGTGAGGATAACATGAAGTTTGAAACAGTTAAAAGTTTAGACGACGAAAAATTTTGTCGGCTAATGAGCATTAAGAAAGCTACATTTGATAGGATGCAGTTGATTTTAGAAGAATCGAACAAACTCAAAAAAGTTAAAGGTGGTAGGAAGAACAAACGAAGCATAAAGGATATGCTGCTTATGACTCTAGAATATATCCGAGAATACGGGACTTATTTCCATGTGAGTCAAAGTTACGGTGTTAGTGAGAGTACTGCCTATAAAACTGTAAGGTGGGTCGAGGATACATTAATCAAGCACCCTGATTTCTCTTTGCCCGGACGCAAAGCTCTTCTAAAGAGCGATGTTGAATATGACGTTATTTTAATCGATGCAACAGAAACGCGTATTGAAAGGCCAAAAAAAAACAGAAGTATTTTTACTCAGGAAAAAAGAAAAAATATACGCTAAAAACTCAGGTTGTTGTGAACAAGAAGACGCAACAAGTAATCTGTACGGCATTCTCGAATGGCAAGCTACATCCGACATTCCTAGACCTCTAAACAAGTTTTTCTAATTAAGCCATACATCCTCATTGCAGTCTTTCGAAACAAAACAATAATCTTTTTCCGAAGACGGGTTAAATTTGTGATCATTTCTTTACAAATTCTCCGGGAAGTCTTCTGAAAAAAACGGATTATTCCGATACCTTCCATAATTTGGAAAATCCATCTTAATGTTGGATTTTTGACTTCCTTTCCTAATTGGTTGGGTAATGTCTCTTCTGTTTCTATCAATTTTTGTCGAAGTTGATATTGTCCGATATTATAAACCATTAAACACAATGTCATAACCATCATTAATGCTTCAATGCGTCGAGGGGTTTTTAAAAAAATAGAATCAACCATAAACCAAGGATCTTTTAAAAAGCGAAACCCTCCTTCAACCTTTTGCTGTTCTTTATATTCTTCTAACATCATCTCATCTTTATAATTTTCTCTATCGGTGTCATTCGCAGCTAAAATAAACCGTCCTTTTCTATTCATCAGTTTATTAATTTCTTCTTCTTCCCTTTCAAAGCTAGCATGAATCTTGTATCCAACAACTTGTTTTTCCTCTCCTTGTTTAGGTTTGCCTAATTTACCATATTTTAGAATCGGCAATATCTCACTATTCATGGAATATAAATGATTTTTTTTAGTCAATCTGCCCCAAGCTTTTTTAGCATCACTTTCGCATTTAAATTCCTCATTACCCAAATGCCAAAGTTGTTTCTTGAGCTTTTCTTCTGCCTTGGTCAATTTTTTTTCTAATGATTTTATCTCTCTCTGATAGGCTTGCTCTGAAAAAACCAAAAGCCATCTTTGTTTAATCCCTCCATAAAAAGAGGTGAAGCTGCATGTTTTATATCCTTTCTCCTGATCAATCCAATCAATTTCTTCTTCCGGTTTTTCTACTAATCTTTTTGCTTCTCCTATTATCTCGGGAACTCGGGTGAGCCATTTATAATCATTATTTTTTAAGAGCTTTTCTTTTGTGTATAACGCTGAATCGGCAACCCACTTAAACTTTGTTTTTACATCAATCTGTTGTTGAAATTCACTGATTTTTTTGAGCGTCTCATGAAAACTTGCTTTATCAGAACTATTGCCGTCTAAGGCTTCCATCCATAGAGGCATAGAACTCGGACCATTGGTAACGAGAGAAAGTACAACTTGTTGCAAATCAGGTCTATGATCTTTAGAATAACCCTGCTTAATCTCAATCACTTGCGGATCATCTTTCACTTCATACGACCCATGAACGGAAAAGCTTGTTGTATCTAGATGATGCGTTTTTTGTAGTAAATCATGGTCTAGGGCTATTCCAAAAGAAACTTCAGCAAATAATTTACTGCTCCCATATTTCGCAATATCATCCAAAGCATGACCTAAAGTATAATCTGTGAGATCTTCTGCTCGAAGATCGTTGCCAAGTAAATTCTCTATCGATTTAGAAGCAAAAAATTGATGTGTTAGGTAGAGACGTCTATTAGTAAACCCTAATCCATTCAGAATCATTGCAATTACTGCCTGTCCCGCACTTACTTTTCTTTGTGGATGATTTTTTAATCCGGTATCAATCCTTTCCGCTACTTTTAGATCGCTGCAAAGTGCTGCAATTAATCCATGGTGATCCATGTTCACTGTTTGAATATTATCTCCTGCAACTTCCGGCATAACTTTTCTCCTTGTATCAAATAAAAAGTAACAGGATAGGCAATCTATAATTCTAATTCAAAAAAAATATCTTACGGTCTAGGAATGTCGGTTTCATAAAAGCTTCCCGTTTCTTTTCATCTCTTTCCTTATAGCGAGTAGTTTTTTTTTCGTGTAATTTTTAATCTTTTAAGGGCATAAAAAATCGTTTGCGGAGTGACTGAAAAATAATCAGCAATTTCCGATAAAAAATAATCCGGATGTTTTTCTACATATTTAGATAACAACTCATCATCTAATTTCTTATAAGCATATTTTCTGCGGATTGGCTTTAAATGTCCTTTTTGCTTTTTTTGCAAGATCCATCGATATATTGTTGCGATACCTACTTGAAAAATATGGCCGGCTGTTTTTTTATCATGATGTTTTTCTATATGTTGTAATACTTTCTCTCGAAGATCTACTGAATAGGCTCTAGGCATTGTTTTGTCCTTACTGTTTGTATAAAAAAAGAAGGATAACATATTATCAAATAAAAATTAAAATACTATAATAAGACCTCTGCATAACTTACATTTTTAATCACAATCGAACCTTTAGATGTAAGTTAAAGACATTATAAATATATTTTGACAAATCGACGACTAAATCAATAACTTATGCAGAGGTCTTCTTATTATAAAACTTATCAAAATAAATGAAAAATAAGTTTAAACAATCAGTGAGTTTTAAAAAATATTATCAAGTCAGTTATGCAGGGATTTTCTAATCTGAAGGGTTAAAGATGTATGCGCATCTGTCTTAGAACAATAGAAAATTTCTTACAGCATAAGAGGGATGACATCTTGGCTAAAGCATCATCATTTTGTTTTCAAAAGCCCTGTTAATGTCCCCGGTAGGCTTGACTTAGAGAAACAGGCACAATTTATTAAAGAATAGGAAGCATTAAAAGCAGGCCTTCAAAATAGTGAAGAGATCTATTTTTTTGATGCAGTACACCCTGATTATCAATCCCAATCCGTATGTGGGTGGATTCCAAAAAGGGGTTAAGAAAACGCTTAAGACCACAAATAAGCGAACCGGAATGCCTATTATTGGAGCTTTACGACTTGAGGATATGGTAATCAGGTCAAAAGAATACTCCACGATTGGAGGAAGTGAGGTCATTGACTTCTTAAAAGGATTAGAGAATCATTCACGGGCTTCAAAAATATATGTTATTTTAGATAACGGAAGAGCCGATAAAAACAAACTGATTCAAGAATATTTAACGACTTCACGTATAGAGCTTCTCTATTTACCACCATATTCTCCAAATTTAAATGCAATAGAAAGACTTTGGAAAGTGATGAAAGAAACGGTTACTTATAATAAATTTTACGATACATTTACTGAGTTTGAATTAGAGGTAAGAAAGTTTTTTAAAGACAAAATTCCGATTTTAAGAGACAAGCTTAAGACACGAATTAATGATACATTTCAAGTGCCGGAACTCAATCCTGTCCGGTTTCCAATGTGAATGAGTATATGTAGATGTGTTTTAAGAGCTTTATCAAACCATATTCTACCTAGAGATTCCATTTAGATTGGGAGATTGACAAATTTCCGAATATCGTGAATTGAGTTGGCCCGGAGTTAATAGGATCTAACAAGGAGAAAGTATGCTGTCATCATTTTTAATCGCTGTTTCACTGCCGGCAACCCCTCAATACTTGGAAACTCGGCGCGTTCATCATGCTGATATTTACCACAACATAACCGTTCAAGATCCTTATCGATGGCTTGAAAATGACGTTCGCGTCGACAATGAAGTCAATGCGTGGGTTGAAGGCCAAATACAATTGACCCGTGGATATCTCAATGGCCTTGAGTACCGGAATGCGATCGCGGAGCGACTGAAGGAGATTTGGAATTATCCAAGGTTCGGGGTACCTTGCAAAATCGCCGGCAGGTATTATTTTTTTGCAAACAATGGGCTACAGAACCAGTCTGTTCTTTACACCATGGAATGCCTTGATGAGGAACCGGCGGTTCTTATCGATCCCAACACATGGTCAGAGGATGGCACGATAGCATTAGGTGGAATTAGTTTCAGCGACGATGGCCGATACATGTCTTATGCAATTACCAATGCAGGTAGCGACTGGAAGAGTTGGAAGATCAGGGACCTGCAGGCCGGTAAAGATTTGGAGGATACTATCGAGTGGTCGAAATTTCGTAGCCCTGTTTGGATGCCGGATGGTAGCGCATTTTATTACTGTCGATACAATGAACCCAAGGAAGGTGGCGCGTTTCAGGATCAGAATATTTTTATGAAAATCTATCGGCACGAACCCGGTACATCTCCGGCGGAGGACCGGCTAATTCTTGAAGACAAAAATCATCCGACATGGTTATGGTCCCCCTCATTGAGCGAAGATGGTCGCTGGCTCGTAGTCTCAGTCTTTTCTGAAGCCGGTGCATCCAACCTCGTCAAGGTATGTGATCTATCGAATTCGAACGGCCAATTCGTAGACCTGATCAACGATTGGAATGATAAGTATACATTCGTTACTTCCATCAAGGATATTTTATTCTTCATAACTAATAAGGATGCTCCCCGCAGGCGATTGCTTGCCATGGATATGAGCCGGATGATCCCGGCATGGCTGGAGATTATTCCGGAGCAGGATGCAACCTTGAATTCAGTTCAACACCTCCATGATAGCTTTATTGTTAACTATATAAAGGATGCCTCCACTCAGATCAAGCGTTATGCCGAGGATGGTTCCCCTATGGGCGATATCCAACTGCCCGGTATTGGTTCGGCGGGTGGTTTTACAGGGCGAAGCGATGATGCGGAGACTTTTTATTATTTCACGAGTTTCACTACTTCTCCGACGATTTACCATTTGGATTTGACAACCGGTACATCTAGAATTCTTTGGAAAACTGAAGTTGACTTCAAACCGGCCGATTATGAGGTTGAGCAAGTCTTTTATTCCGGTAAGGATGGGACGAGAGTTCCTATGTTTCTTGTGCACCGATGTAATATGATCCGGAATGGACAGGTACCAACTCTACTCTATGGATATGGTGGTTTTAATCTTTCGCTGACCCCCCATTTTTCACCGGCTTATCTAGCTTGGGTCGAGATGGGATGTCTTTTGGCAATTCCTAATCTTCGTGGTGGCGGTGAATATGGTAGGGACTGGCACGAAGCGGGCACCAAAACACGCAAGCAAAATGTTTTTGATGATTTTATTGCCGCGGCAGAATGGCTTATTGAACAGAATTACACGAATCCTAATTGTTTGGCGATCCAGGGGGCGTCTAATGGAGGCCTACTAGTTGGTGCCTGTATGACCCAGCGTCCGGACCTCTACCGGGCCTGCTTGCCGGCAATGGGTGTCATGGATATGCTGCGCTTCCATTTGTTTACGATCGGATCGGCTTGGCAAGGTGAATATGGGGACATTACCGATCCCAAAATTTTTCAGTCTCTCTATGCTTTTTCGCCGTATCATAATATTAAGCCCGGTATAGCCTATCCTGCCACCCTTATTACTACAGCTGATACGGATGATCGCGTAGTTCCCATGCATTCGTTCAAGTTCGCAGCAGCACTTCAGCACGCTCAGGTAGGGGATAACCCTGTGCTGATCAGGATTGATAGAAAAACCGGGCATGGTATGGGCCGGCCGATATGGATGAGAATCGCCAAGATAGCCGATGAATGGGCCTTTGTCGTCAATAGTTTAGGTATCAAACCCATTGGTCCTGTTAGCAAGGGCCAACAGCCTGCACTGCTATCTAACGATCCGTAAGTGGCCTGATATCTTTTTTGAGTATTTTTAATAAGTCTTTTTTAAGTATTATACACCCTTTTCTTTCTCTAGCATATCTGATTGAACTTGTTTCTTAATGATATCTTCTGCCAAGGGCAGAGATTGCTGCATGGCCTTAAAATGTTCTAATAAAGGATTAATCACTTTCATAATCTCATCGAATTTAGAGGTTGATTCGAGAAAGAATTGCATGTCTTCAATCCGCTTGATAATCTTAATACAAGTCAAAGCTTCGTCTAGAGTTGTATTATCCGGATGTTTTTTTTTATCATTTAAAATGCGGTTAATTTCTTTAATTAAACCTGAACCTCTTTCCATAGCCTCTTTATCTGTTTTAGATGGCTTAAACTCTTCTCTCATGCTTTCTAAATTTAAAGTCATTTTTTAAATCCTTTGTATATTAATTTACTATCCTCGGCCAAATAGAACTCTACTGAACAAATTATATCAAATAACAATTAAAATGTCAATTGTTTGTTTTATCGGCAAATTGCATAAGTAACTTTAAGTAAGTCTGTTATACTAAGTTGATAGTAAATAGCTAATTAAAAAACAGGAGTAAAAATACTTATTAACTCACCTTATGCATTGTCTTCTACTAAGAAGTCTATAGAATCAAACGCTCTTTATGAGAGATGTGTGCGTGAGGTGAATGATTAAAAATAGAAGTTAATGGTTAGATACAGAGCCATGTCTTAATTAAATCTTAATAAATAATCGTTGGCCTTTCTTTGAATTATAAGATAAAATTAAAATTTAGGAGAGATTATGGACTTGAATTTGACATCTAATTATCATAGAAGCGCTTTATTGGTTTATGAGGTACCTATTTATGAAGAGGAACAGTGGGTTATGCCTGAACAAAAGAGCGAACTTCATATCAAATCAAGGTTTGAGAAGCCCGAGGAATATCCGGAACGTTTTTACGTGCCGGACGATAAAGTGAGCTGGAATAGTGGATATAAGACTTACAACCCCCACTATTATGTATCAGGCGGGGTTTTAAACAATGATTGCACTATAAAACCAAATGGATGGGCTGATCCGGAAAATCTTTATTTAGTTGATAGAAAAGATGTCCGGAATAGCTTTATCTCTACAGTTCAGTTTAACGATCGTGGCATCCCATTAAATCCTATGGGTAGGACAGGGATTGAGGGAAGGGGACTATTAGGTAAATGGGGCGCTAATTTTGCAGCTGATCCGGTCATCACAAGAGTTAATCCTAAAACCAAACAAATAGAAGCTCTTCTCATCCAAAGAGTAGATTGTGGGGAGTGGGCCATTCCGGGTGGTATGGTAGATAAAGGTGAGTTGGTGACTCAGACTTTAAAAAGAGAGCTGTTTGAAGAGACCAATATTCAATTAGACTTCTCTAATGCTAAAATTCTATTTCAAGGCTATTCGGATGACCCTCGTAATACCGATAATGCTTGGATGGAGACTTCGCTTTCTTGCTTACATTTAACTGATGAAGAAGCATCTTCATTTAACCCGGAACCCGGGGATGATGCAAAAGCAGTCAGATGGCCGGTGTTAGATCAGGAAAATATAGGAAACCTTTTTGCGGGTCATACAGGCTTTATAAAACGAGCTGTACAAGATATGTTAGAGACCGGTCAAAATCATTTAAGTAATGATCAAATTTTAGCTCTTCGATCGCTGTTATAAATTTTCGTAAGAGGGGTCCGGTTTATTGTGGCAACTACCGGTTTTGTTGAATGCAAAAACATCTGCACGACTAATGATTGGATGTAAGATAAGCGAAATACAAGAAAAGTGAGTAATAAGAAGGTTAAACGAAGCGTTTAACAATAAGAAAAGAAAGATTTAAAATAAATATTTGATAGATAATAGTGCACCCTCTCTCTAGTTCATCACAATCCTTCTTACAGCCTTGTTCAAATTAAAGCACAAAGCTTTTATCTAAAGTTGTCTTTCGACTTTTAATCGAGAAAAATAAGAAGCCCTACCCATACAACATTTTCTTTTTAAAGTACCGAAAGCCTATCTATACAAAATCGTTTTTTTGCAATCATTTTATTAACTCACCTTACGCAAGATCAAGTAGCATATCATTTTTTCAGTTCATAAACGGTTACCTGATTTGCCTTAATTAACAATTGATATTTAAGAGCAAAATGATTTAAGCGGGTCTTAACTTTTAACAATTCTAGCTTGCAATAAGCAACAAGAGATGCAAAAATATGCTTTTTTTGAGATCTCTCAACCTTGGTAGGCGATTTTGCAAGGCTTACATTTTGCTTAATAGATTCATCATTCTTCGCACGTTATTAGAAAGCGAATGATTTCATATTTGAAAATTAAAATAAAGACTTACCGTTATAGTCATTTAATTTTACATTGATAAGATTGCTTGATCAATGGCGAATTTAAAATTCGTAACTTTTCGTAATATCTCTCTAACTTTATTTTTCATATTAGCCCAATATTTTTCTATAGGATTTAAGTCCGGAGAATATGGAGGAAGAAACATAAGCTTACAACCGGCAGATTCTACTATTTTCCTGCTTTCCGCTGACTTGTGAAAACCGGCATTGTCAAGAATAAGAACACTACCGGGTGTAAGCTGAGGAGTCAAAACTTCCTTAAGCCAAATATTGAATAACCCGGTATTACAAGTACCTTCAAAACACATTGGAGACAAAAACTGCCCTTTAGATAGGGCTGAAATAATATTTTGCCTTATAAAGCGGTTTCCTGAAACCGCTCCAAAAACTTTTTTGCCGCGTAAGCTTCTTCCGGACTCACGAAATAAAAATTGATGAATCCCGGTTTCATCGAGATAAATTCTCTTGTCAAAGGGAATATTTTTTAAATCTTTCATAAAAGCTTCCCGTTTCTTTTCATCTCTTTCCTTATAGCGAGTAGTTTTTTTTTTCGTGTAATTTTTAATCTTTTAAGGGCATAAAAAATCGTTTGCGGAGTGACTGAAAAATAATCAGCAATTTCCGATAAAAAATAATCCGGATGTTTTTCTACATATTTAGATAACAACTCATCATCTAATTTCTTATAAGCATATTTTCTGCGGATTGGCTTTAAATGTCCTTTTTGCTTTTTTTGCAAGATCCATCGATATATTGTTGCGATACCTACTTGAAAAATATGGCCGGCTGTTTTTTTATCATGATGTTTTTCTATATGTTGTAATACTTTCTCTCGGAGATCTACTGAATAGGCTCTAGGCATTGTTTTGTCCTTATTGTTTGTATAAAAAAAGAAGGATAACATATTATCAAATAAAAATTAAAGTACTATAGAGCTGTTTTGGGTCTCAAATAGCCATTTTTTAAAGAAGTAAGGCTTATTGAAAGTCTTTATTTTATAAAAAGATGAGCTGAAATAGAAAGTTGTTTTTATTCTTGTTAGAGAAAAGCGTTGTTACATCTAAAGTCATTATAAACTTAGTTATTAAATTCGTAGTTATATTAAGATCTAATTACTTTGAATTTTGGTGTTTTTGTTTTTTATAAAAATAAATAGTTGTTTAAAAAACGGTTTCTCATAGGCCTCAGAGCTATATTTTCCACAATCATTTTTTTTAAAATCCTTAATCGGTAAAAACCAATATTTTAACTTTAAATATGTTGTTCATATCCTTTTTTTTAAAAAAAATATTTGACCCTATATCTTTTTATCGTGTACGTTCGATTTCACTTTGCCATTTTTGAAAACAAGGAGTGTAGATCATGGTCTCCGGAAACTTATCTTCGTTAGAAGAGGCTCTTATTGAAGAAGAAGAATTTTACAAGGTAGCGTTAGACCCTCATCTTGATCAAATTGATATCGGTAAGAATGATATTTTAGATCAGTTGCTAATAGATGATTCTTTCATAAATGATTTGACTAAGATCTCTAGAAGGCCTAATCCATGGCGTAAAAATTCTTATGAACCGTACCATTCTTTGAGTGTAGAAAATGAAAAGAATGGGTAATAACCGAAATCGGATGAGATGTCTATTGGGAGAAAGATCATGACTAGGATAATGCATACGTGTCCACAATACGCTTTAAGTGAGTATAAGGTGAACGATACATTTGCGAATAGCGAAAAAAACAGTAAAGAACTAGTCGCTAAATTGGCAACAATAGTTGATAATTTTAAGCAAGACTACAGTAAATATGTATTTGAACTACAGAATTTCTTAAAGAACACGGATAATAAGACAGCTTTAAACAGACAAGCTCGTTCTGATGGATTTCCTTCTTTTGACACTGTGTGGGATGGCGCAAAAGCTGTATTAACGACCTTAGACCAAGAAACAAATCCAAAAATAAAACAAGCAGATCTTCAATTACTTGCTGAAGATTTAGACACTATGTTAAATTGCTTGTTAAGTCCAACACATCCCACAATCTAACTCCTTTATTACTTAGGGTTCTTATTCTGCACATGACAAATGTAATCATTGAAAGTAAGGATATTTCTGATCTTTTCAAATATATTCATTCAAACACCTTAATTATTTTTGATATTGACAATACGTTGATAAGTCCTTGTCAAATGATTGGAACTGAATATTGGGAAAAAAAACTATACAATAGTTTTTTATTAAAAGGCTATCATGAGAAATTAGCTAATTTGCATGCGCATCATTTGTGGCAAAAAGTGCAATATCTTACCGATGTTAAATGGGTAGAGAAGAAAACGCCTTCTATTTTAGCTGATTTACAAGGCAAGAAAATGGATATCATGGGATTAACATCTCGCTCTGTGGGTTTAGAAATGCTAACTTATAAGCAGTTTCAATCTCTAAGCTTTGATTTGCCCTTCTCTTCTTTTATTAATACCGATAAAGTTACTCGACTTAATAGTTATTGTCGCTTTGTTAACGGTATTTTATTTTGTGGACCGAGTACTAAAGGAGAGAGTTTTCACTCTCTCCTTTCCATTGTTAACATAGTTCCTCCTCATGTGATTTTTATTGATGATAGGATAGATCATATAGAAAATATGAGCGCAAAATTAAAGGAAATATCTATTCCTTTTGTGGGGATTCATTATACTGCAATGGATATCTACAATAATAAATATGATGATCGGATCGCTAATCTTCAGTTAAACTATATAGATAAAATTTTAACTGATGAAGAAGCTGAGATATTATTGAAAATAGATGATTGACCGGTTCTTTTCATTTATCTAATCTTTAACATCTCATTCTATATTTAATATTTCAAAACAAGGGTAGTATAGATGTAAAGGTTTTCAAAAGGTACGGGCTCTCAATCGTGTTATGAAGATAAATGTTATCCGGCTTTTAATATAGGACTTCAAGGAACAGTTGCATCTATTGGTATGGCCTTTATGTTTTTAGTCTTTTAACTGAAGAGGATAGAGAATCTAAAATTACAGGTGGGGTTTTAACTGTATCAGGGCTAGTTGAAACTTTCCTATCAGATTCTTACTTAGATGCTTATTATAACGATGCTCAAGAACAATGCACTCAATGTTATTCAAATCAGCACCGGTTTTATTGGGTTTAAATGATCAAATCTTAAACAAGATTTAGTATGAAAAAAATAAAAAATCGTCTTTCTTCTTCTTTATTAGTTATGGGACGTAATTGTTTAGAAGAGGTTTTAAAACATAAAGCGAGTTCACTTTTAAAGGTTTTTGTTCAGGCATCCGATACTCCTGAAAAAAGACGTGATGAATTAATTCGGTTATTAGAGAAAAAGAATATTTCAATTCGATACTTAAAAAAATCAGAGTTGTCCTCTTTATTGAATTCGGAGTCACATCAGGGGTTTGCCGGTTTAGTTAAAGGCCGCAATAGTCTTTCTCTCAGTGAACTGATTGAAAAACAAAAAAATCAATCGGCAAGTTTACTGATGATCCTTGATTCCATGCAGGACCCTCAAAATTTCGGATCTATCTTGCGTTCGAGCGAGTGTTTTGGTGTTGATGGGATTATTTGGTCGAAAAATAGAGGCACAGATATTACGCCTGTTGTTACTAAAGCGAGTGTTGGAGCTTCTGAATTGTTGTCTTTAGTACGAGTCTCTAATTTAGTAGATGCAGTGCTTAAATTGAAAAAAGAAGGATTCTGGATAGTCGCGGTTTATGCTAGAAAAGGGGCTGAGAACGCATTTAAATTTTCATTCCCGGAGCGAACGGTATTAATCATGGGCTCAGAAAATCAAGGTTTACAAACCAGTATTTGTCGACATGCAGATTTTCACTTACAAATTCCAATAAATGGAAAAATCTCGTCGTTAAATGTATCGCAAGCAGCAGCGATTATTCTTTCCCTGTATAGGACTACCTATACAGTTTCTTAATGGGAACAAGAGCTTGTTCAGACAAAAAGTCTTTAAAGATAAAAACAACGCTATTTTCTTCAAGCATTTTTAAAAGAGGCCGGATGTAGGTAGCATGTTCTTCTGTTAGAAGCAATTTAGCTGCTTCAATTTGACTATTAGCATCTAAATTTTCTAAAATTGAGGAAGCTATTTGAAAGAAGGGTTCTTTATCTTCAGAAAAAAGAAATTGCTCAAAAAGCTCTAAAAGCTCGATTTGTTTTAAGTTGCTATCCTTGCTCATTTTTAGATTCTCCTATATTTTTATTAATTTATACTATCTGCCAATAAAAATTATAATTTACTTTACGAGATGCGTCAATAGTTTTTTAAACTGTGCCATATAAAGATTGCTTAATATAAAAGAAATCTTTATAAATATCTTAAATAAGCGACTATTTAACTTTAATCCCATGTAATGTATTATTTTGTTATTGGTGACAAGGGTTATTTTTTTAGTTTAATTATTTAATATCTTTCATCTTGTCTAAGCGACTGATAATACGGTGCTTATATAATTCAAAAAAATATATAATTGATATTGGTTAAATTATATAAATAAGGCTTATATTATTGGCAGGGAAATATCACTTAAACTCTTTAACTTTTGAGTTAAATAACTCATCTTAAGCAAAATCAAGTAGCATGTCATTTTTTCAGTTCATAAAAGGTTACCTGATTTGCCTTGAGTAACCATTTATATTTAAGAGCAAAATGATTTAAGCAGGTCTTAATTTTTAATAATTCCGGCTTGCAATAAGCAACAAAAGCTGTAAAAATATGATTTTTTTTGAGATCTCTCAATCTTGGTAGGTGATTTTGCAAGACTTGTATTTTGCTTAATAGATTTATGGTACTCTTCTATTTTCCACCTTTTTTTATGATCTCAGTTATTGCTTACAAGGTCCGGGGGTCCTGATGCACCATCTTCGTTTATGACGACTTTTTCTATTAAAGCAACAGGAAAAGATACATGTTTAAGCCAAGCTATCTCTTTTTGAAAAAGCGACTAGTCTATTTGACTTCATACCTAAAATACATTTCTTATCTGTTTCATATTGAATAAGCTCCCTGTTTTTTCGATCCAAACCAATGATCAGCAAGGATATATAGTACTTTAATTTTTATTTGATAATATGTTATCCTTCTCTTTTTATACGGATAGTAAGGATAAAACAATGTCTAGAGTCTATTCAGTAGATCTTCGAGAGAAAGTATGACAATATATAGAAAAGCATCATGACAAGAAAGCGGCCGGCCATATTTTTCAAGTAGGTATCGCAACAGTATCTAGATGGGGATTGCAAAAAAACAAAAAGGACATTTAAAACCAATCCGTAGAAAGTATGCTTATAAGAAATTAGATGATGAGTTGTTATCTAAATATGTAGAACAACATCCGGATTATTTTTTATCGGAAATTGCTCATTATTTTTCAGTCACTCCACAAACGATTTTTTATGCCCTTAAAAGATTATACGACAAAAAAGACTACTCGCTATAAGGAAAGAGATGAAAAGAAACGGGAAGCTTTTATGAAAAATTTAGAAAATATTCCCTTTGACAAGAGGATTTATCTCGATGAAACCGGGATTCATCAATTTTTATTTCGTGAGCCCGGAAGAAGCTTACGCGGTAAAAAAGTTTTTGAAGCGGTTTCAGGAAACCGTTTTGTAAGGTAGAATATTATTTCAGCCCTGTCTACAGGGCAGTTTTTATCTCCCATGTGTTTTGAAGGTACTTGTGATACCGGGTTATTCAATATTTGGCTTAAGGGGATTTGACTCCTCAGCTTATACCCGGTAGTATTCTTATTCTTGACAATGCCGGCTTTCACAAGTCAGCGGAAAAGCAGAAAAATAGTAGAATCTGCCGATTGTAAGCTTATGTTTCTTCCGCCTTATTCTCCGGACTTAACTCCTATAGAAAAATATTGGGCTAATATGAAAAATAAGGTTAGAGAGATAGTGCGAAAAGTTACGAATGTTACATTCGCTATTGATTAAGCAATTTTATCAATGTAAAATTAAATGACTATAGTGCGTGAGTAGGCAATTAAGATAAAGCCCGCTATTACCTTAAATATGAAAAATATTTTGGTTGCAGGTTAAGGTTGACGCGCTTCTTTTTTGCCACAAGATGCATTTCGAAGCGGTCTTGTAGGTCTTATAAGGTCTTCCTGAACACGGTCCCAAATTTCTTCGTTTCGAGCATTCCTTGCGAGAGTTTCCTCAGCTATCCTATCCCTTACGTCTCTATCATAGGTGTTGCTTATGCTCGAATTCATGAGTGCCATTAGCTCAGAGAATCGAGTATTAGGTGCCGCGGCTCCTGTGCCGGCCACCTGCACCCCTGATGAAGTGCTAACTTCCATTGCTTCACCGAATTGATTAGGTGTTGGAGGGGCTCCTGTGCCGTCCGTCCGCTCCTCCGGTAAAGCGTTAATAGCTACTGAAACAACGGAATCCGGGTCAACAGTTGTTGGGCTTGATTCCTCATGATTAGGAAGAAGCGACGGAGATTGTTGTTGCCTACTATTAGAAACGGTATTAGAAGAAATCATAATATATCCTTATATTTACAATTATATTTTAATATAATATACATTATACGCCCTATTTGTTAAGTTTGTATTAAAAAAATATTTAATAAATAACCGGGCGTTAATTTATTAACAACTTAAGCGGGCAAGATCGAAATCTATTACCAAAAGACCTTTGCATAACTTAGATTTTTAATCACAATTGAACCTTCAGATGTAAGTTAAAGACATTATAAATATATTTTTGACAAATCGAGGACTAAATCAATAAGTTATGCAGAGGTCTTTAATAAGATAAAACCGGTTGTATTCTTTCGAAGAAAGAAAAAAATCAAAAATATCATTCCCTTTATCTTCCACACTGACCCAAAGAGGAGTCTGAGGACAACTTGGCCTTGTATCTATTCTCATCACAGTTTTTTCCCAAATATCTCCTTCCGTCTTTTCGTTGTCTTCTTTGATGCTTTGTCTCGTTGCCCTTGTGTACTTAATCTTCTCTTTTCCATGCCTCTTGCATAGCAATCCCTAGAATTTCAGGATTATGTTGTCGAGGTATGACAGCTAAAGCTGTATGCAATAAAAAACCTCTACCTTGATTATTACCGATTGGACCTAACCCCGTTGTATGGTTATGGCTACCGTAATCTACCGGAGTTGTATCTTGAATAAATAAAACAACCCCTTCGTCATTAAATATTTCAAAAAATATGGGTAATGACAAGGACCTTAGTCATGGGAGTATGTCAGATCAAGCCCGAAAGCACTTAGAAATAAACCCATATTTCCCTTATATTTAGTCACTTAATGATTAATTAAGTGTATTTTTAAATTTATTAACTAAGCGAACGGTTAATCATTAGGTGTAACACTAATTCTTTATTTTAACGAATATTTAGTGTAATTTAATTTGCTAATATCGAACTAGCTTTTCATTAAAGAAGTGATATTCAGACGCTTAAACTATAATTAAAGTAATTTATGACTTTTAAAATTTCTTAGGAATTAATTTTCAATAAAACAAATTGATACTTTTATAAAGAATATATAAAGTTAATATAATTTTTTTTAAAGTTGATGATTTGATGGCTATCAAACCACCTGAAGGGGTTAATCCCTTCTCAGAAGGATCTAAGAAAGAAAGCGCTTATAACGATCATAAAATAAAGCAGGGACTAATTAATACTTATTTTGGCGGCAGGAAATGGTATCGATATAAAAGAGATGATTGTGCGACTTTTTTTGATTTAAAAAAACAGTATCAGAGGACCAATGACAAAAACATTGATCACGGATATGTTCAAGTTAAATGGCCCATATCTATGCGAAAAAGAGAGGAATGGGCAAAAAAACATTTCCGTTCACTTGTCTCTTTAAAAAAGAAAATAGCTCAACTTTTTTTATTATCTATCACAGCCTCTTGGGATGATCCGGAAGATTCATTAGTGCGCATGTTTATGCAACATCACGGAATAGGAGGATTAGTTTTTCATGCCGGAGATGTTCTACATCAGCTATATCGGATTAATCAATATCAAAAACTTAGTCAAATTCCCTTAATATCAGGGCATGAGACGTTGAATAACTGGCAGATGGGTTTAGATCATTTTATTTCAATGCCCGGGAAAGAAACCCTTTGTAGAGTTAAAGATCCTGTTCTTTTATATCAAGCCGGCTTAGAGATGGGAAAAAGATGTTTAAAGTCAGGTTTAACAACCGTATTTTTATCTATACAAGATCATCATGAAAAACGTGTATTGACACAATATTTAAGAGGATGTGCGAGTTCCGGATTAGGCATTTTATATTCATTAAATTCCGATACTCCGAATTGTTATGAAATGGATAATGTCATTAGAAATCCTATGAAGACACTTGGATTGAATAATCATGGTGTCACCATGCCTTGGGGTAAATTAAGCTGTAGATTACTACCTGCTTTTAAAATCCATAAATGGACGGTTGCTGATTTAAGATTATTAAAAGAAAAACCCTTAGATTTAATTGGACGTATGACGATGCGATGTCTCAAAAATGATTTTGATAGCATTTTAGTTGAAGGAGATATTACTGAGCTCATTGAGTTTATAACACATGAAGTGCTTCATAATCGATTCAGTATAGACCGTTTGAATAAGAAGGTGATGAAAATATTATATATAAAACAATTGTTCGGTTTATCTCATAAAATTTCAATTCCTTGCTCAGTTACATATGATAGCTTAAATACAAAAAAAGCAAGGTTACTGAAACGACGTATTTATGAAGAAACAGCTTTTGTTATAAAGGAAGAAAAATATAGCTTACCCTTGAAGATATCTTTCATTCCATGCCCGGCATATATCCATATAGGTAGACATTCACATCTGGCCTATGATGAAATTTCAAGAAGTTTTACAACTCAAGTAAAGGTTTTGGAATTATCAACAACTTTTTTAAAAGATAAGGGAATTATCAAATCTTTTATTAAAGAACTTGGATCTTTTCCTGTCGTACTTGCTATCAGATCTCATAATGATGAACTCTTTAATAAAATAGTCGATTTTATAAAGCAGTTTACTCTTTTAGGGACAGAAGTTGTGGTTATTTTCTTTGAAAGGCCTTATGCTGATAAGATCATTGAAAGGGTGAAAACGTGCATTTTCATGCCGGAAGATAAGCCTGAAGCTGAGCTTGCAGCCATAGATATTCTTTTAGGAAGGGTTAAAAAATTTGAGTACTAAAGTTTGGATTATTGATTTAGAAGATACGGGATTGTCCTTAAAAGCCTTTCTTAAGAAAAAAAATCCTCATTTGACTGTTAAGCAGATTGATTGGGCGCTGGATCAGAACCTTTGTCAAGTAAACGGTCATCCTGAGCGAATGAAAAAAAGTCTTTTAGGAAAAGGGGATAAGGTTTGTTTAGATGAACAAGGTATAGTAGCTAAATCCTTGGTCTTTGATAAAAAAGATATTCTTTATGAAGATAGTTACCTTATCTTATATAATAAGCCGACAGGGTTTTTATGTGAGCCGAAATTTATAAATAAGTTTTTTAAAGAAAGGTGGTTGTTATGTCATAGGCTAGATCGACATACCAGCGGCATCTTGATATTGGCCAAAGATGAGAAAACATTGGATGCTATGGCAGATCTTTTTAAAAGAAGAAAAGTAAAAAAGATTTATATCACAATAGTCGATAAAGAAGTCAAACGACTTAATGGGACTATCAGTGATGATATGGTTAGGGGTTTAGATAGCAAAGGAGAAGCTGTTTGGGATACGGTGGATCAAGGGTTGTCTGCAAGAACAACTTGGGAACGCCTGCGTAAGGGAAGGGACTGCTCTCTTCTTAGTTGTTCACCTGAAACAGGAAGAACACACCAGATTAGGGTTCATATGAAGAGTATGGGACATCCCTTAATAGGAGACTATCGTTATACCAGTACTTTTCAATGTCAATACCCTTGTTCCAATTTCTATTTGCATGCTCATAAAATAGCTTTTCAACATCCTATCACCGGGAAAGAAATGGAGACTGTCGCTCCTTTATCCGTATATTTTCAAGATGCTTTAAATGAAATCTTTTGATTATGAAAATTGCAATTGTTAGACTCAGCGCTTTAGGAGATATCATCCTAAGTATGATCGTGCTTCAGTTTACCAGAAAACAATATCCTCATGCAATAATAGATTGGATAACAGATGATGCTTTTTCAGATATTTTGAAGAACAATTCAGATATCAATGAAGTTATTCCTATTCGATTAAAAGAGTTGAAAAAAAGAAAATCGATAAAGCTCCTCTATTCTGAATTTTTAAAAATGTCCTTTCTAAAGGGTTATGATTGTATCATCGACTTGCAAGGTTTAATTAAATCAGCAATTGTATCCCGGATAATCGGATCTCAGACGCATGGCTTTGATCGAAAAAGCTCTAGAGAAAAACTCTCATCGCTTTTTTATAAGCGAGGATATTCTATTCCTTATCATTTCAATACTGTCGCTCGAAATTGTGATCTAGTAGCCGGTAGTCTTAATTTTTCTATTTCACCGGATGAGATAGTTGAGAAAAAACCTTTCTTAGGATATCGAATTGATCATTTTGAGTTCCAAGAAATGATAAGTTCAAATAAGAAAAACATTTGTTTTATTCTAGGTGCGACTTGGGGTTCTAGAATTTATGATAAGGAAAAGCTCTGCCATGTCATAGATGAATTAAAACAAAACAGTCTTTTGCTTTGGGGAAATGAAGAAGAGAAAAAATGCGCTGAATGGATAGCTGCTACTAGCCCCGATGCCAAAGTATTACCTCGATTAGACCTCAATGCTTTAAAAGCATTGATCGCTCAAATGGATCTCATTATTGGAAATGATACAGGGCCCACACATATGGCTTGGGCTTTAAATCGACCATCTATTACCTTATTTGGTTGTACACCTATTTCCAGAGTTTCTCACACCCCTATAAATAAGGTATTACACTCCTTTTCTAAAGTGGATCATTATCACTTAGATAAGAATGATTTTTCTATCAATACCATTAAAACGGAAGATATCTTGAGCCAAGCAAACGAACTGCTTTATTCTATCCAACCGCCGGCAAAGACAGAGTCATTATCATAAATAACAGCCGCTTGTCCCGGAGCAATAGCATATTGGGGTTGATCAAAAACAATCCGAGCTTTTTTATCCGTTAGAACTGTAATAGTGCCGGGTGCCGCCTCGCTTCTAGCTCGTATTTTGACAAGGAGGTGATAAGTATCACCTATATTGGGTTCTTCCATAATCCAATTCATACCCTTAATCAGACATTCCGTATTATATGTATGCTCTCTTTCCGCTACGGTGACTTCTTTTGTCGCTGCATCAATACCCGTAACATAAAGAGGTTTTCCAAAAGCGATTCCCAGACCTTTTCGTTGACCTACTGTTACAGAATGGATTCCTTGATGCTTACCTAAGTTTGTACCATCGATATGTTTGATCTTTCCCTCTTCAGGGAGTCTATCGGGAAAGTGTTTTTTTAAGAATGCGGCATAATCCCCATTAGGAATGAAACAAATATCCATACTCTCAGGTTTATTAGCAGTGACTAAACCGTCTTCAGCAGCTAACTGTCGGATATGATTCTTAGTATACGATCCTAAAGGAAAAAGAGTTTTTGATAGCTGATCTTGAGTCATGCTAAAAAGAAAATAAGATTGATCCTTTTTTAGATCTTTCCCTTTTAATAAATTCCAACGCTTTGTCTTTTCATTAAAAAGAACCCGTGCATAGTGGCCGGTACAGACTTTAGTAGCGCCAATAGCAATAGCTTTTTGATATAAGGTATCAAATTTGAGCTTCTCATTACAAAGTATACAAGGACTTGGCGTTCTGCCGGCAAAATATTCATCAGCAAAAACTTTGATCACTTTTTCCCAAAAATCCTTCTGAAAATTAATAGCATAATAGGGAATATCCAAATTGTCTGCTACAAGTCGTGCATCATCTAGCGATTCTGCTCCACAGCAACTTTGAGCAGTATTCTTCTCTTTTCCCGACCAAAGACGCATGGTCATGCCAACACATTCATACCCGGCTTTTTTCATTAAAGAGGCACAAACAGAAGAGTCTACACCTCCGGACATAGCAATAACAACTTTTTGTTTTACAGCCTCTTTTGATAAGAGGGTAGATGATGGTGACATAAAAATTTCTCCTAATGACATAACCGGTCATAATCAATATTATCTTCTACAAGGCTAATGGCTTTTTTTACCTTGTGAGTATCTTCATTACGGATCTTTGCCTGTTAAAATGATACCGTTTTCCATCTTTTCAAAGCCTTAAGGGTATTACACAAATTTGTAGTAGATACATTTTTTAAGAATAGCTTCTCTTTTTTTAGTTGTGTTAACTCTCTACTAAGACCAATCTAATTAATCGATTTTTTCTCTTCTTTGTATTAAGGTGCTTCTTCGGTTTAAAGCCCGGTTATATACAAATTTAGAACAACCAAACTCATAGGCCAATTGCCTTCTTTGTTTGAGGATTGGATAGAATCTTAACTTGACAGCTTTCATCATAAACTCTTTATTTTAATCAACTAGTATACCGTCCAAGCACCACCGCCGTCAATAATTAACGCGCTTTTCGTTCCTCTGCTTCGCCACCGTCACCTCGCGAGTCGACTGCATCCGTGCAGTCTTCATAGATTTTATCAAAAGAGTGTTGAATGGATTGGGTGAATTTACGATCATCGTATTCTTCTTTTGTACCATTATAATCCAAGTAGTTTTTAGTAAAACCCTAAGGAAACAGAATCGGGTTCATATCTTTATAGTCACTTAAAAGTTTAAAGTGTTCTTTGAAGAGCACAGCATCTTTATCGACATGCCGGCCATCGGGAAGTCTTTCATGTCGTTGTCCAATAGGTTTGATAAATCCGACTGTGTTATAGCATTTTTTTAGACCGCTAATAATACTTAAGCAGATGGTTGTCTTACCGACATTTAACTTTAAAAAAAATTATTAATTAAAGGAGTTTTAAGGACCATCTGAATTAAGTGTTTAAAAATAGTTTGGTAGGTTAAAATCTTTTTTTTAAAGGAATTTAACCATGTCTATTAAGTCGTCTATCTTTTTCTATACGTAAAAAAACACTGAGATCGGAAAAGTTTTTGAATGAAATAAATAAGGTTATTGATTAGAAGGCATTTGAGAGTCTCATTCAACCTTATTGCGGGAATCTATCATTTGGAACTCATATGATGCATTTCGAAAGAAGTCTAATATTTGGCCAAGAAAATCTTGTTAAGTACCAAATCCTTCTTTTCTAAGCCCGGCTCTCTAAAAAAATCATATTAATCGATGTTCCTTAAAAAATTATTTTAATAACGCATTTCTGTAGCGCGAAACTCCTGATTATGAACAATTTAATGATTGTAAGGATCAAATTTTAGGTTTTTTACGGAAACTTACAAAAAAGGTTTTTTTTCTTAAATCAAGTAAGATAAGTCATTCGTGCATGATACATCATCATAATGAAAAACAAAATTTAATTCACGATAGTATCGATATCCATTTTTTCCTTATTGTAATCGACTTTGATTTTTCATCAAAGCGAGGGGATAGAAAGATGAAGGCAAAGGTTTGGAATTTCATAATACAGTTTTTTTTTATTAATTTTTTAAAATTTACTTTAAATATCAAGTATTTTATTTAAATAAAATGGTGCAACAGAAGTTTATATTTTATAATTATTAGGAATAGCCTAAATATTGTCTTTTAAAGAGTTAAATAATGAAAAAACGATGGAAACTAGAGCAAATCAAGAAAGGGTATCAAAAAATGAAACAACGACTTAGAAAAAGGCGCAAGAATAAAGATCAAAAGAAGCTATATGTAGAAGACAAAAACTTCTACGAAGTTAAAGGCTTCTTCGAATAATTTAGAGGTGTTCATCGAGCCTTTTAGCTGCTTCTTCGATATGATTTCGGTGGCCAAAAGCACTTAAGCGAATAAATCCTTCCCCGCTAGGCCCAAATCCTGATCCCGGAGTTGAAATGATATGAGCTTTATTTAGTAGAAGGTCGAAGGATTCCCAGGAATTACCGCTTCCTAAATCAGCCCAAATATAGGGGGTATTGCTACCTGAAAAAGTTTTATATCCCAATCCATCCAACGTATTTTTTAAAATGTTTGCATTTTCCATATAGAAAGAGATTAAAGATTTAATTTCCTTCATTCCCTCATCTTCTAAACAAGCAATGCCTCCTGCTTGGATGATATTGGAAGCCCCATTAAAAATAGTGGTTATATAACGAATCCAATCTTTTTTTACCGACTCTCCGGTTTGAAAACAGAGCTCATTTGGTATCACAGTCCAGCCAAGCCGAACACCTGTAAAGCCTGCCATTTTAGAAAAGGAATTAACTTCTATAGCAACCGTTTTAGCCCCTTCTACTTCATAGATAGAACGAGGTAGTTCCGGATCTTGAATGTAGGAAGCGTACGCAGCATCGAAAATGATAAAGGAATCGTTGGCAATAGCAAAATCAACGAGTTTTTTTAATTGTTCCTTTGTAGCTACCACTCCGGTCGGGTTGTTCGGTGAACAGAAATAGATCAGATCGGCAGCAGGTAATGTGCTTAAGTCAGGAAAGAAGCCATTTTCCGGTGTACAGGGCATATAAGTAATATTATGGTAATGAGAAAGTTTGGGATTATAATGACCTGTTTGCGCTGCAATGACACTACCGTCTACATAAACAGGGTAGGCAGGATCCTGAATTGCAACGCGCACCTCTGATCCAAAAAAAGCTTGAAGACGTCCTAAATCACATTTGGCTCCATCATTAATAAAAATCTCATCAATATCAACACGATTATGATAGAACACATTTGCAATACTTTTTCGAAGGGGTTTAAAACCTTGCTCTAAACCATAACCACTATAGCCTTCTAAGGTTCCTAAAGATTTTGCCGCATCTTGCAAACGTTGACTGATATAATGAGGAATGGGTTCTGTCGTATCACCTATACCTAAACTAATGATTGTTGCATGGGGGTTTTCTTTTACAAAAAGAGCTTTTCTTTTTGCAATTTCGGGAAATAAGTATCCTTGAGATAACTTCGCGATGTTTTTATTTCTTTGAACCATAATTATTATTTTATTTCTTATGTACCGGGAATGTAGGTTCCTTTAATAAGGTCTTGGAAAGTTTGCGGCTTTCTGATGAGGACGGCATGTCCATTGTTTACAAGTATTTCGGCGCATTGAGGCTTGGAGTTATATTGAGAACTCATGCAAAAGCCGTAGGCTCCGGTATTTAAAAAGGCCAGCACATCGCCCGCTTTAATTTCATTTGGAAGCAACCTTTCTTTAGCAAATTGATCCGTATTTTCACAAATAGGACCAACGACATTGAAAAGTTTATCAGAAGAGGCATTTAAATCATTTGCATAAAGAATGTGATGGTATGCGTCATACAATGCAGGTCTTAAAAGTGTGTTCATGCCTGCATCAACACCAATAAATGTTTTTTCTGCTTCTTTGATAGAAGAGACTGTTGTAAGGAGCATACCGGCATCTCCTAACAAGTATCTTCCGGGTTCATGAATCAAGGTCGGCTCACCCATGCTATATTGTTTGAGTTTTTCTTTTAAAATTTTAACGACAGAAGATGCTACAGCGTCAATGTCCAGTTCTTTTTCTTCAGGCAAATAAGGAATACCTAAAGATCCTCCAATATCAATAAACTCAAAAGTAATGCCCAATTCTTGAGAAACGGGGCCCGCGATATCTAAGAGCTTACCAACGACCGCTTCAAAATAATCAGGAGCTAAAATATTAGAACCGGTCATCATATGAATGCCGAATTTTTTTACTCCGTAGGACTTAGCTATTTTATAAGCTTTTTTTACATCTTTTTCACTAATACCAAACTTAGCATCGGGACCTGCGAAAATAAGACCTTCAGTACCGGAATGTCCCATCCCGGGGTTGATTCTAAAACATAAAAATTCAGGGATCTTGAGTTGAGCTAATCTTTCAAGTTGACTAATATCTTCTAAATTAAGTCCGGCAGACATATCAACTGCATATTGCAAATCTTTATCTGAATTATAGACGCCGGAATATAGAATTTTTTTCTCATTTATATGAGATAATTTTGCTATTTCAATTTCTTCCGGACAAGAGCTATCAGCTCCGGCTCCTTCAGTAGCTAAGATATTGACAATGGCAGGATTATTATTACATTTAACAGCATAGTAGATTTCGAATTTTGGATAATACTTCTTGTAAGCCTTGAAAAGGCGTTGGTAATTTTTTCTGATTCTATTTTTGCTGTAAACATACAGGGGAGTTGAGTAATCATTTGCTAAATCCAAAACATTACAACCATCAAAATAGAGGATGCCATTTTTATTTTGAAGTTCTTGAACGGATTTCCATACTGTCATAATTGAAGCCTATTTAATGTAGTGTTTTGCAACGAGCAGTTCAGCATTTAATATTCCGCCACCCGCAGCCCCTCGAATAGTATTATGGGCAAGTCCTACAAAACGGAAGTCGAAAACAGGGCAAGTGCGCAATCTACCTACTGTGATTGCCATCCCTTTATCATTATCTCTATCCAAGCGCGGTTGAGGTCGATTAACTTCGGGAGAATAGGTAACCGGATGTTTAGGTGCCATAGGAAGCTTTAACTCTTGTGGAAGGCCTATAAAAGCTTGCCAAATATCAAGAATTTCATCTAGATAAGGTTTTTGTTTAAATTTCACCGAAATACAGGCTAGGTGACCATCGATGACAGGTACTCGATTGCAGTGGGTAGATATATCAATATCGAGATAGGGAATGAATTGATTGGAGTCAATGGAACCTAAAATCTTCTGAAGCTCTTTCTCACTTTTTTCTTCTTCACCGGGTATATAGGGAATTACATTGTCTAGTATATCTAAAGAAGACACTCCCGGATAGCCGGCGCCACTTATAGCTTGCATAGTGGTTATGATAACCTTCTCAATGATAAACTTTTGGTGTAGCGGATAAAGGGGGATCATATAACATTGAAGCGAGCAATTTGGTTTTACGACAATAAAACCTTTATTCCAACCTCTATTTTTTTGTTGGAAGGGTATTATGTCAAGGTGATGATGATTCACTTCCGGGATAATAAGAGGGACATCGCTTGTCATTCTATGAGCTGAGGCATTGCTTATAACAGGCAGATCATGTTTAGCATAATTTTCTTCATGCCAATCGATTTTTTCTCCTCCTAAGGCAGAAAAGACCATTTGACAATTCGCTTTAGCCGTTGCTACAGATTCTAAATCATGAACCGGTAAATCTTTGATGGTATCAGGAATAGGTTTTTCCATACGCCAACGATTGTTTACCGCTTCATAATAAGGCATACCGCTAGAATTTTTCGATGCTGCTAAAAATGAGACATCAAACCACGGGTGAT
Source organism: Chlamydiales bacterium (assembly GCA_965206695.1). Lineage (GTDB taxonomy): Bacteria > Chlamydiota > Chlamydiia > Chlamydiales > JAAZZY01 > CBDBKM01. The sequence goes on along the minus strand of CBDBKM010000013.1, from coordinate 99,110 downwards.
TTTGAAGTAATGAAATATAATTTTGGCCTACCATTCCGGTCGCTCCTAAAATACCTACTCTTATCCTTTTCATCATCTCTTCCTTAATTTCTTTAGATAAGCTTCATTTGTTTTAACGTGTCTTCGATATATTCCAAATTATTTGGTGACAAATCACATAAAGGCGATCGACAAGGTCCTGAAGGCATTGAACACATTTGCATGGCAGCTTTGATCGGTTGAGGATTTGAATCTATAAAAGCAGCTTTAAAGATCGGTTCAAGGTAGCGGTAATGGCTTTGAGCTTCTTTAAGGTTTGATGCCTCTACGGCCTTTATAAGGGCGATAAGTTGACTTGGAACTAAATTACTCACAACTGAGATAACACCATTACCACCTAGTGACATGACAGGGAGTGTTAAGGCATCATCACCGCTCATAAGACTAAAGTCAGGTTGATTAAGAGAAATTTGCATTACAACATCACTGATTTGTTCCATGATGCCGGAAGCTTCTTTTACGCCAAGGACTCGAGGTAGTTGAGCTATTCGTTGTAATGTCTCAGTTTCAATATTTTTTACACATCTGCCGGGAATGTTATAAATCATGATAGGTATATCGGTATTGTCTATAACACTTTTGAAATGGCGATAAATTCCTTCTTGCGACGGTTTATTATAGTAGGGAGTGACGACAAGTGCACTATCAGCATTTAAAGATTGAGCCGTTTGAGTGTTTTTAATCGTAGTAGCAGTAGAGTTTGTTCCCGTTCCTACCATGATATGAACTTTATCTTTAGCAATTTCAACTGAAGCTTTAATAATATTTTCTTTTTCTTCATCAGTTAAGGTAGGGCTCTCTCCTGTCGTGCCAAGAGCTAAGATCCCTTCAACCCCGCTATTAATCTGATATAAAATATTTTGTTTTAGCCCCTCATAACTGACAGATTCATCTTCATTGAATGGGGTGATTAATGCGGTATGTACTCCCGATAACTTCATTTAAGATCTCCCATTTGTTCTGTTAAGTATTCAATAAGTGAACTTAGGTCATAGAAGCCGTGTTTACCCATAATCCATTCAGCGGCATAAACAGCACCCAAAGCAAAACCTTTGCGGTTTCTGGCTTGATGACTCAACGTAATAGTATCGGATTCTGAATCAAATTGGATGGTATGAGTACCGGGCATGTGACCACATCGAATAGTTGAAAAGTGTAATTCATTTTCATTAATTTTGCGATCAACTTTATCAAAAATAGGTTGTGTCTTTCTATCAATGGAAGTGGTAATAATATCCGCTAAGGCTCTTGCTGTGCCTGATGGGCTTTCCGCCTTTTGCGAATGATGATATTCAATTCCGGCGACATCATATTCTTCAAAGAAGTTAAACAATTTAGCTCCGTACTCTAAAATTCTGCAAAAGATATGTACACCCAAAGAAAAGTTAGGCGCGTAGATTAAACCCGTCTGTTTCTTTTCGATGTACGCTTTAACTTCATCGATTTGATCATACCAGCCGGTTGTTCCAACCACAATATTTTTACCAAAATCAGCCGCTTTTTTTATGTTGCCGATAATAGAATCAGGAAGAGTGAAATCAATACATACATCAGCATCTTTAATAATTTCTTCGGAAATTTGTTTATGTGAGGCATTGGGGTTATGCATATCAACAGCTGCGATGATAGTATGTTTTCTTTTTAAAGCAACTTCTTCGATCATTTGTCCCATTTGACCATAGCCTAGCAGTGCTAATTTCATGTGTGCCCCTTAATTAAAAAATAATTGATGAAGATCTCGGATCGTTTTTTCTAAATGGGTTTGTTCTATTATAAAGCTGATATTTACTTTGGAAGCCCCATGCGATATCATTTCAATATCTATTTTTTTCTTATAAAATAGTTCAAAAGCCATTTTTAAGCTTTCTGTTGAACGTTCAACATTTCCGATTAAACTGATAAGAGCTTTATTTGTCTGGATATTGACGTGAGCAATTTTTTCTAATTCTTTATTGAGGTGGGTGATTTTTTCTGATTTATCGATTGTTAAAGAGATACTAACTTCACTTGTTGCGATGACATCAACAGAAATTTTCAATGAATTGAAAACAATGAAGACCGATGCCAGAAAACCATGTTGTCCTAACATACGAGTAGAAACGATATCAACAAGAGTTACATCAGATTTATGGGTAATAGCAGTGATTAGAGAATCTTGTTTTTCCACATTTCGGATAATGACGGTACCCGGATGATCAGGGTTATAGGAATTCTTTACTCTTACAGGAATATTTTTTCCCATTGCCGGCAAAATTGCTCTGGGATGTAGAACTTTGGCTCCGAAATATGCGAGCTCAGAAGCTTCTTCGAAAGAGACGATTGGCACAGGTGTTGCAGACGGTACAATTCTTGGGTCCGTTGTCAGAATGCCGTTAACATCTTTCCACACTTGAATTTCTTCTACTTTGAGGCAAGAACCAATAATAGCGGCAGTAAGGTCACTTCCTCCTCTTCCTAAAGTGGTAGGATTACCCTTTTTATCTTTACCGATAAATCCTGTAACAATAGGCGTGTAACAGTAATCTTGTTTTAGTGAACTGAAGGCATTTACTATAAGTGGTTCACTCTCTTTTAAGATATCAGCTTCGGTAAAGTCGGAAGTAGTGATGATGCCGGCATCAAATGCCAGAATGGGTTTGGAAGATACTTTAACCTGATTTAGGTAAGCTGCAAGGACAAGAATAGACAATCTTTCACCAAAAGACAGGAGTTGGTCTTGTGTCTTAGATGATAATTCTTTTAGTAATCGGATACCCAAAATAAGATCATGTAATTCTTCGAAAAGTTTTGTTAAATGAGTCGTTTCAATACCGAGGTCCTTAGCAGCTTCTAGGTGTGAATCAATAATAGATGAGATGTCGACTGCTCCTTCTAAAGCTAACTGTCCGGCGTCTAATAATAGGTTGGTAGTGGATCCCATTGCAGAGACCACCACAATAGGATGCTTATGTAAATTTTTTTGGATTAATGCAGCTATATGCCTTATACGCTGAGCATCTTTTAAGGAAGAGCCTCCAAACTTCATTACGATCATGATCTACAATTGGGTTAAAGTTCAATAATAGCCAACCTTATTAAATTTGCTATCCTATGTAAAGTGATAATTCACTCACACTTGGCCTTAACAATGAATTTATATTCGATTGCGATAATTCTTTTGTAATAATCGAGCGATAAGGGATAGGATCATCTGAATAAGTGCTTAAAAATAGCTTGAATAGCTTAAACTCTTTTTTTTAAAAAGAAATTTAACCGTATCTAGTAAGTTTTCTATCTTTTTCTATACGTAAAAAAACACTGAGATTAGAAAGGTTATTGCTTGGAAGGCATTTCAGGGCCTGATTTAGCCTTATTATTACCATAATAATATGGGGAGGAGACCATTCTTTTTAAAATTTGTTGTGATCATTCTTATTGAACAGACATTACAGCGTGCAGATACAGAAACTTTAGTTATCTTTGACATTGATGAGGCCCTTATTCGGCATTGTCTTTAAAACTTAAATTTCCTCGCAACTAAAGTCATAAAAAGAGGGAATTCTTTTCTCGCTCTATTTTCTTGTTTGGCATTTTTCCCAATACTATGTTTATCAGAAAACCATTCTTGCATGTCTTCAATGACAAAACCGGTATCCGATAGCCATTGTATGTATTGAGATAAAGGGCGATGGAAGGAAATCGTTTGGTTAGATTGATTACCCATTCCCGGATTCATTTGAATGGGAATAGAAACAGGCGTATTGTATAGATCGATTTTCCTGTATTGAAGGTGCTTCTTTTCATCGTAACCCCAATGTGATTGTCTGGGAATTCTAAAACAAGGATGATTTAATACGATGATACAAGTTCCCCTTTTAATTAAACACTTATGAATCTCAGAGAAACAAGCTTTAGGATCCTCAATATTTTGCAAAGCTAAAATAATGAAGCTATGTGAAAAATTTTTATCCTTAATAGAGAAGGGTTTGGTTATGTCCGCTACATGGAAGTGATGATTAGGTTTTGAGGCGTACTTTTTAGCCGATTTTATAAGAGAGTTAGATAAATCCAAACCAACGTAAGGATGTTTTTCTGCTATTGCACGAGCTAATACGCCTTGGCCACAAGCGAGATCTAAAATTCTTTCAATAGGCCTACTACTCGCTTTTAAAAGTTGTTTAATCTTTGGAATGATGATTTGGCGGTGGTAGTACATACCATCGTTTCCAACGATTTGATCATACCATTGATTAATATTTTGCCATGATGTGGTTTGTTTTGTCTGTTGTCGCATTTTAATTTTTAAAAATCTGTTTTAATGGAAGGTAATCATAGAATAACCGGTAATAATTAAAAAGATTATAAACCAAGTTTTATTTTCAGGTAATGAATCATAGCAAGGATTATTTCAAATAACATTTTACCAATACTTCTCTATTTTAATTTGTTTTAATCATATTTCTCGATTGTTAAGGTATTATAAAAGAATTAATAATTATTTTTTATATACTATTTAATAGTTGCGCCCTTTCAACATTGAAGTGCAACAAATAGGAAGAATTTGAAAATGGCCAAATGCCGGCAAAATCTCTATAGTAAATTTTTGCAAAAAAAAACTATGGAGGGATTTTTTATGCCTAAAGGCTACCGGCATTTAACCTACGAACAAAGGTGCCAAATATGTACTTTAAAAAAAAGAGGAGATTCTGTTGATTCTATTTCGCAGGAATTAAATGTTAATAAAACTACTGTTTATCGAGAGTTAAAAAGAAATAGCTATGAAGGCAGATATATCTATTTTGCAGCACAAATCAAAACTAAAAGAAGGCGTTCAAAAGCGAGCAGTAAAACAAAGAAAATGACCCCTGAACTACTTATGAAGATAGAAAGTAAATTACTGCTTCAATGGAGTCCTGTTCAAATATTCGGTCGATTGAAAGAAGAAGAAGGCCTGCTTATCAGCCACGAAAGTATTTATCGTCATATTTGGAAAGATAAACGAAATTGGGGCAATTTATATAAAAATTTAAGACACAAAGGTAAGAAGTATAAAAAGCGAGGTGCAGATAAAGCAGGCCGAGGCTGTATTCCCAATAGATTCGATATTGATAAAAGACCTTGTATTGTCGATGAAAAAACAAGAATAGGAGATTTTGAATTAGATACGATAATAGGCAAAAATCATCAAGGAGTGATTGTTTCTATTGTTGATCGTGCTTCTAAATATACGATGCTTATGAAGGTAAAGTCTAAACAAGCCCTCGGTGTTGCCGATGCTTTAATTACCTGTTTAAAGCCTGTTAAGGATAGAGTTCACACATTAACAGCAGATAATGGTTTAGAGTTTTCTCGGCATCAAGAAGTAAGTTCAACACTCAAAGCAGAGTTTTATTTTGCTAAACCCTATCATTCCCGGGAAAGAGGGTTGAATGAACATACGAATGGGTTATAGTCATTTAATTTTACATTGATAAGATTGCTTGATCAATGGCGAATTTAAAATTCGTAACTTTTCGTAATATCTCTCTAACTTTATTTTTCATATTAGCCCAATATTTTTCTATAGGATTTAAGTCCGGAGAATATGGAGGAAGAAACATAAGCTTACAACCGGCAGATTCTACTGTTTTCCTGCTTTCCGCTGATTTGTGAAAACCGGCATTGTCAAGAATAAGAACACTACCGGGTGTAAGCTGAGGAGTCAAAACTTCCTTAAGCCAAATATTGAATAACCCGGTATTACAAGTACCTTCAAAACACATTGGAGATAAAAACTGCCCTTTAGATAGGGCTGAAATAATATTTTGCCTTATAAAGCGGTTTCCTGAAACCGCTCCAAAAACTCTTTTTGCCGCGTAAGCTTCTTCCGGACTCACGAAATAAAAATTGATGAATCCCGGTTTCATCGAGATAAATTCTCTTGTCAAAGGGAATATTTTTTAAATCTTTCATAAAAGCTTCCCGTTTCTTTTCATCTCTTTCCTTATAGCGAGTAGTTTTTTTTTTTCGTGTAATTTTTAATCTTTTAAGGGCATAAAAAATCGTTTGCGGAGTGACTGAAAAATAATCAGCAATTTCCGATAAAAAATAATCCGGATGTTTTTCTACATATTTAGATAACAACTCATCATCTAATTTCTTATAAGCATATTTTCTGCGGATTGGCTTTAAATGTCCTTTTTGCTTTTTTTGCAAGATCCATCGATATATTGTTGCGATACCTACTTGAAAAATATGGCCGGCTGTTTTTTTATCATGATGTTTTTCTATATGTTGTCATACTTTCTCTCGAAGATCTACTGAATAGGCTCTAGGCATTGTTTTGTCCTTATTGTTTGTATAAAAAAAGAAGGATAACATATTATCAAATAAAAATTAAAATACTATAGTTAGACAGTATTTGCCTAAGAAAACAAACTTTAATAATGTAACACAAGAGGATGTAAAAGAGATAGAAAAACTGCTTAATGAAAGACCCGGAAAAAGTTTGAATTTTAAAACACCTATAGAGGTTTTCAATCCGAAGAATTTGTGCTATAATAGAGTACAAGTTTGTTGCACTTCATAGTTGAAAAGACATGTCCTACATCACTATACTTCCATATTGTCATTGCAGTAATGCCATTTTTTACTTCAGATAGGAACCTTTTAATACGTGGTACATTATTTCCGCTTTTACCAAACCCGATGCGATCATCATCTAAATATTCTTGAAATCGAGCTTCAGAAAGAACCCAACAACGACCGGCAGGAGGTAATACTTTTCTACCGGAAGGCGTAGTGATTGGGTAAACTAATAGGGCCAACGGAAAGATTATCAGAGTCCCAAACGCCACGACAGTCATTATCAGGATTTTTATATCGATCATTAGAGTTTTCCGTGCGGGGTAACTTATTTAATATTAGATTTTGTATATTTTTGGCATATACAAGAATATAATCATGATTTTTGGAAAGCGTTTTCTTTAGATTAATGGGTGCATAAGCTCTTTCCCAAACGATGGATTCAACAAAATTCTCTCTTCCAAAGATCTCATCACACATCACCTTTAAATAATGACATTCACTATCATCAATGCTTATCCAGATAGAACTGTCTGCTCGTAAAAGCCTATGAAGAATAATGAGCCTTTCTTTCATCATATTTAACCAAAGAGAATGTTCCATAGAGTCATTATAATGAGGAAATAGGCTTTTAGTATTGTAGGGAGGGTCTATATAGATGCACTTGATCTTGTTGACATATTTATGCTCGATAGATTTTAGGCCTAGAAGATTATCGGCATGTAGTAATAAGTTCTTGCTTGCCTGCGATGGGGCTCCAAACGGTTTTTTATTAATAAGAATTCGTGGTTCAAGGGATTCCCGGAGGTCTTTTCCATTCCATCGAAGTTCTAATCGATTTTTATCATTCATGCGTTTTCCTTAACAGCATTCTAGTGTTGATAATCTTTAAAATACGTTAGTTAATTAAAATATTTAAAAAACAGTAATAGCATTCTATCTTATTGGATTTTTTATGTAAGTTAAAGAAAATGGTTGGTGTTAATATTAATTTTATTTAAACTGTTGTAGTATTTTAAAAGTTTGAACTAACTTATTCAATCTTTGATGATTTACAAATCGGGGCTGTGTTTCAAAGGTATCGTCAGTCGTTGATTAATTAAAAATTTAGTACAGATTATCAATTACTTAAGTGGACTTATTCAACACAAAGATGTTAGAATACTTGTTCTATTTATCGATGAAATAAACGCTATGTTATACAAAGTACCATTATTACCACTTTCTATTGATTTAGAAACAAAACCTATTCTTAAAAAGCTAACAGAGGCACATCGAGCCCTTGCAGAATTAAAGGGTGTAACAGAAATAATGCCAAACCAAGGTATTCTTATTGATACACTGTCTTTGCAAGAAGCTAAGGATAGTTCTGCAATAGAAAATATACTTACGACTCATGATGACCTTTACAAAAGCGATAGCTTCACTAAACAATTTGTTACGCCTGCAGCTAAAGAAGTTTATAATTATGCAGCGGCTCTTCGAAAGGGTTATGAGAAGGTCCGTAAAAATAATTTACTGACCAATAATGATATTTTACAAATACAACATTCAATCGTTGATAATAAGGCAGGTTTTCGCAAACTTTCGGGAACAGAATTAAAAAATGAACAGACAGGCCAAGTTGTTTACTCTCCTCCACAGGATACTAAACAGATTATCCGGTTAATGTGTAATCTGGAAAAATATATTAATGATGAACAAATGAGTGATGTTGACCCTCTTATTAAAATGTCAATTATCCACCATCAATTTGAGAGTATACACCCATTTTATGATGGAAATGGTCGAACCGGACGTATTATCAATATTCTTTATTTAGTGAAATCCGGATTATTAAACACCCCCGTACTATACCTTTCTCGATTTATTAATCAGAATAAAGCCGATTACTATCGGTTATTACAGTCTGTTAGAGATACGAGTATTTGGGGGGAGTGGGTGCTATTTATACTAGAAGCAATCATAAAGACATCTTTGCAGACAATTTATTTAGTCAAAGGCATTAAAAATCTAATGCTATCCCATAAAAATAAAATACGTCAGGAACTACCTAAAATTTATAGTCAAGATTTGCTGAATAGCTTATTTCGTCATCCCTATACTAAAATTGACTTCATTGTTCAAGAGTTGCAGGTGACTAGAAAAACAGCTTCGAAATATCTAAACGAACTTGTTCGTGTTAAAGCGATTTCTAAACAGAAATTGGGAAAAGATAACTATTATATAAATGAAGCTCTTCTCAATTTTTTATTAAATGTAAATGTTCAAGAAAACTCTTAACGTGGGTACAAAAATCTATTTCTTACCCATATACTTATTTATATGGGTACAAAAACGCATTTCTTACCCATATTAGTAATTTACCTTACGCACACCTTCTACTAAGCAGGCTACAGAATCAAACGCTCTTTACGAGAGTGTGTGCGTAAGGTGAGTTAGTAATCTTCATTTTTTATATAGAAAAGTTTATAAATATTTTAAATAATTAATATTAAGCGATTTGCAGGCCATATAAACAGTAAGTAGATTATAGTCATTTAATTTTATATTGATAAGATTGCTTGATCAATGGCGAATTTAAAATTCGTAACTTTTCGTAATATCTCTCTAACTTTATTTTTCATATTAGCCCAATATTTTTCTATAGGATTTAAGTCCGGAGAATAGGGAGGAAGAAACATAAGCTTACAACCGGCAGATTCTACTGTTTTCCTGCTTTCCGCTGACTTGTGAAAACCGGCATTGTCAAGAATAAGAACACTACCGGGTGTAAGCTGAGGAGTCAAAACTTCCTTAAGCCAAATATTGAATAACCCGGTATTACAAGTACCTTCAAAACACATTGGAGATAAAAACTGCCCTTTAGATAGGGCTGAAATAATATTTTGCCTTATAAAGCGGTTTCCTGAAACCGCTCCAAAAACTCTTTTGCCGCGTAAGCTTCTTCCGGACTCACGAAATAAAAATTGATGAATCCCGGTTTCATCGAGATAAATTCTCTTGCAATAAAGGTACCGGTCCTCGTCTATTGTGTTTATTTTCAATAAGGTGTTTCATCCGGTCTTTTTTGAAAACTTTCCAACAATCATCGATAGAGCAATATAGAGCAGTTCAATCTTTCATTTTAGACCTTTTGTTTCTGTTTATTTTTTTTGTCAAAAATATGCTACAAAAACAAAAGGTCTTTTTGCATTAAAAAATTTAAATCGTAACAAGTTTAGTGTAGTTTCAGGGTGCGGTACGTTTCATCAATTTGATCTATTGAAGATATACAGCAATTTAAATCTTTTAATAGACCTGTAGAGACATCATAGACCCATCCATGAATGCAGAGCTTTTTATTGTTTGCCCAAGCATTTTGAATAATAGTAGTGTAACAGACATTCATTACTTGGTATAAAACATTTAATTCTACTAAGCGGTTGCATTTAAGCAAAGGATCAGAAATGCAATCCAGTTCTTCTTTTGTTAAGGAATAAACATCTCTTATATTGCGAAGCCAGTTATCAACAAGCCCAAATTGTGCATTTCCCATGGCAGCTGCAACTCCACCACAACGGTAGTGGCCGCATATAATGATATGTTCAATATTTAGGCAGTCGATTCCATATTGAAGAACAGAAAGACAATTAAAATCAGTATGGGGAACCAGATTGCCAACATTTCGATGAACAAAGACTTCACCCGGCTCTAATCCCAAGATTTCATTGGCCGGAATACGGCTATCAGAGCAACCTATCCAAAGATATTTTGGGTTCTGTTTTTCTGATAGTTTACGAAACGTTTCAGGATCATTTTTTATCTTGTTTTCTGCCCAAGCTTTATTGGTGTTAAAAAGATTTTGAAGTTCTCGCATAAAATATCAGTTTTGTTAAAATTTAAGTTCATTAATTTTCTTTAATTATACGAGAGTTTTGTTTTTGTTCACTAGTGTTATTTCAGTAGACTTGTTGCGCAATAAAAGTTGTATAAGCTTATGACCCTCTGAATAAGTGCTTAAAAATAGCTTGATAGATTAAAATCTTTTTTTAAAGGAGTCTAATCATGTCTATATTAAATATTCTATCTTTTTCTCTACGTAAAAAAACACTGAGATCGGAAAAGTTTTTGAATGAAATGAATAAGGTTATTGATTGGAAGGCATTTGAGAGTCTCATTCAACCTTATATTACCATAATAAAATGGGGAGGAAACCCTTCCTTTTAAAATTTTTATATATCTACTAGTTTTTTAAAAAAGGAGTAGTAGACGAAATGATTACTAGGTTTACCGAGGGGGAGTAAATCTAATTATTTTTTCGCCTACCTCCAAAATTTATCATACTCAATCAATATCTTCCAATGAAGTAATCGCCTAACAAAGGCATCGTTTGTAATAAACGCGGATGCTTTGGATGTAAATATACTCTTGCTTTACTCACCGGTTCATGTACACATTGGAAACTGCATAGATGCAGTTGACCCCCCCCCCCATCTTGGTTGCGTCCGCAGAAGTTTTAAAAAGTCGCGTTTCGTATTCGTGTTAATTCTCATATTTTGTATACCATTCCTATCTTTTAGATCTACCGTTGGGCAGTCGGTAAGTTAAGCCTTTGGAGATCATATCAGATCCGGGGAGCGTGGGTTGGGAGCCGTCAAAAGATCCGGAGTGCTTGATTCGTAACAAGGACTTTTACGTTTTAAAGGGTTGTTATCCTCTAAACGTTTTACGTTTGTATGTATATCAATTTTTTCTTTAGTTTGTTTTAGAAGTTGCCTTGTATATATGAGTTCTTGTCCTTTAACTTGTTCTTCTTGCTGCAGCTCTTTAATTTTTTCTAAAGAATCTCTTATCTCTTCGTGCCAACCAATAAGTTAAATTGTTTAGATAACCTAAAATAGTTTCTTCTATTTGACCCTGAGTGGATAACCAAGTTTTAATTTCTTGTTTAAATGCTAAAGTTTCTTTAGTAGAAAGCTTGCTCCCTATTGTTCGTTCAGCAAATGCATTTTCCGGAATTTTTTTTTCTCTAGCTACAGGTTCAGGATCTTTTATAAGCTTCATGGCAGTTAAATTTTGAAAAAGCTTTTGTATGAATGTGTCTGTTTCTTCAGTAGGCTTGTTGCGCAATAAAAGTTGTATCAGTTTAGCTTGTTTTAACAGTTCTTTAATCATCTGTTTACCGCCTATATTGTTCTGAAACAACTTATCAGAAACCACTGAAAATTTAAATCGCAATAAGTCTATTTAATACTAGACCGGTTACCTTAGATGAAGATGCTTCATCACTTATATAGCAACCTCTTCCGGATTTCCCCGTGCTCTCTCTAAATCTAAAATATTACTCATTATAGGATTTACTATACTTAATCATACTTATTTATTCTTGCTTTCAATTTCTTTGAATCTATTTTGTTTTAGATTTATCCTTTTTCTCGACTATTTTATAATTCTACCCTATTTTAGTTAACTTGTCAATTATCACAAGTTTTTTAATTGACACAAAACAGTTATTTATAAATAAAACTATTTCGATGTTATTTTTTTTGTTTTTAATTTACCGAAATTACTAATTAATTATATTTATAATGGTGTATATTTTTAACGAATAAAAAAGTCATTTTATTAAGTTTTTACGGAGAAAAATAAATGACATATGTTTAAAAAAATAAGAGAAAAATAAATATAATCTAAAAAATCGCAACTATGTTTTGAATATTTATATGAAAATGAAAAAAAAGTTATGAAAGCGAAAACATATCGGTTTAAATTATAAATTTCACCAATAACTCGTTTATTACTAATTCGATATACACATAATTTTTGAAGGGTTGAAAATATATTTTAAATTATTCCATTATGCCGAGCATGAAACACTTTTTAGATCAAACAGAGCAAAAAAGGCTTGTAGAACAACATACATACGAAAAAGAAGGCCGTATTCGTGATCGTATTAAAGCGGTCTTACCGTATGATAAAGGTTGGAGCTATCAAAAGGAGAAGCATGATTCATTAGCCATGAAGCCGTCGGTCAACATACTTTAGATGATGAAGTGGATAGAAAGCTGAGTCCTGAAAATGGAGGATCACTCGGCAAACTTAACCGGACTTGTCGTGATAGGTTGATTAATCATCTAAACAAGAGTTTCGCGCGTAAGCGTTAACACATAGCCAAAATATTTTGCATATTGAAAGTAATAGCGGGTTTTATTATTTCCCGATCTTGTTGATAAAAAGATATTTTATCTCGCCTCCTTCGCTTAAACTTGGTGTAACCGGGCATCAATAGATACAAAAATATGACTTCGTTGCGCTCGTGCGTTACGAGACTGCCGGCGCTCAAGGCCACAAGTTTGTTTCAATTCCCTATGATAAACGTCTATTTTCCAACGAATCTTCATGATTTTTTCAACGTTATTACGACCGGGTTCTTCAATATTGATAACCACTTAATCAATACGACCATTTTTAACCGGAAACTTAAAAGCCGTAATAAAACCATAACCGCGCAAGTGAATTCTCAATCCTGGTCATACGGAATATCCAAATCTTCCGAATGTACATGTCGATTAACTTTTCTATTTTTACACAAACCGGTGACAAAATTTAATCCTATATCTCTAGATAGGCTTTAAATTTTTTATACTAGAATACCATGCATCTATAACAACTAGTTGGAGATTAAAGCCTCGATTGTGAGTCGGTTTAAGCCTTTCTAAACAATGAGCGTTACTATCCTTATCATACATTCTATCAGCCACAGACATGCGTGTTGCCGAGTGTATCCCATACCATAAAAGATTGGTCCAACCGATATCTGCTATAACATCATGTACATTCCCGAAATATTGGTCATTTACAAGCTTTATTTTTTTTCTATGCATTTTTGAAAGACCGGTATCATCCACAATCAGTACACGCGGCTCTTCCATATTGACATAGTGCTTTACGGTTTCAAAAATTTCTTTAGGTTGAAATTTTTGATCCTTTAACCGGCGGCTAATGCTGTCATGTGACAATTGATCGCGGCAAATTTTTGACATCGCAAGCCCGAAATATCTCAACCACTTGCTTGAATGAAGGTGCTATATCATTCCTTTGTGCATTTATGTAACAGCATTTCTCCTCCCAAAAAAAAAGAAAAATAATACCCTGATTTAAATAACGCACTTCTGTAGCGCGAAACTCCTGTCAAATCATTAAGATCATTTAAATCGATCAAATTTTCAAAAAAAATATTTTATAGATTGTTATAAGTAAATATCTTATGATCGCCTATTGAATTAATGTTTGAACTTGCATAATTTCGCCTATACCAACTAAACTATTATTCTTTGAGTTGTTATGTTGAAGCTGTAAGGTCTATTTAAAATGTCAAAAAAATCGGTTGAAAGTCAACATAGATCCGATCAAGAGGTTTATCCTGTAACCTCTTCTCATTTAATGGATTCTAAGACCAATCAGTTAGATGATGCTTTAAAGACTAAGCTAGAAGAAGCTTTGACACATTCTGATTATCAGACCCAATGCCATAATATCGCAAAGATCGCAAGTGAACATAACCCTATTGATTTAGCCTATGCTGCCGTTAAGTTACCGAATCAAGCTCGCTTTGTATTATTTGAAAATTTAATTGATATAGAAGCTAAAGTCACTTTTCTTATCACCGTTGAATCAAATACAAGAACGTGCATTTTTCGAGAACTCGATGATCAGGAAATCATTGAACTTATTGAAAGAATGCCTTTGGATGAAGTGGTTTGGGTTTTAGATGATGTGACCGAAAGGCGCTTTAGACGTCTTTTAACATCAATAGATCTTAAAAAAGCGCATTATATAAAAGAACTACGTCAAAGAGATAAGAATAGCGCCGCTAGGTTAATGACAAGTGAATTTTTTGCTTTTACTATGGATATTACCATTGCAGAGGCTGCAAAATGTATCCGTGATCATCCCAATATCGAGATTACAAGACGAATTTTTGTTTTAAATGAAAAAAGGCAGCTGCAAGGCTTTGTGCCGGCGAGGAATTTGATTGTCAATTCACGAGATATTCCACTTAAACAAGTTATGCGCCCTGTCTCGCATAAGGTCTCTCCTGATGCCAATCGTGAAGAAGTAATTGATATCGTTGAACGTTATAAAATTTCTGCTCTTCCTGTTTTAGATGAAGATCATATCTTAGTTGGAGTGATTACTTATGAAGATGTTGTTGAAGCCTTAGAAGATATAACCGATGAAACCATAGCGCGTATGGTGGGAACAACAGAGAGTGTTGGGGTTAATGAGCCTGTTATCAAACGTCTCTTTTTAAGAGCTCCATGGTTGATGGTTACCTTAATCGCCGGATTAATTAATGCAATGGGAATGGCGTATTTTGAGAGCAAGGAAGGAACTGTTTTAGCTTTTGTCCTTTTCTTTGTACCGCTCATTACCGGTATGTCCGGAAATATAGGCATACAGTGCAGTACGATTTTAGTACGTAGTATGGCTACAGGAGCCTTAACAGCCGGTAGCGTAGGGGAAGCGATAAAAAAGGAAATGGTTATTGGCACCCTTGCAGGATTGATTTTTGGTATACTGGCAGGCGCTACCGTATATTTCTTAGATATTTTTGGCTGTCCTTTAGTCTGTGCAAGCCCCGTTATTGTTGGATCGATTGTGAGCATTGGTTTATTTGGGGCCTGTCTATGCGGTACTCTTTTAGGGATTTTTTCACCTCTTTTCTTTGCTAGACTAGGAGTTGACCCTGCTGTTGCTTCAGGACCTATCATAACGGCCTTTAATGATTTCTTATCGATGATGATATATTTTATCATTGCCTGGGCACTAAGTTTCCTCTTTTTTCTTTAAATGTCTTTTCGGATAAGCCTTGACAACAAATTATTTAAGAGAAGAAAATATGCTATTTGTAGGGAATTTATATGCAGCAGCGTGAAATTAAATTAAATAATACTCAAATTATTTTTGGTCTCTCACTTCTTCTAAATAATCAAATCATAACAAATTCTTGTAAAGGTTCTTCAAGTGTTGTTATTATCACAGATTCAAATGTAGAGCCTCTTTATAGTAATGATTTAATTAATCATTTAGAGAGCGGCGGTTTTGATTGTCATCTTCTTTCAGTGCCCGCCGGCGAACAATCAAAGTCTCGGAGTTTCAAGCAAGAACTAGAAGATAATATGTTGGATTTAGGGGTTGGAAGGGATACAACATTAATAGCTTTAGGTGGAGGTGTTGTCACTGATCTAGGCGGTTTTGTAGCTTCTACTTACTGCAGAGGTATTCCGCTTGTTCTTTTGCCGACGTCACTATTAGCGATGGTAGATGCCAGTATTGGGGGGAAAACAGGAGTTAATGTACCCCAAGGGAAAAACCTAATAGGCACCTTTTATCAACCTAAAGCAATCATTATGGATATAGATCTTCTCTCTACATTGCCTGAAAAAGAGATGCGATCCGGAATAGTTGAAATGATTAAACATGGTCTTATTTTAAATAGTGACCTTTTTACTCTTTTGGAAAAAGACGGCTCTAAGATCTTTTCTAATAAAGAGATGTTGTTTGAGTCGATTGTTAAGAGCTGTCAGATAAAAGTAGCGGTGGTTTTACAAGATGAAAAAGAGGGTGGATATCGAAGAATTGTCAATCTGGGGCATACCGTAGCACATGCTATCGAAGCTATTTATGAATATGCCACCCTCAACCACGGTGAAGCTGTAGCTATTGGGATGGTAGCAGAAGGTTATCTTGCCAATAAATTAGGATTATTAAAACAAGAGGACCTTGATAGAATCATCAAAATATTAAAAAGTTTTGAAGTCTTAAAACCTCTAGATGATTCGTATGATTTTTATTCATTAATAAAAATTATGGAAATGGATAAAAAAGCAAAAGACAAAAAAGCTCGTTTTACTCTTTTGAGAAGTATTGGAGAAGTAGAAAGCTTTTCAGGTCAATATTGTACAGAGGTTTCGGAAGGATTAATTTATGAATCATTAGAATTTGTGAGCCGGCTATGATTTGCGCTTCTGTAATTGGTCCTGATTTAACAACACTACGCAAGCAGATAAAAGAACTGGAATCTTTTAATATCGATCTGGTAGAACTTAGAATTGATTTGTTTATTGATATTTCCATAGATGAATTAAAAAAAATAATAGACGCTCTTAGCGATCCTGTTATTTTGACTTTAAGAAAGATCTCCCATGGCGGTAAAGATAATAAAACAGACGATGAAAGAAAAGCGTATTTCGAAAAATTAGCCCATCTGAGACCGGAATATATTGATTTGGAATATGATTCTCCGAAAGAGATTTCAGAAGCTATTGTAAGAATAAGTCCCGGTACAAATATTATTATTTCTTTCCATGATTTTGAAAAAACACCGCAAGATCTATCTACCGTATTAAAAGGGATGGAAAATACAAAGGCTGCCATGTATAAGATAGCTACGAAAGCTAATTCCACCCCGGATGCTCTTCAGATGCTTAATTTCATACAATCGCAAGATATTCCATTCACGGGACTTTGTATGGGAGAGGAAGGACAGATGACAAGGATCTTGCAGCCTGTTTTCGGGGAAGGTCTCAGCTATGCCGGCTTAAGTCCGGAATATACGTCAGCTCCCGGGCAACTAACAATAAAAAGTTTATTAGAGACTTTTCATTATAAGAATTTAAATAAAGAAACTAAAATATTTAGCTTACTAGGTGACCCTGTTAATCAGAGTAGTGGCCATATTATCCATAACGCAGTTTTTGATGCTTTTGAACTAAATCAAGTCTACGTCACAATGCGAGTTAAAATAGAAGAGCTTAAAGAATGCCTTTCTTTATACTCTTATCTTCCTTTTGCGGGATTTAGTGTTACAATGCCATTAAAAGAATATATTATTCCCTTTTTAGATGAAGTAAATGATCAAGTTAAAACGATTAAAGCTGCGAATATATTATTCATTAAAGAAGGCAAAGTGATCGGTTATAACACAGATGGAATAGGGGCATTAAATGCTATTGAAGAGAGGATATCTATTAAAGGTAAGCGGTTTTATATTTTAGGAGCGGGTGGTAGTGCTAGAGCTATTATTTATGAAGCTGTGAGAAGAGGCGCAGATGTCACAATTTTTAACCGAAATTTTGATAGAGCTAAATTGGTTGCTTCTGAATTAGGCGCAAATGCCCTTCCTTTAGGATATCTCAATGGGGAATTAAAGAAGGGATACGATATTTTGTTTAATTCTACAAATATTGGGATGGCGCCGAAAGTGGGTGAATCTTTAGTTCCTAAAGAATGCTTTATATCCGGTACGATTGTAATGGACTCTGTTTTTTCTCCTAGAGAAACGAAACTGTTAAGCGATGCGCATGAAAATGGATGCCACACAATAAGTGGAATAGAGATGTTTATCAATCAAGCCGTTGAGCAACAAGATATCTGGTCAGAAGGGCTTTTAGATAAGAAAACAGTAAAAAAAACAATAAGACAAGCTTTGGGTATATAAAATTAAGGAGACTATCTATATGATAGAAATTAAACCGATTGACAACGCATTTGATAAAACCGTTACTTTGCCGGGGAGCAAATACATTGCGAATAGGTTGATGATTCTTGCGTCCTTAGCCGAGGGCAAATCTACCCTTATGAATGTTCCGGATAATGAAGATATCAATATTGCGCAAAAAGGTATGGAAGGCTTGGGGGCTAAATTCACAAATGATAACTCTACGATTCATGTGGTAGGTGTGGCCGGCAAACCGATAGTGAAAACGAAGAAAATTTATACCGCCGCCTCAGGAACCTTTTCCAGATTTGTTTTAGGTGCTGCCTCTCTTTGTTACGATCCGGTATATATTATCGGGAATGAAAAGATGAACACAAGGCCTATGAAATCTTTAATACAGGCTTTGCAATCTTTAGAGGTAGATATTGAGCATGATGATTATCACCTTCCTGTAACCGTTAAGGGTCCCATACAAGGTGGTGAAGTCGATATAGACGCTTCTCAAAGTAGTCAGTATATTAGCTCTTTATTATTAGCCGGTGTTTATATGGAAAAAGGCATTGAAGTTCATCTTAAAGGCCATAAAGTATCTTCCTCATATATTCTGATGACGATTGATCTAATGAGAAAATTCAAAGTAGATATAGAGAAAATTAACGATCGCCACTTTCTTATCCAACCGGGCCAAAGTTATCAAGCGCAAGATATAAGTATAGAGACCGATCCACTCTCTTCTTCTTATTTTTTAGGAATCACCGCTCTTACAGGCAGTCGCATAACCATTCCGAACTTCAACTTAACAGCTCCTCAATGGGAATCTCGATTTGTTGAGGTACTAAAACAAATGGGTTGTTCCTATACTTGGGAGAATCAAAGGCTCGTTTTTCAAGGTCCTAACTCTCCATTACAAGCAGTTGATGTTGATATGAGTGATATGCCTGATGCAGTGCAAACATTAGCTATTTTAGCCTGTTTTTCTAAAGGTGTCACTCATATTAAAAATATTGAACATTTAAAGCATAAAGAGTCTGATCGTATTGGGGATACGTCCAAAGAGTTGAAAAAGTTGGGTGTAGAGGTAAAACATACTGACTCATCTTTAACTATTGTAGGAGGAACTCCTAAAGGAGCTGTTATTGATCCTCATTCAGACCATCGTATGGCGATGAGTTTTGCAATAGCAGGAGTAAAAGTACCGGGCATTAGAATTTCACATCCTGAGGTTACAACAAAGTCATTTCCCGGCTACTGGAAGAAATTAGAAGAACTGGGGGTTGCCCTGATATATGATTAAAAATCTTGTGCTAATTGGTTATAGGGAAACAGGTAAGAGTACGATGGCAAAGTATCTGGCAAAATTGTTGAAAATGAAGCTGTATAGCATTGATCGTCTGATTGAAAATCAAATTAAGATGCCGATTTTAGATTATATGTTGGATCACTCATGGGATGAATTTCGTGACATTGAAAGTGCTATTGTAAAAAAATATGCTGAAAAGGGGCCTGCTGTTATTGATTGTGGGGGAGGAGTTGTTGAAAGAAAAAAGAATATCAAAGCATTAAAAAAATCCGGTATGATATTCTGGCTAAAGGCGAGTCTCCCAACGATATTGCAGCGTCTCAATATTAGTGATGAAAGACCTCCTTTATTAGAGCCCACCGTCGTTAATTCTGAAAAACCTCCATTGACGAAAGAAGAATTTTTAAAAGATGAGGTTAATGCAGTTTTAAGGCATAGAACTCCTTTATATCAGTTAGCCCAAGATCATACTATTGATACCGAAGGAAAAAGTATCAAAGAGTTAGCGAAAGAAATTGTAGGTCAGTATCATCAGTATAACATCTAGTAAAATCTATGACTTGCCTTATTTCTATTGATGTAAGGAGTTTGAAGCAAATTGTTTTAGTATTGGGGTGAGAGCGTCTCGATTAAAGTGTTGTTTCGTATTCTAAGATCTCTGCATAACTGATTTCCGGCAACGATTCTTGGCACCTATGCGATGCTTTGCACTCATAATAAAAAAACCGCTTATTATAAAACTTATCAAAATAAATGAAAAATAAGTTTAGACAATCAGTGAGTTTTAAAAAATATTATCAAGTCAGTTATGCAGAGGTCTTTTTAGGGTTGAGAGCTGTCAACAAACATCTAAATGATAATCTCATCGCAATCATAGAGGGTCCTTTTGAAAGAATAGGGGCAAAAGGCGCTCTTTTATCGGTTTCTTTCAGAGATTTAGATCAAAATCTAATCGAAGTTTCTAATTATATTTAAATTAATTTATCCAATTAATTTCTTAAGTTTTTCATCCTTAATTTCTTTAAAAATTGATTCACTAAATACTTAATTATTAATCGAATATAATCTTTCAAGCATGACTTGAAAAATTAATAATTATGGATTAAACCACGGGGTAGGGGGATGTCATTTTTAAGTATAGACCGGTAGTGATATTTCTGAAATATAAACGAGCTTTTAAACATTAATTATTAAAAATAAGGGAAGTAATTACCATGCCAATGGCAAAGGTCAATGGAATAAATATGTTTTATAACCGCAAAGGCAAAGGCGAGTCATTAGTACTCATTCCCGGATTAGGAGGAGACTCCACTCACTGGGTAATGCAGATTCCTGCCTTATCAAGGAAATTTGAGGTTATTACACTAGATAATAGAGGAGCAGGAAGAAGCGATGCTCCCGATCATGAATATAGTATTGATATGATGGCAGATGATACGATTGCCCTGCTGGATCATCTTCGAATTGATACAAGCCATATCTTAGGTTTCTCCATGGGAGGATTTATAGCCCAAAATATTGCAATTCGATATCCGGAAAGAGTCGATCGATTGATTTTGGCAGCAACAACTTGTCAGAGCAAAGCAAGAGGAGCCTTTTTATTTTCAGCGATAATCGATCTAAGACAATCAGAAGTTAGCCCTGAAGTTCAGGCTAAGTTATTTATGCCTTGGGTATTTTCTAACGGAGTGTTTGAAGATAAGAGGAAAGCAAACTACTTTCTTAAAAGAGTAATAGAAAATCCGTTTCCCCAGACATTAGATGGTTATAAGGGGCAGGTTGCTGCTATTTTGAAGCATGATCAAGTTCGAAATCTCTCTCAAATTTCTTCTAAAACATTAGTTATTGGTGGTGAGAGTGATTTACTTATTCCAAGGGATTTAGTGGAAGAACTGTATAATGGTTTAAAAGAAGCGGAGCTTGTATTTGTTCCGAAGGTTGGTCATTGTTTTCAGATAGAAGCACCGGATACATTAAATATGTTGGTAGTGGAATTTTTATCACGTCAGAAGTAAAAACAATGATTTTGGATTGCTAAGAGATATGAGAACAAGCTATAATGCTTTATATTGATTAAATAAGGGGATGTAATATGGGGAGCAATTCATTCGGTAATATTTTTAGGTTTACGACATGGGGAGAGTCTCATGGCAAGTCTATGGGCGTTGTTATTGATGGCTGCCCTGCAGGGATTATTCTTTCTGATGAAGATATCCAAATTGAAATGGATAAAAGAGCTCCCGGAAAAAATCCATATACATCACCTAGAAAAGAAAAAGATATCGCTCAAATTGTATCGGGAGTATTTGAAGGTAAGACAACAGGTACTCCGATTGGAATCATGATACCCAATAAAGATGCCGATTCAAGTAAATATGAGTCGATCAAAGATCTTTTAAGGCCGGGTCATGCCAATTTTACGTATTTAGAGAAATATGGCATTTTTGATTATCGTGGGGGAGGAAGATCTTCAGCTCGCGAGACAACCTGTAGGGTGGCAGCCGGAGCAGCAGCTAAGAAATTACTCTTACATTTTGGTATTACACCCGTTGCCTATGTCAAGGAGTTAGGTGGCATTGACGCTACTCTTCCTCAGATGGGTATAGAAGCATTACAATCACTTATCTTGGATAGTCCTATTTTTTGCCCCGATAAAGAAGCTGAGGGGCAAATGCAAAACTTGATTCTTGAGATGAAAGAAAAAGGAGATTCTCTAGGTGCTATCTTAGAAGTAATCGTCTACAATGTTCCTGTTGGGCTAGGGGATCCGGTGTATGAAAAAATCGAAGCAAATATTGCTAAAGCTATGATGTCTCTACCTGCTACAAAGGGAGTGGAATTTGGTAGCGGTTTTGAAGCAGCGAGGTTGCGAGGCTCTGAGCATAATGATATTTTTGTAAAAAAAGATGAAAAGATTCAAACTAAAACAAATTATGCAGGCGGCACCTTAGGAGGTATTACCAACGGCATGCCATTAGTGGTCCGTGTAGCTTTTAAGCCAACTTCTAGTATTAAGAAAAGCTTAGATACTTTAGATATACATGGTAATAAAGCTGTCTTTCAGTTACCGGAAGGGTCTCGTCACGATCCTTGTGTAGCAATTCGAGCAGTGCCTATTTTAGAGGCGATGATTGCTCTAACTATTGCCGATGCTATCCTTATGAATCGATGCGTAACCTTAGATTAAGAAAAAATCATGTTAAAACCTGTTATTAAAAAATTAATGCATCGACAAAATTTGTCTCTAGAAGAGGTAAAATCAGCTATCGAAGCCATTATAACAGGTGCTGATGAAAGACAAACAGCAGCTTTTCTTGTCCTCTTACGATCCAAAGGTGAAACCACAGAGGAGTTAACAGGTTTCGTCAAAGGCATGCTTAAGCATGCTATTAAAATTGGTATCGATAAGAAGTTAATGGATATTGTTGGAACGGGAGGAGATAATGCTCATACGGTTAATATTTCTACAGCTTCATCTATTTTAGCGGCTTCCTGTGGAGTTATTGTTGCTAAACATGGTAATCGTTCTGTTACGAGTAAGTGTAGTTCTGCTGAATTGGTTCAACAGCTTGGCGTCAAACTTGAAGGAGATCCGAAAGTCGTTATTCAATGTATTAAAAAGGCGAATATAGCCTTTCTTTATGCTCCCTTTTATCATCCGGCTTTTAAAGCCGTGGCTTCAATTAGAAGAGCATTAATGGTAAGAACAACCTTTAATATTTTAGGCCCTCTTTTGAATCCGGCTAAAGTTCAGTATTTGTTATTAGGTGTTTTTGATCCAAAACTTCTTGATCTTATGGCGCAAACATTACATGCATTAGGTGTTCAAAAAGCTTGGGTTGTCTATTGTAAAGGATTAGATGAATTAGCACCTATAGGACCGGCCGATATTCGAGAAGTTACTCCTAACGGTGTTACTGAACAAAAGTTAGAGGCTATGGATTTTGGATTAAAAAGGTGTACTATTGAAGATTTAAAAGGTGGAGATCCTATCGAGAACGCGGCTATCTTAACTGAAGTATTTCAAGGAAAGCGGGGTCCCATTGCTGACACGTTAGTTTTAAATGCGGGAGCGGCTCTTTATATTTATGGATTAGTTGAAGACATTGGAAAAGGAATTAAAATCGCTCGATCTGCTTTAGAAGACGGTAATGCATATCAAACATTAATAAATTGGAAGGAATGTTCACATCCGGGTTGATGAGGAAAAAAATGTCTAATAGATTAACCGAAATTATTGAGTTTAAAAAAAAAGAAATTCAACCGCTTAAAGAAGAATTAGAAAAAGATTCTAATCACCCCTTAAACTTTATTCTAAAACAAAAGATAGAATATTTTGAGCGTCCTTTTTTTTCTAATTTAGATAAAGAGGGTCTTTCTGTTATTGCAGAAATCAAACGCAGATCACCTTCTGCCGGTATGATAAGTGAAATCAAAGATCCTATTGCCTTAGCTCTTAAATATTGCAATGCCGGGGCTGCAGCGGTGTCTGTATTAACAGATAAAAAATATTTTGATGGAACCTTACATGATTTAAAGGATATAGCGAAGGTATTTGAAGCCCTGCCCTACCCTTGTCCTATCCTTAGAAAAGATTTTGTTATTGAGCCTTTTCAGATTGCAGAAGCAAAGCTGGCAGGGGCTAATATTGTTTTGTTAATCGTGGGTGTTTTAGAATTAGAAACCAAACGCTTTATTGATGAAGCTGAAAAGATGGGTATGGAGGCATTAGTTGAAGTTCATAATTATGAGGAATTGAAAATAGCAATAGATGCCAAAGCTTCAATTATTGGAGTCAATAATCGAGACTTGACCGGTTTTAAAGTAAATTTGGATATAGCAAGGGATCTAATAAAAAATATTCCATTGGATGTTATGAAAATTGCTGAGTCCGGTATTAAAACCTTAGAAGATGCCGGGTATATGTATGACTATGGCTATGATGGGATTCTTATTGGAAAATTATTAGTAAAATCAAAAGATCCCGGTGAGATTATAGCTAGGATAGGGGATCTAAAATGACTGTTATTAAAATTTGCGGTATCATCGATCCGGAAGATGCAAAAATGGCAGCCGATTTAGGCGCTGATATTATTGGTATTAATTTATTTCTTGGATCAAAGCGTTATATTGAAATGAATCAAGCTTTAGAAATTATTCAGGCTGCAAAAGAAAATGCTATAAGACCGGTTGGTGTGTTTGTAAATGATGACGCCGATCAGATTAATAAAAAGGCTGCAATTTTAAATTTATCGATAGTACAACTGCATGGAAAAGAGTCAAGAGAAGCGTTTAATGAAGTTGATGAACATCTTGAAAGGATATTTGCAGTAGAAGTTGCCTCAAACGGGAACATAATTGAAAACAAAACCTTAAAACAAGATCAATTGAATAAAGATAGAGACTGGCTTCTTTATGACTCTGAGAAAGGAGGGAGTGGGAAAACTTTTAACTGGGATGTTTTTAAGCCTTTGGGATATTCACCTTGGATACTATCAGGAGGCTTAAATATTAATAATATTGAAAAGGGATTACGCATGTTAAATCCTTTTGGTGTAGATCTGGCAACCGGTGTATGCAAACCGAAAAGCCCGCGAAAAGATTATGACCTAATGGCTCGTTTTATTGAAAAGGTAAGAAAATATGACGAAAAAGGATAAAAGCAATCAGCGCTACGGTCCATATGGTGGAGCTTATATGCCTGAGATTCTTGTTGCTCCTCTTAAAGAGGTACAGGATGGGTGGGAATATTATTGGAATGATGCAGCGTTTAGATCAGAGTTAGAATCCATTTTAAAACATTATGCCGGTAGACCCACTCCAATGACAGAAGTGTGTCGTTATGCTGAATTTATTAATGGGCCTCGCATTTTTTTAAAACGAGAAGATTTACTCCATACGGGAGCACATAAAATTAATAATGCTTTAGGGCAATGCCTATTAGCTAAAAAGCTGGGGAAAAAACGTATTATTGCCGAGACGGGGGCCGGGCAGCATGGTTTGGCAACAGCTACAGCTTGTGCGTATATGGGCCTGGAATGTGTGGTTTATATGGGCGAAGTTGATATAAAAAGGCAAGAGCCCAATGTTTTGAAAATGCGCCTTTTAGGTGCAGAGGTTGTCTCAGTATCCCAAGGTTCGAAAACATTAAAAGATGCTATTAACGAAGCCTTAAGGCAATGGTCGGCTACTTATGATACGAGTTTTTATTGTTTAGGATCAGCTTTGGGTCCTTATCCCTATCCTCAGATGGTTCGAGGTTTGCATTCGATTATTGGAATAGAAACCAAGCAACAAATTCTGGAGCTTACAGGGTCATTACCACAATTTGTTATAGCATGTATTGGAGGAGGCTCGAATGCTATCGGTATTTTCTCCGCTTTTTTAGATGATAAAAAAGTGGAATTAATTGGTGTTGAAGCCGGGGGAAAAGAACTGGGAGCAAATGAGCATGCTGCTCGTTTTGCCGGTGGCTCTCCCGGAGTTTTACATGGCTGTTATACCTATTTGTTGCAAGATGAAGTGGGACAGATTTTACCAACAGCTTCTGTCTCGGCAGGTTTAGACTACCCGGCTATAGGTCCGGAACATGCGATGCTTTATGAAAGTGGGCGTGTCGAATATGCCTATGCTTTGGATCGTGACGTTATAAAAGCTTTTAAAAATTTGTCTCAAACAGAAGGTATTATTCCTGCACTGGAATCGGCCCATGCTTTAGCTCATTTAGAGCAAGTAGCTCCTGATATTCCTAAAGGGAGCGTTGTCATTGTTAACTTATCAGGAAGGGGAGATAAAGATTTGCCTGCGTTATTTGAATCGAAAGATTTTGATTTAGGAGATCGATCATGACAAGAATTCAACAAGCTTTTGAAAAAGGGCCGGTTTATATCGGTTATATCACCGGTGGAGATGGAGGCATAGAGTATTGTGTAGAATGCGCAAAAGCTTTAATTAAAGGAGGTGTCGATCTGCTGGAACTGGGTATTCCTTTTTCAGATCCGGTAGCAGATGGACCTACCATTCAAGATGCGGTGGAACGTTCTCTACAAAAAGGTATAAAGCCAAAAGATGTTTTAGAAATCGGAAGAAGAATCAGAGAAAAAACCCAAGTCCCTCTTTTATTATTCACCTATTATAATCCTCTTTTAAAAGGAGGAGAACCATTCATAGAGAAAACCGGAGCATGTGGTTTTGACGGAATATTGGTTGTCGATCTGCCTCCTGAAGAAGCTGCTGTTCATATTCAATTATTACGGCAACATCAATTAGACCCTGTTTTTTTAGCTTCTCCTTCTACCGAAAAGAGCCGCCTTGATATGATAGCTTCTTCATCTAAAGGTTTTGTCTATTACGCCTGTCGTAAAGGGACAACGGGAGTTAAGAATAAGCTTCCGTATAATATTTTAAAAGAGATCTCAAAGGTTAAGCAACATTCGTTATTGCCGGTAGCTGTTGGTTTTGGTATCGCGGATAAAGCAAGTGCCAAGAAAGTTTTAGAACAAGCTGATGGTTTTGTTGTAGGATCTGCTTTTGTTAAACTTATGGGGCAACAAGTTGATCCAAAAGAATTGCTTAACTTGGCAAAATCAATTGACCCCAGATAATTAACTTAAGAATAAGTGATTCGTTGAAGACTGCACGGATGCAGACGACCCACGAGTGACAGTTACGTATCGAAGAGGAGCAGAGAGGAGCGAAAAGCGCATTAATTGTTGACGGTGGCGGTGCTTGTTGGATATACTAGCTGCTTAAAATAAAGAGTTTACAGTAAAAGCAGTCAAACTAAGATTTTATCCTACACTCAAGCAGAGACGGCAACTTAAAGAAGAATTTAGATCTTCTAAGTTTGTTTATAATTGGTCTTTAGCATACAGATCAAAATTTTATGAAGAAAAGAAAGAGTCTATTAATTGGATTGGTCTATCTCGTGAAATAACTAAGCTTAAAAAAGAAAAGCCCTTTTTAAGGAAGACAACGGGAACAGTTCATTGTAATACTTTAAAGGGTCCGGAATCCGGATATCAACGTTTTTTTCGTAAACAAGGAAAGTTTCCAAGGTTCAAGAGATTCAAAAGATCTTGTACCTATACACTTGACAAACGACAAACCAAAAACATCTTCCAAGATAAAAAAATATTAAAACTTCCAAAACTTGGAAAAGTTAATGTTGTGTGGTCTCAAGAAGTACCGATATTTCCAAATAGCGCTACTGTATCTGTAGATTCTGCTGATAGATGGTTGTATCCTTACAGGTTTGATTGCAAATTCGAAAAAGAGATTCCCTATACAACATCTTCTGTTGGAATAGATATGAGCCTTCATTGTTATATCGTAACAAGCGAGGAAGAAAAAATAAATTCTCCCAAGATATTAAGACAAAACTTAAGGACACTTAAAAAGAAAAGTAGATTTCTCTCTAAAAAAAAGAAAAGATCTAACAATAGATTAAAGGCACGTAAAAGGCTTGGAAAGCTTCATGCACGAATAGCCGATAAGAGGCGAGACTTTTTGCATAAATTGAGTACGACTATTGTTAAGAAGCACCAAACGGTGGCAGTAGAAGACCTTTCTGTGCGTAGCATGAGGTCTAACAAAAAGTTAAGTCGATCGATTGGGGACGCGTCTTGGAGTGAGTTCCGCCGACAACTTGAGTATAAATCTAATTGGTATAAAAGAGATTTTATGCTTGCTAATCCAAGGAATACGAGTAAGATGTGTTCGAGGTGTGGGTTTGTACTCAATGAGTTGGGTCTTAATGTGCGACGTTGGCGTTGTATAAGTTGTGGTGAAGAGCATGACAGAGATATTAATGCCGCGAGAAATATATTAGCCACTGCAGGTAGTGCCTGTGAAGCATCAAACAAGCCGAAAGTAGCCGCTTAGCGGTAATGATAGGGGCGTGTTGAAACAGGAAAAGCGCAATGAGAAAACCCGCACGATGCGGGTAGTTGAGTTAATCAACGGTTTCGAATATTAGTCGCCGTCTCCGAGTATTTATCATATTTATTATTTGTATTTTCACTCGTATTTTAACTAAAGTGTGTTTTTAATAGTTGATTTTATTATAGTTGACTTTATTTTGTATTAATATATCATTAATATCAAAATGTGATTTCTTTTGGACAAATGACTACTTTAGTAACAAATTATTTTACACCTAAGTCGCTTCAACCCTTTCCCGGCAATACAGTTACACCTCCTTCTTGTTTTTCAAATATTTTTTTCAATCCTTTTAATCCCATTATTGGTGAGAGTTTACATGAGGCTATTGTGTGTGGCGATTTAAATAGTGTTATGCATTTTTTAAATCAAGGAGTCGATATTAATGCATATGATGCTCAAGGACGAGCTCCGCTTCATTTAGCAGCAGCAACCGGTCGTATTGATATTTTGAAGATCCTGATTGCTAATGGTGCAAATCTACAAATGCCGGCAGAACCGACCCGGGCACTACCCATTCATTTTGCAGCCGGTAACAATCACGTATCTGCGATGAATCTTTTATTGGCCTTTAGGTCAGATCCTAATGCAAAAGATTCAAATGAGGCGACACCGCTACATTGGGCAGCTTATTGGGGAGCCTATGAGTCCATTGTTTCTTTGATACACAGAGGAGCTGATATTCATCTAAAAACAAATTCCGGGGCAGATGCTTTAATTTGTGCCTATCTCAATTCAAAATCAAGGATTGTGGATTTACTGGAAGAGTTGGGATTGAATAGGGATTATGTTTCTAAATTTTTTCATTTGAAAGTTGCTTCAAGCTTTTGGGGGATTGAAGGAAATGCGCTACTGGCCGAAAAGTCTTTAAAAAACATTGAAGGGGGATTCCCCTCTATGACTTTTCCCACGGTTACAAATGCCTTAAAATCTTTTATAGCGGATACAGTGTTACCATATTGGTTAAATCAGGATGATGTAAAAATGCTTCTTAAGCATTTAAATGATGGGTTAGAGAATATGTATCTTGGCCCTACCGAACTTGCAAATAAGATACTGCAACAAAAATGTGTTATTATTTCTACCGGTTGGAATGGTCACGCCATTGAAATTTTTTTTTATGATTCATATCTATTTATTTGTAATAAAGGTGAAGGGCATACTTCACAACCTGTTGTTATCTATAAAATAGATCCGAATAAAATTAATAAGCATACCATCTCTCACATGCAAAGAGCGAATCATCTTTTTTCTGCAAAAGAAGGAGTCAAATTCTTTTATAATGACTTACCCGAAGCTTTAGGGAGTGATCCACATGATCCATATTTACAAACCCTCAATGATATCTTTAAGAAATTGCCTTCAAAATGGCAAAAGATAGGTAATTGTAGTACAGCATCGGTAAAAACCTTAATTTTTGCCTTGTTACTCTTAATACATAGCAAAAAAGAGTCAAATCCAACTATTGTTATCAAAGAAACGTTATCTTTTTACAAGCAGTGGACAGAATATTCTAGAGTTCATCTACTAGAGGCTTTTCTAAGTGATTATATAACTGAAGAGGGTGGGCTTTCTGAAGAAATCGATTTAAATTTAGTTCGTCGTTTTATAAGAAAATGGGAATCTAAACCTTGCCATAATCAAGAATATGAAAATAGAATGTCTGCTATTATCAATACGTTTCCTGAGTTAAAGAGTGCTTGGTACGATTCTTTTCTGCCTACTTTTCTTTGGGCTTAAATTTTAAATACGATCATGCCATAAATACTGAGAGCTGAGCCAAAGGCTAGTCTTATAATCGGTGTCGTATTTTTGACAGTAAGATATTGAAAAATTTCTTCCCGGATATGAGGTAAAGTAGCAGATGATATATTCCCATATTTAAAAAGAATATTACGGCTAGTCTTTACTTGCTCTAGCCAAAATATGTTTCATATTTAAAGTAATAGCTTCTATAAATGCAGACTTGATCTCTAAAATGCGTAAAAATCTTAGACAGTAAACGCGTTTCAATTTTTGTTCTGATTCTAGAAAAAACACTATAATCAGGTGTTTGCTCTCGTAAATGAAACCGGCAAAATTATTTAGCCGCAGTGTCCCGTCAGAGTTAAAAAAATCACCGGTGCTCTCATCACAACGCTGTAATGGAATAGAATATTCATAAAGATCAGAGCCGGAATTGAAGAAGTCGAAGCAACCTTTTTGAAATTACTTCGTTTGATCTTCTACGATATACCACTTTTGACAATCTCTATCCGGATCTTCTGTCATGCAATACGAATCCCAAGACATCTTAGTATTTCGACCTGTTTGCTCGAAAAGCGTAGGCCGTGTTGCCAACAGTCCTTAGCTGAGTTACATTCATTGCCGGCCGTTTTCCAAGCCTTGTTGGCTTTGAATACTTCAACCATAGCAGTAAATAAGCCGGTACAATTCCATTCACTCCAACACTTATTTCTAATATGGAGCTCTTTTTGCAGCGTGCTTTCATGGCTTGTTCTTTGTAATGGGTTAAGCTCCTTGCGCAATGTTTCGTGTAGGGTACAGGTGTTACAGTTTGTGTAGTCGAGATCAAATTGTCTTTTTAGCTTCGGATTTTTATATTCCATGGAATTTGCGGATATAATGTTCATCATAATTATGTGGAGGCTTCAGATGACGTGATAGAAAAGGTCCCGTGTCCTCAACAAAATATTTTAGAAATTCCAGCTGTTCACACGCTCTATCCTGATCGTCTTCCATGCAATGCGCATCCCACCAAAAAGGAAAAGGCTTTCTATCTGTTTTCGCCTCGAGAGCAGCATCCATGTTATTGTAAGCGTTTAGACAAGAGGGCTGAACTGCTATAAATTCATTGCCAGCCGTTTCCCAAGCATTGTTGGCTTTGATTAATTCATCTGTAGCAGCAATTAAGGCGGGACAATCCTGTTCACTCGAACAGTCATCTTTAATATGTATGTATTCACGGTTTGCGTTACCGACTTGTTCCTTTAACGATTCAAGATTATTGCCTAATGTTTCGTTGTTTAGGAGATCGGTTTTACAGGTTGTGTAGTCGAGATCAAATTGTTCCTTTAGCTACGGATTTTTATATTCCATGGTATTGGGGATATTGTCATTAATTTGATTATATGCATAATACGTTGCGTATCCCGTAGCAGCTGTTACTATTCCATAGATTCCTGCGGTTAATAAATGATGTGCTCAATCACTGACGTTTGTAGAACCGAAAATAGATTGAGCGAGATTAGTGCAACGTCCATAAATTCCACTATCATCACCTTCCCAAACCTTTTGTAAATATTGATATCGTTCCGCTAAAGTATCGGTTCCAAAGAGTCCTTGTGTACCCGACTTAAGAGTTTTATACCCCATAACTTGGGGTTAAAATAGCACCGGCCCCCAACATCAATTGGTTGTTAAGGGTATTACTCGGATTCGAATATTCGGACATTCTATAGCAATAATTTTCTTTTGACATTAAATAAAATCCTGTGTAAATTTGGTTAATATTAACAAACAATGTAACTAAACAAATGAATTTATTACAATATATAACAGTTTTTTTCTTAACACCTGATAGACTTTAAAAGATTTATTTTACACTATTTTGTAATATTTCTTCTTTTAATTTAATTTCGAAAGAAGTCTAATGAATTTTTTAAAAATCATTATTAAAAATCAGTTATGCAGAGGTCTTATGACAATTAAACGAGAAACCCCACCTTTTTAAGGGTGGGATGAAAGTGTCTATTTGTTTTTTTGATTCCGTATATACTTTCTGATTGTATATTCATTTAATTTTCCAACACTATCAACATAATAAGACCGTGTCCACAGTGTGGGTAACCCGGATCTTAAGCTTGAAAATTCTTGCCTTAATATTCGGCTTGTATATCCCTTAAGTTGTCCTATGAAAAATTGTGGCGAATATATAGGCTTGGTATTTAAAAAAATATGTACGTGATCAGGCATAATATTCAGTTCGTGAATCTCTATATTTAGTTGTAGAGCTTTTAATTCTAATAATTCCTTTAAACGAACAACAATATCACCTTCAAGAACCTTTCTCCTATATTTAGGACACCAAATAACATGGTAACTAAGGTTAAAAACTGCTGTTTTAGAGGTTTTCCATATAGACAATATATATATACCGGACATATAATGCAATACATGATGATCAAAAAAGCATATAAATTCAGATTCTATCCAACGAAAAAACAAAAGGAGTTGCTTACAAAAAGCTTTGGATGTTCTAGAGTTGTATATATAGTATTTTAATTTTTATTTGATAATATGTTATCCTTCTTTTTTTATACAAACAGTAAGGACAAAACAATGCCTAGAGCCTATTCAGTAGATCTTCGAGAGAAAGTATTACAACATATAGAAAAACATCATGATAAAAAAACAGCCGGCCATATTTTTCAAGTAGGTATCGCAACAATATATCGATGGATCTTGCAAAAAAAGCAAAAAGGACATTTAAAGCCAATCCGCAGAAAATATGCTTATAAGAAATTAGATGATGAGTTGTTATCTAAATATGTAGAAAAACATCCGGATTATTTTTTATCGGAAATTGCTGATTATTTTTCAGTCACTCCGCAAACGATTTTTTATGCCCTTAAAAGATTAAAAATTACACGAAAAAAAAAACTACTCGCTATAAGGAAAGAGATGAAAAGAAACGGGAAGCTTTTATGAAAGATTTAAAAAATATTCCCTTTGACAAGAGAATTTATCTCGATGAAACCGGGATTCATCAATTTTTATTTCGTGAGTCCGGAAGAAGCTTACGCGGCAAAAAAGTTTTTGGAGCGGTTTCAGGAAACCGCTTTATAAGGCAAAATATTATTTCAGCCCTATCTAAAGGGCAGTTTTTATCTCCAATGTGTTTTGAAGGTACTTGTAATACCGGGTTATTCAATATTTGGCTTAAGGAAGTTTTGACTCCTCAGCTTACACCCGGTAGTGTTCTTATTCTTGACAATGCCGGTTTTCACAAGTCAGCGGAAAGCAGGAAAACAGTAGAATCTGCCGGTTGTAAGCTTATGTTTCTTCCTCCATATTCTCCGGACTTAAATCCTATAGAAAAATATTGGGCTAATATGAAAAATAAAGTTAGAGAGATATTACGAAAAGTTACGAATTTTAAATTCGCCATTGATCAAGCAATCTTATCAATATAAAATTAAATGACTATAATCAAGCTTTAAATTTTAAGATCAAGAAATATCAGGAATACAAAGAGAATGTAAGTTATTCTAAAACATCGGCATTCTTGACAAGTCTTAAGCAAAACAAAGAGTTTCTTTGGTTAAACGAAGTTTCTTCTGTTTGTCTGCAACAAAGTCTTAGAGATCTTGATAGAGCTTTTTTAAACTTTTTTAAAAAAAGGTCAAATTTCCCTCGCTTTAAAAACAAACACAGTACGCAGGCAATACGATTAACTAAGTCAGCATTTAGTTGGGATGGGGTTAATCTTAAGATTGCAAAATCTAAAGACAGATTAAAAATACATTGGTCAAGGTGTTTTTTAGGTACACCAACAGGTATAACAATCACAAAAGACTCTTGTGACAGGTATTTTGTGAGCCTATTAGTAGAAGAAGAAGTGATCCCTTTTGAGAAGAGAAATAATTCTGTCGGTATAGATTTAGGATTAACGACATTCGCAACTCTTTCTACAGGGAAAAAGATTACGGCACCTAAACCTTTTAGATTTCATAAGAAAAGACTAAAAAGAAAACAACGTTCTCTTAGCAAAGCTAAAGTCAAAGGTAAAAACAGATTCAAAAAAAGAAGATCGGTGGCTTCGATACATTCGAAGATAAAAAATATAAGGCAGGACTTTCATCATAAACTTTCTACAAAGTTGGCTCGTGAAAACCAAACGATCACGATAGAAGGGTTAAATATTAATAAGATGTTAAAAAATAAAAAACTTTCCAAGCATATATCGGATGCAGGATGGAGGCAGTGTTTAACATTTTTAAAGTATAAGTGTGAATGGTACGGAAGAAATATAGTGGAATTAGATCAATTTTTTGCCGGTTCAAAACTATGCTCTGCCTGCCGGTACCAAATAGAAATTTTAGATTTAAGTGTGAGAAGTTGGCAGTGTCCAAACTGCAAAGTAACACACGATAGAGATCTTAATGCATCTATTAATCTCGATACCGCAGGGTAGTCGGTAATTTAAGCCTTTGGAGATCATGTTAGACTAGCTTGTTTGTTAGCAGTGGTCGATGAATTAGGAATCCCTTCCCTTTAGGGTTGGGAGCTGTCAAAATAGTTAGAACTATAATATTTAAAATGCTTGAATGTAAAATACCTTATTTCTTACAAGTTAATATTTAATATTTGGATACGATGAGCCTTCTCAATATTATAGCGATTATCATAAGTTTAACGGGATTGTTTTCCTATATTAATTATAGGTATATCAAACTGCCGGCTTCTATTGGATTAATGACTATTGCTCTTATTTTCTCCCTTTTTTTAATTTTACTTCATGTTTTGGGTATTAAATTAGAATCACATGCGATCAGAGTTATAAGCCAAATTGATTTTAGCAAGACGTTATTAGGGGGCATGTTAAGTTTTCTCCTTTTTGCAGGCTCTCTTCAGCTGACAGCAGAAGACTTGATGAAACAAAAATGGGTTGTAAGTGTCCTCGCAATTTTTGGGACAATATTATCGACTTTCTTGGTCGGTATCATCATGTATTATGTATTTTATTGGATGCATATCGAGATGTCCTTTATCTTTTGCTTGCTCTTTGGAGCTTTAATTTCTCCTACGGATCCAATCGCTGTTTTATCGATGTTAAAAAATGCAAATGCACCAAGACCACTGCAAGCTAAAATTGCAGGGGAATCGTTATTTAATGATGGTGTAGGGATTGTTATCTTTATCTCTTTATTACAATTGGTCACGAGTGATTCCTTCACTACTTCAGAAGTAGTGCTTCTTTTTTTAAGAGAAGCGATTGGAGGAGCTATTTTAGGTTTTATAATGGGATGGTTTGCTTGTATTTTACTGCGCACTGTCGAAGATCATAATGTAGCGGTTTTAATTACTCTGACATTAGTGTCCGGTGGCTATGCACTAGCTACGGAATTAGAGACCTCGGGTCCTATTGCAATGGTCGTTGCCGGTCTTTTTATCGGCTCTCAGATACACAAAATGGCAATGAGCGAACATTCTAGAATACGCTTAGAAACCTTCTGGGAATTAATAGATGAAATTCTTAATGCTCTACTATTTGTTTTAATTGGTTTAGAGGTCCTGGCTGTGAAATTTCAAGGATTACATATCGTAGCCGGCCTTATTGCCATTGTGGTTGTTTTATTTTGCCGCTTGGTAAGCGTTTGGATTCCTATAAGAATTTTTTCTTTCTATCGAACATTTACTAAAAACGTTGTTCTCATTCTTACCTGGGGAGGACTGAGAGGAGCGTTGCCTGTCGCAATGGCTTTGACAATGCCATCATCGCCCATGAGAGAGATTATTTTAACGGTAACGTATCTTATCGTAGTTTTTTCTATCTTAGTACAAGGCTTGACAATGCAAACCATCATCTTTGGGAAAAAGCCTGAGTAGGCAAGTTAATTTTTAGGCTCAATGGCATTGCTATTGGTTGATTATTTGTATTTAAACAGAAGGTGGGTAGATAATTATAGTATCGTGTTCGTCAGCAAATAAAAGAGGAAGAAATTGCATTTCGATAAAAAGAGAGCGTTTACTTAAAATATGATAGAGTCCAATTGGTCTATCATCACTTAATTCTTCTTCAAATCCAATATTAGTTATATGAA
Organism: Chlamydiales bacterium; assembly: GCA_965206695.1. Taxonomy (GTDB): domain Bacteria; phylum Chlamydiota; class Chlamydiia; order Chlamydiales; family JAAZZY01; genus CBDBKM01. The sequence goes on along the minus strand of CBDBKM010000013.1, from coordinate 62,977 downwards.
CACGTTTCATAAGCTGTCTAATCAATAGGTTCTTTGTGATGTCAAAATAGGGTTTTTAAAATGGTTAAAGAAATTTCCGATCGTCTCCTTGTGCAAGCTAATAAACTATATGGACAAGGTCAAAAAAGAAAAGCATTAATATCCCTGCAAAAAATTTTAGAAAATCACTCGAAACATATAAAAGCATTGGAATTAGCTCATCGAATATCTAAAGAATTAAACTTTAAAAATAATGTGTTCGATAAGAGGTTATTATATCTCCAAAAACAAGCTAAAGAGCCTTTTAACATTCTAGGTTATAAAAGAGACTTTTTGATGACGACAGCAAAAAAAGCGTGTTTGGAAGCCGGAGCTACATGGCAATGGTTGAATTTAGAAGAAAAGTCATTTGAGTTCAATGCAAATAACTATCACTTATTTTTTTATATCAATCACTTCGATTGGAACTTAAGCGCTGAAGAAACACAATCTCTATATGCCGAATTACCTCATATTTGCTGGATGGTAGATCCTCTGGTCAATTTCTCTCCCGGTGTTTTTGATAAGAGATTGATTCATCCTCAAAACTATTATTTTGCGTATTGTAAAGGCCAAGTTGAGGTCTTTAGAAAAAAGGGATTTGAAAATATAAACTACTTACCCCCGGCTGTTGATTTTGATAAAAAGCCTTTTAAAGATTTAAAAGAAGAGGAGTATCTTCATGATATCTCTTTTATCGGAGCTCTACAAGATAACAATCACTCTACTTATCATAATCTCTTTTTACCTGATATTTTGAAACATTTAAATACCCATATAAATTTTATAGACTCCTTAAAATGGCATCGCTTGCTTGACCTAATGCAAACAGCCATAAAACTTCAAAGTGATAATATCGATGATTTTATCATGCCTCAAATAGTAGAAGCACTAAAAGAAGAAGGAAATATTGACCTTCCTCCTAGAGAATGGCGAAAAGATTATCCTGAACTGACTTATAAGAGTTTGATATATTCTTTAGCTAAAGAAGTTGTTCCTATCCAAAGAAAAGCCTACATTCAAGCTCTTACATCAAAAGGCAAGCAAGTAGATATTTATGGTAATAAGCTTTGGGGTGAGATTGATGATGCTTATTTATCTTATCATGGCATGGCGGAATTATCTCAAGAAAGACCCCATATTTACCAACATAGTAAGATTAATCTGAACCTCACTCGTTTTTATGCTTTAAATGCTATTCCCGGAAGAGTATTTGATATTTTAGGATCAGGTGGATTTGTTATGACAAATTATTCTCCTGTTATCGAAGAGTGTTTTGAAATCGATAAAGAGATTGTGTGTTTTGAATCTGCAGATGAGCTAATAGAAAAGGTGCAGTATTATCTTGAAAATCCTATCGAAAGAAAAGAGATCGCATTAAGGGGATATCAAAGAGTATGGAAAGATCATACAATACGCAATCGGTTGAAAATGATGATATCAAAACTAAAAAAAGATGAGGCTATTCATCATCATTTTGATATCATATAAACCTAATCCGGTTAATACCTAATCCGGTTAATCGCTTTTTAAATAATTCTTTACTTTAAATTCTGTTTTTGATATAATATAGCTTAAGTAAAGCGTATGATAAAAGAACCATCTAAATAAAAATATAGATAGCTGTAAATGAAATATTTACGAGGCTTTGAATAATAAAAACCTAAAAATTACGGATTAAGGAGCTTATATGAGTAATCGGGCATTAGATGCATTTTCAACTCAATTAGCGGTGAAAGCACCACAAGATATAACAAGTACACAATCAACAAATCCACAAACTTACTACACCCGGCTAGTTCAATGGTTGCAGCAAGTTTATTCTCAGTGTAATGTGATAGATGCGAATCAATATGACAATCTATTAAATGAATTAGTCTCTGACCGGGGAAATGTATCAAAATTAACTGATTGGGCAACTCATACATATAATGATTTAAAATCGGAAGGTAAGACTATTCCTAATCTTCCTAATCCTGATCAACCATCAGGAAAAGGTAAGTATGTAGATAGTAAAGATTTACTAGATGCGATTTCAAAATCAGATTCAGATTCTATATTGGAGGTATTGGAAAAAGACTTTGGTCTTTCCAATATTAAAGCATTATTAGAAAGAGATGGATTTGGATACGAGTCAGGTTCTTCATTTAAGTTTAATTCCATTCATGATTTTTTAGATGATTTAGAAAATTCATCACTTACAACGGGTCAAAAAAAGGGTGATATTGAACAAATTATTGATGCAATCAATAAATCTGACCCTGTAACTATCCGGCAGGCTATTAAAGATCTAAAAGTTTCACCCCCAACACCCCCAACACCTACATCTTCAGATCCGATAGTTGCATATCAAGATATATTACAAGATATGCAGAACTATCAAACTCATATGAATGACTTTTGGACAACAGGTCTTGGGAAATATCTTATTACACATGCTCAACCACCGATTTTACCAACAGATCAACAAAGTTATCAGAAATCAGTTCAATGGTTAGGTAAAGAATATAGTTTAGCAATTGCAAAAGCTCCATCAGGAGCTGTTTATTCTTTTACAACTGAGAGCGCTGCTACTCAAAAAAAATTAATAGATAGTGCCGGCGGAACAACTCCAAGTAGCTCCTTAAATCCACCTCCGGGCTATCCTGATCATTGTCACCCACCGGAATTAGCTCAAATTTATAATGATCTAAATCAATTGAACGCTCATCAAGATTGGTTTAAGAATTGGACCGGTGGCCAAGCTTACGAAACACCTGCAGATTTAACTAAGAACATAGATCAACTTAAAAATGATATTGCGAGTTTAAAAGCTCAAGGTGTTATGGGCGATAAGCTGACTGAAATGGAATCTCTTTTGACTAAAGATCAACAAGTCTTAACTCTTTATCAAAGCTTATCTACTAAAACCTATACAGGGCCTGATGGCACAACTTTTCAGCTTCAGGATACTATCTTTGGCAATAGTAAAGGTTCTATGGATATCATTGATCTGTATAACAAAGCGGTTAGTGGTGATGCGGCTGCCATGAAAAAAATTGAAAGTTTCATCAGCGCTTATAAACAAAATGCAAGTCAAATAGCTAAAGATACCGCAAGCGCTACTGCTGATAAGAATGCTTTAATGCTGGATTTATTTGATCCCGGCTCTACTTTTCATTCTGATCTAATCGATATATTAGCAAAAAATCCAAAGATTGATACTTCTTCTATTGATCTTACTTTCTTAACAGGTAAGGCCGGTGCCAATTATGTCTGGGCGCAAGGTAATGCTGCTATTATTAAAAATAAAGATGCCTGGATACAATACCTCATGAAAGAAAAAGGATATGATCAGGCAACAGCTACTAAAATAGCTACTGAGTTAACAACCGTTTTCCAAGACGAATTAAAAACGTTATATAACAAGATGCTGCATACCGGTTATAGTACTCCTCAAGCGGTCTTAGCAGATATAAGAAAAGCGATGGAATTATCTCAAGATCCATCAAAATTAAGTCCTGATCAGATCAATGACTTACTATACGTTGTAAAAACGACTTATGGAGATAAAACCTCTCCGGGAAATGAGATCAATGCCTTAAATAAGGAAATTGAGGGATATGAACATAATATTTCATCTTTAGAGTATCAACTGGCTAATGATTATGCCACTTTGAAAGAAAATGAAAAAACAAGCGCTTCTAAAAATGATATTGATGCGTTAGAAAAGAAAATTAAACAGACTTTAGAAGAAATTTCTACAGCTAAAAAAGGCCTTCAAAGTATTGGACAAAAACTGGATGCTCTTAATACATCTTTTAATGCATTACTTGATGATACCATCATGCAAATTTTTGATAAAGGCACCTTTGATCAAAAGGATTTTAATGCAAAACTTTCTCAAATACAAACGCAGGTTTCATCTTTAATACAGGACCCAAGCTTTAAGCAAGTAAGCCGGGCGTATAATGATGCCACAACCCTGATCAACGGACAAGGACGTACAGGCTCACTAGTGGATCAAATGATTCAAGCTGTTCCTTCATTGAAAAATAAAGTGATTGGTAAAGGAGATGATAAGTCCTTTCCAAATGCTGCAGGTGGTAGTGGTATTTGGTTTGATACAAGCCGAATACAGTTTCCTAATAAACCGACTAAAGCAGATCTGACTAATGCTTTAGATAAATATTTTGCTGAATGTATGCATAACGGTATTACAGAAGCAAAGTTATCATTCGACCAAATTAATTCACATGGTGCAGGTAATACTGTAGAACAACTTCTTAAGTACGGTCAGGAAGCGGGTCTTACTCAAGCTCAAACCATGCAGCTGATACATGATGAAGCCCAAACTTATGGCATTAAATTAGGTTTATCTGTCGGTGGGGAAGATGCTCAAGGTAGTGGTATGAAGTTCCCGGGCGATCCTAAAGCTTATGCGGATAGTTTTTATGAAAACATTGGAAAATACTGTGATAGTATTGACTATGATTTAGAAGGTAGTGGTTTAAGCGATTTTATTGCTCAAAATGGTCAAGCTAATATTAAAGCTTTCTTTGATGAATTACACGCTAAAGCTCAACATGGTAATGTAGATGGTAATTCTACAAGTATTCAATTGACCATGGCCGGAAGTATTAGTAATCCGAAACAATTATCTTTCCTTTTTACCAACCCTTCTCCAATTGATAACATCAATGTGATGGCCTATAATGATGGAGCCGGGTATTACTTGAGTGTTGATAATGCGGATTACGGAAGTAAAGCTTGGATTGATTTTTTAACCCAAAAGCTGGGTATTTCAGCTAAGCAAGCAATGGGAATGCTTAGTTTTGATCTTGAAGATCAAACACCTTATAATAGTATGGATCCTCAAGTCACTCAAAGTGATCCATGGCCGAAGCAAGCCGATGATGAGATTTTTAAAAGAACCGGTAAACACCTCACTGAGATGACTCCGGGTGCTGCTGCTTCTGAACTATTAGCTCAACTGGAAATAGATACGAAAAAAGCTTATGGGCTGGATCCCGGCGATACAAGCTTTGGCTTTTCTCATACAAATTGGTGGATAGATTCTAATCGTGATCCAATTTCGAGTGGAAGTTTAGAACCCTATCCGGAAGCTGAAGGATCGGCAGAGGATATCGAAAGGAAATTTAATATCCTACCGTCAATGTCTTCAGTATAAGAAAAAAATAGTACATTCTTTTTACAAAAGCCTTGGGTTGTATTCTCAACCCAAGGCTTTTTTGTTAATAGGGTGTGCTGTAGTAGTTGCCAATCAAAGGATAAAATCGATAAAATAGCTCTTCTTAATGCAATACTTGTAGGACTAATAAGATGTTTTGCTACTTTACTAGAATTTATTTAAGACATACGGACGCGGCCAAAGTTCTCTATTTTTCCAATATATTTGATTTGGCACATGAAGCTTTTGAGGCGTATCTTGTTAAAAATAAGTCACCTTTAGTTAATCTTCTTGATCAAGAAGAAGTGATGTTTCCTATCGTTCATGCCAATGCAAATTACCTAAAACCTATTATATTATCAGATCTTATAACAATAAAGTTATCGTTAAAAGAAAAGGGAAAGACTTCTTTTACATTGAGTTATAATTGTTTAAGAGAGAATACGTTAGTAGCTAACGTAGAAATAGTTCATGTCCTTATCAATAAAAATAAAGAGCTTATTATCTTACAAGAGCACAATCTGTTATCTCTTTTGGACAAATTGCAGATGGTTCCTCATTAAAAATAGTTTCTGTATCAAGACATTTTGGATGCGGTTATAGTGCTTGTGTGTAAAGATTATATTTAAAAACAATTAAAAATCAGCTTTCTATAAAGTCTTTTTTTTTATATGTGTGGTAGGCGTTTTTTTTCAATGAGAGCTAATTTTTTAAATAACAAAAAATAGGGGGGATTAGTTATGAGTTCTGTAACACGTGGAAATCCAAATGTATCTCAAATGGCTTCTGTGGATTCTTTAATTTTTAATAATGAAACTGTAGATGCGCACACTTTCTATGTAAAACTTGTTCAATGGTTACAAGACATGTATGTTCAAAAAAAAATAGATGTCAGTCGATATCAAAATCTTTTAAAAAATCTTGTTCGTATCCAAAATAATTTTGACTCGCTTACCGATTGGGCTAAAGCAACTTCTGAAGATTTAACAAATGTGGGTAAAAATATTGATGTTCCACTTAATTTTGATAAACCTTCATCGGATGAAAGCGATGTCGGTGATGAAGTTGTTGTTGAAAATTTAACTCGTTCACTACTAACACTAGCGCGAATAACTCCAATACCGGTTTCAGTTGAAGCAGTACTAAGTCCCGTTACACCGGAAGCAGTTACACCGGCAGCTTCAGTAGTAGAAGACTCTGTAAGTACAAGTTCTGTGATTCTTAACCCCAATTTTTTTGTTGGAGCTTTTATTTCTCCTATTCTTAATTTTTTTAAAAAAATCTTTTAATAAGATGCTAGCTTTTTTTCATCAGAATTAGATATAGGTATTTACTTGTTCTGAATTGCTAAAAAGGCTCTTTTTTCATGATAAGAAAAATAGGATGCTTTCTCTTCTCTTCCTTTTTTTTGATAAATTTCGTGCATGCCGAGACAGGGATAACTCAAGAAGGAATTGCAGAAGCTAATGAGTGGCATAAGTATGAGCAGCCAAATCGATTTCATTTTGCATTAGGTTATACCTACGCTCAAGCCGGGAATAAAATAATTAATAGCAAAACGTATGGTAATCTATGGATGTGGGGCATGGGTTATGATGGATGGAAACCTTGGAATATTTATTATGGTTTTGACAGCCATTTTGACGGGGGAAGAGTAGGTGGTAGTGGTTTGAATGGATATAGCCATGATTGGTGGCTTAAAGGAAGACTTGGCTATTCGTTCGCATTCGGAGTGTTTGATGAGTTTCAATTAGCTTTATACTCAGGTCTGGGTTATTTTACACATACTATAAGCTATTCAAAATCACCTATAGATTATCATATGAGAATGTGGTGGATTGAAGTACCTATAGGGTTTCGTTTTAGAATTCGTATTATTCCACAGCTTAGAGTCGAATTGTATAGTCAATATGGCTTTATGTTGGACCCGCATTATAAAGTTAAAAGATTACCCGGCGTGACTTATAAATGGCGTAAGGCAGCTACAAGAGGTACCTTTCAAATAGATTTACCCATTATTTATTCTTTTGATATTTTTTCTACCTCTCTTTTAGATGTAGCCTTGGTGGCGTCCTTTAGAGATTTCGGTTTTAATAGAAGAACAGATTCGTCTGTTCGTTCACCCAAAGCCGTATACGACTTTCTTAGTGTTGAAGGACAAGTGGGTTTTGAATTTTAGGTTTTTATCTTCTTTCCGGATGGTTAGCCGATCTTTGATTTAATAGATCAGTTAACTTTTTGTGTACCTTGGGTTCAATTATAAAGATTATCACCACCTGAGCCGATGGCTCAGGCAGAGACAATCCGTTTTAATTTTTAAAATCCAAATAGGAAAACATGGGAAAATGGTGTGCTATATAAAAATCCTTTTTGAAGTCAGTTTCCACAGAAAAGTTTATTAATTTCTTTTTATTATAAAAAGGAAGAGAAGCTGTTTTTATTATGTATAATTTCGAGAGAATACTGAACAATATTACTGACAAGGTGGTGAAAGTAATGAAGAAAACAGGTAAAAAATAATTTAAGGTTAACAGACCGTTAGGCATGGCTTCCTTCAAATTAAGCATTACGTAAAATATCATTTTTATAACATATTCAAAAATAAATGCAAGTGTAAATTTTAATTTGTTATTTCTGATTTGGTTTTCATCATTTTTTCATTTTTTTTGATAAAAAAATCCAAATCTCTGAAATATTCAAATATTAATAATAGTGTTTTGAAACAATCCCGAAAACTAAGTAAGATCAAAAAAATTAACATTAATGATCTTTAGAAGGTTGATTATGAAAAGGGTTGTGACTGTCACAGTTTTTTTGTTTTTTTGTCTGAATATGCAAATCCTTTTTTCGGATACATCAAAGGAAAAAGCTAAGCCCGGAATATTGAATGAACAACATGATAAAATAAAAGCTGAAACGTTCAAAGAAGGAGAGGCACCGGAGGCGCCTGCTATTACCTTAAATAAAGAACTCAATGAAGTAGAACAAATCAAAAAGGATTACTACAATCCCTGGTATACAGGACCACTAATCGCACCTTCAGCAACCATTGTTCCCAGCGGTAAAGTTAATATTCAGCCCTATTTATACTATTTTAATAACTTCGGTCAGTATAATAACCATGGTCGTTATCAAAAAGTTCAGAGTACTCTTGTTATAGAAATTGTATCTGTCAATCAATTTGGTCTTACCGACCGAATGGACACGCAAGTTACTGTTGAGGCCTTTTATAAATATAGAAAACAACAGAAAGCTTTTAGGTATGGAGATACTAATTGGCAGGTAGGTTTTCAATTACTGAAATCTGATGATCTTTATTGGTGGAAGCCGGACCTTAAGTTTATAGTGGGAGAGACCTTTCCTACGGGTCAATATCAGAAATTAAATCCTAATAAGTTATCTACTGATTCTAGTGGCGCCGGCTCTTTTCAAACAAGCGTTGGAATAGCCTATCAAAAGACCTTCTATAAGGTTCGCCTTTATAAAGGTCAGTATAATCCCTTTAGAGTACGATCTTATTCTTCATATACATTTCCCTCTAAAGTTCGGGTAAGAGGATTTAACACATATGGTGGAGGATTTGGAACGGATGGAAAAGTAACTCCCGGTGGTATTTTTACTAATGTGAGCTCTGTTGAATATAGCTTATCTCAAAGATGGGTTTTAGCTCTTGATGGGCAAATGAGTATTAATGCTGCAACGCATTACAAAGGGGACTTGGGCAGCAATATCGGAGGGGGAGAAGCCTCTATGGGATCGGGATCAAGCGATCAATTTAGTTTGGCCCCTGCATTAGAATATAATGTCAGTTCTACATATGGATGGATTGCAGGAGCTTGGTTTACGATTGGAGGGCGTAATAATACAGACTTTGTAACCGCTCTACTATCATTTACCGTTTTATTTTAATTAGTGATTTTTTTGCGCGAAATGCCAGTCTAGCTTATTGGATAAATGTCTTAAGATGATTTCACCTCGAATACTCGTTCCTTTTGAGTTAATGCGTGGGCTTGCGACAGCGATGCCCGCTTTTCCAACAGCCACCGCGAGAATAAGGCCGGATACACCACTTTTAGAAGGCATACCGGTATGCCAAAGATGAATACCCGATTCATCGTATAAACCACATGTAGCCATGAGAGCTACTATGTGATTTACCGTTTCTATAGTTAGAATACGATCTCCATTAGTATTAAGGCCATTATTAGCAAGTAACATAGCAAAATGCGAGGCTTGTTTCACAGAGGTATTATAAGAACAAAGAGCAAAATAAAGTTGTAGTATCTCTTCTACCTCACCATTAACCACTCCGGTACTTTTCATTAAATAGGTTAAAGCTCGATTTCTATCACCGGTCTTTTTCTCGGAATTATAGACGGATAAATTAATGCTTAGCTTTTGATTAAAAAGTTTTTCAATCCACATATCCAACCAGTCAAGCTTTGTTTGAATATCTCCGGATATCCGATCACATAATATAATTGCTCCGGCATTCACCATAGGGTTTGATGGAGTAGGACCCAGTCCATCCAATCGGGCCAAAGAAGCATATGATTGCCCTGATGGCTCTACATTTATCCAAGATAGAACTTTGTCAGAACCAAATTCCTCTAAGAGACCTATTAACGGGATTAACTTAGCGACACTCTGCATCGTAAGAATATGATCATCCACATTTCCTGACAACAGCCGGGTACCGTTATTTAGATAAACAGCAGCACTTGTCTGATTCGGAGGGACACTAGCCAGTTCTGAGATATAGGAGACCACATAGCCCTCGAAATTCTCTTGAGCCAAAGCCATTGCTTCTTCTAAAGCTATTTCAATATCACGATTATCCATCAATCTACTCTTTAAAAATAATCAACCTTATTATCAGATAATTAAAAAAAAAACAATTAAATTAAAGCGCCCTTTCAACATCGAAGTGCAACACTCGCTGCTTCCTTACTGAGACGGTTAAACACCTCCTCCGGTGTTGAAAAGTTTAACACTTTTCGGGGTCTATTGTTAAGCAAGTTCTCCTTTTTTAAATTACCTGCTGAGACTTCATCAAACCGTTTATTTTTAGGGAGATATTGTCGAACGAGTCCATTCGTATGCTCGTTCAGCCCTCTCTCCCACGAATGATAGGGGGTAGCAAAGTAAAAACTTGTCTCAAGTAATTGGCTCACTTGTTTATGGTAAGTAAATTCTTTCCCGTTGTCAGCAGTTAATGTCATGACAAATTTTTGGACCGGTCTTAACCTGTTTACTAGCGCATCCTTTACTTCCTCAGCGGTTTTACGCGAGACTTTTTCCGGTTTTGTTAGCTTTGAGACTCTTTCGACCATTGAGACAATGACTCCGCTCCCTTCTGTTCCTATGATTGTATCTAGTTCCCAATCGCCTAAACGAGTTTTCTTCTCTACGATATCAGGCCTTTCAGAAATATCTGTCCGTCCGGGAATACATCCTCGTCCGGCCCTATTTTTACCTCGCTTGTTATATTTCTTCCCACTATGTCTAAGGTGTTTATACAACAAGCCTCCTCTTTTTTTGTCCTCCCAAACATAGTTATAGATTGTCTCATGGCTTACAGCTTCTTGATACCCTTTCTTCTTCAGCCATCCCGATATTTGATCGGGGCTCCACTGCACGCTTAACTTCTCTTCGATAATGGCAATCATTACACTGCTCATCTTTCGTTGTTGAGTTTTTGAGCCTCGTCTCTTTAAAGCCTTCTCTTGAGCCTGTTGATACCGATATCCACGCTTTCCACAATTTCGTTTTAGCTCGCGATAAACAGTCGATCGATTTACGTTTAACTCATTGGAAATTAAGGTGATAGGATCTCCTCTTCTTATTAAGGTATACAATTGGCATCTCTTGTCTTTGTTTAAGTGACGGTAGCCGTTTGGCATCTTTCCTCCTTGGTTTTCTTACGTTTACCATAGGAGATTTTTTACCACCTTCAGACAAGTTTAATTTGTAGCGGTTTGTTGCACTTCGATGTTGAAAGGGCGAAGATATTAAATCTAAATATTACCAATCAATTAATTGTTGGTTATCATGAACTTAAGAAATATTTTTCTTTTTATTAGATGAACCTATCCCATTAATGTAATTTAAATTTGTATTTGGTATGCTCCCCTTTCATAAATTATGAAAGGGGAGAAAAAATGTCTAAATTTGAAGGGTTAACAGATAGTCAATGGTCGTTCTTAGCACCATTAGTATCTCAAGAACCGGAGAAAAGATCTAAAGGATATCCTCATGCATCTTGGAGAAAGGTATGCCATTCAATATTTTGGATTTTAATAACAGGTAGTCGTTGGTGCGACCTCCCAAAAGGTGAAGCTTGGGGAGCAAGAACCACTTCTCATAGCCGGTTGGGTGTTTTGGCAAGAGGACGGGACTTTGGATGCTATACTAAGTGCCGGATTATCCTTGGCCGAATTGAAAAACTTATTCAATTGGGAACGAATAGCCGGTGATGGGTTTGTTTTCAGGAGGTAAGGGTGGCGGAGAAGAAGTTACGTACGGCTATAAGGGAAAAGAAGTTACCGGACATTTACTTGTAGACGGATATGGCTCTTCTATTGCTCTTATCGCTACAGGAGCCCATGGAGACGAGAGGAAACAAATCATCCCTTTGATTAATAGAGTACAAAATAGGTGGAAGCATCGTAATCTCATACCTATTTTTGAAGCGGATAAAGGCTACGACTCAGAGTCTTTACGAGAGGCTCTTTTGATAAGGGGTATTTTTCCATGGATTTGTAGACGAAAAAAGCCCGGACAGAAAGCTCCTAAAAAAATTAGGGCGATGATAAAGCGTAAACGATGGCAAGTAGAGAGAGCTATTTCATGGCTACAAAGAAAGTTTCGAAAAGTCGTTATCCGTTGGGAAAGAAAGATGAAGTATTGGAAAGGGTTTTTAACTCCGGCGTTGATTAAATTTTGGATAGATAAATTAGTGGGATAGGTTCATAGACAATTCTAATTTCCTAAAGAAGGATTATTAAGTTATTTGTATTTAGTGTTTTGACTTGAAAAAAAGATCTTCCATTCAAATCATTGAATTAAAAACATTAAATACATACAACGAAGAATGGAGACTTAAAGATAAATGCTTGATTTTAATTTAACAAAGCCTTTTTGCCTGATTCAAATGGAAGATAAGAGCGATGTGCTTCTTGTTGAAGGAGAGGCTCTTAAATTAAATCAACTATCAGAATTACCTATTTCAGAAAAAAGCCGACATGACGAAGGGCATTTGGTTTACGATAGTATTAGTATGATTCCTTTTTCTCAAATTAGAGAGAGAGGATTTGTTGCTCATAATAATGATGAAAAGATCAGCTCTATCAAAATCCATCAAGCTCTAAAAGTTTCCATTAAAGAAATTTTAGAAATTCTACCCGATGAACAGATCGAAATAGAGTCCGGTTTAAGTTATGATTATACCGAAGAAAAATATGCCGAGATCATTCGCCAAATAGTCGATGTTGAAATTGGAGGAGGAGAGGGGTCAAGTTTTGTCACCCCTCGCAAATGTTCCGGTACCATTAAGGAATTTTCGTTAAATAAGGCTCTTTCTATTTTTAAACGTTTAGTAGCTTTCGAATATGGTTGCTATTGGAAGTTCCTGTTTTTTGATGGAGACACCTTTTTTATTGGAGCCACTCCTGAAAGACACCTTACTGTTGAATCAGAGAAAATTAAAATGAATCCTATTAGTGGAACCTTTAGGAAGAAGGAAAGCTACAGCGATCCGGAAGAGATGAAAAAAGACCTACTTGTTTTTTTATCTGACGAAAAAGAAATCGATGAACTTTTCATGGTGGTGGATGAAGAACTTAAAATGATGTCTAAGATGTGTTCTGATGGAGGGACGATTATCGGGCCTCTTTTAAAAGAGATGTCACATCTTATCCATACGGAATATCTACTTATGGGAACCGGTTGCCAAGGGGTGATCGAATTATTTAAAAATTCTATGTTTGCTCCTACAGTGATAGGTAGCCCGATGGGAAATGCTTGTAAAGTTCTCTATAACTATGAAAAAGGTACTAGAAGTTATTATAGTAGTGCTATAGTAATGCTAGGGCGCAGCCATACAGGTGAGCCATTTTTAGATTCCGCTATTACCATTAGAACTCAGGAAATTTTAGCTAATGGTGAATTTAGTATTAGAGTAGGAGCTACTTTAGTAAAAGACTCTATTCCGGAAAAAGAAGTAAAAGAGACCGATGCCAAATTAAAAGGTTCTATCAATAGCTTAATAAAAAATGATTTTGTCAAACGACCCGGCTATCTTCCTATGTTAGAGAAGGATGAAGAGGTGCAAACTAAACTGTTTGAACGCAATCAAAATCTCTCAAAATTTTGGCTACTACATCAAAATAAAAAAAAATTAAAAGATCCTAAAGTTTTAGGAAAACGATTTCTAATCATTAATAATGAAGATGATTTTGTATATATGCTACGGCATATGCTTCAATGTCTTGGTGCTGAAGTTCATGTTGTCTCCTTTGAAAGTTTTGCAGATTGGCAGCTAGGTGAACAGGATCTGGTGATTTTGGGCCCCGGTCCCGGTGATCCAACGACTAATACGCCTAAAATGCAAAAAGTATTACAGATCATTCATAATCTTATAAAGTCTGAGAAGAAATTTTTAAGTATTTGCCTTGGGCTTCAATTACTTTCAAGATATTTAGGTTTTGACTTAGTCAGAAAAGAAAAACCTCTACAAGGTGTACAGAAAGAGATTCTTCTTTATGGCAAGAAGGAAAAAGTTGGTTTTTATAATGCGTTTTATGCTGAGTTTTCTAAAAAAGCCAAACAGAAATTGGAGGAGATTTCTTTAGATAAGTCTACGAAAGAAATCTACGCCTATAAGACAACAAATTTTTCTGCTTTCCAGTTTCATCCTGAATCTATTCTTACCCAAAATGGTTTTGATATTGTAAAACAAAGTATTTTAGAATTGCTTGAATAATTAATAAGATGTTGTGATTTAACGGTTTTTATGTCATTGACTGATTCAGAAATTATTGAAATCCAATCTCTCAAAGAGGTTGTTGGCCATCTATCAAATAATCTTGATGCTTTAGGGGTTTTTGATATTGATCAGGTGCTGACACTACCGGATAACGAAGCTTTTCAAACGCCTAATATTCAAGCCCATCGTTCCAAGCTACAGGAACTGAGTAAGAAGTGGTCAAAAGAAGAAAAAAATCTGATTGCGAATCTTATAATGAGAGGGTCCACATCAACCTTAATTGAACCCGATACTCCTAAAATAATAGAGAATTTGCAAAAGCAAAATATCAAACTAGTTGCTTTAACAGCAACGATCATTGGAGATTTAGGGCATAGTACAGATGTTGCTAATTGGAGAATTGAAGAGTTATTACGCCTTGGAATTGATTTTTCAAAGGCCTTCTCATCAATCGATAATATTCATTTTGATTACTTGCCCTCTGATTTTAATAGTTATCCAAGATATGGAAGGGGTATTTTATTTACTAATGGGATAAGTAATCCTAAAAGTATTGTTTTAGAAGCTTTTTTAAGAGAAGTAAAACATTATCCTCCCATGATTATTTTCATCGATGATCAACTACATAATCTTCATGATATGCAGCAAGCATTAAAAAAAACCTCTATAGATTTTATCGGCTTTCATTATGTTGGAGCGAGTAATTTTAAAACTTCTCTTATTGAAGAAGAGAAACTACTTGCCCACTGGGAAATGTTATCTTTAGTGGCTAAAAAGATTTTAGAAGAAAAGAAATAAACTCTTTTTTAATATTTTATTTCTTGTAACTAGCATAAGACTTCTGCATAGCTGATTCCTGATAATAATTTTTAAAAAATTCATTGATTATCTATACTTTTTTTTCATTTATTTTGGGAAGTTGAAGGATGAGCCGTTTTTTTTATTATGAGTGCAAAGCATCACATCATTGATTGGCAACCCAGTCGATCCTTACTAAAAGGTATACATAAAAATGAAATGAACCCTCAAGGTGGCCCCAAAGCTTATGATAATCTTGCCGGGTTTAAGTCGATATTGGGTCACCGGCACAGCTTAAGCGACCCTGCTTTAGAAGAAGCCTTAAGACTCCGTTAGGACTTTATGTTATTCATAGATTTTGAGGTAGAAGATGATACGCCGGATGAAACAACCGTATGCCGCTTTAGGAATACCATCATTCATAAAGGGCTTCATGAGCGCTTATTTTCGCGAAATTAACCGGCAATGTAGTAAGAAAGGAGGAATATCAACGTTGGTGTAATGTTCGCAAGAATATGGAAGATCATATTTAGAAAGCTTTGTTTATAAAGTTTGGGAACCTCTCAAGGCTTTAGGATTTAAATTTGAAATGACAAAACAAGAAGCAGGTTTGCAGATTCATTGCACAAAGTGCTCAATCCATCAACTCTCAAAACCAATTGGAGGAGCACAATGGCTAGCAATTCTGAAATTGGGATGAAACAGACAAAAATTCTCATGACAAGGAGATGCCTTCTGCAATCATTACTATTATCATAAAAGTTTAGTAATTTACAGACGAGGTGGTTTAAACCTCTTCTGAGATTTTAACATCGACATTTAGAGTTACTCCAAAACGAGCATAGCCTGTTCCGAAGGCAATAAATGCGCATAATTCGGCAATTTCTTTGTCATTAAAAAACTTTTTGAGTTGGTTGATATCATCTTCGGAGATCTGAATTTGGGTTTGGGCTATTTTTCTTGCAAAACTAACAGCTACTTTCGTTTTTTTATCTGTAATAATTTTTATCTGTAATAACAGGTGAAGGACATCCATGCGACATGCAATAAGCACAACCTATCTGATAAGCAATAGCTCTTCTTACTTCTTCTTGAAATTCAGGGTCGAAGCTTGAGAATTTATAGAAAGTATCGAGCAAATGATCCCAATTTTTTAAGACTTCAACGTTATGCCCAAGAAGCTTTTGAAGTGGGCTATCTCCTTGTTCAGAATAATTGATATAAGCCATAAGTTCACCTCTTTCTTAATTTTAATCTTAAAGTGCCCATAGGTTATCTTTTTTATTTAAATCATTCAAGTTTTAGGTCTCGATGAAGTGCAACAAATTCGTACATTATTATACTCCAAATTTCTTTGATTGAAAACCTCTATAGGTGTTTTAAACTTTGAATTTTTTCTTGGTTTATTATTTAATACATTTTCTATTATTTTTATCTCTTTATTAGACACTTTTGAAAGATCTGTCTTTTTAGGAAGATATTGCCTTACTAATCCATTTGTATCTTCATTCAATCCTCTCTCCCGGGAATGATAGGGTTTAGCAAAGTAAAGCGCTGCTCTTAATTAGGCTCTAAGCATTCAATTAAAGCATTAGCAACACCATGAGCTTATTTGTATTTTACCTTCATAAGCATTGTATATTTAGAAGCTCCGGCAACAATAGATACAAGGGCTCCTTTGTGATTTTTGTCTATTATTGTATCTAATTCAAAATCTCCTATTCTTATTTTTTCATCGATAATAGGGGGTCTTGTATCAATATCAATTCTGTCCGGAATACATCCTCGACCTGCTTTAATAGATCCTGTCATGGCTGATACACATACACCTTCTTTTTCTTTTAATCTGCCTGATATTTGGACAGGAGTCCATTGTAACAACAATTTCTTTTTTATTTTTATAAGCAGTTCTGTCCGACATTCCTAGACCTCTAAACAAGTTTTTCTAATTAAGCCATACATCCTCATTGCAGTCTTTCCAAACAAAACAATAATCTTTTTCCGAAGACGGGTTAAATTTGTGATCATTTCTTTACAAATTCTCCGGGAAGTCTTCTGAAAAAAACGGATTATTCCGATACCTTCCATAATTTGGAAAATCCATCTTAATGTTGGATTTTTGACTTCCTTTCCTAATTGGTTGGGTAATGTCTCTTCTGTTTCTATCAATTTTTGTCGAAGTTGATATTGTCCGATATTATAAACCATTAAACACAATGTCATAACCATCATTAATGCTTCAATGCGTCGAGGGGTTTTTAAAAAAATAGAATCAACCATAAACCAAGGATCTTTTAAAAAGCGAAACCCTCCTTCAACCTTTTGCTGTTCTTTATATTCTTCTAACATCATCTCATCTTTATAATTTTCTCTATCGGTGTCATTCGCAGCTAAAATAAACCGTCCTTTTCTATTCATCAGTTTATTAATTTCTTCTTCTTCCCTTTCAAAGCTAGCATGAATCTTGTATCCAACAACTTGTTTTTCCTCTCCTTGTTTAGGTTTGCCTAATTTACCATATTTTAGAATCGGCAATATCTCACTATTCATGGAATATAAATGATTTTTTTTAGTCAATCTGCCCCAAGCTTTTTTAGCATCACTTTCGCATTTAAATTCCTCATTACCCAAATGCCAAAGTTGTTTCTTGAGCTTTTCTTCTGCCTTGGTCAATTTTTTTTCTAATGATTTTATCTCTCTCTGATAGGCTTGCTCTGAAAAAACCAAAAGCCATCTTTGTTTAATCCCTCCATAAAAAGAGGTGAAGCTGCATGTTTTATATCCTTTCTCCTAATCAATCCAATCAATTTCTTCTTCCGGTTTTTCTACTAATCTTTTTGCTTCTCCTATTATCTCGGGAACTCGGGTGAGCCATTTATAATCATTATTTTTTAAGAGCTTTTCTTTTGTGTATAACGCTGAATCGGCAACCCACTTAAACTTTGTTTTTACATCAATCTGTTGTTGAAATTCACTGATTTTTTTGAGCGTCTCATGAAAACTTGCTTTATCAGAACTATTGCCGTCTAAGGCTTCCATCCATAGAGGCATAGAACTCGGACCATTGGTAACGAGAGAAAGTACAACTTGTTTCAAATCAGGTCTATGATCTTTAGAATAACCCTGCTTAATCTCAATCACTTGCGGATCATCTTTCACTTCATACGACCCATGAACGGAAAAGCTTGTTGTATCTAGATGATGCGTTTTTTGTAGTAAATCATGGTCTAGGGCTATTCCAAAAGAAACTTCAGCAAATAATTTACTGCTCCCATATTTCGCAATATCATCCAAAGCATGACCTAAAGTATAATCTGTGAGATCTTCTGCTCGAAGATCGTTGCCAAGTAAATTCTCTATCGATTTAGAAGCAAAAAATTGATGTGTTAGGTAGAGACGTCTATTAGTAAACCCTAATCCATTCAGAATCATTGCAATTACTGCCTGTCCCGCACTTACTTTTCTTTGTGGATGATTTTTTAATCCGGTATCAATCCTTTCCGCTACTTTTAGATCGCTGCAAAGTGCTGCAATTAATCCATGGTGATCCATGTTCACTGTTTGAATATTATCTCCTGCAACTTCCGGCATAACTTTTCTCCTTGTATCAAATAAAAAGTAACAGGATAGGCAATCTATAATTCTAATTCAAAAAAAATATCTTACGGTCTAGGAATGTCGGTTCTGTGGTCATTTTCTTTACTTTACTGCTCGCTTTTAAACGCCTTTTTTTAGCTTTGATTTGTGCCGCAATATAAATATATTTGCCGTCATAGCTGTTTCTTTTTAATTTTCGATAAATAGTAGTCTTATTAATATTTAATTCTTGAGAAATGTCCTCAATAGAATCTCCTCTTTTTTTTAAAGTATATATTTAGCATCTTTGTTCATAGGTTAAATACCGATAGACTTTAGGCATAAAAAAACTCCTCCATTAGTCTTGTTTTTTGCAAAAATTTACTATAGAGATTTTATCGGCATTTGGCCATTTTCAAATTCCTTCTATTTATTGCACTTCGATGTTGGAAGGGCGTTGAATAAGTTGTCTTTATTAAAATAATCCATAGCATTTCACTTTAATTGGTTGTTTGTTAAAATTGATAACGTTATAGAGGGGTTTTATTAACTAAATAGTATTAACTAAATAATAAAGCCTAGAGGTTAAAAGATGTCTGTAAATACAGATTTTAATGAATATTGTTACTTAAATAAAAGACAAAAGGATTTTTATCATCCTATTATCTCTCAAATAGAAAAGAAAAGCGAGAGCAAAGAAGTCGATGTAAAAAGAGATTTTGATGCGTCCGCAATATTACACGATCTCTCAAAAGTACCTAATACAACCAGTAAGCCTTACCTATATAAAGATTCCAATGGTTACTATCGATTAGGTGTTGAAGAAAATGGATTAGCTCGTTCTTTAGGCATAAAAAGCTGTAAACTAAGAAAATTAAGGATAGAAGAGCGAAGGGTACATTCTTTAGAAATTATTCAAGGTGTTGTTCACTCTGTCGTCCAACAACTCATGCATTCCAAAAGAAGCGATCCTTTTCTTCTTTGCTGCGACTTAATTCAAGAAGCGATAAGGGGTGCAAAAAAGTTACAAAAGTGTTACGAATTCCATCAAAATCCCTGCAAAATGCGAAAATATGACTTTCTTAGTGTAGTAGCTCCATGCTTAGCTAAAAAGTATAAGCGAAAGCATACTAGAAAATGGGTGTCTGTCACTCGTCTAGTTAGCGATTTACATGCATTACGTGTTCAAGTTAACGAAAAGCAAAAAGCACGAGACCAACGTCTTATGCAATTTGCAAAAAAGTCAAGCCAACCGGTTATCGATCGAACAGGGAAAGCTTTAGGACAATTCCTTAAAAACATGAAAGCTACCATGAAAGCTACATTGTGTAAAGAAGAGCCTAAACAAGCCTTTTCCGGAAAACAATTTGAAGAAAATCAAGATCCTATTCGAGACTATGTTATTATTAACGTACCTATTAGAGGTACTAATAATACTTACCGCATACCGCATTGACGACCGTACTTACATCTTCATTGACGTTTAAAAAAAACATAACCAGATAAAAGTTTTTAGCCCGAATAACTTAGATTCGGGCTTTTTATTTAATAATGGCCTCATTGATGCTTGACCCCTTGGAAAGGGAACTCCACTTTAGCTTGTATCTTTATATGACGTTGGTTGCGAATATGTTGTTTATTCGATAAGGGATGATAATGTACAAAGGAATTATATAATATTTTAAACTTTGAATTTTTTCTTGGTTTATTATTTAATACATTTTCTATTATTTTTATCTCTTTATTAGACACTTTTGAAAGATCTGTCTTTTTAGGAAGATATTGCCTTACTAATCCATTTGTATCTTCATTCAATCCTCTCTCCCGGGAATGATAGGGTTTAGCAAAGTAAAGCGCTGCTCTTAATTAGGCTCTAAGCATTCAATTAAAGCATTAGCAACACCATGAGCTTATTTGTATTTTACCTTCATAAGCATTGTATATTTAGAAGCTCCGGCAACAATAGATACAAGGGCTCCTTTGTGATTTTTGTCTATTATTGTATCTAATTCAAAATCTCCTATTCTTGTTTTTTCATCGATAATAGGGGGTCTTGTATCAATATCAATTCTGTCCGGAATACATCCTCGACCTGCTTTAATAGATCCTGTCATGGCTGATACACATACACCTTCTTTTTCTTTTAATCTGCCTGATATTTGGACAGGAGTCCATTGTAACAACAATTTCTTTTTTATTTTTATAAGCAGTTCTGTAGTCATTTTCTTTACTTTACTGCTCGCTTTTAAACGCCTTTTTTTAGCTTTGATTTGTGCCGCAATATAAATATATTTGCCGTCATAGCTGTTTCTTTTTAATTTTCGATAAATAGTAGTCTTATTAATATTTAATTCTTGAGAAATGTCCTCAATAGAATCTCCTCTTTTTTTTAAAGTATATATTTAGCATCTTTGTTCATAGGTTAAATACCGATAGACTTTAGGCATAAAAAACTCCTCCATTAGTCTTGTTTTTTGCAAAAATTTACTATAGAGATTTTATCGGCATTTGGCCATTTTCAAATTCCTTCTATTTATTGCACTTCGATGTTGGAAGGGCGTTGAATAAGTTGTCTTTATTAAAATAATCCATAGCATTTCACTTTAATTGGTTATTTGTTAAAATTAATAACGTTATAGAGGGGTTTTATTAACTAAATAGTATTAACTAAATAATAAAGCCTGGAGGTTAAAAGATGTCTGTAAATACAGATTTTAATGAATATTGTTACTTAAATGAAAGACAAAAGAATTTTCATCATCCCATTATCTCTCAAATAGAAAAGAAAAGCGAGAGCAAAGAAGTCGATGTAAAAAGAGATTTTGATGCGTCCGCAATATTACACGATCTCTCAAAAGTACCTAATACAACCAGTAAGCCTTACCTATATAAAGATTCCAATGGTTACTATCGATTAGGTGTTGAAGAAAATGGATTAGCTCGTTCTTTAGGCATAAAAAGCTGTAAACTAAGAAAATTAAGGATAGAAGAGCGAAGGGTACATTCTTTAGAAATTATTCAAGGTGTTGTTCACTCTGTCGTCCAACAACTCATGCATTCCAAAAGAAGCGATCCTTTTCTTTCCTTCGACTTAATTCAAGAAGCGATAAGGGGTGCAAAAAAGTTACAAAAGTGTTACGAATTCCATCAAAATCCCTGCAAAGAGCGAAAATATGACTTTCTTAGTGTAGTAGCTCCATGCTTAGCTAAAAAGTATAAGCAAAAGCATACTAGAAAACGGGAGTGTGTCACTCGTCTAATTAATGCTTTACGTGCATTACGTGTTCAAGTTAACGAAAAGCAAAAAGCACAAGTTATTCAAGTTGAAAAAAAGCCAAGCCAACCGGTTATCGATCGAACAGGGAAAGCTTTAGGACAATTCCTTAAAAACATGAAAGCTAAATTGTGTAAAGAAGAGCTTAAACAAGCCTTTTCCGGAAAACAATTTGAAGAAAATCAAGATCCTATTCAAGACTATGTTATTATTAACGCACCTATTAGAGGTACTAATAATACTTACCGCATACCGCATTGACGACCGTACTTACATCTTTATTGACGTTTAAAAGAAAAAACATAACCAGATAAAAGTTTTTAGCCCGAATAACTTAGATTCGGGCTTTTTATTTAATAATGGCCTCATTGATGCTTGACCCCTTGGAAAGGGAACTCCACTTTAGCTTGTATCTTTATATGACGTTGGTTGCGAATATGTTGTTTATTCGATAAGGGATGATAATGTACAAAGGAATTATATAACATTTTAAACTTTGAATTTAACGTCTGATAATTTATGTTATGTTTCATTGTCATCGTTGAAGAATTGACAAATTGAGTTGGATTAATCATCCTAAAATTATCTTATCCTTCGGAATAGTTGGTTTTTTCCTTCGGAATACTTGGTTTTTGTAAGGCTCTTCCTGAATTTTCATCTGCCGGAATCTATCTGTCAGGTAATGTATTTCCTGTGTTATAGCTATTTTAGCTTTGGTTTGTGGTGTCTGTGCTCTATTTACCCTTGATTTTTTAGGTAGCTTTGGTTTTTGAGCTCGACTTGCAGAAGACTTTTTCTCACATTCAATCTCCTCACGTCTACGCGTCAGGTCTTCAATTTGATTCATTATATTCATTTGAGTTGTAGTTTGAGTGTCTTCTTGCCGGCCTTTAATCTCAATGAGTCTCTTCTTCAGGTGTTTAAGTCGGTGTGTTATAGACATTTGCTCTTTAACTTGTTCACTAACACATTTTGTTCCGCAGGAAGAGTTTTGAGTAGGTTTTGTACCCTGACTTGCGGAAGAATTCTTCCGGAGTTTTTCCTTCTTGGATTGAAAGGAAGCAGCAAGTGTTGCACTTCGATGTTGAAAGGGCGAATGCTTACTCCTTCAGTTCATGGCAAATTTAAGCGATCGAGAGCTAGAACGCTACATTCAAGAGAATACTGCAGCCAAGTGGTTTTGTCGCTTTAGTTTGAGAGAGAATACCCCTGATCATACCACTTTTTGTAAAGTTAGGCACAAAATAGGGACAAAGATCCTATCCAAAATTTTTGCTGACTTAAGAGATCAACTAAGAAAACAAGGAGTAATGAATGAGGTTTTTAGCTTCGTAGACGCCACTCATTTGATTGCTATAGTACTTTAATTTTTATTTGATAATATGTTATCCTTCTTTTTTTATACAAACAATAAGGACAAAACAATGCCTAGAGCCTATTCAGTAGATCTCCGAGAGAAAGTATTACAACATATAGAAAAACATCATGATAAAAAAACAGCCGGCCATATTTTTCAAGTAGGTATCGCAATAATATATCGATGGATCTTGCAAAAAAAGCAAAAAGGACATTTAAAGCCAATCCGCAGAAAATATGCTTATAAGAAATTAGATGATGAGTTGTTATCTAAATATGTAGAAAAACATCCGGATTATTTTTTATCGGAAATTGCTGATTATTTTTCAGTCACTCCGCAAACGATTTTTTATGCCCTTAAAAGATTAAAAATTACACGAAAAAAAAAACTACTCGCTATAAGGAAAGAGATGAAAAGAAACGGGAAGCTTTTATGAAAGATTTAAAAAATATTCCCTTTGACAAGAGAATTTATCTCGATGAAACCGGGATTCATCAATTTTTATTTCGTGAGTCCGGAAGAAGCTTACGCGGCAAAAAAGTTTTTGGAGCGGTTTCAGGAAACCGCTTTATAAGGCAAAATATTATTTCAGCCCTATCTAAAGGGCAGTTTTTGTCTCCAATGTGTTTTGAAGGTACTTGTAATACCGGGTTATTCAATATTTGGCTTAAGGAAGTTTTGACTCCTCAGCTTACACCCGGTAGTGTTCTTATTCTTGACAATGCCGGTTTTCACAAGTCAGCGGAAAGCAGGAAAACAGTAGAATCTGCCGGTTGTAAGCTTATGTTTCTTCCTCCATATTCTCCGGACTTAAATCCTATAGAAAAATATTGGGCTAATATGAAAAATAAAGTTAGAGAGATATTACGAAAAGTTACGAATTTTAAATTCGCCATTGATCAAGCAATCTTATCAATGTAAAATTAAATGACTATAAAGCCAATTTATGGAAAGAACGAGATAAAGCCCTACAAACCAAATACGAGAAATTAAATAATGAGGTACTACCGAAGGTTGCCGGCGATGGACAAGCCCGTATTGGTTGTAAGGGTAATGATAAATTTTGGTACGGTTATAAAAAACATATCAGTGTAGATATGCAAAGTGGTTTAATTAATAAAGTAGCCATTACACCGGGTACTAAAACAGATGCTCAAGGTTTGGAACATGTCTGTCCTACTCAAGGAGCCATTTATGCAGATAAAGGTTATTGTACGAATCCGGCTAAGCAAGCTGCTGCTAAACGTACATGTCATTTAGCGGCTATTAAGAAACATAATATGAAGGAAAAGAATAAAGACTGCGATCGATGGTATAGTGGTTTACGCTCGCCCTATGAGCGAGTTTTTTCTCAGGATCCTAAGCGTATCCGTTATCGTGGTGTTTCTAAGAACCAATTTTCGGCCTTTATGCAAGCGATCAGCTTTAACTTAAAACGCTTACTTATTGGTGCTTAATTTCCCAAATGTTTGTTTAAATTGAAGGATAGCTATGTCTACATTTCGTCAAATTTTTCGGCTTGCAACAGCAAAATCCTATAAATAGCTTTAAAAGCTTCTAAAATAAACGATTAAAATCCAATCCGTTTTTTTCATTGCTAAATCCTAAAAACCTGTTAGATCGCAACACACCCAGTAGGTATATCTTCATCGAATTTAGAGTCATTTATATGTGAAGTTGGGTGCGCTCTAGTTTCTTTACTGTGTCAATAGGTAGATAAACATAGCGACCATCAAAATAGACATCTATAGGCTTACCCTTACCGGCCCCATCAGGGAAATGATGTCTTTTTCCCGGTTCTCCCTTCACTACATCTTTCAAAGTTCTCCCGTTCGTTAACATAACTGTAAATTTAACTTTTCGATGGGTTATAGGAATACATTTATTTAGATATCCCTTAGGCACACAAACTATCTGATCTCTATTTACATACAATGTTGTTGTTCGTAGCTCAAGAGAATTGCTATATTTTTCCCGGCCAATTGAAAAAATATGCTCCGCCGGATATTTTCCCGGGTTTAATTCACATTTCATAGAAGTTAATTCATACCCAGAAAGCAGTGTCTCTTGAGGTGTAAGAGCTTGGCGGATAGGAGTATATGAAGTTAGCGATCTCGTTTGTTCCTGATTTTTCTTATAATAATTCGGTGGATCAGACTTTCCATCACTCTCATCACCTGAAGAGTCAGGTGAAGGATCAAAAGACATATGTGACGTATCGGGATATTGGGTAATAATCGCCTGAAAGAAAGATTGTTTATATGTGTACCAATGTCCTTTTGTAGAACTATTCTTTGAATACTGATCTAATATTCTTCTTCCATTGGATGTTGTTAATAATTTTTTAGCTAATTTATTTTGAACGCCCTTTCAACATCGAAGTGCAACAAACCGCTACAAATTAAACTTGTCTGAAGGTGGTAAAAAATCTCCTATGGTAAACGTAAGAAAACCAAGGAGGAAAGATGCCAAATGGCTACCGTCACTTAAACAAAGACAAGAGATGCCAATTGTAGACCTTAATAAGAAGAGGAAATCCTATCATCTTAATTTCCAGTGAGTTAGAAGTAAATCGATCGACTGTTTACCGCGAGCTAAAACGAAATTGCGGAAAGCGTGAATATCGGTATCAACGGGCTCAAGAGAAGGCTTTAAAGAGACGAGGCCCCAAAACCCAAAGATGAGCAGTTCAATGATTGCCGTTATCGAAGAGAAATTGAGCCTGCAGCGGAGCCCCGATCAAATATCGGGATGGCTGAAGAAGAAAGGTTATCAAGAAGCTGTAAGCCATGAGACAATCTATAAATATGTTTGGGAGGACAAGAAAAGAGGAGGCCTGTTGTATAAACACCTTAGACATAGTGGGAAGAAATATAACAAGCGAGGTAAAAATAGGGCCGGACGAGGATGTATTCCCGGACGGACAGATATTTCTGAAAGGCCTGATATCGTAGAGAAGAAAACTCGTTTAGGCGATTGGGAGCTAGATACAATCATAGGAACAGAAGGGAGCGGAGTCATTAGACTTCTTTCGAAACTAATTTTTTGATAATAATGTTCTTGTTAAAATAAGTGAGAATAACATGAAGTTTGAAACAGTTAAAAGTTTAGACGACGAAAAATTTCGTCGGCTAACGGGCATTAAGAAAGCTACATTTGATAGGATGCAGTTGATTTTAGAAGAATCGAACACACTCAAAAAAGTTAAAGGTGGTAGGAAGAACAAACTAAGCATAAAGGATATGCTGCTTATGACTCTAGAATATATCCGAGAATACGGGACTTATTTCCATGTGATTCAAAGTTAGGGTGTTAGTGAGAGTACTGCCTATAAAACTGTAAGGTGGGTCGAGGATACATTAATCAAGCACCCTGATTTCTCTTTGCCCGGACGCAAAGCTCTTCTAAAGAGCGATGTTGAATATGACGTTATTTTAATCGATGCAACAGAAACGCCTATTGAAAGGCCCCAAAAAAAACAGAAGTATTTTTACTCAGGGAAAAAGAAAAAATAAAGGTCTACAAGATATTCATTCTAAGACCCAAATGCCAAAGAAAAAAAGTAAAAAGAAGCCATTGACTAAAGATGATAAGAAACGCAATCGACAGCTTTCCAAAGAACGAGTTCTCAATGAACATGTCATTGCCCGTTTAAAGCGATTCAAGATTATAACTGATCGTTACGGAAATAGGCGTAAAAGGTTTGCTCTTCGTTTTAATCTAATTGCCGGCATTTACAATTTGGAGTTGGCACAATAAGTTTCGAAAGAAGTCTATTGTCTCAATGGTCGAAAGAGTCTCAAAGCTAACAAAACCGGAAAAAGTCTCGCGTAAAACCGCTGAGGAAGTAAAGGATGCGCTAGTAAACAGGTTAAGACCGGTCCAAAAATTTGTCATGACATTAGCTGCTGACAACGGGAAAGAATTTGCTTACCATGAACAAGTGAGTCAATTACTTGAGACAAGTTTTTACTTTGCTACCCCCCTATCATTCGTGGGAGAGAGGGCTGAACGAGCATACGAATGGACTCGTTCGACAATACCTCCCTAAAAATAAACGGTTTGATGAAGTCTCAGCAGGTAATTTAAAAAAGATCGAGAAGTTGCTTAACAATAGACCCCGAAAAGTGTTAAATTTTTCAACTCCGGAGGAGGTGTTTAACCGTCTCAGTAAGGAAGCTTCAAGTGTTGCACTTCGATGTTGAAAGGGCGTTCTGAAAAAACTTATCAGAAGCCATTAAACATTTAAATCGCAACAAATCTAATCTTAATTTCCTCTTAATATCAGAATTATATTCTTTTTCTTTTTCATTGAATTACTCCCCTACTTTTCAATACAATATTTCAAATCTAAACCACTATATAACAAAAGGAGAAGAAAATGTTAGTTAGTTCTGATGACGACGTAACAATAAAATATCAACAATTATTAAGTAATATCCAAGATAAAAATTTCGATTATCAACATACCGCTTTAATTATAGTCGATCCGCAAAATGACTTTTGTGAAGGTGGCTCTCTAGCTATAACCGGTGGTAAGCAAGCCATAGCAGTGGCTAATAAAGTGGCTAAATTCGTAAAAGAACATGCCGGCTTAGTGATTGCAACTCAAGATTGGCATCCGGAAGGGCATATTAGTTTTGCATCTACTCATAGAAAGCAACCTTTTGAGCAAGGAATCATAGATGCTAAGGAGCAAGTTTTATGGCCGGATCATTGTGTGCAACGATCTCCGGGTGCTGAAGTTGCTCCTGAACTTGACTTAAGACATATTCATCAAATTGTCCAGAAGGGAATGGGACAGCACGAAAGCTACAGCGCTTTTATTGATGAAACAGGTAATAAAGCTTCCAATTTGGCCGATCTTCTTTTTCTACAGAAGATCAATACCATCCTAGTTTGCGGTCTTGCAACCGATTGCTGTGTTAAAAAAACAGCTTTAGATGCCACTGACTCTTATCAAACCTATTTTCTTAAAAACGCTTCTGAAGGAGTCTCATCTGAAGGCTCTAATCAAGCAATTTTAGCAATGAAGGATAAAGGAATACAAATCCTATAAAACCTTTCAAACATAGCTTTATTGGATAAATAGAGCTGTGCTTGAAATTTTATTTTATATAGTTAATTGCTATAATAAACTAATTGAACTATAACCGGACTTTAATAATCTCTTAATGCTTCTATTTATATGTTGTTATTAACGAATGATAATTAAATCACAATATAGTAAACTGTGATGCAAGGTTATTCTATAGTTTCTTTTGTATCCCTATTCATACATCTCAACTACTTGATAAAGAGC
This sequence comes from Chlamydiales bacterium, assembly GCA_965206695.1. GTDB lineage: Bacteria > Chlamydiota > Chlamydiia > Chlamydiales > JAAZZY01 > CBDBKM01. Next base: position 34,496 of record CBDBKM010000013.1, on the reverse strand, counting down.
TTCACACAGCAATTAAAAATCAAGATCATCCGGAAATTCAAAAGATTTTTGAGGAAAATTCGGACTTTAATCCAACCTCTGTACATCCGGATTTTGCTATAATTAAAGACCACACATACCATAAGGATTGTATAAAAGTTATTTTAGAAAAGTATCCAATAGGTTTAACAATTGATTAATTCATGAAATATCGAAAATGTAGATAAAATGATTTAAGCGGGTCTTATCTCATGTATTGATTGTTTGACAGCTCCCAACCCTAAAGGGAAGGGATTCCTAATTCATCGACCACTGCTAACAAACAAGCTAGTCTAACATGATCTCCAAAGGCTTAAATTACCGACTGCCCTGCGGTATCGAGATTAATAGATGCATTAAGATCTCTATCGTGTGTTACTTTGCAGTTTGGACACTGCCAACTTCTCACACTTAAATCTAAAATTTCTATTTGGTACCGGCAGGCAGAGCATAGTTTTGAACTAGCAAAAAATTGATCTAATTCCACTATATTTCTTCCGTACCATTCACACTTATACTTTAAAAATGTTAAAAACCGGCTCCATCCTGCATCCGATATATGCTTGGAAAGTTTTTTATTTTTTAACATCTTATTAATATTTAACCCTTCTATCGTGATCGTTTGGTTTTCACGAGCCAACTTTGTAGAAAGTTTATGATGAAAGTCCTGCCTTATATTTTTTATCTTCGAATGTATCGAAGCCACCGATCTTCTTTTTTTGAGTCTGTTTTTACCTTTGACTTTAGCTTTGCTAAGAGAACGTTGTTTTCTTTTTAGTCTTTTCTTATGAAATCTAAAAGGTTTAGGTGCCGTAATCTTTTTCCCTGTAGAAAGAGTTGCGAATGTCGTTAATCCTAAATCTATACCGACAGAATTATTTCTCTTCTCAAAAGGGATCACTTCTTCTTCTACTAATAGGCTCACAAAATACCTGTCACAAGAGTCTTTTGTGATTGTTATACCTGTTGGTGTACCTAAAAAACACCTTGACCAATGTATTTTTAATCTGTCTTTAGATTTTGCAATCTTAAGATTAACCCCATCCCAACTAAATGCTGACTTAGTTAATCGTATTGCCTGCGTACTGTGTTTGTTTTTAAAGCGAGGGAAATTTGACCTTTTTTTAAAAAAGTTTAAAAAAGCTCTATCAAGATCTCTAAGACTTTGTTGCAGACAAACAGAAGAAACTTCGTTTAACCAAAGAAACTCTTTGTTTTGCTTAAGACTTGTCAAGAATGCCGATGTTTTAGAATAACTTACATTCTCTTTGTATTCCTGATATTTCTTGATCTTAAAGTTTAAAGCTTGATTATATACAACTCTAGAACATCCAAAGCTTTTTGCAAGCAACTCCTTTTGTTTTTTCGTTGGATAGAATCTGAATTTATATGCTTTTTTGATCATCATGTATTGAATTATATGTCCGGTACATATATATTGTCTATCCGGAAAGACGGAAAACCTCTAAAACAGCAGTTTTTAACCTTAGTTACCATGTTATTTGGTGTCCTAAATATAGGAGAAAGGTTCTTGAAGGTGATATTGTTGTTCGTTTAAAGGAATTATTAAAATTAAAAGCTCTACAACTAAGTATAGAGATTCACGAACTGAATATTATGCCTGATCACGTACATATTTTTTTAAATACCAAGCCTATATATTCGCCACAATTTTTCATAGGACAACTTAAGGGATATACAAGCCGAATATTAAGGCAAGGATTTTCAAGCTTAAGATCCGGGTTACCCACACTGTGGACACGGTCTTATTATGTTGATAGTGTTGGAAAATTAAATGAATATACAATCAGAAAGTATATACGGAATCAAAAAAACAAATAGACACTTTCATCCCACTCTTAAAAAGGTGGGTTTTCTCGTTTAATTGTCATAAAACCGAGCTGAAAAAAGACAATATTGAATTGATTACCCTCAAAAGAAGTGACTCTAAAGAATATTTAGCTTTTAGAGATTAGGGTATCACTTAAACAAGTGATACAATCTATAAGAAACTTCTATTAGCTTAATCACTCGACTCATGCCGAGAGCTATCAAAGCCGTTACATCTAGAGGTTTTATGATTAAAGCCATAGGTTTTGTTTTGGCATATGGATTCTCTAAATTAAATATTTATACTTGAATCGCTACACCGGCATAAGCAATTAAAAGAGATGAGGTGAATATAAAGTTAAAGTCTTCAGGAACCTGACGGGTCGAAAGGAGCTTCCAAAGAGCTTTTTGCCTAAAAGCAGGTCTAATCCCATTTAAATTCTTGACGTTAAGTCGATTAAGGCTGCATATCTCCGTTAAATCTTTAGGATCAATAAAAAGGTCATAAACATGCATATTTTTCGGCGTATTTTGCACAAACCATTCTATCCCCTTAATCACAATTAGCCAGCTAAAGAAGTTTTTGTTAAAGGTATGAAAGAAAAATAGCCCTCCGGGTTTTAAGACTCTTGATACCTCCGCTATAACAAGTTTAGGATCTTCTATATGCTCCAGAAAGTCCATCGCTGTTGCTATATCAAAACTATTCTCTTCAAAAGGTAACATTTTAGCATCGGCTTGTAAATAACTGGCCGTATTTGTTGCATCATATTGTTTAGCAATATCAAGGCTCTCTTGTGATAGATCAATGCCTGTTACCGTATGTCCTTTTTCAGCCAATGCATTCGATAGAAATCCTCCTCCACAACCGATGTCTAAAACGGACCTGGAAAACGTCCCAAATTCTTTTTCTATCTCTTGAATAATCCAAGGATTTAATAATTTCGATTCCTGTCTTAATAAGGCTACAGGATGGTTTCCTGATTTATACCACAGCTCTTTTAACTGATCATAAAATGCATTGTTTATATTAGACTTTAACTTTTCTTTGGCTTCCATAAGACATTCCAATAAATAGGTTGATAGAAACAAAGACGATCATAATCGACATTTGTATGAGAATAAGTCCCATTAGCTTTTCAGATACGACTTGTAGCACATTTGAAATGCTAAAGAAAGGAGTTTGATCTAACTAAATGAAAAAAGAACCTCTTTAATAAGAGGTTCTTTTTATTACGATCTCAAAAGATGCGATTAAACTTGTTGCGATTTAAATTTTTAATGGTTTTTGATAAGTTTTTCAGAAAAATATAAAGGTGCACAGATGATTAAAGGACTTTTAAAATGAGCCAAACTGATACAACTTTTATTACGCAACAAGTCTATTCTATAGAATTAACAATAAAAATTATTATTTAAAACGTTAAAATTAAAGTTTTACCTGACAACAACAATAAAATTTAATCAAACAAACTCAATTTAATTAATAAATTAATCTATAATAGCTTAAGAAACAAGGATTCAAGACATTGATTGAATTTAATAGAACGCTCAAAAGCTGCTTTAGCCTCTAAAAGGGCTAAATGAACCTCTGATAGGGAAGGGGTCTCTTGTTGGTTAGATAAGACTAATAATGTCTTTCTATGATCGGAATGGACTAAATACTTATCATCCACCCCTTTTTTCAGGAGGTAAAGATCCCGATACCAGGCTAAAATGGTCTCAAAAAGAAAAAAAGCTCGCCTTCTAAACTTTAGTGCAACATCCCCTTCAGCCCCTTTAAGCATATAAGATTTATTTAACGCTGTTAAATCAGGATAGTTTTTTGTGAGGGTCTTCTCTTGATTTTTTTCCTGCAATTTAAAATCGTTTTCTAAAGATTCATGGATTTTTTGACAAAGGCTAAGTAACTCTTGATAGCCTAAATTCTTACCTTTACAAAGTAGATTCAAGAGATATTCATAAGTTTTGTCATTTTCTTGCTCGATTAAATCCAACGCTCTAGAAATAGAGCCTTGAGCTAAGTAAGCAACTTTTTTACAATTCTCTTTGTTATTTGAAAATCGCTGTTTTAAAAAATCGGTAATAAGACTTTCCTTGATGGGATAGAAAGGGAGCATCTGACAACGAGAGACAATAGTAGGAAGTAAGCCTTCAAAATGACTGGTTAGTAATATAATTACACTGTGATTACCGGCTTCTTCTAATGTTTTCAATAAGGCATTTGCACTTGTTGGCAACATCCTATCTGCATCATGGATAATAAAAAACTTCCGGCTAGCTTCATAAGGAGTAAGGGCTACCTCTTCACACAGAGAGCGTACACTATCGATACTATGCATCGCCATTTTTCCGGTGGGATGATAGAAATGCACATCCGGGTGGTTATCATTTTCGATCTTATCTATTTGATTAGGAAATTGACTACCAATAACCCTCTTAGCAAAGGCTTTAGCAATAAGCCCTTTACCTATACCAAAAGGACCTGAAAATAATAAAGCATGGGGAATACGCTCTTTTGAAAGTATTCTTTCAAGGTAGTCTTTAGCAGAGGCATTTCCAAGTATTTCTTTCATATCTCTTTTTTTCTTAAGATTGCCTTAACAGGGTTTGCATCAAAATCTTTTAGTTTCAGAGGAAGGGCTATCAATTCATACAATCCAAATGCCGGTTTATGAGCAGGCAATTGTGCACATTCCCCATAAAGATCAATACCGGGTGTTATCAATACCAATAGTTATAACTTTATGAATATAAAAAAAATGTATTAAATCATCTGAACAACCGGCAAAATCTTCCGGAAATGTTTTCCTGTCTTCAGCAAGATACGAGGCGCTTGTATTTCAGTTTTTAACTGATCTGCTTTAATCTTTTTACCGGGTTTCGCGCTAACGGTAATCACTTGGCATGTTCCAAGATAATGGATCTAAACTAGATTCGGAAATACCTTTCGCCCCTTTAATATAATGACATGGTGCATCAGCATGAGCGCCTAAGTGAACGGTCGCTTTTAAAGTTGATACAGTAGCTGTATCCGACATTCCTAGACCTCTAAACAAGTTTTTCTAATTAAGCCATACATCCTCATTGCAGTCTTTCCAAACAAAACAATAATCTTTTTCCGAAGACGGGTTAAATTTGTGATCATTTCTTTACAAATTCTCCGGGAAGTCTTCTGAAAAAAACGGATTATTCCGATACCTTCCATAATTTGGAAAATCCATCTTAATGTTGGATTTTTGACTTCCTTTCCTAATTGGTTGGGTAATGTCTCTTCTGTTTCTATCAATTTTTGTCGAAGTTGATATTGTCCGATATTATAAACCATTAAACACAATGTCATAACCATCATTAATGCTTCAATGCGTCGAGGGGTTTTTAAAAAAATAGAATCAACCATAAACCAAGGATCTTTTAAAAAGCGAAACCCTCCTTCAACCTTATCCTGTTCTTTATATTCTTCTAACATCATCTCATCTTTATAATTTTCTCTATCGGTGTCATTCGTAGCTAAAATAAACCGTCCTTTTCTATTCATCAGTTTATTAATTTCTTCTTCTTCCCTTTCAAAGCTAGCATGAATCTTGTATCCAACAACTTGTTTTTCCTCTCCTTGTTTAGGTTTGCCTAATTTACCATATTTTAGAATCGGCAATATCTCACTATTCATGGAATATAAATGATTTTTTTTAGTCAATCTGCCCCAAGCTTTTTTAGCATCACTTTCGCATTTAAATTCCTCATTACCCAAATGCCAAAGTTGTTTCTTGAGCTTTATCTTCTGCCTTGGTCAATTTTTTTTCTAATGATTTTATCTCTCTCTGATAGGCTTGCTCTGAAAAAACCAAAAGCCATCTTTGTTTAATCCCTCCATAAAAAGAGGTGAAGCTGCATGTTTTATATCCTTTCTCCTGATCAATCCAATCAATTTCTTCTTCCGGTTTTTCTACTAATCTTTTTGCTTCTCCTATTATCTCGGGAACTCGGGTGAGCCATTTATAATCATTATTTTTTAAGAGCTTTTCTTTTGTGTATAACGCTGAATCGGCAACCCACTTAAACTTTGTTTTTACATCAATCTGTTGTTGAAATTCACTGATTTTTTTGATCGTCTCATGAAAACTTGCTTTATCAGAACTATTGCCATCTAAGGCTTCCATCCATAGAGGCATAGAACTCGGACCATTGGTAACGAGAGAAAGTACAACTTGTTTCAAATCAGGTCTATGATCTTTAGAATAACCCTGCTTAATCTCAATCACTTGCGGATCATCTTTCACTTCATACGACCCATGAACGGAAAAGCTTGTTGTATCTAGATGATGCGTTTTTTGTAGTAAATCATGGTCTAGGGCTATTCCAAAAGAAACTTCAGCAAATAATTTACTGCTCCCATATTTCGCAATATCATCCAAAGCATGACCTAAAGTATAATCTGTGAGATCTTCTGCTCGAAGATCGTTGTCAAGTAAATTCTCTATCGATTTAGAAGCAAAAAATTGATGTGTTAGGTAGAGACGTCTATTAGTAAACCCTAATCCATTCAGAATCATTGCAATTACTGCCTGTCCCGCACTTACTTTTCTTTGTGGATGATTTTTTAATCCGGTATCAATCCTTTCCGCTACTTTTAGATCGCTGCAAAGTGCTGCAATTAATCCATGGTGATCCATGTTCACTGTTTGAATATTATCTCCTGCAACTTCCGGCATAACTTTTCTCCTTGTATCAAATAAAAAGTAACAGGATAGGCAATCTATAATTCTAATTCAAAAAAAATATCTTACGGTCTAGGAATGTCGGCTGTATTACCCTTTTCTATGCATAGATCATTTTCTCCTTTCACAAGGTCCATCTCCCGGCCATACAGGATAATCTAACTCTATTGTAGGGCTAATATCTTGACTTCCTTCAACGACTAAAGTCGTTGGATTTCTATCCCTCACGGTTAGGAGATTCTTTTAATCCTCTACCGGTCCACTTTAAGTTAAAATAGGATTATTCTCGTTTTGTAGTAGTATCAGTTTCCAAGGCTATGGGTTTTTACAAAACCCTTTCCGTATGCCCTACGGTAATTTTGAAAAACAAAGGAATTTAAACAAAAAGAACTGTTTAATACAAGAGAAAAGCGCTATCATCCCAATGTTAAAGCAAAGGGTTTTCTCGCTTGATTATCATAAATCATTTTCTTTTAGGAGCCTTTTTTAAGTTGAGTCATCACAGTTTTCCAAGCCACTTGAAAAACCTCTTCCGGAGATTGTGTAGCATCGATCGTATGTGTATCAGGATTTTCTTCAGCTAGGATGCGAAATCCCGCGCGAATTTTTTGATGAAACTCAAAAGCTGCTCTTTCCATCCGGTCCATTTCATGACAAGAAGCTTCTTGCTTATCGGTTTGTTTTGCTCTTGTGAGTCCTAAGCTAGGATCCAAATCTAAAAAAAAGGCAAGGTCGGGCTTAAAAGAATCACAAGCTAATTCACAAAAGACCTTCACTTCCTGAATCCCTAACTCGCGTCCGGCACCCTGATAGGCAATACTAGAGTCATTAAATCGATCACATAAAACGATCTTTTTATCTCGCAATGCCGGTTTGATAACTTCCTCAATATGTTGAATACGGGCAGCTAAAAAAAGAAAAAGCTCGGCCTTTCTATCGATGCATCCTTCTAGATCAGGAGTAAGTAGAATATGTCTAATTTCTTCTCCTAACCGAGTACCACCGGGCTCTCTTGTCTTAATTACTTGGAGACCATGATCATGGCATTTAATATAGATCTTTTCTATGAGTGTCGATTTGCCACCACCTTCACCACCTTCAAAGGTAATAAAATAGCCTTTGTCTAAGCTAATAATACTCACGTAAAAAGTTAATCCTTATTTAATGTTGGCTTATCTGAATTTAGCTCGATTGGAGGTTCTTCATTAGAAGTAGGGACGACTTCAACAGCTTCGAGTTCTGCCTCCGGAATATCTATTCCTTCAATTTTTTGAACTGCAATAATATTGTCACTATCGGACTTTAGATTGACAACTTTTACTCCTTGAGTTGCTCTTCCCATAACACGGATATCACCCATTCTTACTCTAACGGTTTGTCCGTAAGAAGACATAATCACAACACTATCAATATCGGTTACGGCAAGTGCTCCGATAACTAAACCATTTCTATCACTTGTTATGATTGAACGGACTCCTTTTCCACCACGATTAGTTTTACGGAACTCCTCTACATTAGAACGTTTCCCAAATCCTTTCTCACAAAGAACTAAAACATTCTCATCCCCTGATACAACTTCACACCCTACAACATGGTCTTCGCTGCTTTTTAAAGTAACCCCTCTAACTCCTCTTGCGGTACGTCCCATAGGCCTAACTAAATGTTCTTCAAATCGTACAGCCATACCACAACGAGTAAAGAGCATAATTTCTTGATTTTCTTTCACCAACTTAGCGGTTATCATCTCATCATCTTCATCGATATTTAAAGCAAAAATTCCTTTCCTTCTTGGATTGCTAAAAGCGTCTAGATTTGTTTTTTTAATCACGCCTCTTTTAGTTACCAGTAAGATAGACGCTTTTTCATCAAAACTAGAGACTTGTAAAATAGTCGCTATTTTCTCATCTTTTTTAAGGTCTTCCAATAGATTAACAAGAGGCCTACCTTTGCTGCGTCGACCACCTTCCGGGATTTGCCAAGCTTTCAGCCAATAACAACGACCCAGACCGGTAAGTATGAGAAGATAATTATGTGTATTAGCAATATAAAATCCTTTTAAGGTATCGCTCTCTCGTTTCATATCAAAACCAATAATGCCTTGCCCGCCTCGTCGTTGCTCTTTGAAGTTATCGATAGGCATACGTTTAATGTAGTCATCTTCTGAAATGGTAATGATAACCGGTTCATTAGGAATCAGATCTTCGATATTAAATTCACCTTCAGCGGCTACTACTTTCGTTTGACGAGTTGATGCGAAATATTTTTTTATTCCAAATAACTCATCTTTAATAATGTTACGGATCAGTACTTCACTAGCTAAAATAGCTTTATACTCTTCAATTTTCTTTAATAGAGCATCATATTCATTTTGAATTTTATCATGTTCTAAGCCGGTTAGTTGATACAGCCTTAATTCTAAAACAGCACTTGCTTGCCTCTCTGAAAATTGAAAGCGAGCGATTAATTCTTTTTTAGCCTCTTCTTTATTTGGCTGAGAACGAATTAATTTAACTACCTCATCTAGATTATCAATCGCCTTTAGATACCCCTGTAAGATATGAGCTCTAGCTTCTGCTTTATTTAATTCAAAACGAGTACGTCTGCGAACGACTCCTATTCTATGCTCTATCCAAGCTGAGAGAAATTGTTTAACATTCATAACTCTTGGCAATCCGTTATCAAGAGCTAAAAGATTACAGCCGAAAGTTACCTGCATATCAGTAAATTTATATAGCTGATTTATGATGACATCCGGAACTTCGTTACGTTTTAGTTCAAAGACAATACGCAAACCGCTTTTATCAGATTCATCTCTTAGATCACTAATACCTGTGATATCTTTGCTATTTATAAGATCAGCAATAGACTTAATTAAATTGGCTTTATTTACACCATAGGGTAATTCTTCTACAATTAAGGTATGTTTCTCATCTTTTTCGGCTACTTCGAAAATCGCTCTTAAGATCAGTTTACCTCTTCCGGTATGATAAGCTTCCTTTATTCCTCGATACCCACAAATCATACCGCCGGTAGGAAAGTCCGGAGCCGGCATCACCTGCATAATTTCGTCAATCGTAGTTTGAGGGTTTTCCAAAACTAACACGGTTGCTTCAATCAATTCATGAAGATTATGTGGAGGGATATTCGTTGCCATGCCAACCGCAATGCCGGAAGAGCCATTACATAATAAATTGGGAAATTTAGCCGGAAAAACAGTCGGCTCTTTCTTGGTCTCATCATAGTTAGGAGTCACATCAACTGTATCTTTATCTAGATCTTCCATTAGCTGCATAGAAGCATTAGTAAGCCTTGCTTCTGTGTAACGCATCTGAGCAGGTGGATCGCCATCAACCGATCCAAAATTACCTTGGCCATTAACAAGTTCGTAACGCATCACCCAATTTTGTGCCATACGCACAAGAGTAGGGTAAATAACACCTTCTCCATGAGGGTGGTAATCTCCGGAAGTATCACCACAAATTTTAGCACATTTTCTGTGTTTACCCCCCGGAGAAAGGCTTAATTGACGCATAGCAAATAAAATACGACGCTGCGAAGGTTTTAAACCGTCACGCACATCAGGAAGAGCACGAGATATAATGACAGACATGGAGTAACGAAGGTAACTTTCCTTCATTTCATCTTCGACATTCCGAGGCATAATACTTTCGTCTTTCACATAGGACATATTTTTAAAAGCTCCTCTTGGGTAAATTAAAAACTATATTAAAAGAGTTATACATCAAGATTTTTGACAGATAAAGCATGTTGTTCTATAAAGGCTCTTCTAGGAGGTACTTCTTCTCCCATTAACTTAGTAAACATACGATCAGCTGCTACAGCATCAGGTATTTTAACTTGAATCAGTGTGCGTTTAACCGGATCCATGGTGGTTTCCCAAAGTTGATCGGGATTCATCTCACCTAAACCTTTATAGCGTTGAATTTCCATCCCTTTTCGCCCATTGACTCTTAAAAAGTCAATAATCTCTCTAAGAGTATAAGTTGATGTAGCTACACCACTTTCTTCTTCAAGATCACAAATCGGTTTTTGAGCAATCAAATACTGTTCTATATTTAAACCAAAGGAAGAAAGCCTTTCAGTTATCGAAGTTAATTTTTCTAATTTATACAATTCTATAAATGAAAGAGGCTTCGGTGAAAAGACACGCATGTCATCAGTAATTTCATCTTCCGGAATAGCAGCTAACGTTTTTTCATGTATACTACGTTTTTCTTCTTCATATGCTTTAGCAAAAGTAGCCGCTTCTTCTTCAGAATAGGCAAACTTCACCTCATTTTTCAATTTAATTCGGTAACGAGGAAAAATACCCGGATGATTCTTCAAAGCTAAAAATTCTCGGAAAGGAACACCTTTACTTTGTATAGCAATGATAAGCTCTTCAACTTCCAAGATAAGGGTTAATAAATTCTTCAAATCTTGAGAAGAAAGAGTCTTGTCTTGATTGGTAAATTTTAGAGAGATATCACTAATACCTAACTCAAGAAGATAGCTGTCCATTTCTTTCTCGGAATGAATATAGCGACTAATCTTTTTACGAGTCACTTTATATAAAGGAGGTTGAGCAATATAAATGAAGTTATTTTCGATAAGAGCCGGCATATGACGAAAGAAAAAAGTCAATAATAAAGTCCGAATATGAGATCCATCCACATCCGCATCCGTCATGATAATAATTTTGTGATATCGTAATTTTTCTAAATTAAAATTATCCGTTCCTATTCCACAACCTAAAGCTGCAATTATTAATCCAATTTGCTCATTTCGCAAAACTTTTTCTAAACGTGCTTTTTCAACATTTAGAATTTTTCCTCTTATAGGTAAAATAGCTTGAAAACGCCTATCACGACAATTTTTTGCAGACCCTCCTGCAGAGTCCCCCTCAACAATATAAATTTCACAATGTTCGGGGTTTTTCTCTTGGCAATCGACCAATTTACCGGGCAACCTGGCACTATCTAAAGCTGTCTTACGTAAAGTAAGCTCTCTAGCTTTTTTAGCCGCCTCTCTAGCCTGAGCAGCTAATATCACTTTATCCACAATAATACGAGCTAACTGTGGACTCTCATTAAGATAGATACTTAATTCTTCTCCAACAATTTGTTGAACGATCGATCCCACATCACTATTACCAAGCCGTTGTTTAGTTTGCCCCTCAAATTGCGGATTCGCGACTTTGACGGAAATTACGGAAGTTAAACCTTCACGCATATCATCACCACTCAATGAAATCTTGTCATTTTTTAAAAGAGTATTAGCCTTAATATAAGTATTTAAAACACGTGTAAGAGCAGTTGAAAAACCCGTGAGATGTGTTCCCCCCTGCCTTGTTGGGATATTATTGACATAAGAAAAAATGGATTCATTATAACCCGTATTCCATTGCATCGACACTTCAAATTCAATTGGAGCATCATCACCGTCTCTGACCCCTTTAAAATAAATAGGAGGAGAAAAAAGAGTATCTTTATTCTCATTCAAAAAGGAAACAAACGATCGGATTCCACCTTCGTAACAAAATATGATGTCTTCTTTAGCAGAATCTCTTTCATCCGATAAGGTGATCTTGACACCTTTATTTAGAAAAGCAAGTTCTCTTAAGCGTTTGGCAACAATATCAAAATCAAATTCCAGGACGGAAAAAATACCGGCATCAGGATAAAAAGTAACACTTGTTCCTCTTCTTGTCGTTTGACCTGATTGGACAAGATTACCAATAGGCAAACCTTTTTCGAATTGCATTTCATGAATGATACCATTATTGAAAACTTTAACACGCATGTGCTGTGATAAAGCATTCACACAAGATACACCTACTCCATGTAAACCACCGGACACTTTGTAGGCGCCCTTATTAAATTTTCCTCCCGCATGCAAGATCGTCATTACAACTTCTAAAGCAGAAACCGCTCTATCTTGTTTGATAGATTCCTTCTCATGCTTCTCGACAGGAATACCTCGACCATCATCTTGTATAGTAATTGAGTTATCTTTATGAATTGTGACATTGATTTCCTTACAGTAGCCGGCCATTGCTTCATCAATACTGTTGTCTACAACTTCAAAAATCAAATGATGTAATCCCATGGAATGGGTATCACCAATGTACATGCCGGGACGCTCTCTTACAGCCTGCAAGCCTTCTAAGACTGTAATCGAATTTGCGCCGTAACTATTATCTTCGTTCTTTTTATCCATCGTCATAATATCCTGCGATTCCAAACCACTATACTCCATTAAAAGTTATTTCATTGATTTTTTAGTTTGTATATAAAAATTACTTCCTTATTTATAACTGTAAGTTAATGCATTCGAAAAACAATATTTTGAATACTTATCTTAGGAAATTTTTTTTTCAACCGAGCTAAAATATTAAATTTTTCATTCTGAGCTAACAAACTATAAAGAGTAGAATTAGCAACTTTGACGATTAAAACACCGGAGTTGAATGAAATCGCTTGAGTCATAGGAGCAAATTCTTCACCAATTATTTCCGGCCATGCGTCTAAAATCTGATCGGTATGCAGTAAAAAATTATGTTCAATTTTTTTTAGGACATCGGGCAATAAATTTTTAATATGATGAGATGTTAGTTCTGAACTATTATGATTCTTTTTCGTCTTTCTAAAACTTGGCTTCATATAACTTTTGAAAAGTAGCAACTCATATCATCATTCAGGTTAACAAATATACCCGAATTTACAATCCCGGTATTTTTATGAATTATAAAATACCTTAGTCAAAACTTCAACATTATTCGGTTATTAATCCATCATAGAAGTATTTGGAATTTTGGAATTTTTAACTGTCAATTAAGAAGAAAAATGTAGCCGGGGTTAAATATTACTTTTTATATTTTTTCTCAGCGATTTTCATCGAGGTACGGTGCCATCCTTCTGCTGTCTGAACTCGCCTACGTTTCGCTTTAAGCGGATGATCATTCTTTTTAATTTTGGTGACAGGCAGCTCTTTTTCTACTTTATTCATACTTCTTTCCTAAATATTGCTTCTCGTTTAATACCTTCACATAACTATGCATTAAAATATTTTAATTTTTTTATTACACTTTATGGGTTAGAATTACCAGTTTTTTTTTATTTTTCTTAACTAAAAAAGAAAGAACTTTAGATGGATTTTATATGTATTTTAAATAAAGAGATTTATGACAATTAAGCGAGAAAACTCTTTGCTTTAGCATTGGGATGAAAACGTCTATTTGTTTTTTAAGACTTCTGCACAACTGATTCATGATAATGATTTTTTAAAAATTCATTGATTGGCAACCTATTCGATGCTTACTAAAAGGCATACATAAAAATGAACTTAACCCTCAAGGTAGCCCCAAAGCCTATGATAATCTTGCCGGGTTTAAGTCGATATTATTGGGTCACCGGCACAGCTTAAGCGAGCTTGCTTTAGAAGAAGCCTTAAGAGTCCGTTTGGACTTTATGTTGTTCACAGGTTTTGAGATAGAAGATGATACGCCGGATGAAACCACCATATGCTGCTTTAGGAATAACATCATTCATAAAGGGCGTTATGAGCGCTTATTTCGCGAAATTAACCGGCAATTAGAAAAGCACGGGATTAAAAGTTAAAGAACCTGAAGGGGCTCTTCTTGATACAACTATAGTCACTTCAGCAGCACGCCAGAAAAAAACGGTCGAACCTGATCATACCGTTAAGCAATCGGCGGATCCGGATGCCTTTTGGGTTAAAAAAGGGAAGCAAAGCTATTTCGGTTATAGGGGTTATTTTGTTTCCGAATAACCGAGAAGATTTTATTCATCATAATACACGTCAGACCGACGAATGAATCTGAAGTGACCCAATATAACCATAGATCATAAGTTATACTCACGGTAAACGTTTACTGACCGATAAGGGTTTCTCATCATCAGATAGCCGCTCTCATTTAAGCAATCACGGTATTCGAGACGGTCTTTCTCATCAAGCGGTTAGGGGTCATCCTTTAAAATGGAGTCAACGTCTATTTAATAAAATGATTGCGAGAAGACGATTTCGTATAGAGCAAGCTTTCGATACTTTAAAAAGAAAATTTTGTATGGGTAAAGCTTCTTATTTTTCTCGATTAAAAGTCGAAAGACAACTTTATATGAAAGCCTTGTGCTTAAATTTAAACAAGGCCTTAAGAAGGATTGTGATGAACTAGAAGGAGAGCGCACCATTATCTATTAAATGTTTATTTGAAATCTCTCTTTTCTTACTTTGAAACGCTTAGTTTAACATTCTTATTACTCACTTTTCTTGTATTTCGCTTATCTTACATCCAATCATTAGTCGTGCAGAAGTCTTATAGGAGATAATAAGCACATTTTTTCTCTGCAATGAGACGTTAATATTGTTTATAAACAGATTGACAATCTAATAACAGCTCTTGATAATATCTGCAAAATTAATTAAACGTTAAAGTATATTTATAATGTGGGCTACTAATAAAATCATTGAAGAATACCAAATTAAGGGTTGGGGTAGTGGATATTTTGATATAAATCAGAAAGGAAATGTTATTATTAGGCCGGATCAAAATTCCCACTCTTATGATTTGTTAGAGTTGGTTCAATCCATTATACTGCGAGGCATGGAAGCTCCTATTTTGCTCAGATTTGATGGTATTATTCGCCACCGTATCAATCATGTAAAACAATCTTTTGATTTAGCGATTAAAGAGTACGACTATCAGAATAAGTACCAATTCATTTTTCCTGTTAAGGTGAATCCACAGAGACATATTATTGATGTCATTCGTCAGAGTGGAAAAGATAAGCGTTTGGGGTTAGAAGTAGGAAGTAAGCCTGAGCTTATAGCCGTTTTAAGTATTAATGATACCAGAGATGCCCTTTTACTTTGTAATGGGTATAAGGATAAGGAATACATAGAACTAGCTCTTTTGGCCAGCAAAGTTGGTAGACGACCCATTATAATTATTGAGCAATTTCGTGAACTTGAAAATGTTTTGGTGTGTTCTCAAAAGATAGGTGTTGAGGCCGAAATTGGATTTAGAATGAAGATTTCAACAAAAGGAAGCGGGCGCTGGGAATCTTCCGGAGGAGAATTAGCCAAATTTGGATTAACTACCCATGAAATTAGTTTAGCAATGGAGCAACTTATTAATGCCAATAAAGCTCATTGGCTTAAATTGCTTCACTTTCATATTGGAAGTCAAGTTACGACAATTGCATCGGTTAAAAAAGCTTTAAGAGAAGCGACTCGAATGTATACTGAATTAGCAAAAATAGCTCCATCTCTTTGTTTTTTTGATGCCGGAGGGGGATTAGGAGTTGATTATAACGGATCCAGAACAACACTAGATTCTTCAATGAATTATACGATTGAGGAATATGCTAAAGACGTTGTGTTTGCCATTGGAAAAGCTTGTTCAGATGATAGTATCCCTCATCCTACGATCATCACAGAGTCAGGGCGTGCCATTGTAGCGCATAGTTCGATTTTGATTACAGAAGTGGTTGATGTTGAATATTCCTTAGATCCTGTAGCTGAGTTACCGTTACCTCCTAGTGACCATGAATTTTTATTAGAGATTTGTGAGCTTTATGAAAGCATCACGAAAGAAAACTATCATGAAGTACTACATGATGCTTTGGATTTAAAAAATATTATTTTAGAACATTTTATCCAAGGGAATTTGGAACTAATAGAAAAGGGATATGCTGATAGAATATATAGCTACCTTATTGCCAAAATCTATAGTATTTCCAAAGGAAGTGACTTTATACCGGAGGATGTAGCTAAACTCGATAAAAATCTTTTGGATAATTATTTTTGTAATTTTTCTGTCTTTCAATCTATTCCTGATTCATGGGCGATTAACCAGCTTTTTCCGATTATGCCAATACACCGACTTAATGAAGAGCCAACAAGGCGCGGTATTATTGCAGATTTGACATGTGATAGTGACGGTAAGGTCGATCAGTTTGTTCACCAAGGAAAAGTTGAGCATTATATCAAGCTACATGAGTTGAAAAAAGACCCCTATTATCTGGGTATATTTTTAGTGGGAGCTTACCAAGAAGTACTGGGGGGTTTACATAACCTTTTCGGTGATACAAATGCCGTGCATATAGATTTTGATGCGAGTGGAGAGTTAGTTTTAAGCCATTTTATAGATGGAGATACGATAAGAGAGGTTTTATCCTATACCCAATACGATTGTGACGGTTTAATGGGGCAGTTGCGATTTTCTATCGAGGACTCTTTAAAAGAGGGACGCATATCAACCAAAGACGCTGCTATACTGAAGAAAAGGTTTAAAGAAGCTTTAGATAGCTATACTTATCTAGTGGTTTGAAAACGAAATAAACGAATAGTTTAAAGCGAGTAATGTTATGACAGAATTTCCAATGGGACAAGGCCTTGCAGGCCACTATGGAGGACTTCCGGATGAGTTTTCAGATTATGCTGCATCCGAAATTGTGCTATTGCCTGTGTCTTTTGATAAAACCACCACATATCAAAAAGGCTCGGATAAAGGACCTGATGCTCTTATCGAGGCCTCTAGGCATTTAGAATTATATGATATTGAAACGGATTCAGAAGTGTATTTGAAAGGTATTCATACAGCCCGATCGATTCTTTTAGAAACCTCAAAAGAAATGTTAAATGAGGTATACAATCAAGTCTATAAGTATATCCGGGATGAGAAATTTGTTATCACGCTCGGCGGTGAACATTCTATTTCATCAGCTCCTATTAAAGCACATGCTGATAGCTTCAAAAACATTAGTATCTTGCAGCTCGATGCTCATGCTGATCTTCAAGATGCTTATGAAGGAAATCCGTACAGTCACGCTTCTGTTATGAGAAGGGTACAAAAGAGTGATTCTGTTTCTAATATCGTATCAGTTGGGATAAGGAGCATGAGCATTGAAGAAAAAAAAGCTCAAGAATCTACTACGACCTTTTTTAGTCATGATATTCATGAACAGGATGACTGGATTGAAAAAGTTGTGAATCAACTGAATGATAAAGTTTATATAACTTTAGATTTAGATGTTTTTGATCCTGCTATTATGCCGTCGACAGGGACACCGGAGCCCGGTGGATTAAATTGGAATCAAGTAATGAAGCTCTTGCGCCATGTTATTTTAAAGAAAAATCTCATTGGATGTGACGTCGTTGAACTATGCCCTAATCCAAATAATTTAGCTCCTGACTTTTTAGCTGCTAAGTTAATCTATAAAATTCTTTCATATAAATTTCATCTATTTCTAACTAAATAAGAGTGCCCTATGACTATCCAAAATTTTATGCGTAAAAATTTTAAACATTTTAATGCCGCAGCCTGCGTTGATGCTGCCGAGGGTTGGATTGCCCATTCTAAAAAAGGGGGTAAAATGTTTTTAACCCTAGCAGGAGCGATGAGTACAGCTGAAATTGGCATCTCCCTATCTGAATTGATTAGACGAGATATGATCCATGGCATTTGTTGTACAGGAGCCAATTTAGAAGAAGATATATTTAATTTAGTTGCTCACGAACATTACGAACGACTGTCTAATTATCGATGCTTATCTGCCCAAGATGAAAAAAAATTATTGGATAAAGGAATGAATCGAGTGACTGATACCTGCATTCCCGAAATTAAGGCGATTAGACGTATTGAGAGTCATGTAATTGATCTTTGGGAAAAAGCCGATAAGGAAAAACAAAGTTACTTTCCTTATCAGTTTATGTATCAGTTATTAGAATCAAAAAACCTAGATCAGTATTTTCAAATTGATCCTAAATATTCATGGGTACTGGCTGCTAAAGAAAAAAACCTTCCGATCTTTACTCCGGGTTGGGAAGACTCTACTTTGGGAAATATTTTTGTTTCACATGTTATTACACAAGATATTATTTCCTATCATGTAGTAAAAAGTGGGCTTGAGCAAATGGGAGAATTGGTTTCTTGGTATAAAGATAATTCAAAAGATCCAATTGGTTTCTTTCAGGTTGGTGGGGGTATTGCCGGTGATTTTCCTATTTGCGTTGTTCCTCTATTAAGACAAGATCTTCAATTAAATATACCTCTATGGTCTTATTTCTGTCAAATTAGTGATAGCACGACATCATATGGTTCTTATAGTGGCGCAACCCCTAGTGAAAAGATTAGCTGGGGGAAATTAGATGTTGATACACCCGGTTTTATTATTGAGTCTGATGCATCTATTGTAGCTCCATTAATCTTTCAATATTTGTTAGATAATTAAGACCCTGTTCCTTTTCATATAATAGTGGTTTAAATGATGATTTTTATCACCAATTCGATAGAATAGAGAATGTATGGTCAATAGCATCGGCTAATCCTATCCCTCCGGTTTTTTTCGGTAATCTCCGGATTTGTTTTTTCAAATTTGCCTAAAATAGCTCAATAAGATTCAGCTCCAGTGAGTAAACCGGAAGAAATAGAATGTGACAACCTGCTTGTTCTATAAGTTATTGTGAATATTTAGATTTATGAAAAGTTGCATTATCCATAATAACAACTTGACCGGGTTTAAGTTCCGGAATAAGAAAATCTTTCACTCATAGATTAAATAACTTAGTATCACATGTTCCCGTATAGCAAAAAGGAGCTAAGATTCGGGATTGATTCTTTGCTGCGATAAAACTTTCACGTGCATATCGCATTCCCGAAACGGCTCCGTATACTTGATTCCTTGCCTGACATCGAACATGTTCTCTTCTTAAATATTTATTAATCCCGCTCTCATCTACATAAACACGATTTTTCATGGGGATATTTTTTAGTGTTTCTTGAAACTCTTGTCGTTGTTTTTCATCTCTTTCTTTGTAGAACGGGATCTTTTTTTTAAGGTTAGTTTCAAACGTTTACAGGCATAAAAAATAGCCGGTATCGTAACACCCGATTCTTGAGCAATTTCTCTAAGATAGGATAGTCTACATGAATAAAATGAAAAATAAAATTTAATTCACTATATATGAAAAAGATCCTGTAACCGGAGAGCTAAAACCTGTACCAAAACGAACCTATTCGATGACGATCTCTTGATGGCAACACAAAAGATATACGAGGAAGCAGAGAAGATTTTAAGAGAGATGTCAGCTATAAACAAAAGAACCCTCAAGTAGGGACTTACAGTTGTTATTAGCGGAGTTACATTTATCTTTACTATGGCTACGTGTGGTACATAGTACTTTAATTTTTATTTGATAATATGTTATCCTTCTCTTTTTATACGGATAGTAAGGATAAACCAAAGGCCTAGAGTCTATTCAGTAGATCTTCGAGAGAAAGTATGACAATATATAGAAAAGCATCAGGATAAAAAGGTAGCCGGCCATATTTTTCAAGTAGATATCGCAACAGTATATCGATGGGTATTACAAAAAAAAACAAAAAGGACATTTAAAACCAATCCGCAGAAAGTATGCTTATAAGAAATTAGATGATGAGTTGTTATCTAAATATGTAGAACAACATCCGGATTCTTTTTTATCGGAAATTGCTAATTATTTTTCAGTCACTCCGCAAACGATTTTTTATGCCCTTAAAAAATTACACGAAAAAAACTACTCGCTATAAGGAAAGAGATGAAAAGAAACGGGAAGCTTTTATGAAAGATTTAAACAATATTCCCTTTGACAAGAGGATTTATCTTGATGAAACCGGGATTCATCAATTTTTATTTCGCACTAACGGAAGAAGCTTATCCGGTAAAAAAGTTTTTGGAGCAGTTTCAGGAACCCGTTTTGTAAGGCAAAATATTATTTCAGCCCTGTCTAAAGGGCGGTTTTTGTCTCCAATGTGTTTTGAAGGTACTTGTGATACCGGGTTATTCAATATTTGGCTTAAAGAAGTTTTGACTCTCCGGCTTACACCCGGTAGTGTTCTTATTCTTGACGATATCGGCTTTCACAAGTCAGTGGAAAGCAGGAAAATAGTAGAATCCGCCGGTTGTAAGCTTATGTTTCTTCCTCCATATTCTCCGGACTTAAATCCTATAGAAAAATATTGGGCTAATATGAACAATAAAGTTAGAGAGATATTACGAAAAGTTACGAATTTTAAATTCGCCATTGATCAAGCAATCTTATCAATGTAAAATTAAACGACTATAGATGCCGGTCTTCTTGTTTGGATACCTGTAGAAGTTGATGTACTTCTTTTCAGTAATGCATTAGGCGATATGATAGGAGATCATCATCACATTCGCAACCCGGCAGATAAATACATCAACAAGCTACTGTCCATAGATGAAATCCCTCCAATAGATATTAACGTACCACCTGACTACAAATACATTACCTAGGTTAAACATACGATATTTAATCATACTATTACTTTCCATTAGCTGTTTCACACATGCATCAGAAAACGAAACAGGAGATCGAACCGCTAAAATCCAAGCGATGGAAGAATTATCGAAAGAGAAGTTTATTGCGGACTTGGTTCTTACCGGAAAGAATAAAGGTTAGGACGATGATATTATCAATTTGATTTGTGATATTACACCATCACATATGGAGAGAATATTTGGATCTTTTTTTGATGGAGCAATACTAAAAGCTAAAGACCCCAAAAGCTATATGGAAAAATTTCATAAGTTGATAGCTGATGTTGGGGCTGAAGTTATTGAGTATATGGACTTATGCTGCCTAGAGGCTTAAGATCAACAGTAGCTATATGTTTAAAATTATAATTACTAAATATTTATACTGATACTTATTTTAAATTTTAATTCTACTAATAACGCCCTTTCAACATTGAAGTATATTGTTATTTGTCTATATATTTATAAAATCTTAATTTAATTTAATATTTTGTTATGATCACAGAAACGTTACCCACTTCTTTTGCCTATAATTTACCAATAGCCTCTTCCAAAGAAGAGAAATCGGAATCCTGGTCTGAGTATTTAGGAAAGTGTTATACTTCTGCTTCGGAATATATGCCTTCAGCATACGCCGTTTCTAAAGTTGTTGTTCCGGTATTAGCAGGCGCTGCTATTGCTTATGTTGCTACTTCAGGTATAATTCCTGATACCATCATGATATTCCAAGCGTTCTTTGATCAGCATGTTAGAGATCACTTCGCTCACAATGGTAGACTTCCTGAATATGAAGCAAATGAAGCTAGAATGAATGGTAATTGGTTTCGAGCAGGAGCTGAAAATTATGCATTTAATGGCCAAGGTGCGGATCCATACGAAAACAATCTACTGACCTCCGGTTATGCTCTGGCTAAATCTATTTGGGGTAACCTAAATAAACTTACCCCTAATGCTAATGAGGGACCCCAACCCAATGCCGATAGTACCGGAAGTCAAGGAGCTAAGCCGGCATGGAAATTTACATCTCCTCCGGGTGATAATGCAGGAGATCAAGAAGGTTTTACCAATACAGGCTCTCAACAACACGCTAATGCGGGCGCCGGTTTTACAGGCGGCTTTTCTACAGCAGGGGGAGACTATCATCCGGGTTATGCGCCTAATAATGATTGGTCGAAAGGTGGTTCTTGGCAAGATAATGCAGAGCTTAATGGATTTTGGATTGATTTATTCTGGAAAGCATTTTGCACTGCTACTTGTTATACATCAGAAGTAAGAGATATATTGAATATAGATTATTTCAAGTGTATGCAACAGTGTATGAGAGAACATGGAATGGATTGGGGAAAAGGGGGTAAATAATGTTAAACATATCTAAAATAGTAAAGTTATCAACTATAATTCTGGCTTTGTTTTCTATAAATCTTTTTAGTTGTGATAAAGAGCAATCTTTTCATTCTTCTATTTGGGTTGATCAAGGGAAGTATATACTACCGGAATCAGGGGCGACCTTTTTTATTCCGGAAGGGTCAGCAGCTGTCATTGGTAAAAATGCTCAAGTTTTATTTGAAAATGTACTCATTAATAAGATGGAGGGAGCTTTTAATATTCCAAGTACAGTAGATCTTGTTGAAGCAATTATTGTCTCAGGCCTCTCTAATGAAGAGCTTGAAAAATTTTATTTATTATCTTTTTCTGAAAACACTGGTTTAGAAGAAGACCTAGGAGAAAAAGCCGCTTTAACTGCAATTATTCGGGTTCCTGATGATATGATTCCACAAAAGGATGTATTTAAAGAATCTATGGAGCAATTTATGGATATGCAACCTTTAAAATACCCTAATGAAGATAAGAAAAAACTTATTCTCGTTAGCTCTAATTTTGATGACCAAGATAAAACTGAACAGGCCACAAAAATGGCTGTTATTTTTGGTGAAAATTCTATTCTACATATTCTCTGGGGGGGGGAAGAACATGCTAACAACAGATCGATGTTTTACGAACTTATAACTTCAATACAATTTCCTTAAATCAAATGTACCCCTTTCGATCCTTTGGTAAGTCATTAGTGAGATGGGGACTTAGACACTCAATAGTAACCGGACCGGATGTGGTGAAGGTGGTTTTCCTCGATTGCATACATGGACTGCGTTACCTAGATGCTTGATCTTTCCTTTTCTTTCTGCTTTAAGTCTTGAGCTTCTCATAATCGACAAGATAACGAATTATCATTATGCTAAACGTCCAATAGTAGCTTGGCGTAGCGTCTAAATTGTTCAAGCTAGCGAATTCATTAATGCGTCTCTCAACACAATATCCAACCGGTGCTAGTAGCAACAAGTAGTGCCGGTTTATTAGCTTAATTAGCTTCCAAATCTTATTCATTACTCCCCTCTTTTTTTGTTGTGGGTCACTCTATAGAAAATCTTAGGCCACTCTATAAGAAATTACCATGAGCCACACTATAGGAAATCTGCTATAATATAGTGTTTTAAATTTTATTTTTCATAAACATCCATTATAGTATTTTAATTTTTATTTGATAATATGTTATCCTTCTTTTTTTATACAAACAGTAAGGATAAAACAATGCCTAGAGCCTATTCAGTAGATCTTCGAGAGAAAGTATGACAACATATAGAAAAACATCATGATAAAAAAACAGCCGGCCATATTTTTCAAGTAGGTATCGCAACAATATATCGATGGATCTTGCAAAAAAAGCAAAAAGGACATTTAAAGCCAATCCGCAGAAAATATGCTTATAAGAAATTAGATGATGAGTTGTTATCTAAATATGTAGAAAAACATCCGGATTATTTTTTATCGGAAATTGCTGATTATTTTTCAGTCACTCCGCAAACGATTTTTTATGCCCTTAAAAGATTAAAAATTACACGAAAAAAAAAACTACTCGCTATAAGGAAAGAGATGAAAAGAAACGGGAAGCTTTTATGAAAGATTTAAAAAATATTCCCTTTGACAAGAGAATTTATCTCGATGAAACCGGGATTCATCAATTTTTATTTCGTGAGTCCGGAAGAAGCTTACGCGGCAAAAAAGTTTTTGGAGCGGTTTCAGGAAACCGCTTTATAAGGCAAAATATTATTTCAGCCCTATCTAAAGGGCAGTTTTTATCTCCAATGTGTTTTGAAGGTACTTGTAATACCGGGTTATTCAATATTTGGCTTAAGGAAGTTTTGACTCCTCAGCTTACACCCGGTAGTGTTCTTATTCTTGACAATGCCGGTTTTCACAAGTCAGCGGAAAGCAGGAAAACAGTAGAATCTGCCGGTTGTAAGCTTATGTTTCTTCCTCCCTATTCTCCGGACTTAAATCCTATAGAAAAATATTGGGCTAATATGAAAAATAAAGTTAGAGAGATATTACGAAAAGTTACGAATTTTAAATTCGCCATTGATCAAGCAATCTTATCAATGTAAAATTAAATGACTATAGTTAGAAAAGAAAAATCAATTGCTTGGGCTAAATGTGTGAATTGTTCCATATTTTTTTGAACCTGTTTTTTAAAATTAGCCCAAAAAATTTCTATTGGGTTTAAATCCGGTGAATAGGGAAGAAGAAATAGAATGTGACAACCTGCTTGTTCTATAAGTTGTTGTGAATATTTAGATTTATGAAAAGTTGCATTATCCATAATAACAACTTGACCGGGTTTTAAGTTCCGGAATAAGAAAATCTTTCAACCATAGATTAAATAACTTAGTATCACATGTTCCCGTATAGCAAAAAGGAGCTAAGATTCGGGATTAATTCTTTGCTGCGATAAAACTTTCACGTGCATATCGCATTCCTGAAACCGCTCCGTATACTTGATTCCCTGCCTGACATCGAACCTGTTCTTTTCTTAAATATTTATTAATCCCGCTCTCATCTACATGAACACGATTTTTCATGGGAATATTCTTTAGTGTTTTTTGAAACTCTTGTCGTTTTTTTTCATCTCTTTCTTTGTAAAACGGGATCTTTTTTTTAAGGTTAGTTTCAAACGTTTACAGGCATAAAAAACAGCCGGTATCGTAACATCCGATTCTTGAGCAATTTCTCTAAGATAGGCATCCGGATATTTTTGAAGATATTGCTTAAGTTTATGATTATCAATTTTACTTGGGCTAGGACGCCTTTTGTTAGGTGCTAAGATCTGCTGTCTTTCTCGAGAAATCCAATTCGATAAAGTGCGGGTTGTAACTGAAAAAATGACACTTGCCTCTTTTGTGTACCCACAGTTTTAATATATTTTAAAGTTTGTTTTCTTAAATCAAGTGAATATGTCATCCGGATATTCTATATGAAAAATAAAATTTAAAGTACTATATATGTGTCATATAATTGGGAGCGCGGCGGTCAGGGAATGCAGTTAGCTATTTGTTTGGTAAGTTTCAGCTTTTGATCCACTTGTCGAAGCAATAGAGCACCACCGTCACTTGTGATATTCCCGCCGGTAAAAGAACAGGTTATTTTTTTAGATGTTATAAGGTGAAAAATCGATTTGTTTTGTGTTACATTTTGTCATGAGCATTTTTTTGAATTCCATGAAATATTCGGATTATACGAACGGAAGTGTGTTACCCTCCTGAAAAGTCGTTTCCCTGAATAGCAGCTGTTAATCTCATATTGAAATTCTTTTCTAAGTTAGAATCACCATTAATCAGGACATACAGGCTTCTAGTACAGGTACTGAAATAAAACTCGCAACCCAACTCGCTCGATTGATTGACTATGATTTTTTTGCCGGGCGATAAAGTTGTTGACCCTGTGACGGCATAGAGAAATTGCTGTAATTGTTGCTTAGCGGTTGATTGTTCATTATCGGTTACTTGATCAATCCAATTGTTGATGAGATTGCCGGCATGGTCAGCTCCTTCTTCTGGTTTTATCGCTTGTTTTAATAAATCTTTAGAAAGGTGGATACCCTGAATGCTATTAGAAAGTTCTTCAAAAGAACTTATGTCGGTAACTGCCTTCCATTTATGACAATTAAACGAGAAAACCCACCTTTTTAAGGGTGGATGAAAGTGTCTATTTGTTTTTTTGATTCCGTATATACTTTCTGATTGTATATTCATTTAATTTTCCAACACTATCAACATAATAAGACCGTGTCCACAGTGTGGGTAACCCGGATCTTAAGCTTGAAAATTCTTGCCTTAATATTCGGCTTGTATATCCCTTAAGTTGTCCTATGAAAAATTGTGGTGAATATATAGGCTTGGTATTTAAAAAAATATGTACGTGATCAGGCATAATATTCAGTTCGTGAATCTCTATATTTAGTTGTAGAGCTTTTAATTCTAATAATTCCTTTAAACGAACAACAATATCACCTTCAAGAACCTTTCTCCTATATTTAGGACACCAAATAACATGGTAACTAAGGTTAAAAACTGCTGTTTTAGAGGTTTTCCGTCTTTCCGGACAGACAATCTATATGTACCGGACATATAATTCAATACATGATGATCAAAAAAGCATATAAATTCAGATTCTATCCAACGAAAAAACAAAAGGAGTTGCTTGCAAAAAGCTTTGGATGTTCCGGAGTTGTATATAATCAAGCTTTAAACTTTAAGATCAAGAAATATCAGGAATACAAAGAGAATGTAAGTTATTCTAAAACATCGGCATTCTTGACAAGTCTTAAGCAAAACAAAGAGTTTCTTTGGTTAAACGAAGTTTCTTCTGTTTGTCTGCAACAAAGTCTTAGAGATCTTGATAGAGCTTTTTTAAACTTTTTTAAAAAAAGGTCAAATTTCCCTCGCTTTAAAAACAAACACAGTACGCAGGCAATACGATTAACTAAGTCAGCATTTAGTTGGGATGGGGTTAATCTTAAGATTGCAAAATCTAAAGATAGATTAAAAATACATTGGTCAAGGTGTTTTTTAGGTACACCAACAGGTATAACAATCACAAAAGACTCTTGTGACAGGTATTTTGTGAGCCTATTAGTAGAAGAAGAAGTGATCCCTTTTGAGAAGAGAAATAATTCTGTCGGTATAGATTTAGGATTAACGACATTCGCAACTCTTTCTACAGGGAAAAAGATTACGGCACCTAAACCTTTTAGATTTCATAAGAAAAGACTAAAAAGAAAACAACGTTCTCTTAGCAAAGCTAAAGTCAAAGGTAAAAACAGACTCAAAAAAAGAAGATCGGTGGCTTCGATACATTCGAAGATAAAAAATATAAGGCAGGACTTTCATCATAAACTTTCTACAAAGTTGGCTCGTGAAAACCAAACGATCACGATAGAAGGGTTAAATATTAATAAGATGTTAAAAAATAAAAAACTTTCCAAGCATATATCGGATGCAGGATGGAGCCGGTTTTTAACATTTTTAAAGTATAAGTGTGAATGGTACGGAAGAAATATAGTGGAATTAGATCAATTTTTTGCCGGTTCAAAACTATGCTCTGCCTGCCGGTACCAAATAGAAATTTTAGATTTAAGTGTGAGACGTTGGCAGTGTCCAAACTGCAAAGTAACACACGATAGAGATCTTAATGCATCTATTAATCTCGATACCGCAGGGCAGTCGGTAATTTAAGCCTTTGGAGATCATGTTAGACTAGCTTGTTTGTTAGCAGTGGTCGATGAATTAGGAATCCCTTCCCTTTAGGGTTGGGAGCTGTCAAATTGATTCAAGTATTCGAACATACTTTTTGCAATAACGGCAACGGGATAAGCCATCCGGATAGAGTCGATATTATCATCCGGGTTCATCGTATCTAGGTACAGATTGCTTAGTTTCTCAAGGATATCCGAAGGGATGTCTGTACTCTTCTTAAGATCTTTCGGTATCTTTGCTACTTCTTCTTGAGTAAGTGAGTGAATCATATAAAATAAAACGGGATGAAAAACTTTTCCGACTGTAAATGCCTGCCCGGTTAAAGCTGCTCCAAATATTGTACCGATTGCTTGAGAAGGTTTGATATCATCTTCTTTTTCAAGTTGAATGATTACTCCGTGATCGATAGCTCTTATATTAAATACATTCTCGTCATCTTGAATGCCTATGGCTTGAAATAGATTTGTGATAAAATTTCTTGTGAGTCCACCTGCGTCGATTCCTTGCTCGTTTAGATATACAATCTGTGGCAATTTCCCATTTAACCTAATTATAGTGTTAAAATAATTTAATGCGGTCTCCTTAGGGTGTTCTTTTAAATCGCTTCTTTTAATTTTAAACACAGTATCACTTTCCAAACCATTAAAATGATCTTGAAACATTCTCGTTCTATTAAGCTGACTAATATGTTCAAAGAGTATCGCTCTATCGTGGTCATTCATATCAGGAGTGGTAAACTTTATAATCTCTTGCATGAAGTACATTCCGGGCCCGGGAAAAGCCGCAAGTTCGTTAATGATTGTTCTTCTATTGTCGGTATCCATATCAGAAGTGATAAGCCTCTCAATATCTTGAATGAAGGCTTTTCTGGTCTTGTGAGGAATCCACCGTATGAATGTATCAACGATATTCACTTTATCATCGCCATTCATATCAGAAGTGATAAACCTCTTAATATCTTGAATGAGGCTCTTTCTTTGATCTTCAGGGATAAGGGAGATAACTTCAATGATTTTAGCTTGATCAGATCCATTCATATCGTGGGTGAAGAGCTGCCGGGCTGTGAGAAATGTTGTATTTTGATAGGAAGTGAATTGTGATAATATATTGTTGAAAATGAACATGCAAATAAATCTTATTTATTTTGTTAATTTTATATTAATAAATCCAAGTTCGATGTAATTAACCCGAATATTTCATGAAATTCAAAAAAAAGAGTGAGCATTTTTTCTTAACTTGTTTAAATACAGCTTGCTAAAGTAAAATAACAAGAAAAAATGCTCATGACAAAATGTAACACAAAACAAATCGGTTTTTTACCTTAGTCAAAGAATATATGGTATCACTTAGAGTTATGAAGACTTAACCCGCATATTAAATCTTCAGGATAAAACAACTAGAATAGTTTGGCTTAAAGACCTCTCCTTTCCGGTTATATACTGCTCGCAGCTGAATCAGAGAATTCACCTTGAAGGACAATTAATATGATTAATAATAATTTTTTGAAAATTATCGTTAATTCTTTGACCTAATTGCTCTTTCATTTTTGGGATTTCTTTAAAAAAGAACGTTCGGATAACGTCACTGAAATCAAAAACTTAATTTCGAAAGAAGTCTAATGACATCAACGGTTTTACTATAAATCTCTTTTGTTTTACGAGCAACTATTTTGAAAACCCCTTTAGACTCTTTAGGTTCAGGTTGAGGTTCCGTTATCGTCTCTTCGATAGGAATCTCCTCAGTAGCATGTAATTCATCTGTTAAAACCTTAATATTGCGGTTTAACAAATTTAGGCCTCTGCTCCTTTTTTGCTCAAATCAAGAAGATGGGTGGTGATATTTGTGACGAGTTCTTCATTACCCGGGTTCTGTTCAATCATCAATTCAAGATCATGAACATATTGCTCTGCTTCTTCAAGGGTTGTTGGTGCTCGATTAACCGGGAAGATTGGATTGGCAGAGATTGTCGTCATCGAAAATAAGTGATAATTTTAATTAAATACATATTTTCACAGATATACTTTTATTAAATCAAATAGTTTATTTATTAAAATTTTAAAAGTAATAGTAAAAAACTAGATAAGCATTTCTATAGGTTCGATACGTCTTCTTGGGTAACGCTTCATCGCTTTCCAAAGCCAATAATTGATTTGAAAATTTAGCCGGAACTCAGGCGTTGTTCTAAGAGCAGCTGCCAAATTCAGAGCTGAGTCTACTGAAATACCTCGTTTGCCATTAATGGTTTCATTAGGTTTAAGAGGTGTCCACCTTTTACCTAAATACAAAGTAAACTATCGCCCGAAAATACCCAAAGGCTCTAAGTCTTCCTCTAATAAAATAACTCCGGGATATGTTGGTCTTCTTTTTTTAGGTAACATCATTTACTTTCGTCTTGGATCCGGTAGCTTTACTAAGCTTTTGAAATCATTAATAATGAGATTGATCAAGACTCATCAAGAATTCCAATGCATTGCTTTAATTCCATTAGAGAATGGTAATGTTTCTTTTCTTAAATTTAAAAGGACTGCTCTTCTAACCGTATGTTCTTGGGTAAAGTGAGCCAAAGCTTTTGTCATTTCTAACTTCGGCATAGATGTGAATTTAATCTCATACGCTTCGATCTCTTGTCCATAATCTATAATCAAATCAATCTCTATTTTACCAACTGTTCGATAGAAATAACAGGGTGCTCTTTCCCCTTTTTCAGAAAACTGTTTTATCCTATCCATAATAACCATATTTTCAAAAATATGTCCTCTAAATGGAGAATTGACTAATTGCTCAATACTTGTAACACGCAATAAATAACATAATAGTCCCGTATCTATAAAAAATAATTTTGGAGATTTAACTACCCGTTTTGTCAAATTTCTAAAATATGGCTCAAGGGTGTATACGATTGAAGTTGATTTTAATAAATTTAACCAGTCTTTAGCTGTTGTTTGTGATATTCCGCATTCTTTTCCTATTTCACTTAAATTAAATAACTGACCACATCGAGCTGCTAAAAGAATAAGAAACCGCTGGAATTGTTCTAAATCCTGAATTTGCCTCATAGAACGTATATCCCTTTCAATATAGGTAGATAAATAAGAACTATGCCAATACTTTGGAGTTAAATCTGGATGAACCTGAAATTCAGGGTAAAACCCTTTTAGAATTTGATGCATCACATTTCTTTCATCAAATATATCTAATTCAATTTCCCCCCAGCTGAAAGGATATAACTGAAAAACAGCAATCCTGCCGGCAAGAGACTCGGAAACACCCTGCATCAGAGCAAAAATCTGTGAACCGGTCAATATATATTGACCATACTTGTGACGGTTAGCATCGACTTTCATCTTAATCGCAGATAACAATGCAGGAACATATTGGATTTCATCTATAATCACCGGAGGCTCATAAGTTTTTAAAAAAAGAGCCGGATCTGATTGAGCCAAATTTCGGATTAAAATATCATCAAATGATATGTACGTATAATCGGGTAGTATATTTTGTAGAAAAGTCGATTTCCCCGATTGACGAGATCCGGTAATAAGAACTACAGGAAATTGTTTAATCGCTTCTCGTAAGGGTCCCTCTAACTTTCTATGAATATACATTAAAATCTTCTATTTTAACCCTAATTTAAATTAATTAGCTGCAAATTTCAAGATAAAATCTTGAAAAATCCAATAAATATTGGAAGCACCTAAGGATAAAAAAGATAGCTAATTCATTATTTAACCCTTTTAAAAAGTCGATAAACTCCTTTTAAACCAAATTAATACTTAAAAAGGAGTTCTTACAACTAATTGAAGGATAGCTATGTCTACATTTCGTCAAATTTTCCGGCTTGCAACAGCAAACTCCTATAAATAGCTTTAAAAGCTTCTAAAATAAACGATTAAAATCCAATCCGTTTTTTTTCATTGCTAAATCCTAAAGACCTGTTAGATCGCAACACACCCAATAAGTGCTACGAGAAATGTATTGATTTCAGTGACGATATCTGAATGTTCTTTTTTGAAGAAACCCCAAAAATGAAAGAGCAATTAGGTCAAAGAATTAACGATAATTTTCAAAAAATTATTATTAACCACATTAATTGTCCTTCAAGGTGAATTCTCTGATTCAGCTACGAGCTGTATATATTCATTCACATTGGAAGCCGGACAGGATTGAGTTCCGGCACTTGAAATGTATCATTAATTCGTGTCTTAAGCGTGTCTTTTAAAATCGGGATTTTGTCTTTAAAAAAGCCCCTTATCTCTAATTTAAAATCAGTAAATGTATTGTAAAATTTATTATAAGTAACCGCTTCCCTCATCATTTTCCAAAACCTTTCTATTGCGTTTAAATTTGGAGAATATGGGGATAAATAGAGAAGCTCTATACGTGAAGTTATTAAATATTCTTGAATCAGTTTGTTTTTATCGGCTCTTCCGTTATCTAAAATAACATATATTTTTGAAGCCCGTGAATGATTCTCTAATCCTTTTAAGAAGTCAATGACCTCACTTCCTCCAATCGTGGAGTATTCTTTTGACCTGATTATCATATCCTCAAGTCGTAAAGCTCCAATAATAGGCATTCCGGTTCGCTTATTTGTGGTTTTAAGCGTTTTCTTAACCCCTTTTGGGATCCGGCCACATACGGATTGGGATTGATAATCAGGGTGTACTGCATCAAAAAAATAGATCTCTTCACTATTTTGAAGGCCTGCTTTTAATGCTTCCTATTCTTTAATAAATTGTGCCTGTTTCTCTAAGTCAAGCCTACCGGGGGCATTAACAGGGCTTTTGAAAACAAAATGATGATGCTTTAGCCAAGATGTCATCTCTCCTGTGCTGTAGGAAATGTTATATTGTTCTAAGACATACGCACATACATCCTTAACCCTTCTATAGGTGTATTGAGAAAGATGGTCCACCGGTTCTTTAGTTTGCAGTTTGGATAATTTACCGGCTGCTCCTCCCTTGGGATCAGGCTGAGTTTTTCCTTTTGATTGAAATTCTCTCAAATACCCATAAACACTCGAACGGCTTAAGCGCAGAACATGAGCAATGTGATCAGGCCCCGGACCGTCATCTCGTGCAAAAAGCACACACAAACGATTACGTTCATTTATATCACGGGTCTTTTTTACCTGAAATTCAAAAGTACTTCTTTGATTGGGAGTTAATTGGTTCATGCAAAACTAATATCACATTTATACTGTTTTGTGTACCTTTCAGTAGCGAAGAGTATATACCGAAGGGCAGTCGGTAATTTAAGCCTTTGGAGATCATGATTAGACTAACTCTTTTGTTAGCTGTAGCCTGTGAATGAGGAATTCCTTCCCTTTAGGGTGAGAGCTGTTAAGTCGAACTAAAATCTGATAGGCAAATTGCATCTCTACGCCCAAGCAAGACAATGTCTCCCCCCTATTAGCCTGAAAAAATTGGAGTCAAAGCTAATAAATAAGCTTGATATTGCTCATAGACACTATCATATGCATCTACATTTTCTTGCTTCGGTTTATAAACTTTGGAGTCTATTATAATATGGTCTGATAATATTTTATTGAAATCAGTGTTTTTTTCATAGCAATTAAGAGCTTGTAAGCAAGCACCGAAAGCCGCACTTTCATCTTCTAATGGGCAGACGATATCTAAATTAAAAATATCTGCTGCCATCTGACGCCAAAGTTGAACTTTGGCTCCGCCACCAATCAAAGTAATTTTATTTGCCATTAGGTTATTTTCGTTAAAAGATGATAATCCCAATTTCATTCCAAAAAGAGCGCTCTCCATGTTGGAGCGCAAAATATTATTAATCGTATAGTTTTCATTAGTCAATCCTAAGAGACACCCTTTTCCGTTAGGAAGGTTAGGTATCCTCTCTCCATAAAAAAACGGCAATGTGATCACCCCATTAGAACCAATAGGGGAAGTAGCTCCTTTTGCTTCAATATCAGTCACCGATATATTAAAAATATTTCGTGATAATTCACTAGCCACGGTACAATTCATCGTACAAAGAAGTGGCAACCAAGCTCCTGTAGAAGAACAAAAGGCTGCTAAGTTAGCTTGCTTGTCAGCAATAGGTTTATCCGAATAAGCGCACATCGTCCCCGATGTTCCTAAACTAACTGTCAAGCAGCCTAAAGAATTACAACCGGTGCCTATTGCTCCCATCATATTATCTCCGCCACCCGGAGCCACTTGCACCCCGGTAGGTAGACCAAGTTCTTTCGCAATATCCTCTTTGACTTGCCCCTGAAATTTCATTTCTTTCCTCAAAGGAGGTAAACATTCGGTTAGATCTTTTTGACCATCAATTATTGATAACACTTCCTTAGACCATTGCCTGGTATAGATATTTAAAAATCCTGTTCCGGAAGCATCTCCCGGCTCCATAAAATATTTACCGGTTAGATAGTAGTTAATGTAATCATGGGGCAGAAGAATCATACTGAGTTTTTCATAAAGCTCCGGATGATTTTTTTTAAACCACAGCACCTTAGAAGCTGTATATCCGGTCAAGATCGGATTACCAACTTCTTTTATTAATTTTTCTTCTCCTCCAAACGCATTGGTTATCTCTTTGCATTCTTGAAATGTAGATGTGTCACACCAAAGTTTCACATGATGCAGTAACTCTCCGCTGTTATCAAGCGGAACAAAACCATGTTGTTGACCGGAGACGGCTAATGCTTTTACTGTTTTAAGAATGGATGGATCAATTGATAAGATAGCTTCTTTTAATGCTTTAATCCACCATTTAGCATCTTGTTCTTTCGTTCCATCTTCTTGACTTATCATTTCATGTGGTGCACGCACTAATGCTAATTTTTTTTTTGCATTAGGATCATAAATTAATACTTTCGTACTCTGTGTCCCACAATCGATCCCTAAAAAAGTTTCCATAACAGTTCCCGTATCGTTATCAATTTATGATTATTAACAAAAATTTAAATATTATGAAGCAAAATCGGGTTGGTATTTTAATGTTATACCAATCCCATAAAATGAATTCAT
>CBDBKM010000012.1:0-60372 GCA_965206695.1 Chlamydiales bacterium | reverse complement strand
TAGAATCGGCAAATTATGCAAAAGTATGGTGTGAATATTTAAAATCTCATGCTTATCGAATTTATTCAACAGTTGATAAAGCAAATTTATTATCAGCTAGAGCTTTATTGAAGCATATCAAGAACGGGGACATTCAAAACGGCTTTACAAAAAGGAGTGTATATCATGGTAACCATTGGTCTTACTTAACTACTTCTAATGAGGTAGAAGAGGCAATTTCAGTATTAAAAGAACATCATATACTTAATGAAAAAATTGTGAAGTCCCAAGGAAGACCGACTAACACATTCTACATTAATCCCAAGATTTATGAAAGTGATGATTTTTAATTCACACTCTAATCAATACGTCAATAATAAGGAGATTATAATGACGAATTTAGAAAAAAACACCCTTCTCTGTGAGGATTTTCAATTTAAAAATATTAAAGAAGGCGAAGGTGCCAGTAAAACCAAGAGTACAAAAAAATCGCCACTATAGTCATTTAATTTTATATTGATAAGATTGCTTGATCAATGGCGAATTTAAAATTCGTAACTTTTCGTAATATCTCTCTAACTTTATTTTTCATATTAGCCCAATATTTTTCTATAGGATTTAAGTCCGGAGAATAGGGAGGAAGAAACATAAGCTTACAACCGGCAGATTCTACTGTTTTCCTGCTTTCCGCTGACTTGTGAAAACCTGCATTGTCAAGAATAAGAACACTACCGGGTGTAAGCTGAGGAGTCAAAACTTCCTTAAGCCAAATATTGAATAACCCGGTATTACAAGTACCTTCAAAACACATTGGAGATAAAAACTGCCCTTTAGATAGGGCTGAAATAATATTTTGCCTTATAAAGCGGTTTCCTGAAACCGCTCCAAAAACTTTTTTGCCGCGTAAGCTTCTTCCGGACTCACGAAATAAAAATTGATGAATCCCGGTTTCATCGAGATAAATTCTCTTGTCAAAGGGAATATTTTTTAAATCTTTCATAAAAGCTTCCCGTTTCTTTTCATCTCTTTCCTTATATACCCCTTATGAATCAAAGTGCCGATTCTAAGACTTGAAAATGATCATTGATTCGTGTCCTCATTGATTGAGCAATAGAGGGCCAAGTATTTTCAAAAAATCCGGTAATCGATCTCCGAAATTCTTTAGCAGAATTAAAAAACCGATTATTGCGACAATATTCATTCATCACTTTCCATAATCGTTCAATAGGATTGAGGTTAGGACTGTAAGAAGGTAAATAATAGAGAATAATACCTTGTTTTTCTGCTTCTTGTTTGGTCTGAATACTTGTATTATAAGGACCTTGATCTAAAATAAGATGGATATTTGGAGCTGAGGGATATTTTGACCGTAATAAAGCAAAATGTTTTGCCATGGTACCGCTATTTAATGTTTCATAAGCATCTATTGTTACCTTCATACTGTTTAAATTGATAGACCCCATAAGATTCATTCGAGTTCTAGAAGCTGTTGTTGCGATTAATTTACTTGTTCCCGGTCGAATCCAACCATAAGAAATTTTAGTTGCCATAGTTGGATGCACACCATCAGCAAATTCAACAGGCTCATTTTTAGGCAGAGATGCCATAAGCTTGGTGTAAAATTGCATCCAAGCTTTTTGTTGATCAGAATTTGCCTTAGCCGGTGTACCTTTAGGCTTTTTATAGGAAAAACCATGTGAGTGTAGCCAAGAAGTCATCCCTGAAATCGTATAAACAATGCCATATTTCGCGAGAACATAAGAACAGATATCTTCTACTTTGACATAGGTATGAGTTGTTAAATGTTTAATGAATTCTTCTGACTGTGGCGCAAGAAGTTTACTGACTGAACCACCGCTTTCTACATGCAATTGCTGTTTATTTTGATATTCTTTAATGTGACGAGACACTGTTTCATCGTCTAAAAGCACAGCTTCAGCAATACGAGTATTACTCCAACCTTTATTCGACAATAGAACAGCCTTGATACGATCTCGTATACGACCATTCTTTTCTCGTTTATGTTGCTGTCTGAGATGCTTTTCTTCTGATAGTGTTAAAAATGAATTCATACAAAATAATTTACACTATACGAATACAAAATATCCGGAGTTTTATTCGTGATGAGTATAGCGAGTAGTTTTTTTTTTCGTGTAATTTTTAATCTTTTAAGGGCATAAAAAATCGTTTGCGGAGTGACTGAAAAATAATCAGCAATTTCCGATAAAAAATAATCCGGATGTTTTTCTACATATTTAGATAACAACTCATCATCTAATTTCTTATAAGCATATTTTCTGCGGATTGGCTTTAAATGTCCTTTTTGCTTTTTTTGCAAGATCCATCGATATATTGTTGCGATACCTACTTGAAAAATATGGCCGGCTGTTTTTTTATCATGATGTTTTTCTATATGTTGTAATACTTTCTCTCGAAGATTTACTGAATAGGCTCTAGGCATTGTTTTGTCCTTACTGTTTGTATAAAAAAAGAAGGATAACATATTATCAAATAAAAATTAAAATACTATACAAGCTATTAGGGCAAAATGTTTGGACTGCTGTTGTGGGCAACATAAGGAAGTTCGTCTATGCCCAGCAAAAGAGTGTTCATTATGGCCTTATAGATTTGGACAAGGACCACTAGTAGCTCACAAACAAGGCAAGGATACGATTAAATGAAAAATAAGAAAAAAGCTTTAGCGTTAGAGAATGAAAAGCAAGAACTCAGATCTTACCACAATAGCATTTGTTCTGTTCAAAATGATATTGTTGCAGAAAATATAATTACGACAGCTTATGAGGCTCTTCCTAGTTCGTATACCCTTATTGAAAAGTATAATATCATTGCATCTAATTTAAATGAACAGGTACCGAAGGATGCAACAGAGGCCAGATTAAGGGTTAAAGAAGTGTTGCTCTTCTCACAGGCGATGGAATATGTGAAAAAATCTGAGTATTATGCTTCATTGAAAGAACCTTTTGCAGATCATTGGCAGTCTTTTTATATGAAATTTGCATTAAAATTATTACGTTTGCATGGTGAGATAGTCAATGATATCGAGAGGTATAGAAGAGGTGGAAGACAGAATATTACGGTTCAGCATGTGACTATGAATGATAATGCAAAAGCAGTGATTAATTAGGGTTAATGGAAAACTAGGAGCAATACCTCATGGTTTATTGTCATGCTAAAAGTAAGAGGTCTCAAAAGCGATGTAGGCTTCAAGCTATGAGAGGTAAGAGGGTTTGTCATATGCATGGAGGCAAGTCAACAGGTTGTAAGAAGATAGTGGATGGGCCCTATTGTAATGGGCAATGGAAGCGTGGGCCTATATTCAAAAGCATTAAAAAAAGAATGTGGTGAAGCTTCTGGGGATTTTAGAAGTCTATTGGATCAGTTGAGGTAAGCGATCTACAATAGTTAAATTAAACTCTTTTGGATATCAGCTTCCTTTTGAATTGGATCGTAATTATTATGTAGAGTTGTGATAGTATCGATATGATTATCAATAGAAATAAAGTTTAGATCTTCTCCTTTCAATCCTATTTTAATAAAATAATCATAAAGTATATTAAAATATTTTCTATGTTCGGTTTTTCTAAATAAATAACTTAAAAGAGGGATAAATCTTTCCCTCTTGTAACTATGACGATCAAAATAGTCTTTTTTAGTATCAATGGCTCTTCTAATAATGTCTTTTACATTCTGATGTATATCATCATTATTTAATATATTTTTAGGGTCAATCCATTTATTAATATTTAATTCGATATAATTATTAGGGGGAGTCATCCGATAAGTAAGCAAACCTTTTTCTAAAAAAAGCTTGAAAAGTGCAGGGTCTTTAAATTTTATTAAATCAAAAAATAGATGACCATATCTATACGTATGTCCCGGCAAAGGGATACAATTTTTTTCTAAAAGATATAGAGCTATTTCGTAGCCCTTTTCTGTTCCGCGGTGTATGGCATCTGTTAAAGAATCATAGTAACTTTGAGCATTTCTAATTAAAAAAGGTTGATGCATATCATCTATCAATACTTTTAAGGAATCTAAATTTTTATTATATATGGCTTTTGCAACTAAATCTTTACCTATCTCATTAGGCTTACTTTCATCATATATTTTATATTCAATATCATAATGATAGTAATTATTATAGCAAGGAAGGCTATTGATTTTATAATATTCCAACAAAAATTTAATAAATTGAAGATTGGGAGTAGAAGTAAAAAAAGATGGTTGGTCCTTAGTTTTTTTGATAATAGCATTAGCAACCGAATCCGAAGTGTCTTTAGATGCTATATCTAAAACACCGTTTGTTATGCTATCAATTAGTAAGTTAACCTGTTCACTATTTCCTAGAGGCTGCTGATAATGAAGAAGAGAAGTTAAGTTAGTGCGTGGAGTAACTTGTTCTTTGATAAGCCTTAAAATGACAGGTGAATATGACTCATAATATTCTTTCAAAATTTGATGCAGTGGGGGATATATCAATGGTATTCTATGGTCTAGTAGTATCTGTATAGCTTCATAGTCTTTTTCATCAATGGCTTTTAGATAAGAATCCTCTATTGTAGTATTAGAATACTGATTAAATAATGTCTTTTAATGATCTGCTATTAGTGTTATTAAAATAATCATTTTGATTGATTGATGAAACCATATAAACCTCATTTTTTTCACAAAAGCTATAAGTATAATAGTAATATTGGAATCTTGTCTATTTAAGAGATTTCTTGATTAGTTAAAATCCATTACAGGTTATCAATGAATTAAGTCCATTACAGGTTATCAATGAATTAAGGTAGTGTTATTAAAGAAGATTTATATTTGAACCTTTTGGACCTTTTGAATAAGCAAATATCATGAAATATTTATAGTTTAAAAGTATTTGTGTTTCTCATCTAAAAAAAAGAGTTTGGAAAATAATTTCTTAGTTATCAATAACTTTTGTTGGGGTATTTTATT
Organism: Chlamydiales bacterium; assembly: GCA_965206695.1. GTDB lineage: Bacteria > Chlamydiota > Chlamydiia > Chlamydiales > JAAZZY01 > CBDBKM01. The sequence goes on along the minus strand of CBDBKM010000012.1, from coordinate 55,419 downwards.
AATGTAGTTTCTATTAAATTATTTTTTTTAATAAAGGTTTTATTGTTTTTTAATACAGTATATGTTTAAATATATGTAATTCGCTAATAAACTAATAAAATAATGTCGATCGAGGTTTAAAAATGTTTCCATTAAGTTCACAAATTCCTTCAGAGGTCTCAGCTCCTTATTCAACGACACCCTATAAAGGATCTATGTCTGCATCACTAAATACAGTAAGTGATGCTATTGAATTTATGTCTGCATCACTAAATACAGTAAGTTTCTGGACAGATGATGCTATTATATCGAAACTTCCGACACAGGCAGGTCAGAATCTAATAAATGATTTTATTCAAAAGATAGAACAGATTAACCTTACTACGGCTCGATACTCTGACTATCAACAATTAGCTGATGATATCGGTACTGAAATCCATAATGCATCGTGTATACCACAGGGAGGATATTCTCAACAACGTGGCTATAGCAAAGGATGGTGTAAACTTTATCTTCAAAATAAATTAGCTAAAAAATTATTAAGAACACTCAATGGAAAAGGAATATTAGATAAGTATTCAAAGAATCGTTCTACAAAAGGATGTTGGCACCAATATAAAGAGCCTTTCTTTCAGGTGCTTCTTACTCAATATTCCGATACGTCACATAATTATTATAAGGAAAATCAGGAACGAATGAGAAAGGAAAATCAGGAACGAATGAGACCGCCTTCATATACTCCTGTTTCAGCTTCAGAGATGCTTAGACCGCCTGTGCCTTCTGGGTATGAATTAACTTCTATGAAATGTGAATTAAACCCGGGAAAACATCCGGCGGAGCATATTATTTCAAGTGGTTGGGAAAAATATAGTAATTCTCATGAGCTACGAACAACAACATTTCATGTAAATGGAGATCAGACAGTTTGTGTGCCTAAGGGATATCTAAATAAATTGATTCCTATAACCCATGCAAGAGTTAGATTTACAGTTATGTTAACGGACGAGAGAACTTTGAAAGATGTAGTGAAGGGAGAACCGGGAAGAAGACATCATTTCCCTGATGGGGCTGGTAAGGGTAGGCCTATAGATGCCTATTTTGATGGTAGCGATGTTTATCTACCTATTGACGCAGTAAAGAAACTTACTCGTAATAAAGAGAGAGCCACCCAACCTTACATATAAATGACTCTAAATTCGATGAAGATATACCTACTTCCGACATTCCTAGACCGTAAGATATTTTTTTTGAATTAGAATTATAGATTGCCTATCCTGTTACTTTTTATTTGATACAAGGAGAAAAGTTATGCCGGAAGTTGCAGGAGATAATATTCAAACAGTGAACATGGATCACCATGGATTAATTGCAGCACTTTGCAGCGATCTAAAGGTAGCGGAAAGGATTGATACCGGATTAAAAAATCATCCACAAAGAAAAGTAAGTGCGGGACAGGCAGTAATTGCAATGATTCTGAATGGATTAGGGTTTACTAATAGACGTCTCTACCTAACACATCAATTTTTTGCTTCTAAATCGATAGAGAATTTACTTGGCAACAATCTTCGAGCAGAAGATCTCACAGATTATACTTTAGGTCATGCTTTGGATGATATTGCGAAATATGGGAGCAGTAAATTATTTGCTGAAGTTTCTTTTGGAATAGCCCTAGACCATGATTTACTACAAAAAACGCATCATCTAGATACAACAAGCTTTTCCGTTCATGGGTCGTATGAAGTGAAAGATGATCCGCAAGTGATTGAGATTAAGCAGGGTTATTCTAAAGATCATAGACCTGATTTGAAACAAGTTGTACTTTCTCTCGTTACCAATGGTCCGAGTTCTATGCCTCTATGGATGGAAGCCTTAGACGGCAATAGTTCTGATAAAGCAAGTTTTCATGAGACGATCAAAAAAATCAGTGAATTTCAACAACAGATTGATGTAAAAACAAAGTTTAAGTGGGTTGCCGATTCAGCGTTATACACAAAAGAAAAGCTCTTAAAAAATAATGATTATAAATGGCTCACCCGAGTTCCCGAGATAATAGGAGAAGCAAAAAGATTAGTAGAAAAACCGGAAGAAGAAATTGATTGGATTGATCAGGAGAAAGGATATAAAACATGCAGCTTCACCTCTTTTTATGGAGGGATTAAACAAAGATGGCTTTTGGTTTTTTCAGAGCAAGCCTATCAGAGAGAGATAAAATCATTAGAAAAAAAATTGACCAAGGCAGAAGAAAAGCTCAAGAAACAACTTTGGCATTTGGGTAATGAGGAATTTAAATGCGAAAGTGATGCTAAAAAAGCTTGGGGCAGATTGACTAAAAAAAATCATTTATATTCCATGAATAGTGAGATATTGCCGATTCTAAAATATGGTAAATTAGGCAAACCTAAACAAGGAGAGGAAAAACAAGTTGTTGGATACAAGATTCATGCTAGCTTTGAAAGGGAAGAAGAAGAAATTAATAAACTGATGAATAGAAAAGGACGGTTTATTTTAGCTGCGAATGACACCGATAGAGAAAATTATAAAGATGAGATGATGTTAGAAGAATATAAAGAACAGCAAAAGGTTGAAGGAGGGTTTCGCTTTTTAAAAGATCCTTGGTTTATGGTTGATTCTATTTTTTTAAAAACCCCTCGACGCATTGAAGCATTAATGATGGTTATGACATTGTGTTTAATGGTTTATAATATCGGACAATATCAACTTCGACAAAAATTGATAGAAACAGAAGAGACATTACCCAACCAATTAGGAAAGGAAGTCAAAAATCCAACATTAAGATGGATTTTCCAAATTATGGAAGGTATCGGAATAATCCGTTTTTTTCAGAAGACTTCCCGGAGAATTTGTAAAGAAATGATCACAAATTTAACCCGTCTTCGGAAAAAGATTATTGTTTTGTTTGGAAAGACTGCAATGAGGATGTATGGCTTAATTAGAAAAACTTGTTTAGAGGTCTAGGAATGTCGGGTTAATGATATTGAAAAATATAAAAGAAGGGGACAACAGCAGTTGGTAGTACAGCATGTTAGCGTATCTGATAATGCTCAAGCTGTTGTTGTAGGGGCAGATCAAAAATAAAAATAGGAGAAACCTCATGCAATGCCATGCTAAAAGTAAAAGATCACAGAAGCAATGTACAATCTTGGGCTGTTAAGGATAAGAAGGTCTGTAGAATGCATGGAGCCTTCAGTGGTAGAAAGATCGTTACAGGGGGAGCATACAAGAGCTAAAAAATCTCAACGTAAAGAAGAAAGAAGTAGATTTAAGGAATTGGTTGATAGGATAGAAACAATAGAAGTATAGGCGATTACATGTCGTTATCTTAGTTCAATAATTTCATCTCCTGTCAATCTATTTAAAAGAGGCCGGTAACTCACTCATAACTTTGAATATTCATATTATGTTTTGGTCGTATGGATATAATTTTTAGATAAATAATCAAATGATTTGCTTCTATCAATGATGTCGTGTGGTATCAATAAATATGACCGGGCTTTGGAGTCATGTATTTTTGCATGCTCTGTAGCTAGTCTACACCATTTTACAGCTATCTCAGCCTTTTCTTGAACTGTAGGATTAATTATTTCAGAAGCTTGTTGTATTTCACAAAGATATTTATGATCCATCGCTTCTATGATGAAGTCAGGTTCATATCGTTTATTATTTCTATAATAAAGAGAAAAAGAATTACGTGGTATCTTCATCCATTTCATGACATTATTACTGTTTTCTAAAATGCTACAAAATATTTTTTCAGGATTAGAATCGAATTTCATCTGAAGATAAGGTGATTTTTTAAATCCATAAAATAATATGTTTTTAATATAAGACTGTTTATCAAGGGTTTCAGTAAAATGTATACGCTCATGATTCTGAGAAATGGTTTGTATAGAATGGGGTAATTTTAAATACCCATTATAGACTTCTTCTCTATATTCAATAACAGACGGTTCATAATGCAATTGCATTTGTTTATAAATAAATTGAGATATCTCTTCTTTATATATTTGTAGATAATGATTAAGTATTTAAATCATTCTTCAGAAGATTTTGTAAATAATTAGTTATTTGTGGAATAAGTTGAGTTACGACTTCACAGTTTTTTTCTGTATCTATAATGTCATCTTGATCGAAAATGATATTTTCAAGTTCTTGTTTAATTTTTTGGATATCAATATCGATTGGGTCCCCATGTGGGGTAGTAAATTGTTTAGTACTCGCATCCGATAACGATCGTGCAATTAAGTCATTATTAATAGGTAGGAGCTTTCTTAGTACAGGACATTTTTCAAGACACCTCTATTTTATGATTAATAATCAGCAAGTTAAGGTAATTAACACACTCCTCAAGTTTCTCTCTAACTCTTAAAAATATTGCTCGCAGCTCATCAAATCCATACCTAAAAATACTCTTTGCCTTACGACCATGAGATTTTATTTTGATCGGAGTATTTTTTTCCTTAGCCTCTCCTACGCGATGACTCCGGCAAAATGCTATTGCAAAAACGAAAACAAGTTTTTCTATTCCGGAAATATGTATGAGGTGTGTGTCTTCAAAGCAAAACCCCCTTTTCTTCAAACATCCAAAGAATGTCTCAATCTCCCACCTTTTACGATAGACCTTGAAGGGGTTGTAAAAATTCCGATTGGAGATAATTGTAACAAGCTCATCTTTCTTGTAAGACCATCTTGTGCTTAGATAAATACTTCTTCCCCACAAGACAGTTTTTGCATTTTTAAGTGTCTTGCCAAGGGGTAATCTTTTAAAAAAGATATTTATTGGCAACACTCCCTCCGGTAAACTGTTGTTACGAACACGAAAAAGAAAGGGAATTTCTTGCTCATCTAGCCACTGAATCCACTCTGATCCAACAAACTCTCTATCTCCAAGGAGAGAGTCAATGTTTCCGGCTCCAATAAGAAGGAGAATACGTTTTATCAACTCGATTCATTCTAAAGTATTGGAATTTCCTCTTTTTTGTAGAAGACTCCACATCAAAGGAAGAGCAATTCCCTTATAGGCTACTGTAAGCATAAGAATGTTAATGTCTATTTTCCCAAACTTCCGGTTCGTTCGATCAAGAGCCAATTTCAGTTTTTTATTTTTTAGATCAAAAAGGGTGATTACCATAGAAGCAAGGGCAAAAGGATCAAATTTTAGAAATCTAAAGAATCTCTGAATGCGTTTGTAGCATGACTCCGGAAGAGACTGCGTGATAAAAGAGGTTGCAAGATGTGCGAAATTCACAGTCTTAACAGTGATCATTGCTATCACAAGCTGAGCAAGGCAATCAGCACGAGCCTTGTGAAAATTGAAGTATCGGTTTAAGATCCCGGATAACTCATTGATATGCATGTTAAAATCTCCTTTTTTTCAAAAAAGATTACTGCATATCAGCGAGTTACTTCAATCTCATTTTTTTTGTCCTGTACTAAGTTCAAAAGCTTCAAAAGTACCTAATTTTTTTCAATAATAAATTAGATTACATATTTTAATTTAACCTTTAAAATTATAATCAAATAACCTTAAAAGATATTTACTATTTATCATATTTTAAGTTTAAGTAATACATTAATTATGTTATATTTTAGTTAAATAAATAACCTTATATTAGAATTTATGTTAAATGTATCCAGTAACTCTTCTACAGAATTTAATCTAATAAATAATTATATATTTAATAATAAAGAGTATATTAAATCCAACAGACTGAGGTATAATGATTATTTTGTCCACTATCAGCATGATCAAGGTATAGAAGATCATTTTAGTGCATATATAAAAGATAAAACACCCGCCAGTTCACTAAGATACGGAGATTTAACAGAAAATTGGTTACAATTAAAGCCCTCTCAAAAAGAATCTATCTTAAATCAGGTTCAATCTTTAGCGTCTCATACGTTATCTAATTATAATAGAGCTTCTTGCTCGTCTTTTAGCGGGCAAAACTCCTCAGCATCAAGACAACATAAACCTGTATTGGATAATAGCATCATCATTAAGCAGTATCGTAGCGGAACTAAAAATCTCCAAGATGTTTTGAAGTGTACCGTATCTTTAATTACAAAACCTACCGCCAATTATCAAGATGCTATTAGATTACTCAACAATTTAACTGATGCCGGTATTACACCTAATGTGATTACCTATAATGCTGTCATCTCTGCTTGTGAAAAAGGTGGTAAAGCAGAGGAGGCTTTGGAGATCTTTAAGGCAATTCCTGTTGGTATTACACTTGATGTGATTACCTATACTGCTGTCATCTCTGCTTGTGGAAAAGGTGGTAAAGCAGAGAAGGCTTTGGAGATCTTTAATAAGATGCTTGATGCCGGTATTACACCTAATGTGATTACCTATAATGCTGTCATCTCTGCTTGTGAAAAAGGTGGTAAAGCAGAGGAGGCTTTGGAGATCTTTCATAAGATGTATAGTGAAGGTTTGATACGGAAGTTCAGCCATAATGCTTTAAACTTACATCACAACTCGTTTTATAAGTATCAAAAAAAAGACAGATATGGCATGTCGGGAATCCATCCTTCTGTTGCCAAAGTAGCAATACAATTTTTTATGGATTTGAATAAAATATCAAATATAACTGTTATCACGGGTTTTAATAGCGGTAGCGCATTAAAAGATAGTATTCTGGAATCTTTTAAAGATAGAGTAGAGGAACTCCCTAACAATCCTGGTCGATTGATCATTTACAGATAGCTAGTATGATCTAATTTCCAATAATATTATTTGTTATATTTTCTAATTTTTTCCAATCAAAAGTTCTGAATGTGTCCAACCGTCCCCAAGCATTTTTCTTAATTTCATGATAATTAACGACTTGTAAAATAAAAATTATAGTTAGATTTTGCTTGATTATAACGTACCATATTTGGTACTATTTAATATGATTAAGAACATAAGCCGGTTGACATGCTACCTGCGAAAAAAGTTGTATCTATAAAGTTTTACAAATCATCAAATGGAAATGAACCGGTTAGAAGATGGTTGAAGGCTTTACCAAAACACCTTAAAAAAATTATTGGTGAAGATCTTAAAACAGTTGAAATGGGATGGCCATTAGGTATGCCTATACCCCTTATGAATCAAAGTGCCGATTCTAAGACTTGAAAATGATCATTGATTCGTGTCCTCATTGATTGAGCAATAGAGGGCCAAGTATTTTCAAAAAATCCGATAATCGATCTCCGAAATTCTTTAGCAGAATTAAAAAACCGATTATTGCGACAATATTCATTCATCACTTTCCATAATCGTTCAATAGGATTGAGGTTAGGACTGTAAGAAGGTAAATAATAGAGAATAATACCTTGTTTTTCTGCTTCTTGTTTGGTCTGAATACTTGTATTATAAGGACCTTGATCTAAAATAAGATGGATATTTGGAGCTGAGGGATATTTTGACCGTAATAAAGCAAAATGTTTTGCCATGGTACCGCTATTTAATGTTTCATAAGCATCTATTGTTACCTTCATACTGTTTAAATTGATAGACCCCATAAGATTCATTCGAGTTCTAGAAGCTGTTGTTGCGATTAATTTACTTGTTCCCGGTCGAATCCAACCATAAGAAATTTTAGTTGCCATAGTTGGATGCACACCATCAGCAAATTCAACAGGCTCATTTTTAGGCAGAGATGCCATAAGCTTGGTGTAAAATTGCATCCAAGCTTTTTGTTGATCAGAATTTGCCTTAGCCGGTGTACCTTTAGGCTTTTTATAGGAAAAACCATGTGAGTGTAGCCAAGAAGTCATCCCTGAAATCGTATAAACAATGCCATATTTCGCGAGAACATAAGAACAGATATCTTCTACTTTGACATAGGTATGAGTTGTTAAATGTTTAATGAATTCTTCTGACTGTGGCGCAAGAAGTTTACTGACTGAACCACCGCTTTCTACATGCAATTGCTGTTTATTTTGATATTCTTTAATGTGACGAGACACTGTTTCATCGTCTAAAAGCACAGCTTCAGCAATACGAGTATTACTCCAACCTTTATTCGACAATAGAACAGCCTTGATACGATCTCGTATACGACCATTCTTTTCTCGTTTATGTTGCTGTCTGAGATGCTTTTCTTCTGATAGTGTTAAAAATGAATTCATACAAAATAATTTACACTATACGAATACAAAATATCCGGAGGTTTATTCGTGATGAGTATATCTCCAATGTGTTTTGAAGGTACTTGTAATACCGGGTTATTCAATATTTGGCTTAAGGAAGTTTTGACTCCTCAGCTTACACCCGGTAGTGTTCTTATTCTTGACAATGCCGGTTTTCACAAGTCAGCGGAAAGCAGGAAAATAGTAGAATCTGTCGGTTGTAAGCTTATGTTTCTTCCTCCATATTCTCCGGACTTAAATCCTATAGAAAAATATTGGGCTAATATGAAAAATAAAGTTAGAGAGATATTACGAAAAGTTACGAATTTTAAATTCGCCATTGATCAAGCAATCTTATCAATATAAAATTAAATGACTATAATCCGGCTTCTTGTATTAGAAGTTGCAAAAATTTATGCCCATTAATATTGGACTGATTTATATCCCTTTCTTTTTGAAGAGTTCTATCCAAGAGGATATATAAATCTTCTCCTTTTAATTTACCCTATATCATTGGCTGTAAAATGGAAGATAAGGTTTTATTTATATTACCATCTTCTATCTGCCGCAAAATGCCTATTATAGTGTTTGTTATAACATCGAGCAAAAGATTCTGATGCAGCTCTGGGAGTTGCTTCTTCTTAAATCTTTCCCACAAGGTGTGAGCATTTGGGTTTTTTGCATATAACGCAATTGAAGAAGAAAAAGCCTGAGTATCATATTCTATCTTGCGAAATCTAGCGGTTCTGATAAGAGCTTGCTTCACAGTTTTATAAGAAAATAAATCATTTAAATCATTCTTGCGAAAAAGTAACCAAACATCATAGAAATCTTTTATTCTACTATTTGTTTCTCCCTTTTCAATCATTGTTACAATTTTCTCCGCAATGAGTGTTTCCGGGATATATATATTAAGTTGTGGGGCAGGAAAATTTAAAATATTAGGATAGCGTGCTTGCTGAACTGCAGGAGTAATAATATCTCCAAAACCGATATCAATTTGCATTGGAATTTTAGAAGAAGCCAGACGACCTTCAAATAGAATGCGAATACCTTCATATTCTTTTTGCAATTGCATCTTCTCTCCATTAATTGAAGATGGGAGAAATTCAACTCCATCAGCGACAGATGGAATATGAGCGCATATCTCTTTTATTATTTTTATGAGATTATTTAAAGAATTTGACGTTCTTGCTAATGTGTCAATATCCATTGTTGCACGAGAGTCTGAAATTCCCCAGACTTTGAAAAGAAGAGCTCCTTTTAAAATAAATATATCTTTATAACGAGATTCTGACAGACGAAAAAGAAAACGTTCCATAACGTAATATTGCAGTAGTTCCTGAAACGGTTTCTGTGTATTACGTGCAATATTTAATAGACGCGACTTTACTGAAGCTGGAAGGTTTTTTATATTATGATTGGTCATAGGTAAATGCTTGTAAATATGGTTCTAAAATTTTACTAATTCTTGATTCTTTTGCAAATTTTATCAAAAGGGTAATGTTTATATTATCTTGTTTTAAATATGATTTAAGAGCTTCTATTACGATGTCTATTCCTATTTTTTTTCTTAATCTGAAGCAGTCTATAATAGATTTTTCTCTAGAGTATATTTTTATTTCCGCTCCACAGAAATTATGTTTTTCTATTCCGTTGTTATAAAACTTATCAGAAAACCAGTGAATTTGAATGGGGGGGTGTTTCAGTTGAGCGGGAATATATTTTTGATGCACCGCAACATCAACCCATCTAGGAATTTGTACCGTTAAACGATGAAAATAAAGAGCCGATATTAAACAAATAACTCCTTTAGGTATTATTTTTGAAATTACAACTAGATCAGGTTCTTCGATATCAGGTAAATCAGTCAGAGCATATAAACCTCTCTGAAGTTTTTTAATGATGCCTAACTCGCACAGTTTGTAAAGAATACGGGGATGTATGCCTTCTGAAATTGCTTCAGAATATCTGAGCATTCCTCCATGCAGTTTAAATATACTAATAGCCTGAGATTTTTTTGTCATATTGGATGATATTTAAGGTAATTGCATACTAACTACAGTATATTTCATCCAAAATAAGATTGTCAATTAAAAATCTAAATAGAATATCTAGAATTTAAATATAACTTGTTAATAGTGTGTTATTTATAAATAAATTCGAAGTAAGAGTTTCCCAATCAAAAGTTCTGAATGCGTCCAACCGCCCCCATTTTCTCTCCTAAAATTTATTAAAAATCATACTAAAAAGAGCCTCTCAGATTTTTATTAAAAAACCTCTATGGGACACATATGGGACATCTAGAAAATGCTTAAGTTATTCATCTTCTTAAAGATCTATTCAAAAGGTTCAAAAGCATCTGATTTTTTCTTTTAATGTCCCATAACTGTCCTAATTTATTTTTTTAGTATATAAGTTGTTATAAATAAGATATCTATTAAAAAATTACATTTGGATTAAAATTCTATAGTTGACTCTATTAGTCTGTGGTTATAGATTACCGCTCTTAATTAAATAGGAGCATTTATGGCAGTGATTGAGAAAAGAACAACTAAATCAGGAGATATAACATATCGTGTTAAGATAAGATTAAAGGGCTTCCCGGCGCAATCCGCAACCCATCACAGATTATTAGACGCAAAGAGATGGGCACAACAAACAGAGGCGGCAATAAGAGAAGGTAGACATTTTAAGTTAGCTGAATCTAAAAAAAGGACTCTGTATGAGCTTATCGAACGTTATATTGAAGATATATTACCACAAAAGAAAAGTAAGAAGCAGTCTCAACTAAATCAATTAAGGTGGTGGCAGTCAGCATTAGGCTCTTACTCATTAGCAGATATTACTCCTGCAATGATTACAGAGCAGAAAAATATTTTAGCAAAAGGTATAACTTATAGAGGCACTTTAAGGAGTAGATCCACAGTTAACCGTTATCTGGCTGTTTTATCTCATGCTTTTACTATTGGAATGAAGGAATGGATGTGGGTGAATGATAATCCCATGCTACAGGTATCTAATTTTAAAGAACCTCGTGGACGTGTTCGATTTCTATCTGATGAAGAAAGATTGAAGTTATTACAAGCCTGTAAGGAAGACTCCAGTCCTAATATTTACCCTATTATCGTTCTTGCTATTTCAACAGGTATGAGGCAGGGGGAGATTTTAAATTTATGTTGGAAAGATATCGACTTTGAAAATTATAGAATTGTTATTCACGATACCAAGAATAACGAAAGGCGTTCGGTCCCGCTTGTGGGTTTAGCCCACCGGGTTTTACAGGAACATCAAAAAAATCAGAAGATAAGATCTCTATTAATGTTTCCTGAAGTAAAACCTAGACGACTTCAAAAGGTCCAAAAGGATCAAAAGCCCGCTTCCGTTCGTGGTGGATGGGAAAGAGTGATCGCTCGATCGGGTATAGGTAACATTAGATTTCATGATTTAAGGCATGAGTTCTGCTCCCGGATGATTATGAGTGGAGCTTCTTTACCGGAGGTTATGGAAGTGGCAGGACATAAAAGTCCATCAATGTCGAGAAGGTATAGTCATCTCAGTCATTCTCACAGCGCATTAGTTGTAGCAAAAATGAATAATAAGATTTTTGGTAGTAGTGAATAAAGAGATATGAGTATATTGACGAGAGAAATAGAAAAATAACAGAGCTAAAAAATATTTACTCCAAAATTGATACGACTCATGAGGATAAGAATTTTCTAAATATAATGAAAGAATCTTTAGAGAAAGATATAGGTCTTCTCATACTGGACCTTCCTGTTATTAGTGATTTTCTGTCACTTCAAGAATTGAATTGCAAATACTATCAACATCAAGTTCAAAAGAATAAAGAGAGTATCGATAATGCTACAGATGATTATATAAAAGATTATTTTAATGAATTTTTATATGAAGAAGAACCTCAAATATGTCAAAAAACATTTTACTGAACAGATTAAAGGATGAAAAAATTCTTATTTTTAAGAATAATACAAAGCGATCTGATTTTTTAATTGGCTTTAATATGAATTGGATGCTTGATTGTTACCATAACATTCAAAGAATAGCAGATTGCTCTGACGCTACTAAGCAAAATGCGTGGATACAGTTTAAAAAATTTATAGATTATATATTGGGTCATGGCAAGAGATATTACCGATTACCTTACTTACAAATAGCTTCAACAACAGGTCAGGCAATTCCTTTAAAAAAAGATAAAGTTGAGATCAATAGTTTATCATTAAAGGAGTGTGTGCAATTACTGGAATTTTTAGAGAAAAACGCTTTAGAAAGGGATGAGTTGGCCTGCCGTCTTTTTTTATATTCAGGCTTTGCTCCAATGAATATAAAAGACCCTTCGTTATTGCATAAACAATCATCAATTTTTAATGATAGGCTGTTAAATATAAAAATTGAAGACATTGACTTTAATAACAGTATGATAAATTTAGTAAATACCCAACCGATTATCTGTTCTTCTAGTTACTTAAAAAGGTTGCGAGCTCTGGCAGGTATGCGTCGTAAAGGCTTTATATTTACAACATCTAATAATACAATAAAACCCATATCTATTAATCAAATTAAACGAATATTACAACAAGCGTCAATATCGCTTTCTTGGAGAAGGAGTATTTCCTTGAAATCACTAAAACTCACAGCTTTCAGGTTAGCAGAACAGCTGATTCGTTTTTAAGTATCTTGCTTATAATAAGTATATTATGTTCGAGTTTGTGTCGAAAGTAACATAAGAATTCTATACCGGTTTTTCTACAAAAATAACCAATCTATATTACATTCACCATTAAATAAAAGCATAACTCAAGGGGTTATTAATGGAGAATTTTTCAGATCAATATTTATCAATTAGAGATTTTTGTACTCAATATCCTTTTATACGAGAATCTCAGCTTAGATGGTTATTATTTAATGCAAAGCAAAATGGAACTAATTCCTTCATCAGACGGCCGGGAGAAAGAAGAATATTAATTTCCATTCCAAAATTTTTTGAATGGCTAGATAAAAGGGAGCCGTAATGTTAGATCAAACTCTCTTATGCTTACCTTATCACAATATTCCATCAAAAGACGATGAACAAACAAATGATAACAAGTATTGCAATTATTTGCCACAAGCTTTTCAAGAATATGCAGAAAAGCCTTTATGGGTGGGGTTTCAGGTACAAGTAGGTACTGATGGTAAAACTAAAAAGCTACCTATTTCTCCCAATGACTTTAATTTAGCGAGCATTAATGATTCAACAACATGGGGTACCTTTACTTCAGTTATTGAAATGATTAATAAATTAACAATAGACAGTTATTCTAATTATAATCCAAATTATATTGGATTTGCTTTAACAAAAGAAGATAATTTAATATTTAGTGATCTTGATCATGTTCGAAATACAAATACAGGTGATATAGAAGAATAGGCTTTAGAGATAGTGGAGGATTGCAAATCCTATACAGAAGTTAGTCAATCAAATTTAGGCCTTCATATTTACGGTAAAGGGAAAAAGAACTCTAAATTATGCCGCAAGGGGCAGGTAGAAGTTTATGAATAGGGGTCGGTTCGCTATTATTACGAATACTGTTTATGGAGATATTAACACATTTAGAGATATATCAGAACCCGTAAACAAGATCGTAGCTAAATATCCGGAAGTTTCTAATAAATTGAAGTCTACCGGTACCCAAAAGATGCCACTAATCATCTCTGATGATGCACTGCTTGTTAAAGCAAAACAAGCAAAAAATTCAAACAAGTTTATATCACTATTTGAAGTAGGTGAACTTGGATCCTACTCCGGAGATGATTCAGCAGGGGATCAAGCACTGTGTAATTTATTAGCCTTTTTATACACAAGATGCAGGCCAAATTGATCGATTATTTAGACAGTCAGCTCTTTATCGAGATAAATGGGAGCGACAAGATTATCGAGATCGGACTATTTCAAAAGCATTCGTATATTCTTCTAAAACTACTTCTCAGAATTATTTTTCTAGTGATACTGAGTGGTCAAATCCTATTCCTTTGGCATCGGTACTGTATCCTGTACCGGCTATGCAAGAAGAGATGTTACCAAGAGTATTACGGAGGTTTATATCTGATGTTTCAGAAAGAATGCAAGTGCCCCCGGATTATATTGCTGTCTCCATAATTATTATTATTAGTTCATTACTTGGAAGAAAAGTTAGAGTTTTTCCCAAAAAACCAGATGATTGGTCTGTTATTCCCAATTTATGGGGAGTTTGTATTGGACGCCCTTCTTTGATGAAATCACCTGCTATCTTATCTGTATTATCACTTCTTGAAAAAATACAAGCAGATGCGTTTGATAAATTTTCTGAAGAAATGGAGGCTTATAAGTTTGAAGAGAAGAGGCTTGTTCAAAAGAAAAAGATTATTGAAGAGAATATAAAACAAGTTTTAAAGAATAAAAAACTAGCTCAATTGGAACAAGAAAATGAAATAAATAATCTTAAAAATCAATTTATTAAATTAGAGGATCAGTATATTAAACCTGTTCTTGCACGTCTTTATATCAATGATGCAACAATAGAAAAATTAGAAGAGATACTATTAGAGAATCCTAATGGAATCTTAATGTATAGAGACGAATTAATGGGATTGTTACGATCTTTTGATAAGCAGGGACATGAAAATGATCGTTCATTTTTTTTAGAAAGTTGGAATGGAAAAAATAATTATATTTTTGATCGAATAGGTAGAGGCACTATTAGGATTCCTTCAATTTGTATATCTCTTCCGGGATCTATTCAACCGGGACCCTTTACACAATATGTTAATCAATCGATTAAAGGCTCCTCTCAAGATGATGGATTTCTCCAACGCTTACAATTATCCGTATGGCCTGATGCCCAATTAGAATGGAAAGATATAGATCGACCTGCTGATATTGAAGCTCAAAAACAGGTGACGCAAATTCTAGAATCTTGTTCCGACTACCCCCTAGATCCTTTAGACCCACTTCATTTACGTTTTACTAACGAAGCACAAGAGGTATTTGATATCCGGAGAAATAAATTAGAACAAAGTTTGCGTTCAGATGAGTTGCCTCAATATTTAGAGGCGCATTTTGCCAAATATCGGTCATTATTCCCCAGCATAGCAGCAATTATTGAATTTATTGATTGTATTGATAAAGGAAGAGGGGATCCCAATGCAATCAGCTTAGAATCGGCAAATTATGCAAAAGTATGGTGTGAATATTTAAAATCTCATGCCCATCGAATTTATTCAACAGTTGATAAAGCAAATTTATTATCAGCTAGAGCTTTATTTCAGCAAATCAAGAACGGGGATATTCAAAATGGCTTTACAAAAAGGAGTGTATACCATGGTAATCATTGGTGTTATTTGAGTAGTTCTAATGAAGTAGAAGAGGCTATTTCAGTATTAAAAGAGCATCATATACTTAATGAAAAAGTTGTGAAGTCCAAAGGAAGGCCGACTAACATATTTTATATTAACCTCAAGATTTATGAAAGTGATGATTTTTAATTCACAATCTAATTAATACGTCAACAATAAGGAGATTATAATGACGAATTTAGAAAAAAATACCCTTCTCTGTGAGGATTTTCAAGCTAAAAATATTAAAGAAGGAAAAGGTGCCAGTAAAACCAAGAGTACAAAAAAAATCGCCGCTACAAGCTATTAGGGCAAAATATTTGGACTGCTGTTGTGGGCAACATAAGGAAGTTCGCCTATGACCAGCAAAAGAGTGTTCATTATGGCCTTATAGATTTGGACAAGGACCAATAGTAGCTCACAAACAAGGCAAGGGTACGATTAAATGAAAAATAAGAAAAAAGCTTTAGCATTAGAGAATGAAAAGCAAGAACTCAGATCTTACCACAATAGAATTTGTTCTGTTCAAAATGATATTGTTGCAGAAAATATAATTACGACAGCTTATGAGGCTCTTCCTGGTTCATATAGCCTTCTTGAAAGATATAACATCATTGCATCAAATTTAAGTGAACAGGTTCCTAAAGATGCAACAGAGACTAGATTAAGGGTTAAGGAAGTGGTATTATTTTCACAGGCTATGGAATATATGAAAAAAGCTGAGTATTATGCTTCACTGAAGGAACCGTTTTCAAATCATTGGCAGTCTTTTTATATGAAATTTGCATTAAAGCTATTGCAACTCCATGGAGATGTCGTTAATGATATTGAGAGGTATAGAAGAGATGGAAGACAGAATATTACGGTTCAGCATGTCACTATGAATGATAATGCAAAAGCAGTTATTAATTAGGGTTAATGGAAAACTAGGAGCAATACCTCATGGTTTATTATCATGCTAAAAGTAAGAGGTCTCAAAAGCAATGTCGACTTCAGGCTATGAGAGGTAAGAGGGTTTGTCATATGCATGGAGGCAAGTCAACAGGTTGTAAGAAGATAGTGGATGGGCCCTATTGTAATGGGCAATGGAAGCGTGGGCTATATTCAAAAGCATTAAAAAAAGAATGTGGTGAAGCTTCTGGGGATTTTAGAAGTCTATTGGATCAGTTGAGGTAAGCGATCTACAATAGTTAAATTAAACTCTTTTGGATATCAGCTTCCTTTTGAATTGGATCGTAATTATTATGTAGAGTTGTGATAGTATCGATATGATTATCAATAGAAATAAAGTTTAGATCTTCTCCTTTCAATCCTATTTTAATAAAATAATCATAAAGTATATTAAAATATTTTCTATGTTCGGTTTTTCTAAATAAATAAATTAAAAGAGGGATAAATCTTTCCCTCTTGTAACTATGACGATCAAAATAGTCTTTTTTAGTATCAATGGCTCTTCTAATAATGTCTTTTACATTCTGATGTATATCATCATTATTTAATATATTTTTAGGGTCAATCCATTTATTAATATTTAATTCGATATAATTATTAGGGGGAGTCATCCGATAAGTATAGTATTTTAATTTTTATTTGATAATATGTTATCCTTCTTTTTTTATACAAATAGTAAGGACAAAACAATGCCTAGAGCCTATTCAGTAGATCTTCAAGAGAAAGTATGACAACATATAGAAAAACATCATGATAAAAAAACAGCCGGCCATATTTTTCAAGTAGGTATCGCAACAATATATCGATGGATCTTGCAAAAAAAGCAAAAAGGACATTTAAAGCCAATCCGCAGAAAATATGCTTATAAGAAATTAGATGATGAGTTGTTATCTAAATATGTAGAAAAACATCCGGATTATTTTTTATCGGAAATTGCTGATTATTTTTCAGTCACTCCGCAAACGATTTTTTATGCCCTTAAAAGATTAAAAATTACACGAAAAAAAAAACTACTCGCTATAAGGAAAGAGATGAAAAGAAACGGGAAGCTTTTATGAAAGATTTAAAAAATATTCCCTTTGACAAGAGAATTTATCTCGATGAAACCGGGATTCATCAATTTTTATTTCGTGAGTCCGGAAGAAGCTTACGCGGCAAAAAAGTTTTTGGAGCGGTTTCAGGAAATCGCTTTATAAGGCAAAATATTATTTCAGCCCTATCTAAAGGGCAGTTTTTATCTCCAATGTGTTTTGAAGGTACTTGTAATACCGGGTTATTCAATATTTGGCTTAAGGAAGTGTTGACTCCTCAGCTTACACCCGGTAGTGTTCTTATTCTTGACAATGCCGGTTTTCACAAGTCAGCGGAAAGCAGGAAAACAGTAGAATCTGCCGGTTGTAAGCTTATGTTTCTTCCTCCATATTCTCCGGACTTAAATCCTATAGAAAAATATTGGGCTAATATGAAAAATAAAGTTAGAGAGATATTACGAAAAGTTACGAATTTTAAATTCGCCATTGATCAAGCAATCTTATCAATGTAAAATTAAATGACTATATCTGACGCACGTCAAGGGCATCCTGTATCTGATAAAACTAAAGCGAAAATATCTGCAACACAGAAAAAGCGACATAGAGAATCTAGACATAGAGAATCTAGAGGTGAAGAAACTAAAAAGAACCCGGATGATATAATACATAGTGTATTGCCGGATAAAACTTCATCAGACCGTGAGATTCTGTCGATAAAGGAAGAGCCGAATTTAAATAACAAAGATTCGGACTGTGCTATTTTGGACTCGTCTACAGTTACTCGTAAAATAGACGACACCTTACCCGTCTTGCAAAAACCGGAGGATAAAACACAGAGTCTTCTATATCAAGCTGAAGGAGAAATAGAAAATATCAAAGTTTCAAAGTGGGGTTACCTCAATAAAAGATACCTGAACGGAACTACCTCAGAAAAAAAGAAAATTCATGATACAATACAGAACAGCATGCGTGAATGGTTAATACTAAGCGAAGAGAAGAGAACAGAATATACAAATCGTTTGCGTGATATTTATAAGATTAGCACTCCTATAGATATAGGGTCGTTCAGAGGAGAATCTGCCTTTGCAAAAAGAGATATTAAAGCATTCGAAGTTTTAGGCCCTTATTCAGGGGTCCTTCATGACGGAGAAAAAACTTTCTCGCAAGTAAAAAGACAGCATGGCCCGAGAAATATTTCAGCATATCTATTTGAAACGTCCTCGTCCCATCGTTTTGTTGATGGATTCAATTCGGGAAATCAACTTAGCTTGGTAAATACCGCTCAGTTAGGAGATGGTATAAAAATAGGAGCAAATAATATATCTGTAGTTCTTTTTGGTAAAAATATAAATTTTTATGTAGCTAATAGAAATATCCCTGAGGGGGAAGAGTTCTTTATAAACTATGGCCCTCATTATAACTTTACAATAAAAGACGAATAAGAAGAGTAGATTCTATTTATTTTTTAAGAATAATATTCGTTAGTCAAAAAGACATTGACATACCTTGGTAAGACACGGAAGATATAGTGCTTTAAATTTTATTTTTCATATAGAATATCCGGATGACATATTCACTTGATTTAAGAAAACAAGCATTAAAATATATTAAAAAGTTGGGGACACGAAAAGAGGTAAGTGTCATTTTTTCAGTTACAGCCCGCACTTTATCGAACCGGATTTCTCGAGAAAGACTGTAGATCTTAGCACCTAACAAAAGACGTCCCGGCCCAAGTAAAATTGATAGTAATAAACTTAAACAATATCTTCAAAAATATCCGGATACCTATCTTACAGGAGTTTCGCATTGAAGAAATGAGAGGTTGAATTTTTTATTTAAGTCATTTCCTTAATTTGTCTATACTGCTTTTTATTTTGGTTTGAAAAGATATGCCATTACGTAAATGTACAAAAGAATTATATAGCTCATTCATTCAAGCAAGTAGTGTTAGATATTCAGGTCTTGCAATGTCAGAAGTTTGTCCCGGTCAGCTATCGCATGATAGTATTAGCCGTTGGCTAAAAGGCAAAAAATTTCAACCAAAAGAGGTTTTTGAAACTGTAAAGCAGTATGTGAATATCGATGAACCGTGTGTATTGATTATTGATGATACCATACTTTCAAAAACCCATAGTAAAAAGATAGAGCCTGTCAATTATCAATATTCCGGAAATGTACACGATACTATAGCAGGAATAGGGTTAGTTAACCTTTTATGGTATGGGCTAAATACAGAGCAATATGTCCCTGTAGATTATAGGATTTATGATAAAAACTGTGACGGTAAAACAAAGAATACTCATTGTTTAGAAATGCTTAAACTCAGTCAAAGTCGAGGATTGCAACCACAGGTAGTTGTTATGGATTCATGGTATTCTAGTTTAAAAAACTTAAAATTTATCAGAGATATGGGTTTAAATTTTGTTACGGGTTTACGTAAAAATAGAAAGGTTAATCGAAATGTAAGTTTGAAAGACTTGGATATTCCGGATGAAGGATTAAAAATTCACTTACGAGGATATGGTTTCGTTACGACCTTCAAGTTTGTGGCTAAAAATGGTCGCATTGATTATATGATCACTAATATAGAAGGGTTCAGTCGTAATGATATTAAAAAAATCATGAAGATTCGTTGGAAAATTGAAGTTTATCATAGGGAATTGAAGCAAACTTGTGCTCTTGATCGCCGGCAGTCTCGTAACGCACGAGCGCAACGAAACCCTATTTTTATGTCTATCTATGCTTGGTTAAACAAATGGCAACGCAGAATAAACCATAAGGTTTCTTTTTACCGGCAAGATTGGGAAATTATAAAACCGGCTATCTCTTTAAATATGAAACATATCTTGAATGCTACTTAATATCTTAACGCGAAACTCCCGTATAACTCTTCAAGTTCCTGAGAATTGAACAAGTGGTAGGCTCCTTTTGACTGCAATATTGTGTTCATAGATAAAAATTTTGCATTTCTATTCCCGGCCTTCAGTCCGTGTATATGTAAATCAATCTCCTCATTGCCGGATAATATGATTGAATCTCCGGTAGGACAAAGGTGAATGTCGGGTGAGTTTTTCATCTTGTTGCACCGGAGACGCAATGATTTCACGAGAGCAACCATCTTTAAAAGACCCCTGCATAACTTACATTTTTAATCAAAATCGAACCTTCAGATGTAAGTTAAAGACATTATAAATATATTTTTGATAAATCGATGACTAAATCAATAAGTTATGCAGAGGTCTTTCTAATGTTAAATTTACCCGAATACGGTTTTTTTTGCTTCTCCCCTCATTTTTTACAAAAATCAAGGTAATCCTTTACCGAATCTTTAAAGGCAACTTCTAGTTCATCAACACTACGATCTTGAAAAGTAATAATATCTTTTAAGCCAATAACTTCTCTATGAAATATTTTAGCTTCATCATCATATTTTACATGTGCCATATAATTTTTATACTTCATCATAGCTTTACTCCTGAAATAGTTCAAAATATAGAACTTCTTTAGGTTTTGTCGAAATGTCTTTTAATCTTTCGTTTTCTTAATTAGACTTGTTGCACAATAAAAGTTATGTAGATAAAGCGGCTGTTATGGCAAAGGGGTTGAAACTGTTTTAAAAAGTATTCCAAAATATATTGATAGAGTCTCTACCTGCTTATTGCCGGGTCTCGGCCACCCCGGTTTTACTATCTAAATAACTTTGTAGAATAATAACAGCTGCTAAAACGTCCAGCACTTTAGCTCGTTTTTTTCTTTGAACATTGTGATGTTTCATCTCATTTTGAACTTGCAACGAAGTTAAGCGTTCATCCCAAGTTTTTATAGGGATATCGGTTTGCTTTTTAAAAGCTTCTATGAAGTCTTTTGTTATCTTTGTTTGTTCACTATCTTTGCCACTCAAGGATAAAGGTAGGCCAACTACGATTTCTTCAATATCGTATTGGCTAATAGCTTTTTTGATAGCTTCGATGATGCCGGTTTTTTCCTTTTTTACTTGAATAGTTGTCACAGGGCTAGCAAGGATATGTCTGACATCGGACATAGCTATTCCAACTCTTGCAAGACCATAATCAATAGCAGCGATTCGTTTCGTTGAATTATTTGTCATTTTTGTCCTTAGTTTTTTTATGGTTAGCAATCATAGCTGCAACAAAATCTTTAAATAGGGGATGAGGACAAGTTGGTTTAGATTGAAATTCAGGATGAAATTGCACACCAACCATCCAAGGATGGTCTTTGATCTCAGCAATTTCACATAATTGCCCCGCTTCTAAAATTCCTGAGAATATCAATCCATTTTTTTCTAAATCTTCTTTATAGTCGTTATTTACTTCAAATCTGTGACGATGACGCTCACTAATTTTATCGACTCCATAAGCTTTATGTACTTTAGTGCCTTTCTTTAGGATGCATGGAAAAGCTCCTAGTCTCATAGTTCCACCTAAGTCCTGCACTTCATGTTGTTCGGATAAAAGAGCAATAATAGGGTGTTTGGTATCGGGATCGACTTCTGTTGAGTTAGCATCTTTTAAACCTAAAACGTTACGAGCAAATTCAACGGTCATAACTTGAACGCCTAAGCAAATACCAAAGAAAGGAATTGTATTTTCTCTACAGTATTGTGCGCTCATCATTTTCCCCATCCAACCTCTTTCGCCAAAACCACCGGGGACCAGGTAACCATCACATCCTTCTATCGTGTCTTCTACAGAGCCGTCCTTTATAATTTTATCCGATTCAAAACGTTTAATTTTGATGCTATATCCTAAAGATATAGCGGCATGCTCTAAAGCTTCATATACGGATTTATAAGCATCTTGATGTTGGACATACTTTCCAATGATTCCCACTGTTATCCTACCGGTTGGGCTTTTAACCACATCGACTATGTGATGCCATTCATCAAGATTAATTTCTCTACTTGGTAGACGGAGCAATTGACAAATAAGCTTATCAAGTTTTTGTTCATAAAGGTTTATAGGGACTTCGTAGATACTATTTTTTACATCCAATTCATCTAAAACAGCATCTCTAGGGACATTACAAAACAGACTGATTTTATCCTTTATCTCATTAGATAAGTGATATTCACTTCTACATAACATAATATCCGGAGTAATACCAATCCCTCTAAGGAGCTGGATAGAATGCTGAGTGGGTTTTGTTTTTAACTCTCCGGCAGCTTTAAGATAAGGGACATAAGTCAAATGAATATTGATGACATCACCGGGATGGTCGTAACGAAATTGTCTAATAGCTTCTAGAAAAGGGAGCGATTCAATATCGCCTACTGTGCCGCCAATTTCTATAATGACAAGTTTGATTTCCTTATCTTGTTGGCCGCAGGCTAATATTCTTTGTTTTATTTCATCCGTTACATGAGGGATAACTTGTACGGTTTTGCCCAAGTATTCACCTTTTCGCTCTCGCTTAATAACCGTATCATAGATTTGTCCGGAAGTGGCATTCGAAGCTTTGGAAAGAGGAGAATCGGTATATCGATAATAGTGACCCAGATCCAAGTCAGTCTCAGCACCATCATCTGTCACATACACTTCTCCATGTTGAAAAGGACTCATTGTGCCCGGATCAACATTTAGATAGGGATCTAATTTTAACATGGCGAGTTTGATGTTTTGCTTTTCTAAGAGAAGAGCAATCGAGGCTGCTGTCAAACCTTTCCCTAAAGAAGAAGCAACACCACCTGTAATAAAAATGTACTTTACTGACATAAAATTTTTTCTACCTTGTCTATATCATCCGGGGTATCGACACCAACAGATCTATCTTGAATGATGACGACTTTAATTCGGTAGCCATGTTCTAAAACCTTAAGCTGCTCTAAGCGTTCTCTCTTTTGTAGAGGTGTTTCCGGTAAAGTAGGATATTGCAGAAGAAACTCCGGTTTATAGCAATATAATCCGACATGTTGAAAACCAAATATGGATTCTTGAGAATGAGTTAAAGCAGGAATAGGGGAACGGCTAAAATAAAGAGCGAAGTAATTCTGATCAAATACACATTTGACAACGGAAGGATCTAATGCATCATCTCGGTTAGCCAGAGGAACAACAGCTGTGGACATAACGGCATCCGGTTCATCTTTAAGAAGTTTCGCTACCTGAGTAATGGCATTGGGATTGAGGCAGGGTTCATCGCCTTGAATGTTTACGATAAGATCAGTTTCTTGGAGCTCAGAATGATCTCTTAAGACCTCTGCGATCCGAACGGTGCCATCAGCACATTCAGGCGAAGTCATGATACAAGTAGCGCCAAAACCTGTCACATGGTCGTAAACTCTCTTATCATCTGTAGCGATAATTAACTTCTGTAATTGAGGACATTTTTTAGCGTTTTCATAAGTATGCTGTATGAGTGTCTTCCCTCTAATTTGAGCTAACACTTTTCCGGGAAAACGACTACTTGCATAACGAGCCGGGATAATAGCAATAATTGACTGAGATATCATAATGTGATCTTACGATGGTGAAATAAAATGTTATAAAGATGATACACTTTTTTAGTGATAAATTTCAAGAGGGAGATCTGATAACGATTCTTGGCGCCTATGCGATGCTTTACATCCATAATAAAAAAACTGCTTATTATAACACTTATAGTATTTTAATTTTTATTTGATAATATGTTATCCTTCTTTTTTTATACAAACAGTAAGGACAAAACAATGCCTAGAGCCTATTCAGTAGATCTTCGAGAGAAAGTATGACAACATATAGAAAAACATCATGATAAAAAAAACAGCCGGCCATATTTTTCAAGTAGGTATCGCAACAATATATCGATGGATCTTGCAAAAAAAGCAAAAAGGACATTTAAAGCCAATCCGCAGAAAATATGCTTATAAGAAATTAGATGATGAGTTGTTATCTAAATATGTAGAAAAACATCCGGATTATTTTTTATCGGAAATTGCTGATTATTTTTCAGTCACTCCGCAAACGATTTTTTATGCCCTTAAAAGATTAAAAATTACACGAAAAAAAAAACTACTCGCTATAAGGAAAGAGATGAAAAGAAACGGGAAGCTTTTATGAAAGATTTAAAAAATATTCCCTTTGACAAGAGAATTTATCTCGATGAAACCGGGATTCATCAATTTTTATTTCGTGAGTCCGGAAGAAGCTTACGCGGCAAAAAAGTTTTTGGAGCGGTTTCAGGAAACCGCTTTATAAGGCAAAATATTATTTCAGCCCTATCTAAAGGGCAGTTTTTATCTCCAATGTGTTTTGAAGGTACTTGTAATACCGGGTTATTCAATATTTGGCTTAAGGAAGTTTTGACTCCTCAGCTTAAACCCGGTAGTGTTCTTATTCTTGACAATGCCGGTTTTCACAAGTCAGCGGAAAGCAGGAAAATAGTAGAATCTGCCGGTTGTAAGCTTATGTTTCTTCCTCCATATTCTCCGGACTTAAATCCTATAGAAAAATATTGGGCTAATATGAAAAATAAAGTTAGAGAGATATTACGAAAAGTTACGAATTTTAAATTCGCCATTGATCAAGCAATCTTATCAATGTAAAATTAAATGACTATAGTAAAATAAATGAAAAAAAAGTATAGACAATCAATGCATTTTTTAAAAATCCTTATAGAGGAATCAGTTATGCAGAGGTTTTTAGTACGACGTCTTTTTTTTAAAGAAATGTTGAGCCTTTTACAGACACAGGAAATAGCTTGGAGAGTTCCTTCTTGGTTTGGGAGCTAAGCAATTTTGCCGCTTTCTGTGCATCCGGTGCGCTAATGTACGTAATGTGATTCCGAAAGCTTCTGCAACTTTATTTCGCTATCCAACCTTATCGAGATATTTGAGGTTTTTTTTATCAAGTGACTAAGTCATTCGTGCATGATACATTATCATAATGAGAAACAAAATTTAATTTACTATATATATTCCTTAAGACTTTTATCTTATGAGCATAGGGCTGAAAAATTAGTAGACACTCTTCTCAAGGCCTAAGCAATTAATATATCTAAATTCACTTTCATAGTTTGACAACTTCTTTTCTTGTTCTATATAAGAAAGATTGGGTGTTAGGTTAGTTATTTCACGATCATTTCAAAATGATACGCTATCTAACATCATAATTGATTAAGAAGGACGAGCCGGATTATGATCAAAAGAATTTTTGCTAGAGGTCTTATTGCTATTGCTCCAATATCTATTACGGTAGCTGTTATCATTTGGTTATATAACCTTATAGAAGGAGCATTCAGTGAATTAATTAAAGATCTTATTGGGCCTACCTATTATTTCAAAGGCCTTGGTATTATTGTCGTCCTGGTTCTTATCTTCGTTGTTGGAATTTTGATCAATAACTGGATTGTGCAGTGGCTTTATCATCGTTTTGAAAAGCTATTACATCGCATGCCCTTAATCAAGACTCTATACCGTTCGATTACTGATCTCATGAGTTTTTTCAAAGGTGAAGGCCGAATGAAACAAGGAAGTGTTGTCGTTGTTAAGTTTAACGGGATTAGAATTTTAGGCTTAGTTAGTCGAAAAACCTTTAAAGATTTGCCTGAAGGGATTGCATCGGAAGATTATATGGCCATATTCATCCCTATGAGCTACCAAATTGGTGGTGTTACCATCATGGTTCTTAAAGATCAGGTTGAGACCATAGATATGAGTGTTGAGCAAGGCTTACGCTTTTCTGCTACGGCCGGCATGCCGGCCCAACAAGATAAAGCTTCTTCGAGAAAGCCCTCTTCGGAAAAAGATAATAAGGAAGAGTCCGGTAAAGATGACGCGGCTAATAAAGATAAATATTAGCTAAGTGGTTGAAATTCCGGTGGATATAAAAATGCAAATCGCATTGACTTCATAAGTCACTTGATTTTAATCACTTAAATTTTAATGAATTAAAAAAAATAAAAAACTAACTGACAGTTCTTATAAATATTTATATGATCATGTTGTGAACTTTATTAATTAACTAATAAAGGTTGTGATACAAATTTAAAAAGAATTAAATTTTATTTTTCATTTTATTCATGTAAAATATCCGGATGACATATTCACTTGATTTAAGAAAACAAGCTTTAAAATATATTAAAAATGTGGGAACACGAAAAGAGGCAAGTGTCATTTTTTCAGTTACAACCCGCACTTTATCGAATTGGATTTCTCGAGAAAGACAGCAGATCTTAGCACCTAACAAAAGGCGTCCTAGCCCAAGTAAAATTGATAGTAATAAACTTAAGCAATATCTTCAAAAATATCCGGATGCCTATCTTAAAGAAATTGCTCAAGAATCGGGTGTTACGATACCGGCTGTTTTTTATGCCTGTAAACGCTTGAAACTAACCTTAAAAAAAAGATCCCGTTCTACAAAGAAAGAGATGAAAAAAAAATGACAAGAGTTTCAAGAAACACTAAAAAATATTCCCATGAAAAATCGTTTTTATGTGGATGAGAGCGGGATTAATAAATATTTAAGAAGGGAACATGTTCGATGTCAGGCAGGGAATCAAGTATATGGAGCGGTTTCGGGAATGCGATATGCACGTGGAAAGTTTTATCGCAGCAAAGAATCAATTCCGAATCTTAGCTCCTTTTTGCTATACGGGAACATGTGATACTAAGTTATTTAATCTATGGTTAAAAGATTTTTCTTATTCCCGGAACTTAAACCCGGTCAAGTTGTTATTATGAATAATGCAACTTTTCATAAATCTAAATATTCGCAACAACTTATAGAACAAGCAGGTTGTCACATTCTATTTCTTCCTCCCTATTCACCCGATTTAAACCCAATAGAAATTTTTTGGGCTAATTTTAAAAAACAGGTTCAAAAAAATAGGGAACGATTCACAAATTTAGCCCAAGCAATTGATTTTTCTTTTCTAACTAACTAATGGATGCTTATGCAAAAATAAAATTTAAAAACACTATATAACCGACATTCCTAGACCGTAAGATATTTTTTTTTGAATTAGAATTATAGATTGCCTATCCTGTTACTTTTTTATTTGATACAAGGAGAAAAGTTATGCCGGAAGTTGCAGGAGATAATATTCAAACAGTGAACATGGATCACCATGGGATTAATTGCAGCACTTTGCAGCGATCTAAAGGTAGGCGGAAAGGATTGATACCGGATTAAAAAATCATCCACAAAGAAAAGTAAGTGCGGGACAGGCAGTAATTGCAATGATTCTGAATGGATTAGGGTTTACTAATAGGACGTCTCTACCTAACACATCAATTTTTTGCTTCTAAATCGATAGAGAATTTACTTGGCAACAATCTTCGAGCAGAAGATCTCACAGATTATACTTTAGGTCATGCTTTGGATGATATTGCGAAATATGGGAGCAGTAAATTATTTCTGAAGTTTTCTTTTGGAATAGCCCTAGACATGATTTACTACAAAAAACGCATCATCTAGATACAACAAGCTTTTCCGTTCATGGGTCGTATGAAGTGAAAGATGATCCGCAAGTGATTGAGATTAAGCAGGGTTATTCTAAAGATCATAGACCTGATTTTGAAACAAGTTGTACTTTCTCTCGTTTACCAATGGTCCGAGTTTCTATGCCTCTATGGATGGAAGCCTTAGACGGCAATAGTTCTGATAAAGCAAGTTTTCAATGAGACGATCAAAAAATCAGTGAATTTCAACAACAGATTGATGTAAAAACAAAGTTTAAGTGGGTTGCCGATTCAGCGTTATACACAAAAGAAAGCTCTTAAAAAATAATGATTATAAATGGCTCACCCGAGTTCCCGAGATAATAGGAGAAGCAAAAGATTAGTAGAAAAACCGGAAGAAGAAATTGATTGGATTGATCAGGAGAAAGGATATAAAACATGCAGCTTCACCTCTTTTTATGGAGGGATTAAACAAAGATGGCTTTTGGTTTTTTCAGAGCCAAGCCTATCAGAGAGAGAGATAAAATCATTAGAAAAAAATTGACCAAGCAGAAGAAAAGCTCAAGAAACACTTTGCAATTTGGGTAAAGAGGAATTTTAAATGCGAAAGTGATGCTAAAAAAGCTTGGGCAGATTGACTAAAAAAAATCATTTATATTCCATGAATAGTGAGATATTGCCCGATTTCTAAAATATGGTAAATTAGGCAAACCTAAACAAGGAGAGAGGAAAAACAAGTTGTTGGATACAAGATCATGCTAGCTTTGAAAGGGAAGAAGAAGAAATTAATAAACTGATGAATAGAAAAGGACGGTTTATTTAGCTGCGAATGACACCGATAGAGAAAATTATAAAGATGAGATGATGTTAGAAGAATATAAAGAACAGCAAAAGGTTGAAGGAGGGTTTCGCTTTTTAAAAGATCCCTTGGTTATGGTTGATTCTATTTTTTTAAAAACCCCTCGACGCATTGAAGCATTAATGATGGTTATGACATTGTGTTTAATGGTTTATAATATCGGACAATATCAACTTCGGACAAAAATTGATAGAAACAGAAGAGACATTACCCAACCAATTAGGAAAGGAAGTCAAAAATCCAAACATTAAGATGGATTTTCCAAATTATGGAAGGTATCGGAATAATCCGTTTTTTTCAGAAGACTTCCCGGAGAATTTGTAAAGAAATGATCACAAATTTAAACCCGTCTTCGGAAAAAGATTATTGTTTTGTTTGGAAAGACTGCAATGAGGATGTATGGCTTAATTAGAAAAACTTGTTTAGAGGTCTAGGAATGTCGGATATAACAATATATTTGATCCAAATCCAAGCTAAGATGAACCTGTCCGTAATCATAGCACGTAACCGGTTTTAGCCGTTGAGGCAATTGCTATGAATAGGAGAGTAATATCAAAAGGTTAACGATTCCGCTTTCTATCCGACTCTTTCAAATGACGTTTTCTCAATCTAATATGATTCGGAGTTATCTCTACTAACTCATCATCTTCGATATAATCGATAGCTTGTTCTAATGTCAGTCTTCCGGGAGGCGTTAGTTGAATCATCTCATCCGTTCCGGTAGAGCGAACGTTGGTTAACTGTTTACCTTTGACAATATTTACACCAAGATCATTTGTTCTACTATGCTCTCCAACAATCATCCCTTCGTACACTTCTTCATTAGAACTGATAAAGAAAAAGCCTCTACTTTGTAAGTTGAAAATAGCATAGGGGGTAGAGTTTCCATTAGCAATGGAAACTAAGACTCCTCTATTCCTGTTGCTGATTTCTCCTTTCATAGGGGAAAAAGCATCAAAAACACTAGTTAATATCCCCTGACCACGAGTCTTGGTTAAAAATTCTGATCGCCAACCCATTAAACCCCTAGTTGGGATCAGAAAATCCATATGAAAGATGCCATGCTCATTTGTCGAAAGCTTCTGCATCTCGCCTTTTCTTTTTGATAGCTCTTCAATGACGGTACCGGAGTATTCTTCCGGAACCTCAATGTAGACCCGTTCAATAGGTTCACATACAACAGAATCAATTGTTTTTAAAATGACTTTTGGCTTTGAAATACTTAACTCATAATCTTCTCTTCGAAGAGCTTCTAACATCACTGCTAAATGAAGTTCTCCTCTTCCGGAGACAGTGATAAATTCTCCTTTGTCTTCGATGACAAGGGAAATATTACTACGTTTTTCCAGTTGCAATCGGTCACGAATCTTATTCATGGTAAGATTCTTTCCGTCTTTACCGGCAAGAGGGGAGTTGTTTACCATCACATCGATGGAAAGAGTCGGCTCTTCTAATTCAATAGGTGGAAGATGTACAATCTTTTGTGGGCTACATAGGGTGTCACCAATAATAATATCCGGTATACCGGCTATACTTACGATATCTCCACAGAAAGCTTCATCTTGTTCTACTTTTTGAATACCTAAATAGCCTTGGATACGATTGACTTTAGCTCTTTTTTCATTACCGTTTCTATCAATATGGATGATGTCATCATTTCGACGAACCTTACCTTGTAGAATTTGTCCCGTAGCTTGACGACCTAAATACTTATCGTAAGAAATGGTGACACATTGCATTAAGAAAGGAGCTTTGGGATCGCCGGATGGAAGAGGGACTTTTTCGATGATTAAATCGAATAAGGGATCTATATCTTTTCGCTCGTCATCGATATGCCTCATTGCATAACCGGCTAGTGCTGAAGCATAGCAATAAGTAAAATCTAATTGTTCATCATTAGCATCTAATTCAACAAAAAGGTCAAAGACTTCATTTAAAACTCTGTCAGGATCCGCATGTTCGCGATCGATTTTATTGATTACCAGTATTGGTTTAAGCTTATGCTCAAGCGCTTTTTTTAAAACAAAACGAGTTTGAGGCATCGGGCCTTCCTGCGCATCGACTAAGAGAAGAACAGAATCTACCATCCCTAAGACTCTCTCGACCTCCCCGGAGAAGTCAGCGTGTCCCGGTGTATCAATGATATTAATCTTATAATTTTTATATCTTAAAGAGGTATGTTTTGAAAATATAGTGATTCCACGCTCTTTTTCTTGATCGTAGGAATCCATTATTCTTTCAGGGATCGCTTCATTTTCTCTAAAAATCTGCGCATATTTCAACATGCAGTCTAAAATAGAGGTTTTACCGTGATCGATATGAGCTATAATTGCGATATTTCGTATTTTTGAAGTATTGTTCGTCATTTATTTACAATATTGAATTAATTGAGGATAAGCATTTTCTATATAAGAAAGATAAAAGGCAAGCATGTGTTTTTAAAAAATTATTTTGGTCTTTCAGGAATAATAATCCAACCTATAACATAAGCGCTTAATACAGGTAAAAATCCTACAAAAACTAAAATAACAGCTACTATTCTGCAAATGGTTGCATCGATATTTAATAATTCACTTAATCCACCGCAGATGCCTGCAATTTTCTTATTGGTACGAGAGCGATATAAACGTTTAATAGCTATAGCGGGGGAGTTTTGCGGTTCTAAAGGAATCAGTAGACAGGCGATGATATATGCTAATGCAATTGGTAGAAAAGCGGTTAAGACGCATAGAAAAATCACGATAAGACGAATGATAGTCGGATCTAGGCGTATATATTGGCCTATGCCGCCACAAACACCGGCACTTTTTTTGTCATAACGAGAACGATATAAATGTTTCATTTGTTATATCCTGTTATTCTACCCCATGTTTTTTGAAAAAATGTCTTTTTATATAATTTTTTCTCTAAAAATTTAATTGTTTTATCATTAGGATCGATAATCTTTCCATAAAAATAATAAGCTTCGGCTAAGTTTTTTTTATTTATTGTAAAATAGTACAAACCAATTAACCCGATAAAACCAAGAATTTCTGAACAGTGAAAAGTTTTTTGCTTAGGATAGAGCTCTTGTAATGTAAATTTGTTCTCAAATATTTCAGTAAATTTGTTCACTTGCTTCCTTCGAAGACACTGATCACCATAGTTTACTCTCGCAAATAAATTATCGGGATGTTGCTTATAATTTTCTTCAATTATTTTTTCTGCTTTTTTGATTTTTTTAAGACTAATATAAACATAACTTAACAGATTATATACTTCCGGTAGGGGATGTTTACCGTGAAAGACTTTTAAAGCTTTTAATATGCTGTTTGGTTTTGTTTGAGCTCTTTCATACAAGAGTAAAATAATAATGCAGATCCTCTTTTGAAAAAACTTTTGATAAGCGAGTTATCGAACTATCCCACGTAACTTGATAAATAGGAAAATATACGTCAGCATATTTTGAGCCGGAATTTTAACCGTTTGCAAAAAACAATCCTTAAATAAACAAAACTATAACATATTTATCGTATTCAAAATAGAAAATCCAGTATTTAGTTTTCATAGTAATAAGGAATCAGCGATTCATTTTTTTATTGTTTAAGTGAAAATGGGATGGATCTGAGCAATCGATTCTTTATGGACCAGCATAAGAACTTTATCTTGAGATTCTAAGGTAGTCGCTCCGGATGGTACGATATACTGTTCATTACGAGTAATTAAAACGATTAAAACATCTTTAGGTAAGGCAAGGTCAATGATTTGTTTGCCTATTGTTTTTGAATGCTGCGGGATAACCATTTCAACCATTTCCATATTTTGATTTCGATCTTCTTGACACATTTCTTCAATATCCAACAAAGAAGGGTCTATACATTTAGTATGTAGCCCTAACCATTTAGCTACGATACCAAGAGATGTTCCCTGAAAAAGCACTGAAGTGATGACGATAAAAGAAAACGATATTGAATATAAGTTCGGATCCGGGAACACTCGCTGTTAGGGGAAAGGTTGCTAAAATAATGGGGAGCGGCTCCTCTTAATCCCACCCATGAAATGAAGGTCATTTCTTTAAAACTCATGCGAGAAAAAGCCAAACTCATAAAGACACTAATCGGTCTTGCAACGAACATAAGAAATACTGAGAAGGCTAATCCTAAAGCAGCAACAGAAATTAAATGAGTAGGATAAACCAGTAATCCTAAAGTTAAAAACATGGAAATTTGCATAAGCCAAGAAATACCGGCATGAAATTGTCTTAGGCTTTTTTTATGTAAAAAATCGTTATTTCCTAAAACAAGCCCCGCAACGTATACGGCTAAAAATCCGCTTCCTCCTCCAATATAATTAATAGCCCCATAGATTAATAAAACAGATGATAGTGTTAAAACAGGATATAAGCCCCTTATATTCGAGCTTTAAATGATTGATTCCTAATACGAGAAGCTTTCCTAGAATATATCCTAAGAAAACACCTAAAGACATCTGTTGAACAAACATTAAAAGTAGCATCAAGATACTAAGATCTTGATTCACTATTAAATGAATAAGTCCAATGGTGAGGAATACTGCCATAGGGTCATTACTGGCAGATTCCATTTCTAACAAGGGAGTGAGTTTACTTTTCAATCCCAACTGTTTGGACCTTAAAACGCTAAAAACAGCAGCTGCATCTGTAGAAGAGACAACAGCTCCTAAAAGGAAGCATTCCGCTAAAGTAAAATCCAAAAGAAAATACCCAAAGATACCCACTAAAAATGTTGTAATGAGAATACCAATAGTAGATAGAGAGAGTCCCTTGAAAACAATCGGGTTGTTACTGTTTTCCAATCTGTACTAAATCCACCGGAAAACAGAATATAAACTAAAGCAACAACACCCAGCATTTGAGCTAGTCGGGTATCATCAAAATAGATTCCACCTATTCCTTCTGATCCGGCTAACATCCCTAAAATAAGAAATAATAAAAGAGAAGGAACCCCTAGTTTTGATGAAGCTTTACTACTAAATATGCTTAAAACCGAGTAAAACTGAGATTTTCCAGTAGGATTTTTTCAGACACTTAAATCACCTAAGTAACTTATTAAAAGCGCTTTTAGTTCGAAGGTCTCTTTTATAACCCCAGTATATGTAAAAAAATATTTTACAACAACCGGCAGGAGGAGTGTTTATGAGTAATAAATTTTGATTATAGCAGCCTACTTTAACAGTAGGTTCGTATCATGAAATTTGAAAAAATTCGCACCTTGAATGATGAAAAGCTTCGTCGTTTAACGGGTATAAAAAATCAACATTCGATAGAATGATATTTATATTAAACACATCAATTAAAACCGAAAAAACTCTTAGTGGAAAAAAAAAGAAACTAAATTTAGAAGATACATTGTTAATGGCTTTAGAGTATATAAGAGAATACAGAACCTATTTTATGCCGGCCAAAGTTCCGGTATTAAGTGAAAGCAACGCTTATAAAAGTATAAAGTGTGTTGAAGATACACTTAAGTTAAACACCCTGATTTTGTTTTATTCGGTCGTCAAGCACTTTTAAAAAACAAAAATTATACCTTAAAGACTCAGATTATAGTAGATAAGAAAACACGACAGATTATTTGTACTGCATTTTCTAATGCCGGGAGACATGATTTTAGATTGTTTAAGGAATCAAAAATAAAAATTCATCCGGGCATAAACATATTAACTGATACGGGATATCAAGGGCTAAAAAAGCCTCATGCTAATACCAATATGCCAAAAAAGAAAAGTAAGAAGAAGCCTCTAACTAAAGAAGATAAGACAAACAATAGATAATTATCAAGGGAACGTGTTCTGAATGAAAATGTGATAAGAGTGATCAAACGCTTTAAAATCATTTCCGGTCGTTATCGGAATAGACGAAAAAGATTTGCATTGCGATTCAATCTTATTGCGGGAATCTGTCATTTGGAACTCATATGATGCATTTCGAAAGAAAGTTATTGAAATTAGCTATCATTGTATGGGTCAGATTCTATAAACCTACTCAGCTGATATGTGAAAACCAAACGATCATGGATGGAGCCGGTTTTTAAAATATAAAAGCGAGTGGTACGGGAGAAATATAGTAGAATTAGACCACTATTTTTCCGGTACACAAAAGTGTTCTGCATGCGGTTATAAACAAGGGCAATTACACACCGATATAAGAACTTGGGAATGCTCAAATTGTAAAATTAAGCATGACAGAGATTTTAATGCATCATATAATATATATACCGAAGGGCAGTCGGTAATTTAAGCCTTTGGAGATCATGTTAGACTAACTCTTTTGTTATCTGTGGTCTGTGAATGAGGAATCCCTTCTTTTGTGGGTTGAGAGTTGTCAATTCTAAAAATAGCTTTCTTGGAAAAAGTTCTTAGATTATATCTCAAATTTAGGAGATAATTCTGATGCTATCTAGCATAAAATGAATCGAAATAGTTAAATATTAAAACCCTAGAATTAAGCTGTATAAGAAAATGCTAAAATATGACGCCATTGTGATTGGAGGAGGCGGAGGTCTTAAAATAGTACGACCTGCTGCTGATTTGGGATTTAAGATAGCCATTATAGAAGAAGATAAATTAGGGGGGACCTGTTTGAACAGAGGGTGTATTCCTTCAAAAATGTTGATTCATCCTGCTGATATTGCCCATATTATTGAAAGTGCTTCTCGATTCAATCTCACGCTTAATGAAAAGCCTACAGTCCATTTCAAGGACTTGGTTACTTACGTAGATAACATTATAGATAAGGAATCGGCTCGTTTGGCCCCTTTAATGGAAAAGCATCCGAATATCGATTTTTATCATCACCATGCTGAATTTATCGATGATAAGACTCTTTTAGTTAATAATCAGCAGATGAGCGCTGATAAAATTATTATATGTACCGGTACACGCCCTAATATACCGGATATTGAAGGATTGGAAGGAACACCTTATATGACTTCAAAAGAAGCACTTAGATTAAAACAGCAACCTGAGAAATTGATTATTTTAGGAGCCGGTTATATTGCTTGTGAATTAGGGCACTATTTTGCGGCTTTGAGGACAGAAGTTCATTTTATTGTAAGAAGCACCTTTCTTCGAGCAGAAGATGAGAGTGTCTCAGAAGAATTTACCAGGGTTTTTTCAAAGAGACACTCGGTTTCTTTTAAAGCTATACCTAAAAAGGTTAGTTATCAAAATAATACCTTTTCAATTGATATTGAATACGAAGATAAAAGAAAAGAAACCTTAACAGGGGACGCCTTTTTGGTGGTGACAGGAATTTCACCAAATACCGATCATTTAGGATTGAATAAAACATCCGTTGCTTGTGATAATAGTGGATATATAAAAGTTGATCCTTTTTTGATGACAACTCAAAAGGATGTGTACGCAATCGGCGATATTATCGGACGTTACTTCTTTCGACATACAGCTAATTTTGAAGGCGAGTATCTACTAGATGCTTTATTTAAAGGATCTAAACCTAACCCTATTGACTATCCACCGATTCCTCATGCTATTTTCTCTAACCCTCAAGTGGGGGGAGTGGGAAAGAAAGAGCAGGAACTAAAACAAGAAGGAGTGGAATATATCGTTGGCACTAATACCTATCGTGATAGTGCTATGGGTATGGCTCTTAGGTCTGAAGAAGGGTTGGTTAAGTTACTCTTTGATAAGCAAAATAAACGACTCTTAGGGGCTCAAATTATTGGTGAAGAGGCTTCTAATATGGTGCATATGTTGATTGCTTATATGAAAATGCAGGCTACCTTAGATGACCTGTTAAGTACCATTTATATACATCCTGCGTTGCCGGAGATAATACGAAATGCAGCAAGAAATGCGAATAAATTAGTAGACTAATAAAATGTTAAAAATACTAAGAACGATAAAAGCACCTCTTTTGAGTTTAATTATTTTGATGACAGGGGCAGGCCTGTTCTCAACGTTTGTCCCTTTACGACTTACTTTAGAGGGTTATTCTCCTTTTATAGCAGGTTGTGTTTCTTCCGCTTATTTTGCAGGTCTTGTGTTGGGCTCTCTATTTGCTCAGGAGTTTATTACTCGGATAGGGCATATTCGTTCTTTTGCAGCCTTAGCATCTTTAGTTGCTACTTTATCAATGCTGCAAGGTATTTTTTTAGATCCCTT
Organism: Chlamydiales bacterium; assembly: GCA_965206695.1. Taxonomy (GTDB): domain Bacteria; phylum Chlamydiota; class Chlamydiia; order Chlamydiales; family JAAZZY01; genus CBDBKM01. The sequence goes on along the minus strand of CBDBKM010000012.1, from coordinate 18,548 downwards.
TTTATGGTGTTTATTAAGATTTGCTTCCGGAATTTTCATGGCCGGTCTTTTTATTGTTATTCAGACTTGGCTATTAATGATGAGTGGTACAAATAATAGAGGAGCTGTTCTTTCTCTATATATGATCGCTTTTTACGCCTCTCAGTCCGGTGGTCAATTTCTATTGGGTATAGCAGATCCGACGAGTTTAATACCCTTTTGTATTACGACGATGCTTCTATCCCTGTCGACTGTTCCTGTATCAGTAACTTATGCGACCTCTCCGGTATTGGAAGAATCGACATTATTAAGCCCCTTTCGGCTTTTTAAAATTTCAAAATTTGGTGTTTCCGGCGCTTTTGGATCAGGTATGATCATGGGCGCTTTAACGGGTTTGGCTCCTGTTTATTCGTATCAAGTGGGGATGTCTCTTAGTGAAGTCGCCCGGTTTATGGGAATAATTATTTTTGGTGGCTTTATTCTTCAATGGCCGATTGGGTATCTTTCCGATATCATTAAAAGACGAACGGTTTTAGTAGGCGTTTGTTTTATCACGACGATATTAGCTCTTTTAATAGCCCTATTTTCTTACTATTCTAAGGAATTATTATTATTCTTCTCAGTTTTTTTGGGGGGATTTTCATTTACTATATATCCTTTAAGTATTTCTTATACGAACGATCATTTGGATCCGAAAGATCTGGTAGCAGCTACCGGGGGATTATTATTAGCCTATGGATTTGGATCTGTAGTAGGTCCTCTAATCGCTCCTTTGTTCATGCAATCTTTGGGACCATTAGGATTATTTATTTTTATGTCTGTTATATCTACCGTTTTGGGCTTTATTGGATTGGCCGGCACTCCCGGGCGAGTATCAAGGTTTCTTAGAAGAAAATCATCTTTCCAGACCATTGAAAATATTGAACCTCAAATACATCAAGAACAGCAACCGGAAAATATAAATCCGATTATGGAACAAAAGGGTAATACCCTATCAAACGAAGAAGTTGAATTATTGAATGAAAGCAAAGAACATACCGAAACCATCTTGCATAGAGTGACACCACATATTAATGCTTCTATTAAAGTTGATGATGGTGCATTTGATAAATCTAACCTTCTTCAAGATGAAACGAAAGAGACTGAAAGAGTTTAGCTTTATTAGAATTTCTTCTTATCTTATGATTTCCTGTCGGTAAATTTAAAAATAATGGTCTTATGAAGATATCATGTTCTATTTCTATTGGTGAACTTTTAGATAAAGTATCTATTTTACAAATTAAAAAAGAAAAGATTAGTAATCCGGAAAAGCAGGTTCATCTTACAAAAGAGTTAGAGGAATTAATGACATTATCAGATTCTTTGGCAGCTGATCATCAAGAATGGATTAAGAAGTTATATCTGGTTAATTTGAATCTTTGGGAAATTGAGGATCTCATTAGAATCAAAGAAAAGAAAAAAGAATTTGATGATGAATTCATAGAATTAGCCCGTTCAGTATATGAAACTAATGATATGAGATTTCAAATTAAAAATTCAGTTAATGATATTTTTGATTCTGATATAAAAGAACAGAAATCTTATGAAGAATATACTCTTCGCTAATACAAGATACACAAAAAAGTATAAATATGATATTAATGTTGTTTTCACAAGTCCTGTTAATGTCCCCGGTAGGCTTAACTTAGAGAAACAGACACAATTTATTAAAGAATAGGAAGCATTAAAAGTTAGTCTTCAAAATAGTGAAGAGATCTGTTTTTTTAATGCAGTGCATCCTCTAAACTGTGTGTGGGTGGATCCAAAAAAGGGTTAAGAAAACGATTAAGCCCACAAATAAGCAAACCGGAATGCCTATTATTGGAGCTTTACGACTTGAGGATATGACAATCAGGTCAAAAGAATACTCCATGACTTGGAGGAAGAAAGGTTATTGACTTCTTAAAAGGATTAGAGAAGCTTTCACAGGCTTCAAAAATAGATGTCATTTTAGATAACGGAAGAGCAAATAAAAATAAACGGATCCAAGGATATTTAAAGACTTCACGTATAGAGCGTGTCTATTTACCCCCATATTCTCCCAATTTAAATGCAATAGATAAGGCTTTGGAAAATGATGAGGGAAGCGGTTACTTATAACCTGTTACGATACATTTACTGAGTTTAAATAAAAGGTAAGGTTTTTTTTTAAAGATAAAATTCCGATTGTAATAGACAGGCTTAAAACACGAATGAATGATACATTTCAAGTGCCGGAACTCAATCCTGTCCGGTTTCCAATATGAATGAATATATACTGACAATGTTGTTTCGGTTTGAGGAGATAGAATATGCGTTTTTTACATACCATGATTCGAGTAACCGACCTAGATAGATCCATTGCCTTTTATACGCAGGTCTTGGGCATGAAACTCTTACGTACAAAAGATTACCCGGAAGGCAAATTTACCTTGGCTTTTGTGGGCTACCGGGAAGAGAGTAAGGAAGCTGTTATAGAATTAACCTATAACCGGGATGTTATTAGTTATGATTTAGGCAATGCTTATGGTCACATAGCCTTAGGTGTTGATGATCTCTACGCCACATGTGAAGCTATTAAAAGCAAGGGCGGTAAGGTCACTAGAGAGCCGGGTCCTATGAAGCACGGAACAACACTTCTTGCTTTTGTCGAAGATCCGGACGGTTATAAAATTGAATTAATTCAACGTAAATAAAAGAGAAATAAAGAATGAAATTTTTGATGATGGCAGCTTCTTTAAGCGAAAACTCCTTAAATAAAAAACTTATTTCAAATGCAGCTCATATTATTGAAAAAGCTAATCACGAAGTAAATCTTGTCCAATTTTCTGAATTTAACATGTCGCTATATAATGCAGACATTGAAAAGAAGTCGGGTCTTCCAAGCGGCGCTAAAAGTTTTATTGAGAAAATGCATGTTGCTGATGCTATGATTTTTTCTTCTCCTGAATATAATTTTTCTATGCCGGGAACCTTTAAAAATTTTTTCGATTGGATATCCAGAGAAAGGCCAATGCCTTGGCAGGGTAAGTATATCTATCTTATATCTGCCTCACCCGCTTTAAATGGTGGTAATCGCGCTCTTTGGGTTTCTAGAGTCTCTTTCGAAGCATGCGGTTCTTTTGTCTTTCCAAGTATGTTCTCTTTACCTAAAGCCCATGAGGCTTTTGATGCAGCTTCTAATTTTGTTGATAAAAGTGTACATGAAAGATTACAAAAAAGCCTAATGGCTTTTATTGAATATATGGGAAAAGTGATTATTCGCTAGCAGCACGCTTATCCAGATTTAAATTTGCTATGTAGCGTTTGGTTATTTCTGATGGTAATCTAAAGATTATAGATAGCCACACAGTAATGAGAGATAGAATACCAAGAGCTAAGAAATCCCAGCCAAAGGTAATAATACCCATCCCTCCTTCAAAACTACCGAGATAAGAGATAATTGTAATCCCTATAAAATAAGGCCAAATCCAAATAGAGGATTTCCAATGGAGAGAAATTTTTCTTCCTCGTTCAGTGAGAAAGTGATAACTAAACAGGCAAATAAACCCGGCTAAAAATCCGATCCCCAGTTTAGATATGATATCCCAACCGCTCCAGTAAATGAATAGAGTACAAAGATAAAAAGAAATAGCAGACCAAGTGAATCCAAAAGGAAGCCTAAAAGGTCTCTTTTGATCGGGTGCCTGCTTTCTTAACGCCATCAGAGTAATGGGGCCCACAGCATAGGTTATAGCCATAAGAGACGTTAAGAAGGTTATCATCTTATCCCAACCGGGAAGAGGAGCGAACATACACATTCCGATAACGAAATTGGTGATAATAGCAAAAACAGGGTTGCCCTGCCCTGTAAGATGTTGAAATAATAAAGGGATGTAGCCATTCGTACTCATGCCATATAAAGAACGGCTAGAGCTTCCTGCGTACATAAGCCCGGCTGCTAAAGGACCAATAACAGCTCCTAAATAGAGAATAGGAAGAAGCCAAAGTATGTTATCTTGGGCAACGATGGAGGCTAAAGGGCTATTCTCTCCCTGTATATGTAAGTTTTTCCATCCCTCGGCAAGATTCCGGGGTATAAGAGAAGTTAAAAATGCTGTTTGTAATAATAAAAAGATAATAAGACAAATTGAAATAGAACCAATAATAGCAAAGGGGATTGCTTTATTAGGGTTTTTAGCTTCCCCGGCTATTTCGCAAGCCTGTTTAAATCCATTGAAAGCAAATACGATTCCTCCGGATGAAATGGCAGAAAATACCCCTTGAAAACCAAAAGGAGTAAAAGCACTATTAACCGGATGGATCATTCCATGAGGAGTAAAAAAGTAAATGAGAATCGTTATGGATATAATCAGGGGAATAATGATCTTCATAACAGTTAAAGCATTATTGCAACGTAGTAGCCAACGAAGAGAATAAATATTTAATGTGCTGATAAAAAGCATTAATATGGTTGCTGCTATATAGCCGTAACGTGTCAACCCTCCTCCTTCATGAGCCAGCATATCAAAAAAATAGCTTAAATATTGTAATACTGCTTGAACTTCTGTAGGAACAAGCGCCACATAAGAGAGCCAAATCATCCAAGAGAATAGAAAGCTAACAATTGTACCATGGGTATATTGAGGAATTCTGGTACTGGAACCTGTGATGGGTAGCATGGTACATAATTCAGCGAAGACAAAAGAGATAAAGGCTATGGCTATACCGCCGATTACCCATGAGAGCAAGGAAGAGGCACCTGCATATTTGCTTGTATAAAAGATAGCAAATAACCATCCCGATCCTAATATAGCGCTTATCGAAGTGAAAAGTAATGGGAAAGGGGATATCGATCTGCGCATATATCTTCCGTTTAATCGATTGTATTAGATCATTAATAAAAGTCCATCCATAGCATGATTAAATAATTCCATACAAGTTGAACAAATATTAGAAGTCAAAATTGGAAGATTTACGAGAGACTAAATAAGCATTTTTTTTAATTCTCTCGTATACTCATTCGGCCCTTTCAACATCGAAGTGCAACAGATAGGAGAAATGTGAAAATGGTTAAATGATGATACGATCTCTATAGTTAATTTTTGAAAAGCCTAATAATTGTGGAGGGATTTTTATGCCTAAAGGCGATTATCATTTAACCAAAGATGCCAAATATATGCATTAACACAAAGAGGAGATTCTGTAGATTATATTGCTTATGAAATCAGAGTTGATCAATCTACTATTTATAGAGAGCTGCAAAGAAACCCTTTTCAAGGTAGATATATTTATATTGCAGCTCAAATTAAATCAGAAAACAGGCGATTATAGTCATTTAATTTTACATTGATAAGATTGCTTGATCAATGGCGAATTTAAAATTCGTAACTTTTCGTAATATCTCTTTAACTTTATTTTTCATATTAGCCCAATATTTTTCTATAGGATTTAAGTCCGGAGAATATGGAGGAAGAAACATAAGCTTACAACCGGCAGATTCTACTGTTTTCCTGCTTTCCGCTGACTTGTGAAAACCGGCATTGTCAAGAATAAGAACACTACCGGGTGTAAGCTGAGGAGTCAAAACTTCCTTAAGCCAAATATTGAATAACCCGGTATTACAAGTACCTTCAAAACACATTGGAGATAAAAACTGCCCTTTAGATAGGGCTGAAATAATATTTTGCCTTATAAAGCGGTTTCCTGAAACCGCTCCAAAAACTTTTTTGCCGCGTAAGCTTCTTCCGGACTCACGAAATAAAAATTGATGAATCCCGGTTTCATCGAGATAAATTCTCTTGTCAAAGGGAATATTTTTTAAATCTTTCATAAAAGCTTCCCGTTTCTTTTCATCTCTTTCCTTATAGCGAGTAGTTTTTTTTTTCGTGTAATTTTTAATCTTTTAAGGGCATAAAAAATCGTTTGCGGAGTGACTGAAAAATAATCAGCAATTTCCGATAAAAAATAATCCGGATGTTTTTCTACATATTTAGATAACAACTCATCATCTAATTTTTTATAAGCATATTTTCTGCGGATTGGCTTTAAATGTCCTTTTTGCTTTTTTTGCAAGATCCATCGATATATTGTTGCGATACCTACTTGAAAAATATGGCCGGCTGTTTTTTTATCATGATGTTTTTCTATATGTTGTAATACTTTCTCTCGAAGATCTACTGAATAGGCTCTAGGCATTGTTTTGTCCTTACTGTTTGTATAAAAAAAAAAGGATAACATATTATCAAATAAAAATTAAAATACTATACATTTACGTAATGGCATATCTTTTCAAACCAAAATAAAAAGCAGTATAGACAAATTAAGGAAATGACTTAAATAAAAAATTCAACCTCTCATTTCTTCAACGCGAAACTCCTGTAAGATAGGCATCCGGATATTCTTACATGAAAAATAAAATTTAAAACATTATACGTTGTCTACAAGGAGCTCTTCCCCCTTATTGATATTTCTATTAGCTACATAAAAATCTATATTTTCATCAAAAATGACTACAGATATATTATTGTATCCTAACTGAGCGGGATTTATCCAGTCAAAGTCACGCTCATTTATCCAGCTAAGTTCATTTTCCGAATTGGATTCATCAACAACACGATCTGAATAAGGGCCTAAAACTTCGAATGCTTTAATATCTCTTGTTGCACAGGCAGAACATGGGCTATCCGGCCCCATCCCTATAGGAATAATAAGCTTATAAATAGCATTCAAACGATTTTTATATTCTATTATATCCTTGTTTCTTAGTAGTAACCACTCACGCATGCTGTCCCTTATTGTATCCTGAAGGTTCTCTTTTTTTGAAGTAATTGAACCGTACAGATACCTATTGAGGTCACCCCAGTTGCTATCGAGGGGACCCCATTTAATGCTTCTTTTAATGCTTCTTTTAGACATAGGCTGTCTGCATGAAACACAATCTGCATCTGCCTTTTCTGGTTGATTGTCTGCCCATATGGAAATACATTTTAGATGTATTGGGTGAAGGTTTCCTTGTTTTTGAGTATGCTCAACGTATTTACTATCGTAGTCATGCTCCTGCTCAACGTATTTACTATCGTAGTCATGCTGCTGACATATAGGACATACATAGTTTTCTGGTATATTTTGAGAAAATTGTATAGTACTCATTTTTTTATCTTTTATTTTATATGAACTGACTTGCGAATATATTATAAATAATACTTATTAATTTAATATAAAGATGTTCGCTATATTAAAATTAATTATAAATATGGTTTTATTTAGTATATGAATGACGGATAATTTTCCCTGCTGAAAAAAGATATCTTACGGAATTGCTTAGGAAAATAGATTTGATCTTATGATTTTTCAGAATCTGTTTTGAAGTCTATCCTTATTCAAGCTGTAAAACACCTCAAAATGTTCCTTAATACACCTGTATTGAACATTCAGACCATCACTAATACCCCCCTACGTTTACACTTTAAAAATTCTCTAAGGAATCCTGGTGTGGTTCAACACTTCTTTTTTACGTGTTAGCATATAATCTACTGCTTTACCAAGCATATCTAGTAAATCCAATTTGGGTACCTTGGATTTTTTTCGGTTGTAAGTAAATATTTCAATAAATATGCTAGATTGAAATTGAGAGTTTACACTCCAAATTTTGCCATGGTTCTCAAAAAATGAGGCAATAAAGACCTCTGTATAACTTTTGCAACCCCATGGATTTTAGTTAGTAATAGGTTAATATAGAGAAAATTGGTTTTAAAAAGAGCTATTTTAAGAGAATTTATGAGTAGAATACCTCATTCTAATAAATACTTGATAGATGAAGCCCTGCATATCCATCTATAGTCATTTAATTTTACATTGACAAGATTGCTTGATCAATGGCGAATTTAAAATTCGTAACTTTTCGTAATATCTCTTTAGCTTTATTTTTCATATTAGCCCAATATTTTTCTATAGGATTTAAGTCCGGAGAATATGGAGGAAGAAACATAAGCTTACAACCGGCAGATTCTACTGTTTTCCTGCTTTCCGCTGACTTGTGAAAACCGGCATTGTCAAGAATAAGAACACTACCGGGTGTAAGCTGAGGAGTCAAAACTTCCTTAAGCCAAATATTGAATAACCCGGTATTACAAGTACCTTCAAAACCCATTGGAGATAAAAATTGCCCTTTAGATAGGGCTGAAATAATATTTTGCCTTATAAAGCGGTTTCCTGAAACCGCTCCAAAAACTTTTTTGCCGCGTAAGCTTCTTCCGGACTCACGAAATAAAAATTGATGAATCCCGGTTTCATCGAGATAAATTCTCTTGTCAAAGGGAATATTTTTTAAATCTTTCATAAAAGCTTCCCGTTTCTTTTCATCTCTTTCCTTATAGCGAGTAGTTTTTTTTTTCGTGTAATTTTTAATCTTTTAAGGGCATAAAAAATCGTTTGCGGAGTGACTGAAAAATAATCAGCAATTTCCGATAAAAAATAATCCGGATGTTTTTCTACATATTTAGATAACAACTCATCATCTAATTTCTTATAAGCATATTTTCTGCGGATTGGCTTTAAATGTCCTTTTTGCTTTTTTTGCAAGATCCATCGATATATTGTTGCGATATCTACTTGAAAAATATGGCCGGCTGTTTTTTTATCATGATGTTTTTCTATATGTTGTCATACTTTCTCTCGAAGATCTACTGAATAGGCTCTAGGCATTGTTTTGTCCTTACTGTTTGTATAAAAAAAGAAGGATAACATATTATCAAATAAAAATTAAAATACTATAACGCTGTAACATCTGCAAAGAACGATGGCCCATAGCAGTCGCTAATTCTAAATTAGAAGCTCCTTGACGAGCGGCAAAGGTAGCAAAAGAGTGCCGTAGATCATGAAATTTAAAGGATTGAATATTTGCCTGTTCCGGTATATCAGACCATACAGATCTAATATCTAATTGTCTAAATGCCGTTTGACCGGGGAAGACACAAGTGTGATGAGTCTTCTTTAACTTTTTCAAATGATTAAGCTCCTGAATCACTACATCAACTAATGGTAAACTCCTTGGTCTTCCATTTTTAGTTACTTTTACATAAGTCATTTGACTTTCAAAATCGATGTCATCCCATTGTAACCCTAAGATTTCTCCTTTTCCAGCCCCTGTAGTAAGAGCTATTAAAACAATAGCATATATATAAGGATGATGATGTTCTTTACAGACTTGTAATAATAGAATAGCTTCTTCATCAGATAAATAACGATCTCTACCGGAAGATTCTTTTAATTTTAATAATTTATTGCAGGGGTTTTGATCAATCCAGTGCAAGTGTTTGACGGCATATGTTAAAATAGACGATAAAGTAGAAAAATAGCGATTGACAGTACCCGGAGTACGTTTTTTACCATGTGTCGTATCTGTCTCTAATAAACATTTACGCTCTTTACTTATAAGCTCCGAGTTAATATGACAAAGAGCATAGGAGCCAATCCGTTGATTCCAATATTCTAAATGTCTTAAGGTGTCTCTAACAGAACGATGATGCTCTAAAGCCCCATCCGCAGTATAACGCTCCATTAGTAGTGAAAAGGTATTCTTGTTTTTATGCCGGGAGAAATTAAAACGACCGGATTTAATTTTTCTTTCTGTTTCATTTGCCCAATCTTCAGCCTCTTGTTTACGGTCAAACGTTTGGCCGGTAGTTGGAAAACCTTTTAATCTAATAACAGCTCTCCAAGTGCTTCCGGTAATGGTTTTTCTTTTGAAAATTGATGCCATACTATGCCTCTCTTTAATTATTTGGTAAATCAAAAGATTGGATAGTACCGGTAAAACTATTTTTCACTGCACCGTTTTGCACCGCAAGAGCTAAAATCTCATTATCTAGAGTTTTATAATTTACTCTATATTCTCTTAAGTCCCTTGTTTTTAATGAGATAAAAATTTGGGGGCGGTTGGACGCATTCAGAACTTTAAATTGGATAGAATTTACTGTAAAAATGAATAATTATAGTAATTTCTATCCATTAAAATAATTGAATAGAATACCTTACTCGTAATCCATTTGCTATTTTCAACTCACTTATTACCAATTAATTAGATTTTTTAAATAGTATGCACACTATAATTTTACATGTTAAATATGCCTATACAGCATATTTATTATTGATTTTTATAGTATAAATGCTATAGTAAAGATAAAGGCTAAAGAATGAAAACTGATTCTGTTTCAGAAAAACTGATTATTCAAGAAGTTACAAAAGCTTCTTTGCAATTAAGTAGTGCAACACGAACCCTTTCAATCGGTGTGCTTATTAAGCTTATCCGAAAACAATTAGGCATGCCACAACAAGTTTTATCAAAACGTTCGGGTGTACCCCAATCCACTATTTCTCGAATAGAACAAGGACAGCGAGATACAAGTATATTAACCTTACAGAAAATTCTGTCTGGAATTGCATGTGATTTAGTCATCGCTCCGCTCCTAACAAAATCTATTGACACCCTTAAAAAAGAACAGGCAAAAAAGATAGCTACCAAACAAATCAGCTATCTAAAAGGAACAATGAATTTAGAAAAACAAGAACCCGATCCTAATTTTATGGAAGAACTATTAAAACAAGAAGAAGAACGTCTCTTACAAGGACCAAATGCTGATTTATGGAAGGAGTAAAATAGTTATGCCTAAATATTTTACTTTCCCCGAAGGGGCAACACCTATTTCTGATTATAGTAACCTCATTCCGGATTGGATACATACTTTACAGGATTTAAACAGACTTGAGGCAGAAAATATTATGTGTGCCCAAAGAAAATACCTGCTAAAGAGTATCCATAGTCCGGAAAAATGGTTTCATATCAAAGAACTGAAAACAATCCATCACAGTATGTTTAATCGAGTGTGGTCATGGGCCGGAAAATATAGAAAATCAATCACTTCAATCGGTATCAAGCCATCTTTAATTCCAATGCAACTATCTGAACTTTGTCATGAAGTACTCTCTTGGCTACAACATCCTGTTGAGCTCACCTTCGTAGAAATGGCGGCTAGGATTCACCATCGCTTAGTTTTTATCCATCCCTTTGAAAATGGGAATGGTCGATTTTCACGTCTGATTGGAGACCGTTTTCTTGCAGCATGGGAATGCCCATATTCTATATGGCCTAATCAACTGAATGAAGAAAGTAAAATACGCTCATATTATATCCAAACGCTTCGTGCTGCCGATAAAGGAGATCTTCAACCACTTGTTCATTTTATGATAAAACATGGTGCCGATAATCCCAAATTATCAGATTTAATTAAAAACAGCTTATATCGACCCTATTTAAATAAAAAACTAGCTTTATTTAAAGCTTTAATCAGAAGTAGCAGCACCATCAATGATCACAATTTTTTACAACTTCTCATAAAAGAAGCACGGTTAGACAGTCGTAGCAAACTAGATCTTCTAAAAATATCTGTGACTCATGGGGCAAAAATTGATGCTGTAGATGCAAACGGCTTAACGCCTTTTCAGGTCGCTGTTAAAAAAAGAGAAAAAGCGATTGCGGATTTTCTTTTGAGTAAGGGAGCTCGTGATAAGGTCCCTCTACACATGTATGCAGATTATTACAATTTATATTTACGCATGCCCACTTCTTTTAATTAATTTCTATTCTAGTCCAATATATGGGGGCGGTTGGACGCATTCAGAACTTTTGATTGGAGACGTATGAATGCTTTATTATTTCAATCCTCATTCACTTCTAATACTTCCCCTATCAAATAATTCTTTTATATTTAATTTAATTAGCTTATAGGCTAAAATAGATGCATGGAAATAATCGAACTACTCCACTACCAACTCCCTAACGGAAAAGAACCGTTTATTCAATGGATCAATAAGTTAGGTAAAAGTAATAGGATTATAATTAACTCAAGAATCGCTCGCTTAAGGAGAGGAAACTTTGGTGACTGTAAACCCATCAAAGGAAGTAAAGGTATTTATGAAATGCGGTTTCATATAGCCTCAGGTTATAGAGTATATTTTGCTAAAGAAGGTGATTCTGTTGTAATACTTTTAATTGCCGGTAATAAAGGAAGCCAGACTACAGATATAAAAAAAGCCAAAGAATATTGGCTAGATTATCAAGGAAGGGATGATGATTAAAGCAAATAAATATACAGACTATTTATATGAAGAATTAGAAGACCCTGAATTTGCCGAAGGCTACTTAAATGAATGCCTAAAAGATGAAGATTTGGGTGTTTTCTTACTTGCCATACGAGATGTAGCAAAAGCAAAAGGTGGTATGGCTTTTTTAGCTAAACACGCTAAAAAAAACAAAGAAAGTTTATACAAAACTCTTTCAAGAAAAGGGAACCCTTATTTAGGCTCGATGAGAGATATTTTAAATGCTATGGGGTTTGAATTTAAAGTACAACAAATCGAACAACCAAAAAAAAGAAAAGCTTTACCTAGAAAAAGGGAAAAGAGGGCCTCTGTATAAATATTTTTAGATCATATTTCATGTATACACATTTAAGTTGAAGAGTTGACAACTCGGTGCGGTTTTATATACATATTTAACATGAAAAATTGACAATATTAGGATAGGAAGAGTTCAATTCTTCAGCTTAAATGTGTATAATACATTTTATTGAAATCTTCTTTTGTCCCCATATCGAATAATTTCTAAACGTGTTTCATGAGACAAAATACCAGTCGGTTGAAACCAGAACCTTAGATTTTTAGTTTCATTAGATATACGATTATTCCAATCATTTAAAAAGTAACCCGGTACTTTTACAAAATCTCCTTCTTTTACTTCTATGTTTGTATTTTCACGATTACATTTTAAAAAATCATAAGAAACAAAAGGGCTACAACTATGGCCATTGGTATCCATAACAATAACTTCATATAATTTATTGTGTATATATTTTTTACCTATAAATGTAGAGTCTATCATAGATTTAGGCTGACACCAATATTTCCCACTTTTATTTAATTCTAATATGCTTGCACCACTTAAATTTTGATATTTATGTTTTTCAGGAAAAAACACTCTCTTACTAAAATCAAAAACAACACATTCAAACACTTGATTTTTATCTATATTCCATTCTCCAAGCTTCTCTCTTGGTTCGGAATATTTCATGAATAAATTAAAAATATCTGTTAGATTTTCTTCTTCTGCATATGCAAAAGCAGTATTTGAATATGCATCTGCAATATATGGATTAGCCTCATGTTCTAAAAGATATTTTATTATTGGAATATTTTTTGATTGAACAGCAGTATATAATGCTGTTCGATTATGATCCGATATAAATAGATAATTAGGATCTGCTCCAAATTGAATCAGTCTCTTAACTAATTCAATATTTCCTGCTTCTAATGCAACAGCTAAAGGATTGGTAGAGCCATCCACTCCAACATCGACAGCAACACCTTGATCCAATAAATAATCGATTAATTTTGCAAGTTTTTGTTTTACAGCATGAGATAAAAGAGGCTGTTTGTTCGAAAATAAAAGATTGATATCTGACCCATGATCAATCAATAACATCACAATGTTTTCCCTACCCTTAGTAATAGCTATTTCTAAAGCAGGTTCATTTCTAGAAGAGGTTATGGTCATTTAATTTTACATTGATAAGATTGCTTGATCAATGGCGAATGTAAAATTCGTAACTTTTCGTAATATCTCTCTAACTTTATTTTTCATATTAGCCCAATATTTTTCTATAGGATTTAAGTCCGGAGAATATGGAGGAAGAAACATAAGCTTACAACCGGCAGATTCTACTTTTTTCCTACTTTCCGCTGACTTGTGAAAACCTGCATTGTCAAGAATAAGAACACTACCGGGTGTAAGCTGAGGAGTTAAAACTTCCTTAAGCCAAATATTGAATAACCCGGTATTACAAGTACCTTCAAAACACATTGGAGATAAAAACTGCCCTTTAGATAGGGCTGAAATAATATTTTGCCTTATAAAGCGGTTTCCTGAAACCGCTCCAAAAACTTTTTTGCCGCGTAAGCTTCTTCCGGACTCACGAAATAAAAATTGATGAATCCCGGTTTCATCGAGATAAATTCTCTTGTCAAAGGGAATATTTTTTAAATCTTTCATAAAAGCTTCCCGTTTCTTTTCATCTCTTTCCTTATAGCGAGTAGTTTTTTTTTTCGTGTAATTTTTAATCTTTTAAGGGCATAAAAAATCGTTTGCGGAGTGACTGAAAAATAATCAGCAATTTCCGATAAAAAATAATCCGGATGTTTTTCTACATATTTAGATAACAACTCATCATCTAATTTTTTATAAGCATATTTTCTGCGGATTGGCTTTAAATGTCCTTTTTGCTTTTTTTGCAAGATCCATCGATATATTGTTGCGATACCTACTTGAAAAATATGGCCGGCTGTTTTTTTATCATGATGTTTTTCTATATGTTGTAATACTTTCTCTCGAAGATCTACTGAATAGGCTCTAGGCATTGTTTTGTCCTTACTGTTTGTATAAAAAAAGAAGGATAACATATTATCAAATAAAAATTAAAATACTATAACAGTGATCATTGCTATCACAAGCTGAGCAAGGCAATCAGCACGAGCCTTGTGAAAATTGAAGTATCGGTTTAAGATCCCGGATAACTCATTGATATGCATGTTAAAATCTCCTTTTTTTTCAAAAAAGATTACTGCATATCAGCGAGTTACTTCAATCTCATTTTTTTTGTCCTGTACTAAGTTCAAAAGCTTCAAAAGTACCTAATTTTTTTCAATAATAAATTAGATTACATATTTTAATTTAACCTTTAAAATTACAATCAAATAACCTTAAAAGATGTTTACTATTTATCATCTTTTAAGTTTAAGTAATACATTAATTATGTTATAATTTAGTTAAATAAATAACCTTATATTAGAATTGATCTTATATTAGAATTGATGTTAAATGTATCTAGTAACTGTTCTATAGAATTTAATCTAATAGATAATTATATATCTGATAATAAAGAGTATATTAAATCCGAAATACCGAGGTATACTGCTTATTTTATCCGGCATGAGAATGATCAAGGTATAGAAGATCATTTTAGTGCATATATAAAAGATAGAACATCTAGCAGTTCACTAATATACGGAGATTTAACAAAAAATTGGTCACAATTACAGCCCTGTCAAGAAAAATATATCTTACAGCGGGTCCAATCTTTAGCGCCTCATACGTTATCTAATTATAATAGAGTTTCTTGCTCGTCTTTTAGCGGGCAAAACTCCTCAGCATCAAGACAACATAAACCTGTATTGGATAATAGCATCATCATTAAGCAGTATCGTAGCGGAACTAAAAATCTCCAAGATGTTTTGAAGTGTACCGTATCTTTAATTACAAAACCTACCGCCAATTATCAAGATGCTATTAGATTACTCAATAATTTAACTGATGCCGGTATTACACCTGATGTGATTATCTATAATGCTGTCATCTCTGCTTGTGAAAAAGGTGGTAAAGCAGAGGAGGCTTTGGAGATCTTTAATAAGATGCCTGATGCCGGTATTACACCTAATGAGATTACCTATACTCATCACGAATAAAACTCCGGATATTTTGTATTCGTATAGTGTAAATTATTTTGTATGAATTCATTTTTAACACTATCAGAAGAAAAGCATCTCAGACAGCAACATAAACGAGAAAAGAATGGTCGTATACGAGATCGTATCAAGGCTGTTCTATTGTCGAATAAAGGTTGGAGTAATACTCGTATTGCTGAAGCTGTGCTTTTAGACGATGAAACAGTGTCTCGTCACATTAAAGAATATCAAAATAAACAGCAATTGCATGTAGAAAGCGGTGGTTCAGTCAGTAAACTTCTTGCGCCACAGTCAGAAGAATTCATTAAACATTTAACAACTCATACCTATGTCAAAGTAGAAGATATCTGTTCTTATGTTCTCGCGAAATATGGCATTGTTTATACGATTTCAGGGATGACTTCTTGGCTACACTCACATGGTTTTTCCTATAAAAAGCCTAAAGGTACACCGGCTAAGGCAAATTCTGATCAACAAAAAGCTTGGATGCAATTTTACACTAAGCTTATGGCATCTCTGCCTAAAAATGAGCCTGTTGAATTTGCTGATGGTGTGCATCCAACTATGGCAACTAAAATTTCTTATGGTTGGATTCGACCGGGAACAAGTAAATTAATCGCAACAACAGCTTCTAGAACTCGAATGAATCTTATGGGGTCTATCAATTTAAACAGTATGAAGGTAACAATAGATGCTTATGAAACATTAAATAGCGGTACCATGGCAAAACATTTTGCTTTATTACGGTCAAAATATCCCTCAGCTCCAAATATCCATCTTATTTTAGATCAAGGTCCTTATAATACAAGTATTCAGACCAAACAAGAAGCAGAAAAACAAGGTATTATTCTCTATTATTTACCTTCTTACAGTCCTAACCTCAATCCTATTGAACGATTATGGAAAGTGATGAATGAATATTGTCGCAATAATCGGTTTTTTAATTCTGCTAAAGAATTTCGGAGATCGATTACCGGATTTTTTGAAAATACTTGGCCCTCTATTGCTCAATCAATGAGGACACGAATCAATGATCATTTTCAAGTCTTAGAATCGGCACTTTGATTCATAAGGGGTATATAGTGCTGTCATCTCTGCTTGTGGAAAAGGTGATAAAGCAGAGGAGGCTTTGGAGATCTTTAAGGCAATTCCTGTTGGTATTCCACTTAATGTAATTATCTATAATGCTGTCATCTCTGCTTGTGAAAAAGGTGGTAAAGCAGAGGAGGCTTTGGAGATCTTTAATAAGATGCCTGATGCCGGTATTACACCTGATGTGATTACCTATAATGCTGTCATCTCTGCTTGTGAAAAAGGTGGTAAAGCAGAGAAGGCTTTGGAGATCTTTAATAAGATGCCTGATGCCGGTATTACACCTGATGTGATTACCTATAATGCTGTCATCTCTGCTTGTGAAAAAGGTGGTAAAGCAGAGAAGGCTTTGGAGATCTTTAATAAGATGTATAGTAAAGGTTTGATACGGAAGTTAAGCCGTAATACATTAAACTTACATTACAAATCGTTTTATACTTATCCAATAAAAGGCGGAGATGGCATGTCAGGAATCCATCCTTCTGTTGCCAAAGTAGCAATACAATTTTTTATGGATTTGAATAAAATATCAAATATAATTGTTATCACGGGTTTTAATAGCGGTAGCGCATTAAAAGATAGTATTCTGGAATCTTTTAAAGATAGAGTAAAGGAACTCCCTAACAATCCTGGTCGATTGATCATTTCCGGAGAGCTAGTATGATCTAATTTCCAATAATATTATTTGTTATATTTTCTAATTTTTTCCAATCAAAAGTTCTGAATGCGTCCAACCGTCCCCCATATACCGGACTAGAATAGAACTGACATGTTTAAAACGTGTCGATTTTAATTTTTTGCCTTATTAAAAATTTATTTTATCCGTTGTTGATCTTCATTTTCTCTATTGCTCTTTGAATAAATTTCGATCAAATAAATTTCATCATTTTCAATGATATATAGTATTTTAATTTTTATTTGATAATATGTTATCCTTCTTTTTTTATACAAACAGTAAGGACAAAACAATGCCTAGAGCCTATTCAGTAGATCTTCGAGAGAAAGTATTACAACATATAGAAAAACATCATGATAAAAAAACAGCCGGCCATATTTTTCAAGTAGGTATCGCAACAATATATCGATGGATCTTGCAAAAAAAGCAAAAAGGACATTTAAAGCCAATCCGCAGAAAATATGCTTATAAGAAATTAGATGATGAGTTGTTATCTAAATATGTAGAAAAACATCCGGATTATTTTTTATCGGAAATTGCTGATTATTTTTCAGTCACTCCGCAAACGATTTTTTATGCCCTTAAAAGATTAAAAATTACACGAAAAAAAAACTACTCGCTATAAGGAAAGAGATGAAAAGAAACGGGAAGCTTTTATGAAAGATTTAAAAAATATTCCCTTTGACAAGAGAATTTATCTCGATGAAACCGGGATTCATCAATTTTTATTTCGTGAGTCCGGAAGAAGCTTATGCGGCAAAAAAGTTTTTGGAGCGGTTTCAGGAAACCGCTTTATAAGGCAAAATATTATTTCAGCCCTATCTAAAGGGCAGTTTTTATCTCCAATGTGTTTTGAAGGTACTTGTAATACCGGGTTATTCAATATTTGGCTTAAGGAAGTTTTGACTCCTCAGCTTACACCCGGTAGTGTTCTTATTCTTGACAATGCCGGTTTTCACAAGTCAGCGGAAAGCAGGAAAACAGTAGAATCTGCCGGTTGTAAGCTTATGTTTCTTCCTCCCTATTCTCCGGACTTAAATCCTATAGAAAAATATTGGGCTAATATGAAAAATAAAGTTAGAGAGATATTACGAAAAGTTACGAATTTTACATTCGCCATTGATCAAGCAATCTTATCAATGTAAAATTAAATGACTATAAGCATAGATAACGCGTATCTCACTATCCGGCACTTTTTCCTTTCAGTGCTTTGCAAGCGAATTTTTTT
>CBDBKM010000011.1:0-473044 GCA_965206695.1 Chlamydiales bacterium | reverse complement strand
ATATCCGAAGCTACTGTTAGTGCTTTTTTAAAAGAAGATGGTGCTATCGTACAGGCAGATGAAGAGGTGTTGGAATTAGAGACTGAAAAAGTTAATCAGGTTATTTTTTCCCCTGCAGCGGGAAAAATTACTTGGACAGTTTCGATTAATGATACGGTTCAAATAGGTCAAGTGATTGGATCTGTCGATCCGGATGTTCAAGCTGCATCATCTCCACCTCAAGAGGCACCGCTAAAAGCTCAAGAGGTACAAAATACCCCCCCTCCACCGGTTGAAGAAGAAGCTCCTAAACAAGCACTCTTACCTACAACAGATGAAAAATTAACCGATAAAATACGTTATGAAGAACAGGATTTTGTCTCTGATATTAAACAATCTAAAAAAGTGATTGAAAAAGTAGTGACAAAGCCTTCTATAGAAGCTTCTGCAGAAAAGCAGAAGCCTGCCTCTAATAGAGAGGTAAGAGCCCCAATGACTAAAATTCGGAAAGTCATCGCTAACAGACTTTTAGAATCAAAACATAATACGGCGATGCTAACAACTTTTAGCGAAGCTGATATGGGTCAAATTATTGAAGTAAGAAAAAAACATAAAGAATCTTTTGAAAAGGTATATGGGGTTCGATTAGGTTTGATGTCTTTTTTTGTCAAAGCGGTGGTGAGCGCTTTGAAAGCTTTTCCTCTTTTAAATAGTTATATTGATAATGAAGATATGGTGACGCGTCAATATTATGATATTGGAATCGCTATTGGTAGTGATCGAGGATTGATTGTTCCTGTTGTTAGAAATTGTGATCTTTTAAGTTTTGCCGATATCGAAAAAGCCATTGTAGACTATGCTCAGAAGGCTAAAAAGGGAAGAATTACATTAGGAGATCTGGAAGGGGGGTGCTTTACTATCAGTAATGGTGGTGTGTATGGATCTATGTTGTCCACTCCTATCTTAAACCCACCTCAAAGTGGTATTTTAGGTATGCATAGTATAGTAGAAAGACCTGTTGCCGGAGATGGGGCGGTTGTCATTCGTCCCATAATGTATCTGGCTCTTTCGTATGATCATCGAATTGTAGATGGGAAAGAAGCTATTTCATTTCTTGTTCATGTTTCTCAAACCATATCAGATCCTTCTTGCCTTTTGATCGATCTTTAGTAACAATATCTAATAAAATAAACATGTAGGAGTATGATTCAATGTCTCAAAAGTGTGATGTTTTAATTGTTGGTGCAGGTCCCGGAGGTTATGTAAGCGCAATTAGAGCGGCTCAGCTGGGGCTTAATACGGTGATTGTTGAGAAAGAGCCAAATAATGGGGGTACTTGTCTTAACGTTGGTTGTATACCATCTAAAACCTTATTACATTTTTCAGAACAATTTTTTCATGATAAAGAAAAGGGTCCTTCTTTTGGTCTTCAATTCAAAGATTTTTCTATGCAGTTGAATACTTTAATGCAATCTAAATCCCAAGTGATTAGTGGATTGAATATGGGAATCAAAGGTCTATTGAAAAAAAATAAGATTACACGGCTGGAAGGGGTGGCTAAATTTATTTCTCCCAATAAGATGCAAGTTATCAAAGGCGATCAAACCGAAGAAGTTGAAGCGGCTCATATCATACTGGCGACCGGTTCAGAACCCATTGGATTACCTTTTCTCCCATTTGATGAGAAAAAAATATTATCTTCAACAGGGGCTTTAGCTTTATCCGAAGTACCTAAAAAAATTGTTGGTTATTGGATCCGGTGCTATAGGTTTAGAACTGGGATCCGTCTATCAACGTTTGGGATCAGAGGTTATCTTTATAGAATTATCGGATCATATTGGTGGTTTTTGTGATCCTGATATTGCCAAGCTGCACCTTCACATCTTGAAGGAGCAAGGTATGTTTTTTCATCTTTCTACTAAGGTAACAAATGGAGAGATTCAAGGAGATCAGGTTGTTTTAACTTTAGAGAACAGTAACAATGAAACATTTAAAGAACAAGGAGATGTGGCTTTAGTTTGTGTTGGGCGTAGACCTTATTTCAAGGAATTAGGTCTTGACCATGTCGATATAAAGCAAGATGAGAAGGGGCGAATAATAGTTGATCCGAGTCTTAGAACCAACTATTCTCATATATTTGCCGTTGGAGACCTTATTAATGGACCTATGTTAGCCCATAAAGCATCGGAAGAAGGATTGGCTGTAGTGGAATTCATTGCTAATGAGAGACCTACTGTTAATTACCACACCATTCCTAACGTTATTTATACTTCTCCGGAATCAGCCGGTGTAGGATTCACTAAGGAAACAGCTGAAAAAAATGGTTTGCAGGTTAAAGTAGGTAGTTTTTCTTTGAAAGGCAATTCAAGAGCTCATTGCATTGGGGAAACGGACGGATTGGTCAAAATCATTGCTGAAACTTCAACTCATCAAATTATCGGTATGCATATTTTATCAACTCATGCGTCCGAATTAATCCCAATCGGAGCCATAGCAATTGAACAGAAGATGACAGCTAAGCAATTAGCTCATATTTGCTTTCCTCATCCCACATTTTCTGAAGCGATTAAGGAAGCAGCGCTAGCTGTCTTGGAAAAATCGATTCATATATAATCTAAATCTTTTATTATCAATCGCTTAGTAATTATGAGATGAGCCGCAATGGCAAGCCGATTTGACATTAGGATTGCTGATTTTAAAGCCGGCGCCTTGAAGACCATCAATATAGTCAATTTCAGAACCTAGTAATCGATCCATCATTTTTTCATGAATATAAATTTCTATTCCATTGGAAATAAGTGTTTTATCTTCTTTATCGGGTTTTTGTGAATAATCGAGTGTATACTCAAATCCTCCGCAACCACCCGCTTTTTCTTCAAAACGAAGACCCCAGCCTGTTTTATTTTCTTCTTTAAGGATTTCAAGATATTTTTTTGCTGCTCGGTCTGTAATTGTGATTAAGTTGTTTGGGGTAACCTCTTGTAAAATTCCGTTGAGGGTATCAATTAATTGATTGATGGCCTTATCATCCATTCCATGGCCCATCATGCCCGCTTCCAGTGTTTCCCATGTAGAGGCATGGCAGCCTACGCAGTGAAGCCCCACATTCATCATTTCCTGAGCAAAACGCTGGCTTTTATGAGGAAAAGAGGTGAATATTTGTTCAATAGTCATATCTCGACTAATGCATATCGTATCTTGTTCTGACATGAAAAAAGACTCCTTTAAAATTAAAAAATAACCTTTACAGTTCCCTGCTTGATTCTACATTGGCAAGCGAGGCGCTCCATTTCCATCTCACCCAGAAAATCTTCTTCTTCTTGAGTGAATTCACTTAAATTTTCAATACCTTCTCTAACTTCGATGACACAAGTTCCACAGATCCCTTCTGTACATGCAAAAGGAACTCCTGCTTCTTCGCATGCAGCGGCTATTTGATCATTTTCACTTAACTCAAATTCTTGAACCGTATCCTCAAAAATCAGTTTTGGCATTAAGAACTCCTTGTTTTTCGCTTAAGAAATTGAAATTTACAGAAGCATTGTCTTTTTTAATTTAAATTAAATCAAGAGAAAATAGGAGAGGGTCCGGAGTCTTTAGTAAAGAACAGTTTAAAATTATTAATAGATGTTCTTGGTTTCATTTATACTTAATTTATCTTAATAAGGTTGTAATTGAATTATATAGGTAAATAGTGTATGATGATTAAAGTGGGCTAACTATATACATAGCCGATCTATTTATAACGAGGCTAAATTATTATGACTAATAATAAAAAAATTATTAATATAAAAAAAGTTTCTGAATTTGAACGGGAGTTATTTAAAACAAAATTTTGTACTGAAATAGGTTATTTAAAGGAGATCATAAAAACCTTGGATGAAGCAGATGAATATTTCCAAGAGCCACATTTGAAGTTAGCTACAGATATAGTGGTAGGTGATCCTAAACACAAACTGAAAAAAGCTATTTCTGTTTCTCAGTTAAATATTGCCCATAGGATAAAAGGGCGCCTTGAAACACAATTAAAACAAATAGAATTTTCTAAGTATCTAAATAAAATTGAGTTAGATATTGAAGATGCAGATACTTTAGTGCAGAATTTAAAAAATAAGCGAATTGCCTTAATGGATTCTCAAGCCGTTAAAGCCGGGATATTAGATATTGAAGAGAAAATTATAGAAGAATTTGATCGACACTTTAATGAAGAAGAATCACCATATCAAGTTAAAATAAATATTCCTATTACTGACCAAGAAACTGAGGTTCTTCTGGAAGCATTTGGAACCTAATAATATTTTATAATTAAAAGGTTTTAATTAATGATTTAATCATCATATTTGTGAATAGTGTTATTGCATAATTTGATGATAATCATTATAATCTTAGGTGTACTAATAACGTTATTATAATAAATATTATGGAGTTAATAATGGATAATAAAGAAAAAAAGCAACTAATATCGAATGTTGCGGTATTAGAAAGTAAAGTAGATTTTTTAGAAGCTGAATTAACTTATATAAATGATCTTTTATTACAGTTCGGTTTTCCGGATGGAACATTAAGTTTAAAACAAGCTATTGAAGAAATGCTTGAAAAAGAGGATCTCTCTATTCATCCGGAATTGTCTCAAGAATAGTTAATCATTACTTTATATTCAAATATATATAAAGCGCTTTTTTAAAATTTTTAAAAAAAGCGCTTTATTTTTTTGTAACTTTCAATTTTTTGACCTTTATTAAAGTTTTTTTTAAATTATGCACGAATGTTTTTTTGTTTTAAACAAAAGACGTTTATAGTTATTTGTTTCTGTTGTTTATTAATATATAAACAAAAAATTATTATATAACTTTTTTATAATAAACGAAAAACGTTTAAATACATATTGAATTAATATTCTAAATTATATAAAATATTGAACAGATAAATAATAATAGTTAGTTAACAATTAATTAAAAATAAAGTATTAATAAAATTTTTGGAGGTAATATGAGTAGTAATAGTATAGGATTGAGCGAAGACCCAAAGTTCGAAGACCTAAACTGCGGAAAGCTAAACTTCTTGCAGTCTATTTCAAGTAAAGACTTAAAGGAGAATCTAAAGGCAGCACACCGGGTAATAGTTAATGCTTCAGGAGACGAGAACCAACTTGCTGGGAACAATGAAGCAGGGATGAAGTGTAATCAAGAAGTTAATAACAGAGTAAACCGGTGTATAACGGAAATGAACCCTTACGCTGCTGGAGCGAATCTGGGTATCATGAATGCGAGTGAAGCGATAAGGACGGAGTTAAATTTATTGACTGAGCACGTTAATCTTCTTAGAGATATTAGCAATACGCATGGTAAAGACATGCATGAGTTGCTTCTAAAACAACAATCAGAGCAAGTTCGTGCGTTAGAAGAGAAAATAACGGCCATTAAGGATAAGTTACGGACAGTGCAAGAGAAGATAGGAGTTCTTGAGAAACAGTTAGGGCCTACGGCTAAAAACAAGCAAGAATTAGAAAAAGCAGCACAATTGATAGAGAATTTTACTAAGGCAATAGAACAGCACAAGACCGTTATTAATACACTGCAGAACAAGTACAAGCAGGTAATGATTGCATTTCAATTTATCAAAGAGGTTGAGGTTGCTTTTCAAAATAACGATTTTTTTGAGGGTATTGCTTTTAAAGATCTTAATCTTGCTAATATACTGCCTAATATAGAAGACAATGAGGTGTTGGGTGCTATTATAAATACACGTGAAGATAAAAAGAACTATATAGCCTTCCAAAATAAAATGAAAATGTTACTGCATATTGCAACAAACATAGAGCTATTAGAGAATGCATCCGGTAAGGAACTGGATTTCAGTTCGGGTGGTGCCGATGAATCCATATCCAATGCGCGCAAAGGATATGAAGCACTATATCAGATAAGAGAGGGTATAACGCTACGCGGCAACGATAACAAAGATAACAAGTTTATCAAGTATTTAGCCGGAAATCTTAAAGAAGAGAGAACCGTGCAAATGGATGCACTGCAAAAAATCTTGAAAAAATCACGATATAAGGATCCTAAAACAGAGGCAGCTCTTGAAGATGCTATAATACTCCAAGTAACACTTGCTGAAATATCATATCTTCCGGATGAAGTAAGAGCTGCAAGGCTAAGAGAAGTAAAGGAAGAATGGGCCGAAGAAAAAGCGCGTTACTCAAAAGATAAACCTCTTAGTTCCTGGCACATATCGTGCCCTTATAGAGGTGCACAAGCGAAATATAAAAGCGTTTTAGAAAAAGCTCAAGCTTCTGCTATAAAGGCGGCTACTGTAACTCAGCGTAAGAATTCTGATGAATATGAGTTTACCCCGGATAAAAGAGAAGAAACGTTGAATGCCGTTCATTCTCAATCAGTGGTAGCGGACGCGCTAAAAGAGTTAAACCGTGTATCTTTATTAAAATATAAAATAAAAGCCTTACAACAGGCAGATGAGATTAGTGCTGCTAGAAAAGCAATTTTAAAGCACTCTGTCCCTCAAGACCAACTCCGTAATAACTCTGAGTTTAACACTACTGACATTATCGCTATAGCTAAGGACGTTATTGTTAAAGAGATGAAAGAAGCACAAACTAATTATAATGAGGCTAAAGGCCAACTTACTCAAGCTCAAAATAAACTAAAGAGAATAAGCTCTAGTGGATCGACAACTTCTACTAAGCACGCGACACAAAAGGAAAAGGTTGAAGGCTTAAAAGCTAAAGTAAAGAGCTTAGAAAAGATTTATAATCAAGCTTATTATGAACTCAGCATAAAGTTAGAATATGGTCACGAAGTATATGGTAACGATCCTCTGTTAAGACCTGTCTTTCCTGCTGAATCCGGGTTATTTAATGAGTATGATCAAATGGCTATTATTCAACCGGAGCTTCGAAAGCCTTTGGAAGCGCTGCTAAGCAAGCAACGATTACATGAGGTAAATGACGCAGCCTTTGTTACAGTTGTTCAAGCGTTACACAACCAAGTAAAGGTAGACTTAGAACAAGATTCTGAGAACTTTACTCCACTGCTCCGAACAGTTAACAGGCTCATAGATACATCAAATAATACCTGTCAAAAGGACCTGGATAACAGATATGATCAGATAAAAAAGATTTTGCCTTTGCCTGATAACGTTGATACATCAACTTTTCAGGCAATAAAGGAAGCATTTACTACTCAACTGAATAGTCAAAACAAACAGTTTAGCGAAGACCTAGTAAAGAATGGGCTTGAAGGCCATCTGGCTAAATTACAGGAGTTGAAAGAGGAATTTTCAGCTCGGCAAACAGAGAAAGGCACTGTGATGGAACAACTAGCGGATGCTACAAGGTTAACAGATCAGAATGCAGACAATCAAAAGGCTTCTGAAAAGGCAATTATACACGCCTTGGCGCCGGAATATAACGCTATAGATGTTAACGTTAAGTCGCTAACATTACAGAAGAATAACTTAGAAGCTAGCTTAGAAGATGGTGCTGCAGATCCTGTTGCTAGTAATCGGCATGAGGTTGCGGTAAGAAAGTTGTACATAGCGAGACTATCGGACTTAATCATTCATACGAATCGAATAATGGAGAATAAATCACTCATTAATCAGTCTTTTGATACAATAAATGCAAACTTAGAAAAGCTAGGTGAGTATTGCAATCGTCAACTGGCTGATGGATTGACTTCAGGTATCGCACCAAAGCTAATTAACATCCGGGCGTTATTGGAAAGCGACTTAAGGGTTATAATACAAGCACTTAGAAGTGATGGATCTCCAATGTATACGAAAGTAATAAACAACTATGATAACCTAATACATGTAACCGAACAATTGCAATACGCAGAATTACGCCGCAGAAATATAGCAGCAGATGAATGTGATAAAAATTCTAAAGAAAAGGAGCAAATGTTAGCTGTCTCAATCCTAGTTCACGAGAGGGTACAGGATCGCCTTGATGAGAACAAAAACTTTGCAGATAGAAAGATTCAAGTTTGCAAAGCCGACTTAGACCGCATCACTGATCTTGAGCGGGTAGGAAATGCCTTAGGCCACCCGGTTTCCAAGGAAGATGCAGTGTTGTTGGCTACGGGAGGTTATCGGGATCTGCTAACATTATATCCGCAATATAAAAAAACTGCTGTACTCAACGAGATTAATCATCAAGAGCAGGAAAAACAGCTGATTAAAAAGATAGAGGCTGCTCGAGATCAGAAGGAATCGGAGGCTTTCACTGGAGCTATAGATGAGAGGATAAAGCAGCGTGTACATCTGGCTGTCGCACAGAACATAGCACAATCCCTACCTGTTGATAATACCAATCCTGCTGAAACTATACAAAGGATGTTACTCCTTAAGAAAGAACCTGCTACAATAAAAGAGCTGCAAGATATGTATACCCCGAAGACGGAAGAGTGGCTAGAACAAATGGGGCTTACTGAGTCATTCCACACGGCAGCAACGCATTTTGCAATTCTAAAGTCTACCGATAAGCAATTAACAGACAGCGCTAAAGAGACATTCCGCCAATCAACTAATACTAATAAATTCGCTGCTCCGGTTAACCCGGCACAGAATACGTTTCTTTGGGCCCTTCAGGAGGCACTACTACAGGATATAGCATGGAATGTAGAGGAGACTGTAGAACACTATGTTACAACAGAATTATTATCTAAATTACAATTGAATAATTCGGGAGTCGGTTTTCAAGAGCCTTCAGCTGCGTTAAAGGATGATCATATTAGTCTATTTGCATTCTTGCGTATGCATAATGTTGATATATCGACTGCGAATCTGGTTGAAGATAGGATTAATGAAAGTCGAGCTAATATGGCAGACTTAGATTTAGATGCTGCAGATGAGCAGACTATTCAAGATATAGCTGATATGGAAAAATTAGATATTATAGATGAGACGGCTAAAGGTATAGCTTATATGCAACAATATGTACTTTCTTTAGCTTTAAAGTATTTCTACAACAGTGCTGATAGACACAAAATCGAACGACATATTATAGCTGCAAATAAAGCAATACAATCTAATGATTCTGTTGCTTATAAAAAGGTTCAAGCCGAGTTTATAAATCCTCTTAAAGGAAGATTGGCTGAATTATTAAAAAACAGTTTCGAGCAAGTAGGAAATGATGCACTTATTGCAGGCATAGTTCAAGAAGTCTTACACACCGGTTTTGGATTACACAGATTACCGGAAGAAAGCACACCAGTTTAGTTTAACGAATTAGCTGAAAAGAAATCTTAAGCTAATTTAAGTTCGAGTTAAGCCCGGCATTTTAAAAATGCCGGGCTTTTTTGTTCAGCACTGTTTAGGGATTTAGATGAGAATTACTTTATAAAGACTTCTGCATAACTGATTCCTGATAATGATGTTTTAAAAATGCATTGATTGTCTATACTTTTTTTTCATTTATTTTGGAAGGTTGAATAATGAGCCGTTTTTTTATTATGGGTGCAAAGCATCGCATAGGTGCCAAGAATCGTTTGCAACAATTGAACCCGGTCGATGCTTACTAAAGCATACGTAAACAGGCAATTAACCCTCAAGGTGCCTCTAAAGCCTATAACCGGCACAGCTTAAGCGACCTTGCTTTAGAAGAAGCCTTAAAGTCTGTTTGGACTTTATGTTGTTCACAGGTTTTGAGATAGAAGATGATACGCCGGATGAAACAACCATATGCCGCTTTAGGAATAACATCATTCATAAAGGGCTTTATGAGCGCTTATTTCGCGAAATTAATCGGCAATTAGAAAAACCCGCGGGATTAAAGTTAAAGAAGCTGAAGAAGCTCTTCTTGATGCGACTATAGTAACTTCAGCAGCACGCTCGAAAAAAACGGTCAAAACCTGATCATACCGTTAAGTAATCGGCGGCTCCGGATGCCTCTTGGGTTAAAAAAGGGAAGCAAAGCTATTTCGGTTACAGGGGTTATTTTGTTTCCGATAACCGCTCTTATTTAAGTAATCATGGTATTCGAGACGGTCTTTTTCATCAAGCGGTTAAAGGTCATTCTTTAAAATGGAGTCAACATCTATTTAATAAAATGATTGCGAGAAGATGATTTCGTATAGAGTAAGCTTTCGGTACTTTAAAAAGAAAATTTTGTATGGGTAGAGCTTCTTATTTTTCTCGATTAAAAATCGAAGGATAACTGTATATGAAAGCTTTGTGCTTTAATTTGAACAAGGCCTTAAGAAGGATTGTGATGAAGCGGAGGGAAGGCGCACCATTATCTATCAAATATGTATTTTCTTACTTTTAAACGCTTAATTTAACATTCTTATTACTCATTTTTCTTGTATTTTGCTTATCTCACATCCAATCATTAGTCGTGCAGAAGTCTTGGTATGGCAACTATTTTAGTTTGATACAGGTTAAGTTGCATCCCGGCTTACAACTTTGCAGTACTAACAGTTTGAATGGATTTAGAATTAAGGGTTTTTCTATTTGTATAAATTTATCTGAATTGATAAAATCCTTCTTCAAATTTCGGAGTATAGCGCAGCTTGGCTAGCGCGGCTGCTTTGGGAGCAGTAGGTCGGGGGTTCAAATCCCTCTACTCCGATTTTGTTCATCATCCGGTTTTCGAACAGGCGTTTTAATCGCTTCGTGATTAAGGCGGAGGGAATTTTCTCTTTTAGGTCCTCAACCAATTCTTTTGGATCATGTGTTGTAGTGAATGTAATTTTATGCAGAAGGTTGAGTTGCCGGAGGAGTTAGATTTATTCCCGCTTCTTTCAATAATTCTTGAGAAGTACCGGCCATCAGGTTGAATTTTTCGACAAGCTCTGTATTAATTGCTATGAGCTCACCATGCACTTCCTGCAATCTAACAGATAAAGGTTGTGCTGATGCTTGGTCCTTAGGATCTATTTCTTGAATATACTTAAACAGTTCCGCATATAGCGTTGCATATTTAACTCTTATCTCTTCATATTTGTCAATAAATGGAGCAATCCATGGCTGATATGATTGTGTGAAGTTGTCCATTAAAGGTTTTATTGTATCGTTTGATTCCGGGTTAGGATATTTATCGATAACCGCTTTTTGTATTTGCTGATAAAAGAGATCTAATTGCTCGATATTGGTTGTAATTGTCTTATCTATCTCGTTCGTTTGCTTCATAGTAATGGTTAGGTTCTTAATTATTTGTTCTGACAATGGTGTTGAGGAAAAAGCGGTTTGGGTTTGTTGAGTAGCTGAAAAGGCCGGAGAGGAATCTTCTTGTCCGGAATGGTCTTGTGCATGAGGATGATGCGGATTCAAAGAAGTTTTTGAATGAGATGACAGTTCTAAAAAATAAGGTTTAATGTTTTGCCATAGCTTATTTATTTCGAATTCTACCTGCTGATTATCAATTGCTTCAGGTGGTGACCGGCCGGCAGTAAGGTCAATCACTTGCTTATCCGTGATAACAAATGAGTTCGATGTAATGAGATCCCGTTTAATCTTATTAAGAATTTGTTTAAAGGAACGCTTAATAAAAAGAGCTACTTGCTCCAGCTTATTCGGTTGAATAATTTTATTTTGAATGGAATCCGATAACTGACTGTGGTTAATATCAATCGGTGTAATAATAAATACTCTACCGTCGTCTAGAGTGACAGACACTCGAACATGCTTTCCCATTTGAGCATAAAAAGTCGGAGTATCACCCTGATGCATCACTTGTGATACATCAGGTACTGTTTCCGGGACCGATTGTGTTGGAATCATCGTATTATTAATTATTATTTTAAAACACTAATCTAGTAATTTTAGTTAATGAGTTCATTTATTAGATATAATTATACCATTAATACTAACTGAATTCAATTAAATTATTAATAAATAAAGCTATACACATAATTTTTGAAGAATTAAAAATATATTTTAAATTATTCTATAATAATGCCGGGCATGAAATATTTTTTAGATCAAACAGAGCGATAAAGGGTTGTAGAACACCATCCATACGAAAAAGACGGTCGTATTCGTGATCATATTGCAAGGATATTGCCGTGATAAATTGATTAAATCATCTAAAAAAATATCTATCCTTCTGCAAAAGAGATAGCAGCTCTTATAGAACAACTCTTTGAGATAAAATACCCTCCTTCAAGGATGACTCTTTGGTTGGAAAGCAACGGCTTCTCTTATAAAAAACCAACACGTGTTCCCGGAAAGGCTCATGCTCGTGATCAAGAAGAATGGTTGCTGAACTACCGTAAGTTGAAGGCACAGCTATCTCATACCAAGGCTATTTGCAGTGCACCCGACCCACAATACCAAGAATAGGTGCGTGTCAATCTCCTAAAACAAACAGCGCTCGTAAAAGACGATATCTTTCGGGGGCTATTGATATCGAATC
The DNA here is from genome assembly GCA_965206695.1 of Chlamydiales bacterium. Classification (GTDB taxonomy): domain Bacteria; phylum Chlamydiota; class Chlamydiia; order Chlamydiales; family JAAZZY01; genus CBDBKM01. The sequence goes on along the minus strand of CBDBKM010000011.1, from coordinate 460,692 downwards.
TAAAACAAGTCGTATCTCAAGAGGACCAAACACTCAATGTAGATGCAACTATTTATTTTTTAAGAAAGCCGGAAGAGGCTTATCCTCAAAAAGATAGAATATATCTCTTCTGTGATAATGCCGGATATTACCGTAATAAACAGGTCCGGGTCTTTCCGGAAACCTCTAAAATTTTCATGCTCTTCTTACCTCCTTACAGCCCTAATCTGAACCCTATTGAGCGCTTGTGTAAACGGATGAAACAGATATTACGAAAAATTTAATGATTTTAAGGATCACATGTTAGGTTTTTTAAGGAAATTTGCAAATCCGATCAATAGCTATTCTGATCTTTTAAAAAAGCGAATGACAGATCATTTTAGAATGATTAGTCCAACTCAATTTGTTAATGCTTCAACTTAAATAAGTATATATTAAAGATTTAATTAAATAAATAACTTGAATATAATAAATATTTTTTTGAAAAATTAGAGCTAACCTAAAAGAGATGAAAGCTTTACCAATACATCACGTAGAACCTCTAAAGGTTTCTGGTGAACATCGAACGTGGAGATGATGTTTTGGTCATAGAATTTAAGAAGGTTTTGTGTATCTCTTTCATAGACCTCCATACGGGTCTGTAGGATCACAGCAGAGCTGTCATCACTTCTTTTCTCTATAATGGCTCGGCGTTGGATACGTTCTATAAGAATTTTTTGATTTTGGATACCCAGAACAATAATATGCTTTACTTGGATGTATTCGTCTAAAATTTTTGCTTGGTTTAAGGTACGAGGGATACCATCTAATAAAAGGAGTTGCTCATCAGGAAAATAACGATTGGTTGCTATTAATCCTGAAACATAGTGTCTCCATATCTCAATAGTAGCATCATCCGGGAGTAATAACCCTTTAGAAGCATATTTATGATATAAGGTGCCTGCCGGCGTATTTGGTGATAATCCTCTAAAGATGTCTCCGGAGGAGAGATGACAATGACTGCCTGCACTGCTCAGAAACTTCCCAAGGGTTCCTTTACCTGATCCCGGGGGACCAAAAAGTAATATACAGCTAAATTTTTTCTTTATTTTAGGGATGAGATCGACTGTTTCATTCATGATTTATCAGGGATAAGATTATAAGGGGTAAGAAAAAAAATTGAGAATAAAAGTAACAAATATTCAAATATTATACAAGTAAAGGCTTAATCATAATATGGTTAAGCCTTTTTAATGTATCTTAATATCCTAAATATTAAAGACTTAAGGTGTTCGCCTGATTTTTATTTACTGTATAGCTACTGAGTTAACAGGGACGATTAGTTAACAGGGGGTGTTATTTATTAATTATTTCGTGTTAATTTACAATATCTTAATCGTAACTTAACTGTGCGTTAATATTTCAGGTGTATATTTGTATTATAAGTGACTGGTTATAATGTGTTTATTTATTTCTTTAATAGGATAGTTAATTAAAAAAATAAATATAAATTAAGATAATTAAGGAAAGGACAACATGCTGGGATTAGAAACGGCTCAATTAAAGCACCCTATTCTTGAAAGTAAATTTCCTTTTCCGGACGAAAGGCTGAAATTAAGTCCCGAAGAGAAGGGAAGTATTCAAGATATTAGGCTCAAAAAAACAAATAATGCTTTATCTCAAAGAGTTGAATCAGCAGCCGGTACCGGCTTTGAGCAAGGAATGGCTCGTGCTAAATTTAAATGTAACAGAAATAAAGCTGAAACTCTAAAAAAACGTGTTAAACGAGCTTCTGAAATGACAACTTTTTTTTCTTTATTTCAGGATTTAGCTAAGACAATTGTCAAAGGCATATCTAAAGCAACTTTAGGAACGAATATTCAGTTAGGTCAAGCTGCTGCTGCTATGGGGTTGCCTATAGCAGGGATAGATGCTCCATTTAGCCTTTATGGAATCTATGATTCTGTTCGAGAAGGAGTTAAATCTTATCGAATTGATGACCGTGAAGGGATTCGTGAGGCAACGGCTCAAGGAGTACAAAATGCTTTGAATTTGGGCGCATCTTCTTTAAGTCTGGCTGCCGGTATTATGGAAATCGGCGGAAACACGGCCGGGATAGCGACAATATCTCCCGCCCTTGGTGTTTTGGGATTAGCTACTTTAGGAGCTTATACAGTTATTGAATCTATTAAATTAGAACGTGCCTGCACTGCCTTATCAGGGCTGAAAAAGTCTATGGATTCTAAAGCAGCTCAATCTCCTTATGCTACAGTAGGAGAAGCTATATTGCATTTAAGGACAGAAACTTTAATTACTGAAGAAGAAGTGGTTGAAGTTCTTAAAAAGCATACGGAACCTAAAGCAATTAACCGGGAAATTGATACAATCAATCGGCGTAAAAAACGACGAATGATCAGATGTATAGGTAAGGAATTATACAATGAAATAGTGAAAAACACTCCACGTATTATTAATCAATTGCAAATCAATCGTCTTGAATGGGAAAGAAAGTCTGCATTAGATGAAGGTATTCGCTTGGTCAATAAATGCAAAAACCAAATAATGAAATACATTGCCGGGCATATTATAGGGCTTGTAGGTGCAGCTATTGGTACTGCCGCATTAATAATGATGTTAGTTACTCCGCTAGCTCCTGCGGTGCCGTTGATTTTATTAGGTGTCGCTAACGCTGTTTGTTTAGGTCAAGTCGGGTTTTATAGCAAGTTTGATAGGGATAATTTTGATTGTATTGAACTATCTAAAAATATGCCGAAACCGCGTACCCTCTGTAGTGAAGTAGCAGAAGAAGTTCTTGTAGATCAAGAGATAGAGATAGCTAAGAAGCCTAAAAAAGGTAGGATAAAAGTTATAAAGCATGTTGAATCTGAAAAAAGAGAAGATGTACAAAATAAAACTATAGAATTGATGAAAAAAGCTCAAGTCAATCGGGATAGAAAACGAACAGTGCAGTTAAGGCAAGATCGAGTATCCGGTGCTGTTGCTGCTTAAAGTTGAAATTTGGCCGGCATCAATAACAATAGTTTGAAGGTCATCATCTTGAAAAATTGAGGATGATATTTTGGGCATGGTGATAAAAACTTGGCCTAGTTGTTCTAGGGTTTGATATTGGTGTTTCAAACGTATTTGATCAAGCCCCAGTCCAAAATCATCCACACACATAAGCGGGGTTTCTCCCGATTTTATTTCCAGTTGTTTCCATTCGGCTAAACGTAAGGCGATTAAAATACATTGTTTTTGACCCTCAGATGCAAAAAGTTTCGCTTCCTTATCATTGATCAATATCTCTAAGTCATCTTTATGAGGCCCTGATAAGGTATATCCCAGCTTAAGTTCTTTCTGACGGTTTTTTTCACAGAGATATTGAAAATGCTGTAAATAATCGCTTTGTGTGTCTAAAGATTGAAGTGTTTTATATTTTAATTGCAGGGATTCCGGTTCCGAATTTACATGTTTTTGATAAAGAGTGCTTAACATTTCTAACTCGCAAATCAGCTGTACTCTTTTTTTAAAAATGGGGGAGGCCTGTTTAGCCATCTCATGTTCAAAAATTTGGATGCCTTTAATTTTTTGTTGGCGGAGCATAATATTTCGTTGCTTCATAGCTCGTTCATATCGCTTTAAATGATGTATATAAATCGGATCTGTCTGACTTAGCATCAGATTTAAAAAATGCCTTCTGGTAGCAGGAGAGCCCTTTATAAGGTAATTATCAAATGAGGTATATACTGTGCCGTGTAGTATCCCTAAGAGATGGATTAAGGATGAATATGAAGTATGATTATAGATTAATTGGCGTTTTTGTGAGCTATAATAGATCTGCAAACGTTGTTCTAAATCATTCTTAATAAACCTTGCCTCGATTTTAAAGTAAGTGGCGTCATAATGGATGAGATTAAGGAGATTAGTTGTGCGAAAAGAACGACCGGTAATAAGAAAATAAATGGCTTCTAAAAGATTGGTCTTTCCCTGCCCATTATTACCAATTATTACATTTCTATTTGGTGAAAAAGTGACGAGGCTTTCTTTAAAGTTTCTAAAATTATGAAGATACAGGCTTTTTAAAACAGCCATAGTGTATGCCTATTAAGAGTCAATCCTCACTTAAACGCATAGGCATAATAACAAAACGGGCATCGGATGTATCAGTAATAATTCCGGGATTATAGGGATCAGATAAACCAAGTTTTACCGTTTCATCTTTACTATGACGTAGGATATCAAGGAAAAAAATTGGGCTAAAAGCGATTTGAATATTTGGGCCTTGATAGTTGACCGGCATACTTACCCGGCCTTCTCCGATGTTAACATGATTAGCAGTAAGAATAAGCTGTCCCTTATCAAAGATAAATCGTACCGATTGATTGGCTTCACCGGTAAAAAGGGATACTTGTCTTAGAAGAGAAATAAGTTCCTCGCGATGTAGGTCTAAATTGATTTCGGTCTGTTCAGGAATGATCCGTTTAAAATCAGGATAATCTCCGGATAGTAACTTACTGACTATCGTAACTCGGTTGATTTCCATCGCAATTTTTTCATCCAGGATAAAAATTTTGGCTGTATTCGTGTCTTCAAGGTTTTTATAGATTTCTTCAACAGCTTTTAACGGGATAATATACTGTCCTGAAAAAGAAGTAGCGATAGGTGTTGAAGCTTCTGCAAGACGCTTGCCGTCAGTTCCAACAAAAGTAGCTTGTCCATCGTGAATTTGACACAGAACACCTGTTAAAACATAGCGATTATCTTCTCTTGAGACAGCAAAAGAAGTACGAAATAACATATCTTTTAGAATTTTTTGATTGATTTCAATCTTTTTAGCACCATTCAAGTCAGGCAAGGTTGGAAATTCATTTTTATTCATACCATGAATTTTAAAGTGAGAAGTGCCTGCAATGAGTTCTGATACCTCGCCATCCTGAGAAGACATTTCGACATTTGAAGTTGTGAGTTCTCTGGTTAATTGAAATAACTTACGCGCAGGTAGAGTGATAGCACCTTCTTCCAATATTTTTGCTTCAGTGTAACAACGCATACCGACAGTTAGATCCGTTGCAGTTAAGACCAATTCATCATTTGCGGCTTCGATTAAAAAATTAGAAAGAATAGGAATAGTGGGTTTTTGAGCAACAACATTTTGGATATTAGTGATCATATCTGTAAGGGTATTTTTTGAAATGACAAATTTCATTTTAAATTCGTCTCCTAATCTGGGGTAAGTTTTAAAAACACAAGAATACGAAAGCCAAGGGTATCCTGTCAATATTTTCCTATTATTAATGCTATAAAAGTACTCAATTAATTTTTTATTGCAAAAAGTTTGTTTCGTTATTTTCACGTATTAATAAGTTTTAATCATTTCATATTTTTGTTATCCTTAAAATTCATAACCTCGGTTTATGGTGTTAAATATTTTGATTTATAAAAGGTAAAAAATTACTATATCTCTTTTTGCTTTTTAAAAATAAGAGATATGATTAAGCTAGGTTGAATGATGGGAAATTCAAATCCTTAATATTCACAAAGCAGGAATAAATTTCTTATTTGGTGCAATAATGTAAATCGATATGACAAAGCAAACGAATCAACTGGTTTCTAATCGAGCAGCAAGGCATCATTATGAAGTCTTAGATACTTATGAAGCAGGGATCTGTCTCGTGGGGACTGAAATCAAATCCCTTAGAGATAATGGTGGAAACCTGCAAGATAGCTATGTTAAAATAACAAGTAATGAACTTTGGCTGGTTGCTTCTTATATTGCACCATATAAACATGGCAATAGGAATAATCATGAGGAGCGAAGAGAAAGAAAGCTTCTTATGCATAAAAGAGAAATTGCTCGTTTGAAAGCTCAAATTCAAGAGAAGGGTTTATCTTTAGTCCCTTTATCAATGTATTTAAAAAATGGACGAGTAAAGGTTCAAATGGCTCTTGCTAAAGGGAAAAAAACATTTGATAAACGAGAAACAATTAAGTCGCGTGATGAAAAGCGTCGAATTCAAAGAACTTTAAGGGATATTTCATAGGTGCAGTCTTATGTTAGAGTTAGGTGTTAGCAAAAAAAATAAAATTATTCTTTCCGATTATGATTATTATCGAGATATTGCAAATCGATTGATGATGAGTAATTTTACCGGTTTTGAAGTGGATGTGTTAGAAGAGATTTTATGTGGTTCGATTACAATACTCATATCCAAGCTAGCTAATACTTTAGAAGTTACGCAACAAAAATTATTTCCTGTTTTAGAGAAGTTGGCCGGCACAGGTCTGTTTGTTCAAAAGAATGAGAGCATCATTATCGATAAGGACACGCGTAAATATTTTGATTTCCAATTTCTTAAATTTGATGAAGAGTTCAAACCCGGAATGAGTTTTTTGCAATCGCTTTTACGCAAGGTGCCTATACATGTTCTTCCTTCTTGGTATTCGATTCCGAGAACATCGAATAATATTTTTGCCTCTATAGTTGAAAAATACTTATTAACTCCTTACATCTATGAAAGATATTTATTAGAATTGAACTTTAGCGATCCTGTCATGAACAATATTATGACAGAAGTTTTAGAGGCTCCCGACTTTAAAGTTACATCAGAAGACTTGAAGAAGAAATATCAACTTAGCGATGAAGGTTTTCAAGAATATATGCTTCATCTGGAGTTTAACTTTGTTTGTTGCCTTTGTTATAAAAAGGTAGGTGATAAGTGGGAAGAAGTCATCAAACCATTCTATGAATGGCACCAATATTTACGCTTTAGACGCGACACTGTTCCGACTTCTATTAGAGGTATCCATAATATCATTAATGTTAGGCAAGAGCCTTTTTCTTTTATTATTGATATGACAAATCTTTTAGAAAGAATTGTTGCAACGCCAATACCTCTTTTACCTTCAGCTTCTGATGATGACTATCTTTTTCCGGAATCATTAATAGAAGAATTTATTGATCAGTTGCCCGGGTATTCTTCTAAAGAGGCGGATATTATAGAATGGCAGCTTTATTTTAGTAATGTTGCTAAAAAACTGGCTGTGATTGGACTCGCTCAAAGGCATGAAGAAATGCTGTGTTCCCAACGTCATGCTCCTTATTGGTTAAATATGGAAGTTGAAGATAAAGCCCTTTATCTTTATCGACATCCTGATAATCTGGTTTTTAATACCGGTTTTAGCGAAGAAATAGACACAGAAAAAAATGTTCGAGAATCTGAAAAGAATTTAGACACTGCTGTTGATAAAGGCTGGGTTACTTTTGATGATTTTTTTAGAGGCGTTACCTGTGCTATTGGTGACGTTCCACCTGTTACCCTAAGAAAAACAGGGTATACTTGGTCATATGTTCTTCCTCAATATTCTGAAGAAGGCAAACAATTTATAAAAGATGTCATACTCAAGCGTCTTTTTGAGTCCGGTATGGTAGCTATTGGACAATTCCAAGGAACAGATTGTTTTATCCTTACTCCTTTTGGGAAAGAAACCCTTTTCTAATATTTGTAAAATAAATATTTTATATTTTCATACTGAAATAACTTATGACAATAAAGCTAGAAAACCCCTTGCTTAAGCACCGGAATAAGAGCGTCTCGATTAAAGCTTCCCACATCTCTTCTAAAAAGCCTTTAACGGATTTTTTGAAATATAGTGGTTTAAGGTAATTTTCATTACTAATTCGATAGAATAGAGAATGCATGATCAATAGCATCGGCTAACCCGGTCCTTTTTGATTGTTTCCGGTAAAATCCCCGGGTTTTCTTTTTCAAATGTGCCCAAAATAGCTCAATAGGATTCAGATCCGGTGAATTAAGTGCGACAACCGGCTTTTTCTATAAGCCTTTTCGTTTCCTGCGATTGATGAAAAGTTGCATTATCCATGATCGCAACTTGTGCGGGGTTTAATCCGGGAATGAGAAAATCTTTTAACCACCTGTTGACAAGATCTGTATTACAAATCCCGTGACAGCAAAGGTGATCGAACCGGAGCCTTTCTTTGTACGGCAATAAAGCTTTTGCTTGCATATCTCCCCGCGGGATACGGCCCCCCTATACTCGAGCCCCCCTTGGGGGTCTTATGCGCTTCCTGTTCAGATATCTGTTGATTCTACTTTCATCAAGGTAGATGCGATCTTTTTCCGCTATCTGTTTTGATTGCTTCATGTGATCCCGAAAGACTCTGCAAGCGTTTTTCGGTCTCCAATCTTATCGAGATATTTGAGGGCTTGTTTTCTTAAATCAAGTGAGTAAGTTATGACAATTAAACGAGAAACCCCACCTTTTTAAGGGTGGGATGAAAGTGTCTATTTGTTTTTTTGATTCTGTATATACTTTCTGATTGTATATTCATTTAATTTTCCAACACTATCAACATAATAAGACCGTGTCCACAGTGTGGGTAACCCGGATCTTAAGCTTGAAAATTCTTGCCTTAATATTCGGCTTGTATATCCCTTAAGTTGTCCTATGAAAAATTGTGGTGAATATATAGGCTTGGTATTTAAAAAAATATGTACGTGATCAGGCATAATACGCCCTTTCAACATTGAAGTGCAACAAATAGGAAGAATTTGAAAATGGCCAAATGCCGGCAAAATCTCTATAGTAAATTTTTGCAAAAAAAAACTATGGAGGGATTTTTTATGCCTAAAGGCTACCGGCATTTAACCTACGAACAAAGGTGCCAAATATGTACTTTAAAAAAAAGAGGAGATTCTGTTGATTCTATTTCGCAGGAATTAAATGTTAATAAAACTACTGTTTATCGAGAGTTAAAAAGAAATAGCTATGAAGGCAGATATATCTATTTTGCAGCACAAATCAAAACTAAAAGAAGGCGTTCAAAAGCGAGCAGTAAAACAAAGAAAATGACCCCTGAACTACTTATGAAGATAGAAAGTAAATTATTGCTTCAATGGAGTCCTGTTCAAATATCCGGTCGATTGAAAGAAGAAGAAGGCCTGCTTATCAGCCACGAAAGTATTTATCGTCATATTTGGAAAGATAAACGAAATTGGGGCAATTTATATAAAAATTTAAGACACAAAGGTAAGAAGTATAAAAAGCGAGGTTCAGATAAAGCAGGCCGAAGCTGTATTCCCAATAGAGTCGATATTGATAAAAGACCTTGTATTGTCGATGAAAAAACAAGAATAGGAGATTTTGAATTAGATACGATAATAGGCAAAAATCATCAAGGAGTGATTGTTTCTATTGTTGATCGTGCTTCTAAATATACGATGGTTATGAAGGTAAAGTCTAAACAAGCCCTCGGTGTTGCCGATGCTTTAATTACCTGTTTAAAGCCTGTTAAGGATAGAGTTCACACATTAACAGCAGATAATGGTTTAGAGTTTTCTCGGCATCAAGCAGTAAGTTCAACACTCAAAGCAGAGTTTTATTTTGCTAAACCCTATTATTCCCGGGAAAGAGGGTTGAATGAACATACGAATGGGTTAGTTAGACAGTATTTGCCTAAGAAAACAAACTTTAATAATGTGACACAAGAGGATGTAAAAGAGATAGAAAAACTGCTTAATGAAAGACCCGGAAAAAGTTTGAATTTTAAAACACCTATAGAGGTTTTCAATCCGAAGAATTTGTGCTATAATAGAGTACAAGTTTGTTGCACTTCATAGTTGAAAAGACAATATTCAGTTCGTGAATCTCTATATTTAGTTGTAGAGCTTTTAATTTTAATAATTCCTTTAAACGAACAACAATATCACCTTCAAGAACCTTTCTCCTATATTTAGGACACCAAATAACATGGTAACTAAGGTTAAAAATTGCTGTTTTAGAGGTTTTCCGTCTTTCCGGATAGACAATCTATATATACCGGACATATAATGCAATACATGATGATCAAAAAAGCATATAAATTTAGATTCTATCCAACGAAAAAACAAAAGGAGTTGCTTACAAAAAGCTTTGGATGTTCCGGAGTTGTATATAATCAAGCTTTAAATTTTAAGATCAAGAAATATCAGGAATACAAAGAGAATGTAAGTTATTCTAAAACATCGGCATTCTTGACAAGTCTTAAGCAAAACAAAGAGTTTCTTTGGTTAAACGAAGTTTCTTCTGTTTGTCTGCAACAAAGTCTTAGAGATCTTGATAGAGCTTTTTTAAACTTTTTTAAAAAAAGGTCAAATTTCCCTCGCTTTAAAAACAAACACAGTACGCAGGCAATACGATTAACTAAGTCAGCATTTAGTTGGGATGGGGTTAATCTTAAGATTGCAAAATCTAAAGACAGATTAAAAATACATTGGTCAAGGTGTTTTTTAGGTACACCAACAGGTATAACAATCACAAAAGACTCTTGTGACAGGTATTTTGTGAGCCTATTAGTAGAAGAAGAAGTGATCCCTTTTGAGAAGAGAAATAATTCTGTCGGTATAGATTTAGGATTAACGACATTCGCAACTCTTTCTATAGGGAAAAAGATTACGGCACCTAAACCTTTTAGATTTCATAAGAAAAGACTATAGTCGTTTAATTTTACATTGATAAGATTGCTTGATCAATGGCGAATTTAAAATTCGTAACTTTTCGTAATATCTCTCTAACTTTATTTTTCATATTAGCCCAATATTTTTCTATAGGATTTAAGTCCGGAGAATATGGAGGAAGAAACATAAGCTTACAACCGGCAGATTCTACTATTTTCCTGCTTTCCGCTGACTTGTGAAAACCGGCATTGTCAAGAATAAGAACACTACCGGGTGTAAGCTGAGGAGTCAAAACTTCCTTAAGCCAAATATTGAATAACCCGGTATTACAAGTACCTTCAAAACACATTGGAGATAAAAACTGCCCTTTAGATAGGGCTGAAATAATATTTTGCCTTATAAAGCGGTTTCCTGAAACCGCTCCAAAAACTTTTTTGCCGCGTAAGCTTCTTCCGGACTCACGAAATAAAAATTGATGAATCCCGGTTTCATCGAGATAAATTCTCTTGTCAAAGGGAATATTTTTTAAATCTTTCATAAAAGCTTCCCGTTTCTTTTCATCTCTTTCCTTATAGCGAGTAGTTTTTTTTTTCGTGTAATTTTTAATCTTTTAAGGGCATAAAAAATCGTTTGCGGAGTGACTGAAAAATAATGAGCAATTTCCGATAAGAAATAATCCGGATGTTTTTCTACATATTTAGATAACAACTCATCATCTAATTTCTTATAAGCATATTTTCTGCGGATTGGCTTTAAATGTCCTTTTTGCTTTTTTTGCAAGATCCATCGATATATTGTTGCGATACCTACTTGAAAAATATGGCCGGCTGTTTTTTTATCATGATGTTTTTCTATATGTTGTAATACTTTCTCTCGAAGATCTACTGAATAGGCTCTAGGCATTGTTTTGTCCTTATTGTTTGTATAAAAAAAGAAGGATAACATATTATCAAATAAAAATTAAAGTACTATAAAAAGAAAACAACGTTCTCTTAGCAAAGCTAAAGTCAAAGGTAAAAACAGACTCAAAAAAAGAAGATCGGTGGCTTCGATACATTCGAAGATAAAAAATATAAGGCAGGACTTTCATCATAAACTTTCTACAAAGTTGGCTCGTGAAAACCAAACGATCACGATAGAAGGGTTAAATATTAATAAGATGTTAAAAAATAAAAAACTTTCCAAGCATATATCGGATGCAGGATGGAGCCGGTTTTTAACATTTTTAAAGTATAAGTGTAAATGGTACGGAAGAAATATAGTGGAATTAGATCAATTTTTTGCCGGTTCAAAACTATGCTCTGCCTGCCGGTACCAAATAGAAATTTTAGATTTAAGTGTGAGAAGTTGGCAGTGTCCAAACTGCAAAGTAACACACGATAGAGATCTTAATGCATCTATTAATCTCGATACCGCAGGGCAGTCGGTAATTTAAGCCTTTGGAGATCATGTTAGACTAGCTTGTTTGTTAGCAGTGGTCGATGAATTAGGAATCCCTTCCCTTTAGGGTTGGGAGCTGTCAAGCGTACATGATACATCATCATAATAAAAAACAAAATTTAATTCACTATATAAGGGGAGTCGGTCATTTAATTTTTTGGAGATCGTGTTAGAGTAACACTTGTTAACAATGGTCGTTGAATTAAGAAGCCTTTCTCTTTAGGGTTAAGAGCTGTCAAATAAGATAAGTTCCTTGTACAATAACTAGAGAATTAATATTCTATTGTCTGCATATTTTAGTTAATATAGTTTTGTGCTATATTTACGTAAGCAGGTCAATACAAAGGATTTTTAATAAAAAGAATTTTTCTATAGAAAAAGAGTATCACAAACTGAAGTTGTTGAAAGAAATATATGAAGAGCAAGCGGCATATCTTATTAAACAATATCGAAAAAAATTTGATATCTTAGAAAAAAATCATCATTTTGAATTTAAGTCATTCAAATGTGGAAAATAAGGCAGCAATATTTTGGAACCCTTTTTGGATATTAAGCATAATTTTATTAAATGTATTACTACTAAAAATGATGATGAGCGATTTATGCTTGAAGCTTTAAGAGAAGCGCGTGTAGCTTTTTTGCGCGATGAAGTCCCGGTGGGCTCTGTGTTAGTTCTTGAAGGTTCTGTTATTGCCGGAGGACATAACCAAGTTGAATTGTTGAAAGATGCAACAGCGCATGCGGAAATGCTCTGTCTTACAGCAGGATCAATTGCCATGAAAAATTGGCGTTTGAACGGAACCACTCTCTATACTACTTTAGAGCCTTGTATGATGTGCGCCGGTGCGATGCATTTAGCGAGGGTTGAGAATTTAGTTTGGGCTACAGAAGATATTCGGCACGGTACTAACGGAAGTTGGATTGATATCTTTGATAAAAAACATCCTACTCACGAAATTAATGTTAGAACAGGCGTTTTAAAAGAAGCTTCAGCTTGGCTTTTGAAGGAATTTTTTAAAAATAAGCGATAAGTTAAGGTTAGCTATATGTTAGATGATACTTTGATGACAGAAATGAAAGTCCTGCTTAATGAAATTGTAGAAGGACAAAAGGATAAGCTCTTAAAAATGGGGCGTTATATTATCCCTAATTTAACAACAGAAGACATATTACAACCCAATGATTATCCTGAACTTGAAAATAACCCGCTGTTTCGCTATGAAGAAGGAGTTTTAGAAGGAGTACAAACCGTTCAAATGGCTTGGTTTGCTTATATAAATGAAGGGGCAGATACAAAATAGATTAAGATAGTTATGACAATTAAGCGAGAAAACCCTTTGTTTTAGCATTGGGATGAGAGCGTCTACTTGTTTTTTTGACTTGGTATATACTGCTCGCAGCTGAATCGGAGAATTCATCTTGAAGGACAATGAATATGATTAATAATAATTTTTTGAAAATTATCGTTAATTCTTTGACCTAATTGCTCTTTCATTTTTCCATCTTAGCAAGCGATAAAGCTCCTACAAAATGCATTCTAAATTGTTTGTTCGTAGTCGGGAGCGTTTGTATCTCTCCCTTCTTTATCCGGCCGGATACGGCTTGAGACCGGAATTCAGGATGCAGAGCATCCAAAAAATACATTTTCCCGCCTTTTCCTAATTCAGCTTTCAAGCTCATGTATGACTCTATAAAATCTTGTTGCCTTTGTGGATCTAACTCTCCCGGAACTTTCAATGGCTCTTTGTAGGTAAACGCATGATCTTTGAGCCAAGAGGTTATTCCGGATACTGAATAGATGATGTTATAGTGAATTAAATTTTATTTTTCATAAACATCCATTAGTTAGAAAAGAAAAATCAAATTTAATTCACTATATATTACGAGTTTTTCTTGCATGATTCTCAAGGTTAGATTTTTCTTTTGGTGAAACCGACATTCCTAGACCGTAAGATATTTTTTTTGAATTAGAATTATAGATTGCCTATCCTGTTACTTTTTATTTGATACAAGGAGAAAAGTTATGCCGGAAGTTGCAGGAGATAATATTCAAACAGTGAACATGGATCACCATGGATTAATTGCAGCACTTTGCAGCGATCTAAAGGTAGCGGAAAGGATTGATACCGGATTAAAAAATCATCCACAAAGAAAAGTAAGTGCGGGACAGGCAGTAATTGCAATGATTCTGAATGGATTAGGGTTTACTAATAGACGTCTCTACCTAACACATCAATTTTTTGCTTCTAAATCGATAGAGAATTTACTTGGCAACAATCTTCGAGCAGAAGATCTCACAGATTATACTTTAGGTCATGCTTTGGATGATATTGCGAAATATGGGAGCAGTAAATTATTTGCTGAAGTTTCTTTTGGAATAGCCCTAGACCATGATTTACTACAAAAAACGCATCATCTAGATACAACAAGCTTTTCCGTTCATGGGTCGTATGAAGTGAAAGATGATCCGCAAGTGATTGAGATTAAGCAGGGTTATTCTAAAGATCATAGACCTGATTTGAAACAAGTTGTACTTTCTCTCGTTACCAATGGTCCGAGTTCTATGCCTCTATGGATGGAAGCCTTAGACGGCAATAGTTCTGATAAAGCAAGTTTTCATGAGACGATCAAAAAAATCAGTGAATTTCAACAACAGATTGATGTAAAAACAAAGTTTAAGTGGGTTGCCGATTCAGCGTTATACACAAAAGAAAAGCTCTTAAAAAATAATGATTATAAATGGCTCACCCGAGTTCCCGAGATAATAGGAGAAGCAAAAAGATTAGTAGAAAAACCGGAAGAAGAAATTGATTGGATTGATCAGGAGAAAGGATATAAAACATGCAGCTTCACCTCTTTTTATGGAGGGATTAAACAAAGATGGCTTTTGGTTTTTTCAGAGCAAGCCTATCAGAGAGAGATAAAATCATTAGAAAAAAAATTGACCAAGGCAGAAGAAAAGCTCAAGAAACAACTTTGGCATTTGGGTAATGAGGAATTTAAATGCGAAAGTGATGCTAAAAAAGCTTGGGGCAGATTGACTAAAAAAAATCATTTATATTCCATGAATAGTGAGATATTGCCGATTCTAAAATATGGTAAATTAGGCAAACCTAAACAAGGAGAGGAAAAACAAGTTGTTGGATACAAGATTCATGCTAGCTTTGAAAGGGAAGAAGAAGAAATTAATAAACTGATGAATAGAAAAGGACGGTTTATTTTAGCTACGAATGACACCGATAGAGAAAATTATAAAGATGAGATGATGTTAGAAGAATATAAAGAACAGCAAAAGGTTGAAGGAGGGTTTCGCTTTTTAAAAGATCCTTGGTTTATGGTTGATTCTATTTTTTTAAAAACCCCTCGACGCATTGAAGCATTAATGATGGTTATGACATTGTGTTTAATGGTTTATAATATCGGACAATATCAACTTCGACAAAAATTGATAGAAACAGAAGAGACATTACCCAACCAATTAGGAAAGGAAGTCAAAAATCCAACATTAAGATGGATTTTCCAAATTATGGAAGGTATCGGAATAATCCGTTTTTTTCAGAAGACTTCCCGGAGAATTTGTAAAGAAATGATCACAAATTTAACCCGTCTTCGGAAAAAGATTATTGTTTTGTTTGGAAAGACTGCAATGAGGATGTATGGCTTAATTAGAAAAACTTGTTTAGAGGTCTAGGAATGTCGGGTGAAAGGTGCATTTATGATGTAGATCAAAATTTAAAGAAGTAAGGTTACTCAGTCACTAATTAATTTTTCAACAAAATTTCTCTGATTCAGCTACGAGCAGTATATACCGAAGGGCAGTCGGTAATGTAAGCCTTTGGAGATCATGTTAGATTAACTCTTTTGTTAGCCGTGGTCTGTGAATGAGGAATCCGTTCCCTTTTAGGTTGGGAGCTGTCAATGAGAGTCGTATCGCTTGGTTTTTGATATTTTACGAAGGCGTCTTTTTTCTCTAAATGATAAAGATTTATCACCGTATTGAGAGATTTTATCAAGCATAGCATTAATGAAATCCTCATCATTTAATACGGCTTCTCCTGTTTTGAAATCAAAGATTTTGTTTTTGGTACTAATATTATTAACTTTATAAAATTTTTTCTTTAAGACAGCTCCAAACTGAGCGAGATTCTTATCAATGAATTGTGTGGCTTTAAAAGGAGTAGAGAGCGCGTGTGCACAAGTAGCATAAATATATGTTAGCACAATGGCAGAGAGATATAGAGTAAGAGAAAACCAATCAAAGGCTAATATTTGTTGCATTAAACAAATACCAACAGCAATGACAGCCAACCACTTAATCTTAATTGGCAACATCATAAATAACATAATTTCTTGTTCAGGAGTAAGCATACACCAAATGACAAGAAAAGCTAACATAACGGCACCACAACCGGATATATAACCGGGAATTGAAAAAAAACATGCCAATACTACGGCGCAAATCGCTGATAAGATACCACTTATAATAAAGAGAGTGATAAAAGAGCTTTTACCTAGCGAGTTATAAATCTTTGTGCCAACAACCCAAAGAAAATAAAGGGTAAAAAATAAATTGATTATAAAAGCAAACGTTATCCCTTGGTCAATAGGTAAAAGAAAAAGATAGGTAATCGGTTGCCAAAAAAATCCTTTCATTATCCCTGCAGGGGATAAGGTAAATAAAGATTTAAATAAAAACATATGTGTAAAATGACTTAGGAAAGAATCTGCAATGATGGAGCCTATGCTAAAAAGACCTATGGATAATAAAAGTCTTTTTAGTAACTTGGGTGTTTTAGGAAAGCCTGTTCGTTGTTGAAAAGAAAAGTTCATATATTTTATTTATTCTAACATTCTATTTTTCTAAACCATGTAATATTAGCATATGCCATTACATACTATTTTTCTATCTTAAAATTAAGAATGAATAAAGGGATAAAATAAGGACTGAGTAAAAGTAAAAGGTAAAATTACAATTAACATCCTAGAAGGTTTATGAAAATTAAGCAAGAAAATCAATAGACGCTTTCATCCCGGTGCTAAAGCAAAGAGTTTTCTTACTTAATTGTTATAAAATATGCTGTAGTTAAAGCTCTAGCGGAATCCATTGATGCCGGGGAGTCCGATTGTATACTACGCTCTCCTTTTGAAGAAAAAAGTCGTTGAAGCTGTCAAAAAGGCTGCATTATCAAATTAAGATATTAAAAACTTGCTTTTAATGACTAAAGAGATCAAAATACTTGCTCATGATATGGAGAAAATAGAATGAAGAAAGATACTCATCCTAATTATAGAAAAGTTCTTTTTGTTGATTCCTCTACAGGATCTAAATTTTTAGTTAGTTCTACTTTGGAGACTGAAGCGGTGGAACAATATGAAGGCCGGGAATATCCTGTTTGTCATATTTCAGTTTCAAGTGCGTCGCATCCCTTCTTTACCGGAAGCCAACAATTTATTGATACTGAAGGCAGAGTTGATAAATTTAATAAACGTTATGGCACAACGAGTAAGAAAGCTGACACAGAAGAAAAATCTAATAAATAATCCTAGAGGTTTGCTTCTGATGGAATTTGGTATCTTGAAGGATATTTAATGAAAGATAAAATTGCTAAATTACTACAGCGTTTGGTTGAAGTAGAAAATGAGTTAGGTAAGCCGGAAGCGATTAACGATCAAAAGCAATTTCGTTTTCTTACACAAGAGCATGCTTATATATCACAGGTAAGAGAGGTTTGGGAATCTCTTTTGGATTTAACAAATCAGTTAAAGGATAATCGTGATCTTCTCAAAGAGGATCAGGATGAAGATCTAAAAAAGATGTTGCTGGATGATATAGCCTCTCTAGAAGAGAAAACGCCTGTTTTAGAAAAAAAATTAGAAAACCTTCTGATTCCTCCTGATCCCAATGATCATAGAAATACGATAATGGAACTTAGAGCCGGCACCGGTGGTGATGAAGCGGCTCTTTTTGTCGGTGATTGTGTTCGCATGTATAAGTGTTATGCTGATGCTGTAGGCTGGCGTTACGAGTTACTTTCTTGTACCTCTGCCGAAGTTGGAGGTTATAAAGAATACGTGATGGTTTTATCCGGTCCGAATGTCTACCGTTATATGAAGCATGAAGGTGGGACGCATCGTGTACAGAGAGTACCTACTACAGAATCACAAGGAAGGGTACACACCTCAGCCATTACGATAGCTGTTTTAATGGAGCCGGATGAAGAAGAAGAAATTGTATTGAATGACAAAGATTTGCGCATTGATACCTATAGGGCGTCCGGAGCGGGAGGACAGCATATCAATACTACGGATTCAGCTGTACGCATTACTCACGTACCAACAGGGCTTGTTTCTTATTGCATGCAGGAAAAAAGCCAACATAAGAATAAAGAAAAAGCTTTAAGGCTTTTACATGCTAAAATTGCAGATCATGAAAGAATAAAAAAAGAGAAGGAAATTATCGGTTTGCGCTCTCAACAAGTAGGGTCGGGAGATCGCTCTGAAAGAATTAGAACATATAATTTTTCTCAAAATCGTGTTACCGATCATCGCATTAATGTAACTTTATATAGCCTTGATAAAATAATGAATGGAGATTTAGAAGGGCTTATAACTGCCGTAGTCTCCCATTATCATCAAAAAAAACTAGCCGATTAATCTCTTATGCGAACAGTATCAGAAATATTATCTTTATCTTACAAATACCTGGCAGAAAAATCTATTGACAATGCTCGCAAGGAAGCGGGTGAAATTATTGCTCATTGCTTAGGGATGAATCGCATTGATTTATACATGTCATTTGAGAGGCCTGTAATTGAAAGAGAATTGGAAATCATCCGTGATCATTTAAAAAGGCGTGGAGCAAATGAGCCTTTATCTTATATCCATAAAGAGATCTCTTTTTATGGATGTACTATCGCTCTTACGCCTGATGTATTAATCCCTCGTCAAGAGACTGAAATTATTGTTGATAAAATTGTACAATCTCTAAAAGGGAGCGATCTAAAAGGAAAAATTTTATATGACATCTGTACAGGATCGGGCTGTATTGGAATTGCTTTAAAAAAGCAATTTCCTGAATTGAAAGTTTATTTATCAGATATTAGCGAAAAAGCTTTAAAAGTAGCTAAAATAAATGCGGATCAAAATCAAACAAAAGTCACCTTGATTCAAGGTGATTTATTTCAACCTTTTAAGAGATTGAAGGCTGATTTCATCATTTGCAATCCTCCTTATATTTCTGAGGATGAGTACGTGAATTTAGAAAATGAAGTCAAACTATATGAACCTAAACTTGCTTTAGTTGCTTCTAATCAAGGCTTAGAATGCTATGAACGTTTTGCTGACGGGTTAAGGGATTATTTGAATCCCAATGGAAAATGTTACTTGGAGATAGGATATAATCAAAAATCAGCTATTACAAATATTTTTTCGAAACAAGGTTATAAAAAATTTAATTTTGAAAAGGATTGGGCGGGATTGGATAGGCTCTTTTTCCTTGAAATCGAATAGTTGTTTAAGTAACCTGTTTTTTCAAATTAAGGGAAATTGCAATTTTTTTTATAAATGTTTGGATCATTAACAGATAAATTACAAAACGTTTTTTCTACTTTAGCAGGAAAACGCAAGTTGACAGATGATAATATATCAGATGCTGTCAGAGAGGTTCGCTTAGCTCTGTTAGATGCAGATGTAAATTATACTGTTACAAAGTCTTTTATTAAGAAAGTTAAAGAAAAAGCCTTAGGGGAGCAAGTTATCAAATCGGTATCTCCTTCTCAACAATTTATCAAAGTTGTTCACGATGAATTAGTTCAATTGATGGGAGGGGAGGGTACAGCGTTAGTTTTTTCCGGTAGGCCGGCAGTGTTTATGGTTTGTGGTTTGCAAGGATCCGGTAAGACAACGTTTTGCGCTAAGTTAGCTTATTTTCTTAAAAAGGACGATTATAAAAAAAAACTCATGCTTGTAGCTTGTGACTTACAAAGGCCTGCTGCTGTAGAGCAGTTGAAATTATTGGGAAAACAAGCAGATGTTCCTGTTTTTTTCATCGAAGGTGAAAAAAAACCTGTTACGGTTGCTAAAAAAGCCTTAAAAGAAGCTGCTTCTATGAATATCGACACCGTTATTTTTGATACGGCAGGCCGTCTACATATTGATCAAGAACTCATGCATGAGTTACAGGCTATCAAAAAAGAGGTTAGTCCATCCGAAACTCTATTTGTTGCCAATGCATCTACCGGTCAAGATGCTCCTTCAGTTGCTGCTGCATTTAATAAGCAAATAGAAATTACAGGGACCGTATTGACCATGCTTGATGGTAATACCCGCGGAGGTGCTGCCATTTCTATTCGTGAAATTACAGGCAAGCCGCTAAAATTTGAAGGGATTGGTGAAAAGCTGGAAGATCTCCGGTATTTTTATCCTCAATCGATGGCAGATCGTATTTTGGGAATGGGTGATACCATTAACCTAGTCAATAAAGCTAAAGAGTTTATTGATGAAAAAGAGGCTAAGGTACTCGAAAAGAAGATGCGTAAAGCATCTCTTACGTACGAAGATTATCTTAAACAGATGCAAGTTGTAAAAAAAATGGGTTCTTTAAAAGGGTTGTTAAAAATGCTTCCCGGTGGAGCACAATTAAAAGATTTAGATCTATCTGATAAGCAGTTGTTCAGAATTGAATCGATGATTCTCTCTATGACTAAAGCAGAAAGACAAGAAAAAGTAGAATTAATAGTAGGTCGAAGAAAGCGAATTGCTCGAGGTAGTGGAACTTCATTAGAGGATGTTAATAAGCTAGTGAAAACATTTAAACGGACAAAGCAATTTATAAAACAGATGTCGAATAAGAAGAATTTAGAAAAGCTTATGGGAGGATTTTCATGGCGTTAAAGATCAGATTGAGAGCACAGGGACGGAAAAACCGTACATTTTATCGGTTGGTTGTAGCTGATAGTCGATATCCCAGAGATGGGAAATATGTTGAAATGTTAGGTTGGTATAACCCTTTTCAACCGGGTACTGAATCGAATATTGAAGTTAAAATGGATCGATTAGAACATTGGTTAAAGCATGGTGCCCAAATGACACCAAAATTGGAAACTTTAGTCAAACGTGTAAATCCTGCTTTCATCAAAGGCTTTTATAAAGAGAGGCTTGATAGAGAATTAGCAAAGCGCGCTAAGAAAAAAGCAGAGAAAGTTGCTTAAATCTTATGCGAATCGATATTTTAAGTTTATTCCCCGGATATTTTCGTGGTCCTTTTGATGAGAGTATCATCAAAAGAGCCCGGGAAAAAGGATTACTTGAAATAGAGTTACATGACATTAGAGATTATGCGCATGGAAAGCATAAGCAAGTAGATGATCGTCCATATGGAGGAGGCCCCGGCATGGTTTTGTTAGCAGAACCTATTGCCAAATCAATATTAGCCCTTCGAAGTGATCATTCAAAGGTTATCTTACTATCTCCTCAAGGATCTAGATTGACTCCTGACAAAGCGGAGAAGCTAGCCGGCGACTCCCATTTGATATTATTGTGTGGGCATTACGAGGGGATAGATGAGAGAATCATCCAACAATATATTGATGAGGAAATTAGTATTGGAGATTATGTATTAACAAACGGTTGCATCGCATCGATTGTATTAGTTGATGTGCTGGTCCGTTATATCCCGGGTGTATTGGGGCATAAGGCAAGTGTTAAGCAAGATTCGTTTCAAAATGGAATATTGGATTGCCCTCACTATACTAGGCCTGAAGTATTTGAAGGCAAGGAGGTTCCCAAAGTGTTATTGAATGGTAACCATGGACATATTGCCAAATGGCGTTTTGAAAAAGCCTTAGAAAAAACTCAAATGAACCGTCCGGATTTAATAGAAAAATTTAAGCATTGCAATCACCTTAACGGTGAGGTTTTACAAGTTAATGAGGAGAAAAAGAAATGAGCAAGTGCGCTGTCATTGAGGAACTCGAAAAAGAGCAGATGAAAAGAGATATTCCGGAGTTTCGTGTGGGAGATACCGTACGTTTACATACTCGTATTATCGAAGGAGAAAAGGAACGTACTCAAATATTTACCGGGACCGTTATTGCCAGAAAAGGCTGCGGCGTTTCTGAGACGGTTTCAATACACCGTGTAGCTTATGGTGCAGGTATGGAACGTGTTTTTCTTATCCATAGTCCTAGAATATCAAAGATTGAAGTGATTCGTGAAGGAATTGTTAGACGTGGTAAACTATATTATTTACGTGGTACTACCGGTAAAAAATCTAAAGTTAAAGGTCAAATGGGAGCTTCAAAAAGAGTTACCGTTAATCAAGCAATTTCTAAGAAAAAATCAGAAGAAAATGTGGTTGAAGCTCAAGATGCTCCGGTTCAAGCTGAAGAACAGAAAAGTGAACAACAACCTAAGGAACCGGAGAAAAAGCACGAAAATACTGACGAATCTACTGAATAAAAAGGAATTGGTATGGATGCTAATGAGCGACTTCGTCAGCTAGGTCTTTTAAAATTCGAAAGACAAGTTTGGGAAGAGGGGTATGATCATGTTGCCGGAATTGATGAGGCCGGTAGAGGGCCATTAGCAGGTCCGGTCGTTGCTGCAGCCTGTATTCTACCAAAAGAATATTTATTTGCCTGCGGTATTGATGACAGTAAAAAGTTAACATCTGTTCAAAGAGCAACACTTTTTGAACAGATCACTAATGATCCTCAAATTATCTATGCTGTCGGTATTGTAAAACATGATATCATTGATCAAATAAATATCTTAATGGCTACTCAATTGGCTATGAAGGAAGCTTTAGATAATCTATCTGTTAAAGCTCAATATTTATTGGTAGACGGTCTCCGTCTTTATTATAATAAAGTTCCCTGCAAAAAGATCATAAAAGGTGACCGGCGATCTTTATCCATTGCAACAGCTTCTATTATTGCTAAAGAGACGCGAGATAGATTGATGAAAGAGCACCATATTCAATGGCCTCAATATGCTTTCGATACAAATAAAGGTTATGGAACCAAGAAACATTGTGATGCAATAAAAGAGCATGGCCCATGCCCGATACACAGGCGCTCTTTTGCTCCGATAAAGAATTAAGCTACTGCAAATTTAAAGGATTCTAAACCGGTAATATCCGGAATGTTTGAACTTTCTAAATAACTTACTTGTCTAGCTAGATCGCCGGCTTCTTTTTTGATGTGGCTGGTTGTCGTATTGAAACCGGCCCGGAAAAGAACACTTAATGAACTTACGAATCCACCTGTTATTCCAATAACGGTTATTGGCCATGAAGCGAGTAAAAATGCTCCGCCGGCAGCTGTTATCGCTGAGCTGAGTAATCCGGATTTTGTCAGAAGGCCCCACTGAGCATCTTCTCGTACAAGCTTAAAGATTTTTTCTTGTTTCTCCGCTACCCGTTCCACCTGTTTCTTCGTACGAGAAGAAACGTTTTTTTCTTTAAGTTCTAAAAGAGCGATCTCTTTTTGGGATTTTAATCGTTCGAGATCGTCATTGGCATTGTTAATCGATCCCCAGTCTTGACCAATGAAATATATCGTTGCCATTGAAACAACTGCTGCTGCTATGCCAATTGGTGTACTCCAACTGTTATTTTTAGAGGATTCTTCTGTTCCTCTAAAACCGGAAAAGTATCCGGGGTAGCCTCCATATGGCATACCAAAATAATGCTGGTGGCTAATATAAGGGGGGGTATAATTAGAGTTTGTTCCCTCTTGCTTACAAAGGGTTTCATGATTGACTTCATCAGCGACTATTTTCGCATCA
The DNA here is from genome assembly GCA_965206695.1 of Chlamydiales bacterium. Classification (GTDB taxonomy): domain Bacteria; phylum Chlamydiota; class Chlamydiia; order Chlamydiales; family JAAZZY01; genus CBDBKM01. The sequence goes on along the minus strand of CBDBKM010000011.1, from coordinate 437,053 downwards.
TGAAGAAGGTTCAATGTACAGGGCCAGTTTGCTTTGTTAATCATAATTTCCTCACTGTTATAATTTAAAAGGTTTAAAAAAAATTTCACCAAATTATATAATAAATTCATTAAGGAGTCATTAAGATGTTTCCTGCCGAATTTCAAAAGCTTGTAAAGAATAAGATCTGATAAAACAGCAAAGATGAGTTGTGTTTCTAATGCTAAATAGCAATTTTTTGATAATCGGCTATATCCCGGGATTAATTCAAGGTTTACTTTCTTCCACAATGTAGAAAAAGTATCATCCAAAAATTCAAAAGGGGATTTCTATAAAAGTATCTTGTTTGAACAACCCTTACCTCTTTTTTGATTAGACGAGATATTTTATTTGTAAATTCGATTGGAAAGACTTCTACATAACTGATTCCTGATAATGATTTTAAAAAAAGTATTATCAGGAATCAGTTATGTAGAAGTCTTTCCAATCACTTATTTCAGATGGTCCTTAAGCCTGTCTATGAAATTACGCATTTTTTTAGAGCTTTCTCCCTCGCGAGTTCATAGTATGTTTTTTCTGATTGACTCCGCCCTATTGGGTCCTTGGCCTTCAATTCCGGAGAGACCATATCAAAATCAAAAAGGCATAACTTGAACTCTCCGTTTTCATCTTTTATATAGGCTACATTATGGGTCTCCTTTAGGTTTATATCGGTTAAGTGAGTTTCCCCGACAAGGTGACACAACTCCTCTTCTGCTCTTTGACGTATTTCTTGAGGGATCACATTTTCTGCTGTTTCATAGTTTATAAAAGATTGTTCGTTTTCAAATATAAGTTCAAGATCTCCTTTTTTAAAAAGAATAGGTTGGCTTGTTATTAGATATTTATAGCCGTATTTTTTTATTACTTCTTCAATTCTTCCGGCGTTTTTTACGTTCTGTTGCAAGCTATGACCTATGATCAGGCTTAGTACTTTATTGTTTATTTTAAATGCAACACTGGGGTAGTCATCGTGCGTAAAAGTCCTTTTTACTACTCCTCCACCTAGAATTTGAAATTTTCCAAGGCGCTGATTTTTTTTACCTAAATAACAGCTAAAATGTTGAGAGTTCAGGTATTGATCGAAATCTTTAAATTCTTGAATCGCACCTTCTATAAAGTTTGTTATATTGGATGGATTGGCACCTTTCCGATATTTTTGATTAGGAAATTCTGTACAATTTGGGTTAGGAGATGTTGGTTTGAGTTTTTCTTGATGTGCTGTTTTGATTCCAAAGGGATCTTGATTAAGAGGATCCATAGGATTAACACACCGTGGCCCTAAAACTTCGAGGTTAAAAGCTTGAATGTTGTTAGCTGGAACTTTAATGAAAAAAGGTTGCATCAGATCCTTACACTCAGGAACTCTTAAGCCATTTGTACCTGATGAAGAAAAGGCTAATAAATATGCTGTGAATAAGCTTGTCAATCCTGACTTAGATATTCTTGATATTGTATTGTCTGAGCCATCAGGTGGTGAGTCGGCTTGAGGTATTCCTGATATTTTATTTTCTGAGTCATCAGGTGGTAAGTCGGCTTGAGGTATTCCTGATATTTTATTTTCTGAGTCATCAGGTGGTAAGTCGGCTAAAACTTCAAATCGGTTTGAACATGGTATGTTATAAATAGTCATAATAATTACACTTTAATTTATTTTTATTAATAATAGGTTGTTTATATTTAGTTTATAAGTATTCAAAGCTATTATGCTTTGTTTATGTTAATGCTGTGTTAATATTATGTTAATATTATGTTAATATTATGTTAATATTATGTTAATAATAACTTGTTAATATTGATTTTAAATGATCATCATTAATCCAAGTTCGATGTATAGTATTTTAATTTTTATTTGATAATATGTTATCCTTCTTTTTTTATACAAACAGTAAGGACAAAACAATGCCTAGAGCCTATTCAGTAGATCTTCGAGAGAAAGTATTACAACATATAGAAAAACATCATGATAAAAAAGCAGCCGGCCATATTTTTCAAGTAGGTATCGCAACAATATATCGATGGATCTTGCAAAAAAAGCAAAAAGGACATTTAAAACCAATCCGCAGAAAATATGCTTATAAGAAATTAGATGATGAGTTGTTATCTAAATATGTAGAAAAACATCCGGATTATTTTTTATCGGAAATTGCTGATTATTTTTCAGTCACTCCGCAAACGATTTTTTATGCCCTTAAAAGATTAAAAATTACACGAAAAAAAAAACTACTCGCTATAAGGAAAGAGATGAAAAGAAACGGGAAGCTTTTATGAAAGATTTAAAAAATATTCCCTTTGACAAGAGAATTTATCTCGATGAAACCGGGATTCATCAATTTTTATTTCGTGAGTCCGGAAGAAGCTTACGCGGCAAAAAAGTTTTTGGAGCGGTTTCAGGAAACCGCTTTATAACTCACCTTACGCACGCACTCTCGTAAAGGGGGATTGATTCTGTATCCTGCTTAGTAGAAGGCGTGCGTAAGGTGAGTTTATAAGGCAAAATATTATTTCAGCCCTGTCTAAAGGGCAGTTTTTATCTCCAATGTGTTTTGAAGGTACTTGTAATACCGGGTTATTCAATATTTGGCTTAACCCGAATATTTCATAAAAATCGGAAAAAAGAATGAGTATTTTTACTTAACTTGTTAAAGTATAGTTGCACCAAACATAACAAATAAGAAAAATACTCATGACAAAATGTAACACAAAACAAATCAATTTTTCACCCATAAAATCTAAAAGAATAGAATGTTCCTTTACCGGCGGTAACATTACAAGTGACGGCGGGGTTATCTTACTGCGTCAAGTCGATAAAAAGCTAAAGCTGACTGAACAAGCAGCTGCTTGTATACCTGATAAACGCAATCCTAATTATGTGATACATAGCATACTCGAAATGCTGCGTCAAAGAGTATATGGTATTGCTTTGGGTTATGAGGATTTAAACGATCATGATAAACTTAAAGATGACGGTGCTATTCAAACGGCAATTGATTTTGAACATCCTTTAGCAAGTAGTCCTACACTGTGCCGTTTTGAAAACCGAGCGGACAGAGAAACCGCAGTTAAAATTAGTCGCATTTTAGTTGAATCATTTATAAAATCATTCGCCCTTTCAACATCGAAGTGCAACACTTGCTGCTTCCTTACTGAGACGGTTAAACACCTCCTCCGGTGTTGAAAAGTTTAACACTTTTCGGGGTCTATTGTTAAGCAAGTTCTCAATCTTTTTTAAATTACCTGCTGAGACTTCATCAAACCGTTTATTTTTAGGGAGATATTGTCGAACGAGTCCATTCGTATGCTCGTTCAGCCCTCTCTCCCACGAATGATAGGGGGTAGCAAAGTAAAAACTTGTCTCAAGTAATTGACTCACTTGTTTGTGGTAAGTAAATTCTTTCCCGTTGTCAGCAGTTAATGTCATGACAAATTTTTGGACCGGTCTTAACCTGTTTACTAGCGCATCCTTTACTTCCTCAGCGGTTTTACGCGAGACTTTTTCTGGTTTTGTTAGCTTTGAGACTCTTTCGACCATTGAGACAATGACTCCGCTCCCTTCTGTTCCTATGATTGTATCTAGTTCCCAATCGCCTAAACGAGTTTTCTTCTCTACGATATCAGGCCTTTCAGAAATATCTGTCCGTCCGGGAATACATCCTCGTCCGGCCCTATTTTTACCTCGCTTGTTATATTTTTCCCCACTATGTCTAAGGTGTTTATACAACAGGCCTCCTCTTTTTTTGTCCTCCCAAATATATTTATAGATTGTCTCATGGCTTACAGCTTCTTGATACCCTTTCTTCTTCAGCCATCCCGATATTTGATCGGGGCTCCACTGCACGCTTAACTTCTCTTCGATAATGGTAATCATTACACTGCTCATCTTTCGTTGTTGAGTTTTTGAGCCTCGTCTCTTTAAAGTCTTCTCTTGAGCCTGTTGATACCGATATCCACGCTTTCCACAATTTCGTTTTAGCTCGCGATAAACAGTCGATCGATTTACGTTTAACTCATTGGAAATTAAGGTGATAGGATCTCCTCTTCTTATTAAGGTATACAATTGGCATCTCTTGTCTTTGTTTAAGTGACGGTAGCCGTTTGGCATCTTTCCTCCTTGGTTTTCTTACGTTTACCATAGGAGATTTTTTACCACCTTCAGACAAGTTTAATTTGTAGCGGTTTGTTGCACTTCGATGTTGAAAGGGCGATTCAAAAAACCTCCTCAAGAGCTTATTTTAGATTGTGATGCTACTGATGATCCCGTACATGGTAACCGGGAAGGGAAATTTTACCATGGATATTATAGAAAAGACTGTTTCTTACCGCTGCATGTTTTTTGCGGTAGTCATTTGCTTGTCTCCTATCTTAGAAGAAGTAGTGAAGATCAGGCAAAACATTCTTGGGCTGTTTTATCTCTTTTAGTCAAAAGATTACGACAGGCGTGGCCGGGTTGTTCTATTATATTTCGTGCAGACAGCGGCTTTTGCAGGCATAAGATTTTTGATTGGTGTGAGAAAAACCAAGTTGATTTTGTTGTAGGTATCGCAGGAAATAAACGCTTAAAAAAAGAGATCTCAGGAACAATGGATGAAGCAGAAAAACGTTTCAAGGAAACACAGGAAAAGCAGCGTTTATTTACTTCTTTTCTCTATGCTGCAAAGAGTTGAAAAAAAGAAAGAAGAATAATAGCTAAAGCAGAACATACTTCTAAAGGTGCAAATCCTCGATTTATTGTAACCTTTCTTACGAACGATCCACAAAAAATTTATGATAAAAGTTATTGTACAAGGGAGATTCGGAAAACCGTATTAAAGAACAGTTACTCTTATTTTCGGATCGTACCTCCTGTCATAAATGGTGGCCTAATCAATTACGGCTTTTATTCTCTGCCCTTGCCTATGTTTTATTAGAAAGGTTGCGTTCCCTTGCACTGCGAGGTACTTCATTTGCTAAATCTCAAGTGAATACTATTCGACTAAGGTTACTGAAAATAGGAGGTATTGTTTTGAGAAATACACGGCGAATACGTCTGTTGCTATCGGAATATTTTCCGGTTCAAAATACTTTTCTGCTTATTGCACATCGAATCTCGCATTGGTAAAAAGTGACAGAACCACGTCACTCCAATTTTAAAAAGAAGGCGTGTAAAATAGTTGGGGGTAAGGGGGAGGTGTGTCCTGAAATCATCTTATTTTTCGATAAACAGAATATTTTCACTAATTTATCCTTTTTTCTAAAATTCAAGCCTCTTACGGAAACTATCAATGAGTTTTATGAAATATTCGGGTTAAGGGTAATCAAGGCAATTTACACGAAGATATTAAATTCTTTTTTGATGGACATCGAACATTGGATTGGCAGGAATTTAATGGAAGCAAAAGCGAACAATTAGATAAAGGACATGGGAGAATCGAATGTCGTAGAGTTTGGGCTACAGAAGAGTTAGGTTCGTTAGAAGCATATGAATGGCCGGGACTTTGTACAATTATTATGGTAGAATCAGAAAGAACTATAAAAGAAAAAAACACTAGGGAAACTCGGTACTATATTTCTTCACTTAATGCAAATGCTCATCATCTTGCTGAGTGCATTCGTACTCATTGGGAGGTGGAAAATAAGCTTCATTGGGTTTTAGATGTTACTTTTAATGAAGATAAGTCGCAAATTTACAAAGATAATGCTCCTAAAAATATGAATATCATTAGAAAGTGGGCTCTTAATTTAATCAATAAAACGAAAGGAAAGCTTAGCATTAGAAGAATGCAAAACCGAATGAAAATGACAGGATCTAGATTATACTCATCACGAATAAACCTCCGGATATTTTGTATTCGTATAGTGTAAATTATTTTGTATGAATTCATTTTTAACACTATCAGAAGAAAAGCATCTCAGACAGCAACATAAACGAGAAAAGAATGGTCGTATACGAGATCGTATCAAGGCTGTTCTATTGTCGAATAAAGGTTGGAGTAATACTCGTATTGCTGAAGCTGTGCTTTTAGACGATGAAACAGTGTCTCGTCACATTAAAGAATATCAAAATAAACAGCAATTGCATATAGAAAGCGGTGGTTCAGTCAGTAAACTTCTTGCGCCACAGTCAGAAGAATTCATTAAACATTTAACAACTCATACCTATGTCAAAGTAGAAGATATCTGTTCTTATGTTCTCGCGAAATATGGCATTGTTTATACGATTTCAGGGATGACTTCTTGGCTACACTCACATGGTTTTTCCTATAAAAAGCCTAAAGGTACACCGGCTAAGGCAAATTCTGATCAACAAAAAGCTTGGATGCAATTTTACGCCAAGCTTATGGCATCTCTGCCTAAAAATGAGCCTGTTGAATTTGCTGATGGTGTACATCCAACTATGGCAACTAAAATTTCTTATGGTTGGATTCGACCGGGAACAGATAAATTGATTGCAACAACAGCTTCTCGTACTCGAATGAATCTTATGGGGTCTATCAATTTAAACAGTATGAAGGTAACAATAGATGCTTATGAAACATTAAATAGCGGTACCATGGCAAAGCATTTTGCTTTGCTACGGTCAAAATACCTCATACCTCTCAGCTCCAAATATCCATCTTATTTTAGATCAAGGCCCTTATAATACAAGTATTCAGACCAAACAAGAAGCAGAAAAACAAGGTATTATTCTCTATTATTTACCTTCTTACAGTCCTAACCTCAATCCCATTGAACGATTATGGAAAGTGATGAATGAATATTGTCGCAATAATCGGTTTTTTAATTCTGCTAAAGAATTTCGGAGATCGATTACCGGATTTTTTGAAAATACTTGGCCCTCTATTGCTCAATCAATGAGGAAACGAATCAATGATCATTTTCAAGTCTTAGAATCGGCACTTTGATTCATAAGGGGTATAGTAGAGATTTTAAATAATAAAATTTAAATGCAATCGCCCTGCACATAATTTCTGAAGAGTTGAAAATATATGTTAACTTTTTCTATACTACCGGACATGAAATATTTTTTAGATCCAACAGAACGCGAACGGCTTTTACAACAGCATAAGTACGAGAGAGACAAGAGGATTTGTGATCGTATTAAAGCTGTATTGCTATATGATGAAGGTTGGAGTTATAAAAAAATAGCACACGCTTTGTTTATTACTCATGAAGCAGTACGTCAACATACATTAGACTATGAAGCAGATAGGAAGTTGGTTCCTGAAAACGGAGGTTCTTCAAGTAAACTTAATCCGGCCTGTCGTGATATGCTGATTCATCATCTAAAAGAAAATATCTATACCTCTGCAAGAGAGATAGCCTCTCTTGTACAAAATCTATTTGAAATAAAATACACCCCTGCCGGTATGACAGCGTGGTTAAAATCTAATGGTTTCTCTTATAAAAAACCAATGCTTATTCCCGGAAAAGCTGACCCTTTATCTCAAGAACAATGGTTAGAATATTATCGTAAATTAAAAGCCGGCTTGTCGCATACTGAAGCTATTTATTTTATGGATGGAGTACATCCGACACATAATACAAAACCTTCTCATGGTTGGATAAAAACGGGTATGTACCGGGCTCTTAAAACAAATAGTGCTCGTCGAAGGCTTCATATCTCAGGTGCTATTGATATTGAATCGAAGTGCCTTATATAGTCATTTAATTTTACATTGATAAGATTGCTTGATCAATGGCGAATTTAAAATTCGTAACTTTTCGTAATATCTCTCTAACTTTATTTTTCATATTAGCCCAATATTTTTCTATAGGATTTAAGTCCGGAGAATATGGAGGAAGAAACATAAGCTTACAACCGGCAGATTCTACTATTTTCCTGCTTTCCGCTGACTTGTGAAAACCGGCATTGTCAAGAATAAGAACACTACCGGGTGTAAGCTGAGGAGTCAAAACTTCCTTAAGCCAAATATTGAATAACCCGGTATTACAAGTACCTTCAAAACACATTGGAGATAAAAACTGCCCTTTAGATAGGGCTGAAATAATATTTTGCCTTATAAAGCGGTTTCCTGAAACCGCTCCAAAAACTCTTTTGCCGCGTAAGCTTCTTCCGGACTCACGAAATAAAAATTGATGAATCCCGGTTTCATCGAGATAAATTCTCTTGTCAAAGGGAATATTTTTTAAATCTTTCATAAAAGCTTCCCGTTTCTTTTCATCTCTTTCCTTATAGCGAGTCGTTTTTTTTTTCGTGTAATTTTTAATCTTTTAAGGGCATAAAAAATCGTTTGCGGAGTGACTGAAAAATAATCAGCAATTTCCGATAAAAAATAATCCGGATGTTTTTCTACATATTTAGATAACAACTCATCATCTAATTTCTTATAAGCATATTTTCTGCGGATTGGCTTTAAATGTCCTTTTTGCTTTTTTTGCAAGATCCATCGATATATTGTTGCGATACCTACTTGAAAAATATGGCCGGCTGTTTTTTTATCATGATGTTTTTCTATATGTTGTAATACTTTCTCTCGAAGATCTACTGAATAGGCTCTAGGCATTGTTTTGTCCTTACTGTTTGTATAAAAAAAGAAGGATAACATATTATCAAATAAAAATTAAAATACTATATCTCAAGAAGATCAAGCACTCAATGCAGATTCAACAATTTGTTTTTTAAAAAAGTTAGAACATGCTTATCCCGAAAAAAAGACTCTCTATCTCTTTTGTGATAATGCCGGATATTATCGTAATAGAAAAGTGCAAGATTTTTTAAAAACTTCAAAAATTTCCATGCAGTTTCTTCCTCCTTATAGTCCTAATCTTAATCCTATTGAACGCTTATGGAAGTTGATGAATGAACAGATCCTCAATAATCGATATTACGAGAAATTCGGTGATTTTAAAGATAGGATTTTGGGATTTTTAAAAAAACTCGCAAATCCACTAAACAGCTATTCAGATCTTTTAAAAAGGCGTATTACTGATAACTTTAGAGTTATAAAACCACCCCCATTTGTCATTTCTTCAGCTTAAATGGGTATATATATCATTGCGAAAAATTATTTAACGGGAATCGCTGCTTTTTTTAATTGGATTAAGCCTCCAAAAAAATTAAAGCACTTTTCGTTCCTCTGTTCCTCTTTGATACACAACTGTCACTCGCGGGTCGACTGCGTCCGTGCAGTCTTCAATGATACGTTTATCCTCTCTAGCTTTGACGACAATGCAGTCCGGATAAACAATTGAGTAAACACGATCTAAAGGCCGTGACATTCGATATCAGCGATGTTGACACCTCTTTCCGTAAAGGATGTTGACACCTCTTTCCGTAAAGCTCATGAAGCTGCGTTTAAATATCCGTTATGCTCGCACCGCGTGGTGCATGCATACATAGTCAAAATTTTATCGTTAAAGCCATCAAAGCGTGTTTGGCGCTTGGCTACGAGTGTTGGCTCTCGATCTTTGGGGAGGGTAATATCCATTTCACCTAACCGAGCCCTTTACCGTTTTTTTGCTGTACCCCTTGCGTACGTTTGTCTTTAATGATCAGTAACCCGTCGTTTAGGACTGCTTCAATAAGGTGGCGTTAAAAGCGCCACCCTCACCAAAAAGTGCATCTTTAGTCTTGTACTGACTAACAGTATTCTTAGCAATCTTTCCGAGATAATCAACTTGTTTTGCTATATACTCCATATTTTGTCATCATTATTGAATAACAGTTTATATTAAACATGGAAATTGACACAATTAGCCGGAAAGGCTCCTGAAACCATCTAAAATTTCGCTTATCGAAAATTCAACGATCGGAGACTCTACCATTATGCTATATACGTAGATTACTTCTCTTCTTCTACTTTTGCGAAACGAGTATGTTGATCGGCTTTTTGTGTTTTTTTCGCCATCGCTTCTGTTAAATGCTCAAGCTCCTTTGAATCAACTTTACCTAGGAAAGGAGGAAGTTGAAGCCCTGCAACAGCTGCTATGTCGTGTAAGGCAGGTAGAGATTTCACCATATTGCTAATAAAATCTGAAGTGGTTGTGCCATTTTTATCACCACCACTACCACTATCCCAAACAGTAATCTTATCAATTTTAATATTCTTGATTGCTTCTGCTTGTAAGTTAACTAAAGCTTCCATCTTTTCTATCAATAACATGGTAGAAGCGCTGTTAGCATCGTTTCCACATGCTTGAACTAACTGCTTATAACCATCGGCTTTAGCATCAAGTATTTTCTTGATACCTTCAGCTTCGGCTTGTCTAAGAGTCAAAATAGCTTCAGCTTCCCCTTTAGCTTCTAAAACTCTTTTTAATTTTTCTGCCTCTGCATCAATTTCAATTTTTCGCTTAGTAATCTCTTGCGGAACAATTTGCTCAGCCTCAAGACGTTGTGTTTCTGAAAGTGCTCGAGCTCTTTGAACTTCTGCTGAAGCTTGTTGCCTAGCTACTTCACTTCTCTTACCGGCTTCAGCTTCTTTTTCAGCTAGATCAGCATTACTTTTTACAATGTTTGCTTTAGCCGTATTTTCTCCTGTAACAGCCTCTGCATGATAATTCTCAACTTGAATACGACGATCTTTATCAGCTTCTGACTGACCGATATCCCCTTGCTTTTCTTGTTCTGCAACATCAATTTTTGCTTGGTTAACAGCACGTGCCGCTGCTTTCTTCCCAATGCTTTCAATATATTCAGACTCATCGGTAATATCTGTTATATTAACGTTGATAAGGGTCAAACCAATCTTATGCAATTCAGGTTCAATATTATTTTTAATAGATTCTAAGAATCGCTCTCTATCTTGATTGATCTCTTCAATACGAAGGGAAGCGACAGTTAGACGTAATTGACCTATTATGATTTCTGTTGCCATGGATTCGATTTCTTTGGATGTTAAAGCCAGTATTCTAATCGCTGCATTATTCATCACTTCTTGCGTCGTTCCAACTGCGACAGTAAATGTAGAAGGAACATTAACACGAATATTTTGTAATGAAAGAGCCCCTTTTAAAGGAATATGAATGGTACGGGGTGTTAAGTCTATAAAACGACTATCTTGAATAAGAGGCCATATAAATGTTCCTCCACCATGATAACATTGTACAGTTTTGTGCCCGGCGACTCTTCCAAAGACAACTAATATCTTATTAGAAGGACATCGACGATAAATCTTTGCTAAAAAAAATATGGTCGCAAAGACAAAAATAATTGTGATAGTTATGGCAATATTGGTAAAATCCACTGTTTTCTCTCCTTAAATGTTAAAATTTCTTTTTTAATTCTTTAGGCAGGCTTTTTACGGCTACAACCTTTTCACTAATTACATGAACAACTTGAACGCTACAAAAAGAGGGAATGGGTATTCTATTTTCTGAAACAGCATCCAATTCTCTCATAATATTATTAACAGATACTTGGATGGTTCCAACCCCATTTGCAGGTATTTGCTGATAAACAACTCCTTGCCTGCCTATCGAATCATCAAGAATAAATTGATCTCCTTTGCTAATCAAGTTTTTCGCTGCTTTAAAAATCAGATGTGTCAGAAGGAGCATAAAGCTTCCCATTATCAAAGCGATCAAAGAAGAGGCAAATATGGGTAATGAAAACTGTATCAATGAAGCTAAGCCTGACCAACCGAAAAGCATAAAAAAACCGCTTAACGAATGTAGAGAAAAAATATGAAAGGCATCATCGGATTGACCGGATGTTGTATCACCTATTTGATCTTCAAAACCAAAACCAATAATATTTAGGAGCATCCTGATAATGAAAATAATAGTTCCGACAATGGCACAAAACCAAAAAAAGGACTCTGATATTGTATGCGGATTAGAAAATTCAAAATTCATGCGAAAAAGACCTTTATATCAGTGTAATCAATATTTAATGGAGACAATAAAAGAATAATTGTTTCAACTATAATCATCAAGTATATTAAATAATTAAAACGTATTAGGAATATAAAATATTAATTGATACTAGGCGCCGGTTCTGAAAAATAGGCATGACTTTCATTAATTACCTGCTCTGACAAACCGATTATCCCAATCATATTACAAATCAGCATACAGGCGATGGAAATATCTGCTAAAGCCCAGACTATATCCACGCTTGCAAAAACGCCAATTGGTATCATGGCAACAAAGAATAATTGAAAGGTGCGTATGCGATGCGTTCCAAAAAGATAGGCCACAGCTTTTTCTGCGCAGCAACACCACGCTAAAATAGTTGTAAAAGCAAATAAAAAAAGAGCAATAATAACCGGATATTCTGACCGGGAAACATGTAATCCTTTTTTAAATGCCCAGATACACATGTTAGTGCTTTCCAAGCCGTTTATATTCCAAGCTCCCGTTACAATTAAGATGAGCCCTGTAATGGTGCAAATGACCATAACAAAAAAAGGAGCTATCATAGAAATAACACCTTCTAAAACAGGGCTTTTTGTACGGGCACTTGATTGTAAAACAGGTACTAAACCGGTACCTGCATCTGTTGCAAAAATAGCTCTTTCAAAACCGGAACTTACTACTTTTATTAAACCAAAGCCCAGTAATCCACCGGCTGCCGACGAAGGTTTAAAGGCACAAGCAAATATTAAAGAAAAGGCCGGAATAATTTCTTTTCTAAAGAAGAATAAAATGATACATGCTCCAATTAAATACATGAACGTCATTAAAGGAACCACTGCTGATACTACTTTTGCAATACGCTTCATCCCTCCGATAATGACTATGAATGTAAAAATAAGCATGGAAAAACCAATTAAATAAGGTGAGACGCCTAAAGCTTGTAAAGGGAGGTTAATCGAATTAACCTGCACTAAATTTCCTGCTGTCAAAGAAGAAACAATGGTGAATAAGGCAAATCCAACAGCAACTGATTTTAATCTCAGTCCTTTATGTAAATAGTACATAGGGCCACCCACATACTCGTTATTCTCATTTTTTTGGCGATATTTTACACCCAAAAAACATCCGGCATAATTGATAATAGCTCCCATAAATGCCATAAACCACATCCATATCACGGCTCCCGGACCTCCAAAAGTTAAGGCAATGGCCACACCTGAAATATTACCTGTTCCTAAATTACCGGCTAACACTGCTGATAGAGCTTCAAAATGAGAAATATCGCCTTCTGCATTTTTTTCTTTTTTGATTAGGTGCTTACAAGCTAATTTTAATTTAAAAAATTGAATGAATCTAAGACGTATTGTTAGATAAATTCCAAATATCGTCATAAGAGGGAACACCACAAAAAAAGTAAGGTGTTCATTAATAGATTGGATAATATGATTAACTGTCATAATTCTACAGAAGGTGAAATGAAAAATTATAAAGATTATAAAGACTATGAAAAAAATATGCCAGAAAAATTATCCCGACAACATCTGTTATTGTTTCTTAAAAATATAATGCAGGATATCCTGACATACTGTTTCTAAAATACTGACAACCTCGTCAAAATCTTTTTCTTTTCCGTAATAAGGATCCGGAATATCTTTCCCTTCTAATTCAGGAGAAAATTCTGTCATTAGAGAAACTTTTTCTCGATTTTGTTTTGATTTAGCGAACTCTAAAAGTTTCTTCATAATATCCAAATCTGAGGCAAGGATATAATCAAAACTATCAAAAAATAGGGGTTTAAATTGCTCTGCTCTTGTATAGGATTTAAAACCCTTTTTCTTCAGAGCCTTTTGCATGCGAGGATCCGGCAACTCTCCTAAATGCCAATCAGCTAGACCACAACTTTTAACATGAGTATAATCTTCAGGGTAATTACGCTTAGCATAAAAATGTAAAATGGCTTCCGCTGCAGGCGATCGACAAATATTACCTAGGCAAACAAAAAGAACTGCCGGCATCGTTATCTCTTTTTAATACTTATTTAAAAAAAATCAAGATTATCAAAAATATATTTTATCATCGATAAAATAATAGTGAAAAAACTTTCGAATGGCTTTAATTAACACCTTGCCTTGTCAAATATGAAGTGCAACAAGTAGGCACCTCATTAAACCTCAAATTTCTCCTATTTGTTGCACTTCGATGTTGAAAGAGCCGAATCATAAAATAGATAATAGACTTCTTTCGAAACTCATTGTGCCAACTCCAAATTGTAAATACCGGCAATTAGATTAAAACGAAGAGCAAACCTTTTACGCCTATTTCCGTAACGATCAGTTATAATCTTGAATCGCTTTAAACGGGCAATGACATGTTCATTGAGAACTCGTTCTTTGGAAAGCTGTCGATTGCGTTTCTTATCCTCTTTAGTCAATGGCTTCTTTTTACTTTTTTTCTTTGGCATTTGGGTCTTAGAGTGAATATCTTGTAGACCTTGATATCCGGTATCAGTCAACACATTTATTTCCGGACGGATTTGTATTTTTGACTCTTTGAATAATCTGAAATCATGTAGCTTGCCATTCGAGAATGCCGTACAGATTACTTGTTGCGTCTTCTTCTTCACAACAACCTGAGTTTTTAGCGTATATTTTTTCTTTTTTCCTGAGTAAAAATACTTCTGTTTTTTTTTGGCCTTTCAATACGCGTTTCTGTTGCATCGATTAAAATAACGTCATATTCAACATCGCTCTTTAGAAGAGCTTTGCGTCCGGGCAAAGAGAAATCAGGGTGCTTGATTAATGTATCCTCGACCCACCTTACAGTTTTATAGGCAGTACTCTCACTAACACCGTAACTTTGACTCACATGGAAATAAGTCCCGTATTCTCGGATATATTCTAGAGTCATAAGCAGCATATCCTTTATGCTTAGTTTGTTCTTCCTAACACCTTTAACTTTTTTGAGTTTGTTCGATTCTTCTAAAATCAACTGCATCCTATCAAATGTAGCTTTCTTAATGCCCGTTAGCCGACGAAATTTTTCGTCGTCTAAACTTTTAACTGTTTCAAACTTCATGTTATCCTCACTTATTTTAACAAGAATATTATTATCAAAAAATTAGTTTCGAAAGAAGTCTAATATAAAATTATTATTGATAGAGAAGTTGATTAAGAATTTTTTGTTCACGTCTTCGTGCTATAGAAATTTCTTTGGGAGGGAGATTTAATTCATCTTTTCGTTTAAGGGCAAGCTGCCCACATGCTGCACTAATATCTTGACCTCTACTATAGCGGATAGGAGCGGGGATGGAACGATCGCTTAAATACTGTTGAAAAATTTTAATTTGTTTTGGAATAGCGGCTTCCATAATATTTCCCGGATGAGGGTTCATTGGAATTAAATTAACTTTTGCTTTAAGGCCATGTAAAAAAGTAACTAATTTTTTAGCATGTGCCAGTGTGTCATTTTCATTATGGATCATAACATATTCAAAAGTTATGCCATGCCGAGTTTGAATCGGATAGTCTAATAGGACTGTTTTCAATTCTTCCAATGGATACATACGGTTAATAGGCATCATACTACTACGATGGGCATTGTCGGCAGAATGCAAAGAAATAGCTAGATTTACAGGTAATTCTTCCCCTAACTGTTTAATCTTAGGAACGATTCCGGCGGTTGAAATAGTTACTCTATGATTGCTTAAACTCAATAATTGTTTATCAACCATGATGTGACAAGCTTTAACCACTTGGTCGTAATTGTCTAATGGTTCTCCCATTCCCATAAAAACAATATTAGTGATTTTTCGATTCGTATCTTGTTTTTTTAAAATCTGATTACCTATTAATATTTGAGATAGGATTTCGCCCGAAGTTAGGTTTCTAAAGAAGCCTAAACGACCTGTTTGACAGAATGTACAGGCTAACTTACATCCTACCTGGCTACTAACGCATAGTGTTATACGGTTGTTCTCAGGCATAAGAACGCATTCCGCATAATTGTTATCATGAGTTTTTAATAAAAATTTTTGACTGTTATCAACTGAAGATTTTAAAAGAGTATCGATTGTTGGCAGGCGCCAATCAAAGGATGTTATAAGTTGTTCTCTTAAATGCTTAGGGAGATTGGTAAAAAGGTTTGGATCGGTTATTTGTTTTTCAAATAACCACTTTAAAATTTGTCGACTTGTATATGGAAACACTCTAATCTTTGAACACCATTCTTGCCATTCATGATGAGATAAATCAAGAGCATATTGTTTATTATTTTTTTGCATTTAAAAAAAAGAATTGTTTTATGATATATTCAATGTTGACAGCTTCTAACCTTAAAGGGAAGAGATTTTTCATTCACAGACTACAGCTAACAAAAGAGTGAGTCTAACATGATCTCCACAGGCTTAAATTACCGACTGCCCTATATATATTATATGATGCATTAAAATCTCTGTTATGCTTAATTTTACAATTTGAGCACTCCCGGATTCTTATGTCGGGGGATATGTTCCCTTGTTTATGACTGCATGCAGAACACTTTTGTGTATCGGAAAAATAGTGGTCTAATGCTACTATATTTCTCCCGTACCACTCGCTTTTATATTTTAAAAAAGTTAAAAACTGTCGAGAAATACGTATATTTAATGCCCGGTTAGATTGTGCAATTTTAAGATGCGTCCCATCCCAACTAAATGCTAATTTTGTCAGGCGAATAGATTGACGCGAATGCTTATTCTTAAACTTTGGAAACTCAGGTCTTTTTTTAAAGAAGTTGATATATGATATATCGAAATCTCTCAAGCTTTGTTGTAAACAAACTGAAGAGACTTCATTTAACCAAAGAAAATCCTTTTCTCGCTTCAGGTTGCTCAGAAAATTTGTGAATAGGAGATATTTTCTTGATATTTTCAAGCATGGAAAGACGGAAAAATTCAAAAACAGCTATTTTTAATCTTAGCTATACATGTTATCCGGTGTACCAAGTACAGCAGAAAAATTTTAGAAGAGGATATGCGATCCGAGACGCCGGCTAACGCTTAGAATCGCTGACTACGTCCGGCTACTTGCGTCCTGCAAGGTTTCTTCGCTGCGCTTTTCCTGTTTCAACACGTCCCTATCATTACCGCTAAGCGGCTACTTTCGGTTTATTTGACGCTCCACAGGCACTTCCCGCACTTGTTGCGGTGAGTAATATATTTCTTGCGGCATTGATATCTCTGTCATGCTTGATTCCACATTTTTCGCACTGCCGCGAACGCACACTTAAGACAAGATCTTTCTTAATATGACCGCATTTATGACAAGTTTTACTTGTAGGCTCATATCTTCCGATGATATACAAATCCCTTTGATACCATCTTGATGTATACTCGATTTGTCTCCTAAATTCACTCCATCCGGCGTCCCCGATCGATCGACTCAATCTACTATTGGCCATCATGCCACGCACATGCAGGTCTTCCGGCGCTATTACTTGGTTTTCGCGTACGATAGAAGTACTCAACTTGTGCAAGTAGTCTTGCCTCTTATCTGCTATTCGCCGGTGGAGCTTACCCGGTTTCTTGCGTGCTTTTCTTCTGTTTTTCGAGCCTTTCACTCTTTTTGAAAGACATCTTGATTTTTTTCTAAATTTTTTTAGAAACCTTCCTAAAACTTTAAGAGGTTTATATCTTTTCCCATTGCTGTCAGTTGCAAAAGTTTTTAGTCCAAGATCTAATCCTATTCTTGCGTTTGTTGTCGTAGCTTCTTTTGTACGGTTCATATCCACTTGAAGCGAAACATGCCATTCATCAGCACAATTTTTAGATAGCGTTGCACTATTTGGAAAACAAGGTATAGTATCATGCCAATTAACTCTAAGTTCTCCTAATCTTGGAAGCCTTAATCCGGTTCCGTTGATAAAAATATTTATACCTTGGCGTTTATCTAATGTGTAAACACAAGAACTTTTTCGCTTTTTAAATATTGGGTATTTGCCCTGCTTCTTAAAAAATTTTTGAAATCCCGACTCCAAACCCTTAAGGGTATTACACAAATTTGTAGCAGATACATTTTTTAAGAATAGCTTCTCTTTTTTTAGCTGTGTTAACTCTCTACTAAGACCAATCCAATTGATAGATTTTTTTTCTTCTTGATACAAAGAGCTTCTTCGTTTTAAAGCCCAATTGTATACAAATTTAGAACAACCAAACTCATGGGCCAATGGCCGTCTCTGTTTGAGAGTCGGATAGAATCTTAACTTGACAGCTTTCATCACAAATCCTTTATTTTAATCAAGTCGTTCTCTTATATAAGTATCGGAAGGAATATTTGTAATATTGTAAAGAGTGCTTAAATTATGTTGAATGATCTCATCTTGACGTTCTTCATCGAATTGTAGAAGTGAAGGAAACTTTAATCCAAAAACGGCTAAACCGGACATCAAACAATCAGATAATGTAATTTTTGCTTTTAAACCTCTTGCATCTCGGTCTTTATTGGGAATCTGATTAAATACGGAACGAACCTTTAACAACATCTCTTTAGCCGAAAGCCGGGTTTTCTCAATAGAATGCACTGCCATATTTTTTTCTCCATTTTAAAAAAAAATAATGAAAAAAAAGTATACATCATTGCGAAAAATTATTTAACGGGAATTGTTGGCGCTTTACGTTCTTCTGTTCCGCAGACTTCACAACCGTTACTTGCGGGTCGACTGCGTTCGTGCAGGCTTCAATGATTAAAGACTTTATTTCGATGTTTCCAATACCCGGGGCCATAATCCATGGTTAATTGCGTTCCCGGGTATATGTTAATAATTGCATAGATGATAACTCGAATGATTCCATCATACAGCAAACTTGCGGATTCACAATTGGGGCAATCACTATGATTGATAAAACGTGTTTCATTTCCATAATTTTTAGAATCAATATAGAACTGACGAGGGGATATGATAGAGGTGATATAGGAAAATGTATAATTATTAGCGGATAAGTTATAATTGAAGAATTTTTTTTTAGATAAAATACCGGTATATTCACCGATATATTCGGATTTTTTTATCTTGTGAGTCGCAAAAGCCCCATATTCTATAAGATTATTAATCCATTTAATTTCCATATCGATTATTTGGCATTCGTCAAGAGGTTTTCTATAATAGGTACCTAGCCAGCGAAGCTTTTTTTGAAAAAAAAGGCGCTCTAGTAACTGAGAACATTTTTTTTTAGCACGCAAGTATATTTTTTGATCTTCTACAATTAGTTGGGGGGTATAATTGAAATTAAATTCCTTTTCGAATTCAGTAATAGAAAAGGTTCGAACAGAATTGTTACCTTTAGGTGAAAAATTGATCTTATGGTTTAAAAGGTTTTTTTGTATCTTAAAAGGATGAAAGTAATTCACAAGTGAGAATTGGGTTTTTTTAGTTTTATTCTATATCTGTTTTTCGTAACTCACCTTACGCACGCACTCTCGTCAAGAGCATTTGATTCTATAGCTTGCTTAGTACAAGGTGTGTGTAAGGTGAGTGTCGTAATTCTAAATCATCATTCTTATTTATGACAATTAAACGATAAAACCCTTTGCTTTAGCATTGGGATGAGAGCATCTCGATTAAAGTGCTGTTTCGTATTCTTGTTAATTCTCGTATTTTGTATACTATTCCCGGTTTTTAGTCTACCGTGAGGCAGGCAGTAAGCTAAGCCTTTGGAGATCATATCAGGCCCGGGGAGCATGGGGTGGTTGAAGATCGTAAAAATTCCCCTTTGGGAATTTTTATTGCAAAAACCAAGTTTTGTTCCGCGGGCCGTGATCGTTGAATTAGGAATCTCCCCTTCTTTTGAGGGTCGGGAGCAGTCAAATCATGAAATTTTTGGAGGGAAATATGGCGGAAGTCACTTTAAAAGGAAAACCCATTCATACTGTTTCAGCATTGCCTGAAATAAATGCAAAGGCGCCGGATTTTCTATTAGTCAAACAAGATTTATCGGAAGCTAGCTTAATGAACTATCAGGCAAAAATTAAGGTATTAAATATTTTCCCCAGTATTGATACTCCTGTCTGTGCTTTATCAGTTAAAAAATTTCATGAAGCCCTTGCCAAACGTGATGATATTATCATTTTAAATATTTCGAAAGATTTACCATTTGCTTATCAAAGATGTTGTGATGCTGAGGGGCTAAAAAATGTTGAGACGTTGTCAGCTTTTAGAAGCTTTTTTGGAAGTGATTATGGTGTGGAATTCTCGGATGGTCCTTTGCAGGGTTTATTATCTCGAGCTGTGTTAGTAGTAGACAGAGCCAATACGATCATTTATACAGAACAAGTTTTAGAGGTTTCTCATGAACCGGATTATGACAAAGTCATAGAGGCTATTGAGTCGATTTCTTGAGTAGACTTGTTGCGCTTTAAATCTTTAGTGGTTTCTGATAAGATTGTTTATAAAGCTGTAGAGACAGACAGATGATTGAAGGACTTTAAAACGAGCTAAACGTGAAGAAGGAACCGGGAGAGCTATAACAGGTGTAAGCATTTGTTAATTTAATGAATTAACTATTTTTTTAATTAAGGAGAAAAACAATGAGAAAGTTCCAAAGACCAATAGTCACGCCAGCCTTCGATAATATCTTTGTATGACCTGGCCCCTTCACGCATGGTTCGTTCTTTAGTCTCATAATCGAATTCAAAAAGACCAAATTTTAAGGAATAGCCTTCTGCCCATTCGAAATTATCAATTAACGTCCAATAAAAGTAACCTTTTACATCATACCCATCTTTTAAGGCTTGCGATATAGCGAATATGTAACGTTTAATAAAAGTACCGCGGCGATTGTCTTGAGCATCAGCAATGCCATTTTCAGTGATATAGATAGGAACACCTAATTCGGAACATTCAACAATAGCATGATAAATACCTTGTGGATACAATCGATATTCAGCATCCGACATTTCTTCTTTACTATAACAAGTTGATATTAAAGGCTCGTAGAAGTCCCATTGCAACATAATCAGTGGATCAGAATAAAAATTGATCCCAATAAAATCATATGAATTTGGGGCCTCTTTATCTTCAAAAGCAACATCTACATAAAAGGGGAAGTTAAAATTAAAGTACCCGGTTTTTAAGAATTCCAGAATAGCATCATGAGTGATAAATGAAAGAAGGTAGCAGGAAATAAGTTCAATAGGGTTCCATGAAGAATAGGGTCTGAATTTTAAGACGTTATGAACGAGTCCAATTTGAGCTTCATCACCTCCCGGCAAAGCTTTTAATGTGTGATAAACTTGGCAATGGGCTTTTAGTAGATTTTTTAAAACAATAGCGGTTAAGCCTGTATTCATTTTTCCGGGTGGAAATCCACCAAGATAATATCCCATGAAAGCATAGATTCCCGGTTCATTAATCGTGCACCATAAGGAAACTTCAGAACCTAAATGTTCAAATACTAAGGTAGCAAAATCAACAAAATAGTTAATATTTTCTTCTTTTTCAAATCCACCCATGTCTTCAAACCATTTAGGATGGTTAAAATGATGAAGGGTAATCATTGGGGTTATGTTATTTGCTTTTAATTCCTGACAAAGGTCTATATAGTGTTCAAGTACTTCATAATCGATTACTCCATCTTCAGGTTCAATTAAACTCCAATCCACAGAGAAACGATAAGAGGTCAATCCAAAATGTTTCATTAGAGTGATATCTTCTCCATATCTATTCCAGTGGTCGCAAGAATCCCCGGAGAGATTCCCCCCCTTAATGCGTGGATTTTGATTATGATCCAAGCTCTTTTCCCATTCCGACCAATTACTGTTCCGGCAAAGATTAGCTCCTGAATTCTGAAATTCGGACGTTGCGGAGCCCCAAAGAAAATCTTTTGGAAATAAGATATCATCCGTATTAATATGGTCCCAATTCCATTTAGTATCAAATGGATAGGAATGTGCGGATGTAAAAGAATAGATTAAAAAAAAGGCAAAATATAACCTAACAAATTTAATAAACTCCATTATTCTCCTCAGAGAGATGTTAACCACCCTATATGCTCACGATAAATCCAAACATGTAATTTTGGGAAGTTTTTTATGCGTTTCAACGAAAAGTTTAATATTAGTGAGAAAAAGTTACAAGCTCTTTTCAAGAAAATTGAAGATCTCAATATTGATCTGAACGATATTAAAGAAACTTTTTTAAGAGGAGGAGGAAAAGGTGGACAAAAGCAGAATAAAACTTCAAATGGTGTCTTAGTACGGCATATTCCCACAGGTCTATTTGTTACTTGTCAAAGAGAAAGGGAAAGAAATAAAAATCGGTTTATAGCTTTTAGAACTTTAGTTGATCAAATTGAAGCTCAATTATTTCCTAAAACATCAGTTAAAGCTAAAGAAATAAAAAAAATAAGAAAACAAAAACAAAAGCGAAAACAGCGAACCAAAAACAAGAAATCAGAAAATTAAGAAATAATTTACTCTAATCTTAATTAAACTTAACGGTAACTTAATGAAATGCTTGTTGATTAATGGTGCTGAATCTATAATATTTTCCATCATTAATTCTTTTACAAAAGGATATTTAAATGTTTCAAGCAAATGGAATAAATTCAAATCCGGGCGATACTGTTCAAACCGAAATTTCTTCGGCAAAAGAAACGCTAATCTTATCACCCTCACCTTCAACCTCGAAACTTACTCCTACACCATCTTTATATCAAGATACGTTCTCATCTGCTCTTCATTCTGATAGTGACAATTTGGCCGGAGGAGGAACGTTTACCCAAGCTACGGAATCGGTATCTTCAAATGCATCATCCACCCTAACCCCGAGTGCTTCTCCGGGTACCATAAAAGCGCCTCCGGACGTTTCAGGTCAAACCGGTCCTGATTCTAATCAAAAAGGTTCAACACAGAGTGGTCCGGATGCTTCAGGCCCACAAGGCTCAGGTTTTACTGATTCAAATTCCAATTCGAGCAATCCCGGTTTTTGGGACTTTTCTCCTTGGTTACGCAAGAAAATGGATGCGGTACATGAAAATATGAATTGGGCCGGTGAGCGGATAGGGGATACATGTCATAATGCTAAAGAGAGCCTTAATGAATTTTGGCAAGAAAAGAAAGTCTCTGAATCTCTTGATTTCGCAAAAGACAATATTGGTTCTTTCATGGATTCCTATCCTGTAAGAATAGGAACCACGGCTATTGGGGGATTAGCTTCTTATTATTTCATTTCTAAGGGTATTAAGAATCTTACAGATTTTGAAATAGTAAAAGGTTTGTCTCAATTGACTTTAGGTGCTTTATCAGGAGCCGGAAGTGTTGCATTAGCATGTCATACTTACTATAAATGGAATCTAGAACCTCAACAGTCTTAACAAATTAAATAGAGCAATAATTTTGAGGGGTATCTTTCTTTTCAAAATTATTGTTCCGTACCTTAATCACTCACCTTACGCGCGCCTTCTACTAAGGAGGTTACAGAATCAAACGCTCTTTACGAGAGTGCGTGCGTAAGGTGAGTTAATCATGGTGATATCCTCTTTTTTATCTGTAAAAGAGCACATAGTATGATTTTCAGCTATAGCTTGTAAATCTTGGTTTAAGCGCCAAGGAGAATCAATACCAAAATACTGTTGCCAAGTACTTATTATTCCGCCTGATGGAATTTCAAGTTGAGTAACTTTTAACGCTTCTCTTATCCAGCCGGAACAATTAAAAGCATTATCACCCTTATTGGATATAGAATAAGTCAATGGGTTAGGATTTTTAAGAATAAAATTTTGAACTTTACTGAATTTATTTTCATCGATGGTATAGGTGAAGACAGTGACTTTATCTGCTCGCTCTAAATGATATTCGACAGGATCAGCAGAAGCAATTTCTGCCGGATAGTCGAACATAATATGTAAGGGAACATCAAGCCAGGTTGATGGGTAAATGCCGGGAATTGTAATTCTTTCAATAGGATAAAGACTATAGCTTTGAATCTCTCCTTTTGGATTTATTAACCTGATAAAACTGTGGCAATATGGGGTGTAATCAAGCCTTGAAACTATTTCAATGGTATATTTGTTTAAATAATTTTTAAAGTTAAGTGTGATAAATGGCTTGCCTAATAATGAAACACCGTTTTCGGTACAAACTAATTTATCCGCTTGATCTCGCATGGTATTCCAAGGCATATAGACTCCTTCAAAAAGGATAAGCAAATCATTATTTTCATCTTTAGAAAAAGTTAGGTCAAAATATTTTCGTCCCAGGTAATTTTCCGGTTTTGAAATAAATGTTTTTAATACATGATCTCTTTGAATTTCCTCCGATGACAGATTCCAAGCGTTTTCAATTTTAGATGACATATAACCCATTTTTTTAATAAAATTAGGATGGCCAAGTTTAGATAACGAATATGAAGAAAAGATAAAGGTATTTAGGTCCTTTTTTTATTCTTTTTTTCTAGGTGATATCGTCCGCCCTTTCAACATCGAAGTGCAACACTCGCTGCTTCCTTACTGAGACGGTTAAACACCTCCTCCGGTGTTGAAAAGTTTAACACTTTTCGGGGTCTATTGTTAAGCAAGTTCTCAATCTTTTTTAAATTACCTGCTGAGACTTCATCAAACCGTTTATTTTTAGGGAGATATTGTCGAACGAGTCCATTCGTATGCTCGTTCAGCCCTCTTTCCCACGAATGATAGGGGGTAGCAAAGTAAAAACTTGTCTCAAGTAATTGGCTCACTTGTTTATGGTAAGTAAATTCTTTCCCGTTGTCAGCAGTTAATGTCATGACAAATTTTTGGACCGGTCTTAACCTGTTTACTAGCGCATCCTTTACTTCCTCAGCGGTTTTACGCGAGACTTTTTCCGGTTTTGTTAGCTTTGAGACTCTTTCGACCATTGAGACAATGACTCCGCTCCCTTCTGTTCCTATGATTGTATACCCCTTATGAATCAAAGTGCCGATTCTAAGACTTGAAAATGATCATTGATTCGTGTCCTCATTGATTGAGCAATAGAGGGCCAAGTATTTTCAAAAAATCCGGTAATCGATCTCCGAAATTCTTTAGCAGAATTAAAAAACCGATTATTGCGACAATATTCATTCATCACTTTCCATAATCGTTCAATAGGATTGAGGTTAGGACTGTAAGAAGGTAAATAATAGAGAATAATACCTTGTTTTTCTGCTTCTTGTTTGGTCTGAATACTTGTATTATAAGGACCTTGATCTAAAATAAGATGGATATTTGGAGCTGAGGGATATTTTGACCGTAATAAAGCAAAATGTTTTGCCATGGTACCGCTATTTAATGTTTCATAAGCATCTATTGTTACCTTCATACTGTTTAAATTGATAGACCCCATAAGATTCATTCGAGTTCTAGAAGCTGTTGTTGCGATTAATTTACTTGTTCCCGGTCGAATCCAACCATAAGAAATTTTAGTTGCCATAGTTGGATGCACACCATCAGCAAATTCAACAGGCTCATTTTTAGGCAGAGATGCCATAAGCTTGGTGTAAAATTGCATCCAAGCTTTTTGTTGATCAGAATTTGCCTTAGCCGGTGTACCTTTAGGCTTTTTATAGGAAAAACCATGTGAGTGTAGCCAAGAAGTCATCCCTGAAATCGTATAAACAATGCCATATTTCGCGAGAACATAAGAACAGATATCTTCTACTTTGACATAGGTATGAGTTGTTAAATGTTTAATGAATTCTTCTGACTGTGGCGCAAGAAGTTTACTGACTGAACCACCGCTTTCTACATGCAATTGCTGTTTATTTTGATATTCTTTAATGTGACGAGACACTGTTTCATCGTCTAAAAGCACAGCTTCAGCAATACGAGTATTACTCCAACCTTTATTCGACAATAGAACAGCCTTGATACGATCTCGTATACGACCATTCTTTTCTCGTTTATGTTGCTGTCTGAGATGCTTTTCTTCTGATAGTGTTAAAAATGAATTCATACAAAATAATTTACACTATACGAATACAAAATATCCGGAGTTTTATTCGTGATGAGTATATCTAGTTCCCAATCGCCTAAACGAGTTTTCTTCTCTACGATATCAGGCCTTTCAGAAATATCTGTCCGTCCGGGAATACATCCTCGTCCGGCCCTATTTTTACCTCGCTTGTTATATTTCTTCCCACTATGTCTAAGGTGTTTATACAACAAGCCTCCTCTTTTTTTGTCCTCCCAAACATAGTTATAGATTGTCTCATGGCTTACAGCTTCTTGATACCCTTTCTTCTTCAGCCATCCCGATATTTGATCGGGGCTCCACTGCACGCTTAACTTCTCTTCGATAATGGCAATCATTACACTGCTCATCTTTCGTTGTTGAGTTTTTGAGCCTCGTCTCTTTAAAGCCTTCTCTTGAGCCTGTTGATACCGATATCCACGCTTTCCACAATTTCGTTTTAGCTCGCGATAAACAGTCGATCGATTTACGTTTAACTCATTGGAAATTAAGGTGATAGGATCTTCTCTTCTTATTAAGGTATACAATTGGCATCTCTTGTCTTTGTTTAAGTGACGGTAGCCGTTTGGCATCTTTCCTCCTTGGTTTTCTTACGTTTACCATAGGAGATTTTTTACCACCTTCAGACAAGTTTAATTTGTAGCGGTTTGTTGCACTTCGATGTTGAAAGGGCGAAAGAAATTATTTGTTTTTCTTAAGATTTATTAAAAAATCAGATATCTGTGAAATGTTGATCTATTAAATATATAACTAATTCATAATACGCGGTTTAGCCGCCTTCATTAACCGTAGTAAATTATCAAACAAACAGTTCTTCTTAATAAAGAATTAACAAATAAAAATTATAATTACTTCTCATAGAATATTATATAAACACAAAATAGGGCAAATTAAATTTTATGAGTACTTTTAATAATATACAAACCAGCATACAACATCAAAACATTGTCTTCACGGTTATTAATCAAGCACCTCCAACCAGTGAAAGACAAGAGATCATTTCGAACCTTGCTGTGCCTTCTATTACACAAACAAACCAACAACCAATTGAAGAAAAAATATCTGCCGGTATGAAGGGTAGAAGAAAGGGTTATGCACATAGTAAAAAAACTAAAGCAAAAATATCTGCCAGTATGCAGGGTAAAGGAAAGGGTCGTATATAGTCATTTAATTTTATATTGATAAGATTGCTTGATCAATGGCGAATTTAAAATTCGTAACTTTTCGTAATATCTCTCTAACTTTATTTTTCATATTAGCCCAATATTTTTCTATAGGATTTAAGTCCGGAGAATATGGAGGAAGAAACATAAGCTTACAACCGGCAGATTCTACTATTTTCCTGCTTTCCGCTGACTTGTGAAAACCGGCATTGTCAAGAATAAGAACACTACCGGGTGTAAGCTGAGGAGTCAAAACTTCCTTAAGCCAAATATTGAATAACCCGGTATTACAAGTACCTTCAAAACACATTGGAGACAAAAACTGCCCTTTAGATAGGGCTGAAATAATATTTTGCCTTATAAAGCGGTTTCCTGAAACCGCTCCAAAAACTTTTTTGCCGCGTAAGCTTCTTCCGGACTCACGAAATAAAAATTGATGAATCCCGGTTTCATCGAGATAAATTCTCTTGTCAAAGGGAATATTTTTTAAATCTTTCATAAAAGCTTCCCGTTTCTTTTCATCTCTTTCCTTATAGCGAGTAGTTTTTTTTTTCGTGTAATTTTTAATCTTTTAAGGGCATAAAAAATCGTTTGCGGAGTGACTGAAAAATAATCAGCAATTTCCGATAAAAAATAATCCGGATGTTTTTCTACATATTTAGATAACAACTCATCATCTAATTTCTTATAAGCATATTTTCTGCGGATTGGCTTTAAATGTCCTTTTTGCTTTTTTTGCAAGATCCATCGATATATTGTTGCGATACCTACTTGAAAAATATGGCCGGCTGTTTTTTTATCATGATGTTTTTCTATATGTTGTAATACTTTCTCTCGGAGATCTACTGAATAGGCTCTAGGCATTGTTTTGTCCTTATTGTTTGTATAAAAAAAGAAGGATAACATATTATCAAATAAAAATTAAAGTACTATAGTTACTGCCGCAACTAAACAAAAATTGTCTAGTCGTATAGTTACTGACGCAACTAAAGCAAAAATATCTGCCAGTATGCAGGGTAAAGGAAAGGGTCGTATAGTTACTGACGCAACTAAAGCAAAAATATCTGCCGGTATGAAGGGTAAAAGAAAGGGTCGTATAGTTACTGCCGCAACTAGACAAAAAATGTCTGCCGGTATGAAGGGTAAAGGAAAGGGTCGTATAGTTACTGCCGCAACTAGACAAAAAATGTCTGATGCCAAGAAGAAAATGTGGGAAAAAAGGAGGGAAGAAAAGAGGGTTAAATACAAAGGACCAGGAGGATCTATGTCTGAAGAAACTAATACTCCAGTAGACAGCGAGGTTGTGTTGATAAAAAAAGAACCGTGTTCAGATCATAATGCAGATTCAGATCTTAATGTGACCGGTTCGTCTAAATTTAATCGTGAAATAAACAACACCTTACCCATATTGCAAAACCCCGCGGATGAGACACAAAGCCTTTTATTTGAATCTGAAGGAGAAATAGCCTTGATGAAAGTCTCAGAATGGGGTTTCCTCAAGAGCTACCTGGATGGTTTAGCCCAACCACAAATAAAGAACATTAAATCTAAAATCAAGAAGAGCATGTGTGAGTGGATAACATTAAACGAAAAGAATAGGATGGAATATACAAAGCGGTTGGATGAGATTTATGAGATTACCACCCCTATAGAAATAGGGCCAGATAGAGGACGTTCAGCTTTTGCAAAAAGAGAGATTAAAAAATTCGAAGTTTTAGGACCTTATGCAGGTACTCTTTGTAAAAACAAAGATTTATCGCAAGCAGAACGAAAACAAGGCCCAAGAAAAATTTCAGAATATCTATTTGCAACATCCTCATCGCATCGCGCTATTAATGGATTTTCGTCTGGAAATGTGCTTAGTTTGGTAAACACTGCTCAGCTAGGAAACTTTAAAAAAATAGGAGAGAATAATATATGTGTAGTCCTTTTTGGTAAAAATATAAATTTTTATGTGGCTAATAAGGATATCCATAAAGGGGAAGAGTTTCTTGTAAACTATGGCCCTTTGTATGCATCTGAAATAAAAAAAGAACCACAAGAGATGGATTTAAATGGCTAAGAAAAGATATGCATTTCTATCCCGGATTCAAAAAATATTTACGAATAGCGGAAAACTGCCGTTCGAAGCGGCAGAATCCTTCCCCGGAATTAGTTGATAGCTCCCAACCCTAAAGGGAAGAGATTCCTGATTCAACAACCACTGCTAACAAAAAGGTTAGTCTAACACGGTCTCCAAAGGCTTAAATTACCGACTCCCCTGCGGTATATATGTTAATAGCTCCATTGAGATCTCTATCATGCATTACTTTACAGTCATATCTTTAATTAGCAAAAAAACCTTAATTCACACAACATTTGCAGTATAAATAGGTGGTAATTTTAATTTTAAAATCCCATCAGCGTCCTAAAAAGCTACTGAAGTTTACGAGTTAGCTCCTATATTAATCGCATATACATCGGATTATAAGGGCGGTGTATCAAAGACTTAACCAACAATATCCAATCATAACGAACAACATTATAGAGAGGAAATCAATAAAAATCTATTGGTTTCTGTTGATTGTTGTTGGTTGTTTATCAAGTTCACTGCACCGTATTTGCACCGCGGTGCAGTATGTTTTTCAAATCCAAAACAGTACCGTTTCAGATCGGGGGTGGGGGTATGCCTTAAGTTTAATTTGTAGCGGTTTGTTGCACTTCGATGTTGAAAGGGCGCATCTATTAATCTCGATACCGCAGGGCAGTCGGTAATTTAAGCCTTTGGAGATCATGTTAGACTAGCTTGTTTGTTAGCAGTGGTCGATAAATTAGGAATCCCTTCCCTTTAGGGTTGGGAGCTGTCAACCTAAAGTGCATCAGAAATATCGTGCCACCTATGTGTTAAAGGTGGTCATAAAAAAACCTTTTTTATCAAAAGTATAGTAAATTTAAAATTTTAAGATTCTTCTATTTAAGAATACAGCATCATTCTTGGCTGCTGTGCACATCCGCTGTATTGCTTCCCGAGGAACTATTTTATGACGATATTACCTAAGGAGAGATTAATTAATCCGCCGTGTTTAAGCATTTCGATTTCATGTTCTGTTAAAGATAAACGAGCTTGGAATAATTGATTTTTGGTTTTATTATTTACGGTAAGAGAGATATCTTTAGCTATATTATTTTTAATATCACTTATTTCTAAGACATCCTCTTGATCGAGAGTGTCATAATCTTCATCATTTTCAAATAAAAGAGGGAGAATACCGAAATTAATTAAATTTTTTCTATGAATTCTTGCATATGATTTTGCAATAACGGCCTGTAACCCTAAATATCTTGGAGCAATTGCTGCGTGTTCTCTACTGGAGCCTTGCCCATAGTTACTTCCTCCGATCACAATAAAGCCACTATCTTGATATTTCATAGCCCGATTATAGAAATTTTCATCAGCTTGATAAAAAGCAAATTTGCTGATTTCAGGGATATTACTCCTGAAAGGAAGTATATCACTACCGGCCGGGAGGATGGTATCTGTAGAAATATTGTCTCCTAGTTTCAGTAAAATAGGGCCGGAAACCTGATCTTCTAAAGCGGAGAATTTAGGAAGTGGTTTTATGTTAGGTCCCATAATTAATTTTGTTGTCTCGCCTTTTTTCGCAGGTTCAATAACACTTTCTTTATTGAGAATCATCTTAGTAGGTTCAGTAAAAATCGGGTATTTAAAATCGGCATCTCTAGGATCTGTTATTTCACCTTTTAAAGCTGAAACAGCAGCTGTTTCAGGGCTGCATAAAAAAACTTGATCATCTTTTGTGCCTGATCTTCCCGGAAAATTTCTAGGTACTGTTCTTAAACTGACTTGGTTACTTGCAGGAGCTTGACCCATTCCTATGCACCCATTACATCCCGGTTGGTGAATACGGCCTCCGGATCGAACGAGATCACTTAATGAACCCATTTCAATCATGTTCTCTAATATTTGTCTTGAAGTCGGATTGATATCGAAAGAAACCCTTGGGTCAATACGCCTATCTTTTACAATAAGTGACGTGATTAGAAAATCTCTTAAGCCGGGATTAGCTGATGATCCTACCATTGATTGGTAGATTTCCTTACCGGCAACTTCTCTTACCGGAACAACTTTTCCGGGGCTGCCGGGTAGAGCGATTAAAGGTTCTAATTTTGATAAATCAATTTCATCGTGTTCATCATATATTGCACCTTCATCAGCAACAATTTTTTTCCACTCAGATTCTCTTTGTTGAGTTGTCATAAAGCGCTTAATTTCTTCATCAGAAGGAAAAACAGTTGTTGTTGCACCTAATTCCGCTCCCATATTAGCAATGACATGACGATCCATAGCTGAAAGATTTTTTAAACCCGATCCATAATATTCGATTATTTTTCCAATACCTCCGATAACATCATGCCGTCTAAGGACTTCAAGTATTATATCTTTAGCGCTCACCCAATCAGGAAGTTTTCCTTGTAAACAGATGCCAAATACTTTTGGCATTGTAACAAAAAAAGGCTTGCCTAGCATTGCAAGTGCTACCTCTAATCCCCCTGTTCCAATTGCTAGCATGCCTAATGATCCTGCTGCGCAAGTATGGCTATCCGAACCTAATAAAGTGTCGCCCGGAATCCCAAATGATTCCATGTGAACAGGATGGCTAACTCCATTCCCGGCAGGGCTATACCATACTCCGAACTTACGGCAGGCACTTCTTAAGAAAATATGATCATCCGGATTTTTAAAGTCAGTTTGTATCAGATTATGGTCAACATATTGAGCGGACAAGTTCGTTTTTACTTTATCACAGCCCATAGCTTCTAATTCAAGCATAACCATCGTACCGGTAGCATCTTGAGTTAGAGTTTGATCGATTTTCATAGAGATTTCTTCTCCGGGAATCATTTCTCCCGATAAAAGATGTTTAGATATTAACTTTTGAGTGACATTTTGAGATTTTTTTTCCACTGTATATAGAGTCCTTAATTTGCCTGATAAACTTCCTTTAATTTCTCTATATACTCTTACCAATGAAAATGTCTAAAAAAACTGTCGGAATCAAATTATTGCATTTTTTAAACTGTCTAAATTATTAATAATTAATAAGATGCATTTTAATGTATCTAAAAGATTTAATTATAGACATTAAGGATCGGGCTTTTTTTAAAAGCTACAACCTTTGCTTCTTAAGAAATCTTTTAGTTTTTTTACAATTAAATAATTAATTATCAGTTAGTTAAAAAATAAAAATTAGTGATTAAAAATGAAAAAAGCCAAAATATAGAAGATTAAGATGTAAGTGATTTATAACCAAATTATTAAAAAAATAGAATTTAATTAATTATATCAGATATTGCGATTAATTAATATTAATTATTAATAAAAAACTTTATCTCTTAATTAAGTAGTTTAAAGGTTTTTCTAATTTTTATTAATCTGTAATTTTAGTAAAATAAGCTAATAGGGGGAGTAAATATAATAACCCAAATAGGTACGTTATGTCAGATAAAAGGAATAATAACAGCTCGCAAGAGCATGATATGAGCATTATGGAAGCCGTGGAGAACCTTACGAGCTTAGCCGACATGCATAAGGAAGATCATATTGGTATTACTGATGACAACCATATAGTAGTGCAAGCGGGTGATGAATTAATGGAAATAGAGGAATTTGAACAAAGCGGTATTCATTGGACTTCAGATGCAGGGGATAAACAGACAGAAGAATTAATCAAAGATACTTTTTCAACCGTTTTAAATTATGTAAAGGATTTCTATAAAAAAGAATTTACTCGTTTTTATGAAGAAAAGAATCAAAAAGGGATTCATAGAATAATGAAGCTCGTTGGAACAGCTTCAAAAAAATTAGACAATTATACCCATTTATTTAGAGGTGTTCATAAACATGGAGTTTCCAGGACGAGGGAATTTAAGCAATTAGATAATTTTTATCGAGAAAGGGTTGCTGTAGAGGAAGAAGGAAAAAGACCTTATTTAATAGACTTAGCTAAAAGAGTTACTAAAGAAAATGAAGAAGAAGAGAGAGATTCCGGAACAGAGGCATTGATCTTAAGAAAAGAAAAACAAGCCTTTTTAGAGGTAGAGAGTATCAAAGATGATAATGACTATGAACTATTATTTATGGAAAAAGAGGATGGGAGTCCTTTTTATAATAAGGCATTAATACGAAATTTAAAACTAGCTTGTAGTTTCAGTGAACTTCTCGGGAAGGAGAAAACTGAAAATCCCATTATTTTAATGAAAAGATGGTATGACAATAGCATTTGTCATTCAGCGCAACACATCTTAAAATCCATCCAACCTTATTTATGCGAGTTTTATCAAGAAGCTTTGAAATTAAAAGAAATGGGAGTTGTATCATCAATAAATAAAGCGGTTATGTCTTTGATGATGTGTGCTAATCCAAAAAACTGTTATAAAAATGAATATAGTAAATGCTGTTTAAACTATTTTCAGGATTTTCAATATTACTTACGAGAAGGGATACATACAGATGAATATATTAAGCTAAATGGTTATCCACCTCCCAAATCGAATCGTTTTCTAAACAGTATTTTAGACATTATTCAAATACTTAGTATTAGTTTGTTTGAACATGCGATTGAAATAAAGAATCTAAAACATAATTTAGATGAAATTCTTGAAGAAGGTAAAATTGTTTTTGGAAGAAAGCCGATAAAAGAATCTGCAAAAAAAGAAAAAAGCATATGGGATACATTCGAAGAAGACTATGCCATTTTTAGCAGGATAATGCAAAATTTTCCAAATGGGCCCCTATATCATACCCTGCATTCGTTAGAAGAAGGGATACCTCGTGCTTTTGATACACTTAGTCAATGGAATCTTCCCGGTATCTTTTATAAAATGCAAATAGGCCAAAACCATATCAGTTGTATACGTCTTCCTTCTCCTACATTTCAGAAAAATGTGCGAGAAGTAGAAATTACTGATGAGTTTAAGTCCTATTTAAAAGCAATTCAGTTTGAATCGGCTAAAAATAAGCATTTAATTATTAATTTACAAAATAGGAATTCCTGGAAAGAGTTTAAACGTTGTTATGCTTTGGAGCAGACCCAGTTATTTGCAGAATTTGCTGATAGTCTGAATGTAGTGACGCTCAATCATGACTCAGATTTTTATCATCAATATCCACCCTATGATACTTTAAATGAAAGCAAGTTATTCATAGAACAATTTAAAGAGCATTTGATGAGTGAAGATTGTGGGTTTTACTTTCCAAAATGGATTTTTAATCTTTTATTTTCCGGTGGCTTTATTGATGGATTATTTAAAGGAGTACACCATTTCTTTTTTTCAAATAAAAACGTATTATCAGTAAAAGAAAGACAAGAATTTATCGATATTGCTTATTGCTTTATCGAATTAAAAATTATTGACTTGACTCAAGTGAATTCATTTAGTTTAACTTGTAAAGACAGTATTGATATTGGCGGAACGGTCCAAACTCAATTTTATGCTTTTTTAAATCTTCTCAGTAAAGGAAAACTTTATGAGGAAGATATTAATAGAATCTATTCAATGACTTTTGCGATGCCTCTGGTTATCAGGGAGCGATTAGTAGCAGGACAGCGCTATTATCGTATGATGAATATGTTAAAGACTATTGATGGTCGTATAAAAGGAATTCATTCCACTACTTTGCAATCGAAACTTAAAAATAACTTTGGAAACCTTTTTGATTTTTCATTTTATGAAATGCAGGTGTAATCAATGATTCCATTTCCTTTTCTTATAACTTAAGTAGAGGAAATGGAAATTCTTGACAGTCTCCAAATTCTAAAGGGAAGGGATTTTTAATTCAATGATCGCTGCCGGAGGAACAAAGAGTGGTTTTCACAATAAAAACTCCCGCAGGGAAACTTGTACGGTTTTCAACCAAATCCCATGCTTTCCGGCTTCGATAGGATCTTCAAAGGTGTAACATACCAACTGCCCCACCCGGTATACACATAATCCCCCACTCACTTTGCAAAGACTTGGGCTATACTTTTTCCTATGCTACGCTTTGCTCCGGTAATGATGGCTAGTTGATTTTTTACTCTCAACTAAAGATTTCTGCATAACTGACTTGATAATATTTTTTAAAACTCACTAATTGTCTCAGGGCGATTGCATTTAAATTTTATTGTTTAAAATCTCTACTAATCTAGATCCTGTCATTTTCATTCGGTTTTGCATTCTTCTAATGCTAAGCTTTCCTTTCGTTTTATTGATTAAATTAAGAGCCCACTTTCTAATGATATTCATATTTTTAGGAGCATTGTCTTTGTAAATTTGCGACTTATCTTCATTAAAAGTAACATCTATACTCATCACGAATAAAACTCCGGATATTTTGTATTCGTATAGTGTAAATTATTTTGTATGAATTCATTCTTAACACTATCAGAAAAAAAGCATCTCAGACAGCAACATAAACGAGAAAAGAATGGTCGTATACGAGATCGTATCAAGGCTGTTCTATTGTCGAATAAAGGTTGGAGTAATACTCGTATTGCTGAAGCTGTGCTTTTAGACGATGAAACAGTGTCTCGTCACATTAAAGAATATCAAAATAAACAGCAATTGCATGTAGAAAGCGGTGGTTCAGTCAGTAAACTTCTTGCGCCACAGTCAGAAGAATTCATTAAACATTTAACAACTCATACCTATGTCAAAGTAGAAGATATCTGTTCTTATGTTCTCGCGAAATATGGCATTGTTTATACGATTTCAAGGATGACTTCTTGGCTACACTCACATGGTTTTTCCTATAAAAAGCCTAAAGGTACACCGGCTAAGGCAAATTCTGATCAACAAAAAGCTTGGATGCAATTTTACGCCAAGCTTATGGCATCTCTGCCTAAAAATGAGCCTGTTGAATTTGCTGATGGTGTACATCCAACTATGGCAACTAAAATTTCTTATGGTTGGATTCGACCGGGAACAGATAAATTGATTGCAACAACAGCTTCTCGTACTCGAATGAATCTTATGGGGTCTATCAATTTAAACAGTATGAAGGTAACAATAGATGCTTATGAAACATTAAATAGCGGTACCATGGCAAAGCATTTTGCTTTGCTACGGTCAAAATACCTCTCAGCTCCAAATATCCATCTTATTTTAGATCAAGGCCCTTATAATACAAGTATTCAGACCAAACAAGAAGCAGAAAAACAAGGTATTATTCTCTATTATTTACCTTCTTACAGTCCTAACCTCAATCCCATTGAACGATTATGGAAAGTGATGAATGAATATTGTCGCAATAATCGGTTTTTTAATTCTGCTAAAGAATTTCGGAGATCGATTACCGGATTTTTTGAAAATACTTGGCCCTCTATTGCTCAATCAATGAGGAAACGAATCAATAATCATTTTCAAGTCTTAGAATCGGCACTTTGATTCATAAGGGGTATATTGAAATCAATACGACTCATTACACGACCAATCGTATCGTGAGAAGGAACACCTTCAGATAAATCAATATGCTTTTTTAAAAAATCAAAATTAGCTTCGCAGTAATCTTCCATGCCTACCCAATCATCAATACCGGCAAGAGCAGAACATAAAACTATAAAAATAATGCTATTAAGAGAATAGTTCTTATTACGCTCAACTCGAAAATCTTTAATATTTGAACACGCAGTTTGTAAACTTTGTAACATTGTCACGATAAATCTCCTTTTGGAAAAACATCATGCCAAATAACTTATCTCTTAGTCAAAATAATTTATATGCAATCGCCTTGCTAATTGTCTAAACTTATTTTTCATTTATTTTGATAAGTTTTATAATAAGCAGTTTTTTATGGGTGCAAGGCATTGCATAGGCACCAAGAATCGTTTATGCAGAGGTCTTATTTATGCTTGGTTAAACAAATGGCAACGAAGAATAAAAGATAAGGTATCTTTTTACCGGCAAGATTGGGAAATTATAAAAACGGCAATCACTTTAAATAGGAAGCATACCTTGGCTAATGTTTAATAGCTTTGCGCGAAACCCCTGAATGATAGGGATGTGTTGAAACAGGAAAAGGCGCAGCGAAGAAACAACTTGCAGGACACGCAAGTAGCTAGACGTAGTCAGCGATTCTAAGCGCGTTAGCCGCCGTCTCGGATAATTTTCGTTGAGCTGCCTCTAATCCATCTGCGGTTACTGAAATAGGCTCTTCTATTCCGTTGACTTCTACTGTTCTATATTCGGATTCGGTTATTTGAACTTGAGGCTGCATTGAAGAAAATTTGAAACAGTTGTTTTCATGTAAGTTTTTTGTTGGAATGATAGCTATGTTTTTATAATAGGGCATATTTTTAAATGTTTTATATTCATTTTCTTTGAGTGATTTTATAAAATCTTTTAAATCTGTTTTATTTTTTTTGTTAGTAACTATGAGCATGCCATTATGAACTACGCCTACAAAGTCCTTTTTATTTATTGTCTTAAATGTTTTCGGCTTTTCTGTAGCCTCTGACTCAGAAATCGTATTTTGATTCTCAACATTTATACTCAGCTTTTCGATATCTTTAGTCAACACCTTGATAGCTCCATTCCGGATATCTTTACCGATGTTGTGGATAGCTTGAGTTTGCTTCTCGATATTTTGGATCGTTTGAATGCGCTCCTCGATATCTTGAGTCTCGAGATCTCTAGTCAGCTTCTCGAGATCATCTATATCTATAATCAGCTCCTTGATATCCTTAATCTGTTCTTGAATACTCGGAATCTGTTTTTGGATATTTATACTCAGCTCCTTGATATTGTTATCCTTGATATTTTTACTGAGTTTTTGGACATTTACATTCACCTTATCGATATATCGATCAAGCAAAGAGAAATCTTGATGCAGATACAGGGTCTTTTGAAACTGTGTTTTGACATGGTCATTCAGCTCCTTAATATATTGATCCTCAACCTTTTTAACCGGAAGTTGGATCTTTATAATCAGGTTCCGGATATTGTTACTGTGCTCCTGGATATCTTCAAGCCGTTTCAAGAGGACCTCTTGATTCAGTTCCTGAATACCCTCGCTCATTTTTTGAATATTTGTAACCGACCTCTGAGTATCTTTAACCCGTGCCTCTATCTGAGTATCTTTAACCCGTACCTCTATACTTTGTCCACGCAGATCAACATCATTCAATAAATTCTTATCTTTTTTTATATGTAGTGGTAGTGGTTTTTCGTTATGCTTTTTACTTGCTATTCCTTTTTGCGTTTGAGCATTTAGTAGATTAATAAGTTCTTTAAAGTTTTTCGTTCTTATTTCATAACGCCCTATTTTTTGAAAATTATCCGCAGATACTTGATTTAAAGGGTTAGAGCATCGTGCTTTTTGGATAACCAATTTTTTTGTATGAATAACAAATATAACAAATAATTTTTGTTGTTTTAGGATATTTTGCAGCACAACTTTTTCTTTCCCGTTTATTACTTTTTCTTTCCCGTTTATTACTTTTTCTTTCCCGTTTATTATAATCCTGTTTATTAATGGAACGTATTTCAATAAACTTCGATCTGCTTTTCGAACTCCCCATATTCTGTCGTTATATCTTCTAATTACATACGTGTTATTTTCTATTTGAACGGTTTGATTTCTGAAATTATCAAAAATATTTGTTAAATACATAAATACCTAATAACTTTATATTAATAAAATGAATTATAACTTCTAATTATTTAGCATTTATAAAGAAAATTAAAAAATCTTACATCTATTTTAATACAAGTAATTTACAGATTATTAAAAAGTTATGCGATTTGTTGGCTTTATTGAGAAAAGTGTCTTTAAACATAAAATTTTAATACATTTGCCTTTTTTTAGGTTGCTTGCTTGAATTCTTTTACTTAATACATTCTTTAATAGATCTTCTAACATTTGATTATTAGTTTCTTAAGAAGCATTCGATTCACAAACAAGTCGTTGTAATAGGAAAAACCCGGTTTTTTACCAAATAGCGGGACCTGTATCTAGGATAGTTTACCCATATTTAATATTTTAGGGTTTAAGTTTTGCCTAATTTTCTTATTTTTGGATGACAACAGTAGCCCTATCGAAATAACTGTCTTATATGGCACTGTTAACAAATGAAATATATTCAAAGACTTCTGTATAAGGGATTTCCGGCAACGATTCTTGGTGCCTATGCGATGCCTTGCACCCATAATAAAAAGCCTGCTTATTATAAAATTTATCAAAATAAATGAAAAATAAGTTTAGATAATTAGTGAGTTTTAAAAAATATTATCAAGTCAGTTATGCAGAGGTTTTTTTTTGATCTTTTCATCAACTTTAAACTTGAAATTATGGCAATTAAAAAATCGTCACAAATATTGGAATAATTTGAAAAAATCCTTTGAAGTATTGGTTTCATTCTAATTGGTTTTAAAAACATTGAAACATTTAAAAATTAAGTGCTATAGTGGCTTTCAAAATTTAGTAATTTGAATCAATCATCAGGCATTTAAAAGAATAAAATGAATAAGGACATCTCATTTGAGGCTAAAGAAGAATATAAGTATGGTTTTGTAACGAAAGTTGAAACAGAAACTTTTGCTAAAGGATTAAATGAAGGTGTTATTCGCGCTATTTCAGCGAAGAAAGAAGAACCGGATTTTATGCTGCAGTTTCGTCTTAAAGCTTATCGTAAATGGCTACAGTCTGTTGAACCAAGATGGCCGAATATTTCATATCAGGCAATCGATTATCAGAATTTCAGCTACTATTCAGCGCCTAAAAATAAACCCAAGTTGGGTTCTTTAGAAGAAGTGGATCCCGAAATATTAAAGACTTTTGAGAAATTGGGTATTCCTGTTAATGAACAAAAAAGGTTAACCAACGTCGCTGTAGATATGGTTTTTGATTCAGTATCTATTGGAACGACATTTCAAAAAAAACTGAAAGAATCAGGTGTTGTTTTATGTTCTATTTCTGAGGCAGTAAAAGAATACCCTAATTTAATTGAAAAATATTTAGGCTCAGTGGTCCCTATCGGCGATAATTTTTATGCGACTTTAAATTCGGCTGTTTTTACCGACGGTTCTTTTGTTTATGTACCCAAAGGAGTGATGTGTCCGATGGAATTATCTACCTATTTCAGAATTAATGAACGGGAGACAGGTCAATTTGAAAGAACTTTGATTATTGCTGAAGAAGGATCATATGTCAGTTATTTGGAAGGATGTACAGCTCCTGCTTTTGATAAAAACCAGTTACATGCAGCTGTTGTGGAATTGGTTGCGCATGAGAAAGCTGAAATTAAATATTCTACGGTGCAAAATTGGTATGCAGGAGATCCGAAAACAGGTAAGGGTGGTATTTTTAATTTTGTAACGAAAAGAGGACTTTGTGCAGGTAACTACTCTAAAATTTCCTGGACTCAAGTAGAAGCCGGAGCTGCGATTACATGGAAGTATCCCAGCTGTATTTTAAGAGGCGATTATTCTAAAGGAGAATTTTTCTCTGTTGCTTTAACTAATGGCACAATGCAAGCGGATACCGGAACAAAAATGATTCATATGGGCAAGAATACTCATTCGACAATCATTTCTAAAGGCATTTCAGCGGATCATTCTGCGAATTCATATCGTGGACTTGTTAAAATCAATAAAAGGGCAAAAGATTCACGAAATTATACTCAATGTGACTCAATGTTAGTTGGCAATCAATGTTCTGCCAATACATTTCCATATATCGAAGTGAATAATTCTTCAAGTGAAGTAGAGCACGAAGCTTCAACCTCGAAGATGAATGAAGAGCAACTTTTTTATCTTCAATCAAGAGGTATATCAAGAGAGGATGCAATAAATATGATCGTTAATGGTTTTTGCAAGGATGTGATTAAAGAATTACCCTTAGAGTTCGCTCAAGAAGCACAAAAACTTTTAACTCTTAAATTAGAACACTCTGTGGGTTAAATAAAGGAATAAATAATTATTTATGATTACGATAAAGAATTTACATGTGGCTATTGAAGACACCCCGATTATTAAAGGATTGAATTTATCCGTAAAAAAAGGAGAAATTCATGCAATTATGGGGCCAAATGGTTCAGGGAAATCAACTTTAGCTCAAGTATTAGCAGGCCATCCTTCATATGAAGTAACAGATGGAACCGTTATTTATAAGGATCAAAATATTTTAGAGTTAGAACCTGAAGAGCGGATGCATTTAGGCCTTTTTATGACCTTTCAATATCCTTTAGAAATTCCCGGTGTCAACAATGAACAGTTTTTATTTTCAGCTTATAATGCCCTTTTAAAAGCAAAGGGAGAAGATACGGTAGATGGAAAGACCTTTACCGACTTGCTTGATGAAAAAATGCAGGTAATGAAAATGAGAAAAGAGTTTAAAACCAGAAGTGTTAATGAGGGCTTTTCAGGCGGAGAAAAAAAACGTAATGAAATCTTACAAATGGCTATTTTTCAACCTGAAATTGCTATTTTAGACGAAACGGATTCGGGGCTTGATATTGATGCTATACGTATTGTAGCCGAAGGGATCAAGACTCTAATAGATAAGGATAAGAGCCTTATTTTAATTACGCACTATCAACGGCTTTTAGATTATATCCAACCCGATAAAGTGCATATTATGATTGGTGGAAAAATTGTTCAATCAGGGGATGCTCAATTGGCTTTGACCTTAGAAGAAAAAGGGTATGATTGGGTCGAGCAATCTTCTTTTGGGGAAATAGAATAATGCTTTCGCTAAATTTAGAAACCGAATTCCAACAAAGACAAGAAACCTATTTTAACGGGTTTTCTAAATCTGATCCATTTTATCAGATGAGAAAACAATCTTGGGAAGGATTTACCTCTTTAGGCCTACCGCAAAAAAAGCATGAGGCTTTTCAATACATACGGTTAAATCAATTGTACAATGTGGATTATAATATAGCTAAGAGAATGGATATCCTTAAAGATGATATTCAGAATGATATATTACCTGATTGTACGCATTCTCACTTGGTGTTTGCGAATGGTGAATTTAGAGATGATCTTAGTGATACATCAGCATTACCTAAAGAATTCATTATCGCTAATCTTTCTTCTTCTCTTAGGACCTATGGAGCTTTTATTCAGAATCACTGGAACCGGTCTTTAAAAGGGGAGACGAATCCCTTTGCATTATTAAATGGAGCGATACATACAGGCGGAGTATTTTTATATTTACCACCTAATCTAATGATTAACAATCCCATCCAAATTCTTAATATTGTGGGTTCTCATAATATCCGGATCATGCCAAGAATTCATCTTTTTGCAAGTAAACATTCTTCTGTAAAATTGGTCTCAACCCTGCACTCAGATTCAATGGGTAGCTTCTGGAAGAATGCCTATTATGACTTTGTTTTAGAATCTAATACCAATGTAGAGTTTATCAATTCAGCCAATCCATATTCAGATAATTGGCAGTTCGATATCATTCGAGCTTCATTAAAAAGAGATGCTAATTTTAAAAATATTGTCGTTACGAATGGTTGTTCAACCTATCGTAGCGATGCTTATATTGCTTTGACAGAAGAAAATGCTTCTGCAGAGGTTTTAGGTACTTGGATTTTAAAGAAGAAAAATCAAGCTCATCATTATGTACATATGGATCATCGTGCACCACATTGTGAATCAAGGCAACTTTATAAAGGCATCTTATACGATCAGAGTCATTCCAGCTTTGAAGGGAAGGTTTATGTTCATCCTACTGCACTAAAAACCAATGCATATCAATTAAATAATAATTTGGTGTTAAGTGATCAAGCAAAAGCGGATAGCAAGCCAAATTTAGAGATTTTCGCTGATGATGTAAAAGCGTCACATGGAGCAACTGTGGGTAAGCTTGATTCTGAACCTCTATTTTATTTAAGAACAAGAGGGTTATCAGAACAACAGGCTAAGAAGCTTTTAATAAAAGCATTCGTGCAAGAAGTGC
Organism: Chlamydiales bacterium; assembly: GCA_965206695.1. Classification (GTDB taxonomy): domain Bacteria; phylum Chlamydiota; class Chlamydiia; order Chlamydiales; family JAAZZY01; genus CBDBKM01. The sequence goes on along the minus strand of CBDBKM010000011.1, from coordinate 394,166 downwards.
TTGATAAAATTGGTATCACTTCAGCAAAAAATATGATAATGAAGTTATTAATTAACCATTAGTCTTTTAAATTAAGAAGGTACTATGCAACAGTATCGAAAAGATTTTCCTATGCTTAGACAAAAAGTCAATGGGAATCCGCTTATTTATCTTGATTCAGCCGCGACAGCCCTCAAGCCTCAAACTGTTATCGATACGGTTACAGATTATTATAGTCATTCTTATGGTACCGTTCATCGAGCTGTTTATTCTTTATCTGTTAAAGCTACTGAAGCCTATAACAAGGTGCGTTCCTGCATTAAAAATTTTATTAATGCGAAAAAAGATGAAGAGATTATTTTTACTAAGGGGACAACAGAATCGATAAATCTTTTGGCATATAGCTTTTCTGATGCTTTTATTAAAGATGGTGATGAGATTATTCTCTCTGAATTAGAGCATCATTCAAATATTATTCCCTGGCAATTACTTCAAGATAGAAAGCATGTTACATTAAAAGTAATCCCTGTTAACGATAAAGGGGAATTATTGCTAGATGAGTATAAAAAGCTTTTAACTGATAAGGTCGCCTTAGTTAGTATTGCTCATATTTCCAATTCTATTGGAACCGTCCACCCCATTAAAGAAATGATTCGAATGGCCCATCGTGCCGGAGCGCATGTTATCATTGATGGAGCGCAGGGTGCAGCCCATTCTGTGGTTGATGTTCAAGATTTAGATGCAGATTTTTATGTGTTTTCAGGCCATAAACTAATGGGGCCTACCGGAACCGGAATACTTTATGGGAAAGAAAAATTATTAGAAAAAATGCCTCCTTTTCATGGAGGAGGAGACATGGTTGAATCGGTTTCTTTTAATAAAACAACTTATGCCCATTTACCCATGAAGTTTGAAGCGGGCACTCCCAATATAGCAGGTATTTTAGGTCTTGGATCAGCGATTGCATATCTTACCAATATTGGTTTGTCACCTATTTCTGATTGGGAACAGGAATTGCTTTTATATGCGACTAAAAAAATGGTTGCGATAGAGGGCCTTCGTATTATTGGACAAGCATCAAACAAGGTAGGTATCATCAGTTTTGTCGTGGACGGTACTCATCCTTTGGATCTTGGAACATTGCTGGACTTAAAAGGAATTGCTATGAGAACCGGTCATCATTGTGCTCAACCAACTATGCAAAGATATCACGTATCAACTACGGCTAGGATTTCTTTTTCCTTGTTTAATACAAAGCAAGAAGTCGATCAATTTATCGATGAACTTCTAAAAGTTCTTACTGTTTTAAAATAACATTAGTTTCTAAGTGTCTGACTTTATATGAGATAGGATTTATAAGGTCTTTCCTTGCTTTGATTGCGTAAGTTTATTATTTATAACTTCAAAAGGGGAGGCGGATAATGAATATAAAGAAGGGAAAACCTGTTGCTGCTTCGGCAATTCATGATCAAAGTTATGAAATATTTCCAAATGATTTAAACTCAAATAATACTGCTTTTGGTGGAAGAATCATGGAAATGGCGGATAGAGTTGCTGCAACGTCTGCCAAGCGACATAGCGAACGGGTATGTTCCACGATCTTAGTCGATTCTATGAGATTTAGAGAACCTACTCTAAGAGGTGAGGTTTTGATATTTAAAGCTTCTGTCAATAGAGCATGGGGAACTTCTATGGAAATTGGCATAAAAGTCATGGCTCAGAATTTTAAGACAGGGAAAGAAAAACGCGTTGTTTCAGCGTTTTTTACTTTTGTTGCCTTAGATGATAATAATAAACCTACCGCTGTAGCACCTATAATACCTCAAACTGAGGATGAAAAAAGGCGTTATGAGGAAGCTGACATGCGTCGAAAAGAACGTTTATCAAAAAAGAGATAATGTTTTTAGATTCCTTGACAGTGCCCTCTAAAGGGGAGGGATTCCTCATGCAACGACCATTGCTGACAAGCGTTAGCTTAACATGATCTCCAAAGGCTTAAATTACCGGCTGCCTTTCGGTATATACTCATTCACATTGGAAGCCTGTAAATGCTTTTCTAATCCTTCTTAAAAAGTCAATGACCTCACTTCCTTCAATCGTAGAGTATTCTTTTGACCTGATTGTCATATCCTCAAGTCGTAAAGCTTCAATAATAGGCATTTCAGCTTACTTATTTTGTGATCTTAATCGTTTTCTTAACTTCTTTTTGGATCCACCTACATACAGTTTGGGCGTGATAATCAGGATGTTCTGATTGAAATTCCATCAAATACTCATAAATACCCGACCGGTTTAAGCGCAGAACATGAGCAACGAGATCAGGTTCCAACCGTCATCTCGTACAAGAAGCACACACAAACGATTACATTCATTGATATTACGGGTCTTTTGTACCCGACATTCAAAAGTGCTTCTTTGATTTGGAGTTAATTGGTTTATACAAAATTAATATCATATTTATACTTTTTTGTGTACCCTTCATCTGCGAATAGTATATGCTAACTTATTTAAAAGACCTCTGTATAACTTATTGATTTAGTCGTCGATTTGTCAAAAATATATTTATAATGTCTTTAACTTACATCTGAAGGTTCGATTGTGATTAAAAATGTAAGTTATGCAGAGGTCTTTTTAACTATGGCACTTCAAGAACGCACAATTATAATGAGGGTACTATGGATAAAAATCATGAGAATGTCATTAAGATGCAAGTGAAAAAAAGAGAGAAAATGTCCTTTTGCTCATGTCGTATGACTTCAAAGGCTCCTTTGTGTGACGGTAGTCATAAAGGGGAAGGGTTTGAGCCTTATCGTGTTACTTTTGACGAGGATAAAACTGTTTCAATTTGTGGGTGTTATGAGTCTTCAACTATGCCTTATTGTGATGGTTCTCATGGATGTCATCCATAAATGCTGCTATACGATTTAAGAAAAAAAATTGAAACACCTCTTCTCCCTTCATTTCAGGGGAAAAAAGTTGCTATCATCTGTAGCCATCCCATTGGAGATGGAATTGTTAGTCTTATCTTATCTCATAACTTTTATCTTAATGGGATTGAATGTAATTTTTTTCATCCTAAATTAATTCTAATAAAAGAATGGTTCCCCCATTTGGCTATTCAAAGTGATGAGGAGGTTACAGATCATGAAACTTTTTACCATCAGTATGATAAGATTTTTTTATTTTTTGACTCAACGCCACTCCAAAAGAAATTATTAAAATATGAAGAGAAGGCAAAACAGGATAAGTTATTTGTTATTATCCCCACTTTGAGTAAGCCTTCAAAAGCATCACATGTAAAGTTGGACCCCAAAATTAGCATGGTTCAAAACTGCCTTAAATTATCTAAGGAAATTTTTGGGCTTTCTATCTATACCTCCCGGAATGGGATGACACCTCTCGCATGCTTAAATTTTAAAAACAAAAGAAATCGTGTGTTGATCCATCCTACTGCCGGGCAGCAGAAGAAGCGGTGGTGTTTCGATAAGTTTCTAATGGTTTTTGACGGTCTAAAAAAAAGCGGTTTTCAACCTTTATTTGTTATCAGCTCTTTTGAAGAAGAAGAACTAAAACCCTTATTATTCAATTATGATTATGTAGCACCTGATTTAGTGGGATTAATTAAATTGATCTATCAATCAGGATATTTAATTGGTAATGATTCAGCATTAGGTCATATATCGGCTTCTTTAAATATTCCGACATTATCTATTTTTTGGCATCGTCGGATGAGTCGCTTATGGCGACCCGATTTTAGAGATGTAGCAGTTTTAGCACCGCCGTCTTTTCTTTTTAATATCGCAGGTTGCCGTTTAAGAGATCGTTATTGGAAAACATTTATTACGGTTCCAAGAGTTTTATCCGTTTTTCAGAAGTTATCGACATGATAATAGCTTTAGTCTATTCGTAAATATTTATAAAAGAAAAAGCCGAAGCATAAGAGGAAAGGAATCCATATAGTTACATATGCTGAAATAACCTGATTCTCACCTAAAATGTATGCTGCATTCATCAGGGTAAAATAAGCTAGTAGGCCGACAATACTTAAGCTATAGATAATGAAAATCGGTATATGCCTTGCAAAACGAGTGCAGAAAGGAGCGCAGCCAATAACGACTAAAATCGGTAGAAGTGGCATACAGAGTTTATAATTTAAGGCAGTAAGGTATTCAGCTCTAAAAGCTCCTTCAAAGTGAGATTTTGAATTCAAATCTTGAAAAAGAAAGGAGATAGATTTATTTCTTACAGGGACCACTGTTTTGAAGAGAGATTGAAATTGAATACGCATGTCATGTAGTCTTTTTTGAGAGAATGATTGTTTTCGCTCAAATTGTCCCAGATCATTACGTTGAATGAAATCTACTTGGCGTCCTAATGGGGGAAGTTCATAAGGATAAAGGTATTTGATATAATAGATATTCTCCGGATCTCGAATCCAAAAGACATCAAAAAGAGCTTTTTCTATTGGATCATAAGATTGAAAAACAAGGGTTGTATGATCATCTAAAGGCAGAGTGTTCACAGGACGCTTAGTCATCTGCCTTGTTCGATTATGAAAATATTCATCTTCAATTTTATCGAGACTTGTTGAAGCCAGGGGCTCTAAAGTCTCAGAATTTAATATAAGCACAAGAGAGAGAAAAATACTAAAGGCAATAAGGGGACGAACAAGGAATTTCAGAGGAATGCCGCCGGCCAACATGGCAACAAGCTCATTATTAGAATTCATGTTACATAAAACTTTCACAGTACTTAGAAGAAGAGCAAAAGGGATTAAAATATCAGCCCGTTTAGCAAAATGGCAAAGATAATGGATAGCGATTATAGAAATAGGAGCTTTACTAAGCATGTTGGCGTGAATAGAATAGTCAATTAAAACGTAGAGAAAGTAGAAACAACCTAAGAATAAAACGAAGACTTTAAGGCATTCGATCAGAATATAACGTTGCCAAATTTTACTTGTTTTTATTCGATTCCCTTGGATACTCGAGAAAGGCCCCATATAGCAAATCCTATCATAATAAAGTGTGGGATAATATAGAGCATTGTTGCTCTAAAAAAATGTTGTTCCATGCTTTTAGCGGCAAAAAAAGAAGCCAGAGCAACAGCAGGAAGTATAATAACAAAGATAAGCCCTTGCTTACGCCGGTTTCTACTAATTTCCATTCCGAAACTGACACCCAAAAAAGTAAAGGTAAACGTTGCCATAGCGCTTGATATTCGTCTGGTAATTTCAGAAAAACAACGATTAAGTTGTTGTTTCAATCCACGAATTTTACCGGAATCGGTATCCAATAAACGTTGTTCTCTAAATTGTTGATATAATTCTTTTGTGCGAACAAGTAATTGAGATAGTTGAAAATAATCATTATTGATGCGCCAGCCACTTTTTTTCATTAATCCGGCTAAATCTCTAGCGCTAGTCAACATTACATCTTGATTTTCAATGATTAGATTATCGAATTCATGAGGTTCGGTAGTTTTAATATTAGAAATGATATTGATATCATTACCTTCTAAAATTTTATCTACCAGTACCATTTTTTTTGTGCTCATTAAATTTAAACGGTTATTATTCTCATCTCGAGCTACAATAATTAAATCGTCTACTATTTTTCCGTTCTCCAGATTTCCTGTTTGAACATAAATTTCTCGCATTTTCAGCATCTGAGTATTTTGAAGTAAGAAAAGGGGATTAATGGTAGATATTTGGTGCATCAGACGACGAGAAGATAAATGTGAATAAGTCGTAAGTTCTGAGACAATATACAGATTAATAAGAGCAAGAAAAGCTGCCGTCATTAACACAGGGAAGGTAATTTGTCTTAAACTAAAACCACAACTTCGCAATGCGGTCAGTTCATGGGTATGAGATAAGCGTTGGAATAATAGAATTCCGGCCAAGAGGCAAGAGATAGGAATAGCAATGGGTAGAATATATGGGATAAGATAAAACACAAAAAGTAAAACATAACGCAATTCAGGGCCTAATGAAGCAAAGCGTGCGATTTCTTTTAGTCGAGTGACTAACAGCACCGCCACAAAAGAACAGGTCGTTAAGAGGAAAACTTTAAGATATTGTTTTAATAAATATCGCCAAATTATAGGCATCATCCACCGGTCTACTATTGATACTTTGGTATTATACTTCTTAAGGCCGAAAACGCAAAATAGAAAAGCAAATTAACTTGTAAAGAGAGGTCATATTCCCTTATAATTCTTCCTTAAAATCAAGAAAAACGATGTTAGTAGAAAAGACACTTAAAACTTTTTTTAATAAAAATCTTCAATGCAAAGGACCTATTCTCTTAGCTTTTTCCGGGGGACCGGATTCTTTAGCTCTATTATATGCTTTGCTGGCTATACAATCAGAGTTCCGATTAGATCTTCATGTGGCTCATGTTGATCATAATTGGAGATCCGAGAGTGGTCAAGAAACTAATGGCATTAAGGATACAATCGAAGCTTTAAAACTTCCTTTTCATCTTTTACGCCTATCAGATACAAAACCAATAAAGAATAAAGAAGATTGGTACCGGCAAAAGAGATATGATTTTTTTCTTTTATTATATGAAAAACATGAATTTCAAGCACTTTTAACCGGTCATCACGAAGATGATTTAGCAGAGACTGTTTTGAAACGAATTTTTGAAGGGGCTGATATCACTTGTTTAGGGGGGATATCTGAAATACGTAAACACAAACAAATGATAGTATGGCGGCCCTTTCTTGGCATTTCAAAAAAGATATTGCTCTCGTATCTGGATAGTAAAAATCTTATACCTCTTTATGACTCAACTAATGAAGATACCTATTTTTTACGTGCACGTATGAGGAAGACAATTTTCCCATATCTTGAGGAGGTCTTTGGGAAAAAAATCAAAGCGAATCTTACAAAACTCTCCAACTCCTCATTTGAACTTAAAGAATATATGGATATACAAATAGCCGATAAAACGAAGGATATGTATGAAGGACCCTTTGGTTTATATTTAAATTTAGAAAAAGATCAATCATCACTTATAGAATTAACCTATCTACTAAGAAAAATCTGTATAGAGCAACATATTCAGCCAAAAAAAGATCAACTGAAAACGCTGGCTATATATCTTAGTTTGAAGTTAGCTAATAAAAAGTTTATTTTGTATAATCATCTTTTTTATGTTGATAGAGGACGTCTGTTTATTTTCTCAAATTCTTTGCCGATACTTCCTGAAGCCTGTTTCTCTTTAAAAAGGGGAGAAACAAATTTTGGCCCATGGAAGATATTGGCAGAAGAAATCGAAGATAGCATTTCTTATAGCGATAATTGGGAAAACCTATTTACAGGTACTTTTACAGCTGTTATTCCATTTGATTCTTATATTTTAAGAAAACCGATTCTTGAAAGTAAGTATACACCAAAACAGTCACTTAGTAACTGGTGGACAAAGCATAAAATCCCTGCTTATTTTAGGAATTTAGCTCCTGTTTTATTCAAAGAAAATGTGTTGAAACATGAATTTTTAACAGGAAAAGTAACAATACCGGCAAGTACAAAAATGATTCAAATGAAGATCATATTTCAGAAAAAATAAAGCAAAGAAGTTGTTGAAAATGAATTAATTAATCTGACATAATGTCATGTACATGCATGATAGCCCGGAACAACAATAAATTCTTTATTTACTATTTATGAATAGTTCAAACGGTCTTTTTTTTAAAGCTGCTTATTTAATCAAAAAAGTGCTTACAAGCTTGACTATAATGATTATTTGGAAGATAGCAACAAAGAAGAAGGGATCAAATCATTAAACGGTTATTTCTATAACAACCAAATATTTAAGTGGATGCGCATAAACTATGGCTGATGATAATAAATTTAAATCCAATACGCCTAAAAAAGGTTTCCCCGGAAGTTTCTTCCTGTTTCTTTTAGCAGCAGTACTAATTGTATTTTTAGTCCAGAACTTCACTAATCAAAAGATGGGGAAAGTATCTTTCAGCCATCAGCTTGAACATTTGGTGAATCTTGATCTGGTCCAAGAGGATGAGAATAGGAAAACAGCTCTGAATGATAATTTAGTTAGTTTTAGTGGGCGTTTCCGAAATGCTGAGACTGATGAAGGGAAAAAAAGGTTTCAATTTCTGGAACTTTTAAATAAAAATCATGAGTTGGCGCGATCTAAAGATCAACTTCAACAAGAATTAGTTGTTCAAGATAAGCGAGTTAAAGATGCAGCTGATTGGTTTCTGCATTTAAGTGCTATTGCTATCCCGGCTTCCGGCTATACTGTTATAGGTGGGATATACGATACTCCCGAAAGGAATAATCGTATTATTATCAAAAAATTATCTGATCGTGAAGTCATTAGTATTAAAAGCTTAGAATCTCGACTCGCATCTTTAAATTCAAAACCGGTAGAAGCTTCGGTTGCTTCGTTTGGTACTGATTTAAATGGTCTGATTCAAAATTATCGCTCTCCACTTTTGGGAATTGGTAGTGAATCGATGAAGCAGAAGCTAACCCATTTAAATCAACAGTTAAACGAGACGAATACATCTGATAAAAATCCCGTTGAAAAATTGGCTATCTATGACACGATAGTAAAGGAGCTTCAAGCAATTACCGGCGAACTCAATCACATGGATGCTCATATGCGCTTAATTCAATTGCGCAGCCTAAGAGCCTATCGAAATGATATCGATCAGTATAATATTGTTACATCCAAGCTTGATGAAAACCGGCTGTCGATGGATAAAATCAGAGAAAGTGTTGCTAATGTCATTTGGTTCTTCAATAACAAGGAATTATCAACAAGATCATTAGAAAAGCAAGACCCTGAAGTTTTTAACCATTGGTTTGCAAATGCTAAGCAGGAATGGAAAAACTTCTCCAATAATAAAGGGGCAGTATTCAAAGCTCCTGATCAACCACGAAATACTGTATTAGAAAGAAAATTTAAGAGTGAAGAGCCTTCTCCTAACTATTTTGGATATCTCTTCAGTATTCTTCCTGTCGTCTTAGTTGTTTTATTACTTTATTTAATTTTTTCTCGTCAAATGAAAGGGGGCATGGGCTCAGGTACTATGAATTTTGGCAAATCTCCTGCTAAATTGTTAAATAAAGCGACAAATCAGATTACTTTCAAAGATGTGGCCGGTATTGATGAAGCAGTTGAAGAATTAGAGGAAATTGTAGACTTCTTAAAAAATCCTACTAAATTTACCGCTTTGGGTGGTCGTATTCCTAAAGGGGTTCTTTGTGTCGGTCCTCCGGGAACAGGTAAGACCTTAATAGCTAAAGCTGTTGCAGGTGAAGCTGATAGACCCTTCTTTTCAATTTCAGGTTCTGATTTTGTTGAGATGTTTGTGGGAGTTGGAGCGAGTCGAATTAGAGATCTATTTGACCAGGCTAAAAAACAAGCGCCTTGCATTATCTTTATTGATGAGATTGATGCTGTAGGGAGACATCGTGGTGCCGGTATTGGTGGTGGTCATGATGAAAGAGAGCAAACTTTAAACCAATTACTTGTGGAGATGGATGGCTTTGACTCCAATGAAGGGGTTATTTTAATTGCTGCCACTAACCGCCCTGATGTTTTAGATAAAGCGCTATTAAGACCGGGCCGTTTCGATAGAAGAATAGTCATTGATCTTCCTGATTTAAAAGGCCGCTATGGTATTTTAAAAGTTCATGCTCGTAAAATTAAATTAGACCCTTCTGTCGATCTAATGGCTATTGCCAGAGGCACTGCCGGTGGTTCCGGAGCAGACTTAGATAATTTGCTTAATGAAGCAGCCCTTATTGCGGCTCGAAAAGGCCGTACGGCTGTTACTATGCAAGATACAAAAGAAGCAAGTGACAAGGTGCGTTTTGGTAAGGAAAGACGTAGTTTGGAGATTTCTGAAGAGGAGAAAAGAACGACAGCCTATCATGAATCCGGTCATGCTGTTGTTGCTTTAGTTGTTAAACATTCAGATCCTGTTGAAAAGGTGACCATTATTCCTAGAGGCTTTTCACTGGGAGCTACTCATTTTCTACCTGAGAAAAATCGTTTAGGTTGGTGGCGTAAAGAGCTTTATGATCAACTAGCCGTTTTGTTAGGTGGTAGAGTGGCTGAAGAAATTTTTATTGGTGATATGTCTAGTGGAGCCAAAAATGATATCGAACAAGCAACTAATCTGGCTAGAAACATGATTTGCGAATGGGGGATGAATGAACTTCTTGGAACAGTTACTTATGATGATCAATCAGGGCAAGGTGCCATGTATGGCATGAGTGGTTCTGATAAGAAATATTCTGAAGCTACAGCTCAAACGATCGATGAAGAAGTGCGTAAACTTCTAGATGAAGCACATCGTAACGCGACTGCAATCATTAAAGCTCACGAAAAACAGGTCCATTTAATGTCTGAAATGCTGATAGAATTTGAGTCGTTAGATGCTGAGGATGTTAAAAAGATTCTAAATGATACTTGGGATACTGAAGAGAAGAAGGGTAAGCTTAAATCAGAAGAAGAGATGCAGAAGCAAGATCCTTCTCAACCACCACCACCACCTTTCCCGATAGGTAAAAACTTAGCAGTGGTTACACCGGAATAATCTATTTATGATTGAGATAAGCGCATACTAGCTTAATTGATACAAATTAAGCTGCTTATCCGATGATGTTATTTATTGATTTTGAGTGAAGGCTTAGGCTCTTTGGGTGCCGGCGTCATAACGAGGACCAATTCTTGAGCCGGCTCTTCTTGTACGGGCGCTTCCTCTAGTTAAGTTTTGTCTAATTTCCGGATAATCGATATTCTTTTTCGGTTCACTATTGTTTTCAGCCTTATTTTCAATCATGGGATTATCGGATCTCCCGGCACCGGTTGGACCATTTTTACGATTATCTACTACCGTATTATTATAACGAGGAATACGATAAGTAAGATCAGGATTCGACGTTGTTAATTTAGATGACATTATCTTACCTTAAGAAATAGTATTAGTTATAGTTACATATTATAATTTCAACATTAATTATAGCAAATTCTTTATTTTTTGTCAATATTATATTTTAAAGTGCTGGTTTTTTAAATTGTTGTAAATTAGTATTTTGCAATACGCAGCATTTAAATGCCTGCATAAATAGTTTATAATAAAACGCATATCTATTAAATAAAAATCCTAATCTTTAGTTTTTAGAAACTATATTTTTCTTGTAATAATGCAGGCTAAAAAGGATTTTTAATGCGCTATTTTAATGATAAAAAAATCAAAAAAACTGTTTTATATTGTAATAAACTCACTTGTAATATATTCACCTGTTGAGTTATGTTATTTATTAATTATGAACTAGATTTAACCGGATTTTATAATGTCAACAAAAGATTATTTCTATAGAAAGCTCGGATATCAGAGTATGTTGGGGGCCGCTGCTATTTTAACCCCAATTATGGGGTATAACACTCTTAAGTCGGGTACACAAGGACTTTTTGGAACCAATACTCTAGCGGAACGGTATCAATATTTACAAAAGGTTTGGGAAGGTGATGATAGTGGAATTTATGGACGTTGTACTAACCTTGCTAAATCTATTTTCGGTTCTACAAACTTCAGTGATCGAGCATATCATTTATTAAATACAGGAATCTATGGAATAAGCACAGCTGTCATGGGATACGCAACTTATTATGCATATAATCAGATTAATAAAAATATTAAAAAACAATTTGATAGCGACTACACAACCTGTGAAATCCATATCCGAAACAAAAAAACATTAAGCGATAATCTTGAATCGTTAAAGAGAAAAGCCGGTAGAGCAAGCTGCCAATATAGACATATTAAAAATAAGTGTTCGAGTGAATGGAATTGTACTGATTTATTAAGTACTGTTAAAGATAAATTAGTTAAAGCCAAAAAGGCTTGGAAAACGGCTGGCAATGAATTTGAAGCAAATCGGTCCGCTTGTCTAAACGCCTATGATACAATGGATGATAATATTTTCAAGCCAACAGATCGAAATGATGGTACGAGTTGGACTTGGCATTGCTCTATAAAACCTACAGATATTAATTGTCTAAAGTGGCGCCTCCTACGAAATGAGTACCTCTCCTCTAGCCATTTTTATAATCTTTATGAAGATCCTATTCCCTCATGGGATTGTGATTTGAGCACCGGTGATTTTTTTTTTAACTCTGATGAATTTTTTAAGAAATTTAACGATGATCCTCTTAACTTTGATGAATTGTTTAAGAAATTTGACGATGATTCTCTTAACTTTGATGAATTTTTTAAGAAATTTAACGATGATCCTCTTAACTTTGATGAATTTTTTAAGAAATTTAACGGTAATAGGGACTTCTATGGCGGTAGTTCTTCTATGGATACTATACAAAGGACTAAAGGCGTATGTGATGATAATACCAATCCAAATACAGTATCAAGATTTGAAACAGGTACTCCCAAGTGGGTTTCAGAAGCTAAGAGAATTTTAGATTTAATGGGATTTGGATTGAATAACAGCATCTCTAAAATAGCTTATTGCGATGATAGGGATGGTTTTAATGCGATTAAACACCTAAAAGATAACGGTAAAAATCCGAACATCTCCTGTTCTAATGGAGTAAAACTTATAAAACAGATCTTCAATTTATCTTCTATTAACCCAACTAGGAGAGAAGAAAACTCAGCTTATAGAAAACTGATGAAGGTGCTTCATCCCGATACAGTTTCTGATGGCGTAACTAATGACTGGTTAACAAAAATGAAAGCCGGAGGCGAATACAAAGTAAATAGTGATATTGCTGCAGAAGCCTTTCGAGTGGCTTCATTAGCCCACGAAGCATTTAAACATTTAATTTAAAAAGGAGATGATATGGTAATACATTCAAACCCATGTATTAGGTCCTGATTTCGTAGATTACGATGAACGTAGCGGAATACCGTTTGCTTAACCTTATCCTAATGATCCAATATTTCGATATCAAATAGTATCTAATATAGATACGAGAGTAGTTGATTCTTATGTAAGAGGCCGGATTGTCCCAAAGATAAAAGAGATAAGCGGGGCGAGTAAACACGAGGTAGTATCGCCATAAAATAGTTCCCGAGCAATACAGTGAATATGAACAGTAGCCAAGAATACTGTTGTTTTTCTCATTTGATGCCGGATCTTACCCATGCATTTAGAATGCTTTTGAACCTATCAAAGTGATAAAATATATTATTTATTTAACTTAAAAGACAACCGGATTATTTATAGAATTTTTAATATAGATAATCCAAACTTTTTAAAAATCATTATCAGAAATTAGTTATGCAGAGGTCTTAATATGAATGTTTTTCCAAAAACCGGCCCTTATTTGCTGTTAAATACCCTGTTGGTTTGTGTCGAGGTCGAGTGTTTAACGAGCGTTAGCTTGCCTTGACACAAACCGAGAAGTGTTTATAAAAATAAGAGAGTTGGTTGGAATAGAAAAAGGTGAAAAATTTATAAACAAAAACAATAAGGAGAAAAAGATCTTAGCGTTTACAGAAAAGATGTTGCTTAATCCTATTTAGTGGATTAAAGAGAAAAGGAAAAGGCTCGAATGCAAGATTCAAGCCTTTTTATTGAATGAATTACAGAGTAGCCTTATGGCTCAGTTTAATCTGACCGCGATCGTTGATATCGATAACTTTAACTTCAATAGTATCACCTTCTTTGAAGTATTCTCTGATATCCGTAACGCGTTCATTAGCAATTTCTGATATATGGCAAAGCCCTTGCTTGCCGGGAAGGATTTCAATGAATATACCAAAATCTACGATTGAAACGACCTTACTACTATAGCTTTTACCAACCTTAGCTTCGGCAATTAATCCGTTTACGATCTGAGTGGCTTTTTCTACACCTTCAGGATCAGTACCGGAAATACTCACTAGACCATCGTCATTAATATCGATTTCAACACCTGTTTGTTCGATAATAGCTCGGATTTGTTTTCCTCCGGGCCCGATAATAGTCGCGATCTTACCGGCTTTTACTTGGATAGTCACCATACGTGGAGCGTATTTAGATAACTCTGTTTTATGAGTTGGACAGACTTCAATCATGTTGGATAAAATATGGATTCTTCCTTCTTTAGCTTGATAAAGAGCTTTTTTCATAATATCATGGGTTATACCCTCTACTTTGATGTCCATTTGAAAAGCAGTAATACCCTCGCCACTTCCGGCGATTTTAAAATCCATATCGCCTAAAGAATCTTCGGTTCCGCTAATATCAGATAGAACGGTGAAATTTTCTTTTTCTAATATTAATCCCATTGCAATACCTGAAATAGGTGTTTTAACCGGAACCCCTGAATCCATAAGAGCTAAACAGCCACCACAGACAGATGCCATTGAAGAAGATCCGTTAGATTCGGTAATATTAGATTCTAATCGAATCGAATATGGAAATTCTTCTTCTGTTGGGATGGTTGGTAATAAAGATCTTTCTGCAAGTTTTCCATGTCCAACTTCACGACGGTTAGGAGGACCCATACGATTAACTTCTCCAACCGAATAAGGGGGGAAGAAATATTGAAGATAGAAACGTTGTAAGTCAGCTTCTTTAATCGTCTCATATCGCTGTCCCATACTGGAACTGCCAATCGTACATACTGCTACAGCTTGAGTCTCTCCTCTAGTGAATAAAGAACTACCATGAGTTCTGGGAAGTAACGACTGTTCGATAGATATCTTACGAATATCAGTAGGTTTACGACCGTCAGGTCTTACATTTTGAGTTAGAATCATCTCTCTCATTACTTGAGAAGTGAATTTTTTAAATGCCAATGTAGCATCGCGTTTTGAAAATTCCGATTCTTCTTCTCCTAAAAGGAGTTGTTCAAAAAGAGATTCTTTGATAGTTTTAATAGCCTGTTCACGCTCGAACTTTCCGGGTAAGGCAATAACATTTTTTAAGAGAGACCGGCTATGCTCTTGAATGGCTTCCATTAACTTATCGGGAATAGGTTGAATGGTATCGGTTTTCTTTTCCTTACCAATCTTTTGCTGCCATTCTGTTAATGCTCTACAGATAACTTGTATTGATTTATGACCTGTTTCAATAGCTTCTAAAACTTGGTCTTCTGTTAAGAAATCACAATAACCTTCAATCATTAGAATAGCATCTTCTGTTCCTGCTAATAGAAGGTCCATTTTAGACTTAGCATGTTCTTCAACAGAAGCATTGATGACAAATTTATCATCAATAAAACTGACTCTTACAGCTCCGACGGCCTTAGTAAAAGGGATATCGGAAATTAAAAGAGCTGCTGAAGCAGCACAAATAGCGTGTGGATCCGGAGCGTTAACGCCATCATAGGACCATACACTTACCACTACTTGTACTTCATTATAATATCCGGATGGAAATAAAGGTCTTAGAGGTCGATCAATAAGTCGACAAAGAAGAGTCTCTCTTTCTGCCGGTCTACCTTCTCGTTTGATAAAACCACTTAAAGTTTTTCCTGCGGAAGAAAATTTTTCTTGATAATCAATACGTAGAGGGAAGAAATCTATTTCTGCACTCGCTTCGTCTTTAGCACAAGCAGAAGCAAAAAGCACAGTGTCTTCTATACGTATATAAACAGAACCGTTAGCTTGCTTAGCGATCTTACCGGTTTCAAAAATTAGGTCTTTTCCACCTACATTGACAGAGGTCGTTTGCAAATCCATTATTGTTATTGTCCTTATAGTCATAATTTTTTAATAAAAAAACCTTAGCACTGTATAAAAGACAGTGTATAGCTTTTAATAACTCAAAAGCTATACACTGTCTTTTATAACAGCCGGAAAAGTCTTGGCATGGATAATCAAGTAACTTTGATTCATTATCCAAAATATTAGGCCAGTATTTTAAAATACTGGCCTATAATGACAGGACCGGAATTTATTGATAAGTAAAACTGTAAAATTATGAGTTAGGAACGTAAGTTGATTTTTCAAAAAATTACTATTTTCTTAACTTAAGCCTTGAAATTAAATGTTGGTACCTTTTTGTATCAGTTGAATTTAAATAATCGAGCAATTTACGACGTTGTCCGACTAGCTTAAGTAGTGCAAGACGCGAACTATGATCTTTAGGAGCTAACTTAAGATGTTCAGTGACTTCTGCTATTCTTTCTGTTAAAATTGCAATCTGAACGTCGGCAGAACCGGTATCCTTTTCATGTAGTTGAAATTTTTTGGTAATTTCTTCCTTAGTACTTTTATCTAAAGACATTTATAAAATTTCTCCGTTAAAGTTTATATATATAGACATTTATAGGTAAATGAAGGAATTAGACAACCTTATCTTTAAACAATTATATCAAAATGGCGATATTATATCAATTCTTGTATCGTTCATGGTACATTAAATCATAGGAAATGACTTCCATAATTAGTATAAAATTTTTCAAAGAATCCTTTATTGGATTTATTTGTTTATTTAATAAGAGAATGCTTCTATAAAAAGAATTTACATCTAAAGTAAAAGTATATTTTTGACTCTTCTTCTCTTGTGTGAGGAGGCAAAATCAATCTTTTTTTACAAAACAATTAAAACTTGATATTAAGAGATTGAGCAATTTGTAAATGCCTGTTATTTTACACGAATAATAGTAAAAATATTCATAAACGGTGGGGTGTTGTGGAAATAATAAAAAAATCATTAGAGAATAGAGTGCAATTTTGGAGTGCATTAGGGCCCTTCGTTCTATTGCTCACACTTTTTACTACACTGATTAAATGTTCTTCTCAGAGTTGGTACTTGGTTGTAGTGGTTTTTTTCGGTATTCCCTTTTGCTGGCGATGGGGGTTAAAGGGTTTCTTTGGAACATTAGCTTTTTTAGTTGTGTTATTTTTGCTTTTTTATAGTTCGTTCTCTATGGAAGATCGCTTGTGGCAAATAGGAATAGCACTAACAGTCATATTAGGACTTGTTATTACAGCCCTCTCATTTAAAGAAACATCTGAATTAGTCAACTCCTTAGAGTTAGAGTCACAAAGTAGAATGGAAAATTTACTTATGTTGGATAAGAAATTTAAGAAGGCTCAGGAAGAATGGGAGAAACAACACGCTTCATTGCAATTAGATTTAAAGCAAAAAACGGATATTTCTACTATGCAGGCTCATGAATTGAGTAATTTGAATGCCCTATTAAATATTCTGCAGCAAGAAGCTCAGCATTTACAGGAAAATAAAAAGGATCTTTTAGAAGAGGCGTTTCAAAAAACACGTAAAATTTCACAAATGGAGGTGGAATTAGCCGAGTCTCAAGAAAGCATACAGCGCTTAAAAGCCCTTTCTGAAATCAGTAATGATGAGAGAGTGAATTGCCTGACAAAAGAAATAGAAGACTTTAAACAGCATCTTGGGTGTAAAAGTAATGAAATTGCAACGCTTCAAAAAGCTTTCAAAGAAGTTAAAGACAAAAGAGGTACTGAGATCAAAGAAATTGAGTCATACCGTATAGATATTGAAGACTTAAAAAGTTCTTTATCTAAGAAATCAAAGCATGCTTCTACTCTTAAAGAAGAAATCTTAGAAAGAGGACTTTTTACAGAAGGCTTAAGAACTCAAATTGAATCATTAAACGCCAAGTTGGCTGAAGCTGATCAAGAGGTTAAACATAAAGATCAAGTCTTGCTTCAAAATGATGAAACGATTCAATCGTTAAATCAAAATATCGGAAATCTTACTCACTCGTTAAATAGTTGTACTCATTCTTTGGAAGAAAAAGTTAATACGTTAAAACAATTGGAAGTAAAATTTAATGACGCGCATTCTGAATGGCATGACAAGAAAGCTCATTTAAATCACCTTATCAAACAAAGAGAAGAAAATCTGAATGATCAGAATGCTGAACTCACTAAAAAAATAAATATAATAAATCAGACACAAGCCCGGCTTGAAGAATACAAAAATCGTTTAACAGAATTCGAAAAACAAAATGAAATTTTAGGAAGCACTCATAATGCTAAGGAGCAAGAGTGGCAAGAATATATTGATAAAATGGCCAAGCAGTTAAAGCAAAAAGAAATGCAGCTGCAGCGTCAAACAGAGGAATTATTCACTCATCAGAAGCTTATAAAAGACAAAGAAAAGGCACTTGCATCCCTAACACTATTGCAACAACAATCGCAAAGTATCGCCACTGAAAAGATCGAGAACCTTGAAAAAGAACTTGATGAAGCCTTCACTGAACACGCTAATTTAAGAGCACATATAAATGATACTCGGATTAATTTTTTTCAATTAAAACAAGATCATAAAGCATTAATCAAACAGCCGGAAGCTGAGGCAAGCCAAAAGACAGACACTATTTCTAAAGAAGATATAGTTACGACGGATCCTGAGCAGAATAAGTATTGGCTATTTGAAGTAAGAGGCCTGTTAAACGGGGAAGAAAAAATGAATCAAAAAAATCTAAAGAATCTTCCTCCGGATATTGTTAAAGAGATGAAAAATCTTCATCAAACAAAATCGCTATATAAACAATTACGACAACAATTTCAGGATAAATCGGAGATGCTTGATAAAGCGAAGCAAGAACTTTTTAATGAAGAAGGAAGATACATTGAGTTGAATAAGTTACGAGAAGAGGATTTAAATGAAAATAACTTGATGGCGGGGGCTTTAGAACAAGATTTATCTAGTATTGTCAAAGAATATCAACTGTGTGAAAAAGAGATTCATATTTTAAATGATATAATACGGAATCTCCTGGGTGAACTGGAATCAACTAAGAGTTAAAAATTTTTTGGTTTATGACAATTAAACGAGAAAACCCACCTTTTTAAGGGTGGATGAAAGTGTCTATTTGTTTTTTTGATTCCGTATATACTTTTTGATTGTATATTCATTTAATTTTCCAACACTATCAACATAATAAGACCGTGTCCACAGTGTGGGTAACCCGGATCTTAAGCTTGAAAATTCTTGCCTTAATATTCGGCTTGTATATCCCTTAAGTTGTCCTATGAAAAATTGTGGCGAATATATAGGCTTGGTATTTAAAAAAATATGTACGTGATCAGGCATAATATTCAGTTCGTGAATCTCTATATTTAGTTGTAGAGCTTTTAATTTTAATAATTCCTTTAAACGAACAACAATATCACCTTCAAGAACCTTTCTCCTATATTTAGGACACCAAATAACATGGTAACTAAGGTTAAAAACTGCTGTTTTAGAGGTTTTCCGTCTTTCCGGATAGACAATATATATATACCGGACATATAATGCAATACATGATGATCAAAAAAGCATATAAATTCAGATTCTATCCAACGAAAAAACAAAAGGAGTTGCTTGCAAAAAGCTTTGGATGTTCCGGAGTTGTATATAATCAAGCTTTAAATTTTAAGATCAAGAAATATCAGGAATACAAAGAGAATGTAAGTTATTCTAAAACATCGGCATTCTTGACAAGTCTTAAGCAAAACAAAGAGTTTCTTTGGTTAAACGAAGTTTCTTCTGTTTGTCTGCAACAAAGTCTTAGAGATCTTGATAGAGCTTTTTTAAACTTTTTTAAAAAAAGGTCAAATTTCCCTCGCTTTAAAAACAAACACAGTACGCAGGCAATACGATTAACTAAGTCAGCATTTAGTTGGGATGGGGTTAATCTTAAGATTGCAAAATCTAAAGACAGATTAAAAATACATTGGTCAAGGTGTTTTTTAGGTACACCAACAGGTATAACAATCACAAAAGACTCTTGTGACAGGTATTTTGTGAGCCTATTAGTAGAAGAAGAAGTGATCCCTTTTGAGAAGAGAAATAATTCTGTCGGTATAGATTTAGGATTAACGACATTCGCAACTCTTTCTACAGGGAAAAAGATTACGGCACCTAAACCTTTTAGATTTCATAAGAAAAGACTAAAAAGAAAACAACGTTCTCTTAGCAAAGCTAAAGTCAAAGGTAAAAACAGACTCAAAAAAAGAAGATCGGTGGCTTCGATACATTCGAAGATAAAAAATATAAGGCAGGACTTTCATCATAAACTTTCTACAAAGTTGGCTCGTGAAAACCAAACGATCACGATAGAAGGGTTAAATATTAATAAGATGTTAAAAAATAAAAAACTTTCCAAGCATATATCGGATGCAGGATGGAGCCGGTTTTTAATATTTTTAAAGTATAAGTGTGAATGGTACGGAAGAAATATAGTGGAATTAGATCAATTTTTTGCTAGTTCAAAACTATGCTCTGCCTGCCGGTACCAAATAGAAATTTTAGATTTAAGTGTGAGAAGTTGGCAGTGTCCAAACTGCAAAGTAACACACGATAGAGATCTTAATGCATCTATTAATCTCGATACCGCAGGGCAGTCGGTAATGTAAGCCTTTGGAGATCATGTTAGACTAGCTTGTTTGTTAGCAGTGGTCGATGAATTAGGAATCCCTTCCCTTTAGGGGTTGGGAGCTGTCAAATGACCAATCGGCTTTTGTAAGGATCTCGTGTCCGTTATCTGTAATTAAAATAGTATGTTCCCATTGGGCACTAGCTCTTCCGTCTGCTGTTCGAGCTGTCCAATGATCATAAGGGTCAATAATAGCATCTCTTACCCCGGCATTAATCATAGGTTCAATGGTAAAAGTCATTCCTTTAACGCAAGGGACGTGCGTTTCATTGCGGCAGTGAGGGACTTGAGGAGATTCATGAAAGTTTATGCCAACACCATGCCCGACAAACATATTAACGACAGAACATCCTTTTGAATAAGCAATATCTTCAATAACCTTTCCAATATCAGAGATTAAGACACCGGGCTTAAGAATTGCAATACTTTGCATCAAGCATTCATAGGAGACATCCATTACCAATTGCTTTTCATCGCTTATTCTGCCAATAGACACCATGCGGCTACAGTCTCCATAATAGCCATCAAGGATACAGGCTACATCTAAGTTAGCTATATCACCTTTTTTTAAAGGGCGGTCATCGGCGATACCATGACAAATAACTTCATTCAAGGAAATGCAAATACTTTTTGGATAAGGAGGAGAACCGTAATTTAAAGATGCCGGTGTTGCATTAGCTTCTACATGAAGTTGATGAGTAAAGTCATTAAGCTCTTGCGTGGTTACACCTTCTTTTGCCATCTTACATGTTTTATTAAGAATATCAGCAGCTAAAAGAGATGCTTTTCTTATACCTTGAATTTCTTGTTCAGTTTTTAAAAGAATACCCCATTTTTTGTAATATTCTTGAATCAGTTGCTCTTGTTCTTTTTGCGGTCCAATATCCGGAGAATGACATTTTTTCCATTTTTCCCCACTACCACACCAACAAGGGCTATTACGTTTGATCATGATTTTCTCTTAAGCATTCCGGTTAAGTAAAAATGTTACACGAAATCCTATTTAATTTTGCAGAAAATTATCATAATATTGAAGGCAAGTGAGGAAGTTACCTTACGCAAAATCAAGTAGCATGTCATTTTTGCAGTTCATAAAAGGTTACTCGGTAACCATTTATATTTAAGAGCAAAATAATTTAAATGGGTCTTAATTTTTAATAATTCCGGCTTGCAATAAGCAACAAGAGATGCAAAAATATGATTTTTTTGTAGATCTCATAGAGTGAGCCGGCATCAAGGTCTCACTCGTTGCATACAAGGTACAGAGCTCCTGATGCGCTATCTTCGTTTATGAAGATTTTCTTTATTAGAGGAACAGAAAAAGCTACATGCTTAAGCCACACTATCTTTTTTTCTCCGTCCTTGAGATGAAGCGATTCCGGATTGTAATACTGACCCTTTTTTGCTTTCTCTTTTTGAGAAAGCGATTGGTCTATTTGACTTCATACCTAAAATAAATTTCTTATCTGTTTCATATTGAATAAGCTCCATGTTGTTTTTCGATCCAAACCGATTATCAGCAAGAAAAAGTGTACCCGGTTGTTTATAGCCGGCTTGATTTGCCTTCGAAATCATTCATTTTTAGTTAAACCGGATTTTCTTTTCTTTTGTTTTAATATCATAAAAACGAACTATTTTAGATATGATTTCATAGCCAATAGGAAAGGCTATATCATCGTATCTAACAAGAGTAGAAAGAATATTGATGCCTTTAACGCATCTTCTTTTGGCATGAAAAAAATGCTAAGTAACGATTTTTTTCCGTATAAGGTTTCTCCTCTATAGAGTTATCTAAAATTAAAACACCCTTTGAAGAAGTCTTATATACTCATCACGAATAAACCTCCGGATATTTTGTATTCGTATAGTGTAAATTATTTTGTATGAATTCATTTTTAACACTATCAGAAGAAAAGCATCTCAGACAGCAACATAAACGAGAAAAGAATGGTCGTATACGAGATCGTATCAAGGCTGTTCTATTGTCGAATAAAGGTTGGAGTAATACTCGTATTGCTGAAGCTGTGCTTTTAGACGATGAAACAGTGTCTCGTCACATTAAAGAATATCAAAATAAACAGCAATTGCATGTAGAAAGCGGTGGTTCAGTCAGTAAACTTCTTGCGCCACAGTCAGAAGAATTCATTAAACATTTAACAACTCATACCTATGTCAAAGTAGAAGATATCTGTTCTTATGTTCTCGCGAAATATGGCATTGTTTATACGATTTCAGGGATGACTTCTTGGCTACACTCACATGGTTTTTCCTATAAAAAGCCTAAAGGTACACCGGCTAAGGCAAATTCTGATCAACAAAAAGCTTGGATGCAATTTTACACCAAGCTTATGGCATCTCTGCCTAAAAATGAGCCTGTTGAATTTGCTGATGGTGTACATCCAACTATGGCAACTAAAATTTCTTATGGTTGGATTCGACCGGGAACAAGTAAATTAATCGCAACAACAGCTTCTAGAACTCGAATGAATCTTATGGGGTCTATCAATTTAAACAGTATGAAGGTAACAATAGATGCTTATGAAACATTAAATAGCGGTACCATGGCAAAACATTTTGCTTTATTACGGTCAAAATATCCCTCAGCTCCAAATATCCATCTTATTTTAGATCAAGGTCCTTATAATACAAGTATTCAGACCAAACAAGAAGCAGAAAAACAAGGTATTATTCTCTATTATTTACCTTCTTACAGTCCTAACCTCAATCCTATTGAACGATTATGGAAAGTGATGAATGAATATTGTCGCAATAATCGGTTTTTTAATTCTGCTAAAGAATTTCGGAGATCGATTACCGGATTTTTTGAAAATACTTGGCCCTCTATTGCTCAATCAATGAGGACACGAATCAATGATCATTTTCAAGTCTTAGAATCGGCACTTTGATTCATAAGGGGTATATCTTCGAAGCTTAGATTTTACATACAGCCATAAATTTTTGCTGATTTCTCCATCTAAAAGCGCTGAAAGTCCTATAGCTGTAGCGTATTGATTCTGACTAATTAGGTAATCCGTATATATATCCGGAAGATTTTTTGACAGGTTCTTTCCTCAAAATTGAAAGAAAATGATAACATTTATAGAAAAATCTTTATATTAACTTTGCATAAGGTGAGTTAATGATTAAGTTAGGCAAATAGTATAGACTACTTGCCTTGCTTGAATTTAAGAAGAAGGACGGACACTTTTACTATTTCGTCTGCTTCCACCGGCCCCGGCCTTTGATGATTTCGAACCCGATCTTGTAGGACGATGAGCCCCATTCTTCGCTCCGGGGCGAAAACGAGAACGTCTATTAGAAGAAGGACGCGGACGAGTAGTATGAGGCTTGATACGAGGCTCCATACCGGCTATTTCTGCGATATCAATCGACTGTCGAGTAAACTCTTCAATCTTTTTCACTAATAAAGCATCACGCCCGGCAGCGAAAGATAATGCTATCCCCGATGCTCCTGCACGTCCGGTACGACCAATACGATGCACATAATCTTCCACATTGCGAGGAAGGTCGAAATTGATCACGTGAGTAATTGATCGGACATCAATACCTCTAGCTGCAACGTCAGTAGCTACTAAGATTGAAATCTTACCTTTTCTCAATTCCCCTATCGTTCGAGTCCGATGCCTCTGGCTCATATCACCATGTAACGAAGCTACGCGGTATCCCTTTTCATGGAGTTCATCAGTAAGCTGATCTGCATGTCGCTTTGTTGAAGTAAAGACTATAGCATTGTCAACACCACCTTCACTTAAAAGGTGATCAAGAAGACGATTTTTGTGATACAAATCGTCAACATAATAAAGTTTCTGCTGAACATTTTCATTGGTAGTCTGCTCAGCTTGAATCATAATATCCATAGGCTTATTTAAAAGCCGATCTGACAGCTTAATAACTTCCCCTTTCAAAGTCGCAGAAAATAGTAACGTTTGGCGGTTTGCCGGAGTGCGTGCAACAATTTGCTCAACAGGCTCAACAAACCCCATATCTAACATACGATCTGCTTCATCAAGAACGAGCATTTCCAAGCGAGAAAAGTCTATCTTGCCACGATCGATAAAGTCAATAAGGCGCCCGGGAGTCGCAATTAGAATATCATAGGGACGAGAAAGTTTGCGCATCTGAGTTGGATATGGAACACCACCGACAACACAAACCGTTTGTAGTCGATGTAAGTATTTACTATATTTTTCTGCCTGTACAGCAACTTGCATAGCAAGTTCTCGAGTAGGGACAAGAATAAGAACTCGTGGTCCTCCTCTACCCGGTCTTGTGGCAGGAAGGGTTAAACGATGAAGAGCCGGTAAAAGAAATGCAGCCGTTTTGCCTGTGCCGGTCTGCGCCGAAGCCCTAATATCTAGGCCTTGCAGGACGTTTGGTATAGCTTGTGATTGAATCTGTGTTGGTTCGGAATACCCTACTTCAGCAACAGCTTTAAGAACTTGGGGATGCAAATTAAATTTATCAAAGGTCATAGAATACACTGATTTTATATGTAGAAGTCGTAGCAGTTTATCTAAAGCTAGGATTTAAAGACATCTTTAAATAAATATCTGTAGTAACAAAATAGAAATTTTCGCTTTTCTCCAAAATAGAAACTTCCGTTTTTATAAATTGATAATAGGAACTTTTTTAATTGAATGGAAGTTCTATAAACAGTATACAGATTTTTTTAACGATTAAATGTCAAGGGGGGTCTAAAAAGGAAATAGATCGTTACTATGTACTCAAAGAAATGATTAATAGGCGTATACTCATTCACATTGGCAGCCGGACAGGATTGAGTTTCGGTACTTGAAATGGATCATTCATTCGTGTCTTAAGCTTGTCTCTTAAAATCGAGATTTTGTCTTTAAAAAAAAACTTACCTCTCATTATAAAATCAGTAAATGTATCGTAACATGTATTATATACTGCTCGCAGCTGAATCAGAGGAATTTTGTTAAAAAATTAGTTAGTGATAGAGTAACCTTACTTCTTTAAATTTTGATCTACATCATAAATACACCTTTCACCAAAAGAAAAATCTAACCTTGAGAATCGCGCAAGAAACACTCGTAATATACATGAACGATTACGTTTATGTGTGATTTTAGCAAGAAGCGAAGGAATGTCTCCCAAGTCAATCGCTCAAGCTCATCGAATAGCTATAGCAAGCGTATATCGATATTTGACGGAATACGAAGAGTTGACAAAAACGCATCACGCCCCTAAAGGCGGAAGCGCCGGTAAGCTAAATAAAATACGGACACAAGAGTTGTTGAAACAACTTCAAATATTCACCTATTTTCATGCAAAACAAATCTGTAAGTACGTCAAAGAACAATATAACATCATCTATTCAGTATCCGGAATAACCTCTTGGCTCAAAGATCATGCGTTTACCTACAAAGAGCCATTGAAAGTTCCGGGAAAGTTCGATCCACAAAGGCGGCAAGATTTTATAGAGTCATACATGAGCTTGAAAGCTGCATTAGGAGAAGGCGGGAAAATGTATTTTTTGGATGCTGTGCATCCTGAATTCCGGTCTCAAGCCATATCCGGCCGGATAAAGAAGGGAGAGATACAAACGCTCCCGACTACGAACAAACAATTTAGAATGCATTTTGTAGAAGCTTTACCGCTTGCTAAGCCGGAAGTCTTTGCACAAGAATACGATACGATAAATGCCGATAATGTAATAAACGTTCTAAAAGATTTGGAAAAGTCATCCGGTGCAGAATCCATTCAGATTATTTGTGATAATGGCCGATCCAATAAAAACAAAAAGATTAATGAATTTCTTATTACATCAAAGATGAAAATCCATTACTTGTCGCCATATTCACCCAATTTGAATCCAATAGAGAGGTTCCGGAAGGTGATGAGGGAGAAAAAAACTTACAATAAGTGCTACGAGAAATTGATTGATTTCAGTGACGCTATCCGAACGTTCTGTTTTGAAGAAATTCCAAAAATGAAAAAGCAATTAGGTCAAAGAATTAACGATAATTTTCAAAAAATTATTATTAATCATATTCATTGTCCTTTAAGATGAATTCTCTGATTCAGCTACGAGCAGTATAGATTACAAATTTGTTGCACTTCATAGTTGAAAAGGCATCTTTACAAAAAAAAACATATAATTAAAAATTTAAACTTGCACTTAAAAAAGTTGTGATTGTTTTTTTTCACTTCGATAGGAATAATGCGTTTTCAATTGGGTAGTTGCTAATGATTTCCTTATTACAAATGAAAAAATATTCTTTTTTAGTTTGCTTATCGATTATTTTAATGAGAATCAATATTTTATCCGCTTACTTTTTGCAAAAGCAAGCGGAAAGAGCTCCCGTAAAAAGAGACTATAACAGGGCGCTTAATTATTTAGATCGAGTCATCTTAAGCGAATCTGCTAAAGCCGGAGAATTTTTATTGCAAAAAGCTTTAGTGTATCTAAAAGACCAAAAACGTTGTAAGGCTATGTTAACTTTTTTGGAGGCTTTAGAGTTTGCTTCAAAGGCCGGTGTTGATACTATCCTATCTTCAAATAAGGAATCCATTTATAATCAAGCACTTCAATTGTATATGACATTTAATGATGCAACTTTCATAGGTGTCGCTAGAAAGATTCACAGTGAATACGCGTTTATTTTTGATGTACATCCTACATACGATCAATTGGGTTACCTTGTTGCAATAAACAATGTGAATTTAAAGCTTTACGATTGTTTTATGGAACAGCTTTATCATGTTATTCAACATGTTCCTAATCATTTTATAGTGGATAAAACTTTTGGATTCATTTATATGAAGTTTTTGGAACCGGCTATTTCATTAAATAAAAGGAGTTGTCTGAAAAAAAGGCTTTCGAAAAATTTATGAAAGCTCTGGAAAAAAATAGTTGTGATGTCCATTTATATTATGTAACTCTAATGCTTTCAAAGGGAACGGAAAAAGATACGATTTTAGTGCATCACTTGAATAATATATTAGATAACAATATTATGATTTCCGGATCCGGTATCTTTTCATTTGTTCAAGAGGCTATTAAATGGGAAAGATATGAGTGAGCAAAAAAGTTAATTAAAAGAAGTCCGGATTAGTTTCCCTATAGTAGGAAAATCCATGTAATGGAAGGATATCTTAAGTGAGTGTATGTCTTCCCGGACTAAACAAATAAATTAAATGATTCAATCATGAGGTAAAGGTGAGCATTCGGGTATTAGGTGATTATAACATTCTCAAGCAGATCGGTCAAGGATCTTTAGGAACAGTCTTTTTAGCAGAACATCGATTCATGAAAAGACAATATATCCTCAAAGTCTTGCCTGAAGAATTAGCATCAGATAAGGGTTTTATTCAAAGATTTGAAGAAGAAGTAGCGTTACTGGCTTCATTAGATCATCCCCATATTGTTAAGATACACAATGTTTCATTTTCAGAAGGTAGCTATTTTTTAGTTATGGATTGTGTCGTTGATAGTCTTAGCGAAACGACTAATTTGAAACAATATCTTTTAGATCTTGGCTACCGACTTAAAGAAAATGAATTACTATTTCTTGTTCGTCAAATTGCTGATGCTTTGGATTATGCCCATAGCAAACGAAGAGGAGGAGGTGAAGTCGTACATCGAGGATTGAAATTTAACAATATCCTCGTTGGCAAAGGGACTGAAGGTAAAGTAGATTTGTTTTTATCTGATTTTGGTCTTTCTCGTATTATTGGTACCGGAGCCGTGTTGAGTCGAACATACAAAGCTTTAGCCGATGCACTGGATATCACTCCTGTTCTAATAAATAATACCACAGGTGAAGAGCGATATGTTACAAGCAATATAGATTCTTCTAAACTCATGACATTGCATAATTCATTTTTGCAAAACTATGCTTTTTTAGCTCCTGAACAAAAAGTTATTGCTCAATCTCAATCTATTGAACCGGCAAGTGATATTTATGCTTTTGGGGTATTGGTTTACCATATGATAACAGATAAATTTCCGGAAGGTGTTTTTGATATGCCCTCTGAAGTTGTGCCTGAATACAAGATGAATTGGGACTTATTAATTTGCCGTTGTCTTCAAGGTAATCCTGAAAAACGTCCCACCTCATTGCTTGGAGCTTTAGATAAGTTATTACAAAAAAGCAACACATTTGTTCATCCTCAAAAACTTCAAAATCATAATATTTTCGGAGATGAAGAACAGATATCCTATACTGCTGAAGATGTTGCGACATCATCGATAGAAAAAACATCTGATATTGCACCACCGTCGGAACCGATTGCTGATATAGCGGATCGTCATTCGCCCCCTTTTCCGCAATCTCAGACGAAAACGTTAACCAATCAAGTAGCTAACTCCTTTCAATCACTCTCGCCCCAACCTAAGCCAAACATGATAGCTCAACCGGAAATTGCAATGGCTATACACGAATCAGCCACTCATCATATGGAATCTTCATTGAAACCGTTGATGCAAAAAAGAGAAATAAAAAGACCTGATTATGATCCTGATCCGGGCGCTATCTTTAGTCATGAGTCATCCGTTACTCATTACCAACCGAAACCTAGAGAAGTTAAAGAAGTGGAGCCTCTTTTAACAGATATGGTTGTGATAAAGGGGGGTGTTTTTAAACGAGGCAGTAATGATGGTAGTCGGGATGAGCTTCCGGTACATAATATTACTTTAAAAAGTTGTGCACTAGACGTACATCCCGTTACAAATGAACAATTTGTTCGATTTCTTGAAGCGATGGGAGGGGAAAAAGATGCCCATAATAATGATATTATTCGATTAAGGGAATCCCGAGTCAAAAGAAGCGGTGGGCAACTAAGCATCGAATCAGGCTATAGTAAACATCCTGTTGTGGGTATTACTTGGTATGGAGCAGTAGCTTATGCCAAATGGGTTGGAAAACGCTTGCCAACTGAGGCTGAATGGGAAGTGGCTGCACGAGGCAATATTGTAGATGTCATTTACCCTACGGGTAATGAAATAGAAAAGCATCAGGCAAATTTCTTTAGTTCTGATACGACAACTGTTATGAGTTATCCGCCAAATCCTTTCGGATTATATGATATGGCCGGTAATGTTTATGAATGGTGTCAAGATTGGTATAGTTATAACTACTATGAAACTTCAGCCCAAGAACCGGAGGACCCACAAGGTCCTTTACAGGGAGTATATCGTGTTTTAAGAGGAGGTTGTTGGAAAAGTTTAAAAGAAGATTTGCGCTGTTCCCACCGTCATCGAAATAATCCGGGTACAGAAAATCGGACATATGGTTTTAGGTGTGCTACAGATGTTCAATAATAATAACTTGGATACTCAACACCTAATGCTTACCTCTTGAATAAGAATCAATAAAGACTTATAGATAGTATTTTTGATCCTAATATTTAAAAAGGCTGATCGATAAAAAATAAATTTATTAATCTAAGGGGTTAAGGTCTATATTCTGGTTACATTTTCTATAATATATTAAGATGAAATGATCATCTTACTCAGCATACTAATCTAAAATCCCGGGAGGTAGTGATGAATAGTGATTTCGTCGTGTGTGATTTATCGAATTTAGGATTTAAAAGTATGGATAACGCCCATCATCATGTTTTTGAATTAGATCATAATGCTTCACTTAGAATGACTTTTTTTTCAGTAGAGGAACCAACTATTGCGACTCTTCCATTGGTAAAACCATTGTTAGAAAATGAAATTTGGGGTTATGGCAGTAATCTTCCGGATGAAAAAGAGACCTTTTAATATTATTGTTTTCATGAACTCTTTTCTTTATAATACCTTGTAACTATTTATTTATTAATAAGGTATTATAATGAAACTGTTGCTATCCAATCCTCGTGGTTTTTGTGCCGGCGTTGTGCGTGCGATAAGAACCGTTGAGCTTGCTTTAGAAAAATGGGGGCCCCCTGTTTATGTTAAGCACGAGATTGTTCATAATCGACATGTTGTAGAAGGGTTAAAATTAAAAGGAGCGATCTTCATCGAAGATCCGGATGTAGTTCCAATAGGAGCAAGGCTCATTTATTCAGCACATGGGGTTGCTCCTATGGTAAGAGACAAAGCTAAAGAAAGAAAATTGATCGAAATTGATGCTACTTGTGGTTTGGTTACTAAGGTTCATTCGGCTGCTAAAAGATATGCCTCTAAAGGATATAAAGTCTTATTGATAGGGCATAAAAATCATGTGGAAGTGATTGGAACGGCCGGAGAAGTACCGGAGGTTACTTATATTGTAGAATCTGTAGATGATGTTAAAAAACTTGATTTTTCTGAGAATGAAAAATTGATTTATTTGACTCAAACGACTTTAAGTTTGGATGATGTAAAGTTAATAGTAGAGTCTTTAAAAGACAAATATCCTCAAATTGAGACCCTACCAAGCTCATCTATTTGTTATGCTACAACTAATCGCCAACTTGCCTTACGGCAAATTACCGGTGATGTGGATCCGGTCTTAGTCATTGGAGATCCTTCTAGCTCCAATTCAAATAGGTTAAGAGAGATAGCTTCAAATAGAAATTTATCTGCCTACCTAATCAACAGCGATACCGAGATCGATTCATCTTGGCTAAAGGGGAAGAAGAACATTGGATTAACAGCGGGTGCTTCTACACCGGAAGACATTGTTCAGAAATGTATTCAACGATTGCGAGACTTAGGAGTTACTGAGGTAGAAGAAGTGACATATACAGAAGAAAATGTAGAGTTCCGGCTACCTAAAGAGGTCTTCTATTCATGAAAATTTTTATAATATTTTTGACTTGATTAAAGCAGAGCCATATTACTTGCGAGAAGGTGATTCTATGTGGTATGCTTAATTTTTTAAAAATAATAATTACTAATAATTGATAATTTAATTAAGATGTTTCTTTTTCCTAACCCTTTATTTTTTAATATAAGATGAAAAAATATAAATTGGCAACTTTGGGATGCCGAACAAACCAGTATGAGTCACAAGCTTACCAAGATCAATTAGAAGGGGCCGGTTTTCAACCGGTTTCAAAGAATGAAAAGGCTGATATCTGTATTGTTAATACTTGTACAGTGACCCGGTCAGCCGATAGCAGCAGTCGTAATCAGATTCGAAGCTTGATAAAAAGTCATCCGACGGCCCGTATAGTCGTCACGGGTTGTATGGTGGAAAAAAATGCTCATGGTCTCAATAAAATTAAAGGCATTACGGATATTGTCTCTAATATGAAGAAAGAAGATCTCTTGAAAAATCTTTTTCCGGAAGAACAATTTCCTGAGTTTTCAATTAAACGTTTTGATTGTCACAAAAGAGCTTTTGTCAAAGTTCAAGACGGGTGCAATTCTTTTTGTACCTATTGTATCATTCCTTATGTCAGAGGACGGTCACGATCCAGGTCAATTTCCGGTATTATAGAAGAGATTCAAACCCTTATATCTAATGGTTATAAAGAAGTGGTATTAACCGGTATTAATATTGGTGATTTTGATGGAGGCAAGTCTTCAGCAGATGAAAAAGATACGTTGGCAGATTTAGTCAAAGAAGTTGATTCTTTACCCGGATTAGAACGTATTCGTATCTCTTCTATTGATCCGGATGAAGTAGATGAAAAGCTTCTCGATGCTGTTTTAAACGGAAAAAAGACGTGCCATTCTATGCATATTGTTCTTCAGTCAGGTTCGAACGTTGTTTTAAAACGTATGAACAGAAAATATACTAGGCAGATGTTTCATCATACGATTGATACTTTGCGGTCACTATCAACCGATTTTACGTTTACAACTGATGTTATTGTCGGTTTTCCGGGAGAATCTGAAAAGGATTTTGAACAAACATTAGAAGTCATGGAAGAAGTGCAGTTTGCCAAAGTTCATATGTTTCCTTATAGCCCTCGTGGACGAACTAAAGCAGCCACATATACTAATCATATTGTTGCTTCTGAAATGCTGAGACGGAAACAACTTGTTCTCAGAAAAAGTGAACAATATAGTTATGATTTAAGAGAGCGCTTTATAGGGCAACAGATGCAGATATTGGTAGAACAATCTGATGTTGACGGAGAAATAGTCGGCCATACCGATAATTTCTTACGTGTAAGTGCTCAATCGGATACCTATCAAACGAATGATTTAGTGAATGTTAAAATTATAAAGAATACCACATCAGGACTAATCGGGCAGGTGATACAATAGATGCGATGCATACAAATTAAAGAACGATTAAAACCTTTTTCACACCTTCCCGGAACCTCCTTACTCATTCCCGGAACCGTTTTGCAAACGATCATTTTTCCAACGAAGATATTAATTACTGATCTGAGTTTATTATATCCGGACCCTTTATTTGAAATAATTATAAATTTTGAAGGGCCTATTGAGAATTTTACCATTAGCCTTGATTTAGAAAGAATGCGGGTTCAAGTTGCCGGTAAATCTCAAAAAGGTTTTTTTGATTATTTCATCTATAGTCATTCTTCATCCGGAAACCCTGCATTAAAAACAAATAGGATGCCAAAAGATAGTGTTGGCTATACGATTAAGGATTTAAAAAAGAATATTCTACAAGAAAAAATTTTATTGCCTCATCAACTATTACAATGCGATACTGAAAAAGAACCGGAGCTTAAGTTACCGGAAATACCACATAGAGAAAGGCTTTCATTAGGTTCTCATAGAAAACAAGACTGGGATCAAGTTTTAAAGCGTTTAGATATGCGTGAGATATTACCCTTTCTTTTTTTTATCGGGCAGACAGCAAAGCACTTGCCGATAGAAAATGTTGCTGAGGAAGAGGTATGTCAGATACTAAACCTTTTACAAGATGCTATCGAATACAGGAAAAAAGAAGAGATCATCCTTCACTTAAAGAATGTTATCTTTTGCAACTTTAATGGAATCCTTAGTCCTCAATTAGAAGATAGCAACTACCATGGGATAACAATCAAATCAATTTTAAATCAAAAAGCATCAGCATTATCCTTATTGCCACTAATTTTTCATCATATTAGATCTTTATTCTTTTCTGAGGCAGAAGATAAACTACTTGTTCTTCCGTGCCTACCTTCTTATTTTCACTGTGGTCGTCTTTTGGGGATTCATTCTGGTTTGGTAGGTTTAATAGATATGGAGTGGTCAAAAAAAACCATTAGGCGTCTGATCTTAAAACCACACCATTCAAGGGAATTAAATGTTGTCTTTTGTAAAAGTATAAAACGTTTTCGACTTAGAAGGTCTGCAAAAGAGAAAGGGGAGATAGTAGATTGTCACCCTCCTATTATTATAGAAAAAAATAATCGTATTTTTTTAGATAATTTTGAAAAGTAATCGGTTGAAATGAACAATCAAGAAGAAAAAAAGCAATACCGGCAACTTTGTAAACTCATATGGCATCACAATAATTTGTACTATGTCAATCATGATCCGGAAATTTCCGATTATGAATTTGATAAACTATTGGAATTGCTTATCGAAATCGAAAAAAAACATCCCCAATGGGTGAAGGAGAGCTCCCCTACTCAAAGAGTAGGAGAGACGCTAACTTCCGGGTTTCAATCGGTACGTCATACTCATCCGATGCTTTCTTTAGCCAATACGTACTCCGAAGAAGAGTTAAAAGATTTTATCAAACGAGTCAATAAGCTTTTAAATCGATCCGGTGTTGAATTTTGCGTGGAATTGAAAATGGATGGGACAGCTGTTGCCCTTCATTATGAAAACGGGATACTGAAACAAGGTTTAACCAGAGGAGACGGGAAAAAAGGTGATGATATCACAACAAACGTCAAAACAATCAATGCCTTGCCCTTATTGCTGGAAATGGAATTGCCACCGAATCATCTAGAAGTTCGTGGCGAGGTTTTCTTAACTCATAGAAGTTTTCATTCTCTTAATAAAATACGAAAAGAAAGGGGGGAAGAACCCTTTGCAAACCCTCGTAATGCTGCAGCAGGTTCATTAAAATTACTGGATCCAAAAGAAGTAAGGCGAAGGGGACTTCAGATCATTATCTATGGTATAGCAGAAGATTCATCTAATATAGTGGATAATCAATACGACCTACATAACGATTTAAAATCGTTGGGCTTCCCTATTTCGGAATATATTGCTAAATGCTCTTCTACGGAAGAAATTTTGAGCTTTGCTAAAAAATTTCAAGAAGCAAGATCGAGTCTTCCTTTTGATATTGATGGTCTTGTTATTAAACTCAATAAATTGAAAGATCAGAAACGCTTGGGATCCACCAATAAATCTCCTAGGTGGGCGGTCGCTTATAAATTTGCCGCTGAACAAGGAGTGACACGAATCAATGATATAACAGTACAGGTTGGTCGAACAGGCATCTGTACTCCTGTAGCTGAATTAGAGCCTATTTTAGTAGACGGAAGTACGGTATCGAGAGCGACTCTACATAATCAAGATGAAGTCAAACGTAAGGATATTCGGTTAGGAGACATGGTCATCATTGAAAAGGGTGGAGATGTGATACCTAAGGTAGTAAAAGTCATCCTTGAAAATAGGCCTCATAATGCTAAATCATGGCAAATGCCTAAAGAATGCCCCAGTTGTCATACATCTTTGCTTACATCAACTGATGAGGTCGCTGTTCGCTGTCCTAATAAAAAGAAATGCCCGGAACAAGCTTTTCGTCATCTTAATTTCTTCGTTAGCAAAGCTGCAATGAATATTGATCAATTGGGAGAGAAGATTATTGAGCAACTGATAAATAAAGGTTATATTCAACGAACATCAGATATTTATCATTTAGATACTGCTATTTTGAGTTCCCTAGAAGGATTCAAAGAAAAGTCTATTACTAATTTGCTAACCGGTATCGAAGCCTCAAAGCATGTTTCTTTAGCTCGTTTTATTATGGCTTTGGGCATTCCTTATATTGGGATTGCTACTGCAGAAGCTATTGCTCAACATATTCCTAATATTCATCAATTAGAGAGGTTAAATGAAGATGAGTTAGCTCATATTGAGGGAGTCGGAAGCAAGGTTGCTCAATCAATCGTTTCTTATTTTCAAGATGAGGATCACCTTTTAGAAATTGACGAGCTTCTGGATGCCGGCATTATTCCTGAACCTCCTCGTATTCAAAAAGATCATGAATTTACGGGTAAAGTTTTTGTCTTAACCGGTGCTTTAGAATATCTTAGTCGAGATGAGGCAACAGCACTTATCAAAGAAAGAGGAGGGAGGATCTCCGGATCGGTAAGCAAAAAAACAGACTATCTTCTTTTAGGAGAAAATCCGGGTTCTAAATATGAAAAAGCCAAAAAATTAGATATTACCCTGCTTCCCGAAGAAGTATTTAAAAAAATGCTCTGATTTCAATTTTGTAAGTAATTACCCGTTTCTTTCTTTATATTCCTTATTCTAAAGGAGTAATTTAATCTCGAGACAATAAATCCAAAAAACATTAATATTCAACTGCAGGTGGCAGGATACCCCGTACCAAGGATGTTAAGGATATGAAGTTCAGTGCTTTTCGTTTTATGAAGAAGAAAAAAGAAAAGCATCATGGAAAATGGGGATTTTTTTCAAATCCGCATATAAAAAATACAAAGCGAACTTTGTTTCATGCTTTTTTATGGGCCTTAGGATTTTATAAAGATAAAAAACCGTTGGCTGAAATGCCTGAGGATTTTTCATTCCCTAATCCTAAAATAGAGATTGATCACTCTTTACCTCAGGTGACTTGGGTCAATCACTCTACCTTTTTGGTGTCGTCAAATGGAGTTAATATCCTCACCGATCCAATTTGGAGAGATCGGTGCTCTCCGGTAAACTTTTTTGGCCCTAAAAGAAAACATGATCCGAGTATTTCTATTTGCGGACTACCTGAGATTCATTATATAGTTATTAGCCATAATCATTATGATCATCTCGATAGGGATGCCGTTTTAAATTTACATAAGAGGTTTCCAAATATTACTTGGATGATTCCAAAAAAAGTTTCCGGATGGTTTTTAAGAAGAAAAATAACGAAAATAATCGAGTTAGACTGGTGGGAGGCTCATCATGAAGAGGTCTTACCAATTTCTTTCCATTACGTTCCTTCTCAGCATTTTTCAGGAAGAGGGCTGTTTGATAAAAATAGATCCCTATGGGGTGGCTGGGTTGTAGAATTTAATCAGTCCGATTTTTCCAAAAAAAGGGTATATTTTGTGGGAGATACCGGTTATAATGAAATGGATTTTAAAGAAATCGGAAACCGGTTTGAGGAGATGCATCTTAGTTTGATTCCAATAGGCACGTATTCTCCTAATGAGTTTATGAAGCCTGTGCATATCTGCCCTGAAGAAGCGGTTAACATACACATGGCAGTCGGATCAAAATTAAGTATTGGCTCTCATTGGAAGACATTTAGACTCTCTTCCGAACCTTTAGAGCAACCGCCTTATGATCTTTTTTGCACTTTAGAAAAAAGAAAATTGCACCATCAAACCTTCCGTGTATTAGAACCGGGGCAGACGATTAATTGGTAACATGTTGTTGCGTATTTGTTCTCGCATAAAAGAAGCAATCATTTTGATTGTAATCCGTTTTGTTATGGCATGGAAAAAGCTGTTAGAGTGCTGTATTCTGATCCCCATGTATTTTAAAAAACCTCAACTTTTTCGCTTAGATGTTCTTTTTGTTTGGCATTTTCTTTTTAAAAATCCTTATAAGGTCAGTAAATATTATCTACAGATAAGAGAAGAGAAAGATATTCATTGTTATGGTGAGACCCGGGCCTCATCTATTCTAACGATTATAAGAGAATGTAATATCTCATCTGAGGATATTTTTTACGAGGTTGGTTGTGGAAGAGGTAGAGCTTCTTTTTGGTTTCATTATTTGGTAGGTTGTCAGGTATTAGCCAATGAACAAATTCCTCTATTTGTCAGTGAAGCGAATAAGATAAAAAAGAAGCTGGGTATTACCGGCATGGATTTTCTTCAAGAAGATCTGACTCTATCAGATTATTCAAAAGCTAGCGTTATCTATTTTTATGGGACTTCTGTTGAAGAAAGTAAGATCAAGAAATTTATATCAAAATTAAACGTGTTACCAAAACAATCTAAAGTCATTAGTGTTAGTTATCCTTTATCAGATTATTCACGAGATATTAATTTTAAAATAATTAAAGTTTTTGAGACACGTTTTCCCTGGGGAAAGACAAATGTCTATTTGCAAGCCAAAATTTGAATTTTTGCTTTTTAAGCGATCTTTTAGGCTTGAGCTTTATTAACTATTTCAGTAATAATGCATTCCATATTTTGAAGAATTAAGTGATTACTATGAAGAGAGTACTTGCGATTACTGTATCTGTGTTACTGATTGCGACAACACGACTATTTGCTCATTGTCAATTACCTTGTGGTATTTATCATGATAAATTGGTTTTTGGCCAACTTCAAGAAGATGTTCAAACGATAGCCAAAGCAGTAGATGAAATTTCTCATAATAAGATGAATTCTCCTGAAATGAAAAATCAATTAGTGCGATGGGTTCTGAACAAAGATGATTATGCTAATCAGATAGCTACTAAGATGAGTGAATATTTTCTTCAGCAACGAATAAAAGAAAACGATCCCGACTTATCTGACAAACTAATTAGTGTTCATAAAATTTTAGTCCTTAGTATGAAGGCTAAACAAACAGTTGATATGCGAATTGTAAATGATCTTAAAGATGAGTTAACTCACTTTAAACAGATATATTTTGGAAGAGACTCAGTTGACCATACGGATAACCATCATATCCATACCCATCAACATCCAACTCCTCCGCATCATCACTAGATTTTAGTATGCCCAGGTGGTGAAATTGGTAGACACGCCAGACTTAGGATCTGGTGCCGTAAGGTGTGTAGGTTCGAGTCCTATCCTGGGCATTCTTTCATTAAAATCTTCTTATTCTATTTAAATTTAGGACAATTAAGCGAGAAAACCCTTTTCTTTAGCATTGGGATGAAAGCGTCTATTTGTTTTTTTGACTTTGGATATGCTTCCTAATTGTATCTTCATTAAATTTTTCCACACTCTCCATAATACGATCTTGTCCATAATGTAGGCACTCGAGAATGCTTGATTGTACCCTTTAAGTTGAGCAATTGCAAACTGTGAAGATTAAATGATATTTATATTAAACAGATCGATTAAAAACAGAAAAACTTTTAGCGGAAAAAAAATCAATTAAGTTTAGAAGATACAT
The DNA here is from genome assembly GCA_965206695.1 of Chlamydiales bacterium. Lineage (GTDB taxonomy): Bacteria > Chlamydiota > Chlamydiia > Chlamydiales > JAAZZY01 > CBDBKM01. The sequence goes on along the minus strand of CBDBKM010000011.1, from coordinate 355,649 downwards.
TATTAATGGCTTGAGAGTCTATGAGAGAATATAGAATCTATTTTCATGTCAGCCAAAGTTATAGTATAAGTGAAAGCAGCGCTTATAAAAGTATAAAGTGGGTTGAAGATACACTTAATTAAGCACCCTGATTTTGCTTTAACCCGGTCGTAAAGTACTTTTAAAAAACAATTCGGCATATGAGCTCATCCTAATAGATACCACAGCAACAGCAGTTGAAAGGCAAAAAAAAAAGTAAAAAAAAGACTCTAACTAAAGAAGATAAGAAAAATAATAGACAATTATCAAGGGAACCTGTTCTGAATGAAAATGTGATAGGAGTGATCAAACGCTTTAAAATCATTTCCGGTCGTTATCGAAATAAACGAAAAAGGTTTGCATTGCGGTTCAATCTTATTGCAGGAATCTATAACTTGGAACTCATATGATGCATTTCGAAAGAAGTCTAATGTTGAAACGGTTCCCATTATCATAATTATCTCCTTTTATTTTAAAGGACTTAATTTAATAATTTTTGATCTTAGCAGTAGGGGTATAATTAAAATTATAATTATTAACCATCTTATAATAAGTGCTTTGCGGTAAACGTATAATTGTTGTATCTTATAACTATTATGAATACCTTCTTTAGAACCGGTAGAAATTGCACCTTTCAAATTCAAGCACATCTAGTATTCTTTACTAGATATAGGGGTGATTTTTTTACAAAAGAATTGGCTATTGCATTAGAAAATATCTTTCAAAACGTGTGCATTGATTTTGATTCTAAACTTCTTGATTTAACAATAAAGCATGATCATATTCTTTTGATTATTGACTATCCTCCTAGGGTTGCTTTATCGCGTATTGTAAATAGTATGAAAGGTGTTTCTGCAAGATTATTGAAAAAGCAATTTCCGTCTATTTTGGATAAAACTAAAAAGGGGCAATTATGGTCTCCTAGCTATCTTGCTTTTTCCAATGGAGATAATACCGTAACTGAAAAGATACATCAGCATATAGAGAAGTTAAAATAAGCGATTAAAAACGTAAGATAATATCTTTACAGGTAGCTGCTAAATGACAGGCGCATTTAGTGGTAGCTTGCTTATAAAAGTCGGGCTCGTACAATAAACTTAGTTTCCATAAGCGTTTAATAGAGGGCAGGTGAGGGCTGTAAGGAGATAAGAAGAGATATATTTTATTTTTTTGAGAGTAAGCTTCTTCCGGTTTTCTTAAAAAATAAATATGTCTTTTCAACTATGAAGTGCAACAAACTTGTACTCTATTATAGCACAAATTCTTCGGATTGAAAACCTCTATAGGTGTTTTAAAATTCAAACTTTTTCCGGGTCTTTCATTAAGCAGTTTTTCTATCTCTTTTACATCCTCTTGTGTCACATTATTAAAGTTTGTTTTCTTAGGCAAATACTGTCTAACTAACCCATTCGTATGTTCATTCAACCCTCTTTCCCGGGAATGATAGGGTTTAGCAAAATAAAACTCTGCTTTGAGTGTTGAACTTACTTCTTGATGCCGAGAAAACTCTAAACCATTATCTGCTGTTAATGTGTGAACTCTATCCTTAACAGGCTTTAAACAGGTAATTAAAGCATCGGCAACACCGAGGGCTTGTTTAGACTTTACCTTCATAAGCATCGTATATTTAGAAGCACGCTCAACAATAGAAACAATCACTCCTTGATGATTTTTGCCTATTATCGTATCTAATTCAAAATCTCCTATTCTTGTTTTTTCATCGACAATACAAGGTCTTTTATCAATATCGACTCTATTGGGAATACAGCCTCGGCCTGCTTTATCTGAACCTCGCTTTTTATACTTCTTACCTTTGTGTCTTAAATTTTTATATAAATTGCCCCAATTTCGTTTATCTTTCCAAATATGACGATAAATACTTTCGTGGCTGATAAGCAGGCCTTCTTCTTCTTTCAATCGACCGGATATTTGAACAGGACTCCATTGAAGCAATAATTTACTTTCTATCTTCATAAGTAGTTCAGGGGTCATTTTCTTTGTTTTACTGCTCGCTTTTGAACGCCTTCTTTTAGTTTTGATTTGTGCTGCAAAATAGATATATCTGCCTTCATAGCTATTTCTTTTTAACTCTCGATAAACAGTAGTTTTATTAACATTTAATTCCTGCGAAATAGAATCAACAGAATCTCCTCTTTTTTTTAAAGTACATATTTGGCACCTTTGTTCGTAGGTTAAATGCCGGTAGCCTTTAGGCATAAAAAATCCCTCCATAGTTTTTTTTTGCAAAAATTTACTATAGAGATTTTGCCGGCATTTGGCCATTTTCAAATTCTTCCTATTTGTTGCACTTCAATGTTGAAAGGGCGATAGTTAAAGTTGCATAGAGTGTTTAATTCTCTTGAGATACGACTTGCTTAGATTCGATATCAACAGCTTCTGAAAGATGCAGTCTTTTACGAGCGCGGTTTGTTTTAAGGGATTGACACGCACCTGTTGCTATCCAACCATGAGAAGGCTTAATATTATGGTTAGGATGTACTCCATCCACAAAGCCAATAGCCTCGGTATGAGATAGTTGTGCCTTCAATTTACGGTCGTTCAACAACCGTTTTTTTTGATAACGAGGATCAGCCTTCCCGGGAACAAGTGTTAGTTTTTTATAAGAGAAACCATTGTTTTTCAACCACAGAGTCATCCCTGAAGGAGTGTATTTTATCTCAAAAAGTTGTTCTACGAGAGCGACTATCTCCTTTGCAGAAGGATAGATATTTTTTTTTAGATGATTCATCAACCTATCACGACAAGCCGGATTAAGTTTGCCGGATGATCCTCCATTTTTAGGACTCAGCTTTCTATCGACTTTATAATCTAAAGTATGTTGACGTACGGCTTCATGGCTAATGAATAATGCTTCTGCTATTTTTTGATAGCTCCAACCTTTATCATACAGCAATACCGCTTTAATACGATCACGAATACGGCCATCTTTTTCGTATTTATGTTGTTCTACAAGCCTTTGTCGCTCTGTTTGATCTAAAAAATGTTTCATGCCCGGTATTATAGAATAATTTAAAATATATTTGCAACTCTTCAAAAATTATATGTATATTATTTTTCTCTTTTGTTGGGGAAAAATGCCGTTACATAAATGCACAAAGGAATGATATAGCACCTTTATTCAAGCAAGCGGCTAGAGATATTCTAGCTTTGCGATATCAGAAATTTGCCCTGATATATTATCAAATAAAAATTAAATAACTATAAACGTGCGGTAGCTTCTTCCTTACTATAGTATTTTAATTTTTATTTGATAATATGTTATCCTTCTTTTTTTATACAAACAGTAAGGACAAAACAATGCCTAGAGCCTATTCAGTAGATCTTCGAGAGAAAGTATTACAACATATAGAAAAACATCATGATAAAAAAACAGCCGGCCATATTTTTCAAGTAGGTATTGCAACAATATATCGATGGATCTTGCAAAAAAAGCAAAAAGGACATTTAAAGCCAATCCGCAGAAAATATGCTTATAAGAAATTAGATGATGAGTTGTTATCTAAATATGTAGAAAAACATCCGGATTATTTTTTATCGGAAATTGCTGATTATTTTTCAGTCACTCCGCAAACGATTTTTTATGCCCTTAAAAGATTAAAAATTACACGAAAAAAAAAACTACTCGCTATAAGGAAAGAGATGAAAAGAAACGGGAAGCTTTTATGAAAGATTTAAAAAATATTCCCTTTGACAAGAGAATTTATCTCGATGAAACCGGGATTCATCAATTTTTATTTCGTGAGTCCGGAAGAAGCTTACGCGGCAAAAAAGTTTTTGGAGCGGTTTCAGGAAACCGCTTTATAAGGCAAAATATTATTTCAGCCCTATCTAAAGGGCAGTTTTTATCTCCAATGTGTTTTGAAGGTACTTGTAATACCGGGTTATTCAATATTTGGCTTAAGGAAGTTTTGACTCCTCAGCTTACACCCGGTAGTGTTCTTATTCTTGACAATGCCGGTTTTCACAAGTCAGCGGAAAGCAGGAAAACAGTAGAATCTGCCGGTTGTAAGCTTATGTTTCTTCCTCCCTATTCTCCGGACTTAAATCCTATAGAAAAATATTGGGCTAATATGAAAAATAAAGTTAGAGAGATATTACGAAAAGTTACGAATTTTAAATTCGCCATTGATCAAGCAATCTTATCAATGTAAAATTAAATGACTATAGAAGATACATGATTAATGACTTTAGAGTATATGAGAGAATATATACTCATCACGAATAAACCTCCGGATATTTTGTATTCGTATAGTGTAAATTATTTTGTATGAATTCATTTTTAACACTATCAGAAGAAAAGCATCTCAGACAGCAACATAAACGAGAAAAGAATGGTCGTATACGAGATCGTATCAAGGCTGTTCTATTGTCGAATAAAGGTTGGAGTAATACTCGTATTGCTGAAGCTGTGCTTTTAGACGATGAAACACTGTCTCGTCACATTAAAGAATATCAAAATAAACAGCAATTGCATGTAGAAAGCGGTGGTTCAGTCAGTAAACTTCTTGCGCCACAGTCAGAAGAATTCATTAAACATTTAACAACTCATACCTATGTCAAAGTAGAAGATATCTGTTCTTATGTTCTCGCGAAATATGGCATTGTTTATACGATTTCAGGGATGACTTCTTGGCTACACTCACATGGTTTTTCCTATAAAAAGCCTAAAGGTACACCGGCTAAGGCAAATTCTGATCAACAAAAAGCTTGGATGCAATTTTACACCAAGCTTATGGCATCTCTGCCTAAAAATGAGCCTGTTGAATTTGCTGATGGCGTACATCCAACTATGGCAACTAAAATTTCTTATGGTTGGATTCGACCGGGAACAGATAAATTGATTGCAACAACAGCTTCTCGTACTCGAATGAATCTTATGGTGTCTATCAATTTAAACAGTATGAAGGTAACAATAGATGCTTATGAAACATTAAATAGCGGTACCATGGCAAAGCATTTTGCTTTGCTACGGTCAAAATACCCCTCAGCTCCAAATATCCATCTTATTTTAGATCAAGGCCCTTATAATACAAGTATTCAGACCAAACAAGAAGCAGAAAAACAAGGTATTATTCTCTATTATTTACCTTCTTACAGTCCTAACCTCAATCCCATTGAACGATTATGGAAAGTGATGAATGAATATTGTTGCAATAATCGGTTTTTTAATTCTGCTAAAGAATTTCGGAGATCGATTACCGGATTTTTTGAAAATACTTGGCCCTCTATTGCTCAATCAATGAGGAAACGAATCAATGATCATTTTCAAGTCTTAGAATCGGCACTTTGATTCATAAGGGGTATAGCTATGAAGGCAGATATATCTATTTTGCAGCACAAATCAAAACTAAAAGAAGGCGTTCAAAAGCGAGCAGTAAAACAAAGAAAATGACCCCTGAACTACTTATGAAGATAGAAAGTAAATTACTGCTTCAATGGAGTCCTGTTCAAATATCCGGTCGATTGAAAGAAGAAGAAGGCCTGCTTATCAGCCACGAAAGTATTTATCGTCATATTTGGAAAGATAAACGAAATTGGGGCAATTTATATAAAAATTTAAGACACAAAGGTAAGAAGTATAAAAAGCGAGGTTCAGATAAAGCAGGCCGAGGCTGTATTCCCAATAGAGTCGATATTGATAAAAGACCTTGTATTGTCGATGAAAAAACAAGAATAGGAGATTTTGAATTAGATACGATAATAGGCAAAAATCATCAAGGAGTGATTGTTTCTATTGTTGAGCGTGCTTCTAAATATACGATGCTTATGAAGGTAAAGTCTAAACAAGGCCTCGGTGTTGCCGATGCTTTAATTACCTGTTTAAAGCCTGTTAAGGATAGAGTTCACACATTAACAGCAGATAATGGTTTAGAGTTTTCTCGGCATCAAGAAGTAAGTTCAACACTCAAAGCAGAGTTTTATTTTGCTAAACCCTATCATTCCCGGGAAAGAGGGTTGAATGAACATACGAATGGGTTAGTTAGACAGTATTTGCCTAAGAAAACAAACTTTAATAATGTGACACAAGAGGATGTAAAAGAGATAGAAAAACTGCTTAATGAAAGACCCGGAAAAAGTTTGAATTTTAAAACACCTATAGAGGTTTTCAATCCGAAGAATTTGTGCTATAATAGAGTACAAGTTTGTTGCACTTCATAGTTGAAAAGACATAATACTGTTGATCTCATAAGTGTACTTATAACTTACACAGCATTTGTAGAGATTTATGATAATCAAGCGAGAAAACCCTTTGCTTTAGCATTGGGAGAAGAGTGTTCTAACCGGTTTTTGTTGTTTAAATACTTTTGTTTTTCAAAATTACCGTAGGGCATACGGGAAGGGTTTCATAAAAACCCATAGTCTTGGAAAGGGATACTACTACAAAACGAGAGTAATCCTACTTTAATTTAAAGTCGGTTGGTAGAGGATTAAAGGAATCTCCTAACCGTGAGGGATGGGAATCCATCGGTTTTAGTCATTGGAGGAAGTCAAGTAGATGATAGTTGGGTAGACTCTAAATATCGAAGCAAGGCTATAGAAGAGCGTTACTAAAAGAGATTAAAGATCGTTTCAAAGGACAAGGCTATAATAATATGCATTTGGTGACCGGTGAATTTCAAGCACCTGAATTTTACAAAAAATGTGGATTTGAAGTAGAATTTGTGCGTATTAATCACCATAATCCCAAGTTCAATAAAATATTTTTCATCAAATACTTTGAAGACGAAGTACAAACTAAAAGGCTTTTTGATGACATCGGATCAACGATTTCTAACTGAATCTATCAAATATGTCAGAAGATTGGGTGCTTATGGTATCGTGCTTAGAGATAGGTTAATATTATTAACTCAAAAAAATCCGGACCTTATCAAAATCTTTGGGGCTTGCCGGGTGGTGCCATTGAATTTGAAGAATCCCCTGAACAAGCTCTTAAAAGAGAGATGCTTGAAGAAACTGCTATGATCGCATCTAACTGTGAGCTATTACATATCGTCACACATCAGGGAACCTATACAATCGAAGATAAGATATCCAAATTTCACCATATCGGCATTTTGTACCGAGTAGCTTCTGTCAAAGCTATCACCAATGTGATCGCTGAAGTAAAATGTACAATGGAAACATTTATCTGTAATCAATCAGAACATTCTTACTCCTTTTGCTCAAAAGGCTGTAGAATTAATGGGAGTCCGGGATGACTTACAATAGCAAAGTGATTGAAGTAGTCCCCTATGATCCTAATTGGCCAAAAACCTTCGAAGAAGAAGCTCTCAAGATAAAAAAATCTTTAGCTATAAACTTTATCAATATTCATCATATTGGCTCTACTTCCGTATCAGGGTTAAGTGGAAAACCTAAAATTGATATCATCGCTGTTGTCAAGTTCCCTGCTGACTCTATTCTTCAATTAACAAGAGTAGGTTATACCTACAAAGGAGAGTGGAATATTCCCTTTAAATATGGATTCACCAAACGAGGTATACACAATATTAATCTTCATGTTTATGAAGACAATCATCCCGAAATTGAGCTCAATCTTCTTTTTAGAGACTACCTACGTCATCATATGGAAGCTCGTGATGAATATGCTTTATTAAAAGAAAAGCTTCTTAAAGATCCTGATGCTTCCAAAAAAATAAACTCTACGTTCTCAGGATATAATCTGGGCAAAAATGATTTTATCCAAGGCATTATAAAAAAAACAAACTTTAACCGAATTCGAATGCTACAATGTACGCATTATTCGGAGTGGCAATCTATCAAAAAGCTTAAAAATCGGCTTGATCCATCTCATACCTTATTGGATATCTCCCAAGACCCTCAATACACATATTTGGTTTTATATCAAGGCGTAGAAATTATAGGCTATGCTCATATACAAAGAGACTCTGATACACAAATCACCATGCATACGCTGCTCATAGATTCACATAAACAGAATCAAGGCTTTGATAAACACTTCATAAGCTTGATTGAAAAATGGCTACAACAACAAGGGTATAAGAATCTTTATGTTATGGTTTCTGAAGCTTTCTTTTACTTACAGCAAGGATATATTCGTATTCTGCCTCATATGTTCGATAACATTACGACAAATTCGCAGACCTTCCCTATGGGCAAACCTTTAATTAATCCGAAAAAATGCCGGATTAAATTTATACAACTCTCCGATATCAAACCATCTGATATTATCTCACTAATGAATCATTCACTGCTATTAAAACATATGCCGCTAGCTACACATAACTTCAATCAATCTGATTATAATAAATTTATCCATACCAAAGAAAAAATGTGGAATGAATATGGTTATGGGGCATGGGCCTTTCTACTAAATAAGCAATTTATAGGTTGGGGTGGCCTCCAAGCAATAAACGATGAGATTGAAATAGCCTTGGTTTTATCTCCTATACCCCTTATGAATCAAAGTGCCGATTCTAAGACTTGAAAATGATCATTGATTCGTGTCCTCATTGATTGAGCAATAGAGGGCCAAGTATTTTCAAAAAATCCGGTAATCGATCTCCGAAATTCTTTAGCAGAATTAAAAAACCGATTATTGCGACAATATTCATTCATCACTTTCCATAATCGTTCAATAGGATTGAGGTTAGGACTGTAAGAAGGTAAATAATAGAGAATAATACCTTGTTTTTCTGCTTCTTGTTTGGTCTGAATACTTGTATTATAAGGACCTTGATCTAAAATAAGATGGATATTTGGAGCTGAGGGATATTTTGACCGTAATAAAGCAAAATGTTTTGCCATGGTACCGCTATTTAATGTTTCATAAGCATCTATTGTTACCTTCATACTGTTTAAATTGATAGACCCCATAAGATTCATTCGAGTTCTAGAAGCTGTTGTTGCGATTAATTTACTTGTTCCCGGTCGAATCCAACCATAAGAAATTTTAGTTGCCATAGTTGGATGCACACCATCAGCAAATTCAACAGGCTCATTTTTAGGCAGAGATGCCATAAGCTTGGTGTAAAATTGCATCCAAGCTTTTTGTTGATCAGAATTTGCCTTAGCCGGTGTACCTTTAGGCTTTTTATAGGAAAAACCATGTGAGTGTAGCCAAGAAGTCATCCCTGAAATCGTATAAACAATGCCATATTTCGCGAGAACATAAGAACAGATATCTTCTACTTTGACATAGGTATGAGTTGTTAAATGTTTAATGAATTCTTCTGACTGTGGCGCAAGAAGTTTACTGACTGAACCACCGCTTTCTACATGCAATTGCTGTTTATTTTGATATTCTTTAATGTGACGAGACAGTGTTTCATCGTCTAAAAGCACAGCTTCAGCAATACGAGTATTACTCCAACCTTTATTCGACAATAGAACAGCCTTGATACGATCTCGTATACGACCATTCTTTTCTCGTTTATGTTGCTGTCTGAGATGCTTTTCTTCTGATAGTGTTAAAAATGAATTCATACAAAATAATTTACACTATACGAATACAAAATATCCGGAGGTTTATTCGTGATGAGTATAAATACCGGGGTGTAGGTAAAACGATTTATGAACACATCATACGCTATGCATTTGATATCTTGAATTTAAACTCCATTATTGCATTACGTCCTCCTGGTCGAAAAAATCTCAAAGGCTTAACTTCATTAGGCTTTGAAAAAGAAGATAAGCGTAACCTCGAAGGTTCAGTATTTTTATGTTACCGACTAATAAAAGAAAAATATAATAATTTAGATAACTTAACCGACATTCCTAGACCGTAAGATATTTTTTTGAATTAGAATTATAGATTGCCTATCCTGTTACTTTTTATTTGATACAAGGAGAAAAGTTATGCCGGAAGTTGCAGGAGATAATATTCAAACAGTGAACATGGATCACCATGGATTAATTGCAGCACTTTGCAGCGATCTAAAGGTAGCGGAAAGGATTGATACCGGATTAAAAAATCATCCACAAAGAAAAGTAAGTGCGGGACAGGCAGTAATTGCAATGATTCTGAATGGATTAGGGTTTACTAATAGACGTCTCTACCTAACACATCAATTTTTTGCTTCTAAATCGATAGAGAATTTACTTGGCAACAATCTTCGAGCAGAAGATCTCACAGATTATACTTTAGGTCATGCTTTGGATGATATTGCGAAATATGGGAGCAGTAAATTATTTGCTGAAGTTTCTTTTGGAATAGCCCTAGACCATGATTTACTACAAAAAACGCATCATCTAGATACAACAAGCTTTTCCGTTCATGGGTCGTATGAAGTGAAAGATGATCCGCAAGTGATTGAGATTAAGCAGGGTTATTCTAAAGATCATAGACCTGATTTGAAACAAGTTGTACTTTCTCTCGTTACCAATGGTCCGAGTTCTATGCCTCTATGGATGGAAGCCTTAGACGGCAATAGTTCTGATAAAGCAAGTTTTCATGAGACGATCAAAAAAATCAGTGAATTTCAACAACAGATTGATGTAAAAACAAAGTTTAAGTGGGTTGCCGATTCAGCGTTATACACAAAAGAAAAGCTCTTAAAAAATAATGATTATAAATGGCTCACCCGAGTTCCCGAGATAATAGGAGAAGCAAAAAGATTAGTAGAAAAACCGGAAGAAGAAATTGATTGGATTGATCAGGAGAAAGGATATAAAACATGCAGCTTCACCTCTTTTTATGGAGGGATTAAACAAAGATGGCTTTTGGTTTTTTCAGAGCAAGCCTATCAGAGAGAGATAAAATCATTAGAAAAAAAATTGACCAAGGCAGAAGAAAAGCTCAAGAAACAACTTTGGCATTTGGGTAATGAGGAATTTAAATGCGAAAGTGATGCTAAAAAAGCTTGGGGCAGATTGACTAAAAAAAATCATTTATATTCCATGAATAGTGAGATATTGCCGATTCTAAAATATGGTAAATTAGGCAAACCTAAACAAGGAGAGGAAAAACAAGTTGTTGGATACAAGATTCATGCTAGCTTTGAAAGGGAAGAAGAAGAAATTAATAAACTGATGAATAGAAAAGGACGGTTTATTTTAGCTGCGAATGACACCGATAGAGAAAATTATAAAGATGAGATGATGTTAGAAGAATATAAAGAACAGCAAAAGGTTGAAGGAGGGTTTCGCTTTTTAAAAGATCCTTGGTTTATGGTTGATTCTATTTTTTTAAAAACCCCTCGACGCATTGAAGCATTAATGATGGTTATGACATTGTGTTTAATGGTTTATAATATCGGACAATATCAACTTCGACAAAAATTGATAGAAACAGAAGAGACATTACCCAACCAATTAGGAAAGGAAGTCAAAAATCCAACATTAAGATGGATTTTCCAAATTATGGAAGGTATCGGAATAATCCGTTTTTTTCAGAAGACTTCCCGGAGAATTTGTAAAGAAATGATCACAAATTTAACCCGTCTTCGGAAAAAGATTATTGTTTTGTTTGGAAAGACTGCAATGAGGATGTATGGCTTAATTAGAAAAACTTGTTTAGAGGTCTAGGAATGTCGGACTTAAGCTCCTAACCATCTCCAAAATGAATATCGACATCCCCTTGGTACAAGAATTGATTCTCTCACAATTTCCCCAATATTCAGGATTAACAATTAAAGTGGTAAAATATGGTGGGTGAGATAATAAAACTTTTCATCTCGGAAACAAAATGCTTATTAGGCTCCCCGGTGCTTTGGAATATACTGCTCAAGTGGAAAAGGAACAGTACCGGCTACCAAAATTAGCTCCTTTTTTGCCACTACCAATCCCCTCTCCGGTAGCAATGGGCAAGCCTTCTGAAGAATACCTTTGGTATTGGTCTATCTATGAATGGATTGAAGGTCAACCCGCATCAAAAGCATCTATTACTAATTTATTTCAATTTGTTAAAAACTTAGCTAATTTTTTACTTACTTTACAGGAGATAGATACTACAGGAGGCCTTAACTCGGGAAAACACAATTTTTTTCGTGGAGGCTCTTTGAAAACCTATAACGCTGAAGTGCGAGAAGCTATAAAAATACTTAGTAATATGATATAGTATTTTAATTTTTATTTGATAATATGTTATCCTTCTTTTTTTATACAAACAGTAAGGACAAAACAATGCCTAGAGCCTATTCAGTAGATCTTCGAGAGAAAGTATGACAACATATAGAAAAACATCATGATAAAAAAACAGCCGGCCATATTTTTCAAGTAGGTATCGCAACAATATATCGATGGATCTTGCAAAAAAAGCAAAAAGGACATTTAAAGCCAATCCGCAGAAAATATGCTTATAAGAAATTAGATGATGAGTTGTTATCTAAATATGTAGAAAAACATCCGGATTATTTTTTATCGGAAATTGCTGATTATTTTTCAGTCACTCCGCAAACGATTTTTTATGCCCTTAAAAGATTAAAAATTACACGAAAAAAAAAACTACTCGCTATAAGGAAAGAGATGAAAAGAAACGGGAAGCTTTTATGAAAGATTTAAAAAATATTCCCTTTGACAAGAGAATTTATCTCGATGAAACCGGGATTCATCAATTTTTATTTCGTGAGTCCGGAAGAAGCTTACGCGGCAAAAAAGTTTTTGGAGCGGTTTCAGGAAACCGCTTTATAAGGCAAAATATTATTTCAGCCCTATCTAAAGGGCAGTTTTTATCTCCAATGTGTTTTGAAGGTACTTGTAATACCGGGTTATTCAATATTTGGCTTAAGGAAGTTTTGACTCCTCAGCTTACACCCGGTAGTGTTCTTATTCTTGACAATGCCGGTTTTCACAAGTCAGCGGAAAGCAGGAAAACACTAGAATCTGCCGGTTGTAAGCTTATGTTTCTTCCTCCCTATTCTCCGGACTTAAATCCTATAGAAAAATATTGGGCTAATATGAAAAATAAAGTTAGAGAGATATTACGAAAAGTTACGAATTTTACATTCGCCATTGATCAAGCAATCTTATCAATGTAAAATTAAATGACTATAGATACTCATACTATCACAGAGATATGGGAACAAGCCTTATCCTCTACTTGGGATAAACCTCCCGTTTGGATTCATGGGGACATTGCTATTGGAAATCTGCTCACCAAATAAAGAAAAACTAAGCGCTGTAATAGATTTTGGTTGCTTAGGTATCGGGGATCCTGCTTGTGATTTAGCTATAGCTTGGACATTCTTTATAAGGAACCGGCCGTCAACATTTTTGTTCCGCTTTTTCTTTTGATCAAGCGACTTGGCACCGTAGCAAAGCTTGGATTCTTTGGAAAGCTTTGATAACCTACGCCAAATTGCCCGGCACCAATCATGCGGAAATAGAATACTCTAAGCAAATAATTGATGAAATCCTCTATGAATACAATCATTAAATAACTCACCTTACGCACGCACTCTCGTAAAGGGGGATTGATTCTGTATCCTGCTTAGTAGAAGGCGTGCGTAAGGTGAGTGATTAAAACAGCACTGATACACAGGAAAGTATCCCGGGAAATTTAGCCGGATCGCAACATGCCCCTTCAGCGAATTAGAAAATTTTTTTTATTTTATTAGATTTCCCTTGTTTTTTGACGATTTTAGATCTAGAAGTAAATGTTTAGAGCAAAAAACCCAGATAAGGCTCTGGTAATATAATGATGAACTATCTAATCGAAAGGATTCGAAGGTGCTTTATCTTCTTATCATATGGTCTTTTCTGGAGTTTTTCTTTTCTTTATTCCAATATACAAATCCCTTACCTTCAAATTATTAGCTCTGAAGTTAATAAGGAGCTTAATATACCTTATAAACAAGCATTAATCTCTTCATGTCAAGAAATTAATAAAGAAGCACTTGAAGAGAAAGTAGAGCCTGAAATAGTTAATTATCAATGGGCTCAGGAGGAAGTTGAAGAGGTTATTCAATTAAATCAGATTAATTTAAGAGGGCTACCATTAGCCCTGATAACTCCTGTTCACTCTACTGTTGTTTTTCCCTCTCCGGTACCAATTTCGGAACATTTAGCTTATCTTCCTATGAGTCATGATTTAGAGGGAAAAGCAAAAGAGATACCTGATACAAGTGATGCTTATATTGAAGGGTATGTCCAAGCTATGATCGATGATCAATTTCATGGGACGAAGGTACGGGTTGTTGTTAGAGAACATCGAGTATACTTAAGTGATTTGCCTGCGAATAGGGCTATTGCTAAAAGCATCATTTCTATGACTGAAAAAATGCCCGGGGTTAAATCAGTGAAAGGACGGGTAACCTCTGAAGCAGTACAAGAGATTCAAGAGAGTTATGCCCCTAAAAAGCCTAAAATCAAGGGTGTCTGGTTTCCTCAAAATACGGTTTTATTTCCTCCGTTGATTGCAGACCCTAGAGCTGTAGTGGCTTCTTTAGGGTATCGATGGCAGTGGAAGCAAGGGAGTGAATATGAAGGACATCAAGCAACGATTGTTTCCTATGGAGATGAGTTTCCTATTTATCGTTGGGTTAATTTAGGCAAAATCAAAGCAGAAGTTCAGATTGGGATAGAAGGTGGGGCTTGGGCTGTTTTTCGAATGGATAAACTGAAAGGCAATCATTGGGCAGAGCTGGTTAATACAGATTATTTCTTAGGCATCCCTCTCTCATGGGCTTTAGATAAATGGTCATTTCGATTTAGATTATATCATATTTCTACTCATTTAGGTGATGAGTTTATCGAAAGCCACCCGGATTTCCCAAGATTTAATCCGAGTTATGAAGCTATTGATTTATTTACAGCGTGGCAAATTACTGAGAACCTTCGTTTATATGTAGGACTTGGGAGGATTATGCATGATGATAATGACTTTCATCTTCAGCCTCTTTATTTTGAATATGGTACGGAGCTAAGATTTTTTAATAGAATAGTTAATTATAACAGATTGTATGGTCAATTTTTTGTTGCGACCAATTTTAAAAACCAAGAAGCTAGACATTGGGCAACAAACGCAACTTACGTTTTAGGATATGAGTGGAGTAAGTTAAGAGGTGCAGGAAGAAAGTGTAGAATCTTTGGTGAATATCATGCAGGTTTTTCAGCTGATGGACAATTCTATTTTGAGAGACTATCTTATGCCAGCCTTCGCTTTTCATACGGCTTTTAGATCGAATCAAATCAGATAATCCCGGTTGAGCATTGCTCATGTTCTGCGCTTAAGCCGTTCGAGTGTTTATGGGTATTTGAGAGAATTTCAATCAAAAGGAAAAACTCAGCCTGATCCCAAGGGAGGATCAGCCGGTAAATTATCCAAACTGCAAACGAAAGAACGAGTGAAACATTTTTCTCAATACACTGATAGAAAAGTTAAGGGTGTATGTGCATCTGTCTTAGAACACTATAATATTTCTTACAGCATAAGAGGGATAACAGCTTGGCTAAAGCATCATCATTTTGTTTTCAAAAGCCCTGTTAATGTCCCCGGTAGGCTTGACTTAGAGAAACAGGCACAATTTATTAAAGAACAGGAAGCATTAAAAGCAGGCCTTCAAAATAGTGAAGAGATCTATTTTTTTGATGCAGTACACCCTGATTATCAATCCCAATCCGTATGTGGCCGGATCCCAAAAGGGGTTAAGAAAACGCTTAAGACCACAAATAAGCAAACCGGAATGCCTATTATTGGAGCTTTACGACTTGAGGATATGATAATCAAGTCAAAAGAATACTCCACGATTGGAGGAAGTGAGGTCATTGACTTCTTAAAAGGATTAGAGAAGCATTCCCGGGCTTCAAAAATATATGTTATTTTAGATAACGGAAGAGCCGATAAAAACAAACTGATTCAAGAATATTTAACGACTTCACGTATAGAGCTTTTCTATTTATCCCCATATTCTCCAAATTTAAATGCAATAGAAAGGCTTTGAAAAATGATGAGGGAAGCGGTTACTTATAATAAATTTTACGATACAGTTACTGATTTTGAATGCGAGGTAAGGAAATTTTTTAAAGACAAAATTCCGATTTTAAGAGACACGCTTAAGATACGAATTAATGATACATTTCAAGTGCCGGAACTTAATTCTGTCCGGATTCCAATGTGAATGAGTATATATATTATTAAGCTGCATTAAAATCTCTGTCATGCAAAGTATTGCACTTGGGACATTTCCAAGATCTTATATCGTAATCTAATTTTCCTACATTGTGATGGCATATGGAATATCGTTGTGTACCGGGAAAATTCTGAGGTAGCTCTACTATAAATTTATTGCGTAATAAAAGTTGTATCAGTTTAGTTTGTGTTGAAAGTCCTTTAATTATCTGCTCTCTTCTTCTGGAAAAACTTATCAGAAACTCTTAAAAATTTAAATCGCAACAAGTTTATGACAATTAAACGAGAAAACCCACCTTTTTAAGGGTGGGTTGAAAGTGTCTATTTGTTTTTTTGATTCCGTATATACTTTCTGATTGTATATTCATTTAATTTTCCAACACTATCAACATAATAAGACCGTGTCCACAGTGTGGGTAACTTAGATCTTAAGCTTGAAAATTCTTGCCTTAATATTCGGCTTGTATATCCCTTAAGTTGTCCTATGAAAAATTGTGGCGAATATATAGGCTTGGTATTTAAAAAAATATGTACGTGATCAGGCATAATATTCAGTTCGTGAATCTCTATATTTAGTTGTAGAGCTTTTAATTCTAATAATTCCTTTAAACGAACAACAATATCACCTTCAAGAACCTTTCTCCTATATTTAGGACACCAAATAACATGGTAACTAAGGTTAAAAACTGCTGTTTTAGAGGTTTTCCGTCTTTCCGGATAGACAATATATATATACCGGACATATAATGCAATACATGATGATCAAAAAAGCATATAAATTCAGATTCTATCCAACGAAAAAACAAAAGGAGTTGCTTGCAAAAAGCTTTGGATGTTCCGGAGTTGTATATAATCAAGCTTTAAACTTTAAGATCAAGAAATATCAGGAATACAAAGAGAATGTAAGTTATTCTAAAACATCGGCATTCTTGACAAGTCTTAAGCAAAACAAAGAGTTTCTTTGGTTAAACGAAGTTTCTTCTGTTTGTCTGCAACAAAGTCTTAGAGATCTTGATAGAGCTTTTTTAAACTTTTTTAAAAAAAGGTCAAATTTCCCTCGCTTTAAAAACAAACACAGTACGCAGGCAATACGATTAACTAAGTCAGCATTTAGTTGGGATGGGGTTAATCTTAAGATTGCAAAATCTAAAGACAGATTAAAAATACATTGGTCAAGGTGTTTTTTAGGTACACCAACAGGTATAACAATCACAAAAGACTCTTGTGACAGGTATTTTGTGAGCCTATTAGTAGAAGAAGAAGTGATCCCTTTTGAGAAGAGAAATAATTCTGTCGGTATAGATTTAGGATTAACGACATTCGCAACTCTTTCTACAGGGAAAAAGATTACGGCACCTAAACCTTTTAGATTTCATAAGAAAAGACTAAAAAGAAAACAACGTTCTCTTAGCAAAGCTAAAGTCAAAGGTAAAAACAGACTCAAAAAAAGAAGATCGGTGGCTTCGATACATTCGAAGATAAAAAATATAAGGCAGGACTTTCATCATAAACTTTCTACAAAGTTGGCTCGTGAAAACCAAACGATCACGATAGAAGGGTTAAATATTAATAAGATGTTAAAAAATAAAAAACTTTCCAAGCATATATCGGATGCAGGATGGAGCCGGTTTTTAACATTTTTAAAGTATAAGTGTGAATGGTACGGAAGAAATATAGTGGAATTAGATCAATTTTTTGCCGGTTCAAAACTATGCTCTGCCTGCCGGTACCAAATAGAAATTTTAGATTTAAGTGTGAGAAGTCGGCAGTGTCCAAACTGCAAAGTAACACACGATAGAGATCTTAATGCATCTATTAATCTCGATACCGCAGGGCAGTCGGTAATTTAAGCCTTTGGAGATCATGTTAGACTAGCTTGTTTGTTAGCAGTGGTCGATGAATTAGGAATCCCTTCCCTTTAGGGTTGGGAGCTGTCAAATATGTCATCTTCACAAACCGTTAATAATGGGGCGCACGCTTTTTGTATGCCTATTAACGGTAAATCTCTGATTATAAACGAAAAACCTGTGGAAAGATTGTAGATAATTTGGTTATAGATGACTCATTAGTTTATTGTTTACCTTTATTTATTCGACAACTTTTCGTGTAGTCAAATACGGGTTTCTATATTTATATAATTTATAATAAAAGGTTTAAGACGCTACCTTCAAGGGGTTGCACTGAAGGATACACTTTCTTCTTAAGGAGAAGAAAACAATGCGGAAAAGTTGTTTATAACTTGTCAGTATCTGTTGATAACTTTTAGATAGCGTGTGCTTTTAGGCACGTAAATATCTAGAACTTAATAAGGCAGGCAAGGTTTTTTTTACATTCAAAATATAAGATAAAGCGTTTAGGTTGTATTTTTAGGACAAACGCTATGTATCAAATATTTCATAAAAAGCGAGCATTCAATCCCTTTATGTTTGTTGCGGAAAATCTTTTTGCATATTAAGATTATAAAATTGTCAAAATGGAATGAACGTAGAATAAGATAAGATGAATGATAAAAAGGTACCTCGTAGCGTTGGGATTCATAGTGGTGTTTTTCATGCTGATGAAGTGACAGCCTGCGTCTTATTAGCGCTATATGGCTTAATTGATGCTGATAAGATTATACGAACAAGAGATCTTGTTTTATTAGCTGAATGTGAATATGTATGTGATGTTGGTGGAGTATATGATCCTAAAATAAAAAAATTTGATCATCACCAAGTGGAATACCAAGGTCCAAAAAGTAGCGCCGGTATGATCTTGGAATATCTAAAAGATGAAAATCTTATGTCAGAAGAGGAATATCATTACCTCAATAAGGCCCTTATCCGGGGGGTAGATGATTTTGACAATGGTCGGAATCCTCCTGATTTACCGTTTTGTGTCTTTTCTCTAATTATTGCAAATTTTAACCCTATAGAGTACGGTGTCTCCGGTTCTGTAAGAAATAGAGCTTTTGATGAAGCTTTTGATTTTATTTATGGTCATATTGATCGTATGCGAAAGCGCTTTCATTTCATTCAAACATATAGAGAAATAGTCAGAGTATGTATGAAAAAATATACTGATTGCTTGATTTTTGACGAAAATATACCCTGGATGGATAATTTTTTTGCTTTAGACGGAGATCATCATTCTGCAAAATTTATCATTATGCCATCGGGTCCTCATTGGAAATTAAGAGGTATTCCTCCCAATAGTGCAAATCGAACGAGTGTACGTATATCTCATCCCAAAGAATGGGCCGGTTTATTGGAAGGAGAATTAAAGGAAGTAAGTGGTATTCCCGGTGCTGTGTTTTGTCATAAAGGATGTTTTATTTCAGTATGGGAAACCAAAGAAGATGCCATAACAGCTTTTGATTCTATAATGGGAAAATCATGAGTACAATATTTGGAAAAATCATTGCAGGGGACTTGCCTTGTGAGAAAGTTTTTGAAAATGATAAGATACTGGCTATTAAAGATATTGCTCCCCAAGCCCCTGTTCATATTTTAATTGTTCCTAAAAAGCCGGTAAAAGACATACAAACTCTTGTTAAAGAAGACTTCGATCTTTTAGGGGAAGTTGTCTTAGTAGCGCAAAAGATTGCAACGGAATATGATATTTTAGATGGGTATCGTCTTTTGACTAATAATGGGGCCGGAGCCGGGCAAACCGTCTTTCATTTGCATTTCCATTTACTGGGCGGTCGTTCCTTAGGTAAATTGGGTTAGCAAACGGTAAATCCGGACAATCAAATAGATACAGCTCTTTTAGTTGTCGATGTGCAAGAAAAATTAATTTTTCATGTCCATAGAATGAATTGATTTTACAGAAAATGCAGATAACACTTCAAGGAATGGATCTATTATAAATCCCTATCTTTTTTACAGAACACTATCCTAAAGGTCTTGGAAATACGGTTACCGGATTAAAAGACCCGGCACCAAATGCTCCTGTTTTTTCTAAGGCAAGTTTTTCCGTATGGGAGATACTTTTATCAATCACCGGTTATTAATGGGCATTGAAACTCATATATGTGTTATAATAATGAAGCGAGAAAACCCTTTGCTTTAGCATTGGGATGAAAGCGTCTATTTATGCAAACAGCAAAAGAATGATTAGCCTCATCTAAACAAGTGACTATTATAGCTGATGCAACAGGTTTCGGGAATTCTTTTGATTTTCAGGTAGCGATTGAGAAATTTAGAGTGAGTGGAGTGCGTATTACTACGATTGAAATGATTCTTTTTGAATGGCTTCAACATTGTCAATCTCCTTATTTTAAGAAAATAATTCATCTATTGAAATAAACATGTCTTTTGAAGAAAAAATATTAGCTGTTAAAAAAGAACTTATAAAACATCAGATAGATGGATGGTTATTTTATGATTTTAGAAAATCCAATGATTTGGCTTGGGACTTTTTAGAAATTCCAAAGGATACACATGCAACAAGACGTTTTTTTTATTGGATACCGAGCGTTGGAGACCCTTATAAAATTCGGTCTTATGTAGAAGATTGCCTTCCGGTTCATCTTATTGGTCAAACATTACTCTATCGTTCTTGGCAAGAGTTAGAAGCCTCTATTGGGAAATTAATAAAAAAGACAGACAGAATAGCAATGGAATATTCTCCAAGATGTAGCATTCCTTACGTGTCTAAAGTAGATGCCGGTACTATAGAATTGGTTCGTGCTTATGTAATGAAATTGTTAGTTCTGCTGACTTACTGCAATTATTTACCTGTGTGTTGGATGATGATCAGATAAAGACCCATCAGTTTGCAAGTAATGTTTTAAATCAAACAGTAGATAAGGTATGGGATTTGATTTCAAAAAAATTACAAAAGAATGAACCCATTACTGATTATGAGGTTCAACAATTTATGATTGATCAAATCAAAAATAAGGGATGTGTTTGTGAGGGTAGCCCTATGTGTGCGGCAGGGAAATATTCAGCAATACCCCATTATTATGCAACAAAGAAGTCCAATAAAGTTATTGCTAAAGAGGATTTTATCTTTCTCGATTTATGGTGTAAACAAACTATAGAACGAGCTGTATATGCCGATATTACCCGTGTAGGAGTTGTATCTAATGAGCCGGATCCGGAACCTCTCAAAGTTTTTAACATAGTTAAAAAAGCCGGGGATTCTGCTACCGACTTGGTGATGACAAGAATGCGCTCACAAAAAGCTCTTTTAGGCCGGGAGGTTGATCATGCTGCCAGAGAAGTTATTATACAAGAGGGATACGGAGATTATTTTATCCATAAAACAGGGCATAATATCGGTATAGAGTTACACGGAAGTGAAGCTCAAATGGATAGTTTTGAAACCAAAGAAATAAGAGAAGTTATCCCCGGTACATGTTTTTCTATTGAACCTACTATTTATTTACCGGGTAAATTTGGTGTGCGCTTAGAATATGATATACTTATTGCAAGCGATTATACGACTCATATTTTTAGCAATATTCAAGATGAGATTGTGTGTTTATTATAACTATTCCCCGTTGAGGTAAGATGCTTTGATTACATTCATTATTTTTTTTATCTTTTTTGTCTTTATCACAGGTTTTATTATCTATGATTCTCTTAAATTAGGGATTTCTCCGACTCCAACTTCCGGAAAAGTTAAAAAGGTGATGTTAACGAATTTACCTCCTCTGTCTAACATTAAGATCCTTGAATTAGGTGCCGGATGGGGATCCTTGGCTTTTCCACTCGCTAAAAAATACTCTACATGTGAAATACATGCTTATGAATTCGCTTTGATTCCCTGGGTAGCTTTGGTCATTCGTTCATTTTTTCAAAAAAGAAAAAACCTTTTATTAAAACGAAAAAATTTTTTCGATGACTCTTTTGAAAAAGCGAGTGTTGTTATATGCTACTTATATCCTAAGGCAATGCAAAAGCTTAAAGAAAAATTTATAAAGGAGTTAGCTCCTAATACTTTAATTTTAACAAATACGTTTGCTTTGGATGGTTGGGAGGCTTTAAATATCTATGAAGTTAAAGACATCTATCATACGAAAGTTTACCGGTACCAAATGAAAGTATAAAAATTTGAGAGTATATTTATGAGCCGAGTCAATATCGCATTACCCGATTCTTTCGATTTTACAACAGAACTTAATATCCGAATATCAGATTTAAATTATGGAGGACATTTAGGTAATGATACGGTATTGAGTTTAGCTCATGAAGCTAGAGTTCGCTTGTTGAAGAGTCTCGGCTTTAATGAGAGGGATATAGATGGAGTCGGTTTAATTATGACTGATGCTATAGTGGTTTATAAATCGGAAGCTTTTTATGGGGAAATTTTGTGTATTGATATGGTTATAAGTGATGTAACTAAATGTAGTTGTGATGTTATCTATTCTATTACTGATAAAGCGAGTAAAAGGGAAATTGCTCGAGTAAAAACAGGGTTAGCTTTCTTTGATTATAAAAAAAGAAAAGTTGTTTCTACGCCTGATAAGTTCAAATCAGTGAATTGTAAAAAATCTTAAAATAGTGTAATATGCTCCATCTTGTTTTTTAAATAAATTTTAATTATTAAACACATTCATGCAGAATCAAATACTCCGAACTTCCGAAATATCAATACCTAATTTTTTAGGCGCTATTTTCCTTGTGGCCGGCACTTGTGTTGGAGGAGGGATTTTAGCTCTTCCATTGTTGACAGGCCTCTCAGGTTTTTTACCTTCAACCCTTGTTCTTATTATAGCCTGGCTTTTTATGATGGCTACGGGACTTCTTTTTCTGGAGGTCAATCTTTGGTTGGGAGCAGGTTCACATGTTATCAGCATGTCTAAGCGTTTTTTTTGTCCGATAGGGAAATATATCAGCATCTTGTTGTATATATTTATTTGTTATAGTTCTTTAGTGGCTTATATATCCGGAGGAGCTGCACTGGTCATGTCCGCTTATTCCGGTACATCAACGATTCTTACAAAACCTCTGGCATGTACGATTTTTGGGCTTTTATTTGGTTTTATTATCTTTTTAGAGACAAATTTTGTTGGTAGAGTTAACATATTACTCGTTACGGGTATGATTGTTTCTTATATTTTATGACAATTAAACGAGAAAACCCACCTTTTTAAGGGTGGGATGAAAGTGTCTATTTGTTTTTTTGATTCCGTATATACTTTCTGATTGTATATTCATTTAATTTTCCAACACTATCAACATAATAAGACCGTGTCCACAGTGTGGGTAACCCGGATCTTAAGCTTGAAAATTCTTGCCTTAATATTCGGCTTGTATATCCCTTAAGTTGTCCTATGAAAAATTGTGGCGAATATATAGGCTTGGTATTTAAAAAAATATGTACGTGATCAGGCATAATATTCAGTTCGTGAATCTCTATATTTAGTTGTAGAGCTTTTAATTCTAATAATTCCTTTAAACGAACAACAATATCACCTTCAAGAACCTTTCTTTTTCTCTTTGCTCTTGTGGTTATTATTATCGAGACTGTGATGCGATTTAATTTCTCTTTTTTTAGACCTAGTCCTTTTGTTTTTCTTTTTCCATTAGGAGCTTTAAAGCATCTTGCTTCATGCGTAGATGCACACTTGCTAAGCCATTAGCTCTTCCGGGAGTGAGACTCGTGATTATTCCAATTTCCTGTAGAAAGTTAGGGGGGCATTGCAAAATAGTTTGTGGTGTTTCTCCATCGTAGACAGAGATGAGCAAAATAGCTAACCCACTAGATATGATAGCATCGGATTCGATTTCAAAATGCATGAGATCATCTTCTAGAAAAGAGTGTAGATACATGATGCTTTGACACCCTTGAACCAGATTTTCCGGTATTTTAAATTGAGGATCCAAAGGTTTTTGAAGCTTACCCAGCTCAATAATTTTTTTATATTTGGATTCCGGTGTCTTACAAGAAGAAAAATCCTGAATAACAACTTTCTGTTTTTGAAGGCATGCATTAAATGTATTCATAAATTCGATTATTTAAAAATTTAGGACTTTCGGTCCACAGGCACTACAGTAATACCTGATACAAGACAAGTATTTTAAAGAATAGCCTCTTTTTTACGAAATAAAAAGATAGATTTATCTATGGAGACTGCAAGGATGCAGTTGACCCTCAAACTCGTTTGCGACGGCAGAGAGTTTGGAAGGCATATATCTTTAGTTGGAGCTATGCGCTCTTTTCTTATATTAAAATTTTGTTGAGCTTTTGACAAAGTAACTTCTCATGTTATAGTAGTCTCGATTTTTTAATTTAGCCGTTGCGTGAACGGTGAATCTAGCCTACGGAGTTATGAGACGAAAGTCATAATCCGAAGCCCGGCAAAAAGCCAACGGCATAGATGGAACAATATTGAAACAGGAAAAGAGCAGTGAGTCAAACACAATGTTTGGCAAGATCATAAGTCTCCAACACGAAGGTATTTCTAATACGGGAATGGTTGTATTCTATGCTTTATCAGTTAAAATCACTGAAAAAAAATAGCCGGGACTTCAGTTGCTTTTGCTAATATGGCTCCAATTATCATCGGAGCTATTTTACAACCGATCATTGGCCTTTTTCTTATCATAGGCCGAGATGGGAAGATAGTCAATCATATACCTGTATATTCTACGATGAATTTTCAGCATTCCCTTTCAATATTGTCTGCTTTTTGAGTGATTAGGTGTACCTTTGCTCTTCTTGTGCGTGAAACGCATTGCGTGCCTAAAGACTAATGGAATATCTGATTAATAAGATTTTTTGGAAAGATGGGTTTGGTACTTAACAAGATTTTCTTGGTCAATTATTGGGTGTTCACCGAATTTAAAATATTAATATTTGGTTTATAAGAAACCCAAGTTCGATGTAACTAAATATTTAATTTAGAGAATCCATAGGCCAAGACAAAACCTATAACTTTAATCATAAAACCTCTAGATGTAACGGCTTTGATAGCTCTTGGCATGAGGCGAGTGATTAAGCTAATAGAGGTTTCTATAGATTTTCCGACTCTCTTAAGGATTCCATAATCCTGAAATAATAGCCTTTCCTTAGAGTTGTTTCTTTTTTCTGGAATGCGTTCAATCTGATCTTGTTCTAATTCCGCTTTATGTGACTGCCTTAAATAGGCAGCATCTCCCACTAATTGAGAGTTTTTAAGGAGAGGATCGAGAGAACTTTTCCTTAAAATTTTTAAATCGTGCCAAGAGGCAGGAGCCGGATTTAAAGATACGGGCGTACCATACTCACAAGTGATTAATGATGCTTTATAACCATAAAAATATTTCTTTTTGCTCGCATTAAAGCCATGATACTCTTTTCCTTTAATTAGCTTAGAACGCCGGATACGAACGTTTTTGCAGACTTGAACAGGAAATGAATCCACGATAAAACATTGATGCGATTTAAGAGGCGCGTAACGCCTCATAAATCGCATAAGACGTTCCCAAACGGATAAAGGTATTTGATGGATTCTTTCGTTCAATCGGTTAATACTAAGCATATCAGGCATATAACCATGTTCCAACAGGAAGCTTCCGGCTTGAGTAGTATTGCCTCCAAAAAACCGAGTAGCAACAATTAAAGAAGTCATGACTTCTGAGTCTTTCATTTTTTCATTGTGCCATGCTATAGTGAATAAACTTTAATATTTCATATATTACACACCTCAACAAAAGCACTATCGATAGCTTCTGCTAACCCTGAATAGAGCTTAAGAGTTTCTTTTATTTTTCTTTTAAAATTTGCCCAAAATTGCTCAATTGGATTTAGATCAGGAGAATAAGGAGGCAGAAATAAAATACGGCACCCTTTGCTTTGGATAATGTCTATGGTTTCCTTAGACTTGTGAAAACTTACATTATCCATAATAACAACCTGCCCGGGCTTCAATTCAGGAATAAGTACCTGCTCAAGCCATGTATTGAATAATAGCGTATTGCAAGTACCGGTATAACAAAAGGGAGCAAAAATACGTGATTCATTTTTTGCTGCTATAAAGCTTTCCCTCTGATAACGATGACCTGATACGGCTCCATAAATCAATTTTCCCTTCAAAGCTCTGCCATGTTGACGATCGAGATATTCATTGATACCGCTTTCATCAATATAGACTCTATTTTCAGGAGGGATGTGCTTTAACTCTTTTTGAAACACCTCTCTTTTTTTCTCATCCCGTTCCCTGTAGAAGGGCGTCTTTTTTTTAAAGTGATCTTTAAGCGCTTACATGCTTTGCATATGGCGTTAACGGATACACTGAAAACAACAGCTATTTCTCTCAAATAGCTGTCAGGATGCTTTTCAATATAATGATTCAGTTTATCTCCGTCAATTTTATAAGGTTTGCGTTTTCTTGTTGTCGCGGCAGCTAAACGACCTGCTTTTTTTCTATTTATCCAATTCAATAAAGTACGTGTTGTTACACCAAAAATACGCCCGGCCTCTACCTGAGAGCCTCCTCCTTCTATATAGGCTAAAGCCTTTTGTCTTAAATCAGTTGAATATGCCATGTCAAAAAAATAACATATATAAAAGAAAAATTAAAGTTTATTCACTATATAGTGTTTAATTCGTTTAAATAGTCATCACAAATACAATAGATGGCGCATATTTCAAGCTTCATGGCTTCCTCCTTTAAGTTTACCTGTTTCGTGAAAAACAACTATTCTGAAGGAAGAAGCCTTTTTCTTTTATATCTTTTTCAAATAATTAATTGAATATCGAAAGTGTTATTATGAGTTAGTTACATCGAACTTGGGTTAAGAAATATCACAAAAGAACGTAGGTAATTAACAGTTTCATTAACTAGTTTTATTGGAGCATGTATATTAAACAATTAAATAAACCTATTATTAATTTCCTTATTATAAATATTTTGCTATACAAACCAACTATTTAATGAATAGTTTGTTGTTGTCGCGATATATAAACACCTGAACAATTAATAAGCTTTTAAATATAATAAAGTTATTATTATTAAGCAATAAAAACTAATTAACAAGGTAAAAGCTAATGTCTCTAAGTTCCTCTATTCCGGGAAGTCTTATGCCGGAAACCATTTATTGTCGAGAAAACTCTTCTGATATTGAAATACCTCAAGCAGAAGTTGAAAAAGTTGCAGAATCTCTCATTAAAGAGAGCTCTCAAGTAGAGGCAGCGTCTGTTGCCCCAACAATTAAAGCTCAAAAAGGACGTTTAGGCCTGTGATCTTGGCATCATGGTGAAGTAATGAGGCAAGAAAGGATCTCTAATACCGTTAGAACTATTGAAACATTACAAGATTTTTGTTCAAAATATCAAGCTGATTTAAAGAAATTAGAAGATAGGAAGGGGATATCAGAATCGGAGCGAGCAATCGAAAGGGAGAAAGTCTATAGTAAAATATGAAAGACAAGCATATTCTCAATTGACCTTCTTTATGTCCCTACAAGAGCCGGATGTTTACAAAGATGCTATGGGGAGTTTAGTTTTACCTATGCCCAGAAGGATCCTTGCAAATAAGGCATTAGATGAAAATTCGAAGTATCGGACCTACTATCAACTGGATAAAACTTTAGATATAGGGAAAGGGCTTGGTGGAGCAGGTGTAAAAGCTTTTGGTTTGGTAGGGATTGATCAAAAAGATACTCCCATTCTATTATTTCATGGCACACATTTAAAAAAAATGTGGTCATCTTCAGGTAGTGGTTCCACGCTTGTCATTGATACAGATACCGCCGGGATTGCAGCAGGGCATTTTAAAAAGAACAAAGCTCGTATTCAAGAATGGTTACAAAACCATACTACACCAAAAAATAAAGCAATAGTAGCAGGACAAAGTTTAGGCGGTGCTTTAGGGTTATATACATCTGTCAATTTATCTCAATATGTCAAAGAAGCGAAAATCTTTCATTCTCCGGAAGTCAATAGAGACACTTTGGATAAATGGAATAGCTGGGAAAGAGTTAGAAAAGGAACAGAACAAAAAGATAAAAAGTTAAAATCTTTAAGAAAAACACTACTTAACAATAATTTAATTAAATCCACTACTAATAATACAAGTGACATTACGCAGCAAATGGAAACAATTAAAGGTAAGATTGCTGAATATACCGAATTAATAGCTAAACGAAGATATGTCTTAAATAAAGACGTTCCACATATCGAATGTTTCAATGCACCTCATGATTATGTTAGTAATTGTGTTGGAAAAGGCTATAAAATCGGGCAGCACTATACTTTAAAACCTTCCGGTAAATATGCTAATTATGGTCCTTTAAAATCTCATAGCACGGCGTTTTTTATAGTTGATAAAGATTTAGCTGTAGATAAGGTATCAGAGGAAGTTCTAGACACTCATAATGAAAAAGTAAAAAAGCATTGGAGAAGAAGATTTGCTAAGCGTTGCGCAAGTACTACCGGAAGAGCAAGCGCTTATGTTAGGTGTTGGATTAAAGAGGCTTTTATTTGGTTCACGTAGTTATAAGTCTTGTTGGGGACTTGGAAGGGATGGGTTAGTAGGGGCTCTTCCTCGCGCTATCTTAGAAGGAATCAAAGGTATTGCAACACAAGATATGTCCTCTGAATCTTGTAATAAAGTAAAAGATTTTCTCAGTACACAGGAGCATGAATTTTTAGAGAAGAAAGGGTGTGGAAGTACAGCCGGTCAGTATAAGGATCTAAAATGCTATGTAATTAATGAAGCAGATAAGCAGTTTAAAAGTAAGGAGTTAACAATTCCTGAATTTTCTTGTATATATTTAAGCCAAGCAATAGCTAAAGATAGATTATTTTCCGGAACAAAACCTCGACAAGTTCCTCTTAGGATTAAATTATTGGGTAAAGTTGCTCGTCTGGCTTTTGATAAAAAATTTACGGATAAAAATCATTCTATCCGGTTAACAATTAAAACTTTTAACGATCAATTGAAAACTTCTGAACGGAAGAGTAATGCTTTGTATTACCGGTTTAATATGAAGGATTATTTTAAAGACTTAGAAAAATTTATAAAAGACTCATTGAAATTAAGTGCATCTGATGAATTACAATTAAGACAGGCACTTAATGAATGCCATAAATATAGAAAAGCAATCGAAAAAATGAGAATCTTTAGAGCACACGATTGTTGGTATGACCCTAAACCAATTGAACTTAAAATAAGAAAATTTGCCGACAATTGGATCCACGCAGAAACTCAAGGGGAGTATCTTGCAAAACAGGACCCGGTGCGTCTCAGTGTACCAAAAGATTTGCTGGTACGCCGGGTTATCAATAGGTAGGGTAAACACGATCTAAAGGCCGTTGATTGCCAAGCTTTTATTTCGTCCAACACGGTCGGCCGTGACATGCGATATCAGTGATGTTGACACCTCTGTTCCGTAAAGCTCATGAAGCTGCCACTTGAATATCCGTTATGCTCGCACCGGCGTGCATATATAAGCCCAATATTTTTCTATAAGACTTCTGTATAACTGACTTGATAATATTTTTTAAAACTCACTGATTGTCTAAACTTATTTTTCATTTATTTTGATAAGTTTTATAATAAGGGACTGTTTCGATCTAACAAGTTTTTAGGAGGTTGTGAGGCTGTTTATAACGACTTGATGTTGCAAACCGGAAAATTTGACAGAATATAGGTATAGCTATACTTGGAAATTTAGCCGAATCGCAACACTCCCAATAAACAGTTTTTTTATTATGGGTGCAAAGCATCGCATAGGCGCCAAGGATCGTTGTCAGAAATCAGTTATGCAGAGGTCTTAAAAGGGAGAAATATTTCAATACAGATTTATTCTATGCTGCAGTTTCCTTAAACCGTTTTGCACAATTAATAGGTGTTTGATAGCAAACAGATGCGTGTCAATCTCTTAAAACAAACAGCGCTCGTAAAAGGCTGTATCTTTCGGGCGGCTATTGATATCGAACCTAAACTGCTCGTACCTCAAGAGGAGCATACACTCAATGCAGATTTAACTATTTGTTTTTTAAGAAAACCGGAAAAAGCTTATCAACTATGCAGTACAAATTTGTTGCACTTCATAGTTGAAAAAGCAAATTACTATTATCCGTATTTTTTTATCCATCTTACTATTTCAAATAGAGTATCCTGTGAATCAAGATGCTTTCTATCCTTCAATTGACACAACCAAATGATTTTTACTCTCCATCCCATCTCTTTAAGCTTGACTATATTTTTATGGTCCCGCCTTGCATTACCCTGCAATTTTTCCTTCCAAAAAGCCACATTGCTTGTAGGTAATTTTCCGTGTTTACAATCATGGTAATGCCAAAAACATCCGTGAATAAATATAACAGCTTTATATTTAGAAAAAACCAAATCAGGATGACCCGGAAGATTATTGCTATGTAGTCTATAACGCAGACCTTCGGCAAACAAAGCCTTCCTTACATTTACTTCGGGCTTTGTATTTTTGTTTTTAATGGTGGCCATAACCCGACTTCGAGTTTTTTTATCGAATTTATCAACCACTATAAGACCTCTGCATCACTGACTTGATAATATTTTTTAAAACTCACTAATTGTCTAAACGTATTTTTCATTTATTTTGATAAGTTTTATAATAAGCAGTTTTTTTATTATGGGTGCAAAGCATCGCATAGGCGCCAAGAATTGTTGCCGAAAATCAGTTATGCAGAGGTTTTGCTATAGTAATTAATCCTTAAAACGTATTTGTAAATTCAATTGAATATACTTCCGACCATCACACTCATAAACTTTACCGAATTTATGTCTTGTCGTACTCGGTGTTTCAAACTTTGTATTCACAAAGAGGAACTTGCGAAATTTATCACGATTGTAAACATGATAGCAAGCCAGCTCTCCGCCTTTTTTAACTACAATATATCCCCCATGAATCTCATAAGAACCGTTCCAAGATTTCGAAGGTTGCATACCAAATGCAACAGAACTTAACAACTCTTGGACATTATGTGCATAAAAATGCTGAGAATCTTTTATACCCAAAGGGTCATTTTTTTGGACATGCATTGTCAATTCTTTTACCGTTGTATGAAACCCCAGATAATAAGCTTTTACCATTTCAGCAACAATCTCAGGCATTCGAGAATCGATCATCATTAAGTTTTTTTTAAAATTTTTGTTCAATACACATACAAATTTCAAACTTTTATGGTCGGCAAGTATCTGTTTTAAATTAACCTTCGGTTGTTTCCCATATTGAGCTTTCTCAATAACAGAATCTATAATCTCAAACTCAAAATTTGTTGCACCTGAAGCGTTAAGCAACGTTGACATGGATCCTAGCTTGGATTTGATACTAAAACCGATCACCGGCTGAGTTCCCGTATGACATTCTTTAATCTTTACAGAGATATCCGTCTTCTTTGAAGAAGAGGATTTTATTTTTTTACAGTGAAGCTCTTCCATAACATCTTGAGCATCAGATATTTTAAATGTTCTTTCGGAAGATGCTCCTTTTTCAATGTTTTTTAGAATCTTTGATAACTTTTGGGTAATCCGAAAAATCGGAATATTTGCCAAGATCTCTAAGCCTGATTTTACCAATACTCTATCATTATCTGCGTCAATTTCATATATGAGCTCTTTTTTGTCTTCAGAACGAATAATACTTAGCACTTTTAAAAACGAATTAGGGATCAATGTCAAAGTTTCGTCTGCAGAATGTAATTTTTTATCGGATAAGATTTTAAGAAAAACATAAAACTCGCTCCATTCCCCCTTATTTGCACTTTTCTGCATAGCTTTCCCTTCCTATCAAACAATCTAAAATAGCTTCTCCCGTCATTCTTACCGGATCTATTGCCACACTATTACCTAACTGCTTAAATGCTTGTGCATCGGATACGGAAAATACAAAATCATCGGGAAGTCCCATCATTTGCTTAGCCTCTTCTAAAGTGATAAAACGAACTTCCCCATCTACCAAATAAGCATCCCAATTTCTTCTGTCATTGATACCTGATCTTCGTCCCCCTACTCTCAAGGTATAGCCTATTCTCTTAGCACAATCTCCTTGAAAAATTTCATTCATAGTGTACTTTAAAGGTGTGGGAGAGGGAAAATCAAAATTGTCAATCTGCAAATCTTTTCTAAAACCGACAATATAAATACGGGGCCTATGTGTAGGGAGTCCATAATCTGATGCCTTGATAATCCGGTAGAAAATTGAATAATTCAATTCATTCTCTAAAATATTACAAATCACTTTAAATGTGCGACCCTCATCATGTTTAAGAAGATGACGAACATTTTCCAGAAAAATCGTCTTTGGCTGCTTATTATTTATGATTTTCGCAATTTCAAAAAAAAGCGTACCCCTCGTTTCTGAAAATCCTTTCTTAAAACCTGCTTGACTAAATGGCTGGCATGGAAACCCCGCACATAAAATGTCCACATTTTTCGGAATAGCATTTTGATTATCTTCTAATGTTATATCTCCTCGGAATAAATCCTTTTGAAAAAGTAACGGTGATATTTTTTTAAAATTACGTTCGTATGTTTCTCGTGCACTATTATCCCATTCACTTGCATAAACACATTCTGCCCCTAATTGATGAAAGGCTAAATGAAATCCGCCTATACCGGCAAAAAGATCTATAAAGGTAAAAGGTTCATATCCTTGTACATCCCGAATATTCACATTCATTACTCCTCTTTTGGATTAAATATTTTTTACACAATTTTTCTAAATTCCTTATACCCTATCAAGTTCAGTAACAGGAAAAAGAAATTGTTCCATTATTCCTTTTGTAGTTACATATCGCTGTGTTTCTTCTACTGTTCCCGTAGATAATATTACTTTTATAAATACCTGACAGGAGTTTCGTGCGTAAATGTTAGCCCATAGCCAAAATATTTTTCATATTTAAAGTAATAGCGGGCTTTATCATTTCCCAATCTTGTTGATAAAAAGATATTTTATCTCGCCTCCTTCGCTTAAATTTGTGTAACCAAGCATAAATAGACATAAAAATATGATTTCGTTGCGCTCGTGCGTTACGAGACTGTCGGCGCTCAAAGCCGCAGGTTTGTTTCAATTCCCTATGATAAATTTCTCTTTTCCAACGAATCTTCATGATTTTTTCAACATCATTACGACCGAGTTCTTCAATATTAGTGACCACATAATCAATGCGACCATTTTTAGCCGGAAACTTAAAAGCCGTAATAAAACCATAACCGCATAAGTAAATGGTTAGTCCTTCATACGGAATATCCAAATCTTCCAAACTTACATTGCGATTAACTTTTCTATTTTCACGCAACCCGGCGGCAAAATTTAACCCTATATCTCTGATAGACTGTAAATTTTTAAAACCGAAATACCATGCATCCATAACGACTACTTGGGGATTAAAACCTCGGCTGTGACTCGGTTGAAGCATTTTTAAACAATGAGCATTCTTTGTTTTGCCGTAACTATCCTTATCATACACAGGAACGTATATCCCATCCCATAAAAGATTGACCCAACCGATTCCTGCTATAACATCATGTACATTTCCGGAATATTGGTAATTTACAATCTCTATTTTTTTACTATGCCTTTTTGAAAGACCGGTACCATCCGCAATAAGTACACCCGGCTCATACCTATCAACAGAGTGCTTTACGGTTTCAAAAATTTCTTTAGGTTGAAATTTTTTATCTTTTAACCGGTGGCTAAAGCTGTCATGTGACAATTGATCCGGGTAAACTTTTGCTATCGCAAGCCCGGAATATCTCATACCGCTTGCTTGAATGAAGGTGCGATAGAATTCCTTGATGCATTTATGTACCGGCATTTTTTCCCCAACAAAAAAGAGAAATAATACCCTGATTTAAAAAATTATTTAAACAATTATTTTAATAACGCATTTCTATAGTGCGAAACTCCGGTCAAAAAGAGAAAGCAAAAAAGGTCAGTATCACAATCCGGAATCGCCTCATCTCAAGGACGGAGAAAAAAAGAGAGTTTGGCTTAACCGGTTATATTGAAGAAGTTTCCGGCGAGCGCAAAGTTGAGGACGAAAACCTCATTCAAGAAAAATCTTATTATTCTTATTATATTGCACACTCTAAAGTTCAAGCCTTGGCCTTTTTAGATAATGGGATCAAAGGTTCGAATTGGTTGTAATGGCGGAAGAGGAGGGATTCGAACCCCCGGTCGGGTTTAACCGACAGCTGTTTTCAAGACAGCCGCATTCGGCCACTCTGCCACTCTTCCAAGAAAAACTCTATTTAAGAAAAAATAGAACACATAGAATAGTTAATTTAAAGAATTCGGTCAAGAAATTGAAGTTAAAATTGTTCTAAAAATCGAATATCGTTTTCAGTAAATAGACGTATATCCTTTATTCCGTATTGTAGCATTTTTAATCTTTCTATTCCCAAGCCCCATGCATAGCCCGTATACTTCTCATTATCAATACCGGAGACTTTAAATAGTTCCGGATGAATCATACCGGCACCTGCTACTTCCAGCCACCCGGTATCTTTACAGATGTTACAACCTTTTTGATTACAAACCATACACTCAATATCCACTTCCATTCCCGGCTCCACAAAAGGGAAATAACTGGCTCTGAATCGCATTTTTAACTTTTTATTAAAAAGTTTAGAAAATAATTCTCTTAGCGTTGCTATTAGATCAGCAAAGGTAACCCCTTCATCGATATAAAAACCTTCCAGCTGATGAAAAAACACATGTGATCTAGCTGAAATATTCTCATTACGATACACTTTACCGGGCGCAATGACTCTAATAGGAGGCTTATTATTTTCCATTATACGTACTTGCACATTCGAAGTATGGGTACGTAAGAGCATTTCTGCATTGATATAGAAAGTGTCTTGCATATCTCTTGCCGGATGATCAGCCTCAAAATTAATCGCTTCAAAATTATAATAATCACTTTCGATATCCGGACCATATTGAATAGAAAACCCCATACCTACCAGTATTTCAATAATTTGTTGCATCATCTGAGTTAGAGGATGCACGGTACCTTTAAAACGGCGCCTGCCGGGCAAAGTTATATCAAGAGTCTCTTCCCTTATTTGCTCTTCTTCTTCTCTACCCTGAAAAGAAGTAAGCGCTGCAGCACATTGATCGGTAACCTTAACCTTTAGATCATTAATAAGTTTACCTAAGATGGGCCTCTCTTCTTTTGAAGCATCTTTTAAACTCTGCATTAATTGCTGAATAGGCCCTTTTTTACCGAGGTATTTAACTTTTAGATCTTCTATATCTCTTACTTGAGAAGCCTTATTTAAGGCTTTTTCAAAGTCTTTCTGTATATTCTGTATCGCTTCTTGCATTTTGTTAAGTAGGGATGATTCTTTAAAGAATATGATACTAACGAATTTATTGGTTTTTTCCAATATTTTGATTTAAAGATTTGATTAAAAAAAGAGATTGGCCCTTTCAACATCGAAGTGCAACAGATAGGAGAAATTTGAAAATGGTCAAATGATGATAAAATCTCTATAATTAATTTTTGAAAAAGACTAATAACTATGGAGGGATTTTTATGCCTAAAGGTTATTATCATTTAACCGAAGATGCCGAATATATGCATTAAAACAAAGAGGAGATTCTGTAGATTATATTGCTGTTGATAAATCTACTATTTATAGAGAGCTGCAAAGAAACCCTTTATCAAGGTAGATATATTTATATTGCAGCTCAAATTAAATCAGAACACAGGCGGTTAAAAGCAAGTAGTATAAAGAAAAAAATGACTTCTGAAATAGGTCCGGCCATAGAAAATAGGTTAAGGTTTCAGTGGAGTCCTGTTCAGATATCCGGCAGGTTAAAAGAGAATGGGCTTTTTACCGGCCATGAAAGTATCTATCGTCATATTTGGAAAGATCAACAAAATGGAGGCCGTTTATATAAGAATTTAAGACATCAGGGTAAGAAGTATAACAAACGAGGTTCTGTCAAAACAGGCCGTGGCTGTATTCCCAATAGGATTGACAGTGATGAAAGCCCTGAGATTGTCGATATGAAAACAAGGATAGGAGA
Organism: Chlamydiales bacterium; assembly: GCA_965206695.1. Taxonomy (GTDB): domain Bacteria; phylum Chlamydiota; class Chlamydiia; order Chlamydiales; family JAAZZY01; genus CBDBKM01. The sequence goes on along the minus strand of CBDBKM010000011.1, from coordinate 319,634 downwards.
TTTTGAATGCGATACAATAATAGAAAGAAATCATAAAGGGGTGCTTGTCTCTATTGTTGCCGAAGCTTCTAAAGATACAATGCTTATGAAGGTAGAATCTAAACAGGCTCATGGTGTTGCTAATGCTTTAATTGAACGTTTAGAGCTTATTAAGGACAAGGTGTATATATTAACGACAGATAACGGTTGAGAATTTTCCGGGCATAAAGAGGTCAGTGCAAAACTTAACGCAGAGTTTTATTTTGCTAAACCCTATCGCTTCCGGGAAAGAGGATTGAATGAATATACAAATGGGCTTGTCAGACAGTACCTCCCTAAAAAAACTGATTTATCAAAAGTAACGGATGAAGAAGTAAAAAGAATAGAACATTTGTTAAATAACAGATCAAGGAAAAGTTTGAATTTTAAAATGCCTATAGAGGTTTTCAATCAAAGAAATTTGAGGTATAATGAGGTGCCTATGTGTTGCACTTCATAGTTGAAAAGGCACCTGAAGGTTCAATTGTGATTAAAATATAAGTTATGCAGAGGTCCCTATTTATGTTGTTCTACAAGCCTGTGTCGCTCGGTTGTCTTGAAGAAAGCACCCCTTGAGTTTCTGCGTGGATCCAGTTGTCGGTAAATTCTCTTATTTTAAGTTCAATTGGTTTAGGGTCGTACCAACAATCGTGTGCTCTAAAGATTCTCATTTTTTCGATTGCTTTTCTATATTTATGGCATTCATTAAGTGCCTGTCTTAATTGTAATTCATCAGATGCACTTAATTTCAATGAGTCTTTTATAAATTTTTCTAAGTCTTTAAAATAATCCTTCATATTAAACCGGTAATACAAAGCATTACTCTTCCGTTCAGGAGTTTTCAATTGATCGTTAAAAGTTTTCATTTTTAACCGGATAGGATGATTTTTATCCGTAAATTTTTTATCAAAAGCCAGACGAGCAACTTTACCCAATAATTTAATCCTAAGAGGAACTTGTCGAGGTTTTGTTCCGGAAAATAATCTATCTTTAGCTATTGCTTGGCTTAAATATATACAAGAAAATTCAGGAATTGTTAACTCCTTACTTTTAAACTGCTTATCTGCTTCATTAATTACATAGCATTTTAGCTCCTTATACTGACCGGCTGTACTTCCACACCCTTTCTTCTTTAAAAATTCACGCTCCTGTGTAGTGAGAAAATCTTTTACTTTATTATAAGATTCAGAGGACATATCTTGTGTTGTAATACCTTTGATTCCTTCTAAAATAGCGCGAGGAAGAGCCCCTACTAACCCATCCCTTCCAAGTCCCCAACAGGACTTATAACTACGTGAACCAAATAAAAGCCTCTTTAATCCAACACCTACATAAGCGCTTGCTCTTCCGGCGGTACTTGCGCAACGCTTAGCAAATCTTCTTCTCCAATGCTTTTTTACTGTTTCATTATGAGTGTTTAGGACTTCCTCTGATACCTTATCTACAGCTAAATCTTTATCAACTATAAAAAACGCCGTGCTATGAGATTTTAAAGGACCATAATTGGCATATTTACCGGAAGGTTTTAAAGTATAGTGCTGCCCGATTTTATAGCCTTTTCCAACACAATTACTAACATAATCATGAGGTGCATTGAAACATTCGATATGTAGAGCTTTTTCACTGAGTTTATAGTTATTTTCAGTTATTAATTTAGTATGTTTAGCAATCTTCTCTTCAACTTGTTTCATTTTCTTAATTTTATTGTCATCAGTATAAGTGGAGTTAATTCGGATTTTTTCAATTCGTGCTTTTTCTTGTTTGTATGCAGACAGTCGTGTTCTTGAATTGTTTAATTTTACATGTCTTTGTGCTGTTCTGTCTCTAATTTTTTCCCATTTATCCAAAGTGTCTCTATTGACTTTCGGAGAATGAAAGATTTTCGCTTCTTTGACATATTGAGATAAATTGACAGATGTATATAACCCTAAAGCACCGCCTAAACTTTGTCCTGCTACTATTGCTTTATTTTTTGGTGTAGTATGGTTTTGTAACCACTCTTGAATACGAGCTTTGTTCTTTTTAAAATGCCCTGCTGCAATCCCGGCGGTATCTGTATCAATGACAAGCGTGGAACCACTACCTGAAGATGAGCATATTTTTTTTAAATGTGTGCCATGAAATAATAGAATGGGGGGATCTTTTTGATCGATCCCTACCAAACCAAAAGCTTTTACACCTGCTCCACCAAGCCCTTTCCCTATATCTAAGGTTTTATCCAGTTGATAGTAGGTCTGATACTTCGAATTTTTATCTAATGCCTTATTTGCAAGGATCCTTCTGGGCATAGGTAAAAGCAAACTCCCCATAGCATCTTTGTAAACATCCGGCTCTTGTAGGGACATAAAGAAGGTCAATTGAGAATATGCTTGTCTTTCATATTTTATATAGATTTTCTCCCTTTCGATTGCTCGTTCTTCTGCCGATCCCCCCTCCCTAGCTTCTAATGCCTCTAAATCACCTTGATAATTTGAACAAAAACCCTGTAATCTGTCAATAGTTCTAATGGTGTTAGCGATCCTTTCTTGCCTCATTACTTCACCATGATGCCAAGACCACAGGCCTAAACGTCCTTTTTGTAAAGGACGAGCTTTAACTGCAACTTCTTCAACTTCTGCTTGAGGTATTTCAATATCAGAAGAGTTTTCTCGACAATAAATGGTTTCCGGCATAAGACTTCCCGGAATAGAAGGATTTGGAAAAAACATTAGCTTTTACCTGTTAATTAGTTGTTATTGTTTAAATGATTAATACATTATATTTAAAAATTTATTAATTGTCCACTATAAAAAGTTTATTAATTGTCCGGTATTTATGTGTTTCTCTAATAATAAGCTATTTATTAAATAGTTTGTTTGTGTCGCAAAACACTTATAATAATAACATTAAGAATAGGCCTATTTTTAATTGTTTAATATACAGTCGTTAATAAAACTAGCTAAGTAAAACTGTTAACTACATACGTTCTTTTGTAGTATTTCTTATGAACCTATCCCATTAATATAATTTAAATTTGTATTTGGTATGCTCCCCTTTCATAATTTATGAAAGGGGAGAAAAAATGTCTAAATTTGAAGGGTTAACAGATAGTCAATGGTCGTTCTTAGCACCATTAGTACCTCAAAAACCGGAGAAAAGATCTAAAGAATATCCTCATACATCTTGGAGAAAGATATGCCATTCAATATTTTGGATTTTAATAACAGGTAGTCGTTGGTACGACCTCCCAAAAGGTGAAGCTTGGGGAGTAAGAACCACTTCTCATAGCCGGTTGGGTGTTGGCAAGAGGACGGGACTTTGGATGCTATACTAAGTGCCGGATTATCCTTGTCCGAATTGAAAAACTTATTCAATTGGGAACGAATAGCCGGTGATGGGTTTGTTTTCAGGAGGTAAGGGTGGCGGAGAAGAAGTTACGTACGGCTATAAGGGAAAAGGAGTTACCGGACATTTACTTGTAGACGGATATGGCTCACCTATTGCTCTTATCCCTACAGGAGTCCATGGAGACGAGAGGAAATAAACCAATCCCTTTGATTAATAGAATACAAAATAGGTGAAAGCATCGTAATCTCATACCTATTTTTGAAGCGAATAAAGGCTACGACTCAGAGGCTTTACGAGAAGTTCTTTTGATAAGGGGTATTTTCCCATGGATTTGTAGACGAAAAAAGCCCGGACAGAAAGCTCCTAAAAAAATTAGGGCGATGATAAAGCGTAAACGATGGCAAGTAGAGAGAGCTATTTCATGGCTACAAAGAAAGTGTCGAAAAGTCGTTATCCGTTGGGAAAGAAAGATGAAGTATTGGAAAGGGTTTTTAACTCCGGCGCTGATTAAATTTTGGATAGATAAATTAGTGGGATAGATTCGGTGAAAACCCAATACTTGACCAAGAAAATCTTGTTAAAGACCTCTGCATAACTGATTTCCGGCAACGATTCTTGACGCCTATGCGATGCTTTGCACTCATAATAAAAAACTGCTTATTATAAAATTTATCAAAATAAATGAAAAATACGTTTAGACAATCAGTGAGTTTTAAAACAATAGTATCAAGTCAGTTATGCAGGGGTCTTAAAAAAGTGTTTGGATCAATTTTTAGAGCGTATTGAACTAAGTCAATATTTAAGGGAGTATGTTTTTGTAATGTTATCCAAACTTAAAAAATAAGCAGGTTTTTCAAACAACGCTAAACGGAATGCTGATACAAACGCTCATGACAATAACAAGAGAGACGAAAAACATTTTTCTGGCCCAAAGCTTATCATTGTCACATGTGAAGCCCTTAATACAAATCCAAAGCCACGTAGCACCCGAAAGGGCGGCAACAGTCAGATAGATATATCCTGTATAGTTACATACCGTCAGCATGACGGAAGCTACAATAAAGGCTATAATATATAGCATCATGTGAATCTTAGTAGCTAGCATGCCTTTTTTAATAGGTAAAACAGGAATAGATGCCGCAACGTAATCATCAAGGCGATAGATGGCGATAGAAAAGAAATGTGGCATCTGCCACATGGCAATGATGATAAATAAAATAAATGCGGCTGAATCAAGGTAATTGGTAAGAGCGCAATAACCTACAACGGGAGGAACGGCTCCGGCAATACTACCGATCAAGGTTCCGTGGCCGGAGTGATATTTAGATAGGCTATATAAAATCACATAAACAAAAAAACCGAAGAGAGCTACTGTGAGCGTTAAGAGATTAACATAGGCGGCCAGCAGAAAAGAACCATAGAATAATAGACAAACGGCAAATATAACGGCGTTTCTTATCGAGATCAATCCCTTTACAAGCGGTCGATTTTTCGTTCTTACCATTTTAGCATCAAGCTCACGATCGATATAATTATTAAATACACATGCTGAGGCGATGATGGAGGATAAGCCTACAAGTGTTGCTAAAAATAATAGGGGGTTTAGGTGCCCTTTTGAAGCAAGTGCAAACCCTCCCGCAAAAGTAATAGCATTACCGAAAATAATACCCGGTTTTGTTAATGCAAAATAATTTCTGAGAACGAGTGTAAGATTTGGTCTTAATAAACTTTCCATTTTTATTCCTTAGAAGAGCTCTTAGAAGGGAATTATAATTCTGTATCTAAAAATTTGATTATATGCAAATGAATATTGTGAGCTAGCAAAAAATAGAAATCTTTGTTAACACCCGACATTCCTAGACCGTAAGATATTTTTTTTGAATTAGAATTATAGATTGCCTATCCTGTTACTTTTTATTTGATACAAGGAGAAAAGTTATGCCGGAAGTTGCAGGAGATAATATTCAAACAGTGAACATGGATCACCATGGATTAATTGCAGCACTTTGCAGCGATCTAAAAGTAGCGGAAAGGATTGATACCGGATTAAAAAATCATCCACACAGAAAAGTAAGTGCGGGACAGGCAGTAATTGCAATGATTCTGAATGGATTAGGGTTTACTAATAGACGTCTCTACCTAACACATCAATTTTTTGCTTCTAAATCGATAGAGAATTTACTTGGCAACGATCTTCGAGCAGAAGATCTCACAGATTATACTTTAGGTCATGCTTTGGATGATATTGCGAAATATGGGAGCAGTAAATTATTTGCTGAAGTTTCTTTTGGAATAGCCCTAGACCATGATTTACTACAAAAAACTCATCATCTAGACACAACAAGCTTTTCCGTTCATGGGTCGTATGAAGTGAAAGATGATCCGCAAGTGATTGAGATTAAGCAGGGTTATTCTAAAGATCATAGACCTGATTTGAAACAAGTTGTACTTTCTCTCGTTACCAATGGTCCGAGTTCTATGCCTCTATGGATGGAAGCCTTAGACGGCAATAGTTCTGATAAAGCAAGTTTTCATGAGACGCTCAAAAAAATCAGTGAATTTCAACAACAGATTGATGTAAAAACAAAGTTTAAGTGGGTTGCCGATTCAGCGTTATACACAAAAGAAAAGCTCTTAAAAAATAATGATTATAAATGGCTCACCCGAGTTCCCGAGATAATAGGAGAAGCAAAAAGATTAGTAGAAAAACCGGAAGAAGAAATTGATTGGATTGATCAGGAGAAAGGATATAAAACATGCAGCTTCACCTCTTTTTATGGAGGGATTAAACAAAGATGGCTTTTGGTTTTTTCAGAGCAAGCCTATCAGAGAGAGATAAAATCATTAGAAAAAAAATTGACCAAGGCAGAAGAAAAGCTCAAGAAACAACTTTGGCATTTGGGTAATGAGGAATTTAAATGCGAAAGTGATGCTAAAAAAGCTTGGGGCAGATTGACTAAAAAAAATCATTTATATTCCATGAATAGTGAGATATTGCCGATTCTAAAATATGGTAAATTAGGCAAACCTAAACAAGGAGAGGAAAAACAAGTTGTTGGATACAAGATTCATGCTAGCTTTGAAAGGGAAGAAGAAGAAATTAATAAACTGATGAATAGAAAAGGACGGTTTATTTTAGCTGCGAATGACACCGATAGAGAAAATTATAAAGATGAGATGATGTTAGAAGAATATAAAGAACAGCAAAAGGTTGAAGGAGGGTTTCGCTTTTTAAAAGATCCTTGGTTTATGGTTGATTCTATTTTTTTAAAAACCCCTCGACGCATTGAAGCATTAATGATGGTTATGACATTGTGTTTAATGGTTTATAATATCGGACAATATCAACTTCGACAAAAATTGATAGAAACAGAAGAGACATTACCCAACCAATTAGGAAAGGAAGTCAAAAATCCAACATTAAGATGGATTTTCCAAATTATGGAAGGTATCGGAATAATCCGTTTTTTTCAGAAGACTTCCCGGAGAATTTGTAAAGAAATGATCACAAATTTAACCCGTCTTCGGAAAAAGATTATTGTTTTGTTTGGAAAGACTGCAATGAGGATGTATGGCTTAATTAGAAAAACTTGTTTAGAGGTCTAGGAATGTCGGTAACACTATTAGAAAAATATAAGGGGATTTATATGAGAAAAATTATCTTGTCTTTGATTGTATTGGCTAGTTGTTGTGCACTGGCCTCTTGTGGGCGTTCTAACCCTAAACTAAGAGATTGCAATCAAAGCGAATGCAACTGTGGTCCGGGCTGCACATGTAGTTCAGGCTGTAAATGTAAATGCAATTAAAAATTAGTTCTCAATTTTCGAGCTAATGCATATCCGTTACCATGAGATTGTAGTTTAAACTATGCATTATCCAAATAGTTCCTCCCATTATGATAGCGAGGACCAGTACCATGAATAAAAACGTCATTAAACTCCATCGAGGCTTAGATTCCAGACCTATATGAAGGAAAAAGAACAATTGTATTAACGTTTGTACGATAGCAAGACTGAAAATCGTTCCCGATAAGGCCCCGCCGCTTAAGGACTGTGTAACTACAATAAAGTAAGCGGTTAAAGTCAATCCCACTGATAATATAAGACCCGCGACGGGAGCTAAAAAGCTTGTATTCCATTTGTGATCTGCTTCAATCATATTAAATTTACCCCCAACAAATAGACAATTGTGAATATAAAAAGCCAAATAACGTTTAGAAATTGCCAGAACATTTTTAAACAGGTGAGTCTTTTCACACTTACCTGTTTGATACCGTGGTAACAAACAGGTATAATAAGAACAATAACCCAGAGCAGGGCAAACATCATATGAGCGATATGCGTACCTACAAGAGTAAAAAATGCAGATAAAAAGGCACTTTGATCCCAGCCATGATTTCCTTTGACAAGGGACGTAAATTCATGTAGTTCCATCGCCAAAAAAGCCAGACCCAGCCAAAAGGATATAATGTATAAACCAATGGTCCATCCTCTTTTATTACGATGAGCACAAGCGTTAGCGAGTCCAATGATAAAACTACTGACTAATAAGATAAGGGTTTGAGTTAGGGTGAAAGAGAGGTTGAATAAATCATGAGCGGAAGGCCCGCCGAAAGTATGATTACGTAATACGGCATAGGCCGCGAACAGTACACCAAACAAGACGAAGTCAGTGAGTAAGTACACCCAGAACCCGAAAATAGTCTTGGAATAGACATCATGGTGAGGATCCGGATAATTTTCATGTGCAACGGTTTCTGTACTTGTCATGCGTTTTGCTTCCTATTTTCAATTTTTTCTACCTCTTCAGCTTTGACATAATAATCGGTGTCTTTATCTGCAAGACGACTGATAACAGCTACAATCATCGCAATGCCTGTAATGGCTGCAAGCCAAAACATATGCCAGATTAATCCAAAGCCAAAAATGAAACTAAATACACCGATAAAAAATCCGATAGATGTATTTTTTGGCATATGGATATCTTCATATTTTACGGGGGTATTATCGGTTGTTTTTGCTTGTTTTGCAGCCCAAAAGGCATCTCGTCCATGAACTTCAGGAATAACTGCAAAATTATAAAAGGGAGGAGGTGATGTGGTTGACCATTCTAAGTTTCTTCCGTTCCACGGGTCGCCCGTTGTGTCTCGGTGTTTGTTTCGATTTCGAATGCTGATATAGACTTGTAAGATTTGGAATCCAACACCGATGAGTATTATAATAACACCGATGCCGGCAGTGATAAACAGAGGTTGCCAGCCTAAATTTTCATAATGGTTTAAACGTCTGCCGGCCCCCATGAAACCTAAAAGGTATAGGGGAAGGAAAGCCACTAAAAATCCAATAAACCAACACCAAAAGGCATACTTCCCAAGTGTTTCATTTAGTTTAAAACCCGTAAATTTAGGAAACCAGTAGGCAAAACCGGAAAAGAGACCAAAAACAACCCCTCCGATGATAACATTATGAAAATGGGCGATCAAAAATAAGCTGTTATGTACTTGGAAATCGATAGCAGGTACTGCCATTAAAACACCGGTTACACCTCCTAAAGTAAAAATGGCAACAAACCCTAAAAACCAATACATAGAGCTTGTAAATTGTACCCGACCTCTAAACATGGTAAAGATCCAATTAAAAATTTTCACACCGGTGGGGACTGCAATTATCATGGTCATAATACCGAAGAAAGCGTTGACATTTGCTCCTGCCCCCATAGTGAAGAAATGGTGCAACCAGACGATAAAAGATAAAAAGGTGATACCGAATATAGCCCATACCATTGTGGTATAACCGAATAAACGTTTTTGTGAAAAGACAGGGACGACTTCGGAGAAAATCCCAAAAGCAGGTAAAACAAGGATATATACTTCCGGATGTCCCCAAGCCCAAATTAAGTTAACATACATCATGGGGCTTCCCCCAAATTCAGACGTAAAGATATGCGTATCAAGTAATCTATCAGTAGAAAGCATGCCAATAGTTGCGGTTAATACGGGGAAGGCGAAAATGACCAAAATCATAGTCGCAAAAGCTGCCCAAACAAATATGGGCATTCTCATAAGGGTCATCCCCGGACATCGCATTTTTAAGATTGTAACAAAGAAGTTAATACCGGAGATTAAGGATCCAATCCCTGAAATCTGGATGCTCCAAAGCCAATAATCGACACCGACTCCCGGATTATATTTTAGCCCGGAAAGGGGAGGGTAAGCTGTCCAACCGGTACCTGCAAAAACTCCGATAACTAAAGAGACATAAATATATAAGGATCCGGAAGCAAATAACCAAAAACTTAAGGAGTTTAGAAAAGGAAATGCAACATCACGAGCTCCAATCTGTAGGGGAACAATTAAATTGATAACAGCAAAGATCAGTCCCATAGCTACAAAAAAGATCATAGACACACCATGGGCCGTAAATATTTGCTGAAAATGTTCAGCTCCTAAATAGCCAAAGGAATCGCCTGCAGCAAAAGCTTGTTGCCCCCTCATCATAGCTGCATCAACAAGAGCTTTAAGCAACATGATAAAAGAAGCGACAAGATACATAACTCCAATTTTTTTATGATCTACGGAAGTAATCCATTCTTTCCATAACCATTTCCATTTACGAAAGTATGTGAGCAATATGATAATAAAGATAGCAGCCAGGAGCATTGATACGCCGGCTATATATTCAATATAATCATGCTTCAGGGCTTCCGTCCCGAGTCTTCCAAACATGCCGTTTCCCATGCTATTTCCTATACTTTCATTTTTTTAATTTAATGTGCCGGCGCACTATATTGTTTTATGATCCGTTGAAATAGATCTCTTTGTGTTAACACATATAAAGCAACCGGGTCATATTCACTGGGTTGAACGAGTGTTAGGTATTCATTAAAATCAAGTCGTTTTGGAGAATGATGTACGTTTTTTACCCATTGATCAAAGTCACTTTGAGAAGTAGATTTAACAGTGAACCTCATACCCGCAAATCCTTTTCCGCTAATATTTGATGAAACCCCTTTGTAAGTGCCTATTTCATTTGCAATAAGATGTAGTTGTGATGTCATAGCGGGCATTGCATAAATTTGCCCTCCTAGTTGAGGAATCCAAAAGGAATTCATCGGAGCATCACTTGTAATTTCAAAATTAAGAGGGGTTTTCTCCGGAACCTGAATGTAGTTAATCGTTGCAATACCTTGTTCCGGATATAGAAATAACCATTTCCAATTCAGAGAAATGACCTGTATTTTAAGAGGTTTTTTATCGCTTTCAATCGGTTTAAAGGGACTAAGCGCATGGCTGGAGTACCAAGTAAAGATGGCGAGTATAACGATGATAACGACAGGGATACCCCACCATAAAAATTCAGCTAAATAATTATGTTCCCAATCCGGGGTATACTTAGCTCTTTTATTATTTTCTCTATATTTCCAAGCAAAAATAAATGTTAAGATAAATACCGGAATCATCACAATGAGCATCAGTATAGAAGCGATGATAATTAAATCTCTTTCTTTAACCCCTATCATGCCTTTTGGTTCTAATACGGGAATATTATTAGTCATAACATATACTGTGCCTAATACTACCGCAGCAATCACTAACAGAGCTAAAATCATTATTTTAAATTTCATCTTCATCGGCTTACTTACTTCTCTTAAAAAGCAATTAAAGGGAGATAACTTTTATTTTGTATTATTTTGAACTTTCTATATTAAATAGAGCTATCTGTCTAGAAAAAAAGTAAAGTAATAATTTTGGAAAAAAAGATATTAGCCGGCTAAAGATGATCCGTCAATTTTTAAAGCATGTATAAGAAACGCTTAGTGATGAATAGACAAAACCTATCAGAGAAGCTTTTTACTTAATCTGATAGGTTTATTGATAAGGTTTAAGAAAAATTATTAATCAGATTTTCCATCATACTTCCGTTAAAGTCTCCTTGTGCTTCCCAGCCAAAAAAGCCGACTACATGAGGAAAGTTTTTTTTGATCATATCAGCAAAGTTTTTTTCCGCTTGAGGAGGAAGGGCGCTGATGATTTTATTCTGTTTGTGGTTGTAATAAAAATAGTTAGGAGGAGTAGAGCCATCTTCAAGTAATTTCCAGCCATTTGCAGGAGTGGCCCAATTGTTACCTATTTCTGTGCTGATATCATCATCTTTGATAACACTTTGAGTAGGGCCGGTATCATAACTACCGGTTAATGTGCCGGCTTTTAATTCACTAGCTACTTGTTCAGGTGTGATTCCGACAGGTAAATCATATTCTAGACCATAAAGAGGAATACCTATTTTAGCCTTACTTTCCAGTCCGGGATTATCTTGAAAGAGGTTTTCTAAGAATTGCAGCGTATCTGATACACCGGCATTAGCATCAACTTTAACGGGCGAGCCTTGTCCTCTTGCATAATCATAACACATGACTTGAAAATGATCGACAGTTCCACTGGAAATTAACTTTTTTAAATCATAAAATTGTTGGTTTGCCGGGTCCGGAGACATAGCAATTTCTAACTGTATCGGTGGGTTTTGAGCATGTAGCTGTTGCTTTAGTTCTTTAAGAAAGTTTGTATATAAAGCTTTATCAGGCGGAGGCTTTATATAGTTTTCATAGTCTATGACAACTCTTTTGTATCCGTACTCCTTAGCATTCTTAATAATGTTTGTAATTAAGGTGATGCGGGCTTTAGGATCTTGACGGGTCAGTACCTCATTAAGACCTGCATTTGCTTGGGAATTGTTCCAGCCGCCAATGGCAAGACCGTCACATCCCGGAGGAGCCCCCTGAGTCCACTTATCTTTTGCCGGGCCTAAAGGATATCGATCATCAAATGAACCATCTGATTTAACGACACCAAAAGCGACAACTCCATGTAAGTTTTTGGAAATATTCGGATATTGTTCACGATGTTTCGGATTCCAATAACTCCAGTTATCAGCATAAACATCAAAGTCATAGTTTGTATTTTTAGCAATGCCGGGCTGATTTACTTGATTAACGGTAGACATAATTATTTACCTTTTTAAAGATTAAAACAAGATCACTTCACAATGAAAACACACAATCTAATTGATATAAAATATATTGTATACTTTTTTTTATTAAAAGTTAAATTAATATTTTAATTTTAAAGAGTAAAAGGAGAAGGAGAGTTCTTTTTTCCCTTAGCATGTGTTTTGATCAAATATCATGGTTTTTAAAATAGTAATAATTAAAGTAAAGTCAATAGAATCAGAAAATATGACCAAAATAACATGGAAATAGGTTTTTTAGGGTTGCTGCCCGGGGGCTGTTTTCAATTGAAAGTAGAGTCATTTCATTATTAATAATTAATTTATAAATGACATATAGTTATTTAATTTTACATTGATAAGATTGCTTGATCAATGGCGAATTTAAAATTCGTAACTTTTCGTAATATCTCTCTAACTTTATTTTTCATATTAGCCCAATATTTTTCTATAGGATTTAAGTCCGGAGAATATGGAGGAAGAAACATAAGCTTACAACCGGCAGATTCTACTGTTTTCCTGCTTTCCGCTGACTTGTGAAAACCTGCATTGTCAAGAATAAGAACACTACCGGGTGTAAGCTGAGGAGTCAAAACTTCCTTAAGCCAAATATTGAATAACCCGGTATTACAAGTACCTTCAAAACACATTGGAGATAAAAACTGCCCTTTAAGATAGGGCTGAAATAATATTTTGCCTTATAAAGCGGTTTCCTGAAACCGCTCCAAAAACTTTTTTGCCGCGTAAGCTTCTTCCGGACTCACGAAATAAAAATTGATGAATCCCGGTTTCATCGAGATAAGTTCTCTTGTCAAAGGGAATATTGTTTAAATCTTTCATAAAAGCTTCCCGTTTCTTTTCATCTCTTTCCTTATAGCGAGTAGTTTTTTTTTTCGTGTAATTTTTAATCTTTTAAGGGCATAAAAAATCGTTTGCGGAGTGACTGAAAAATAATCAGCAATTTCCGATAAAAAATAATCCGGATGTTTTTCTACATATTTAGATAACAACTCATCATCTAATTTCTTATAAGCATATTTTCTGCGGATTGGTTTTAAATGTCCTTTTTGCTTTTTTTGCAAGATCCATCGATATATTGTTGCGATACCTACTTGAAAAATATGGCCGGCTGTTTTTTTATCATGATGTTTTTCTATATGTTGTCATACTTTCTCTCGAAGATCTACTGAATAGGCTCTAGGCATTGTTTTGTCCTTACTGTTTGTATAAAAAAAGAAGGATAACATATTATCAAATAAAAATTAAAATACTATATATCAAAAACCGGGCAAAATTAAAAGTTGATTTTTTAGACTTTAAAACCGGATACTATGCTTATAATCTTGAAATCCTTAAAGAATATCAGCGATTTGTTCCATAAACGGAATATAAGATTGAGAGGTGTGTTTATGAGAATTGTTATTCCTAAAGAAGTCTTTCCCGGCGAAAAACGAGTGGCCATGGTCCCTTCAATTGTTCAAAAGCTCAAACAACTAAATGTAGAAGTTGCGATTGAATCGAGCCTGGGAGATACTATTTCAGCAAGCGATGAAGACTATCGAAATGCCGGTGCAGAAGTCTCGAATGACCGACAAGCGTTGTTAAAATCTGCTGATATGGTCTTGCGTGTTCGTCATCTTTCAAAAGAAGAGACCTCTTTACTTAAAAAGGGGTGTATCCATTTAAGCTTTTTGGATCCATTTAATGAATATATGATCATCGATGAGATGATGAAGCAAGGTATTTCCGCTTTTAGTTTAGAAATGCTACCTAGAACAACTCTGCTTCAGAAAATGGATGCTTTAAGTTCTCAAGCTAACTTGGCCGGGTATGTTGCGGTTATTATGGCAGCTGAGCGGCTTAAAAAAATATTACCTATGATGACAACCCCTGCCGGGACTATTCCTCCTGCTAGAGTGTTTGTTATTGGTGTAGGTGTGGCAGGTTTGCAAGCCATTGCAACGGCAAGACGTCTAGGCGCTCGAGTAGAAGCATTTGATACAAGGCCCGTTGTAGAAGAGCAAGTGAAATCATTAGGTGCGCGTTTTGTGCAAATTGATTTAGGTGACACAGGTCAGACAAAAGACGGATATGCTACAGCGTTAACAGAAGAGCAACAGGCTAAACAAAAAGAAGAGATGAAAAAGATCTGTTCTAAATCAGATATTGTCATTACAACCGCGCAAGTTATGGGAAGAAAAGCGCCTCGAATTTTAGATAAAGATATAGTTGAAGGCATGCAGCCGGGTAGTGTGGTTGTTGATATGGCAGTTGAGAGTGGTGGTAATGTTGAAGGCTCAAAATTAAATGAGACTGTTATGATCAATGGGGTTTCGGTTATAGGCATAGGAAACCTTCCCGGCAGAGTTTCAGAACATGCGAGCCAATTATATGCAACGAATTTATATCATTTTATTAATCATTTTTCGGATTCTTCAAAAGAAATGTTTGAACTTAATTTAAATAATGAATTATTGAAAAACTGTTTGATCACTCATGACTTTGCTATTCAAAATGATGCGGTTAAACAATCAATAAATAAAGGAGATAAGTAATGGATCTTCAAGTTATCATCCTTTTATCTTTTGTTTTAGTTTTATCTGTTTTTTTGGGGTTTGAACTTATCTCTAAAGTACCGGCAACATTGCATACCCCTCTTATGTCAGGGGCAAATGCTATCTCCGGGATTACATTAGTAGGCGCTTTAATCTCTGCCGGATCTAGTTCAAATTTAACTGTGAGTACTATTCTGGGTATGCTGGCGGTTATTTTTGCTACGATCAATGTGGTAGGGGGGTATGTGGTTACAAACCGAATGCTTGTTATGTTTAAGAAAAAAAAATAAAGCTTTAATTCTTTAGGTGATAATATGTACGGAGATCTAATTATCAATTTCGCATACCTACTATCAGCAATATTGTTTGTATTGGGTTTGAAGTTATTAAGTAATCCTAAAACAGCCGGAAAAGGAAATTTGATTTCCGCTTGGGGTATGTTAATTGCTATCGTTGCTGTCTTGATTAGTCAAGACATTATCCATTATACATGGATTGTTATTTCATTAGTTATAGGCTCTGCTATTGGAGTCTATGCTTCAAAAAGAGTACAGATGACATCCATGCCTGAAATGGTTGCTTTGTTAAATGGTTTTGGTGGTTTGTCAAGTTTATTAGTGGGCTGGGCGGTTTACCATTTAGATCCAAATGTAGGGTTTTCTACAGCGATTACGATTTATCTTTCTATTTTAATAGGGGGAGTTACCTTTTCCGGAAGTGTCTTAGCTTGGGCTAAATTAAGTGAAAAAATAACCGGTAGACCACTTAAGTTTGTTGGGCAAAATATTTTCAACTTTCTTCTTATTTCCGGATTAGTCGTTTGCGGTGTCTTATTTTCCATGCAGCCTGCCGGTTCTTATCCGATCTTGTTTGCTATTATAACAACTTCCTTTCTACTGGGTATAATGGCTGTTCTTCCGATTGGCAGAGGAGATATGCCGGTTGTCATTTCTCTTTTAAACAGCTACTCCGGTCTAGCTGCTTGTGCAACAGGTTTTGTCATACAAAACTATGTTTTGATTGTATCCGGAGCCTTGGTAGGAGCTAGTGGTATTATCTTAACCTCTATTATGTGTAAGTCTATGAACCGCTCATTGAAAAATGTGTTATTTAGCGGATTTGGGTCTGTAACAGCACAAAAAGGTGATGAGGTACAAGGGGAAGCTAAATCTGCTTCTATCGAAGATCTCTATTTTTATTTGGAAGCTGCCAAATCGGTTGTTATTGTACCCGGATATGGTTTAGCAGTAGCGCAAGCTCAACATGTTGTTAAAGAGTTAGGAGAATTATTTGAAAAAAATGGCTGTGATATTAAGTATGCCATACATCCTGTAGCAGGAAGGATGCCCGGCCATATGAATGTTTTATTAGCAGAAGCCGGTATTCCATATGATCAGCTGGTTGAAATGGATGACGTGAATCAAGTTATGGAATCGGTTGATGCTTGTCTAGTCATTGGAGCAAATGATGTTGTTAACCCTGATGCCAGAGAAAATAAGACCAGTCCTATCTATGGAATGCCTATTATTAATGTTGATAAAGCCAGACAAGTCTATGTCTTTAAAAGATCGATGGCTTCAGGATTTGCAGGTATTCAAAATCCTTTATTTTTCAAGGATAATACCAATATGATTTTTGGAGATGCTAAGCAGAGTATCCATTCATTAGTAGGTGAATTCAAAGACTAAAACAATTAAAAATAAGACCGGCTCATTGATCCGGTCTTATTTTTCATCTTAATTTTTCAATGATTTTATTGCTTCGTAGATAGGTTTGTAAGGAGAATACTTATGTTGTCTATCGAAAAGAGGGGTAAAACTCAAAATCAGAAAGATTCCAAATAAAATAAGACCAACCCAGGGTACTGCAGCAAATGGGGCGCAATCTATCAATAATGATTCAGCGATCAGTACAATAAGAGATCCCCACCATCCGGCACTAATTATTTTAGTAAAAGTGTCTTTTAAATTTTTAATCATAATAATCCTTTATTAATTAGAAAATAATAATCTTATTAATAATTGTAACAGACAATGCTATTTAAATCTATTATGAGATAATTTTTTAATTTCAAAAACTATGAGTTTAAGTAATTTGTTATGAAATATTTAGAACATAAAATTTTTGATAATCAGAATTTTGAAAAAGACAAGGATTTTCTGTATAAAAGACATAAAATCAGTAAGTTAAAAAATGAATCTAACTTTGAGATTGCCGGCACTATTAGTAAAAAGTAAAATAATTTATTTATAAAATCATATTAAAAAATAGTGACTTCCTTGTATCATACTGTGTTTCTAGGCGATTGGTAAGAGGGTAAAAATGAGTTCACCGAGCACAATTAGAGATAGTAGTCGAAATTATGCTGCAACCGTGAGTGAAGAAAAAGCAGGCAAAATAGTATCACAATTAGAAGAGCTCTGATTAAGAGATTCCCTTTGAATCATAAGATGACGAAAATGGAGAGGAAGAGGTAAGAAAATACTTCTCTAGTTTTACTTAAGAAAAATGGATCTGACATTAATAGATTTTGATCTTACAAAAAAAGTTGTTATGGAATTATTTTCAAATGGTTATACATCATCTTTTATCACATAACTTAAGAAAAGTATTAATTTGTATAAGGTCTATATAAAATGAAATGGTTTTTGACAGCACTTGTATTCGTTTTGGGAATTTTTTCCGGTTATCAAATGCTATTTTCAAATCCCCAAGGAGCAAGTGTTGTAGCCGGAACGGCGAACATAAATGCTCTCAGTTATTCTTTAGAAGTTACGACAAGTCATCAAGCTATCATCAATTGGAATGAATTTTCCATCCAAGCAAATGAGTGCATTAAGTTTATTCAGCCAAGTACCAATTCATGTGTGTTAAATCGGGTAGTCACTCAAAATGCCAGTGAAATCATGGGGACTTTGCAGGCGAATGGCTATGTGTATTTGATCAATCCGAATGGTGTTGTGTTTGGAAAAGATGCTATTGTGGACACGGCAGCTTTTCTGGCTTCGACTCTAGATATCATGGATAAAGACTTTCTGGAAAATAAAGATCTTCTATTTAAAGGTAATACTTTTAATGGGGTTGTCAATTATGGAACTTTAACAGCCCGTCACGGTGATGTCATCTTACTCGGTCACTTTGTTGATAACGCCGGAGAGATGATGGCTTCCAATGGTGAGATAGCATTAGCTGCTGCAAAAGAAGTGTTACTTAAGCCCACGGATGAAAAGCGTATTTTTATTAAGCTGAGTTCTAAACAAGATAATGATAACCCTTCCTATGTTAACAATAAAGGCCACTTAGAAGCTATCCAAGCCGAATTAAATGCAGAAGGCAATCCTTATGCTTTAGCTATCAATCACTCAGGAACGATTAAAGTACAAGGTGTTGTTGAAAAAGACGGGCGCATTTTTTTAACAACAGAAGCCGGTAATATCGGGGTTTCAGGAGATGTCATTGCCAAAAATGCAAATGATCATGGAGGCGTTGTACACGTTTTAGGTAAAGATATTCATTTATATAACGAAGCTACTATTGATGTTTCAGGAGATATTGGTGGTGGCAAAATTTTAATAGGAGGTGATTATCAAGGAAATAATCCAAATATCTTAAATGCCAAATTAACCGATATTGGAGAAAATGTTTTACTCAATGCCGGTGCCAATCATGAAGGTAATGGAGGAACAGTTATCGTTTGGTCCGATCAAGATCTCTTTTGTTTTGGTTCTGTTTTAGCGAAAGGGGGAGAAAAATCAGGGAATGGAGGGTTTATAGAAATTTCCGGCAAAGGTCATTATGACTATCATCCAAAAGAAATTTCTACTCTAGCGCCATTTGGAAAAACAGGAACTCTTCTATTAGATCCTAGTGATATCAACATAACAGCTACTGCTTCATCTCCGGTTTTTGCCAATCCCTACTTACCCGAGCTTACAGCCACAGCCAATTTAGATGTCGCTGATCTTACGGGAGTATCAGGTTTAGGCTCGAATAATGTAACGGTTACGAATCTTGACTCTACCGGAGGAGGTCTAGGTGATATTAATGTCAATACCCCAATAACTTGGACCGGCGCTACCACTTTAACGATGAATGCGCGAAATGATATTGTGGTTACCAATCCTATCACAGTGGCAGGTGGAGGATTAGTGTTAGATGCTAATCGAGACATTCAAATTCGTGAATCGATAACCTCGACAACAGGTAATATGAGTTTTGATGCCGGGCAAGATTTAATTTTAACAGCAGGTACGATACCGGCTACCATTGTATCTGCCCAAGGAACATTAACTGTAACAGCTACAAGAGATCTTACATTAACCGGAGGCACTGCTACAGGTGCTCATGCTGAGATTTCATCGGTTAAAGGGAATATTACTGTTACCAATATTGGACGAAACTTAGCTCTAACAGGTGGAGCAGGAAGTAATTGTTATGCGCAAATTGGTGTAGGAGCTACGGCTACCGGAAATACGAGTATTATGAGTAATATTTTGTTTAGTGCGATTACCGGCAACGTCTTACTTACAGGAAGTTCTACCGGATCGGGATCTTATGCGCAAATTGGGCATGCACCAACAGGGCCTACTTCAAATATTACCGTTATTGGTGACGTGACGTTTCCGAATACTACATCAAACTTAATCGGCGAAACAGTAACTTTAACCGGAGGTAATGCCGCTAATACGACAGCTATCATTGGGCATGGCAATGAATTTACGAATAATCTTAGAGGCGTTACTTGTATCAACGGTATCCGGTTGATGAGTGATAAAGCGATTACACTTGCTGCCGGTCCGGGATCGCAATCCAGTGCAATTATAGGTTTTCATAACCCGGCCAACTTCCGCTACTAATTTTACTGTTAATTGTCCTTTACTGGAGGTTCAAAACAGATCACTATTTACAATTGATTTAACAGCCGATAACGGTTCCAATGCTGTTATAGGATATTATAACGACACGGCTTTAACCGGAGATCAATTGGATATCACTATAAGCTCTATTAATGTCATTGCCGGAGTGACTTTGGTAGGAGATCTGAACTTAACAGCCGGTAATTGATGCCGGAACGGGGTTAGGAGTGGCAGCTATTGGTACCTATATAAAAACCGGAACAGTAAGCAGCTCTATCACCTGTAATTATAAAAATTTAACTCTTACCGGACCAATTTTGGGCGAAAATGGTAAAGCGCGTATCATTAATAAACAGAACAAATATAACAGGTACTACCGATATTACTTTAGGAACGCTTGATAGTACCGATATTTCAGTGTTGGGCGGAGCCAGTATAACCACAGGAGCTATAGCTGAAATATATTCAAATAGAGATCTCATTATTAGAGTAAATAATTTTACTGTTAATTCGAGTACGCCTCCTCAGAGAGCACCTGCACAAGTGGTAGCCGATCGTAATATTATTTTAAATCAAGACTTTCCGGGTAATAGACTGGATGTCATTGCCGGAGATGTTGCTACCGCATCTGCATTATTACAAGCAAATAATGGATTTATTAATATAGGGGCATTCGGTGGGGGTACGCAAATTCTAAATGTTACTGTTGGATCAACAGCGAGTGAAGCTGCTTCTCAAATTTTTAATGAATTCCGGCTCTTCAACATGGTTTTATTCCGAGTGACTTGACAATGCAAGGCGGTGGCAATGTTGGTACGGCTACACAAGCGGAAATTCTTTCTCATTCGGGTTCAATGATTTTAAAGGTTGGTAATGATCTTGTTTTAAACGGAGGCACAGGAACAGCAGCTTATGCTCAGCTGGCATCTAATACGGGAAATATAACTATCGATCTTCTAAATAATTTAACTTTATTTAGGAGGAGTCGGTTCCGGTGCATTTGCTCAAATAGGCAGAGGTAATTTGCAGTTAGCTAATATTACTCAAATTACAAGTGATATTATATTTACTACCTTATCTAATGATGTAAATATAACCGGTGGGAATGGAATGAATGCTTTATGCTCAATTAGGGCATAGCCCTTTTAAATGGAGCTACTGCAAATGCTATCACTGTTCAAGGAGATATTACATTTCCTATGTTTTTCGCTCGTATATTGAACTTAACCGGTGGGGGAGCGGATAGTGCTTCTGCTATTTTGGGTCATGGCAATGAAAGCTCAGCTTTGATTGGGTCATGTTCAGGAGATATAACAATAAGAGTAGCAAATGGTATTACCCTTTAGGAGGATCTGCCGACAAATGTCATGCTATTATTGGATTTCAGAATCCGGCTAATGGATCAGGAGTCGATTTTTTATGCACTTCTAATAAAATAGATATTCTAAATAATTCAGCTGCTGCCTTAACCTTAACCGCAACGACGGGTAGTAATGCTACAGTCGGCTATTATAATAACTCTACTATGCCGACGAATGACAATAACGTGATTATTAATCAGATCAACATAGGAATTACCCCGGTAATTTGACCTTACAAGGAGGAGCTCAAGGATCAAATATTGCAGGAGGTGCTGTAATTGGAACAATGGTTAATAATGGAGCGGCAGAAAGTAATATCACTATTAATGCCGGAGCAATAACTCTAACAGGCCCTGTAGGTACAGATAATGGTGCTGCAAGAATAGTCAATAATCGTCCGGGTGTTTCAACTCCGGCAAGTAGTACAAGGAATATTAGTTTAACGGGAGTGTCCCTAACATTATTAGGAGGAATCAGTACTTCCGGTTTTGCCGATATTTATTCCGCTAGAGATATAACAATCAATTTAACAGGTGATCTTGAAGTCAATAGGCCGGGGCAGGGGTTTTACAAAATAGTTATGCAGAAATAAAATGGGTTTAATAGTATTCTTGTCAATACATCGGTTAATACTCAAGTTATTGGAGGTACCAATCCTACCTCTCAAGCTGTTATACGATCTCAGGGAGGGACCGTTTTTATTTGGATATTTACTCGGTTCCGGGACCAATCAGTTAACAATCGGCGATGCTTTAGGACAAGGTCCATCACAGATTTTGGCTAATTCAGGTGATAGTGTGATAAATGTCATGAATTCCATTTTCCTTCAAGGTGGAGCCGGGACCGGAACCCCTTTCTGCCGGTGCAGAAATTGGAGGTGTTAATGGAACGATGACTATACGCAGTGGACAGAATATTTACCCTTACCGGAGGAACAGGGACATTAGCTTTTGCTCAAATCGGAGGTACAAATGCTCCTATGACTTTCGGCCTGACGAATGGTAATTTAGAACTGCAGGGTGGTGCAGGAACTAATGGCATATGCTTCAGATTGGCATAGGTTCTTTCTTGGGTACTACTTTGAGTAGCACGATCACTTTTGACACTTTGCAAGGTAATGTTACGTTTAAATGCAACAGCAACAGGCCTTGGAACAGGTGCTTATGTTCAAATAGGTCATTCTCCTTTTGGAGCGGCCAATAATTATTCTGTTACAGGCGATGTGACTTTTCCGGTAAATTTTTCTAACGGAGATGTTGTAATAAATGGTGGTTCAGCAATGAATGCCACAGCCATTATTGGTCATGGTAATGAGTTATCTCCGGATATAGGAACTATTTCAGGAAATATTTCAGTTAAAGCGACAGGCGATATTGATTTAACAGCAGGCACTGCCCCTAAAACCCATGCGATCATAGGATTTCATAATCCAACCGGTGGTTCTACCGGTGTTGTTAACAGCTATGAGTTCAACAGGATTTACTGTGATTTCTCAGTCCGGCGATATCAATTTTACTTGCCGGAGACTCTACAAATGCTAACATTGGCTATTATAATGGTTCAAATGGTGTGGCTTCCGGTTTAAATTTAACCGTTAACGATATAATGATTCAAACGCCAAAATCTGCTCCTAATACGACTATTTTACAAGCAGGGTTTAAAAATGGTACTCAAGCGGGTATTGCAGCTATTGGAACGTTTACGAATGATAGTACGGCAAGAAGTAATATCAATATTACAACCGGGAAGCTAGAGCTTTAGAGGGCCTGTTACTATGGGTATGGTTGAAGACGGGGCCGCTCGTGTTGTAAATAATAGACCTAATGTTGTTGATGCATATGACATCAGTATTGATACGATCGATACTACATTAACAGGAGGTACAGGAGCAGTAACAGGTTTTTCAGATATATATTCCTGTCGAAATTTAACTCTAGATTTTACTACAAACTTAGATGTAAATAATGACCCCTTTTAAGTCCGACTACTTTTCAAAATGGCTTTGCTCAAATTGTAGCCGATAAAAATATTGCAATGAATGTGTCACAATCAGCAAGTACTGTCACCATGAAAGGTGGGGTTAATTTTACGGCTATTGCTTTAATCAATTCTTTAGACGGTACGATTCAAGTAGGTAATATTAGTGCGGGTGCTACAGATATTTTAGTAGGAAATACTATGAGTAAGGCGAGTTCGAGCATTATTGCCGTTACCGATGACATAACCATCAATACTTCTAATGATATGAATATGCAAGCAGGTGATGAAGACAATGTATTAGCTTTGGTTCAAAATACTTCAGGAAATATCTCTATCATTACAGGACGGGATCTAACTTTGGACTGCAGGAAGTAATATGACTAAGGCTATTAACCGTCCGAATGCATTAATTAGAAATGATTCCGGAGATATCACCCTCACCATTAATAGAGATCTTATGTTGAATGGTAACGGGGTTGCCACCGGAGGAGCCGATACGTTTTGCTATGTCGAAATATCTTCTGGAATCGGAAATATTACCGATTCTCGTGTTGAAAGGGATATCATTTTAAATGGGGGGCCAACAGCAAATGCGTATGCTCAGATAGGGAGAGGTGAATATAGTACAGAGACGGTGGTACAAAGTAATATCACGTTTTCTAATGTGACCCGGAATGTTACGCTAAATGCAGGTACCGGCGACTCATCTTATGTTCAAATTGGGCAGTCCCCTTTTAACGGCACTAGTAATATAAGTGCTGCAGGTAACATAACTTTTAACGGCATAACGGGTTCGGTTAATTTAAATGGAGGTACGAATAATAATACGACAGCTATTATTGGTCATGGGAATGAACTAACAAATCTTGTGAATAATACAAGCGGTGATTTCTCGGTGAATGTAGTAGGGGCAGGTAATACGACCCTAACTCCGGGAACAGGGACACTGACTCATGCGATTATCGGCTATCATAATCCGAGAGTCAATCCTACGGGAAATTTAACGGGTGTATCTAATCAAGTACAAGTCGTCGCCGGTAGTGGAACGATAGAACTGATGAAAGGCAATCAAAATAATTCGATTATAGGGTATTACAATGCCGGTACCAATCAACCTGTTAATTTATCTATAGGATCCATAATGGTAACAACCTCTTTAACAGGTGCCGTTACTTTAGATGCCGGTAATGATAACGGAAGCCTGGCAGGAGTAGCTTCAATAGGTACTTTGGCTCCGGCGCCTTCAACAGCAACAAGCACCATTAATATTTCCACGGGTACTTTGAATCTTTATGGCCCGACCGGAACAGATAATGGATTAGCTAGAGTGATCAATGTAAGACCACAACAAGTGACAACCGGTGGTATTACTATAAATGCCAAAGGAATTAATGTTCTTGGAGGCACAAGTACAGCTGCTCCTACCGGCTTTTCAGATATTTATTCAGGTCTAACATTAACGCTTACCGCTTCTGATAATTTCGATATTAATAATGATATCAGAACGCCTCCCTCAGCATTGCAAACCGGAAAATGCTACTGTTACGGCTAACACCGATATTTTGATTAACCAAAAATCAAACTTCAGCAGTTGATATCACTTTACTTGGAGGGGCAACTTCTCCTGTAGAAACAGAAATAGTCACTCTAACCGGTAATATTGAGATAGGTAGCTCTTCAGATGGCACTATAACTCGTGGGGCTCAAAATATAACACTTGGTAGAGGAGATATGCATGGCTATACCGGAATTAAATCTTTAGCAAAAAATATGGAAATATATGCCGGTAAAGATCTCATTATGCAAGGAGGAGCTGATACTGTGGCTTATGCGGAGTTATATGCTTTAAAAAAACATATTGTTAATATGCGAGGCATGAGTACTCGAGGTAACCCACAAGGTTCTGTTACCATGACAGCAGGAACTGCCGCAGGCGCTGAGGCTAGAATACTTGGATCTGAAAGCACTCTTTTAGTTAATTGTGCAGTGGATATGGTCCTGGATGGTGGAGCTATAAGCTTAGCCTTTATTCGCAATTTAGGCGCAGGAACAATGCAGCGCGTTACTTTAATCAATGCCGGTAATAATATGACATTAAATCAAAATTCATTTTTCCGGCATGATGGCGATTCGATTATGATTGCAGATGCCGGTACAAATATGGTTTTAAATAGTAATGCCTTTATTCTAAATCAAGGCTCAGGATTGTTTATGAATATGGGTCGTAATTTGACTTTGAATGATGTCTCGTTTGTAGAAAACATGTTGAATGGAACTTATTATGCCGATGCCGGAAATAATATCGTTTTAAATGGTTCTTCACGTATTCAAAATTTAGGAACAGGGGAAATGGAAATATTTTCCGATGTTAATATGAGCATGAATAGTACAAGTAAATTGGAAACCACATCAGGCGCGATAACAGTGGTTGTCGATAATAAATACCCGGTCTTTCCTTTTATAGGGAAAGGAAGCTTTGCCAAAGCTGCCGGAGTCGTTATTAAGTCCACAGCAGGTGGCAAGGTCCGTATCTTTACGGCCATGAGAGAGTTAAATTCAGTGATAGGGGCGATTAATGGCACCACTTATGTAGAGGGTCCTTTTGAAATCGATTCGGCCACTGAAAAATGGTTTACCTATTATCCCGGTGATTATGGAGGAAGCCCTTTTACTTTTTTCTATAAAAATCCCGGTTCAATACCGGTTATTGTCATTGTAACTACAGAGCAGGTGTTAGCATCAGAATTTCAAAATATGCAGACATTTGATGACTTCTTATTTGCTCAAGATGCCGATTTCGTTGAATTTGCAACAAGTTTAACTGCCGCAGGTGAGGGTAATATTCTTTCTAAAAGCAACTTGAATATGTTGAGAAGAATTGTTAGAAACTATCATACTAAAAAGACATTAAAACCTATCAAGATCGACCCGGCTGAAAGGCCTACTCCATAGAGAAAGGAAATATGACATTAAAAAAACAAATTATTCATGGTATTTTTCTCTTATTGACAATACTACCCCTATCCTTTGCCTTTTCCGAACTTTCACTAACAACCCCTTTTAATAGTTTGGCTCAGTCTGATTTAACAGGGCTTGTTCTTATAGGAGATGAAAAAGATTTTCATAAAATTGATTCTGAAGGGGTCGATGGGTTAAAGATTTATCACCTTGATATTCCGGGACCGTCTGAGAAACTGAAACAAGAACTAAAAGACGAGTTTGGTAGAGCTATTACCACCGGACTGACAGAAGATATTCATGATATTATCTTAAATTATTTCGCTAAGTATGCCCATCCTTTTATTCTCGTTAAAATTCCGGGACAAGATGTAACAGATGGTGTTTTAAAAGTTATTGTAACAGAAGGGAAAGTAGGAGCTATACGGTATAAAAAAAATCAATGGTTTACTGATGATTTACTTGAAAGCTATATTAGAATGAGACCCAATGAAACCATTAATATGGATATGCTGTTAAATGATGTTGCATGGCTCAATCAAAATCCTTATCGTGTTACAGATGTTGTTTTCACTCCGGGAGATAAAGGTAATACGACCGATATTGAATTCATAACACCGGATAGGTTTCCTGTAAGACCTTTTATTGGCTTTGATAATACGGGTAATAACTCTACCGGCAAGGAAAGGCTATTCGCCGGTTTTGAATGGGGAAATGCTTTTTTTGCAGACCAGTGGTTTTCATTTAGTTCCTCTTATTCATCGGATTTTTCCGGATTTCAAGCGTATACCGGTCATTGGACGATACCCTTGCCATGGAGAAATTTTCTTGTTTTCTTTGGCGGTTGGGCTAGGATGAGTCCTAATATTACTTTTATGCATGTCGAAGGCTATAGTGGTCAGGCGAGTGTTAGATATCAAATACCCATACCTCCCTTGTATAAAAAACATATTCTGGAAGTTAGTATTGGCTATGACTTTAAGACTACCAATAATAACATAGAATTTGCCGCTGCTGAAAATCAACTGCGCATAGCTCACAGAGTTAATATTTCACAATTTATGGTAGGACTAAGTGTCGGTGTCGAACACCCTAATAATAAGATATCATTTAATCTGTTAGGCTACTGGTCTCCCGGTCAGATGTATCCTCATATGTCAGTAGATGATTATCGCATGTTAACTCCACATGCTCAACCGAAGTATTTCTACACACGGATGACTTTTTCAGATTTATATCGTTTTCCGGAAAATATCCTAGGATGGATCCAGTTAAGAGGACAGTTAGCTACAGAAGATTTACTTCCCGGTGAACAATATGGGTTAGGAGGATATGATACCGTTAGAGGGTATGAAGAGCGTGAAATAAGTGTTGATGATGTCTTTATCGCAAACTTAGAATTAAGATCTCCTCCCTTTGGGATCTTGAAATTTTTTAATCCCGGTCGTGTTGATGATGAACTACGTGTGCTTGCTTTTTTTGATATAGCAGTGGGAGGTAATGTTCATACCGTTACTGACAATACGGATTTAAGTACGAGTGAGCCTAACATTGAGTATTTGATCAGTGTAGGGCCTGCTCTTCGCTATATTTATAAGCCTTATCTATCTCTTCGTTTTGATTGGGGTCTAAGACTCCATAAAACATGGTTAGGCAACAGTATAGCGGGCAAAAATGTTAACTTCGGTATTTTATTAACTTACTAAAAGTCTTATTTAAGTTTTTACTATTATCAATATGGAGATTCAAGAGCTATAGAGAGTTGAGCTAAAGCAATTTCTGTCATTTCACGATATTGCCAATTATTAGTCGGATCTTGCATGTAGGTGTTATAATCTTGTTCAATTTGGGTCAAATCTTGCTGTAATGCAGGAGTCATTAATGCTCCAAAATCTTTGAAAATTCTCAAAGCTGCCTGAAATTTATTAAAATCTTTTGAATCCTGTCCAAGTAAAGGTAATAGAACGTCTTGTATGATCTTGCTTAATTCTTTTTTGAACTCCCTTGATAAGGGGGTAGAAGGAGCAGCAGGTGGAGTATCCGCTTGGATAGCATGTAAGTCTTTTTGCACTGTTTTTTTTAAATCAGGATTAGTTGGATCATTGTAAAATTTGACATAATCGGAATAAAGTGTGTCAAAATGACCTGAAAATGGGCTGCTTGATCCCGGACCATCAACTAACTGTTTCAAAGATTGTATTTCTTTCATGATCGCATCTCTGGCTTTTGGATCTGTAAGATCTCCCATTTCCTTGAATAACTCTTCAAGAGCTTGTTCCCAAGGGTTTGTTGTGTCGGATGATGACGCATTCGATAAAGTTGTTCCTTGAGTGTATTCTATTTGATTTATATTAGATTGATTATTAATTGAATGAAGCATTTTGGTTTACCTTAAATTTTAAATGATTAATAGCGGGGCAAAAAATTAGATTTTTTGCCCTACTATTTGAATTCATACACTACAATTCTATACTACGAATTATTCCTTATCTGGTATGGATTGTTGATGTAGTTTGTATTATCTTGCATAAGAAACTTGATAGCGCCGGAACCGAGTAAATCACCAAAAGTAGTAGCTAATTCGTTAATTCCTTTCTTTGGGTTATCTAGGTACTCGTCGACACAATCGAAGATACTGTGATCAGAACCGGGCTTAGATGTGTAAAGTGTTTGAAGCATTTGAAAAGACATATTGTTTTTAATTAGCTTATCAGCTTGTGTGTTTCCATTTGCAACACCTTGAACATCTTTTTCAACTCTTTCTAAAACAAGAGCTAATTCACCTAAAAGTTGGTACCCGGCAGCAGTCTTTAACCATTCCGGATCATGATCAGCCATTTGAGCTAAAAGAGTATTTAATTCTCTAAGAGCTTCTTGAAGATCAAATGCAGGGTCTTCTTTAGAAACACCGTCTTCATTATTATTAATGTTTCTGGCTTTATCTGCTCTTTCGCTTCTTCCGGTTTCTAACAGTTGAAGAGATGCGCTAATTTGATGTTGTGCCGTATTACTTGTTGCAGGTAAGTTCATAATTATATAACCTCAATAATTATTTATGTTTATTAATTAAAGAGCTCATTTAGAGCGCTTTTTTATTATTACGAAATGCACTTATTTAAATGCATCCCGGAAATATTAATTCATATCCGGATAGATAAAAGTATCGATTTTTTCAATCAAATCAGATGTTGAATGAGTTAAATTCATATGTGCTAATACGGTAGCTAATTCACTATCGGTCGGTTCTGCAGCAGCTTGAATCAATGAAGGTAAACTATCTGATTTTGTATTAAAAGCCCTTTCTAATTGATCAAAAATTTCTGAATGAGCCAATTTTTGATCTTGGGGATTACTTGAATTTTTAATCTTTTCAAAGTCACTATTGACGTCCTTAATGAGAGTTTTAATCATGCTGAGTTCAAGAGAGTGGTTATTGTTTAAATCATCAGAGTCGGTGTCATTTATGAGGTCATTAAGGAGTTTAATTAATGCTTCTAAATCCGTATTTAATTGATCAATATTTGGAGTGTTGTCGTTTGTAAACATGTATACTTCTGTTAATATGGCCATATTTATTATGTCATTATGTAATGAGATTAAGTTCATTTAATTTTTTTATTTAATTTAATATTTATTGATATAATCTTGTATCCAACTAAATAACTTGTTCACTTCAGGATTATCGCCACTATTTAAAGAAGCAAGATCATTTGCTAAATCATCATCGCTGTTTTCATTCGCTGCATCAAAGAGAGACGGGTATGATCCTCCGCCGAGAGGAGAAGTGAAAGCTGCATATAATACTACGAATTCAGGGCTTTTTGCAGCCTTTTGATCATTTGGATCGCTTGAATGGATCAATTCATTAAGTTTTTTACTAAGAGTGCTGAATACTTCTTTAATTTGCGAAAGCAATTGGTATCCTTGTCCTGTTTCCCAGTCTCCCGAATTTTTAAAGTTGGCTCCTTGGCTTAAGAGTAATTTAAGCATTTTTAATTCTGTATTGATCTGTTGTTCTAAATCTCCATAACCCGTGATAAGAGCTATTATGGTGCCATCCGTCTCAGATTTTTGTGTGCCGTTTAAAGTATTATCACAATTATCAATAGCTTTAATTATTCGAGAGGTATTTAATGTTTGAATACTCATGTTAGATCTAACCTCTTTGTTATAAGATAATTTAATTTTAATTAATCGGAATATTTATCAAATATTTTTAACAAGCTTTTCCCTTTTTAGGAAGATGTCAATTTTTGAAAGGTATTCGTTTCGGTAGTTGTATTTTTGCAACTTTCTATTTTGTTTGCGTTCGCTATTATAACAAATTTTTTAATTTTTGTCAAATAAAAAATTAAATACTTTGTTTATTGTCGATATCATAATAAATTAAAATCCCATTTAGCGACAAACTTATTAATTGTCGATATAAAACGATCTTTACTATTGATTCAATTGATTGGTTCTGTCGATTCGAATGTTTCATTTTTCGATAAATTTTGTTAGGATTTCGTTTTTATTATCAAGGAGGGAGATATTATGAATTACCGGACGTTTTTGCTCTTGGGATTAGGTATTATTGTCGTATTTGGCTTCTATCTTCTATTTCTTAGAAAGAAACAAATTTTATTGGACAATGAGAAGACTCAGCTATTAAAACTTAAAGAGGAGCTGCAAAAAAACTATCTTAAAGCCAGTAATGCCTGTAGTTCTTATGAGGCTCAAGTGCAACGGATTCCTGAATTAGAAGACCGTATATCTACTCTAATCAATGAAAATACTCAGCTTGAAAAATCCAATGCGACCTTAATCTCTGAAAAGGAGTCGATAGAAGGGAAGATCAAAGAGCAACAAGAGCACTTAGACAAAGTAAAAAAAAGCCTTACTGATGAATTTCATAATTTATCACATAAGATCTTTGAAGATCGATCCAAGCGTTTTGTTGAGGACTCAAAGAAGAACATTGAAACGATTCTTAATCCTTTTAAAAAAGATTTGGAAGTCTTCAAAAAACAAGTCAGTGAGGCTTATAATCAAGAATCGAGAGAACGTTTTGCTCTGCAAAAGGAAATTCAGCTTATTAGTGATCAGGCTTGCAATTTGACTAAAGCTTTTAAAGGCGAGGTTAAATGCCAAGGGAATTGGGGTGAGATGGTGTTACAGCGAATATTGGAATCATCAGGTCTTAGAGAAGGAACAGAATTTATCCTTCAAGGTAAAGGATTAGACTTAGTAGATGCTGAAGGAAAGAGGCAGCTGCCTGATGTAACGATTAAATTACCCGAAAACAAGCATATCATTATCGATTCGAAGGTATCATTCATCCATTATGAGAGATATGTGAAAGAAGACGATAAGGACGAAAAAAAGCTTATAGGTAAAGAGTTTTTAGGGTCTATTTATTCACACATCAAGTCTTTAAGTGCAAAGCACTATCACAATAATTCGAAGTTAAATGCTCCGGAAATTGTTTTAATGTTTCTACCCATGGAGGCGCTATTTGCAACAGCTGTGCAACTAGATGAAGAGTTATTTCACTTTGCTTGGAGTAAGTCGGTAATCTTAGTGAGTCCCGGAAATGTCTATGCTATGTTAAAGACAATCGATTCATTGTGGCGGATGGAAAAAAGGAATTTAAATGCTGATAAAATTGCACGTGAGGGTGGTGCTTTATACGATAAATTTGTTGATTTTGTCCAAGATATGGAAAAAATCGGAAAAAATTTAAATTTAGCTGAACAAGCCTATCAATCAGCTTTTAATAAGCTTGCAACAGGTCGAGGTAATTTAATGAAAAAGGCTGAGAATTTGAAAGGATTAGGCTTAAAAACCAGAAAGTGCCTTCCTGAGAATTATATTGATAAAATCTCATCTGAATTGTTAACTAAAGAATCAACTATCTTGCCCTAGTACAAAATAATTTGTTTAGTTGTGTTTTTCATTTATTAAAGTTACAATCTTATTAAATTTAAATTTTGAGGATAATGATGATACAGAGTGATTCCATATTTATCGTAAGTGATAGGGGTGGTGAAAATTTTTTAGATCCTAACTATCTTTCTGAACAATCACAATGTCGATGGTTAAAAAGAGATGGAACATCGGAATCAGTATCAACTGAGGATCAGGATCTTTTTTTTGATTCCCTAAAAGGAAAGCGTATCTTGTTTGTGATGCATGGCTATAACAGTACAGGCCCTCTTCTGGTTAATTCCTATTATAAGCTTAAAGATGAAGTGGAAAAATTAGAATCGGATCTAGGTAGTATCTCCAATATTTATCGAAGAGTAGAGAACTATTTTTATGGAACACCTCTTTCGGATGGTCCTTATGATGCAGTAGTTGGTTATGTATGGCCGGGATATGAAGCTCAATGGTCGTATTTAGCTGCTAAACAAAATGTCGAGCTTCTTGTTCCGAGAGTTAAAGATCATATTACCCATTTATCTCAGATAGCAGATAAGGTTGATGTAGTTGCTCATAGTATGGGTAATTTAGCGTTATTTAAAGCGTTGGATCAAATAGATGAATATAAAAAGCCTGTTCTTCGTAACATCTTTGCTCTAGCTCCGGCTATTAACTTTGATGCGTTAGAAGAAGGGCATGAGTTTTATAACGTGTCTAAAAAATGTGAGGATATGTACGTTTTCACTTCTGAAAATGATAGTGTATTAAGATGGTTATATCCTGTTGTTGAGATGAATTATGCTTTAGGGTATTGCGGTACTCAAGACCTTGAGAAGATAGCAAGAAATATACAGGTGGTTAATTGTACATCCATTGTTGAAGATCACGGACATTATCCAAAAGCTCAAAATCTATATCACTTTATTCAAGAGACGCTTAATAATCGTTTTCCTTCTACTAATGAAGTGGCTAAATTAAAAATCAATGCTGATAAAACTGTGACAATACTATATTCTAGACAAGTTGAAGATAAGAGGAACTACTATCTCAATTACATTAAAGAATGTGGCTCTACTGTTATAGCTTCATTAGGTAACCTATTTAGTTACTTTTCATTTCAAGAAAATGAAAAGGGACAGGTTGTAGACTCCGGTGAATAAATCCGGTCTGACAAAGCATACGCATTTGTTTTAAGATTTAAAAATTAGGGGCTTGCATTTGAGTACGTACTCATAACTAAGCGAAGTTTTTCTATCATATGCAGAAGTCTTATAAGTTCTATTCTGTTCTTGTCATCCCGCTCTTTGTAGTACGACGTCTTTTTTACCTGAAATTCAAAAGTGCTTCTTTGGCTTGAAGATAACCGGTTCATACAAAGTTAATATCATATCTATAATTTTTTGTGTACCTTTCAGTAGTGAAGAGTATAGACGTGCTTCCTGTGCTTCAAGAACTGTATCACGCATCCTTGCTACAAATTCTTCTTAGGATCTTCCTGTGGTGTATAGTATTTTAATTTTTATTTGATAATATGTTATCCTTCTTTTTTTATACAAACAGTAAGGACAAAACAATGCCTAGAGCCTATTCAGTAGATCTTCGAGAGAAAGTATGACAACATATAGAAAAACATCATGATAAAAAAACAGCCGGCCATATTTTTCAAGTAGGTATCGCAACAATATATCGATGGATCTTGCAAAAAAAGCAAAAAGGACATTTAAAGCCAATCCGCAGAAAATATGCTTATAAGAAATTAGATGATGAGTTGTTATCTAAATATGTAGAAAAACATCCGGATTATTTTTTATCGGAAATTGCTGATTATTTTTCAGTCACTCCGCAAACGATTTTTTATGCCCTTAAAAGATTAAAAATTACACGAAAAAAAAACTACTCGCTATAAGGAAAGAGATGAAAAGAAACGGGAAGCTTTTATGAAAGATTTAAAAAATATTCCCTTTGACAAGAGAATTTATCTCGATGAAACCGGGATTCATCAATTTTTATTTCGTGAGTCCGGAAGAAGCTTACGCGGCAAAAAAGTTTTTGGAGCGGTTTCAGGAAACCGCTTTATAAGGCAAAATATTATTTCAGCCCTATCTAAAGGGCAGTTTTTATCTCCAATGTGTTTTGAAGGTACTTGTAATACCGGGTTATTCAATATTTGGCTTAAGGAAGTTTTGACTCCTCAGCTTACACCCGGTAGTGTTCTTATTCTTGACAATGCAGGTTTTCACAAGTCAGCGGAAAGCAGAAAAACAGTAGAATCTGCCGGTTGTAAGCTTATGTTTCTTCCTCCCTATTCTCCGGACTTAAATCCTATAGAAAAATATTGGGCTAATATGAAAAATAAAGTTAGAGAGATATTACGAAAAGTTACGAATTTTAAATTCGCCATTGATCAAGCAATCTTATCAATATAAAATTAAATGACTATAAGGTCTGTATTTACCTCTATCTCATAAGAAGTTGTTATTACTGATTACAGATGCTTGACTTGGTTCTTCATGATTAGTAAGACATGGAATGTCTTGTGTGTATTCAGTGTTAAAAACAATCATAATAACCTACATTTATATTTTCGATACAATGCAATTATGCGCTTTAATTGTTTAATTTGTATTAAAATATATATTTTACTAAAGAATTTATAATAAATAATTAAGGATTAGTTAATTAATATCTTAAGCAGGCAAAGTCGAGATCCCAACGGAATGATTCAATTTGATCGGTACTTTATTAGACTTGTTGCGGTTTAAATTTTTATTGGTTGCCGATAAAGTTTTTCAGAAAAATATAGAGGCGAGCAGATGATTGAAGGACTTTTAAAGCGAGCTAAACTGATACAACTTTTATTGCGCAACAAGTTTAGTGAAAAACTGCGATCGTTTGTTCAAGAACATCCGGATGCCTATCTTTGAGAAATAGCAGGGGAGTGTGGATTCACTCTCCAAGCAGTTTTTTATGCCTGTAAGAGACTCAAAATTTCTCTAAAAAAAGACGTCGTACTACAAAGAGCGGGATGATAAG
This sequence comes from Chlamydiales bacterium, assembly GCA_965206695.1. Taxonomy (GTDB): domain Bacteria; phylum Chlamydiota; class Chlamydiia; order Chlamydiales; family JAAZZY01; genus CBDBKM01. The sequence goes on along the minus strand of CBDBKM010000011.1, from coordinate 284,640 downwards.
AAAAGAATAAAATTTATTGAAAAAATCAAACAGATAGAGGAAAAAGATCGCCTTTACCTTGATGTAAAGTGAAAGCAATAGATAGCTGAGCCGGGAAGGGAGACCTCAAGTATATGGAGCACTCTTCGGTATGAGATATGCAAGAGAAAGCTTTATTTCTGCATAAAGAAAAGTTCATATTCGAGCACCTTTTTGCTATCGCGGGACTTGTAATACAGATCTTTTCAACATGTGGTTAAAAGAATTTCTCATTCCTGAATTAAAATCCGGACAAGTTGTGATCATGGATAATGCAACGTTCTATAAATCGCAGGAAACGGACAGGCCTATAGAAAAAGCAGGATATCGTATTTTCTTTCTTCCGGCTTATTCACCGGATCTGAATCCTAGCAACCATGCATTCTCTATTCTATCGAATTAGTGATGAATGAATGTGTTATGAAAATTATAATTTAAACCGCTAGATATGTTATTACCATTAATTCTGAGGCTAAGGAATATCTGGCCCCATGGAGACTGCAAGGATGCAGTTGACCCCAAACTCGGTTGCGACGGCAGAGAGTTTGAAAGGCATTTATCCTTAGTTGAAGCTATGTGCTATTTTCACATATTAAAATTTTATTTAGCTTTTAACAAAATAAGCTCTCGTGTTAAAGTAGCCTTGATTTTTTAATCTCGCCGTTGCGTGAACGGTGAATCTAGCCTGCGGAGTTGTGAGACGAAAGTTATAATCCTGAGCCAGGCAAAAAGCCAACGGCATAGATGGAACAATGTTAAAACAGGAAAAGAGCGGTGAGTCAAACACGATGTTTGGCAAGATCATAAGCCTCCAACACGAATTAATGATCCGGATAGTGAGTTTACTGAATTACAGTTCTATTTTTTTAAAAAGGTTCCTGTAAACACTTTTCCGATGCAAAAAGATATATCGAAACGTATTCAAAATCATAATTGAAACCGGACAAAAAGTAAGCTGTATCATGTATACAGCTTACTTTGGAGTTGATCTTTTAAAACAAAGCGGGTTCCAACGCTTTTTCTGTTTTTAGGATCTTGTCTGTATGAGCAACCTTATTAGGCACTCGTATAGCTAAAATATCACAATCTGCGCGCTGTAAAAGCCCTTGTGATGTTGAACCAAATAAAATAAGGCCTAAGCCATGATGCCCATGACTGCCAACAACAAGTAAATCGGCACCAATTTCTCCAACAATTTGAAGAATGACATTCTTAGCCTGACCTGTAGCTAAAATTCGATTTTCCGGAACAATATTCAAATGTTCTCCCAGAATATCTAATCTTTTTTTAGCACTGTTCTCGAGCTCTTCTTGCCAAACATCAATATTTTCAATTTGCCATTGCGAGCCATAGCTATACATATATTCTACAACATGTATCAGACTTAATTTTGCTCCGGAAGCTTTTGCAAGATCCAAAGCCTTAGCTGTGACTATTTCATCATCATGTTGAATTAAGTCAGCAGCTATTAAGATATGCTTATAGTTACTCATCGTACACCTCCAATATATTTTGAGGTTTAACTCCATCTTTAACGTAACCCTTAACGTATATTTTACGCAAACCTTTTAATATTTTGGTAGTGTCTCAGTTTGAATTAAAATATTTTTATCTTGACTGAATAAGCATTTTAATCATAACAAATAATTATGCCCAAAAAAGACCATCCGATAGTAACCGGTTAGCAGAATTAATTTGCGATGCTACTACAGGAGATCAACAACTCCCCGATTTAGAGAGGATGGCAAAAATAAAGCTACGGTATCCTTAGGAAGACCGGGTGGATTAAAGAGCGGTAATGCAAGAGCAAAAGCATTTTCTGCAGAAGAACGAAAAAGTATAGCAAAAAAGGCGGCAAATGCTAGATGGAAGAAATAAAGGATAATAAAAGGTTTTTGATTAGTCATTAAAGAATAGAATGATGACCAAAGAAAAAAGATACAGTCCATCTAAGCATGTAAAAAGTATTAAAAATAAGATTTCAGGAAATCCGGATACCAAGCACATAATCTACAAGTATCGCAGAAAGAAACAGCTTAAATATGCGAATGTCAATGCGTAAATTTACTCGGCTTACTAATGGATTTTCTAAAAAGCAGAAAACCATGCACATGCTGTTTCTCTACATTTCATGTATAGTATTTTAATTTTTATTTGATAATATGTTATCCTTCTTTTTTTATACAACCAGTAAGGACAAAACAATGCCTAGAGCCTATTCAGTAGATCTTCGAGAGAAAGTATTACAACATATAGAAAAACATCATGATAAAAAAACAGCCGGCCATATTTTTCAAGTAGGTATCGCAACAATATATCGATGGATCTTGCAAAAAAAGCAAAAAGGACATTTAAAGCCAATCCGCAGAAAATATGCTTATAAGAAATTAGATGATGAGTTGTTATCTAAATATGTAGAAAAACATCCGGATTATTTTTTATCGGAAATTGCTGATTATTTTTCAGTCACTCCGCAAACGATTTTTTATGCCCTTAAAAGATTAAAAATTACACGAAAAAAAAAACTACTCGCTATAAGGAAAGAGATGAAAAGAAACGGGAAGCTTTTATGAAAGATTTAAAAAATATTCCCTTTGACAAGAGAATTTATCTCGATGAAACCGGGATTCATCAATTTTTATTTCGTGAGTCCGGAAGAAGCTTACGCGGCAAAAGAGTTTTTGGAGCGGTTGCAGGAAACCGCTTTATAAGGCAAAATATTATTTCAGCCCTATCTAAAGGGCAGTTTTTATCTCCAATGTGTTTTGAAGGTACTTGTAATACCGGGTTATTCAATATTTGGCTTAAGGAAGTTTTGACTCCTCAGCTTACACCCGGTAGTGTTCTTATTCTTGACAATGCCGGTTTTCACAAGTCAGCGGAAAGCAGGAAAACAGTAGAATCTGCCGGTTGTAAGCTTATGTTTCTTCCTCCCTATTCTCCGGACTTAAATCCTATAGAAAAATATTGGGCTAATATGAAAAATAAAGTTAGAGAGATATTACGAAAAGTTACGAATTTTAAATTCGCCATTGATCAAGCAATCTTATCAATGTAAAATTAAATGACTATATATTTTTTATCTTCGAATGTATCGAAGCCACCGATCTTCTTTTTTTGAGTCTGTTTTTACCTTTGACTTTAGCTTTGCTAAGAGAACGTTGTGTTCTTTTTAGTCTTTTCTTATGAAATCTAAAAGGTTTAGGTGCCGTAATCTTTTTCCCTGTAGAAAGAGTTGCGAATGTCGTTAATCCTAAATCTATACCGACAGAATTATTTCTCTTCTCAAAAGGGATCACTTCTTCTTCTACTAATAGGCTCACAAAATACCTGTCACAAGAGTCTTTTGTGATTGTTATACCTGTTGGTGTACCTAAAAAACACCTTGACCAATGTATTTTTAATCTGTCTTTAGATTTTGCAATCTTAAGATTAACCCCATCCCAACTAAATGCTGACTTAGTTAATCGTATTGCCTGCGTACTGTGTTTGTTTTTAAAGCGAGGGAAATTTGACCTTTTTTTAAAAAAGTTTAAAAAAGCTCTATCAAGATCTCTAAGACTTTGTTGCAGACAAACAGAAGAAACTTCGTTTAACCAAAGAAACTCTTTGTTTTGCTTAAGACTTGTCAAGAATGCCGATGTTTTAGAATAACTTACATTCTCTTTGTATTCCTGATATTTCTTGATCTTAAAGTTTAAAGCTTGATTATATACAACTCCGGAACATCCAAAGCTTTTTGCAAGCAACTCCTTTTGTTTTTTTGTTGGATAGAATCTAAATTTATATGCTTTTTTGATCATCATGTATTGCATTATATGTCCGGTATATATATATTGTCTATCCGGAAAGACGGAAAACCTCTAAAACAGCAGTTTTTACCCTTAGTTACCATGTTATTTGGTGTCCTAAATATAGGAGAAAGGTTCTTGAAGGTGATATTGTTGTTCGTTTAAAGGAATTATTAGAATTAAAAGCTCTACAACTAAATATAGAGATTCACGAACTGAATATTATGCCTGATCACGTACATATTTTTTTAAATACCAAGCCTATATATTCGCCACAATTTTTCATAGGACAACTTAAGGGATATACAAGCCGAATATTAAGGCCAGAATTTTCAAGCTTAAGATCCGGGTTACCCACACTGTGGACACGGTCTTATTATGTTGATAGTGTTGGAAAATTAAATGAATATACAATCAGAAAGTATATACGGAATCAAAAAAACAAATAGACACTTTCATCCCACCCTTAAAAAGGTGGGTTTTCTCGTTTAATTGTCATAAATTTATGACAATTAAGCGAGACAACTCTTTGATTTAGCATTGGGATGAGAGCGTCTCGATTAAAGTGTCGTTTCGTATTCGTGTTAATTCTCATATTTTTGTATACTATTCCTATCTTTTAGATCTACCGTGGGGTAGCGGGTAAGTTAAGCCTTTGGAGAGATATCAGACCCGGGGGATCATGGGGTTGGTTGAAGACCGTAACAGTTCCCCCTTAGGAGTTTTTATTGCGAAAACCAAGCTTTGTGTCCCGGCCCTTGAGGGTTGGGAGCTGTCAACGATTGCAATTTATAACTTGTTGGCCTATTTTTTATCGGTAAATTTAATTAAATAAGGCTAAAGTAATGACAATAGGAAAGCTTTATAGTGCTTCATTTGGACTTTTAGCTGACCTGTATGAATTAACGATGGCCTATGGCTATTGGAAAAGTGGTTTGGATAAATATGAAGCCGTTTTTCATTTAAATTTTCGCCATAGGCCATTTAATGGTGGTTTTGCTATTTCGGCCGGTTTAGAAATGGTGATTGCATTTTTAAACTCTTTTCATTTTTCAAAGGATGATACCGCATATTTAAGTCATTTAGTTGGTGACGATAATGAACCTCTTTTTCATCCTGATTTTTTAAAGTATTTAGAGGCATTAACCTTTAGTTGCGACATGTACGCAGTACCTGAAGGGACTGCGGTCTTTCCTTATGAACCGCTATTAAGAATTCAAGGGCCTTTATTACAATGTCAATTGTTAGAGAGTGCGTTACTGAATATGATAAATTTTCAGACTCTCATTGCTACTAAAGCAGCAAGAATTTGTATCGCTGCTAGAGATGATCCGGTTATTGAATTTGGTATAAGGCGAGCTCAAGGGATTGATGGAGCTATTTCTGCTTCAAGGGCTGCTTACATAGGGGGATGTCAAGCAACTTCTAATGTGTTAGCCGGAAAATTATTTAATATTCCTGTTAAGGGAACTCAAGCTCATAGTTGGATTATGGCCTTTGATAATGAGTTTGAGTCTTTTAAAGTTTATGCCGATGCGATGCCAAATAATTGTGTCTTCCTAGTCGATACATACAATACGATTGAAGGAGTAAAAAATGCAATAGCGGCGGGGAAAATTTTAAGAGAACAAGGTAAAAATTTTGCAGGTATTCGATTAGATTCCGGAGATTTGGCTTATTTAAGTATTGAAAGTCGAAAATTACTTGATGAAGCCGGATTTAAAGATACTCATATTTTAGCCAGTAATGAATTGGATGAGATTATTATTAGTGATTTATTACGTCAAGGGGCTAAGATTTCAGTTTGGGGAGTAGGGACAAATTTAGTCACTGCTAAAGATCAACCTGCATTAGATGGGGTTTATAAGTTATCCGCCTTACGTCGTCCCGGTGGAGAGTGGCGGTACAAAGTGAAACTCTCAGAACAAATGATCAAAGTCACTAATCCGGGGATTTTACAAGTACGCCGCTATATTGAAAATAATGAATATATTGCAGATGCTATTTGTGATATTAACACGCCTTCTAAGCCGGGTTGTTGCGTGATCATTGATCCCTTAGATATTACCAAACAGAAATATCTTTCCGATAAATACCCTTATAAAGAACTTTTAGAACCCATTTTTAAGGAAGGTAAACAAGTTTATGAACTGCCAACCCTTCAAGATATTCAGCAAAGGGCTAAAAATGAGCTCAATCATTTTCATCAAGGTATTAAGCGTTTTATTCATCCCCATCAATACCCGGTTGGTCTAGAAAAAAACCTTTATAATCTGAAAATTACTTTGATTAGGGAAATAAGAAGAAGAGGACAAAGAGATTATGAGAGTGTTGACTCCGGTGGATTTACAAAATGATTTTTTACCTACAGGAGCTCTTCCGGTTAAAAATAGTGATACAATTAGTTCAAAGGTTAATGGGTTGTAAAAAAAATCTTGTTGTTGTAGCAACCAAAAGGTTGGCATCCACACCCGGTCATGACAGCTTTACTGTAACAGCCAATCCGGTTACATATTCTTGCAAGGTTGTCAATCTTCACCCGGATGATGAAATTAAAGCAATTGATGAAAGGCAAAAGTATGACGCTCACATCCTCCAAACGGAGGATATTTCTTGAAGCTTTTCTTATTCTTTTTTAGTTAACTCTTTTTTTAAAATAATTTTTTATCATATAAGCAGATTAAAGGATTTTTCTTGATAAGCTTATGGCATTGCTTGCAGCAACAGACATTCCTTGTGATATATTACATCATAGGTTGACCGATATTCTCCTATGTCGTATCCAAGAAAACCCATTCAATTTAGCTGCTCTTATTATTTTTGCCTTAGCGATTATTCATACTCTTTTGGCTCATAATTTCACTCATTTGGCTTGTAGTGTTGAAAGAAAATGGAAGCAAAAACATCCCGAAAATAAAATAAGCAGTAATAAAAGCTTTGTAGTAGAGGTTCTCTTTTTCTTAGGTGAAGTCGAGATTATTTTTGGTTTATGGGTGATACCTTTGATGATTACAATGGCTTATTTTTGGGACTGGACAACTGCTATTGAATATATTGATAATAATAATTACACCGAAGCTCTTTTTGTTATTTGTATCATGACGATAGCCGGCACCCTCCCAATTATTAGTTGTGCTGAAAGAGCTCTTTATTTTGTTGCTAAAATATTTAAGGGGTCAATTGCGGCTTGGTGGTTTACGATTTTAACGATTGGGCCTATTTTTGGTTCTTTGATCACAGAACCCGGTGCGATGACACTTTCTGCTTTATTGCTTGGTAGGCAATTTTATCATTTTCATCCCGGTAAAAAATTAGCCTATGCCACAATAGGGCTTTTATTTGTAAATATCAGTATTGGAGGGGTCTTAACTAATTTTGCTGCACCACCGGTTCTAATGGTTGCACGAACATGGAATTGGAGTAGTTGGTTTATGTTTACCACTTTCGGATGGAAATCGATCCTAGCTATTTTATTATCTAATACCTTGTATTTTTTCACTTTTCGAAAAGAGCTGGCTTTATTAGAGAAAAAAAAGCAAGAGAGTGAATCCACTTCTTCTAAACCACCGGAAAAAGAGGCTATTCCTTTATGGATTACAGTCGTTCATATCTTATTTGTAGTCGCGCTGGTAATGGATGAAAAGTATCCTGCTGTGGTTGTCGGCATTTTCTTTTTATTCCTGGGCTTTTATCGAGTGACCAGGCCTTATCAGGATTTTTTGAATTTAAAAAGCCCTATATTAGTTGGAACTTTCTTAGGAGCCTTGATCATACATGGAAATTTGCAAGGATGGTGGATTGAACCGATTATTCAGTCTCTGTCAATAATCCCTTTGATATTTGCTTCAGCGTTGTTAACCAGTTTTAATGATAATGCTATGATTACCTATCTTAGCACTTTAATTCCGGATCTTAGCTACGCTCTTAAGTATGCTATTGTAACCGGTGCTATTACCGGTGGTGGCTTAACCGTCATTGCCAATGCTCCGAATCCTGCAGGGCAAATGCTACTAAGTCCTTATTTTAAAAAGGGAGTTTCTCCGTTTTATCTTTTTTTAGGTGCCATTATACCTACTTTAATAATGTTGGCTATTTCTTTAATTTTTTTGGATCAGGCTATAGGTAATGTTGTTGGCCGGATAGTTGTTTTTTTTAGATAATTAATTTAACCCAAGTTCGATGTATAGTCATTTAATTTTACATTGATAAGATTGCTTGATCAATGGCGAATTTAAAATTCGTAACTTTTCGTAATATCTCTTTAACTTTATTTTTCATATTAGCCCAATATTTTTCTATAGGATTTAAGTCCGGAGAATAGGGAGGAAGAAACATAAGCTTACAACCGGCAGATTCTACTGTTTTCCTGCTTTCCGCTGACTTGTGAAAACCGGCATTGTCAAGAATAAGAACACTACCGGGTGTAAGCTGAGGAGTCAAAACTTCCTTAAGCCAAATATTGAATAACCCGGTATTACAAGTACCTTCAAAACACATTGGAGATAAAAACTGCCCTTTAGATAGGGCTGAAATAATATTTTGCCTTATAAAGCGGTTTCCTGAAACCGCTCCAAAAACTTTTTTGCCGCGTAAGCTTCTTCCGGACTCACGAAATAAAAATTGATGAATCCCGGTTTCATCGAGATAAATTCTCTTGTCAAAGGGAATATTTTTTAAATCTTTCATAAAAGCTTCCCGTTTCTTTTCATCTCTTTCCTTATAGCGAGTAGTTTTTTTTTTCGTGTAATTTTTAATCTTTTAAGGGCATAAAAAATCGTTTGCGGAGTGACTGAAAAATAATCAGCAATTTCCGATAAAAAATAATCCGGATGTTTTTCTACATATTTAGATAACAACTCATCATCTAATTTTTTATAAGCATATTTTCTGCGGATTGGCTTTAAATGTCCTTTTTGCTTTTTTTGCAAGATCCATCGATATATTGTTGCGATACCTACTTGAAAAATATGGCCGGCTGTTTTTTTATCATGATGTTTTTCTATATGTTGTAATACTTTCTCTCGAAGATCTACTGAATAGGCTCTAGGCATTGTTTTGTCCTTACTGTTTGTATAAAAAAAAAAGGATAACATATTATCAAATAAAAATTAAAATACTATATAGTACTTTAATCTTCGTGATTATTCCATTGAAATAAGTTTCCGGTTTATTTCTAATTCATTCGACTTCTTTCGAAATGCATCATATGAGTTCTAAATTATAAATTCCCGCAATAAGATTGAACCGCAATGCAAACCTTTTTCGTCTATTTCGATAACGACCGGAAATGATTTTAAAGCGTTTGATCACTCCTGTCACATTTTCATTCAGAACGCGTTCCCTTGATAATTGTCTATTATGTTTCTTATCTTCTTTAGTTAGAGCCTTCTTCTTACTTTTCTTTTTTGGCATATTAGTATTAGCATGAAGCTTTTTTAATCCTTGATATCCCGTATCCGTTAATACGCTTATTCCCGGATGAATTTTTATTTTTGATTCCTTAAACAGTCTAAAGTCATGTCTCCTACCATTAGAAAATGCAGTACAAATAATCTGTCGTGTTTTTTTATCTACTATAACCTGAGTCTTTAAGGTATGCTTTTTCTTTTTCCCCGAGTAGAATTTTTTTTGGGCCTTTCAACGGCTGTTTCCGTGGCATCTATTAAAATAAGCTCATATACCGAATCGTTTTTTAAAAGTGCTTTACGACCGGGTAAAGCAAAATTAGGGTGCTTAATAAGTGTACCTTCAACCCACTTTATACTTTTATAAGCACTGCTTTCACTTATACCGGAACTTTGACTGATATGAAAATAGGTCCTATATTCTCTCATATACTCTAAAGTCATTAATAATGTATCTTCTAAACTTAGTTTCTTTTTTCTTCCGGTAAGAGTTCTTCCGGTTTTAATTGATGTGTTTAATATGAATATCATTCTATCGAATGTTGATTTTTTTATACCTGTTCAACGACGAAACTTTTCATCATTCAAGGTGCGAGTTTTTCAAATTTCATGATACAAACCTACTTTTAAACTCACCTTACGCGCGCCTTCTACTAAGGAGGTTACAGAATCAAACGCTCTTTACGAGAGTGCGTGCGTAAGGTGAGTTTAAAAGTAGGATACTATAATCAAAAATCTAATTTCGAAAGAAGTCTAATCAATAAAATTTACTTCTAAATCACGATGTTTATCATTGAGAGGAACACCGTTATAAAAACTAAGTTCTACGACTTCCTTGTCTGTCGTTATCGTTTTTTTCTTAAGAGGGGGTTCCTTTTAACCAAGCGAATAAACCGGGATTACCCGACGGTTTAGCTCCTACGATAAAGTGAGCTCCTATTGCCAAAATTTTTTGCAGATAAGAGCCTTTTGCAAACAATGCATCTTCCGTAAAAATGACTTCCAAACGGGGATGTTCTTTTTGAAAATCGGTTAAAAATCGTGTCATGGCATTTTGCTCACAATCGTTTTTAGTGCTACCGTCTAATTTAGAGATCGGTTCGGGGCATAAAGGAAAAACTTCTTTCCGATCGGGATGAATAACTACTGCACCTAACATCTGATGATAATAAGTCATACGACCGTCTCTAGAATGTTTTTTACAATAATTATCACAATGAACAGATGGTGAAGAAAACATACCCGTTCCGTCACACGCAATTAAAAGATACTTACAGGAGTTTCGCACAAAAGAAATTTGTTATTGAAATAAGTGTTTAAATATTTTTTTGAATTAAGTTATGATTTTTTCTTTTTTTTGTGGGAGGAGAAAAAGAAATGTCGTTACATAAATGCACAAAGGAATTGTATAGCTCATTCATTCAAGCAAGCAGTGTTAGATATTCTAGCCTTGCGATGTCAGAAGTTTGCCCTGATACGTTGTCACATGACAGCATTAGCCGCCGGCTAAAAGATAAAAAATTTCAACCTAAAGAAATCTTTGAAACGGTAAAACATTATGTCGATATTGATGAGCCTTGTGTACTTATTATTGATGATACCGGTCTTTCAAAAACACATATAGTGAATAAACTTTAATATTTCATATATTACACACCTCAACAAAAGCACTATCGATAGCTTCTGCTAACCCTGAATAGAGCTTAAGAGTTTCTTTTATTTTTCTTTTAAAATTTGCCCAAAATTGCTCAATTGGATTTAGATCAGGAGAATAAGGAGGCAGAAATAAAATACGGCACCCTTTGCTTTGGATAATGTCTATGGTTTCCTTAGACTTGTGAAAACTTACATTATCCATAATAACAACCTGCCCGGGCTTCAATTCAGGAATAAGTACCTGCTCAAGCCATGTATTGAATAATAGCGTATTGCAAGTACCGGTATAACAAAAGGGAGCAAAAATACGTGATTCATTTTTTGCTGCTATAAAGCTTTCCCTCTGATAACGATGACCTGATACGGCTCCATAAATCAATTTTCCCTTCAAAGCTCTGCCATATTGACGATCGAGATATTCATTGATACCGCTTTCATCAATATAGACTCTATTTTCAGGAGGGATGTGCTTTAACTCTTTTTGAAACACCTCTCTTTTTTTCTCATCCCGTTCCCTGTAGAAGGGCGTCTTTTTTTTAAAGTGATCTTTAAGCGCTTATATGCTTTGCATATGGCGTTAACGGATACACTGAAAACAGCAGCTATTTCTCTCAAATAGCTGTCAGGATGCTTTTCAATATAATGCTTCAGTTTATCTCCGTCAATTTTATAAGGTTTGCGTTTTCTTGTTGTCGCGGCAGCTAAACGCCCTGCTTTTTTTCTATTTATCCAATTCAATAAAGTACGTGTTGTTACACCAAAAATACGCCCGGCCTCTACCTGAGAGCCTCCTCCTTCTATATAGGCTAAAGCCTTTTGTCTTAAATCAGTTGAATATGCCATGTCAAAAAAATAACATATATAAAAGAAAAATTAAAGTTTATTCACTATAGTAAAAAGATAGAGCTTGTTAATTACCGGTATTCCGGGAATGTACATGATGTTGTGGCAGGAATTGGTTTAGTCAACCTTTTATGGTATGGGCTAAATTCAGAGCAATATGTCCCTGTGGATTATAGGACTTATGATAGGAATAGTGATGGTAAAACAAAGAATACTCATTGTGTAGAAATGCTCAAACTCAGTCAAAGTCGAAGCTTTAACCCTCAAGTGGTTGTTATGGATTCATGGTATTCCGGTTTAAAAAACTTAAAGTCTATCAGGGATATGGGGTTATACTTTGTCACTACTTTACGTAAAAATAGGAAGGTTAATCGGAACGAAACTTTAGAAGATTCGGATATTCCGGATGAAGGGCTAAACATGCACTTACGAGGCTATGGTTTTGTTACGGTTTTTAAGTTTCCGGCTAAAAATGGCCGCGTTGACTATGTGGTCACCAATATGGAAGATCCTAGCCGTAATGATGTGGAGAAGATCATGAAAGTTCGTTGGAAAGTAGAAGTCTATCATAGGGAATTGAAACAAACTTGTGGCCTTGAGCGCCGGCAGTCTCGTAATGCACGAGCGCAACGAAACCATATTTTTATGTCTATTTATGCTTGGCTAAATAAATTTAAGCGAAGAATGAAAGATAATACATCCTTTTATCTGCAAGACCGGGAGATTATAAAGCCCGCGATTACTTTAAATATGAGGCATATTTTGACTAACAACTTGCTGCAAAACTCCTGACTTATTCAAAAATTTGTAATCTTCAAAAACTTTTCCTCTTTGAAGAAGAAAGAATACGGCAGTAAAAGCAGGTCTAATCCATCGAAAATCAACTTGGTCAAGTGGTTCTCTCATATAAGTATCGGAAGGAATATTTGTAATATTGTAAAGAGTGCTTAAATTATGTTGAATGACCTCATCTTGACGTCCTTCATCGAATTGTAGAAGTGAAGGAAACTTTAATCCGAAAACAGCTAAACCGGACATCAAACAATCAGATAATGTAATGTCTGCTTTTAAACCTCTTGCATCTCGGTCTTTATTGGGAATCTTATTAAATACGGAACGAACCTTTATAGTATTTTAATTTTTATTTGATAATATGTTATCCTTCTTTTTTTATACAAACAGTAAGGACAAAACAATGCCTAGAGCCTATTTCAGTAGATCTTCAAGAGAAAGTATTACAACATATAGAAAAACATCATGATAAAAAAACAGCCGGCCATATTTTTCAAGTAGGTATCGCAACAATATATCGATGGATCTTGCAAAAAAAGCAAAAAGGACATTTAAAGCCAATCCGCAGAAAATATGCTTATAAGAAATTAGATGATGAGTTGTTATCTAAATATGTAGAAAAACATCCGGATTATTTTTTATCGGAAATTGCTGATTATTTTTCAGTCACTCCGCAAACGATTTTTTATGCCCTTAAAAGATTAAAAATTACACGAAAAAAAAAACTACTCGCTATAAGGAAAGAGATGAAAAGAAACGGGAAGCTTTTACGAAAGATTTAAAAAATATTCCCTTTGACAAGAGAATTTATCTCGATGAAACCGGGATTCATCAATTTTTATTTCGTGAGTCCGGAAGAAGCTTACGCGGCAAAAAAGTTTTTGGAGCGGTTTCAGGAAACCGCTTTATAAGGCAAAATATTATTTCAGCCCTATCTAAAGGGCAGTTTTTATCTCCAATGTGTTTTGAAGGTACTTGTAATACCGGGTTATTCAATATTTGGCTTAAGGAAGTTTTGACTCCTCAGCTTACACCCGGTAGTGTTCTTATTCTTGACAATGCCGGTTTTCACAAGTCAGCGGAAAGCAGGAAAACAGTAGAATCTGCCGGTTGTAAGCTTATGTTTCTTCCTCCCTATTCTCCGGACTTAAATCCTATAGAAAAATATTGGGCTAATATGAAAAATAAAGTTAGAGAGATATTACGAAAAGTTACGAATGTTAAATTCGCCATTGATCAAGCAATCTTATCAATGTAAAATTAAATGACTATATATAGTAGTTTGATATTGAATTTTATTTTAATTGGAGGAGCTATGTTTTTACTGATTATGCGACATGCACAAGCAAATGATAGTTATAGTGGCGATGACTTCCATCGGCCATTAAGTGATTTGGGTAAGACGACTGAAAAAAGAGTAGCTGAGTTTTTAAAGAAAAAGGGAATTTCAATAGATAAAATTATGACCTCTCCACTTCTGAGAGCTAGAGAGACAACGAAAATTATTACTGACGTTTTTTCAAAAGCGACAGTAGAAGTAGAGGCGGCACTTGGAAATGACTTTGATGAGAATGCAATATTAAGCTTAGTAAAACAGGCAAAAGATTGTAATTATTTAGCTTTGGTAGGCCATGCACCTAATTTAGGGTTATTAGCTGCACATCTCTTAGACAATTCAGAAACGGTATATGACTTATCAAAAAGTAGTGTTTTAATTATCGAATTTAAGGGTACACCGGAGGTTAAAAAAGGAACCTTTATTGAGTACTGTAAATCTGAGGATATGATGCATTAGCGAGCGATCTTTTTGTCAAGTGAAAGATGGCCTATGTCAGCTAAGAACAGACCTGCAAAGCCATAAATTAAATAAGTCCGGTTTTGTTTTAAGTATAAATAAAATTTCTCTATGTCTGAGGTGCTTTTATAAATGATAAACAGCACTACTATGGCATATAAAGCAAGCCAGGCAATGCGAGTGAGCGTACCAAATAGTAATGAATGAGAAAGCCCTCTATGCTTGAAGACTCCGGCATACGTTCTAAAAGGGAATGAAAAAAAACCGCGAATTGAAAACAGCTTAATCTTATTCGCTACATCAGAATCAGGACTCATAAATAATGTACCATAAGCGAAAGTACATCCAAAAGTTATGATGTAGGCAGTCTCTTTTGTAATGAAAAAATAGATAACAGCAACGGCTATGGGTAATAATAAAAGGATATTGAAGTATGAATGTCCTTTGTAATTAGACATAAGGGTAACCTAAAATTAAATTTTTAATCATACTAAGAACTATTTCCTTTAATTTCAATTCTCTTGAATTTCAATGCATTTAAGTCATTTGACCTCTTCTTCCATCTAAATCTGTTTTTTGTTACAATCGACCTTATTTCTTACATTTAACCAACTAATTTTATGCTTTCACAAGAGATTCGCCGTCAATTCCTCCACTATTTCAAAAGTCAAGACCATACAATCGTACCTTCTTCTTCTGTCATTCCTCATGATGATCCGACTTTATTGTTTATCAATGCCGGGATGAATCAGTTTAAAGATGTTTTATTAGATAAGGGGCATGCTCCTTATACTCGAGCCGTTTCTTTTCAAAAATGTATACGTGTCGGAGGGAAGCATAACGATTTGGAAAATGTTGGTCATACTAGCCGGCATTTAACTTTCTTTGAAATGTTAGGGAATTTTTCTTTTGGGTCTTATTTTAAAGAAGAAGCGATCCGTTTAGCTTGGGAAGTTATTTTAAATGTTTTTGCTTTAGAAGAGGATAAGATTTGGGTCACGGTATTTCGTGAAGATGATGAGGCACATGACTTATGGTTGAAACATGTGCCGGTCGGTAAAATCAATCGAATGGATGAAGCTGATAATTTCTGGGCGATGGGTGCAACAGGACCATGTGGTCCCTGTTCGGAATTATATTACGATAAAGGACCCGATTATGGTTCTGCGACTTGCCCTTTAGAAGATGAAAAGGGTGAGCGTTTTTTTGAATTTTGGAACCTCGTATTTATGCAATATAATCGAGATGCAAATGGTATCATGAACCTTCTGCCAAATCCATGTGTCGATACCGGAGTGGGACTGGAAAGAGTGGTTTCATTGAAAATGGGCGTGGACTCTGTCTTTGAAACCGATGTTTTAAGAAGCTTGATTGCGGCTATCGAGAATAAGTGCGGTGTGAATTATAATAAGAGCGATGCTAAAAGCTCAGCGTTCCATGTCATTGCAGATCATTTGAGATGTTTAGCCTTTGCTGT
Organism: Chlamydiales bacterium; assembly: GCA_965206695.1. Classification (GTDB taxonomy): domain Bacteria; phylum Chlamydiota; class Chlamydiia; order Chlamydiales; family JAAZZY01; genus CBDBKM01. The sequence goes on along the minus strand of CBDBKM010000011.1, from coordinate 268,863 downwards.
TGCTGATGGCGTGCAACCAAGTAATCTAGATAGGGGATATGTTTTACGGAAAGTTTTAAGAAGGGCTGTTCGTTATGCTAAAACACTTGGACAAAATAAACCTTTTTTAGCTGATTTGCTTCCATGTTTAATAGATCAGATGGGTGAGGATTACCATGAATTAAAAGTAGCTGAGAGTAGAATTGCTGAAATTCTAACAACGGAAGAAGAGGCATTTTTTAGAACGTTAAAAAGAGGAGGGAATCTCCTCAATCAAATTGTTTCTCAAACGAAAGAATTACAAACAAAAAAGATTAGCGGAGATGATGCTTTCAAGCTTAAAGATACGTACGGGCTACCTTTAGAAGAAATTGAATTGATTGCCAAAGATAGTGATTTAAACATCGATTTAGAACGGTATCGTATTTTAGAGACTGAAGCGAAAGAAAAATCTAAAAAAGCCCATAAGGTAGAAAAACAAGAGGTAATAGAAAACCTTTTTAAAGGATATATTCAAGATCATGGCCTTTGTTCTTTTTCCGGGTACCGGGACATCTCTTTATTAGGGAAGGTTACTGCCTTAGTGGTGAATAACGCATTCGTAAAAAAAATGACTTCAGGTCAAGAGGGGTTAGTCGTTTTAGATACGACTCCTTTTTATGCTGAAATGGGTGGGCAAATTGGTGATTCAGGCATTTTACAAGGGGAGGGGCAATTATTTAAAGTTCAAGATTGTCAATCTCCTTATACGGGAGTGATCGCTCATGTCGGGAAACTTGAATCAGGTAAATTATTGGTAGGCGATAGTTTAGTAGCAACAGTCGATAATGCCAGGCGACAAAAGACTGCCAACAGTCATACGGCAACCCATTTATTACATTGGGCGTTAAGAAAAGTTTTAGGTGAACATGTCAAGCAAGCAGGTTCGGTTGTCGAACCGAAACGCCTACGTTTTGATTTTTCTCATCATAAACCATTGACTAAAGAAGAGCTTTATCAAATAGAAGATTTAGTTAATGAAAAAATTCGAGAAAATAACCCTGTAAAGTGTTATGAATTAGCTTTTTCAGATGTTCAAAAGCGTTCTGATATTATTCAATTCTTTGGTGAAAAGTATGGCAAACATGTCAGAGTAGTGGATATCGATTTCTCTAAAGAACTCTGTGGTGGAATACATACGAGTCATGTCGGCAATATAGGGCTTTTTCGTATTGCCAAAGAAGGTAGTATTGCGGCCGGTATTAGAAGAATCGATGCTTATACCGGTTTTTTGGCTGAAAAATTTTCTCGGGATACAGAAGAATTATTAATTAGCTTGGCCAACCAAGTTACAACAACACCTGCTAAACTGGTTGCTCGCTTGAATTCCCTTTTGGATGAAAATAAGGATTTAAATCAGCGACTCAAAGAATTAAGTCAATTAAGAGATGGTGAAATTATTCGTGATCTATTCCAACAAAAACAATCGATTAAAGATGTTGATTGGATAGGAGCGAAGGTTTCATTCAACCCAAAAGATTTACGTCCCTTTATCACCCGTTTAATGGATAAGCTAACTTCAGGAATCATTGTCTTATTAAATGTTCAGGAGGATCGAAGTCATTTGATGGTGAATGTAAGCCAAGATATCATTCAAAAAGGGATCAAGGCAGTGGAATTAATGAAGGATATAGTTCCTTTAATCGACGGTAAAGGTGGAGGAAAGGCAGATATGGCACAGGCAGGAGGAGTTGTTCCAAAAGATATTCCGGGGTTTTTCGATAACATACGTCACATTCTTGAGGAAAAGTGCTAGACTCTCTTACATTAAGTCCCTGTCTTAAAAATTTTCAAAGACATCTGGTAGATAAAGAAAATTTACTTATAGAAGGTTTATGGGACTCCCCATTTTCTTTATTGGCAGCTTATACTGCCTCCATTCTGAAAAAGAAAATCTTAATTGTTACGAGTATGTCAAAAGAAAGTCGTTTATATGATGACCTTCCTCTTTTTTATCAAGGTAATGTAAGAGAATTTCCTTCATTAGAGACGTTGCCTATTGAAGGTATCCCCCCTAGTCCTGATATTGTAGGTGTGCGTTTTGAATTGCTGTATGATTTGTTAACCAATTCAGACCCTTGCATCATTTTAGCTGATGTACAGTCGGTTCTACAGACTCTTCTTCCACCTAAAAAAATTATTGATCTTACCCTCAATTTATCAATCGGAATTGAATTAAATTTTGAAAGTATTATTGAGAGCCTTGTTAAGATGGGGTACGAGAGAAAGCCTATTGTCACTGAAAAAGGAGAGTTTTCCGTTAGAGGAGGACTTATCGATATCTTTTCGGTCTCTTCTTGTGAACCATTTAGAATTGAATTTTTTTCAGAAGAAATAGAGTCCATACGAAAATTTGATCCGGTAGGCCAGAAATCAATTGGAATGCTCCCGTCATGTCAAATTTTTCCGGCTAAAGAGCAGGAGCTGCTTCAAGAAGATGAAAAACAAGTGACGATATTGGATTTTTTAGGCCCGGATTCGCTTGTTATTTTAGATAGACCGAATCTTCTTAGAAAAAAATACAACGATATAGCTAAATTACCGGATGCCCCCATACCTCATTTTTTGCATTTAGATGAGTTTTTTTCTTATTGCGAACCTTTAAGAAAGCTTGTTTTTATTGATAATGAAGAAAATATTGATCCCACTCATCAGGCTTTTTCAAACCTTATATTGTGGGATCATGATTTCCGGCGTCTAAATCAAAGGCTTTTGTCTAGTAAGGTAATTAAAAAACATAATCAAGAAGAAGCGATTATCAATCTTCTCCCCGAATTTTCAGATCCGGAACAACGAGTGATCTTTCTTTGCTCGCTTGACTCGGAAGAGAGTCACTTAAAAGAACTTTTCAAAAATACAGGTGTTAGCTTACCGAAACTAGCTGAATTTCAACAAGGGTATTTATCTAGCGGCATTGTTTTAAATGATATTAAGACCGCCCTTATTCCCTATACAGAGATTTCTCATAGATACAAAATTCGTAGACAGAAGCAACGTAGTACCTATCATTCTACTCCGATAAAAGGGATGGATTTACTATCCGGTGATTATGTTGTTCATATTCAACATGGAATTGGAAAATATATCGGCATTGAGCGGAAGCTAGATCATAATGGAATTAAGATAGAGTTTTTATTAATTGAATATGCCGATCAAGCGAAGCTTTTTGTCCCTTTTATGCATCTCCATCTTTTAAGTAAGTATGTTGGGGCAAAACATGTAATGCCTAAGTTACATGCTCTAGGAGGAAAACGGTGGACCAAGACAAAAGTACAAACAGAAAGAGCCATATTAGATTATGCATCGGATTTATTAGAGCTGTATGCAAAGCGAAAAATATCTGAAGGTTTTGAATTTCCAAAAGATCAACAAGAGCTTATACAATTTGAAAATGAGTTTCCTTACGAAGAGACACCCGATCAAAATGAAGCCATTAATTCGGTAAAACAAGATATGCAATCACCTAAACCCATGGATCGCCTGATTTGCGGTGATGTGGGATATGGTAAAACAGAAGTGGCTCTAAGGGCTACTTTCAAAGCTGTTATGGAAGGTGGCAAGCAAGTGGCTTTATTAGTTCCTACGACAGTATTAGCCCTGCAACATTATGAAACTTTCCTTGCCAGGTTAGAAAACTACCCTATTGAGATCGCGCATCTGTCACGTTTTATTTCTGCTAAAGAAGGCCGAAAAATACGAGAAAATCTTAAAAAAGGAAAGGTTGATATCCTTATTGGGACGCATAGAATCATAAGCAAAGACGTTTCATTTCATAATTTGGGATTGATTATTATTGATGAGGAACAACGTTTTGGAGTAAAGGCCAAAGAACATTTAAAAAAAATGAAAACAGGTGTTGATTCCTTAACCTTAAGTGCGACCCCCATCCCTCGAACGTTATACATGTCTCTAATGGGGGCCAGAGATTTATCACTCATCAATACCCCTCCTCAGGATAGACTGCCCATAAAAACAATGATTGTAGAAACTGATGACGATCTTATCAGACGAGCTTTATTAAGAGAATTAAGTCGCGATGGGCAGGCCTTTATTATTCACAATAGGGTAGCCGGTATTTTTTCATTTGCTAAAAAGATAGCTAAGCTAGTGCCTGATGCAAAGATTGTTGTAGGCCATGGTCACATGTCTAGTGAAGAGTTAGATGAAGTCTTCCGCTCTTTTAAAAGTGGAGAAGCCGATATTTTAGTTTCAACTACCATTGTAGAGAATGGCATTGATATTCCCAATGCTAATACTATCTTAATTGATCGCTCGGACTGTTTCGGTTTGGCTGACTTATATCAATTAAGAGGAAGGGTCGGGAGATGGAATAAACGGGCATATGCTTATTTTCTAACCCCTAAAGGGCGCGCAGTAACTGAGGTAGCGCAAAAAAGATTAGGCGTTTTGTTGGAGGCCGGTGGTTATGGTGGAGGAATGAAGATAGCTTTAAGAGATTTGGAAATCCGCGGTGGTGGCGAGATTCTTGGAGTGGAACAGTCCGGGCATATTTCTTCTATAGGCTTTCATCTGTACTGCAAATTACTAAAACAAACGATACTGGTTTTACAGGGAAAAGCCCTTAAAGTTATTTGTGAAATAAAAATGGAATTTCCTCAAGATGCCGGATTGCCTGAAGAATACATCAACGCAACAGAGCTTAGAATGGAGATCTATCAGCGCTTAGGTGAGGCTCTCAATAAAGAAACAGTCGATCAGCTTTTTGAAGAGATCAAAGATAGATTTGGCCCACTTCCCAAACCGGCTATTTGGCTTTTTCATTTGACTCGTATTAAACTATATGCAGCGGATAATAAAATTATTTTTCTAAAATTTAAAAATAAGATATTAATAGCTGAACAAAGGCAAAGAAAATCTAATATCACAAGAAAGATTGTTATTGATAAACCGATATCTATAAAGAACTTTGACAAAGTAATTATTCATGCTCTCAAGGAAAATTTTTTAGATAGGAGAAGAACTCATAATCTTTTTTAATCTAGACTTTTGTTCTCCTGTATTCATATAATTGACCATAAAACCGGTACTACAATAGGAATAAATCTAATGGCTCAAGTTTCAACTAATGATCTAAAGCAAGGAATGAAATTAGAAATTGATAATCAACCTTTTCTTGTTGTTTCTTTGCAGTTTGTAAAGCCGGGAAAAGGTCAATCCTTTACACGAACAAAATTAAAAAATCTTCAAACGTCTCGAGTCATAGAAAAGACATTTAAATCAGGAGAAAAGCTCGGTCTGGCTGATGTGAATGAAACTCAAATGCGTATGTTATATAAAGAAGCAGATGCTGTTATTTTTATGGATGATACATCATTTGAACAGGTATCCATTCCTTTGGAAATTATTAAAGACACAAAACAATGGCTAATGGAAGATAAACTGTATGATATTGTCTTTTATAAAGGTATTGCCGTTTCAATTGAGCCTCCAATTTTTATGGAGATGCAGATTGTTAAAACGGCTCCCGGTGTTAAAGGTGATACAGCTTCAGGAAGGGTGATGAAGCCTGCTGTAACTGAGAGTGGAGCGAAGATACAGGTTCCTATTTTTGTTAATGAAGGAGAGGTTATTAAAATAGATACTCGGACAGGAGAATATGCTTCCAGAGTCAGTTCTTAACCTCCAACAGACACAAGGGACCATATCCTATATTCAAGATAGAGCGAAGATGCTCTTTATTGTTAGAAAGTTTTTCCATCAAAAAAATGTAATGGAAGTCGATTGCCCGGCTCTTACTCCTTATGCCTCTATCGATGAACATATTGATTTGATTGAGGCTAAAGTTTCGAATAAAAAACAGTACCTTCATTCTTCTCCTGAATATGGTATGAAGAAGCTTCTTGCTAATGGGGTAGGGGATATCTACCAATTGTCTCACGTGTTTCGCGATAATGAAGAAGGTGATCTTCATCAGAGCGAATTCATGATGGCTGAATGGTATCGTATTGGCATGAGCTTCGAAAATATGATGGAAGAAGTTGTTGACTTTACCCGTCTTTTTTTAGGCTCTATTCCTTATTCTACTCTTTCATATCGACAGGCATTTATAAAATATACCGGTCTGGATTATGTAACAGCTTCCCGTCAAGATTTATTGGATCAAATCCATAAGAAGAATATTAAGGCCTATCGGGGTATAGAGCATGAAAACAAAGATAACCTTCTGAATATCATTTTTGTCAATGAAATTGAGCCTCATTTAGGCCATGATCACTTGCTTATTTTATCATATTTTCCGGCTACTCAATCAGCATTAGCACAAACAGCCTATATCGAAGAAGAAGCTGTTGCGATGCGTTTTGAGTTGTATTATAAAAATATAGAGTTAGCGAATGCTTATCATGAGTTATTAGATGTGAACGAATTAAAAGCTCGTCTTAATAAAGCTAATCAAAAGAGAAAGCGTTTGTCTAAAGATGCTTTTTTAATGGATGAGGCTTTTTTAAAAGCTCATGAAGTAGGTATTCCGGATTGTTGTGGGGTAGCTGTAGGTTTTGATCGTTTAATGTTATTACGACATCAGAAAACAAGCTTGAGAGTTTTAACGGACCTTTATTGATTCTGTATTTCACCTGCTAGAATAGCTACTCGAGTTACTAATTCGTCGATCTCTCTCGCCTTATTGTGAGCTTCTGTTCTTTGACTAACATTTTCCGAAAATTTTTGAAGTTCATTTTCGGTCACTAAATCACTATAAGTATCATAATCAATATCAAATTGATCACGAAACTCGGATTTTAACGTGTTCAACTTACTTACATGCTGTTGCATTTCTTCTTGCTGTTGCACCTGAACAGGTGTAAGTTCTCTTTCAGGAGGTGTTGGAGGAGGGTTAACCGGATTAGGTCGTATCGGAGGTATCTTATTATTCGACGGATTACTACCTATAGGTGAATTGAAAGATAATGGCCGCCCTTCTTTATAGGCTTTTCTACTATCACTGTGAAGAATCTCATCAGCATTTTTTCTTGCTTCTATCAGAGCTTCTTCATAATTATCATAAGCCTTTTTTAAGCATAAGCTTCCGGTTTCATCTATAGATGGATTCGCTTTGCGATTTTTATCTACAATTGAAATGGGATTGGTAAGAGGAAATTTTAACACTTCGGGATTGCTTTTCCAGGAGGGTTTATTTTCCAATACTATATAATCTTTTATTAAAATGATCATTAACTGAGGATCGCCATATTTATCTTTCATGATGGCAAATCGAGCCATTTTCGTGTCTAAAAGCTTTGCCCATGCCTCTTTTCTATCCAAAATAGGCTTGCTTGAATTATTGGCAAGAGCGGTTTGAGGGTTAACAGGGTCATACATATGAATAAGTAATGCCACAATGTCCTCTAGCGCTTTTGCCAGTTTTTCCCAATCTTTTGCGCAGTATTGCTCAGCGTCACCACCGTCTCTGCCGGCCTGTAATCCTAACTTAATATCTTTTCCGGACGAGTGCCGTAAGGGTTGTCGAGCTAATCGATCTTGTTGAGGATCCGTAAAATATGTTACATCCATCATCCCATCGGAGACTAAAGCATCAGGTGCGGCAAGATCATTTTGTGCATTTTTTACATTAGATGCTGAAGAAGTTGTCTTCCTTAAGTGTTGTATTGTGAGCTTCTCGCCTCTCGCGTAAGCAGAATGATCTGAAATATCGATGCGTTGAATGCCAAGGTGATGGGTAGTGCTATTTACCGGAACCGGAGCATCAGGAACATTATTTTCATTTCCATATTTAGTTTCTGAAGCAGGATTGTCTCGTGATAACGGGGGGGGGCTAGGCATCATATATTGAATCCTAATAGTTTTGTTTGTTATAAATATTTTATTATATTTTTAATAAAAAGTCAACATCAAACTATCTATTAAATAGATAAGAGTTATTTGTTTGTATTTATTGTAATATTAGTTAATTAAACAATTAACACAAAAGAGGTTAAAATACCCATTTTTGAACAATTGGAAAGCGCCTACCGATAGAAAAGGCCTTTTTAGTGACTCTTAAGCCCGGAGGATATTGCCTTCTTTTATATTCGGCTTTATGAATTTTGAGGGCCATTTCCTTAACCAGATCATAAGAAAAGTGATGTTTTTCGGATATGAAATGACAATCCTGATGACCTTCAATATAATCTTCTAATATTAAGTCGATTATATCATATTCAGGAAGAGAGTCAGTATCCTTTTGATTGGGTCTTAATTCAGCTGACGGAGCTTTGGATAGAATATTTTGAGGGATGAGCTCTTGATCTTGATTTAGCCATTTAGCGAGATGATAAACTTGTTTTTTAACTAGATCGCTAATAACAGCCAATCCCCCACAGGAATCTCCGTATAGGGTAGAATAGCCCATGGCTAATTCACTTTTATTGCCGGTGCTTAAATTGATATGACCTAATTTGTTAGAAATTGCCATTAAAATCATACCTCGAATTCTAGCTTGAAGATTTTCTTCTGTAAAATCGGGTTCTTCTCCTTCGAAAATAGGTTTTAAAAGATCAAGGTAGGCTTTAAAAGGAGATTCAATTGAAAGTTGTAAGTGTTGAATATCGAGATTATGAACCAGTTGCATAGCATCTGCTATACTTGATTCAGAAGAATAACGTGACGGCATCAAAACTGCTAATACATTATCAGATCCCAAAGCCTCTTTAGCTATACAGGCAACGAGAGCGGAATCTATTCCACCTGATAAACCTAAACAAGCGGTAGTAAATCCGGACTTATGAAAGTAATCACGAAGACCTAAAACCAAAGCTTGATAGAGATCCTTATAGAGATCAAACACCGGAACGGGAGAAGAGTTTGAGTCATTAGTATCAATGATGACAGTATCTTCTTGAAATCCTTTAGCCTGATGGAAGATGTTTTTATTAGCATCAAGATATAGGCTATACCCATCGAAAATAAGACTGTCATTGCCTCCCACTTGATTACAAAGAACAACCGGACAATTAGTCGTAATAGAGACTTTTTCGCAAATAGACTTTCTTAAATTCGGTTTATTGAAGTCAAAAGGTGAGGAGCTGAGATTGATGAATAGATCCGGTTTTAATGCAGCTAATTCATAAACAGGATCGGTATGATAGGAAAAGCCTATGAGTTCGTCGCTATGTTGCCAAATATCTTCACAAATGGTGACAGCAATATTTAAACCATTTATTTTCCATAAAGAGGAGGTTGAAGCAGGCTCAAAATATCGACATTCATCGAAAACATCATAAGTAGGTAGGAGGGCCTTGTCCAGATAGCCTAAAAGTTTTTGATCTGATATAATAGCTACACTGTTAAATAAGCCTTTGCCCGAGGCTGTATTTTCTCTGGCTAATCCAACCATTAAAGAGATATCTTTTGTTTTGTCGATAAGAGTTTGAAGAGCTGAGTCCATTTCTTTAATAAAATCCGGATAGAAAAGAAGATCATGAGGTGGATAACCACAGATAGCTAATTCTGATGTGACAACTAGATCACAGTCAGATGCTTTGGCTTTCTGAATCGCAGAAAGGATTTTTTCAACGTTAGAAGAGAAATCTCCAATAGTATAATTGAGTTGAGCTAAGAAAATACGCATAAATTAACTTCCAAAATCATCAAGGATGATATTGTCTATTGGAACGCCATAATCATCAAGTAATTTCATCACACTTTGATTATGTAAAGGGGGGCCACAAATAAAATATAAACATTCCTCGGGTTCTTCCATTGTCTTCAATTGACCTTGTTCAAATGCTTTGAAAAGAAAATTAGTCTTTATTGGATCGTTCTTAGGCCATCCTTCTTGAATATCAGCTTCAAGGGGTTCTGATAAGACAAGATAATAGGTAAAGTTTTTATTCTCTTGATCTAACTGTTCATAGTCTTCTTGATAGATATTTTCTTTTAGAGATCTTGCGCCATACCATAAGCTAACTTTTCTTAAGGTATGTTCAGTATGGAATAAGTGAAGAATATGGCTGCGACCAAATGAGGATCCGGCACCTCCAATAAGAAAAACAAGTTCTCTATCATCGTTAATCATAAATGATTCCCCATATGGCCCGGATAATTTAATGGAGTCGCCTGCTTTTAAAGAAAATGTATAGGATGAGCAGATACCCCATGGTATATTATCCGAAATTTGACCTTCTTTATTGGGCGGGGGTGTAGCGATTCGAATATTGAACTTTAGACATTTTTCTTCAGCCGGATAAGAAGCCATCGAGTAGGCTCGAATAACCGCTTCATGTAAATGACTAAAATCCATCTCTCTATTAAAGAGGTTATACTTGTCCCAATCTGTATGATATTTTTCTTCGATGGTTTCTTTCCAATCAGATGTATTCGTTTTAAATTTGGGGGTATGAATTTGAAGGTAGCCCCCCGATCTATAGGGAATTTTTTCTTCGACTTCAATAACGAGTTCTTTAATAAAAGTAGCTACGTTTTCATTGCTGATGACTTTACCTGACCATTCTTTAACTCCTAATAAATTTTCAGGGATATGAATTTTCAAATCATGCGCTACTTTACATTGGCATGATAGGCGCCAACCGGCTTGGAGCATTTTATTAGAAAAAGAGGACTTCTCTGTCTCTAAAACTTCACCACCACCTTCTAACACCTGAACTTTACATTGTTTACAGGTAGCTTTCCCTCCGCAAGGAGAAGGAATAGATATATGATTTCCTATAAGGGCAGATAAAAGGGTGCCACCTCCCTTTACCTCTTTAGTAAGAGAGTCATCATCATTAATTAAAATCTTACATAATTCAGGAGATACCAATTGAGATTTTGTAAAAAGAATCATGGCAGTAAGAAATAGCCCAATTATAATAAATGCAATGATCGCTATCAGGCTCAGAGTAAACTCAATATAGAGTAAGAAAAATGCCATATCTATTTAAATTAAAACGATTTTAGTTAAAAAATTGAGATATACTGTTTCTAACGTTTCAGTTCAAGTTGATATTAAAAAGGGTTTTCCAAAGGGATGTATTGATAAAATTATGTCTTTATCTGAAGTTTAACTCTACTTGACAGCAAACTATTCATCCCTTTAAACTCTTTTTCAAAAAAACAAGCTGTATAAACCATTAATATAACAGTTAATTTATTTTAATCTTTTTTAAATTATTTTTTAAAAATTTATAAGGAAATATAAGGAAAGTTATGACAACCGGAAAATTAAAAATTCATTCAGAAAATATTTTACCTATTATTAAAAGATGGCTCTATTCTGATAAAGATATTTTTATAAGAGAATTGGTTTCCAATGCTTGTGATGCCATTCATAAGATAAAAATCTTAAGAGATAGAGGGGAATATGATTGTGTAGATGATGAGTTTCGTATCGACCTTAAAATTGATAAAGAAGCTAAGACTTTAACATTTGTGGATACCGGAATTGGTATGACAAAAGAGGAAGTCGAAAATTATATTGCCCAAGTCGCTTTTTCAGGAGCGGAAGAATTTTTAGAAAAATATAAGGGTGAAGAAGAAAAGGATCACATGATCGGTCATTTTGGCTTGGGCTTTTATTCCGCATACATGGTTGCCAAAACAGTCGATATTAACACCCTTTCTTATCAAGAAGGTGTTGAATCTGTTTTATGGGCATCGGATGGTTCTACAGAATATACGATTGATAAAGGATTACGAAAAGATCGCGGAACTGAGATTGTATTACATGTAAATGAAGAGAGTGAAGATTTCTTAGAGGCTGTTAAAGTAAGAGAAATTTTAGAAAGATATTGTGCTTACTTGCCTTATCCGGTTTTCCTTAATGACAGTCAGATTAATAAACAAGAACCTCTGTGGTTAAAACCTGCTTCTGAATGCACAGAACAAGAATATCTTGATTTCTATAAGCATCTTTATCCTTTTGAACCCGAACCTTTATTTTGGATCCATTTAAATGTGGATTATCCATTTCATCTTCAAGGGATTTTATATTTTCCAAAGCTAAAAAAAGATTTTGATTTTAACAAAAGTAATATCAAACTCTTTTGTAATCGTGTTTTTGTCACGGATAATTGTAAGGATGTTATTCCTGAATATTTAACAATGCTAAGAGGGTGTATTGATAGCCCTGATATACCATTAAACGTTTCGAGAAGTACCCTTCAGGTGGATAAAACGGTAAGGCAATTATCTTCCCATATTTCAAAAAAGGTTTCAGATCGATTAAATGGATTACACAAAAATGATAAAGATCGGTATATCAAATGCTGGGAAGATATTGAAGTCATTATTAAATTGGGTGTTTTACAGGATCAAAAATTCTATGATCGTATTAAAGATTCCCTCATTTGGAAAAACTTTGATAATGAATGGACAACGATTGAAGAATATGTAGAGCGTAATAAAGAAAAAAATAAAGACAAAATTTTTTATACGACAGGCTCTGAAAAAGGTTCTCAGTTAATTAGAATGTATCATGATAAAGGAATAGAAATTTTACACGCTAATAATTCCATAGATACTCATATGATGAGTTTTTTAGAGGGTAAACTAGGTTCAATGACCTTTCAAAGAATTGATGGTGGAATCAATGAAGCTATTATCGACACCGAAAATGAAAATACACTTTTAGATGCTGATGGTAAAACTCAATCGGGTAGGCTATCCGATCTTATTCGAACTTTATTGAAGCGAGAGAATATAGAGGTAGAGGCTAAAAGTTTAGCCAGTAAAGAGATTCCTGCCTTTATCGTAGTAGATGAAAGTATGAGACGTATGCGAGATTATATGCGAATGAGTAATATGGCAATGGATACGGGATTTGACGGTAATAAGCAAAAGCTTATAATCAATACCAATAGTGCTTTAATCCATCATATTGAAGAGCTCAATGCAGTGAACCCATCTTTGGCATCCGAAGTTCTATGTCATGTTTATGATGTGGCAAGGTTAGCTCAAAAGGAATTAGATACCACCGAATTGGATGATTTCACTATCAGATCAAACCAAATCTTAGAAAAGCTGGCTCATCAAGTGATAGCTAAATAGGCGAGTTTAAACGATTCAAAGCGCCTTTTTTCTAAAGGCGCTTCTGTCTTTTCAGATCATCTTATCAGCAACAAATACATATAAGACCTCTGCATAACTAATTTCGGATAATAATTTTTTATTATGGGTGCAAAGCGTCGCATAGGTGCCAAGAATCGTTTGTAATAATTGAATCCGTTCATTGATTGGCAACCCGGTCGATCCTTACTAAAAGGCATACATAAAAATGAAATTAACCTTCAAGGTGCCCCCAAAGCCTAATGATTGGGTCAATAGCACAGCTTAAGCGACCCTGCTTTAGAAGAGCCTTAAGAGTCCGTTTTGGCCTGTATGTTATTCACAGGTTGTGAGATAGAAGATGATACGCCGGATGAAACAACTTTATGCCGCTTTAGGAATAGTCTTGTATTTCGCTTATCTCACATCTAATCATTAGTCGTGCAGAAGTCTTGGAATCTATCATTTGGAACTCATATGATGCATTTCGAAAGAAGTCTATTCTCAAAACCTGTTGTGAAGCATGGAATACTTTTGTCGATGTCCCAAACAGATTAAAACAACTCTGTTCCAGACCTTGGGCTAATTTATGAAATTAATTTTTAGAACCGGTATTATTTGCTGTTTCAACACAGCCGGTAAACACCCGGTATTATATCATCTGAAACTTATCCGGCATGCTAATAGCTGCATTTAAATGATCGTTGAATTCTTCTTGAGTCGGAAGTTGGTTGGGATCAATGCTTACCTCTATCGTCATAGAACAAGTATGAAAAATAAATGATTGTTTCTGCTGTTTTACCGGCTTTATAACCGGCTTTTGTTCAGGTAATAAAGCGAGAGACCCTGTTGCACACAAAAGAAACTCTTTTAACTGATCATCATCTGCCGAATCAATCCGGTTATTTATTAATGCAGTTAAATTTTCATTATTTGATTGAATCGATGTTTTTAACAACTGTTTGGAGAGCTCCCCCTCTAATCTCTTAGATAATGTTTCATGACTTATCTTTGCAACCGCATCCCAACCATTATCATATTTGACAAGATAATTATACATGTGCTTTGCAATGAGGGCAATAGAACGAATCACTTGATGAGGTTCAGGATAATTTTCTAAAAACTCTTTATTGCTCATCCGGGCAAGACCCTCAGGATTAAATGATTTCTATATATTTATCAAAGAGCTTAGTGAATACTTTACCTGAGGACTCCTTATATAACAGCGTATTTAAATCTGCTATACTTTGAATATTGTCCGGGATGTGTTGAAAGTCTTCTTGATCAAGAACCTTAAGCATCTGAAATAAAACGGGATGAAAACCTATTCCTATTACGGATGATCGATTGCTTAGGACTCTACCTAAAATAATTCCGATTGCTTTAGAAATCTTGCTATCCTGTGCATCATCAAGATGAATCAGGACACCCTGATTGTTTATTAATTTCGTATTGAATACTTCAGAGTTAGTAAATATTTCACGAAAAATGTTTGTGATAAAATCTCTTGTAAGTCCTCCTTGGTCTCTCCTGATTTCGTCTTTGTATACAATCGAGAGCCTCTGTTCATAGCTGTGCTCAAGTAGATTTTTAGCATAATCTAATAAAACAGCCTTAGGTTTTTCTTTAAAATCCGTTCTTGAAAGCTTAAATTGAAAAACTTGTTCTATTTGGATATAGTGGCAATCCATTCATAAACTCTATCAAAATATCAGTGATAGAAACGTTATCCCTATTTTGTATAAACGTCAGAAGCTGTTCCATGATATATATGTTGATCTGTAGGAAATAGGTTAAGACCCTCAAAGACTCTAGAGACAGCCCGGCTCGCCGGGCCTGATTCGATAAGCTTCCGTGTCTGTTTTATGAGATCTGCACATTGAGCTTCAGGAATAGCCGGAAGATCTTCCAAGATACGTTTTCCTGTCAGTTTAGTCATATCGCGGGTGATAACCTTCTGAGCCTGATCCGGAAAATTCTCGCGTTGAGATTCAAGGATCTTTGCAATACCCTCCAAGATCCAAATTGTCCGGGGTTCCGGAAATGATCGGCCCGGTACGTAAGCAAGCTTCTGAACGTGTTGTATGATATTGTCGAATTGATGCTTCAGAGATACTTACAATAGTATTCAAAAGAGTACATTTCTCAGTGGTACTCAAATCCGCTACAATAAACATCTGAGCATGTTCTATGACACCCCTACGTTGATTTTTAGGAATGTTTAAAAGACAATCAAAAAGACGCTTATCTTCCAATCCCGTATTCATAAATAAATTATCCACCATGCTCGCTAATCTATTCCTTTCGTTGTTAGGAGTGTTAGGAATAGCCTTCATAATTTGCTGTTCGTAATGGACTCTACCAATATTACCACCACATACCATATTCTCTATATTAACACCTCATGTCATACTCATTATTCCTTTATATATGTAATTATATAAATTATTATAGTTATAAATAAAAAAATAATTATTAGTATATTTAGTGGAGGTATGTATATTGAACCTATCCCATTAATGTAATTTAAATTTGTATTTGGTATGCTCCCCTTTCATAATTTATGAAAGGGGAGAAAAAATGTCTCAATTTGAAGGGTTAACAGATAGTCAATGGTTGTTCTTAGCATCATTAGTACCTCAAGAACCGGAGAAAAGATCTAAAGAATATCCTCATGCATCTTGGAGAAAGGTATGCCATTCAATATTTTGGATTTTAATAACAGGTAGTCGTTGGTGCGACCTCCCAAAAGGTGAAGCTTGGGGAGCAAGAACCACTTCTCATAGCCGGTTGGGTGTTTGGCAAGAGGACGGGACTTTGGATGCTATACTAAGTGCCGGATTATCCTTGGCCGAATTGAAAAACTTATTCAATTGGGAACGAATAGCCGGTGATGGGTTTGTTTTCAGGAGGTAAGGGTGGCGGAGAAGAAGTTACGTACGGCTATAAGGGAAAAGAAGTTACCGGACATTTACTTGTAGACGGATATGGCTCTCCTATTGCTCTTATCGCTACAGGAGCCCATGGAGACGAGAGGAAACAAATCATCCCTTTGATTAATAGAGTACAAAATAGGTGGAAGCATCGTAATCTCATACCTATTTTTGAAGCGGATAAAGGCTACGACTCAGAGTCTTTACAAGAGGCTCTTTTGATAAGGGGTATTTTTCCATGGATTTGTAGACGAAAAAAGCCCGGACAGAAAGCTCCTAAAAAAATTAGGGCGATGATAAAGCGTAAACGATGGCAAGTAGAGAGAGCTATTTCATGGCTACAAAGAAAGTTTCGAAAAGTCGTTATCCGTTGGGAAAGAAAGATGAAGTATTGGAAAGGGTTTTTAACTCCGGCGTTGATTAAATTTTGGATAGATAAATTAGTGGGATAGGTTCATTATAACTAATATGATAGCTAATGGTGTGACTAACGTAATTTCATTTATATTCTTTAATCCATCCATAAAGAGTTGTTGCATTGACATCAAAAGCTTCGGCTATTTTTCTGATACTCTTGTTTGAAGATAAACAATGATCTACTACATCAACTTTGAATTGATGATCATATTGCCTGCATTTTCGTTTCATTTCTTTACACTCCGGGTAAACATTTTATCCATTATATCTGTATTTTAAATGTGCATTAAAGTGTAGCAAGATCAGTTAATCGAAATGTAAGTTTGGAAGATTTGGATATTCCGTATGAAGGACTAAGCAGTCACTTACGCGGTTATGGTTTTATTACGGCTTTCGAGTTTCCGGCTAAAAATGATCGCATTGATTATGTGGTCACTAATATTAAAGAATCCGGTCGTAATGACCTTGAAAAAATCATAAAAATTCGTTGAAAAATAGAAGTTGGAAAATAGAAGTTTATCATAGGGAATTGAAACAAACTTGTGGCTTTGAGCGCCGGCAGTTTCGTAACGCACGAGCGCAACGAAATCATATTTTTATGTCTATTTATGCTTGGTTATACAAATTTAAGAAAAGGAGGCGAGATAAAATATCTTTTTATCAACAAGATTGGGAAATGATAAAGCCTCTAATGACATCAAAGAAGCTTTGTCAAACGGAGATATGACTATCAATGGCCTATGTAACAATAACGAAGGAAGAAAGCAAAAATAGCAAATGAAATACTTAGAAATACACTCACTATGTAGCCAAAAGGTAAGTATCATACTATTGTAATGGACCCTCCCCGGCAAATGGGAAAGATCGAACTAACAGTTTACCCTAATCAAATGGGTTTCAACTTTGCCTGCTTAAGTTATTAATTACTTAGCGATTAATTGTTTAGTAAATAATTATTTTTAATACAAGATTAACAATTAAACGCCCTTTCAACATTGAAGTGCAACAAATAGGAAGAATTTGAAAATGGCCAAATGCCGGCAAAATCTCTATAGTAAATTTTTGCAAAAAAAAACTATGGAGGGATTTTTTATGCCTAAAGGCTACCGGCATTTAACCTACGAACAAAGGTGCCAAATATGTACTTTAAAAAGAAGAGGAGATTCTGTTGATTCTATTTCGCAGGAATTAAATGTTAATAAAACTACTGTTTATCGAGAGTTAAAAAGAAATAGCTATGAAGGCAGATATATCTATTTTGCAGCACAAATCAAAACTAAAAGAAGGCGTTCAAAAGCGAGCAGTAAAACAAAGAAAATGACCCATGAACTACTTATGAAGATAGAAAGTAAATTACTGCTTCAATGGAGTCCTGTTCAAATATCCGGTCGATTGAAAGAAGAAGAAGGCCTGCTTATCAGCCACGAAAGTATTTATCGTCATATTTGGAAAGATAAACGAAATTGGGGCAATTTATATAAAAATTTAAGACACAAAGGTAAGAAGTATAAAAAGCGAGGTTCAGATAAAGCAGGCCGAAGCTGTATTCCCAATAGAGTCGATATTGATAAAAGAACTTGTATTGTCGATGAAAAAACAAGAATAGGAGATTTTGAATTAGATACGATAATAGGCAAAAATCATCAAGGAGTGATTGTTTCTATTGTTGATCGTGCTTCTAAATATACGATGCTTATGAAGGTAAAGTCTAAACAAGCCCTCGGTGTTGCCGATGCTTTAATTACCTGTTTATAGTATTTTAATTTTTATTTGATAATATGTTATCCTTCTTTTTTTATACAAACAGTAAGGACAAAACAATGCCTAGAGCCTATTCAGTAGATCTTCGAGAGAAAGTATTACAACATATAGAAAAACATCATGATAAAAAAACAGCCGGCCATATTTTTCAAGTAGGTATCGCAACAATATATCGATGGATCTTGCAAAAAAAGCAAAAAGGACATTTAAAGCCAATCCGCAGAAAATATGCTTATAAGAAATTAGATGATGAGTTGTTATCTAAATATGTAGAAAAACATCCGGATTATTTTTTATCGGAAATTGCTGATTATTTTTCAGTCACTCCGCAAACGATTTTTTATGCCCTTAAAAGATTAAAAATTACACGAAAAAAAAAACTACTCGCTATAAGGAAAGAGATGAAAAGAAACGGGAAGCTTTTATGAAAGATTTAAAAAATATTCCCTTTGACAAGAGAATTTATCTCGATGAAACCGGGATTCATCAATTTTTATTTCGTGAGTCCGGAAGAAGCTTACGCGGCAAAAAAGTTTTTGGAGCGGTTTCAGGAAGCCGCTTTATAAGGCAAAATATTATTTCAGCCCTATCTAAAGGGCAGTTTTTATCTCCAATGTGTTTTGAAGGTACTTGTAATACCGGGTTATTCAATATTTGGCTTAAGGAAGTTTTGACTCCTCAGCTTACACCCGGTAGTGTTCTTATTCTTGACAATGCCGGTTTTCACAAATCAGCGGAAAGCAGGAAAACAGTAGAATCTGCCGGTTGTAAGCTTATGTTTCTTCCTCCCTATTCTCCGGACTTAAATCCTATAGAAAAATATTGGGCTAATATGAAAAATAAAGTTAGAGAGATATTACGAAAAGTTACGAATTTTAAATTCGCCATTGATCAAGCAATCTTATCAATATAAAATTAAATGACTATAAAGCCTGTTAAGGATAGAGTTCACACATTAACAGCAGATAATGGTTTAGAGTTTTCTCGGCATCAAGAAGTAAGTTCAACACTCAAAGCAGAGTTTTATTTTGCTAAACCCTATCATTCCCGGGAAAGAGGGTTGAATGAACATACGAATGGGTTAGTTAGACAGTATTTGCCTAAGAAAACAAACTTTAATAATGTGACACAAGAGGATGTAAAAGAGATAGAAAAACTGCTTAATGAAAGACCCGGAAAAAGTTTGAATTTTAAAACACCTATAGAGGTTTTCAATCCGAAGAATTTGTGCTATAATAGAGTACAAGTTTGTTGCACTTCATAGTTGAAAAGACAAATTGTTCTAAAATCAGATTTAAATTTTTAATTTCTGATTTTAATAATTTTATTTTTAATCCTTTAAAATACACTTTATTCCAATGGGACCTTCCAAAAAAGATATTCTTTAACTCCCCTTTTAATCCAATACGCTCAATCAATTTAGACATTGATTCAGATCCAGCAAGCTCAACTTCTATGTTTCCTCCATCAGGATATTCTCTAAATAATTTCCTTACGAACTGATGTGGCTTAGATTCATCATTAAATGTTTTTAAATCATACTGAGTTAATCCTTCATTGCCTATTCTAGATAGGCGTCTCCTTAAGGATACGGTAGTTCGAATTCAACCGCCTCCATTCTTCTGGACGATTCTTAAAATTCATGATAGTTAAGAAGGGTTCTCTTATTTAGAATAAGAGACTTAGGTCTTCTAATTGTAAGTTCTGAAACACTAAATTCAGTAATTGTCGTTTTTCATCTATACCCCTTATGAATCAAAGTGCCGATTCTAAGACTTGAAAATGATCATTGATTCGTTTCCTCATTGATTGAGCAATAGAGGGCCAAGTATTTTCAAAAAATCCGGTAATCGATCTCCGAAATTCTTTAGCAGAATTAAAAAACCGATTATTGCGACAATATTCATTCATCACTTTCCATAATCGTTCAATGGGATTGAGGTTAGGACTGTAAGAAGGTAAATAATAGAGAATAATACCTTGTTTTTCTGCTTCTTGTTTGGTCTGAATACTTGTATTATAAGGGCCTTGATCTAAAATAAGATGGATATTTGGAGCTGAGGGGTATTTTGACCGTAGCAAAGCAAAATGCTTTGCCATGGTACCGCTATTTAATGTTTCATAAGCATCTATTGTTACCTTCATACTGTTTAAATTGATAGACCCCATAAGATTCATTCGAGTACGAGAAGCTGTTGTTGCAATCAATTTATCTGTTCCCGGTCGAATCCAACCATAAGAAATTTTAGTTGCCATAGTTGGATGTACACCATCAGCAAATTCAACAGGCTCATTTTTAGGCAGAGATGCCATAAGCTTGGTGTAAAATTGCATCCAAGCTTTTTGTTGATCAGAATTTGCCTTAGCCGGTGTACCTTTAGGCTTTTTATAGGAAAAACCATGTGAGTGTAGCCAAGAAGTCATCCCTGAAATCGTATAAACAATGCCATATTTCGCGAGAACATAAGAACAGATATCTTCTACTTTGACATAGGTATGAGTTGTTAAATATTTAATGAATTCTTCTGACTGTGGCGCAAGAAGTTTACTGACTGAACCACCGCTTTCTACATGCAATTGCTGTTTATTTTGATATTCTTTAATGTGACGAGACACTGTTTCATCGTCTAAAAGCACAGCTTCAGCAATACGAGTATTACTCCAACCTTTATTCGACAATAGAACAGCCTTGATACGATCTCGTATACGACCATTCTTTTCTCGTTTATGTTGCTGTCTGAGATGCTTTTCTTCTGATAGTGTTAAAAATGAATTCATACAAAATAATTTACACTATACGAATACAAAATATCCGGAGGTTTATTCGTGATGAGTATAGAAGAGGTGGAAGACAGAATATTACGGTTCAGCATGTGACTATGAATGATAATGCAAAAGCCGTGATTAATTAGGGTTAATGGAAAACTAGGAGCAATACCTCATGGTTTATTGTCATGCTAAAAGTAAGAGGTCTCAAAAGCGATGTAGGCTTCAAGCTATGAGAGGTAAGAGGGTTTGTCATATGCATGGAGGTAAGTCAACAGGTCGTAAGAAAATAGTGGATGGACCCTATTGTAATGGGCAGTGGAAGCATGGGCTATATTCCAAGGCATTAAAAAAAGAATATAGTGAAGCTTCTATAGCTTTTAATAAATTAATCGATAAGCTGAGGTGAGTAATCTAAATTAATAACAAATATCCAATAAGTAACAGTTATTTTCCAAATAGTTGGTCAATTGCATCTTTAAAAGTTTTGCGTGCGTCTGGGAATTCCGTACTCATGTAGTGGTTTGCAGTTACCCTACATTTTGTAATATTTTTATCATGTCGTTTCCGTGCTTGATGTACTTGGTCTATATAATATGACGATTGATGATATAAGCCGGTTTATTTACTCAACTTTGTGAAAGATTCCAGGAAGTCCTTTATGAGTGGAGTTAATTGATTTTTAATCATAGGAATATCACTAATTTTTGCTTCTTGTAATATCTTTTTGAAGTTTTTAATAACTTCTTCAATTTGTTTAATATGATTTGTTAGCTCCAGTGGGTCAGAATTACACTTTTTATCGAATTCTTTTTGTTCATTTATTGTAAGTTTATTGAACTTTTGTTTGTTCGATAGACTGTGTCTATAATAGACTTTTACACAAGACTGTCCGTCTGCAGATAAGATCTTTACTTTCTCAATTAACTCATGAAGCTTATTGTATAATCTCTTTTTTTCAGTTTTACTGTTTTCATATTATATTAGAAATAATTGATATTCCAGCTGCTATACTAGCATCTAAAGGTAAGATCATATGGCTCCGTATAAGTTGATTAAAGAACAAAAAATATTAATATCAAAGTTTAAAAGAATCAAGAGAAAAACGTTAGTACTGTTACTATTATTTGATGCCAGGTTTTATCCATATATTTGAACCTTTTGTACCTTTTGAAGAGCTAGGTATGATGAAATATTTATGATTTATATAAGTGCTAAAATTACTCTGATAGAGGTAATAGATCTACCTGTTCTATAGATAGGTCAATTGAGTTTGAAATAAATACCCACTTAATGCCTAAAGTAGTATGTCTCTTCCTTTCCTGGCGCTAAAAAATGGCTAAGACTAATCCTCAAGTTAACATGTGGCTCTCTAAAATTTATCTTGGGATGAAAGAACCCGATACTAAAAATGTTTCACCAAATGATGAGAAGCTAGATGCAATACTAGATGCTATGAAAAATGTGTAGTTTTTATGGGCTATGAGTGGAATTTCACATGAATCATTTCTTTGAATATACCAACAGTGCAGCCTCGGTATTGTTTTTGCTTAAATGTGAAATTGCCACCAGAATCTTCACAACAATGAAATTCTGTTTCACCGCGAACCATTAAATCACACTCACCAAGAAAAAGATAGTCTGTTCTTATTTTTGATTCTTCGTCACAGTCGCCTTTCTTGGTAAGGTGAACTATAACGTAAATTGGTTTATTTGATTCTTTTAATTCCTTGCCAGGTTTTTCACTGTAGTGTGCTTCAACTAATATTTCACCTTCAAGACTGGTTCTTGTTATCCAAGAATCGATATTCTCATCGAATGAAAGAAAAGAATGAGAAGAAGGGGATGAAAAAAGAATGCCTGGGGCTATTTCAGATTCATCAACAGTATGAGCCACAAGTGGCTTAGAATAGATTAATGTACAAGCTATTAGAGTAATAGCAAGCAACAAACATTTAGTTAAGGTCTTCATTACACTTCCTTGTATTAAATAAAGAATCTGAAATTATACACGAGTCCTTATTTAAGGGAAATTTAAGACATTTATTTAGTAAAAACACATTGCGACGGACTTTGAATCCGTTACATGTCCATTACTTTTAAGTGACAAATCTTAAAGTGTAACCTACACATGGGGCGCTACTGGGGCATTGGGGTTATTTTTACTACTATTTTAGGTAGTTTTTAGATGCTAAAGATTATTATCATAGCAACACGATAGTGTATTAGTGAATAGTGTATTAGTGACTATCCAATAATATAAAATAATTTGTATGTGTTTATCTATTTTCTAAAGGAATGTCTTAAATTGCTTCATAAAGACAGAGACTGCTATGATTTCCGAATTACCCTATTAATTTAAAATTAGTATCAGACACTTACACCAAGGAGGTTTCATGATTTATACATCATATGGATATACAACTGTCCAACAATATGAGGAAATTCAACGATATCAAGAGCAAATACAAAAAGAATTGAAAAAAGAACTGGAAAATCAATATGGTGGATTAATAAACATCAGAACAAGAGGGTAATCAAGGAGGATTTATGGCTATTAACAACATTAACAGAAATGCATATTGTTATTCGGCACCCAACTATATTAAAAACAATTGTAGCCTTATAAAATCTAGAGTTCAAGAGCAATATGCAGGAATGGGCGCCTCAGGAACAGGGGGAGGGGGTTGTTTCCACGCTATTCGATTAGCTGTTTCCAATTACCTTAGAAGTCTAGGAACGCCCGAAGCCATGCAGTTTCTGCGTGAATGTGAACAGAACAACTTTAACAACATCTAATAAGTTATTTCAAGGAGGAAGATGATATCTATTACAAATAATGTTACAGGCAATTTATAGTCATTTAATTTTATATTGATAAGATTGCTTGATCAATGGCGAATGTAAAATTCGTAACTTTTCGTAATATCTCTCTAACTTTATTTTTCATATTAGCCCAATATTTTTCTATAGGATTTAAGTCCGGAGAATAGGGAGGAAGAAACATAAGCTTACAACCGGCAGATTCTACTGTTTTCCTGCTTTCCGCTGACTTGTGAAAACCGGCATTGTCAAGAATAAGAACACTACCGGGTGTAAGCTGAGGAGTCAAAACTTCCTTAAGCCAAATATTGAATAACCCGGTATTACAAGTACCTTCAAAACACATTGGAGATAAAAACTGCCCTTTAGATAGGGCTGAAATAATATTTTGCCTTATAAAGCGGTTTCCTGAAACCGCTCCAAAAACTTTTTTGCCGCGTAAGGTTCTTCCGGACTCACGAAATAAAAATTGATGAATCCCGGTTTCATCGAGATAAATTCTCTTGTCAAAGGGAATATTTTTAAAATCTTTCATAAAAGCTTCCCGTTTCTTTTCATCTCTTTCCTTATAGCGAGTAGTTTTTTTTTTCGTGTAATTTTTAATCTTTTAAGGGCATAAAAAATCGTTTGCGGAGTGACTGAAAAATAATCAGCAATTTCCGATAAAAAATAATCCGGATGTTTTTCTACATATTTAGATAACAACTCATCATCTAATTTCTTATAAGCATATTTTCTGCGGATTGGCTTTAAATGTCCTT
Source organism: Chlamydiales bacterium (assembly GCA_965206695.1). Classification (GTDB taxonomy): domain Bacteria; phylum Chlamydiota; class Chlamydiia; order Chlamydiales; family JAAZZY01; genus CBDBKM01. The sequence goes on along the minus strand of CBDBKM010000011.1, from coordinate 244,385 downwards.
TTTGCTTTTTTTGCAAGATCCATCGATATATTGTTGCGATACCTACTTGAAAAATATGGCCGGCTGTTTTTTTATCATGATGTTTTTCTATATGTTGTAATACTTTCTCTCGAAGATCTACTGAATAGGCTCTAGGCATTGTTTTGTCCTTACTGTTTGTATAAAAAAAGAAGGATAACATATTATCAAATAAAAATTAAAATACTATATACTCATCACGAATAAAACTCCGGATATTTTGTATTCGTATAGTATAAATTATTTTGTATGAATTCATTTTTAACACTATCAGAAGAAAAGCATCTCAGACAGCAACATAAACGAGAAAAGAATGGTCGTATACGAGATCGTATCAAGGCTGTTCTATTGTCGAATAAAGGTTGGAGTAATACTCGTATTGCTGAAGCTGTGCTTTTAGACGATGAAACAGTGTCTCGTCACATTAAAGAATATCAAAATAAACAGCAATTGCATGTAGAAAGCGGTGGTTCAGTCAGTAAACTTCTTGCGCCACAGTCAGAAGAATTCATTAAACATTTAACAACTCATACCTATGTCAAAGTAGAAGATATCTGTTCTTATGTTCTCGCGAAATATGGCATTGTTTATACGATTTCAGGGATGACTTCTTGGCTACACTCACATGGTTTTTCCTATAAAAAGCCTAAAGGTACACCGGCTAAGGCAAATTCTGATCAACAAAAAGCTTGGATGCAATTTTACACCAAGCTTATGGCATCTCTGCCTAAAAATGAGCCTGTTGAATTTGCTGATGGTGTACATCCAACTATGGCAACTAAAATTTCTTATGGTTGGATTCGACCGGGAACAGATAAATTGATTGCAACAACAGCTTCTCGTACTCGAATGAATCTTATGGGGTCTATCAATTTAAACAGTATGAAGGTAACAATAGATGCTTATGAAACATTAAATAGCGGTACCATGGCAAAGCATTTTGCTTTGCTACGGTCAAAATACCCCTCAGCTCCAAATATCCATCTTATTTTAGATCAAGGCCCTTATAATACAAGTATTCAGACCAAACAAGAAGCAGAAAAACAAGGTATTATTCTCTATTATTTACCTTCTTACAGTCCTAACCTCAATCCCATTGAACGATTATGGAAAGTGATGAATGAATATTGTCGCAATAATCGGTTTTTTAATTCTGCTAAAGAATTTCGGAGATCGATTACCGGATTTTTTGAAAATACTTGGCCCTCTATTGCTCAATCAATGAGGAAACGAATCAATGATCATTTTCAAGTCTTAGAATCGGCACTTTGATTCATAAGGGGTATATGCAGAGGTCTTATAGAGGTTTTCAATCAAAGAAAATTAAGCGATAATGAAGGATCTATTTGTTGCATTTCATACTTAAAAAAGGCGCTTTAGTAATATTTTCTATTTAACATGCTTCTCATCATAAATGACTTATATTTAATTTTTCTGTTTACAAAAAATCGATTTTTTGATACAATATATATATCAATCCATTAGTAGTTAGTTGACTAATGATTGTAGATTAACTAAAAGCGGTTTAATAGAAAAATGAGCAGTGATTTTAACTTAACTTTATCTCAGAGTGTAATGACGACCGGATCTCAATCCCAATTTGATCAACAGTCTAAAAATAAGAGAGTTATGCAAGACTCTAGTGAAGCCCAAGGAAATGTATTTCAGAATCTTTTAACCCTTAAAAAAGAAAAGCCTGAAGAATCAACCGCTAGTGCTAAAAATGATCCCATGCACAGGGAAGAAGAAGACAAAGAAAATGAAGATGATAATGGCGGATGGTAGCTAACTAAACGCTTTTAAATCCTCAGAAATTATCAAACGAAAACCAAAATTTACGGAGAATTCAAGTGGAAACTCAAATCAATCAACTCCCTCCTGAAGGGAAGAGTGAAAATATTGCAGTAAATACAGTCATTCCTAATTCGGGGAAAGCACAGCTTTCGCGCAGCAATTTTTTCCTTGCTGCCACTGCAGAAGTGTATCGTTCTCTTTCGACTGCCCTAGGTGATGGTCAATCACCTACTAAGGCAAAAGCTAAAGGTAGTACTGAAACAGAGGAACCGGCTCCAAGCAGTACTCCAAATCCAACCGGCAATGGTGCGAATGGACCAAGTACCGGAAATCCTCTTACAGAGGTCTATATTTTATTATTGGAATTTCAAAAGAATCAAGGTGCTTTAACTAATACCGAGCTTTTTAAAAATATAGATGCATCTACAACAATATTTACACTGTTAGCAGAGAATACGGCGAAATTAAAAAAGCTTCAAAAAGAATTGGCAAATCTTCCTAACAAAGAAGATGTGCAAGCTTATCAAAAACTTTTAGACGAGTTAAGTCAGTTAGTAGGTAGTTTAGATGAAGCTGAAAAGATAGTAGATAAAGCTAAAGGTAATTTAGCTAAAGCGCAGAGTGCATTAGCGTCAGATAGTGAAGCAGAAAATGCAGTACAAGGCACTGATACTGCAGCCCATAATGCATATAATAAAGATAAAGATGCCTATGCAAAAGCACAAAAAGCTTATCAAAATGATCCTTCACAGGCAAATAAAGACAAAATGAATGCTGCTAAATCAAAAATGGATGCTGCCAACTTAAGAATGGATAGCGCAGATCAGGCATTAACGTATGCAAAAGCAAAAGTTACCGCCGATAAAGAGAAAGTTGCGGAAGCTCAAGAAACTGTAAATAAAGCGCAAGCTAGTGTAGGTAAAACAGAAGAAAAAATTAACGGTTTAAACGATCAATTGAAAAATCTTCCTCCGGGCGCACAAACATATGCTAAGCAAATCGAAGATGCGATCGATTCAGGAAATTATAGAGCTCTAGACAGTGATGTACAAAAGGCATCGATTGGAAATACACGATTACTAAATAAAATAGATAAGCTAACAGGTGAATTTAATCAGGTTGTTGCAGCCATTGCATCAGAAAATGCAACAATACAACTACTTCAGTCTTTTTTGAAAAATATCAATAAAGATTTAATGAAATCTCCGGTAGGTCAAACAGATCTATTAGAAAAATTAAGTAAACTAATTGAGACCCTTATTCATGTTCTTAAGCTTGTTCAAAAGCAAATGAACCAATTACAGGAAGACCAAGAAACATCAAGGATCAAAGACAGAACGGAAAAAGAAAGAACCGATAGCGTTGAAAGCAATAGAGGAATGTCAGCGCAACACTCCACAATACACTCAGAGAAACATACAGATCACGCTTTTGTCAGAGATATGACAAAGCCGGAACCGACTACGATTCCACTATATTCACCACCAACCACTTTGAAAGGAACAAAATCCAGATTATATGGCTAGGTTATTTTGTAAAAAACCCAAGACTCCTTTAAAGAGATTTTGGGTTTTTTTACATCTAATTAGATGTTAACAAGAAAAAATAGAAAGCGAAAAAAGGAAAAATACAATAGACTTGTTGCGCAATAAAAGTTGTATAAGTTTAGCTCTTTTCCATTTTGTCATTCATCTTCGACTTAAATAAAACTTCCAAAGACCCCATACATAATAACGAAATTCTTAAGGATATATACTCATCACGAATAAACCTCCGGATATTTTGTATTCGTATAGTGTAAATTATTTTGTATGAATTCATTTTTAACACTATCAGAAGAAAAGCATCTCAGACAGCAACATAAACGAGAAAAGAATGGTCGTATACGAGATCGTATCAAGGCTGTTCTATTGTCGAATAAAGGTTGGAGTAATACTCGTATTGCTGAAGCTGTGCTTTTAGACGATGAAACAGTGTCTCGTCACATTAAAGAATATCAAAATAAACAGCAATTGCATGTAGAAAGCGGTGGTTCAGTCAGTAAACTTCTTGCGCCACAGTCAGAAGAATTCATTAAACATTTAACAACTCATACCTATGTCAAAGTAGAAGATATCTGTTCTTATGTTCTCGCGAAATATGGCATTGTTTATACGATTTCAGGGATGACTTCTTGGCTACACTCACATGGTTTTTCCTATAAAAAGCCTAAAGGTACACCGGCTAAGGCAAATTCTGATCAACAAAAAGCTTGGATGCAATTTTACACCAAGCTTATGGCATCTCTGCCTAAAAATGAGCCTGTTGAATTTGCTGATGGTGTGCATCCAACTATGGCAACTAAAATTTCTTATGGTTGGATTCGACCGGGAACAAGTAAATTAATCGCAACAACAGCTTCTAGAACTCGAATGAATCTTATGGGGTCTATCAATTTAAACAGTATGAAGGTAACAATAGATGCTTATGAAACATTAAATAGCGGTACCATGGCAAAACATTTTGCTTTATTACGGTCAAAATATCCCTCAGCTCCAAATATCCATCTTATTTTAGATCAAGGTCCTTATAATACAAGTATTCAGACCAAACAAGAAGCAGAAAAACAAGGTATTATTCTCTATTATTTACCTTCTTACAGTCCTAACCTCAATCCTATTGAACGATTATGGAAAGTGATGAATGAATATTGTCGCAATAATCGGTTTTTTAATTCTGCTAAAGAATTTCGGAGATCGATTACCGGATTTTTTGAAAATACTTGGCCCTCTATTGCTCAATCAATGAGGACACGAATCAATGATCATTTTCAAGTCTTAGAATCGGCACTTTGATTCATAAGGGGTATAGACTACCACTTGATCGGGAAGAAAAGCCTTACACATTGACAGCTCCTAACCCTCAAGGAAGTGATTCCTATCACTGCTCGGGAAACAAAGCTTGGCTTTCCCAATAAAAATTTCCAAAAAGGAACTGTTACGGTCTTCAACCAACCCATGCTCCCCCCCCGGGTTTGACAGGATCTCCAAAGGCTTAACTTACCGGCTATTCCATCGATAAATCTAAAAGATAGAAATAGTATACAAAATATGAAAATTAACACGAATACGAAACAACACTTTAATCGAGACGCTCTCATCCTAATGCTAAAGCAAGGAGTTGTCTCGCTTAATTGTCATAAATTTTAGTAACTGAGAATGAAAAAAGACTTACTTATTAGTTACAAGTAAGTCTTATTCATTTTTAGACAATTAATTGTTTATCTGTTCGGCCTTTTTAGAAGAAACTTCTTTTTCTTCAGCTTCTCCGGGACTTTTTACATCACTGATAGCAGCCTTATGAACTTCAATTTTGGTGTCATCACAAGTTTTTAAGATAACAGAATTTTCTTTTACACGATGAACCGTTCCGATAATACCCATCGCAGTTGCACGATCACCCTGTTTAAGAGAATTACGTTGTTTTTCAGCTTTCTTGCGGCGTTTTTGCTCAGGTCTCCATAAAATGAAGTAGAAAAACACAAGAGCAATACCAATCATAATTAAAGTTTGCATAAAATGTTGACTCTTCTCAGGAGCAGCTCCGCTTTCCTGTGCATATAGTAAACCGGTAGTAAACAAAGTTATAGACAAACCGGCCGCCCAATAAAATATTTTTTTCATCAACGTTTTTCCTTGCTTTTAAACTAAGTTATTTTCAATCAAAAAATTAAATAGGGTATATAGAACAAATTTGTTTATATAATCTATTTAATGATCTATTGAAAATAGATTGCCTAATTTTATTCATGAAATCAAGATAAAAAGCTAAATTATGGATTGTAATTAACGTTAAACCTGTAATTTCATCGACATTTAATAAATGTCTTAAATAAGCTCTCGAGAAATGAGAAGTATAAGAAGAAGTTTGTGAATCTAAAGGATTAAAATCTTTAGTGTAACGAGCTGATTTAATAATTAATTTACCATCCCAAGTAAAAGCCGTGCCATTACGTGCATTACGTGTAGGCATAACACAATCAAACATATCAATACCTCGCATAACGGCTTCGATTAAGTTGCGTGGAGTTCCAACACCCATGAGATAGCGAGGCTTTTTTTCAGGAAGATGAGGGACAGTGAAATTAATCATATCATTCATCATTTCCTTAGGTTCGCCAACAGCCAGTCCGCCAATAGCGTAACCGTCAAAGTCCATTGATACGAGTTTTTTAGCTGATTGAGCCCGCAAGTCAGGGTAGACACTTCCTTGTACGATACCAAAAAGATTTTGATGAGGCATTAATTCATAATTACGACAGGTCTTTGCCCAGCGAGTTGTTTTTTCAAGAGCTTGCTCCGCTTCCGATTTTTCACAGGGAAAATGGGTGCATTCATCAAAGGCCGTGACTATATCGCTACCTAAATTCTTTTGAATACACATACTTTCAGTGGGGCCTAAAAAATGTTTAGATCCATCAATATGAGACTTAAAATGGACGCCTTCCTCCGTGACCTTATTTAAATGAGAAAGCGAAAATACCTGAAAGCCTCCTGAATCGGTTAAAATAGGCTTAGACCAATTCATGAATTTATGAAGGCCCCCGGCTTGTTTGATGATTTCTTGGCCCGGTTTTAGCATGAGATGATACGTATTACCAAGAATGATGTGGGCATCGAGGTCATGTAATTGCCGGTTGGTCACGGCTTTAACGCAACCTTTGGTGCCAACAGGCATAAAGGCAGGAGTTTTTATGACACCGTGAGCTGTTTCGATTTCTCCTACTCTTGCTTGGGAGTCGATTTCTTTGGCTAAGATATTAAATTGCATTCGAGACATAAATTGAGACAGTTTGATGTTTTAGAAGAATAATATTTTTAATATGAGGAGTGTGTGGAAATTGATCGATAGGTTGTATTTTCGTAAGCATATAACCATTATCCATTAGATGAGTGACATTGCTTTGCTGTGAAGTAGGTTCACAAGAGATATAAAGAATCTCTTTCGGTCTTAAATGAATAAGATCTTGTATAGCTTTAGGCGTTAATCCGGCGCGAGGAGGGCCTAAAATAACCGGCTCAGGGTTGATAAATTGAGGATCTGTTTGTAATGGTGATAAGATCTTATGAACAACTCCTTCTATGATCACAATGTTTTTGATCTGGTTGATCACGACATTGTGGTGAGCCTGTTTGAGTGCTTCAGAATTAATTTCGATTCTAATGACCGTGTCGGCAAAACAAGAAGCCGCCATGCCTAAGCTTCCGAGCCCACAGTTTGACTTCCTTCAACGACTAAAGCCGATGGATTCCCATCCCTCACGGTTAGGAGGTTCCTTTAATCCTCTATTAACCTATTTTTCAATAGGATTACTCTCGTTTTGTAGTCGTATCAGTTTCCAAGGCTATGGATTTTTACGAAACCCTTTCCGTATGCCCTACGGTAATTTTGAAAAACAAAGGCATTTAAACAAAAAGAATTGTTTAATACAAGAGAAAAACGCTCTCATCCCAATGTTAAAGCAAAGGGTTTTCCCGCTGGATTATCATAAATCATAAACAAAGCCTTTAATTGGCTTATCTAGCGGTTTTAGAGCAGCGGAGTATAAAAGCCGGGCTTGACGTGTGTTAGGCTGAAAGAAGGCATTAGATGAGATATTAAGCCTAATCAAGTAATTATCTAAGTCTTCGTGTTGGAGGCTTATGATCTCGCCAAACATCGTGTTTGACTCACCGCTCTTTTCCTGCTTCTTCGCTGCTCCGTCTTTGCTAACCCATATTGGGCGACGCTCAGGAATTATTTACAACTCCACAGGCACTCTACCGCTCACGCAGCGGATCAGATTTAAAAATCAACAATGCTCTAATACAATAGGTTATTTTAATAAAGGAAGAGACCGCATAGCCTCAAGTAAAATTAAATGCCTTTCAAACTCTCTGCCGTTGCAAGCGAGTTTGGGAGTCGACTGCATTTACGCAGTCTTCATAGATTATAAAGGTTCAAGATGCAATCAATCAACGTTTCTAAATTCAATAGAATATTGTGATAAAAGAAAAAGGGGTGAAAAACACCCCCTTCAGAATCCTTTTTCTAAAAGATAGAATTACTTCTTTCTTCTAGAAGGAGATTTTGCTTTTTTCTTCGCTGCTTTACGCTTAGGCCTTTTCTTCGACATAGCTCTTGCTTTAACGCCAACTTTTCTTCGAGCAGTTTTGCGTTTAGCAGTGGCAACTTTTTTCTTAGCCGCTTTTTTAGCAGGCTTTTTCTTAGCCGCTTTTTTAGCAGGCTTTCTTTTAGCCGCTTTTTTAGCAGGCTTTCTTTTAGCCGCTTTTTTAGCAGGCTTTCTCTTAGCCGCTTTTTTAGCCGGTTTTCTCTTAGCCGACTTCTTGCCGCCTTTTTTCCCTGCTTTCACAGATTCCTTCCGATATTTCTTAGCAAGCTTTTCAAGCTTAATGGTTCCGGTACGAACCCTTTGAGCTGCGGCTTTATTGCCTTTACTCGCTTTTTCTATATCAGAGCTAATACTCGATAGCAGTTTTTTCATAGAATGTATCAGATCGTTTAAGCTCATGCCTAGCACTCCTTGAGTATCTAATGATGTTGTCTACAATTTTGTGAATATTAACTTTTATATATATTCTGCAAGTGTTTTTATGATTTTTTTTTAAAAACTGCCGTTTTGTTGTGGTTTTGAGCCTAAATTCAAGATTTTTTTAAGCAATTTTACGAGATAAACAATATTTTTTTTAATAGATTTTAAAAAATAGTAAAAAAAATGAAAAAATGGAAATTTTCGATATTCAAAACAATGTATTTTGAAACGAATAGGGATGCTTTTAGCCTGTTTTTTTTGTATTTGATTAAGTTATGTTAATTAACGGTCAAAAAACAGTCTAAATTTGACATGACATGCTACTTTAAAATGAGAACAATCGATATGCGTTACGTTAGGAGTGTAAAAAAACTCATCTTGTTTATATGCGTAGCGAAGCTACTTTGTTTTTATCCCGTCGCAGGAAGCCAACTCACTCCCGGAAGCGACGAGTTTATTGCAAAACTTTGTCTCCTTCACTCAGAAGCTGAGCTTTTCGTAAAAAATAAAGAATGGTCTCGTGCTCGTGCTCATTTTAAAGAGTTACTATCCCTAGGGGGCAGCGAATATTTCGGTCGGTATACGTATTTCGATGTTTTGGTTCGTTTGGCCAATGCAGAGATTTGCCTCGAAAATTATACGGAGGCTGCTTCCATCATAGAAAAATTGAATCATTTGAATCCCCCGAAAGATTTTCAAGCTAAAATTCAGTTTATAGAAGCTAGGTTATATAATTATCAGAATGATCCTCAGAAGGCTTATCTTATTCTCAAGGAGATTAAGACAACTGCGCCAATTGACTCTTGGCCCCTGATAGAAAAGAGTTTCTTTTTAGGGCTAAGTGGAATCTTAGATCAGCATTATGATACCCTCTTTCAAAGAGCAGAAAATTTGTATCTCCAACAAGCATTTAAAGAATTGATACCACTGTTTCAGGAAATACTGATAGCTCTCCTAATAGAGGTATATCCTAGGTGGGAGCAGCATCCCGAAAAAGAGCTATTCCTTTCGAATATTCGATTATTGCTATCCAAAAGCTATATGAAAATGAAGCTGTATCGAAAAGCATGTGAACTTTTGGAAAAACAAAAGCCTTCTTCAGAAGAGGTTTACCTTGAAAGTCTGTATTCTTTAGGGATGTGTCATTATTTTTTAGGGAACGCTTCGAAAGCGATTATTCAGTATACAAGCTATTTGAAGACGGCAGATAGAGATCAACTGAAGCATTATAATGAAGTGCTTTTATTGTTGGGAAATCTCTATTACTCTCAAGAACAATTTGACCGGGCTAAGAAGTCCTACTTTCTCTTAATAAGCCCAAAACACCCGACAGCTTTTTCGAACGACGCCCGTATTCGCTTGGCCCGTGTTTTTTTAGATGAAGAAAATTATTTCCTGGCAGAGGAAGTATTGAATCCCGAAAACATGAATCTGAATAGAAAAGATCTTCTTTTTTATGAGTGGGCTTATCTTAGAGGAGAAGCTTATTTTAAACAAGAGAATTATTCATTAGCCATTGTTGGTTATGAAGAAGCACTATTAATCCCTCAAGGAGAGACTTGTGATTGGATCAGTGAAGGTATGTACAATTTAGGATGGTCTTATTTGCGCCGGGCGGAACAAGTAAAGGATAAAGAACTCATCGCAGTTTTTTTGAATAAGGCAGAAAAATATTTTGAAGCTCTTTTAACAGATCAGAAGGAATCTGGCTTATATTTATCATTAATGCATGTCTTTTTCTTAAAAGGGATTCTTCTGGGAGATAAAAAGGCGAATGAAACAATGGATTCATTGATTAATCAAGCTTATTTTAACTCTCTAGAAGATAATTTTGAGGTTCTTTTAATGCAAGCTAGACTAGCTTCTGATTATATTTTAGCCAAAGAGCTTTTTAATAAGCTGACAAGTTCTATCTATTCAAAGTGTCCTAATTTTGCGTGGGGATGGTATTTCCGTGGGGTTAATGATTTTACTCAAGCTAGTAAAGTTCAGGAATATGAAGAACGAAGGCTGTTATTTAAAGAAGCATCGGATGGTTTAGCTCATGCTTTATATCTCTTTGAATCTGAAAACAAGTCATTGGTTTGTCAGATTTTAACTATGATCATTAAAGGGTATATTGAACAAGATACTGAACAATCCTTACTCAAGGCCAAGGAATACTTAAAACAGCGCTCTTCTTTAGAAGAAGAAGTACCGGGAGTTGAAGAGCGTTTATATTTTTCTGCTGTAATCTCCAGTAAACTGCTGAAAAAAGGAGCTCCTCATACCTATTCCTTAGAGGCTATTAGTGCCTGTAAGAAATTATTAGATAACCCTGTTAGAGGAAAATATCATGAGGCTGTTCTTCTATTATTAGGAAATAATTATGATGAGATAAAGCATTTCAAAGCTGCGGAAGAGGTGTATGTCTTACTGGCAAATACCGCTTTAGATGAAGAGTTTCTCGTCGAAGCTTGGTTTTTAGCCGGACAGGCATCTCGGAACCTCAGAGAAGAAAATGCTTCCTCCTATTTTAAGAATGTCTATGAAAAATTCCCTGACTCTTTTTTTGCTCAAAAAGCTTATTTTAATGTTTATACAGAGGATGAATATCTCAAGGGAAAAAGGGATGCTTTAGCTCATCTTAAAATAATGCGGGAAAAGTTTCCCGATAGCCCTTATCTAGTGAAAGTATATTATTTTTTAGGAAAATCTCAAAAAGATCTCTCTCATTCTAAATTAAGTAATGGACAATTTCTAGAGGCACTTGAATTATTTGTAAATTCGATGAACTGTTTCGAGGTTAACTTTAATAAGAAGATGATTAATCCCGAAGAACTTCAGCAATTCCTTGAGGTTTACTACCGGGCGCTATTGAATAAAGGTTATCTTGAGCTTGCTCTGGCGGATAGAACGGACCGGGAGGAAAGCGTCGATTATTTATTACGAGCTGCAAATAGTTTTAGTAAAATTCTTCAAGATTTTGAGGGCTCCGCCTATTCTTTAGCTCATTTGATAAGAGAAAAGTCAGCTTATCCTTTAATTTGCCAAGAAGCTGATCGGGCTTATATCGATATCCATTCCGGGCAATCTAACAATGCCCTTACAGAATCTTCTCTAACTACAATAATAGAAAAGTTTAAAAATGCTAACATATGTAATGGGTACTATTTATCTCGTGCTTGGTATGATTTAGGTTGCTTGGTAATGAACAGAAATGACTATAGCCAAGCGATCGATTATTTCGATAAGGCCGAAAAGACCTTTAAAGAAAAAGATCCTAATAAGGATTATCAGTTAGATTTATGGATTCACCAAAGCCAATGCTATCGTTATTTGGATCAGTTTGATAGATCAATGCTTATCCTATCGAGAATTATCAATGATGAATTCCCTTCATCTCAAAAAACCAAGGCTATGATTTTACGATCTGAGATATACGAGTTACAAGATAGATATGATTTAGCTTATAAGCAACTACAGGTAGCTGCTGCTCAATCAGGCAATTTAGCAGAACTGGCTAAAAAAAAAGATTAATAAGAGTTATCGTTATCGCTCTTCTTAATAGATTACTTGTGTTTTATTCTTTTTAGAAATATCCTCATTCAAATCATAATTAATCATGATTATTCAAACTAATGCAATATTGCGAGAATATTTATAAAACCAAAAGATTTATCACACGAGAAGTGAAAGTCGGATCTGTTGGAATCGGAGGGGATAACCCTATAAGAATCCAGTCTATGACGACCTCTGATACTCGTGACTCTAAAGCTACCATTGATCAAATCATTCGACTTGCTGACTACGGATGTGAAATCGCAAGAGTTACGGTTCAGGGAATGAAAGAAGTTGATAGCTGTGAAAAAATCAAAAATGGTCTTATTCAAAAAGGTTACACGATTCCTCTGGTTGCGGATATTCACTTTTACCCTCCTGCAGCGCTCCGGGTAGCAGATGTTGTTGATAAGGTAAGAATTAATCCCGGTAATTTTGCTGATAGGAGAGCAACTTTTAGAATATTAGAATATGACGATGATTCTTATGCACAAGAAATCGATAGAATAGAGGAAAGATTTGTTCCTTTAATTGAAAAGTGTAAGAAGTTAAAGCGCTCCATTCGTATAGGGACTAATCACGGTTCGCTTTCTGATAGAGTTATGAATCGCTATGGGGATTCTCCTAAAGGGATGGTAGAATCGGCCCTTGAATATACACGTATATGTCGAAAATATGATTTTCATAATATTATCTTCTCAATGAAAGCGAGTAATACGCATGTTATGATTGAAGCGTATCGCCTCTTAGTTGCTGAGATGATGACATTAGGCTGGGATTACCCGCTTCATTTAGGTGTAACAGAAGCAGGGGAAGGGGAAGATGGACGTATTAAGTCCGCTGTTGGTATCGGTGCTCTTTTAGTAGATGGATTAGGGGATACGATTCGTGTTTCTCTAACCGAAGATCCTTGGTATGAGATGGATCCTTGTAAGCGCTTGTTGCAGTATCAAAAAGAACTCGAAGTCTTCGGAAGTGTTCCTGCATTTAATGAAACCTTTCGGAACCCTTTTAATAAGATCAAAAGAGTGCTTCCTTTATTAGACCACCCTTTTTTGCATCGTGACGGTTCAGTGGGGGTTAAAGCCAATGGTACCTCCCTTCAAAAGGATACCTTTTATCAAGAGATTGGTTGTGACGTTCAATTACAAAGACCACAAAAGACGGTTAGTAATACGGATATTTTGATTTTAGAAGATGATTGGACTTCAAAAGATGACACAAAACTGAATCGTCTTAAAGAATTGGGGATAGGCATCTTTTCTAAAATAAGCACTATAGGACATCTTCCGTTAGTTACTCTAGATGAGATAAAGGAAGAGCAAGAGCAGGTCGTTAGCATCTCAGATGAGGATCGCAATAAATGGAAGTTTTTAAAAACAGCAAAAGTTTCTTTTATTCTATTAGCACCTAAAAAGGATAAGATTCATTTTTCACGTGCCTTTTTTGAATGGCTTTATCAAAACGATCTTCAAATTCCTGTTATTCTGAACTTTGCCTATCTATGTTCTAAAGAAGACTTTCTTATACAGTCATCTGTTGATTGTGGGAGCTTACTATGTGATGGTTTAGGAGAAGGGGTTCTTTTAGAAGGTGATTGTGATATCTCGTTTTTAAGAAAAACGGGCTTTAATATTTTGCAAGCTTCTCGGATGAGGGCTTCTAAAACAGAATTCATTTCTTGCCCCGGCTGTGGAAGAACATTATTCAATCTTCAAGAAGTGGCTAAAAAAATTCATGAGAGGACGGCACACCTTCCGGGGGTCAAAATAGCTATTATGGGTTGTATTGTAAACGGACCCGGTGAGATGGCCGATGCCGATTTTGGTTATGTAGGCTCTAAACCCGATATGATTGATTTATATGTCGGTAAAAAGAAAGTAGAAGCTAATATTCCTTATACCGAAGCAGTGGATTGTTTAATAGGCCTTCTAAAAAAACACGATAGATGGACAGAACCTAAAATCAATATTGTTGAGAGTGTCGGAATTTAAATCCCTTTTTAAATAAAAGAAAGCATGTGAGTCAGTCTATTCGTTCGATTTTTTTACGGTTTAAAAGAGAAGTATTTGTTCTTTTAGGAGCGTTATTGATTATCATGATTCTTACTATCGATACACTAAAACACAAGTTAGACTATATACGTAGCTAGCGCATCAAATTTATAGGTAGGAGTATCACGTATGAAGCGCATGAACATATCGGTTGTCGAAATATTTAAATTTGGGCTGCCTCCTATTTTAGGTATTTTACTCATATTCTTATATTTCCTTGTCTTTCATCAAGAAGATTCGAGTACTTCAAGCTCTTTGGATAAAAATGATCAAAATCCAACATTTAATCAAATTGAAAAAAATATCATTCAGAATATTTGTCATGATGAGAAATTAGATCTTCTAGTGGAAAAGTTAATCGTTCTTTGGAGTGGTGTATCTGCGGATTTTGCTGAAATTAGAGTAGGTACGGATAGTGAACTTCGGCCTATCTATGTCAATTTGCAAAAAGTTATTGAACAAGAACTTATTTATAAAATGACAACAGGAGAGATTGTTAATTTAAAAGGCGTTATTCATACGCCGGCGCCAACTACTGCTCTTTGTACTAAAGGAAACATATCCGATTTGTTAGTTGATCCTTCCCTCTTGCAAGATGAACACCGTCTTTTATCAGTAAGATCAAGAGCGCAGGTGATGCGCGATTATCTTAAATTAGATGGAGCAATGCTTTGGGTTGCATATACTAAAAGAGGACTGGAAAAAAGGACAAAAGAACAAAGAAACATCTATTTCAATGAGCTGGAAAACAATCCCAATAACTTATTTGATTGCGAATTGTTTACTGATACAATACCTGATAGGGTGGCGGGGGCGACTTATATTTTTGAAGATAAATTCGGAGAACGGTTTGCATTTTGTATAGGTTCGACTCAGGCAAATGATCCTAGAGAAATGGCTACTTGGGGATTATGGTTTGGGAGGCTTACACACCCGGAGATAAATAATAGAGTGAAAGAAATTTTTGCTTTTCTAAATGCTAACGGTGGTCCGGATTTGTTATCAGAAATTCCGGAAGCAAGTTTTCATGAAACGTATTCCTATACAACGCTATTTTCTAAATTTGTTGTGGCTTTGACGCAATTTCTGTTTTGCTGGCCTTACCGGGTATTTCTCTAACATATTGGGGAGTGCTGTACCCGGGAAGCTCTTCTCTAAGCTGTTTGATTAAATTTAGCCCAATCTCTTCTGATACTTCAAAATGAGAAGCCCCCGTTACTTTGTCTAACTGATGAATATAATAAGGAATAATTCCATGATTGATGCAAAGCATATGTAGTTTTTTTTGTATCTCAAAAGTATCATTTACTCCCTTAAGGAGAACGGATTGATTAAGGATGGGTATGCCCAGCCTCTGTATTTTATTCAAAAATGACAAGACGTCTTCATCCCATTCTATAGGATGATTCGAGTGGATCACAAACCAGACCCTTAGTCTTGTCTCTTTTAAAATGTTTAAAAACTCTTCATCAATCCTCTCAGGTATTCCTATAGGAAATCGAGTATGGAAACGAAGGCGCTCTAAATGATTTATTTTTTCAAGATTTAATATTAATTCTTTTAGATAGTAATTGCTAAGAGATAAGGGGTCTCCACCACTTAATATAATTTCAGTAAGCGATGTGTCCGCTTTAATAATTTTTAATTCTTTATCAAAAAAATGAGAGTTAGTCCCATAATCCATATTTTTACGAAAGCAATATCGACAATGCATAGCACAAGAAGATGAGGTTAATAGGAGCGCTCTTCCATTATATTTATGAAGTAGCCTAGTCGATTTTCTAAATTGGGCATCGTTAACAGGATCCGATATGAAGTTTTGGTTGTCGTTTTGTTCCTTCTTAAGAGGTACAAACTGCTTGAAAATAGGATCATCAATCGTATTCTTAACAATTTTTTCAGCTAGGCGCTTGGGTAAATTCAGAATGAAATTAGATTGAGGAAGTATTTCTTTTCTTATGTCTTCATCTAGTTCTAAAAAATTAGCAAGCGAATGATAATCCTTATAATTCTGTCTTTGCAGCTGCCTCCATAATGGAGGGGTTGCAGTTAATAGTTGATGCATTTATTTAAATAATTTAGTTAATAGGATTAAAATATAGTTTTTAAAAAGTAATAAGTCAATTAAATAGATTTATTTATTATTGGCTTGTTATCAGCGGTATTTCTTTTTTAACATCATCACAGATTTCAATATTACATCCTAAAGAAACCAGTCTTTCAACAATATGTTCATATCCCCTTTTTAAAAAAGGAAGCCCCTTAATCTCACTTGTTTCTTTTGATAGAAGGGCTGCTAATACATATGCAAAACCTGCTCTTAAGTCGGGAATAGAAATATTACTGCCTTTCAATGGGGTAGGACCTTTAACAATAATACTATGATAATAATTTTGTGCGGCATAACGACATTTTTTTCCGCCAAGACATTGTTTAAATAGTTCTATATCAGCACCCATTTCTTTAAGTGTTTCGGTGTAACCAAAACGCTTTTCATAAACAGTTTCATGAATAACCGAAGTCCCATGCGCCTGTGTAAGAAGGACAACAAAGGGTTGTTGCCAATCAGTCATGAAACCGGGATGAACATCTGTTTCCAGATGAAGGCCACCTTGCAAAGGACCATTATAATAAAATTCGATACCATTCGATTTAATATCGAAGCCGCCTCCGATTTCTCGTAATTTATTAAGGAAGGTGATCATATGGATGTGTTGGGCTCCTTCAATAAAGATACGCCCTTTTGAGCTAATGGCAGCGATAGCGTACGAAGCTGCTTCAATACGATCAGATATAATGGTATGTTCTACCGGATGAAATTTTCTAATGCCTTGAATACGAATAGTTCTATCAACATCAAAAGAGATGATTGCCCCTAATTTTTGTAAAAATAGGATCAATTCAATGATTTCAGGTTCAATCGCAGCATTTTTTATAATAGTAATCCCTTTAGCTCTTACTGCACATAGGATACTATTTTCCGTGGCCCCTACAGAAGGGAAAGGTAATTCAATAATTGATCCTTGTAAACCCTGATGAGCATGAGCGAAATAAGCCCCTTCTTTTTTCATTGTTCGATATTCGATTTCAGCACCAAGTTGTTTTAAAGCTTGCATATGAAAATTGATAGGTCTTTGACCAATACGATCTCCTCCGGCAGTAGGAACAATGATGGATTCTTCTGTTCTTCCTAAAAGGGCTCCTATCATTAGAATGGGTATTCGGTTGGCCCCGGAAAATCGTTGAGGAATATAAGAGGTTTTTAATTCTTTAGTTCGGATTTCAATAGTCTTTTCTTTGCGATCCCAAGTAACCTTACTCCCCAATTCCCGACAAAGATCTAAGGTAATCTCTACATCTCCAATCTCAGGGACATTTTTTAAAATACAAGCTTGATCAGATAGAAGAGAAGCGACCAATAATTTTGTTGTGGCATTCTTTGCCCCGGAGATTTTAATTTCTCCTTTTAAGGGATTACCACCTTTTATTCTTAACGTACTCATTAGCAATATCTTGTTTTGAAGGATTTAATTTTTTAGTGTTTCTTGAAACTCTTGTCGTTTTTTTCATCTCTTTCTTTGTGGAACAGGATCTTTTTTTAAGGTTAGTTTCAAACGTTTACAGGTATAAACAATAGCCGGATCGTAACACCCCATTCTTGAGCAATTTTTCTAAAATAGGCATCCGGATATTTTTGAAGGTATTGCTTAAGTTTATTACTATCAATTTTACTTGGGCTAGGACGTTTTTTGGTAGGTGCTAAGATCTGCAGTCTTTTTCGAGAAATCCGGTTCGATAAAGTGCGGGTTGTAACTGAAAAATGACACCGGCCTCTTTTCGTGTTCCCACATTTTTAATATATTTTAAAGCTTGTTTTCTTAAATCAAGTGAATATGTCATCCGGATATTTTACATGAATAAAATAAAAAATAAAATTTAATTCACTATATATTCAAGCATGGAAAGATTCTAATCTCAAAGAATCTCAGGATATCCTTACCAAAACTCAATCAATGATTCAATAAGAAGAATTTTCAGAAGACGTTACAATACACATACATTGCATACCATCTCCGCAACCAAAGTCTGTCAGTCCTTCACCGGAAGTCGCTGTTATTCCCACCCGGGAGATATCTAACTTTAAAATATCTGCAATGTTTTGGCGTATCTTCTGAAAGTGTTGTTTCAGTTTAGGCCTTTTAGCTTCAACTGTAATAGCAACATGCGTCAGACGCTGATTGCCTAATGTTCTAGAAGCTTCCCGTAAATATATCCGGCTATCCGTTATGCCATCTTTAAGACAAAGATCATCTGCTATCCCGCCTAAAATTAAAACTCCGGTTAACGAAGAAATGGCATTACAAATCGCATGATAGATGACATCTCCATCAGAATTAGCTGATAATCCCGGAATTCCTTCAAAAACAACTCCACCCAGTATACAAGATTTTGAAGAATCGTTTGTTAAAAAACGATGGCTATCCTGGCCAATACCCGTTCTAATAATCATAATATTACTAATACCTTGTGTTGGAATATCCTAAAGAAAAAAATAATATAGCACAAAAAAGATAAAAATTCCATTAGCAAAAACAAATCGTTTTATATAATACTTTGCCTTTTCAACTATGCAGTGCAACAAATAGGCACCTCAATTATACCTCAAATTTCTTTGATTGAAAACCGCTATAGGCATTTTAAAATTCAAACTTTTCCTTGGTCTGTTATTTAATAAATGTTCTATTTTTTTTACTTCTTCATCCGTTACTTTTGATACATCAGTTTTTTTAGGGAGATACTGTCTTACAAGTCCATTTGTCTGTTCATTCAATCCTTTTTTCCGGGAGCGATAGGGTTTAGCAAAATAAAACTCTGCGTTAAGTTTTGCACTAGCCTCTTTATGCTTGGAAAATTCTAAACCGTTATCTGTCGTGAATGTATACACTTTGTCCTTAATAAGCTCTAAAGGTTCAATTAAAGCATTAGCAACACCATGAGCCTGTTTAAATGCTACCTTCATAAGCATTGTATCTTTAGAAGCTCCGGCAATAATAGAGACAAGCACCTTTTTATGATTTCTTCCTATTATTGTATCGCATTTAAAATCTCCTATCCTTGTGTTCATATCGACAATCTCAGGTCTTTCATCACTATCAATCCTATTGGGAATATAGCCACGGTCAGCTTTGACAGAACCTCGTTTGTTATACTTCTTCCCCTGATGTCTTAAATGCTTATATACTCATCACGAATAAACCTCCGGATATTTTGTATTCGTATAGTGTAAATTATTTTGTATGAATTCATTTTTAACACTATCAGAAGAAAAGCATCTCAGACAGCAACATAAACGAGAAAAGAATGGTCGTATACGAGATCGTATCAAGGCTGTTCTATTGTCGAATAAAGGTTGGAGTAATACTCGTATTGCTGAAGCTGTGCTTTTAGACGATGAAACAGTGTCTCGTCACATTAAAGAATATCAAAATAAACAGCAATTGCATGTAGAAAGCGGTGGTTCAGTCAGTAAACTTCTTGCGCCACAGTCAGAAGAATTCATTAAACATTTAACAACTCATACCTATGTCAAAGTAGAAGATATCTGTTCTTATGTTCTCGCGAAATATGGCATTGTTTATACGATTTCAGGGATGACTTCTTGGCTACACTCACATGGTTTTTCCTATAAAAAGCCTAAAGGTACACCGGCTAAGGCAAATTCTGATCAATAAAAAGCTTGGATGCAATTTTACGCCAAGCTTATGGCATCTCTGCCTAAAAATGAGCCTGTTGAATTTGCTGATGGTGTACATCCAACTATGGCAACTAAAATTTTTTATGGTTGGATTCGACCGGGAACAGATAAATTGATTGCAACAACAGCTTCTCGTACTCGAATGAATCTTATGGGGTCTATCAATTTAAACAGTATGAAGGTAACAATAGATGCTTATGAAACATTAAATAGCGGTACCATGGCAAAGCATTTTGCTTTGCTACGGTCAAAATACCTCTCAGCTCCAAATATCCATCTTATTTTAGATCAAGGCCCTTATAATACAAGTATTCAGACCAAACAAGAAGCAGAAAAACAAGGTATTATTCTCTATTATTTACCTTCTTACAGTCCTAACCTCAATCCCATTGAACGATTATGGAAAGTGATGAATGAATATTGTCGCAATAATCGGTTTTTTAATTCTGCTAAAGAATTTCGGAGATCGATTACCGGATTTTTTGAAAATACTTGGCCCTCTATTGCTCAATCAATGAGGAAACGAATCAATGATCATTTTCAAGTCTTAGAATCGGCACTTTGATTCATAAGGGGTATATAAACGGCCTTCATTTGGTTGATCTTTCCAAATATGACGATCAATACTTTCATGACGGATAAAAAGCCCATTCTTTTTTCACCTGCCGGATATCTGAACAAAACTCCACTGAAACCTTAACCTATTTTCTAGGGCCGGAGCTATTTCAGAAGTCATTTTTTTCTTTATATAGTCATTTAATTTTATATTGATAAGATTGCTTGATCAATGGCGAATTTAAAATTCGTAACTTTTCGTAATATCTCTCTAACTTTATTTTTCATATTAGCCCAATATTTTTCTATAGGATTTAAGTCCGGAGAATATGGAGGAAGAAACGTAAGCTTACAACCGGCAGATTCTACTGTTTTCCTGCTTTCCGCTGACTTGTGAAAACCGGCATTGTCAAGAATAAGAACACTACCGGGTGTAAGCTGAGGAGTCAAAACTTCCTTAAGCCAAATATTGAATAACTCGGTATTACAAGTACCTTCAAAACACATTGGAGATAAAAACTGCCCTTTAGATAGGGCTGAAATAATATTTTGCCTTATAAAGCGGTTTCCTGAAACCGCTCCAAAAACTTTTTTGCCGCGTAAGCTTCTTCCGAACTCACGAAATAAAAATTGATGAATCCCGGTTTCATCGAGATAAATTCTCTTGTCAAAGGGAATATTTTTTAAATTTTTCATAAAAGCTTCCCGTTTCTTTTCATCTCTTTCCTTATAGCGAGTAGTTTTTTTTTTCGTGTAATTTTTAATCTTTTAAGGGCATAAAAAATCGTTTGCGGAGTGACTGAAAAATAATCAGCAATTTCCGATAAAAAATAATCCGGATGTTTTTCTACATATTTAGATAACAACTCATCATCTAATTTCTTATAAGCATATTTTCTGCGGATTGGCTTTAAATGTCCTTTTTGCTTTTTTTGCAAGATCCATCGATATATTGTTGCGATACCTACTTGAAAAATATGGCCGGCTGTTTTTTTATCATGATGTTTTTCTATATGTTGTAATACTTTCTCTCGAAGATCTACTGAATAGGCTCTAGGCATTGTTTTGTCCTTACTGTTTGTATAAAAAAAGAAGGATAACATATTATCAAATAAAAATTAAAATACTATAGTACTTGCTTTTAATCGCCTGTTTTCTGATTTAATTTGAGCTGCAATATGAATATATCTACCTTGAAAAGGGTTTCTTTGCAGTTCTCTATAAATAGTAAATTGATCAACTCTTATTTCATAAGCAATAGAATCTATAGAATCTCCTCTTTGTTTTAATGCATATATTCGGAATCTTTGTTCATAGGTTAAATGATGATAACCTTTAGGCATAAAAATCCCTACATAGTTATCAGTCTTTTCAAAAATTAACTATAGAGATTGTATCATCATTGTAACCATTTTCTTTCATTAGTTTTTGAAAATTAGGCTCTGATTTCGTCTAATTAAGTTGTTAGTAAACTAATATTTAGTTATTTAGTAAATAATTTTTTTCAATACTAATTTAACAATTAAAAGCATATAATAGATATATATAAATCACATAATAGTTATATATTACGATATAACTGAAAAATATAAGGATATACTATGACTTTTTCTAATACTGTTTCTAATAGTGGGCGACAACTATCTTCGTTACCTCCTAATCCTGAGGAACGAACTTCGGCATCCGATGTAATGGGGACAATGGATATGATAGAATCACTTTATCTAGTGAGTAGCGAATGGGCTGCAGTCGATTCAGCAGGACTAGATGCAGCGTTTGACGACGTCACTGCAACTGATCCACTGAATGCACTTTCTGCAGAAAGCTCTTCGAATATAGAATTAGTCTATGCAGAAACATCTCAAAGAAGAGACGTAAGAAGCGTTGTAGTAGCGCCTGTAGCAACGGAAAGATCGGCAGAAGTAGATGAAGTATTAAGAATAAGGCTACTCAACAATGTAATAACGCCTAATAGAAGAAAGATACAGAACAAGACCACATTAGTGCGCCAATCTTAACCCGCAGCCGAAATATTTTTCATATTTATAATTTTTGTGTATCTTTCAGTAGCGAAGAGTATAAGGTCCTATCTTTTGGGTAAGCCGGAGCTGTAATAACGAGATTATTAGAATGATTCATGTTGGAGGAGGGTGGTTTTTCTATTGAGGTAATAGGCATCGTTTCATCGCTATTGTCAAATTAAGTCGAGTTACGTGGTAAACGATAAGGAAAGATTGAAGCAATTAAAGACATTTATTGACCTTCTTGGAGTGACTTTAAAAACAAAGCACTATGTATATGCCCGTCAACGGCCATTCCTTCTTTAATAAATGAATAAATTTCAGGGATGGTTACATGAAAGGTGTGAATGATTTCACAGCGATCGGGTGTTGAATCCTGTATTTTTTCAGCATTATGACAAAGATAATAATAAGTTTTCTGGGGACTGTATCCGGGAAAAGGATAAGCGTCTCCTAAAAGAGAAAAATCTTCTCCTTGATAACCTGTTTCTTCCAAGAGTTCCCTTTTAGCACCTAATAAAGAATCTTCATCTGTATCGATCGATCCGCCCGGAAGACTCAGAATAATCTCATTGGATGAATGGCGATATTCTCGATTAATCACAAATTTACCATTTTTAGTTTGGGCTAATATCATGGCAGAATAGGGTGATGTAACAAAAGAATAATACTCATAGGTAACGTCAGAGTCTCTTTTATAGGAATCTTTTCTAATCTGTTTGCCTTCTTTATCAAATACAATGCGGCTATCAGTTTTACAGGGTAATGAATAAGGGAAAAGTGAATTTGTCATAAAAATCTCCTATTTGAATAATTATATTAGCTTCCGGCTAGTAAATATCCTTTAAATATCTACCTTCTTCTTTTAAGCGCTTGATATATGTTTTTGCCTCTTCCTCGCTCATATTTCCTTGCTCTTGAATAATTTGACGTAGGGCTTGGTCGACACTTCTGGCCATTTGAAAAGCATCGCCACACACATAAAAATAAGCTCCTGAATCTAGCCAAGTCCAAATGTCTTTAGCTTCTTCTAACATCTTATTTTGAACATACATTTTTTGTTCCGAATCCCGTGAAAAAGCAGTAGAAATCCGAAGAACATTTTCGGTTTGAAGTTGTTCGAAAATATCTTGATAAAAATAATCAAATGCTTTTCTTCTTTCTCCAAAGAAAAGCCAATTTTTACCGGTAGCTTTTTTAAATTGACGCTCTTGAATAAAGCCTCGAAAAGGAGCAATGCCTGTTCCGGGTCCGACCATAATAATGGACTTAGAGGAATCTTGAGGTAATGTGAAGTTCTTTGAAGGATGTAAAAATAGGGGAATAGAAGAGTCATACATTGGCGCCAGATCGCAAATATAATGAGAACAAACCCCTTTTCGCTGATGATCATTCGTATAATCCAGATAAGCGATGAGTAACTCGATTTTATTATGGTCCACTGCTTGAGAGGAAGCAATGGAGTAAAATCTAGGTAAAAGAGGGGGTAGCATATTTACAAATTCATGAAGATCCCACTGTATATTATCATGCTCTTCTAAGAGTCTCCGGAGCTCGTGGGTATCGCAAAATTGTTTCAATTCAGTGCTATTTTGAGGATTTAAATAATGGTTGAGAAGAGCTTGTCTTTTTGGATCAACTTGTTTGCCGGCAAGTATTCTAACAATCTTTTTATTTAAACGGGTTATACAGACATTTTTAGTAAGCAAGGTCTTAAGAGGTACGATTTCTTCAGTCTTTTTATTTTGCACCTGTTCGTCACCTGTAGCATTCAGAATATGCAGAAGATATGATACATTTTTATCATCATTAAGAGGGTATATTCCAATGGAGTCACCGACTTTATAAAATAGACCTGAGCCACTAATATCTAATACAACCCTCATTGTACATTTATCCGAACCTGATTTATTAATGGCTTCTCTTACGGTTATCTTAGCTAAAAAAGGGTTAGATTTATCGTATTGCATGTTTATTCTTTGATATAAGATTCACAATCCCGGTTGTCCCATGAGGCTTTCAGACTGAAAATCTTTTTGTTCGATATACCCCCAAGAAAGTTAATTGCATTAAGAAAACGGGCTCTAGTGCGGTCTTTTCCTAATAATTCAGCGGAATCAAAAAGAGGAGGGCCTATGCTTTTACCTGTAATCGTTCCAAAAAGAATTGGCATGATAATTTTTTTGTGATTAACATTGAAAGCGGTAGATGCTTCTTTAGATGCTTGATAGAACGTATCTCTATCCCATTTATCATGTTTTTCTACATACCATAAAAGGCACTGCAGAATATATGCTGTGTGATGTTTTTCTAATTGCTTTGGACATAATAACGCTTCAGTATAATGCAGGTCATTAACGAAGAAAAAGGCGCATAACTCTATGAATTCACCAAAGGTTTGGATGCGTGAATGGCAAAGAGGCATCAGTTTTTTCATAAAAGAGTCATTGAATCCCCAGTCGCGAATATGATCCCAGAGTTCATCTGTAGAAATAGTATTAATAAGATAGTGTTGATTGAGCCAGTCAAGTTTTTTAACATCAAAAATAGCCGGGGAAGAGCCTATTCGTTTAATATCAAATTGTTCAATAATATCATCCAACGAGTAGATTTCTTTATCTTCCGGCATACTATAGCCCATTAAGCTCAGAAAATTGATAAACGCTTCGGAAAGATAGCCACTATCTCGGTAATAAAAGATTGAAGTAGGGTTTTTCCTTTTTGAAAGTTTTTTACCATCCATGCTTAAAAGTAAAGGCATGTGAATAAAGCTTGGAGGCTTCCAGCCAAAAGCTTCGTAGAGATAGATGTGCTTGGGAGTGGAGCTTAACCATTCATCTCCTCGTATGACATGTGTAATCTTCATTAAATGATCGTCGATAACATTTGCTAGGTGATAGGTTGGGAATCCATCAGATTTAAGTAATACTTGATCATCTACATCAGCCCAAGGATTCGAAATCCTACCTTTAATTTCGTCATAAAAAACACAATCGTCTTTAAGTGGGATTTTTAATCGAATCACATAAGGCTGACCTTCAGCTAGACGCCGGTCAATTTCTTCCTGACTTAAGTTGCGATGACGTCGATCGTAGCCCCCTCGACCTCCTGTTTTTTTAGTAACCTCTCGCATTTGCTTGAGTTCTTCAGGTGTAGTAAAACATTTATAAGCTTTATTTTTATCTAGGAGTTCCCGGCAATATTTTTGATAAATTTCTAAACGATCAGATTGTCGGTAGGGGCCAAAGTCGCCACCGATATCAGGGCCTTCATCCCATTGAAGACCTGTCCATTTTAGCGCATTATAAATATTTTTTTCATAATCTATTCGGGATCTGGTTCTATCTGTGTCTTCAATTCGTAGAATAAATTTACCTTTATGATGACGAGCAAAAATAAGATTATATAAGGCCATATAGGCCGTTCCAACATGAGGATCGCCGGTAGGGGATGGTGCAATACGGACACGTACATTCATATTTCTAATAGATTTGTTTCATTTAAGGAGTAATATTGTCATATTTTTTTATTTTAGAGTCAACGAGATACTAAAGAATATAAGGACTAGAAGACACTAGTTCCGGATAATAAAAATTAAAATCAATTCCTTGAATGATTATAATAAGGTAAGTATCCCATGGATACGAGTCCAAAGGTCTTTAGCTTTTTCAATAACATTAACCACATCGTTTTTAAGATCGCTAAATACCTGTTCTAATTTCTTAAGATCAGCCTTAATCTGATTAATCTCATCTTCAGAAGCTATTTTCCCTTTGGCGAGCTTTTCAAAAATTTGTTTAATATGTTTAATGGTATCAGTAAAAGTTGAAATATTAGATTCGATTTCATCCACTGCAGATAGGATAGATTTAACGGTTTCTGTTATATCTGTCAGGATATCACTGAAAATATCGCTTCCTGTTAATTTCTTAATTAAAGTGGAACTTTCACTTTTTAATTCTTTGCTGTCGCTGACAAGATCTTTAAGACTATGAGATTTGATATCTTTTACCAGATCAGCTATCACTGTAATGATTGAAACAAATTCATTTAGCTCGCCTTCTATTTGTTTTAGTAGAGAGGGGTCATGACCTGTTATGCTTTGAACTGTTTCGTTAACTTGCTTTTCTAAATTACTTAAATTTTTTTTTGCCTGATCCAAGTTTAATGTTTTAAAATCATTAAAGATTGAAACGATATCTTTTTCCGGATGGACGATGTAGTCTAGTACGCCGGAAAAATCCCCAATTAATTTTTCGGTTGATTGTTTGACATTTTTTAAATCAGCATTAATTGTTTTTGAATCAGCATGACTTAATTCATCAACGACGAATTTTCCTGCACTCTTTAGTTCATTAAATAGGTCTTTTACAATATTCATATTCATCCTGTTGTTTTTGATTGTTCATCATATAATAGTTATTGATTAACCATTAACTCAAATTTAATTTTTCTGTCATATGTATATATTATAGTAGTAATTATTATTTCTGTCAAGTAAATTTTTTATTACTTAAAATAGGATGAAGATTGTTATATAATTGATAATTAATGACTTGTAATTATATTGAAATAAGGTTACAAGTTCTATGCTTTTAAAGCTTTAGTTGGTTCCACATTTTCCAAAAACCGGATTTTGTATTATTTCGATCCACTTTTATTCAAATTAAACGTATAAACCAAGTCACGGTTGCTATATATTAATCAAATTTAATTCGATATTTAGCTTGATAGGTGAATGTGTTGAAATATTTTTCCTGGCTATTACTACTCTTAATCGGATCAAGTTCTATTGTAGCTAAGGATAAGCATCAAATATCATCGAACAAAAGCACGTTACAAGCCTTAGTGTTAGTTGAACAAGATAATTGGCCTTATCTTTCTTTTAATATCCAAGAAGAAAAAGCCGAGCTTCTTCAAGCAGTTAATTATAGTATCTCCTATTTAGATCGCTCTGCATCCAAATATCATTATCCTAAGCAAGGTTTTAGTCACAAAAGGGTTCGTCGAAGCTTAGTGCATTTCAAAAAATTATTGATGTCAGAAATCTCCTGTGATGAATTAAACGAAATATTAAAAGAGGAATTCGACCTGTATCAATCGATTGGTCAAAAAGGGGAGAAAAAGGTTTTATTCACCGGCTATTTCGAACCGATTTTTAAAGGGAGTTTAACTGCAACGAATTCTTATCAATACCCTGTGTATCAGTTACCTGAAGATCTTATAATAGATAAGAACGGAAAGATCTTAGGCAGAAAAACAGAAGAAGGCGAAATAGTTCCTTATTGGAATAGACATGAAATCGATCAAGAGAAAGTATTAAAAGACAAGGGGCTGGAACTAGTCTATTTAGAAGATCTTTTTGATGTCTATATGATCCACTTACAGGGAAGCGGTGCGATTGAATTACCTAATGGTAAGCTATTTCGAATCGGATATAACGGAAAAAACAGTCGTGAATTTTTTAACTATAGTATTGCAAAAGAGTTGAAAAATGATGGAAAACTGCAGGACAAACAATTAACACCAAAAGGAATTCGAGCATATTTTAATCAATTTCCGGATGAATTACAGGCGTATTTATCAAGAAATCCAAGCTATGTTTTTTTTCGTGAAAAAATAGAGGGGCCCTTTGGCTGCCTTGCGGTTCCTCTAACCGCGGGTTATTCGCTTTCTACTGATAAAAAGATATTTCCAAAAGCCGGTTTATGTTTTGTTGATGTTACGATTCCCCGAAAGAATGAGAAAAACAAGATAGAGTATGTTTCCTATAAAAGGTTTGTATTAGATCAAGATACCGGTGGGGCTATGCGTGGAGCCGGCAGGTGTGAGATTTATTTTGGTTCCGGTGATTCCGCAGGAGAGATAGCCGGAGGCGTTTTCTCAAAAGGATCTCTATACTATCTCTTTTTAAAAGAAGAATTAGTGAATCAACAAGATTAAATCTTTCATAACGTTAATAGATTCTTCAAACTGTAGATCATTTTGTCCATAAATAACATCGATGATATCTTGATCTTTCGTTTCTTCTTTAATTTCGATTAAGAAATTCTGATAATTTTTATTTTTCACAACTCGTTCATCAGAGTTGACCTGCAAAATTTCTCTGTGTTTGATATATAAACGGATCTTAGGCTGAAGATTAAATTTATACAGTTTTCTAACATATTCCCTTTGTTTTTGAGGAATATCAGCTAAGTCATCATCAAAATTCTCTTTTATGGCCGCATTTTCAAGCGGGTATTTAGAATATTGTTCACCAATTTGCATTTCAGACAAATACCCGGGAACGACAACATCGGATTTAACTCCGACAAGCTGAGGACTTTTTCCTGAAACGGTATAGTACATGCCACGGGTTACTTTATATTCCCCTTTAGGATTAACTTTATCATGATGAACGGTATCTAGAGTAAAAGTTTGAAAGGTTCCTTTTCCAAAACTATGATCATCACCGACGACAAGGGCTCTGCCATAATCTTGTAATGCTTGAGCAACGATTTCAGCAGCTGATGCGCTAAGACGATTAATGAGAATAACAAGAGGACCGTTCCACATTTTTTGTGGTTCGATATTTCGAAGATGATGTATTTGACCATCGTTATCTTTTATTGAAACAACAATACCCTTACCAATGAATAAGCCCGCTACGGCAACAGCTTGTGGCAATATACCACCGGAATTATTTCTTAAATCTAGAATAACGCCATTGATTTTATGGTCTTTTTGTAATTCACTGAACTTATTATAAAGGTCAGAAGCAGAGGAGCTTTGTGGGTCTTGATAGAATGAGAATAATTTAATATGAGCGATTATCCCATCTCCAAAAGGTTCATAAGAAGATTCAATGCGAGTTTCTTTTAATACCACCTCACCTCGGACAATTTTGATATCAATTTTCTCTTCTTGTTTGCCTGTAGGATCCTCTTCGTCATTTTCAAGCGGCCTTAAGATAGTTAAGGTAACTGTGGTCCCTTCTTTTCCTCTAATCAGGTCGACAGCTTCTGTAATATCCATTCCGACTACAGGTTCAGAATCAACAGCTACGATTCGGTCTCTAACTTTTAACCCTTTTGTATTTAAAGAGGCGGGTCCTCCATCAATGATTTTAACAACCATAAAGCCCGATAGATCATCTCGTAATTGGATTCCAATGCCAAATAGGCGTTGTTGGACTTGAATCATAAAACCGGTTGCTTCATCAGGTGTGAAATAGGCGGTTTGGGAATCTAATGAAGAAGCTGCTGCTTTTAGAATATACGCATATATTAACTGTTTTTTCTTCTCTTCACTGGTACCGACTAATTCTTCTTCTCTGAAAGCACGTCTTTTTTCAATGTGTTTAAGAAATTTATTACGAATCTCACCTTCTAGTTTTTCAGCTGTTCGCATTTGTAGAGTTTTAATCTTTTGAAGGCGAAGAGTGAGTTCATTATGATCTTCAGCCCAATCCATTTGATAAAATTCACGTGGATTAATAGCATAGTCATTATCAAAAGGTTGAATAGAGCGTTCAATTTCTTTTCTACGATTTATAGCTTCAATTAAAGCCGAATGAATCTGTTGGAAAACAGTGAAATTCCCTTGTTTAAACTCGATGAGTAATTCGTTTGCTCTACCGTCAGATTGACCTATCCATTCTTGCACTTCTATCAGTGAAAAATAGACTTTTCCCGGATCCAGTTCATCTATAAAATTATTAATAATTCTTTTGATTAATGGTGAAGAAAGTTGTTTATGAGTGACATGAGATTTCATGATTTCATTGATTTTTTCATTGATATCTCTTTCTGTTAGGTCGGGAAGTTTAGCTTCTAAGCAAAATGGGAGTAATATCAGCATCATTAGGCATAAGAAGCGTTTCATAATTATACTTTCCTTATTTTATAGAAGGTTTTGAGGATTCAATTACTTAAGTTATCTAAAAAATTACCTATATCCTCAAGATATCGAGAATTGCAAGTTTAAAGCTATTAATTTTGAATTGAAGTAAGGTTTTTTCGAATTTAAATATTTAAATATAAGATTGATAGGGCTTTTTTTGATAGAACGGTCTTTTTTGCTTTTTAAGCGAGAAGATTCATATGTGAAAAAATAAGTCAAAATATTAGAATTTTTATTAAACAGGTTGTCTTATATTCAATTTTTTTCTACAGTTTTTGCCAAAAATTATTTTGGCTATGGCCAAATATCAAAAGTGATTTGCATTTGAGAATAATCTAATTATTAAATAGATATTTATGCAGAAGTCGCTGATTATAAATCGATTAAAAATTAATTTTTAAAGAAAGATTAAAATATTAAAAAACTATAAAGCTATTGTTAGTTAATGTTTTATGATTGCCACCTTTTAAATTCGGTTATTACGTCAAAAACATTAAAATTCACGTTGTTTTGTTGCTATATAAACTAAAACGTTGCTCTTAATTTATAAGCATGACATAATTAAACTAAATAAAAATGATGCAATTGATTATAAAACATTTAAATAAAATTTTAAGAATAATATGGAGGAAAAGATGAGTAACCATACGTCACATTCAGATACGGTGGTAGGTCTGGTAGTAACCGGTAGAAATGATAATAAGATCGTTTCTATTACAGAAGCTGCTAAGATCAATAATGTTACACGTCAAGCTATTTACGTGGCAATCAAGCAAAATAAATTAAAAGCACAAAAAGAAACAACTAGATGGACTATTCATTTAGATGATTTAGAAGATTACAGAAGAAATAAGTATTCTCGCAAAAAATCAGTATTTGACGGCGAACTTTTATTTGATAATCATAAAGGTTATTATTCTGTAAACCAAGTATCAAAGATATTGGGTGTGCCGGCCCAGAAGATTTATTATGCCACTAGAGTTGGTATGCTTAAAGCTATTCGTAAAGGCGCAGCTTGGGTGATTCATATTGATGAAGTAAATCAATACCGTGAAAATCATCTGAATAAGAAGAACGGTAGAAGAAAACAAGTAGCAAGTTAGGATACGGATATAGAGTCTGATTATTTAAAAAGATGATAAAAGTTCAAAAAATCCAGTTCATAATTTAATTCTCTCTTTGTAAAAAACTTAAGGATTAAGTGATTTACGACAAGGGATTTCTTTATTTTTCCATATATTAAATGTTTTATTATGATGAGAGGTTTCTTGAAAAAGAACCTCTTATTCTTTTTCTCTGACCTTAGAAGGGCAATGAGGCTCTTCAGTTGTTTAGATCAATGAGGCTCTTCAGTTGTTTAGATCATGTATAATAAGACTTCTGCATAACTGATTCCTGATAATAATTTTTTAAAAATGCATTGATTGTCTATACGTTTCTTTCATGTATTGGGTTGAATGATGAGCCGTCTTTTTATTATGGGTGCAAAGTATCGCATAGGTGCCAAGAATCGTTTGCAACAATTGAATCCGTTCATTGATTGGCAACCCGGTCGATCTAAAAGGCATCCATAAACATGCAATTAACCCTCAAGGTGACTGCCATGTTTAAGTCCAATTTGGTACAGCTTAAGCGATCCTGCTTTAGAAGCCTTAAGAGTCCGTTTGGACTGTATGCCGCTTTTTAGGGATAGCATCATTCATAAAGGGCTTCATGAGCGCTTATTTCGCGAAATTAACCGGCAACTAGAAACTCATGGGATTAAAGTTAAAGAAGCTGAAGGGGCTCTTGTTGATGCAACTATAGTCACTTCAGCAGCACGCTCGAAAAAAACGGTCGAACCTGATAATCGGTAGTGTACCATCTTTTCTGTATTTGCACCCATAATAAAAAAACTGCTTATTATAAAATTTATCAAAATAAATGAAAAATAAGTTTAGACAATCAGTGAGTTTGAAAAAATAGTATCAAGTCAGTTATGGAGAGGTCTTTTACTATCGGTAAAGGTTTTCATTTTGATTGAATGAAGGTGCTATATCATTGCTTTGCGCATTTATATCACAGCATTTCCCCCTAACAAAAGAGAAAAATTATACCCTGATTTAAAAAATTATTTAAATAACGCACTTCTGTAGCGCAAAACTCCTATTTTATTTAATTGGTAAGAATACAGAAAGAAAAGTCCTTAATTAGGACACTTTTTTCCGAATTTACTCGTAATATTTTTTCTTAAGATCGTAGAAATCGATATTTGGAGTAGGATTTTTAATTTGATTCCTAACTTGAGGAAGTCTAACAGCCACTTCAGTTAAGCTGTTTCGAATATTATCAACCATAGATGAGGGTTGAGCTTTATCTTGATTTGTTACTGATAGGCCTTCTAACTTTTTCCTATAGAACTGAAGAAGATTAAGCGCATTCTCATACATCTGCTCTACCCTTTCAATCGAAAGCTTTGTTCGAACAGGAGGATTTAATAGTTTTGATAAATCTTCTATATTGGCTCTTAGATTTTGAACTTCATCGGCTAGCGTGTGTAAGCTCTTACATTTAACTAAAAGCTCATGCTGCTTTACCTTTTCATTAAGCTTTGCTTTAACTTGCCCTAGCATCAGGTGTGTCGCCTCCAGTCTTGCTCGCCGGGGTTTATCTAAATAGATTTCTTGGCTATTAATAGTACCTTCTAACTCTCCTAACCTTTGCATTACGGATAATAGACTCTTTTCAGTTGCGTCGAATTGCCGAGCTTTATCCGTATCGGACTTCTCACTTGTCTGAATTAAATCACACGTTCTATCAAGTATTTGTAAGTTGTAATTCTGAGAATCCATTTGAAATAAAACATAATTTTTATCTACTCGATTTCTAATTTGAAATATATGTTGCTGAAGAGCGGTTGCTTTATGAACTATTTTCTCAAAAGACGGTGTGGAAGAAAAAAGAACAGCTAAAATACATCTATTATCCCGGTAACGAGAAAAAACCGGGATCACTTGACAAGCTAAATAAGTGTTCCACAACACTCTTTACGGTTCGTTCAAGTTGACGTAATTGTCCATGGTTTTGTGATGAATTAACACATTCTCTCTCTGTTCTATTGATCTGTGCATTTATAAACACTAACTCATTAGCATAATTTTTATGTATGGGCGCATTTAAAAAACTCATTTTAATTTTACCTCACTTTAAATAACTAAACAATTAAAATATATATTGTTTTAAATGATACCGTCTTTATTAATAATAAGCAATTAAAAACAAAACAAATTAAATGAATCACAAATTTATAGAACTAATCAGGGTAAAACAATGCGTTTTATAATCAAATGGGTCACTTAAAATTTTAATTAAAGAAATAGGTGAATGAATCTCTAGAATTTCTATAATCGAGCAAAGTATCTCTTTGTAAAAGCAAGTAGGCCGGCTCTTTGCCTTCAGGGCCGGCCGATGAAATAAGCATCACAATTAAACGCTTTCATGTACTTATACCATTTCTAAAAATTAATTTTATAAATTAGCCTAAGCTCCGAAACTCCTGCTAAAGCCTAAACGGATTGCCATATTAGGCATAGAAGGTCGATAGAGAGCAATTGCAAGTTGGTCTAAGAAAATAAGAAAAAGAGTTAAAAGAATAAGGGTTTTTTTCTTTGGACGTCTGCACTACTCTTATTCAAGGATTTGAAAATCTTTAATAATTAGTTGTATACTTGCCTTACTTTGATAATAACTTACTTGGGGGGTAAAGGCAATTCTAAGCTTTAAGCCCTTTTGATATAATGGATGTCTTCGATTCGCCATATTAACAGCGATACCCTCTAAAAAACGATCCCCTTGTTCCAAAAATAATTTAAGGTGCATGTTATTTATGACCTTTGGAGGCCAAGCTTGTTGTGTGTCGCAATATAGAATAGGCGCGGGGTTTTCATTACCATAAGGTTCTAAAAGTCCAAGGGTTTCCATTAAATCAAATGTAAGATCAGAAAAATTTGCCGGTGCGTCTAAAAAGAGTTTGGGTTGTACATCTTGAATATGTAGATTCTGATTTGCAAAAGAGATGAAACGCTCTTTGAAGGTTTCAATGAATTCTTCTTTAATAGTTAGCCCTGCAGCGGCATTGTGTCCACCAAAATTGATATAAAGCTCCGCATGCTTTTTTAGAAATGGAAGTAACGGAAATTCCGGAATAGTCCGCATCGAGGCCTTACCTATTCCATCATCTATTGCAATTAAAACGGTAGGTCTAGAATATAGTTTAGCAATTCTTGCTGTAATAATGGGGATAATACCGGGATGCCAATCACTAGAATATAAGACAATTGCTTTATTTTCTAATAACGCAGAATTTTTTGAAATATACTCGTCAATTTCTTCGGACATGACCTTCTCTATTTTTTGTCTTTCAATATTATTCAAATCGAGTTCTTTTGCCATCACTTCAGCGGTAACTTCATCTTCTATTAAAAGGAATTCAACTCCTCTTCTAGGGTCAGCTATTCGACCTAGGCTATTCAACCTTGGGGCTACTTTAGAAGCAATATCAGTTGAAGAAATAGTGTGTGGATTAATTTCACAAATAGAAAATAATTTTTTTAATCCTATTCTTTTTGTGTCTCGTAATTGCTCAAGGCCATATCGTACAAATATACGGTTCTCTCCAAATAAAGCTCCCATATCAGCAATTGTTCCAAGAGCTACCAGGTCTAAATATCGTTTTAAATTGATTTCCTTAGGATCTAATTGTTTGGTAGCTATGCGATGATTCGTGATACCATGAGCTAGCTTAAATGCAACTCCTACTCCTGTTATCTCTCGGTTTGGATAGGTGCTATTGACTATTTTAGGATTTAGTGTTGCTATACAATGTGGTAGTTTTAAGGTAGGTTCATGATGATCTGTAATAATAATATCGACTTTATCTTTTACCATTTCCTCGATGTCATCAGTAGCTGTTATGCTACAATCAACTGTGATCAATAATTTACAGTTATTAATTAATGCATAGTTCATAGCATCTAAAATGACACTTTGTTTGAGCATGTTACGGTTTGGGACATAGAAAAAGACATGGGCACCTAAAGATTTCAAAAAATCTGTTAATAATGACGTTCCTGTCATCCCATCAACGTCATTATCCCCATAAATAAGAATATTCTGATTTTCATCAATCGCTTTACAAACCCGATCAACGGCATGATCCATATCCATAAAAAGATAAGGATCTAACAAATCGGGTAGTTTTGCATATAGAAACTTTTGTATGTCACCCCAATTGTTGTATCCTCTATTGATTAATATTTGCGAGGTTATAGGATGAACTTTGTATTCCTTTACGAGTGTCTCAAAAAACTGCTCATTGATTGTAGGGTAGACCCATAAATAACCCTCTCCCATTTGACTATAAGCCATATAAAAGAAACTCTCTCTTTTTAATTATCCAAAAAATTATCCCTAGGCTTCGAAGACTAGTTTCCGGGGTATTGATAACTGATAACAATCAACATATAGTGTTTTCCGGGAAGTCTATAGACAATCATTTGGTCAACCAAAATAGTTTATATGTAGCAAAAGCAAATAAGTCACTATTGTACATAATCATTTACCGGTTTCCGGAATGTACTGCAACTTGGATTAATAAATTTCTAAGAAAAAAAATGGATGTATTCATAAGTAGTTTTCATTCAAATAAATACATCCATAAAGAAATTTTATGAAATTAAGAAAAAGAATTTTTCTTAATCGGGAAAGTTTTGGCTTCTTTCGATTTCTCTTTTTTATGAAAAAACATAAGTATTGGAGGAGCTATAAAAAGAGAGGATAGAGTTCCAAAAACTACTCCTATTGTCATAACTAATGAAAAATCAAATACTTTGTTCCCTCCTAAAAATACAAGAGTTAAAAGAACCACTAAAGTAGTAAAAGATGTCATTAACGTTCTATTTAAAGTCACTCGCAATGCATGATTAATGACTTCACTATAACCGGATTTACGCATGATCCGGTTCTCTTCTCTGATTCGATCAAAAATAATAATGGTATCATTGAGCGAATAGCCTATTATTGTCATAATGGCTGCAATTACTTGTAAATTGATCTGAATTGCCACTCCCGCCTGATGAAGAATAGCTATTGCTCCTACGGTTATTAACACATCATGTAATATACATATTATAGCACTAATAGCGTATTTGAGTTCGAATCTAAAAGTTATATAAATAAGAATGAAAAACAGAGCCAATGTCAATCCAATGAGAGCATTATTACGCATTGTCTTAGAAAGTTGTCCGCTCATTTCCACCCAGTTGGTATCAAGGCCAGCAAGACTTGTTGGTGTGATTGTTAAATTAGAATCATTTATGGCATTAACAACCCACAGGATACGAGGGTTGTTTTGCCATGCGTATTCCTTTTGGACAGAATCAAGTTCATAGGATAATTGATAAAAAGGGTGCCCTTTTTCTTCCATTGACATACCCAATTGTATGCGAAGGTGATTATCACGATTAAGTTCTCGAATTTCAAAGTCACCCGATTGAGCGCCATTAGCAATAAAAGCTTCACTAACTTTTTTGCGAAAATCTGAATTATCATCTCCTTTAAGATTTAAAGTAAATGAATAACCACCTGTAAAATCCATACCAAGGATAGAATTTTTTTGCGTACTTATAAAAACACATCCAAGTATGATTATACCTAAAGAAATGACATAAGCAATTTTAGTTTTTCCAAGAAAGTTAAATTTTAATGATTTTATAAAATTTAACATTTTCAATTCTTTATGATCAGATTTTTGAACCCATCTCATGAAGAAAGTTCGTGTCATGAATAAAGCTGTAAACATGGGAAGAAATAATACCAACAATTAAAGTGATCGCAAATCCTTTAATAGGGCCGGAGTCAAAATTTAAAAGAATTAAAGCGGCAATTATTGTGGTTATATTGGAATCTAAAATAGCACTGAAAGCTTTTCGGTAACCGGCTTTGACAGCAGATGTAATGCGTTTAGAAACCATAAATTCTTCTCGAATACGTTCAAAAACGAGGACATTCGCATCAACGGCCATACCTAACGTAAGGATAATACCGGCTATTCCGGCCAAACTTAAGGTTGCTTGTAAGTTTTGTAAAGTAGCCCAAATAATAAGTAGATTGAAAATGACAGCTATTGAAGCAATAAAACCACCAAAACGGTAATAAATAACCATCACAAGGACAACAAGGCAAAGAGCAACTATAGTTGCGGTAATACCTTGTTCTCGTTCTTTATGGCCTAATTCAGGGCTTACATTTTCTTCAGATAAAATCTGAGGTGTAAAGCTTAAGGATCCCGCTTTTAAATCAGCTGAAAGTTTGTTTACTTCTGTCTGAGTAAATCCTCCACTCACTTGAACATGATCTCTAAGAGGGGAGGAAAGGACAGGGCTATTAATGATTCGATCATTCAATATAACAGCCATGCGCCAACCTCTTCCTTTAGAAAATGCTTCTAATGATGTACCGATTACTTTTTCTTGAGAGAATTGAGAAGTCCATGCGTAAAGCAATTCACGCGGATTAATTTTCTCTTCATTTTTTTTTGAATAGGAACCTTTAACAGAAAATGAAAGTATATTTCCTTTGGTAGGATCATATCCGGTTCGAATATTATCAAGTTCCGATCCTTCTAAAGCATAATTGTCAAATACAATTAACAGAGGAGTCGACTGTCCTTGCCAAGCGGCTAAATCATCTCCTTGGAATACTGAGATAGCTGAAAGAGTATCATTTAACACCCCGGATTTTTGCTTGTGATCGGGATGAGAGAGTCTTAAACCGCTGTTGTAAAGAATTTTTGCATGTTCAGTACGTGGTTGTATGGCCAGGCCATCGTCTGATCCACCTAAATGCTGCCAAGCAATCAGATTGAGATTATTAACATCACGTCGATTGGTGACTACTGCTTCATTCCAAATATCTTGTAGAAATCGGTCAATTGTTTTAGCTAAAACGGGATTACTATTTGTAAATTGTTCGTTCACAACATGAAAATACATGGAAGAGGCTTTGATCAATTCGCCGGCAGAAATTCCTTGAGATGCAGGAAAATCTAAAACAAGAGAATTACCTTCAATTCGAGAGGAGACTTCAGAAAGGCCCATTTTATTAACTCTTCTGGTTAATTCATTAACTCCTTCTGTAAGGTCAGCTTTATCTGTAACCGGGCGATTATTCTGATCACGTAATCCAATACGTACTGTTTTTCCACCGGATAAATCTAAACCCCATTTAATAATTTTTCGATTGTCTCCTCTAAAATATTTATTCAAACTGATAGCCAGATTGCTAAAAAAAATGTTTTTTGTTGGAGGGGGTACATTGTACTTAGCAGCTAAATCCAGATCTACTTGAGCTGCTTGATAATTATCTCTCCACTTCAGCAATTCTCCTTGGATTTGGTCTGCAATTTTATTTTCAACTAAGATGCGTTGTTCAATATCTGTGAACTCTAAAACGGCGAAACGTTTGTTACCATATAAAGAAAAATCTTCTCTGGTCGCAGCTAAAATATCTCCATAATAATCCGGATATTCAAAAATATAATCTTGGTGATATTCAGGGTCTGTTCCATAGGATGCGGCCATATAGCCCAGTTGGAAGCCTTCTTGTTGCAATAGATTTCTTAATCGATCAAAGTCTTCTTGAAAGAGTTTACTTTCTTCGCTATCAGGATATTCACTATATTTTTTTAAGATAGGCGCTAGACCTTTAGCTACAACATAAATAGAGCTTGTCCTGAAACCTTGAGAAGGAGCCTCTGAGCCGAAAATAGGACTATATACAACGAGGCCAAGTTTCTTTTTGTAAGTTGGAAGCTGATTATAGGTATCAAGGTCCCAAACAGGAAAGTTATTTGCTGAAAAATCAGTCAATTCAGGGTTCCAGTTATTGAGAATCTTATTATGGATGCGTTGAGACTCATTTTTAGCAATAATAGCAAGGTCAAAAATAAGAAGACTCCGGCTATTAGTCAATTTATTAAGGTTGATTGAATAAAAAGTGCTCTTTGGAGTAATTTTTTCATTAGTTTTTTGAGCAACGTACGCAATCCGGTTAATGAGTAATTGATTGACCTTTTCTTTTAATAAAGCACTATCCTTTTCTTTTAATAAAGCACTATGTTCAGATTTTTCAGAAGGGTGTAACATTTCAGAAACATCATCATGTAAATGAAGTTTTAAGGTTTCATTTTCCCAATCAATAGAAATAGAATTAATGAACGGGTTATGGTTTCCTATCACGATTTCTTGAGAATTAGAAGTTGATTCACTTGCTTGTGTTTTTAATAGATCTAAAACTGTGATTCTATGTAGAGGGGTTAATCCGGCTTCAAAATGATTCTGATTGTGCTTGACGATAAGCTTCGCCGATTCAATAACATCTTTGTGGTGCTTGAGTGCTTGTAGTGAATATTGTTGATCGGTTTGTAAATATTTACCCTGCTGTTTTAATGAATTTTCTTTTTCTAATATTTCACCAATTTCATTATTAAAATGACTTGTTGTTCTCTCCATCTGAGACAGCAATGCAGATATCACGTTAGCTGCATGGCCTTTTCTTTGGTCAGCTTGAGTGAAAGTAGCATAAAACCTGTGGGTTATCGGGTTTTTACTTCCGAAACTTTTTTCGAATTCAACAATTTCATTAGCAAGAGCTAGAACCTCTTGATCTGCTAAAGTAGGGTTTGTACTGTCTACTATGGCCGCTACGGCTGTTCCTTGTGGGCTCCTTCCACCTAAAGCTAAGGCGATTTCTGCAAGGCGGTCATAAATAAGGTTGCGATATAGAGGCGAAATCATATCGTGTTCTTTTTTAGGTGTGAATTTAAGAAGTTTGTTTACATTATCCGGATTAAAATGCAAACCAATATGGCGCTCTACCAATACTGAAGACGGATCCATATCAGATGTTTGTGGAGATAAGGATAATTGAGCAGGAACAAAGGAAATAAGTGAGCCTGCTATAGGAAGATACTTTTTGAATGTATCAGCATCATCCTCATTTTTAAGAGAAACCTCGATAAGTTGGGGGCTTCCTTCAACAGGTTGAATGGATTTGGGTTTGATTTTTAGGTTACGAGCAAATGAACTAAGCCAAGCCTCAGATTCCTGTTCTAAACTATTGACTCTTTTTAACATACTTGTGGAAATTTGGTGTGCTTCCTTTGAGCCAACCGGAGCTGAGAGCGGTTTGCTGTAATAAAAAATAGTAGGTAATATATTGTATAGGGTTAAAACAGCTACTACTATAATGATTGCGATGTGCCAGGGTTTTTGCTTCTTCATCCTTCGCGAGTTCCTTATATTATAACAATTTTGAAAAAGTTTGCTTAGTCAATACTTGTAAAATGAGTTTTTTAGAAAAGAATAGATATAATAACAGTATGGTAGCATTTTTTCAAGGAGTTTACATATCATTATATATAGTATTATTGCTTTAATAGAACTATTCCGGAAAAAGATTCATTAGATAACAGCTTTATGAAATATCATTGAATACCGATAGATATAGTTCTTTTATTTTATGAGCACCTAAGCTATAATTACTACGCAATTAAGAGATAATGTGGATTTATTTTAGAGGAAATTATGTTAGCAAAATTATCAGCCAAAATTATTGGTTCGGGGTCTTATCTACCTTCGCGCGCTTTAACGAATGCAGATTTAGAACAAATGGTTGATACTTCCGATGATTGGATTGTAACACGAACCGGTATAAAAGAAAGACGCATAGCAGAAAAAGATGAATGTACTTCTGATATGGGTGCAATCGCGGCCAAAAGAGCCTTAGAAAAAGCCAATGTTAAACCGGAAGAAGTTGATTTAATTATTGTTCCCACATGTACACCCGATTATCTTTTCCCCAGTTCAGCAGCTTTAGTACAGCGCCTTATTGGAGCAAAAAATGCAGCTGCTTTTGATTTACAAGCTGCTTGTACGGGTTATTTATACGGCTTATCTATTGCTAAGGCATATATTGAATCAGGAGCTTATAACAATATCTTAATTGTAGCCTCAGAGAAACTGTCTTCTGTTGTAGACTTTGAGGATAGAAATACTTGTGTGCTTTTTGGGGATGGCGCTTCTGCCGCTTTGGTTAGTCATTTAGGTGAAGGGCTGGAATTATTAGATGTATGTTTAGGAGCGGATGGCGAGCAAGCGGAGCTTTTAATGCTACCGGGTGGAGGATCTCGTATTCCTTCTACTATAGAATCTGTACAGAGTAAACAGCATTATTTGAAAATGCAAGGAAGAGAAGTTTTTAAACGAGCGGTTCGATTAATGGAGATGGCTGCGCAAGAGTGTATGGTTAGGGCTAAAATTAACCAAGACAGTATAGATTGGTTAGTTCCCCATCAAGCAAATATACGAATTATCATGGCGATTGCTAAGCGTTTTAATGTTCCTCTAGAAAAAGTTTTTAGAACACTTCAAAAATATGGGAACACTTCTGCTTCAGGGGTTGCTATTGCTCTTGATGAATTGATATCGGAAAATAGAGTCAAAAAAGGTGATAATATTTTATTAGTCGCTTTTGGCTCAGGTTTAACATGGGGTGCTTCCCTTCTTAAGCAAAATTAACGAAAAAAATAAGGTATATGATGACTGAAAATAGAAGAATTGCTTTTATTTTCCCGGGTCAAGGGGAATCTCATTATATAGGTATGGGAAAAGACTTTTACGCCACCTTTCCTATAGCTAAGCAAATATTTGATGAAGCAGATGACCTATTAAACTTTCATTTAACACGTCTTATTTTCAATGGCAACATTGAAGAGTTGACCAACACAAAAAACTGCCAAATTGCTTTATATGTAAATAGTATAGCTATTTTAAAGGTCATAGAGAGTCAATTTCCGGATTTATTTCCGTATGTTTGTTCCGGTTTAAGCTTAGGAGAATATAGCGCTGCTACAGCAGCAGGAATTTTGAATTTTTCTGATGGTGTTACTTTGGTCCGGCATAGGGGTGTATGTATTCAGGAAGCTTGTGAGCAAACAGATGGAACGATGGCTGTCATATTAGGTTTGAATAGTAAAAAGGTTCTTGAAATGGTTGAAGAAATGAATCTGCCT
Organism: Chlamydiales bacterium; assembly: GCA_965206695.1. Classification (GTDB taxonomy): domain Bacteria; phylum Chlamydiota; class Chlamydiia; order Chlamydiales; family JAAZZY01; genus CBDBKM01. Next base: position 202,084 of record CBDBKM010000011.1, on the reverse strand, counting down.
TCTGATCTTTGGGTAGCTAATTTAAACTGTCCGGGTCAGGTTGTCATTTCCGGTACAAGGACAGGTGTAGAATCCGGCATAAAAGCGGCAAAGGATTTTGGAGCAAAACGCGTATTACCTTTAAATGTAAGTGGGGCATTTCATAGTTCCTTAATGGCTAAAGCAGAAAAACAGTTAGAAAATAAGGTTATGCAAACAACTCTTAATGATGATTTTACACCGATTGTCATGAATGTAACAGGGCAAGTGGCTACTGAAAAAGAAATGATACGCAAGAATCTGATAAAACAGGTAACACACACGGTTAAATGGGAAGGTTGTGTTCGAAGCATGCTTGACATGGATATCCGATTGTTTATTGAAATAGGATGTGGTACAGTTTTAGCCGGCTTAAATAAGCGAATTGGCGTAGCTGTTCCGACTTTAAGTATTGACAAAGTGAAAAATTTAGAAACACTATCTAATGAAATAAAGATGGTTGAAGTTTAAGTTATATTTAAAGAGATATAAAGATGGAAAATGATTTGAAAGATAAATCTGTTATTGTAACAGGAGGTACTTCAGGAATCGGTAAAGCGATAGCACAGAGGTTTGCCGTAAAAGGAGCTAGAGTTACTTTATTCGGTTCTAATTTAGAAAGAGGTACAAGCGCTCTTGAAGAGATAAAACAATCTTCCGGATCAGATTCTGTTATTTTTTTTCAAGTAGACGTATCGAATATGCAAGAAGTTCAAAACGCCATTCAAACAGTTATTGAACACTTTGGTGAGATTGATATACTGATAAATAATGCAGGTATAGTACGTGATAATCTATTAATGAAAATGCCGGAAGATGATTGGGATCGAGTGCTTGCAGTGAATTTAAAATCGGTTTATAACACATGTAAATCAATTATTCGACACCTGATAAAGGCAAGAAAAGGAAAGATTATTAATATTAGTTCAGTCATTGGCCTAACCGGAAATGCAGGACAGGTTAATTATGCAGCTTCTAAATCAGGCATGATAGGGTTCACAAAATCCCTGGCCAAAGAATTAGCAAGTCGCAATGTATGTGTCAATTGTATAGCACCGGGTTTTATTGACACGAATATGACAGAAGGGTTAACCGATAAACTAAGAAGTCAAATACTTAACGGTATTCCATTGGGCCGAATGGGGTTGCCGGAAGAAGTTGCTTATACAGCTGAATTTTTAGCCGGCAAACAGTCTAATTATATAACAGGTCAAGTAATTATTCTTGATGGCGGAATGACGATATAATTTTTTTTAACACAATATGTATGAGGAAATAAATGTCTACAGATCGGAAGGCAATAGAACACAAAGTAATTGATATTGTTGTGGAACAACTAGGCATTAATGCCACTGAGGTTACTCCTGAAAAATCATTTGTAGAGGATCTTAATGCAGATTCTTTAGATTTAACAGAATTGATAATGACTTTTGAAGAACGTTTTGGTTTTGAAATATCTGAAGAAGATGCTGAGAAATTAAAAACTGTTCAAGATGTTATTCTTTACATCGAGAACAAGAAAAAAGCAGAATAGTTTTTAGTGTAACTAGGTCCTATCTTGGACCTGGTTATTGTGTTATTTTTAAGTTTAATTCTAGATTTACATGGTAGCTATAGACAAATCGAGAAAGTGATACATACGGCGCTTTTGGATTTGGGGATTATTTTTGTGTCAAAACCTGATTAAATATCTACCTAATTTCATTGAGAACTTTGATGTTGAGATAAAGTTTTGCTTCTTGCTTTTTTTATCATTAATCATTAATATTTTTACTTTTAATTTTTGCAATCTTTTGACTTAATTTAGGTTCTTGATATTTATGGAAAAAGTGAAACTGGTGATTATCGGTTCAGGTCCCGCTTCCTATACAGCAGCTATCTATGCAGCGAGGGCCAATTTAAAACCCATTATTTTTGAAGGTTTTTTTTCCGGACCAAGTGGTGGACAGTTAATGACGACAACGGATGTAGAGAATTACCCCGGTTTTCCCGAAGGTATTCAAGGGCCGGAATTAATGTTGAAGTTCAAAGAACAGGCTACTCGTTTTGGGACTACCTGTTTAATGGAAGATGTTGAAAAGGTGGATCTTAACTCAAAGCCTTTCAAAATTTTTGGAAAGAAGAATCAATTTAAAACAGAAGCTCTTATTATAGGAACAGGAGCCATGGCAAAAAGATTAAATATTCCCGGCGCAAGTGACGGTGAGTTGTGGCAACGAGGAGTAACTGCTTGTGCTATTTGTGATGGAGCGATGCCTATTTTCAGAAAAAAGGATCTTTATGTTATAGGGGGAGGAGATTCCGCTGTTGAAGAAGCTATATTTTTGACTAAATATGGCAAAAAGGTTTTTTTAGTACATAGAAGAGATACATTACGAGCTTCACCTATTATGGCAGATCGCGCAAAAAATCACCCGAAAATTGAAATATTATGGAATACGGTTATCGATAAAATTGAAGGCAAGGATGTTGTAGGATCAGTTGAATTAAAAAATCTTGAGACTAATGAAGTGATAACACAACCTGCCGGAGGTGTATTTTTTGCAATTGGACATACACCAAATACTGCTTTTTTAGACAATCAACTCGATTTAGATCAAAGTGGATATATAAAAGTTCTACCCGGAACGTCTCGCACATCTTTAGAAGGAGTCTTTGCATGTGGTGATGTACAAGATCCTTTTTATCGACAGGCGGTTACTGCTGCAGGTTCAGGATGTATGGCAGCTTTAGATGCAGAAAGATGCTTAGCTTCTAAAGGTCTTTCTGATTAGTTGGTTTTTTTATGGGTAGGTATTTACTTTTTCTTTTTTTAATTCTACCTGTTGGTTGTTTGAGCTTAAATGAAAGACCTTGGTATGGACGATGGCTTGAGTATGAAATGCTTACTAGCTGTCGTTTTCAGTCATTTGATGCCTTAGATACGGGTAACAAAAGTATTACCTACACTTCCAATGATACTTTCTTCAATGTAGGATTGGGTTTTGTTCCCTTTCCAAAATTGAAATCAGAAGTAGAAATAGAATTTGCTAATACAAGACATATGAGTTTTAATTTCGCGAATGCTAAAATTAGGACTCAATATCAGTGGCTTAATGATATTGAAGGGGATTCTTTATCGGTTGTTACAGCATTTATGTCATACTTTCCTACGACTCAAGCCTTACATGATGTGGCTCAATTCTATCATGGGAATTCAAATTTCAAAGTAGATCTAATCTTAGGTAAGGAGTTTTCCGGCGGTTGGCTTTGGGATTGGCGTATCTGGGGCTTAGGCAGCATGGGGTTAGCTAATAAAGGAAGTCCGTGGGCAAACATTAAAATGTATTGGGAAAAAAACTTCAATGATAGTCAACAATTGGGAGTATTTTCACAGTATCAGTTAGGATTTGGTCAAAGGGACCTGGAGACTCCTCTTTTTTTCCCCGGGTATGGCAGTATAAAGTATCGCATTTTAGAGCTTGGAGGATCTTATCATTATCAATTTCTTAGCTACGGTACTATAGAATTGACTTATAATTTTAGGCTTTATGCTCATAATGCTCCACAATATCTCAATATATTTGGGTTTTCTTATCTCTTTCCTTTTTCTGTCTATTAAGTGCTTATCTACTGAGAGTAATTTCAAATCCAACTATTGTCCAAAATATGAAAGAAGGTTTATATGACAATAATAGTCAAATTTAAGGGAAGCTATGGTTAAAGGCATTGGTACTGATATTCTTGAAATAAGTAGAATTGAAGATAGCCTTAAAAGACATAATCAACGATTTTTAGACCGGTTATTTACAAAGGAAGAGCAAGAGTATTGCCTTTCATATTTAGATAGCGTTACGCGGTTTGCAGGGCGATTTGCGGCAAAAGAAGCTATTGCGAAGGCTCTAGGTAGAGGATTTGGAGAGAGCTTATCACCTTTAGATATTATCATAAAAAATGATGAATTTGGGAAGCCTCAGGTAAAGTTTTCTAAAGGTATAATTGAAAAATTTAAGAATCCGAAAGTCCTTTTATCCATCAGCCATTGTCATAAATTTACGGTAGCAATGGCTATTTGGACTTAAACGGCTTCTAGTATTCGTCCATTTCTTCTTCTGTCATTTCACCATATTTATGAGAAGATTCTTCCTCAGCGTTACAGAAAATCATTCGACCGGAAGAAGTGTGTTTGACGGATAGGACTTGAGCCTCAATAATTTGACCAATATGTTCGCCGCCTCCATTAACTACGACCATTGTGCCGTCTTCCAGATAACCGATCCCTTGTCTGGGTTCTTTTCCATAACGTTGAACTTTGATCTTTATTCGCTCTCCTGCTTGCATAATCGGTTTAAGGGAATTCGCTAAACTGTGTATATTGATAATACGAACACCTTCAATACTAGACATTTGAATACGACTAATATCTGCTGTTATTACATTGGCATCAATTAACCTGGCTAGGCGTATCAACTTAGAAATAGGTTCTTTTACATCGGGAAAATCAGTGTCGTTATATCGAATGCCTAAGTTAGGAATCATTTCCAGCTTTTTTAATCCATCTAGACAGCGCCTGGCTCTAGATTTAATCATTTCATCAGAATATTCTGCTTGGGAATATAATTCTTTAATAATAAATCTGGGAATCACAAGATGATGATCCAAAACTCCGGAAGACGAAAGGTCGATAATACGTGCATCGGCTAAAACGGATGTATCGATTAGAAGATCTTTCTTTTTTTGGCTGGTAGGGGCGAATTTAACAAAGGGGATACTAACATATAATTCATCAGCAGCTCTCAATGTCATGATTAATCCCAGATAAATACCAAAAAGGAAGATACCAATTTCAATGATTTCAATAAATTTTTCATGAATGTCAACAGTCATGCTAATTTTTAAGATAGCATCAAAGATTAATACGAGAGCTTCTCCCATCAAATATCCGAAAAAAAGCCCTAAAACAGCGATATTAAAAGAGCGGAGATTGAAGCGCCTGAAGAGCATATCAATACCGATTAAAATAAAACCAAAAACTAGGCCAATAATAATTCCTACAATGATACCGGTCGGGCCATCTTGAATATGACTAGTATATATTGTGATAAAACAGATACTTAATAAAGTAAAAAATATTCGTATAAATGCTAGCGAGATATTCATTCTTAATCCCTGGGGTTGTTTTATTTATGTTTATTTTTTTAAAATGGCTTATTCGATTTTCTTATAAATTGTATGAGATTTGCTTTCTTATATAAGAAAAAATTCTATTTCTTGTCAGTTCTTTTTGGTTTACAGCATGATATCTTTCAATTAAAATATAATTTTTTTCAAAACATCTTATCTTATTCTAAATTGCTAATTTTTTCAGTTTAGGATATGATGATGCAAGTTTATTATATCATAGGTGTTATTATGTTCAAATGCAGCCACTTTACCTTGATAGTTATTTCGGGTTTGGTTTGGTTTGCTGTTGGTGTTTTCCTGATGTCTCTTGGAGTACATTTTATCACTGATTCAATTATAAATTGGGAAAATCTAATTGCCTCGCCAAATTTTTCTTTTTTTAAACTTTTATCATCTTTTATCAGAGATGGTGATCAAGCAGCCTCTTTTGTAATTGCAATTTCATTAATGGTTGGTTATTTAAAAGGAAGGTACGTTCTTATTAAGTCAGTCCGCAGGGGAGTTAGTCGGATCTTATCGCTCCCTAATCCATGTAGTATAAAAAATATATATAGCACAAAATATTATTTATTATTGGGCCTAATGGTGTGTTTAGGCTTGGGATTGAAAATTTTTCATGTTATTCCTGATATTCGCGGATCCGTAGATTTGATGATTGGGGCTGCTTTACTTAAAGGAGCAATGCTTTATTTTCGTGATGCCTTTGCTGTAAGAAAAGGGACGTTGGCCGGAGAAGCGTGATGATATGGTGAACCTCGTTTAATCTCGGAAGCTCGATAAATCTGTTCGATAAGGATAAGACGAGTCATTTGATGGGTAAAGGTAAGACGAGATAGGCTAAATAAAGGAAACCGGTTTTTGAATGATGGAGGTAGGCCATAAGCGTCACCAATAACCATAGTAAGACGAGATCCTCCTCTTTCTAATTTTGTATAGAACATATCGCAAAAGGATTCACTATTAAGTTCGTCGCCATTAGGATCAAATCCAATAACGCAAGATTCTTTTGTAATGAATTTTTCTGCATGGAGAAAATCTTTAACCCATAGACACTCCAATGATATAGCAGGCTGAAGACGTTTATGATAAAATTTTATGGCTTCTTGAAGCCACCTTTCTTTTACTTTACCAATTGAAAGAATAGATACTTTAATCATAAAATTTAACCTGAATTGAAATATTAATAGGTGAATTTAGATAAACACTTAAGTTAGGTAGTTAAGTATGCAAAATATTCTGTTATCTTGGTTTTATTGGGATCCCGAGCAGGTGCTTTTCTATATCCCGTATATTAACCATCCCGTTGCTTGGTACGGTTTATTTTTTGCTTTTGCTTTTATTGCAGGACATTTTCTCATAATTCACATTTTAAGTCATGATTTGTCTAAGACTTTTAGGTATGAAGAGGGGCATATCTTAAATTGGTCAAAATTTATTGAACAATTTAAATCCGGTATTAAAAATGATACTCCGGAAATGGTAGCTCTTTTTAACAATTTAGAAACTAGATACCAACAAAAACTTCTTCAAGGCAAAAAAAATGAACCGGTAGAGCCATTTTTAAAAGAAGCCCTTTTAGAGTTACTGAATCGATTCGTTCATACGAATACTATTTTAGAGTCATTTCTTGATAAAAAACCGGCTTTGAGTAAGAGTTATTTTTTTAAATCGAAAGCCAAAAGGTTGATTTTAGAAAAAACTTTTTTTCATTCACTTCAGCCGTTTAAATCTATCATCATTACTCTTATGGATAAATTCACCTGGTATATTATTATTGGTATTATTTTAGGTTCTCGTTTGGGTTATGTTATTTTTTATGGGTGGCCGAATTTCAAAGACAATTTAATCGATATATTTAAAATTTGGCAGGGTGGGTTAGCTAGCCATGGCGGTATTATTGCGACTTTATTTACCGTTTATTTATTTCGTAGAAAAATTCGCTTGCAATTTCCCGATTTAACTTTCATTCGTCTACTGGATGTTATAACCGTTCCGGCAGCTTTTTTAGCTTTTTGTATTAGAATAGGTAATTTTGTGAATCAAGAAATTGTAGGGTTTCCTACTCGTGTTCCATGGGCAGTTATTTTCGGACATCCCAGTGATGGAATTTCAGGCATTCCCAGGCATCCGGTGCAATTATATGAAGCTTTATTTTATTTATCTATTTCCATCTTCCTTTATGTTCTTTGGCGCTTAAAAAAGACTGTTTGTGGGTCCGGCGTAATAATAGGTCTCTTCTTTGCTATTACATTTTCTTTTCGTTTTATAATTGAGTTTTTAAAAGTTCCAACAAGCTTAGTTTTTATAGAAGACAATAGTCTTTTGATGGGGCAATACTTAAGCCTGCCTTTAATCATTTTAGGTTTAAGCTTTATATTAAGAAATTATATCAGACAACGTCGTCATTCATTTTCCGGTCTTTAAAAGCGATGCAGGAGATTTCGATATCCACATCTAACGGTAATTTAGCCACTTCAACAGTATATCTTGCAGGCATAGGATTAAAAGTAAAAAAACTACCATAAATTTCATTCATCTCTTTGAAATCATCCATATTTTTCAAAAAAATCTCTGATTTTACGACATTAGATATATCAAAATTTGAGTGATTTAAAATAGCTAATAGATTTTTTAATACCTGCTCGGTTTGGGATCTAATACCCCCCTCAACAATTTTGCCTGTTGCCGGATCAATAGGAAGTTGTCCTGAGATATAAAGAGAATCTCCGGCTATGATAGCTTGAGAGTAAGGTCCTATTGCTTTAGGGGCTTTATCAGTCTCAATCTTTTTATGATAATTCATGGCTAGAACTCCTTATTTTAATATTTTTTAAATTTTATAAATAATTTTTAATTACCTGTCTATACTTTACGGAAATAATATCAAGTCATTGATCAATAGAAGCTTATGATTTTAACTAAGTAATTACATTTATATTTAATAATGATAAAATCATGGCAATCAATTAAACTAAATGTTATAATTAATTTAAAAGAAGGGTATTTAATCACTGATATTAAGGAGTGTGTCTGATGAAAGCAAAAAAGAAAGTATCTAATTGTAAGCCATTTAAGAAGCGCTTATCCGGTGATCAAGATCACGCTGAAAAGGCTCTTTTTTCCTATCATTTTTATATTAGCGATAAAGAAGAGTCTAGTCAATTGCTTCGCCTATTAGCTATGCATGGCCTTTTAAAATATGCTGAGGGCCTTTCATTAGCCTTTGAAAAGCCTGACAGTTATAAGAGGCCTAATGCTCCTGAGGCTCCAAGACTTGAAAATGAAGCGTTTCAAACTTTTAGTAAATCATCTTCCGTGCTAGCTACCCGTATTGGTATCTTAAGCTGGCTCTAAGAAGAATTAACTTAATAAAACTATTCAGATAGTTTTTTATGAAGAGAGTTTAAAGCATGCATAAGTTGTTCATCTTTGCGTATCAAGTTTTTTTTAATTTGTTTGACACTTGTCATCACTGTAGAGTGATCTCTTGAAAATAAATGACCGATTTTCATATAAGGAAGAGAAAGTTTTTCTCGGCATAGATACATAGCAACTTGTCTGGGATAGACGCAGTCCCGACTTTGAGACTTACCTAAAATATCTTGGACTCGGATACCATATAAGCTAGCTGTTACTTCAATGATTTTATCAGAAGTTAAAATAGCTTTCTTTTGTTCCTCTAAAAAATCGTGTAATAATTTTTTTACAAAAGCGATATCGATTTCTTTTGATGAATTTGTATTATAAGGAGTAGACTTTAGATGAGCGCGTAGAGTCAAGGCTTTTATTGAGCGATATAAACGATTGGGATTATTACCGAAATTTTTTAATAAAAATTCTAGAACAGAATTTTGAAGTGGAAAATTTAAACCCTGTAATTTTTTTACTAAAATATTCTTTAAGTCGTTTTCGGCAGGCTGCTGAAGAGGGAGAACAATTCCCCATTCAAAACGGCTAATCAATCGAGATTCAATCGAATCCAGCTCAATAGGAGAGCGGTTTGCTGAAATAATAATTTGTTTACATTCGACATGCAGCGTATTAAAAGTGTGAAAAAATTCTTCTTGAGTAGCGGATTTACGTGCGAATATATGGATATCATCAATTATGAGTATATCAGCATGTCTATAAGCTTTTCTAAATTCTTGCATTTTACCGGCCCTGAGTGCACGGACCATGTTATCTGTAAAAGTTTCAGCTTTAGTGTATAAAACGTTGATCCCTTTCTTTCTTAACGCTTGTGTTGTAGCCATTAGAAAATGAGTTTTCCCTGTACCATTCAATCCATAAATATAAATAGGGTTAATACCGGCTAGGGGTAGCTTGCTATCAATATATGTATCATTGACAGTGTCATAGCCGATAAGTTCAGCTAAAAGTTTATAAGGGATGAGGTTTCCTTTGTAAGGAATGAGAGTGTTAAAAGAATTGTCTGTGTCTATTTTTTCATAGGTTAGCTCAAAGGTATTAGAAAAGGGCGTATCCTTTGCTACCTCGTTAGCCGCATTAGGAAGTGTAAAATTTGCGACACTTAAGTGAACTTTAATTGGTGTATTATTGTTATTGCGTAAATTAAATTTAGCCGTGGGTAAGATGTGTTCTTCAAACCATAAAGCCTGAAAAGAATCTTTTGCCTCCAAATAAAGATTGCAGGCATCATAGTTAACAACTTTTAATGGTTTTAACCACTTGTTAACCGTTTCAATGCCCAGCTCCTTTTCTTTTGACATAAGAAATTGGTTCCAGATAAGCATAGTATCATGTTGCCGGTTTAGCTTTTCGTTTCTTCTTAGAAGATCGAGTTTCTTCTAAGACAATTGTCTCTCTTTTTTTCTTCTTATCTAACATACGGTTCGTTATCCATTGCTGTAGTATTCCCAATAAGGTTGAACATATCCAATAGATATTTAATCCGGAAGGGAAGCTGTAAAACATCACAGCGAAAACAATAACCATGATATTGCCCATTAACCGCTGTTGTTTTTGCTGATCGGTTAAGAGCGACTTATCTTTAGGTAAAGGGCTTGAGATCTTTTGTTGAACAAAAAATACGAGGCCTAAAATAATCGGAAGCAGATGAAATTCAGTGCCTATAAAGAAAATGGGGTTGCTCCAACTAAAAAGAACATCAGGTGCAGTGAGATTATCAATCCAACCCGGAATAAATGAAGCTCCTCTCAAGGAAAAAGTTGATCTTAAGAGATCAAACATACCAAATAAGAAAGGCATTTGAATCAAAAGAGGCAGACAACCCACAAAAGGATTGGCTTTTTTCTTTCGATATAAGTTCATGATTTCAAGCTGAGCCTTTTTAGGCTCATTTTTATAGCGTTTTTGAATTTCGCTAACCAGAGGGGAGGTTTCTTTCATTTTACGCATGGACTTGATTGACCAAGCATTTAAAGGATAGAGCATGATTCTAAGGGCTACCGTTAACAATATAATAGAAAAGGCCCAAGAACCGGTTAGGGTGTGAAAGAATTTCATAAGAACAAAAAGTAGTTTAGCAAACGGATCTGAGATGAATTTAAACCAACCGTGTCCTGTCTGAGCTTTCACATAATTTGGAGAATAGCCGATGGATGAATCTGAATAGGCAGTATCTATTTGCTTAAGAATACCTGTTTCAAGAGGACCTGCAAATATCCTAAATTCCATACTTGCTCCGGATGAAAGTAATGGCAATTGATATTCATAACCGGGAAATGAAGAGGCTTTATATTTAGCATATTCTTGATCAACTTCAAGAATTCGAGTAGGGACTATATTCCCATCTATTTTTTCTAATTTATAACCGGACCCAATTTTAGTGAGTGGATCAACTATAATAGAAAAGAAACCATTTGAATTTGAGATCCAATCCGGTGCAACTGAATGATTAGAGATGTTCTGTTTTGGCAGGCTTAACTTTTCAAATTCAGGTTTTTGATTACGTGTGACACTATATTTCATATCCGGAGATGCAGATCCGGAAATCAGCTCAGTTTCAGGAATACCACTAGTTAATCGGAGACCTCGACTATCACCTTCAATATCAATTTTGAGATCTAAACAATAAGGAGCTGCTTGATCAGATAAAGTAAATGTTTTAGTGATTTTTCGATGGTTTTGAACCGCTTCAAATACAATTTTATGTTTATCAAAATATTTGACATCATAAACGAGTTCAGCAACTTCAGGATAATCTGAAATAATATTTAAAGCATAAAATCTTGGCGGTATCCGGACATTCTTTTTATACCCGGATTCTATAAGGTCGCGCCTTAATAAGGGGTAGTAACCGCCAATGGAAGTATTGGGGGTTTCTAAAAAAGGTCCTTTTGGATTATCACTTGGTACATGGTATGCAAAATCAGGAAAATGGGAATTATAAGTATAATTTTGAGCTATTTTTTTATCAAATTCAATGTCTTTAACCACACTCTTCGGATTTTTTTCACTTTGAAAGGGGAGGTTGATTTCGGTGATAGCGCCACCGTAATTAGAGAAAACTAATTGTTGATAGCCATTCTCTAATACATAAAACTTTTCTCTAGAGGCGTTCTTTTTGTTTGTTTGGTGTAAAGTCTGTACATTCAAATAATCGTTAAAGCCTAAAAAGTGCTGTAATGATACTAATGTTTGATTTTTCGATAGATAGGTTCCAACAGGCCGGTAGCCGTCAGGTGTATTAATCAATGCGAGCGAGTTGTGATAAGGGCCTTTAAGAGGAGTGGAGAAATAGCCTTCAATATACTCTCCAAGTGCAATAGTGGCTGTTCGGTCACCGGGAACCAGATCCACCAGCTGTATATCATAAGTGCCAAATTCAGGAAGTTTAATAATACCAATTCTTTGATTATCACCATTCTGATAGATAAGAGGGCCACCTACTTCTACACTTTTTTGAAGAAAAAGGGCCGATTTAAGGGTGTTTTTCGATCCTTTTTTCTTAAAAAAAACTTGAGTGGGAATGTCCTCTGACCATGATAGAGTTAAAACGTTACCGTCAACTAAAACTCCATCGGTTAGAAACTGTTGTCCGGCTTCATCGGAATAAAGCTCTACTAAGGGGAGTTTACTAACATCGGCGGTTCGATTGGCTATATTTTCAGACAGATGTTCATTTTCAGTTTGTATTCTAGCCTGTTCTTGTTGAGAAATTATTTGTTGACCGGAGTCATTTGATTTGAAGAAATAATTTTGTACAAAAAATAGAGCTGCGGCTAATAAGAAAATCAAAAGTATTGAACGTTTATCCATTTGAACAATCTTGTAGAGGTTAGTAATAGTGTTTTGTTTTTAGAGAAATCAAAACGATACAATTTCTCAAATTAAGCTAGAGTATACTTAAAACACTATAATAAACCAAGCAACAATCTTAATTTTAATCGACTAAGGAAAAAGATTTTTATGAATAGATAGTTGATCTACGAGGTTTTCAGTAATTTCATCTGTAAAGTCTTCGATTTCAAATTCTTTTGCTACGGTAATCGTGCCTTCCGTACGCATAGCTCTCAATAGATTTGTATGATTGATTGCACGTTTAACCAGTTCTTTTAAATCTACTTTAGATAGTGATTTTTTTTCTTCTTGGTCGCTCATAATTCCCACCTTATATTTAAGTAAAATTATTTCTAACCTATTAGTACATTATTTTGAAAACAATATTAAAGAAGAATTTATCAGGAGTTTCGCACAAAAGAAATTTGTTATTGAAATAAGTGTTTAAATATTTTTTTGAATTAAGTTATGATTTTTTCTTTTTTTTGTGGGAGGAGAAAAAGAAATGTCGTTACATAAATGCACAAAGGAATTGTATAGCTCATTCATTCAAGCAAGCAGTGTTAGATATTCTAGCCTTGCGATGTCAGAAGTTTGCCCTGATACGTTGTCACATGACAGCATTAGCCGCCGGCTAAAAGATAAAAAATTTCAACCTAAAGAAATCTTTGAAACGGTAAAACATTATGTCGATATTGATGAGCCTTGTGTACTTATTATTGATGATACCGGTCTTTCAAAAACACATAGTAAAAAGATAGAGCTTGTTAATTACCGGTATTCCGGAAATGTATAGTCATTTAATTTTATATTGATAAGATTGCTTGATCAATGGCGAATGTAAAATTCGTAACTTTTCGTAATATCTCTCTAACTTTATTTTTCATATTAGCCCAATATTTTTCTATAGGATTTAAGTCCGGAGAATATGGAGGAAGAAAACATAAGCTTACAACCGGCAGATTCTACTGTTTTCCTGCTTTCCGCTGACTTGTGAAAACCGGCATTGTCAAGAATAAGAACACTACCGGGTGTAAGCTGAGGAGTCAAAACTTCCTTAAGCCAAATATTGAATAACCCGGTATTACAAGTACCTTCAAAACACATTGGAGATAAAAACTGCCCTTTAGATAGGGCTGAAATAATATTTTGCCTTATAAAGCGGTTTCCTGAAACCGCTCCAAAAACTTTTTTGCCGCGTAAGCTTCTTCCGGACTCACGAAATAAAAATTGATGAATCCCGGTTTCATCGAGATAAATTCTCTTGTCAAAGGGAATATTTTTTAAATCTTTCATAAAAGCTTCCCGTTTCTTTTCATCTCTTTCCTTATAGCGAGTAGTTTTTTTTTTCGTGTAATTTTTAATCTTTTAAGGGCATAAAAAATCGTTTGCGGAGTGACTGAAAAATAATCAGCAATTTCCGATAAAAAATAATCCGGATGTTTTTCTACATATTTAGATAACAACTCATCATCTAATTTCTTATAAGCATATTTTCTGCGGATTGGCTTTAAATGTCCTTTTTGCTTTTTTTTGCAAGATCCATCGATATATTGTTGCGATACCTACTTGAAAAATATGGCCGGCTGTTTTTTTATCATGATGTTTTTCTATATGTTGTCATACTTTCTCTCGAAGATCTACTGAATAGGCTCTAGGCATTGTTTTGTCCTTACTGTTTGTATAAAAAAAGAAGGATAACATATTATCAAATAAAAATTAAAATACTATAGACCTTGCAGAAGAATCAATGATGGTAGCATCTACTAAAGCCGTTTTCGCATAACGCACCTTAATCCCATGCTCCTCAAGCCGGGCATTAATTTCTGCAAAAAGCAATCCATGTAGATTTTTTTTTATAAGATGGTTTCTAAAGCGGCATAAAGTGGTTTCATCAGGGAATTTATCGACGATCTCAAATCCGGTAAATAGCATGAAATCTAGACGTAAACTCAGAGCCTCTTCTAGTCCGGAATCACTGAGGCTATGCCACTGTCCTAAAAGAATAGCCTTAAACATTGAAAGGTTATTGTAGGCTTTAGGCCCTCCTTTAGGATTTACTTCGTTGATATGAATACCTCTGAGCTTTCTATCCGGTGCTTTCCAATTGATAAGGTTATCTATTTTTATCAAATAATGCTCTTTACTGATTCTATCTTTAGCTACAACTGTGAAAAAACTCATCTCTATACCCTAATTTAAAATATGGAAATATTATTGCAAATTTTTAAAAAATATGGAACTTATGCAGGGGTCTTTTCGATGCGATAATGGTCCGGAATATATCAGCCGGCAGCTTTTTGATTGGGCAAACCATCAAAGTATTCTTCTGTCGTTTATCCAACCCGGGAAACCGCAGCAAAATGCTTATCTTGAACCTTACAATCGTACGGTGCGTCATGAATGGTTAGATATGCGGTTGTTTATCTCCATTCAACAAGCACAAGAAGAAGCCACAAGGTGGTTATGGCATTATAATAATGAACGCCCTAATATCGCTTTAGGTGGTATAACACCCATTATGAAAATGGCACAATATGCCAACTATAACAAAACCTCTAATCCTAATGCCGCTTAATTATGGGGGGATTACCTTTTAAAACCAATTTTCTCTATATCAACCTATTACTAACTAAAATTCATGGGTTGGCAAAAGTTATGCAGAGATCTTTACTATAATAAATCTGAATTGGCAGATAACCCAACAAAACAAGCCTCTTTGATTTAATTTAGTATATGTTAATAAGTATTATATTGCTGAGTATGTTTAATTGTTTATTAAACCTTTATTCTTAATAAATAATTAATAGGCATGTGTTATAATTATTTATAAACATTAAATAAAGGTGTTGTATGAGCATTTTTAACAATAAACAACCCCAAGACGTTTTCAATTGGGTTAATAAGATAGCATTATATCAACAAGCACCTGTAATCAGTGAACCAAACCAATCTATCTCTAGTTATGCCATAACTTCTATTACACAAACAAACAACAACAATGTCTCTCCACATCCAAGCAAGAAACGTAAAGTTACTGATGCAACTAAAGATAAAATGTCTAAATCACATCAAGGGCATACTGTATCTGATGAAACTAAAAGGAAAATATCTGAAGCACAGAAAAAGCAATTTGCTAAACAAAAACTATCCGGCGAAAAGAAAAAGTGGAAGAGATCTGATGAAACTAAAAGGAAAATATCTGAAGCACAGAAAAAGCAATTTGCTAAACAAAAACTATCCGGCGAAAAGAAAAAGTGGAAGAGATCTGATGCAACTATAAGGAACATATCTGAAGCACAGAAAAAGCGATATACAGGACCTAAAGGTGAAGACGCTAGAAAACAACTATCTGAGGCACATAAAGGGCATACTGTATCTGATGCAACTAGAAAGAAAATATCTGAAACATATAAAGGGCATACTGTATCTGATGCAACTAGAGAGAAGATGTCTAAAGCACAGAAAGAGCGACGTAGAAAATCTAGAGGTGAAGAAACTAAAAAGAACCCGGATGATATAATACATAGTGTATTGCCGGATAAAACTTCATCAGACCGTGAGATTCTGTCGATAAAGGAAGAGCCGAATTTAAATAACAAAGATTCGGACTGTGCTATTTTGGACTCGTCTACAGTTACTCGTAAAATAGACGACACCTTACCCGTCTTGCAAAAACCGGAGGATAAAACACAGAGTCTTCTATATCAAGCTGAAGGAGAAATAGAAAATATCAAAGTTTCAAAGTGGGGTTACCTCAATAAAAGATACCTGAACGGAACTACCTCAGAAAAAAAGAAAATTCATGATACAATAAAGAACAGCATGCGTGAATGGTTAATACTAAGCGAAGAGAAGAGAACAGAATATACAAATCGTTTGCGTGATATTTATAAGATTAGCACTCCTATAGATATAGGGCCGTTCAGAGGAGAATCTGCCTTTGCAAAAAGAGATATTAAAGCATTCGAAGTTTTAGGCCCTTATTCAGGGGTCCTTCATGACGGAGAAGAAACTTTCTCGCAAGTAAAAAGACAGCATGGCCCGAGAAATATTTCAGCATATCTATTTGAAACGTCCTCGTCCCATCGTTTTGTTGATGGATTCAATTCGGGAAATCAACTTAGCTTGGTAAATACCGCTCAGTTAGGAGATGATATAAAAATAGGAGCAAATAATATATCTGTAGTTCTTTTTGGTAAAAATATAAATTTTTATGTAGCTAATAAAAATATCCCTGAGGGGGAAGAGTTCTTTATAAACTATGGCCCTCATTATAACTTTACAATAAAAAACGAATAAGAAGAGTAGATTCTATTTATTTTTTAAGAATAATATTCGTTAGTCAAAAAGACATTGACATACCTTGGTAAGACACGGAAGATGTAGTGCTTTAAATTTTATTTTTCATATAGAATATCCGGATGACATATTCACTTGATTTAAGAAAACAAGCATTAAAATATATTAAAAAGTTGGGGACACGAAAAGAGGTAAGTGTCATTTTTTCAGTTACAGCCCGCACTTTATCGAACCGGATTTCTTGAGAAAGACTGTAGATCTTAGCACCTAACAAAAGACGTCCCGGTTCGAGTAAAATTGATAGTAATAAACTTAAACAATATCTTCAAAAATATCCGGATACCTATCTTACAGGAGTTTCGCATTGAAGAAATGAGAGGTTGAATTTTTTATTTATAGTACTTTAATTTTTATTTGATAATATGTTATCCTTCTTTTTTTATACAAACAATAAGGACAAAACAATGCCTAGAGCCTATTCAGTAGATCTTCGAGAGAAAGTATGACAACATATAGAAAAACATCATGATAAAAAAACAGCCGGCCATATTTTTCAAGTAGGTATCGCAACAATATATCGATGGATCTTGCAAAAAAAGCAAAAAGGACATTTAAAGCCAATCCGCAGAAAATATGCTTATAAGAAATTAGATGATGAGTTGTTATCTAAATATGTAGAAAAACATCCGGATTATTTTTTATCGGAAATTGCTGATTATTTTTCAGTCACTCCGCAAACGATTTTTTATGCCCTTAAAAGATTAAAAATTACACGAAAAAAAAAACTACTCGCTATAAGGAAAGAGATGAAAAGAAACGGGAAGCTTTTATGAAAGATTTAAAAAATATTCCCTTTGACAAGAGGATTTATCTCGATGAAACCGGGATTCATCAATTTTTATTTCGTGAGTCCGGAAGAAGCTTACGCGGCAAAAAAGTTTTTGGAGCGGTTTCAGGAAACCGCTTTATAAGGCAAAATATTATTTCAGCCCTATCTAAAGGGCAGTTTTTATCTCCAATGGGTTTTGAAGGTACTTGTAATACCGGGTTATTCAATATTTGGCTTAAGGAAGTTTTGACTCCTCAGCTTACACCCGGTAGTGTTCTTATTCTTGACAATGCCGGTTTTCACAAGTCAGCGGAAAGCAGGAAAACAGTAGAATCTGCCGGTTGTAAGCTTATGTTTCTTCCTCCCTATTCTCCGGACTTAAATCCTATAGAAAAATATTGGGCTAATATGAAAAATAAAGTTAGAGAGATATTACGAAAAGTTACGAATTTTAAATTCGCCATTGATCAAGCAATCTTATCAATGTAAAATTAAACGACTATACATGATTTTGTGGCAGGAATTGGTTTAGTCAACCTTTTATGGTATGGGCTAAATTCAGAGCAATATGTCCCTGTGGATTATAGGATTTATGATAGGAATAGTGATGGTAAAACAAAGAATACTCATTGTGTAGAAATGCTCAAACTCAGTCAAAGTCGAAGCCTCAACCCTCAAGTGGTTGTTATGGATTCATGGTATTCCGGTTTAAAAAACTTAAAGTCTATCAGGGATATGGGGTTATACTTTGTCACTACTTTACGTAAAAATAGGAAGGTTAATCGGAATGTAACTTTGGAAGATTCGGATATTCCGGATGAAGGGCTAAACATTCACTTACGAGGCTATGGTTTTGTTACGGTTTTTAAGTTTCCGGCTAAAAATGGCCGCGTTGACTATGTGGTCACCAATATGGAAGATCCTAGCCGTAATGATGTGGAGAAGATCATGAAAGTTCGTTGGAAACTAGAAGTCTATCATAGGGAATTGAAACAAACTTGTGGCCTTGAGCGCCGGCAGTCTCGTAACGCACGAGCGCAACGAAACCATATTTTTATGTCTATTTATGCTTGGCTAAATAAATTTAAGCAAAGAATGAAAGATCACACATCCTTTTATCTGCAAGATTGGGAGATTATAAAGCCCGCGATTACTTTAAATATGAGGCATATTTTGACTAACAACTAACAACTTGCTGCGAAACTCCTATTTATCTGGTTGTGATAAAAAATCTTATTTAAAGTAGGTGAGGCTTGTTTAAGCATGATTCCGCATCAATTGTTGAAAATATTAAAATAAATAAAATATTTATTTTTTATTAAGTAGTAAGTGATAAGATCCGTAGAATATTGACAGCAGAGATATAGTAGCTAAAGCGAATCCTCCAATAATGCAGGTTGTTTTATTAAAGTAATCTTTTTGATCGGTTGAATTTATTGTATCACGAATGATTTGATAGCTAAAATACGTACCTAGCCCTCCTAAGGCAACCAAAGATAAGGAGGTAAGAGTAGATGAGGCATAGAGAGTTTTTTCATTAAGTGTGTTGTGTCTCTTTACCTCTTCGTCTATGTCCTGTAATAGTGTGGCGGTATTTATGTTTTTAGGATGACAGATGACTTCAAATTTATTGGAGTTTAATCGATCAAGATATTTGCAACTTAAATTATTATCTTCATTTAGTCGGAATACGTGTTGTTTGAAGTGGTCAACTAAAAAGTCTTGATCCTTATTCGCAGAGAGAATAAAAGTAGATTTACTTGGAAACAAGTGAGAATCGATAGAAAGAAATTTTTTGTCTTTTAATGAAAGAGTGGTACTACATGTTGTAGAAGAGTTAGTTGTTCTACACCCGGTGACTAATTCGTTATGAAAATTAGATGCACAAAAGGATTTTGCTAAAGCAGAGGCCTTATGACAATCCAGCCCGAAAATTTTTAATAATGCGTATCGACTTATTTCATCAAGAGGTGTTTTGATCGTTGTTTTTCCTTCAAACAAACTATTTTGAAATGAGTAAACTTCAGATAAAATGGAGAAATCAAAATCCTTATTTTTTTTCGGTGAAGCTGTAGTATTTATAGAAAAAAAGGATTTTACATCGCGGATTATATCAAAATTGTGTTTTTGTACATATTCATCCTTTCCAAAGTTTTTATTTGAATCGAAAGGAGTAGTTACTTCAATTTTTTTATAAGAATCTTCTCCGACAATCACATGATAACATGAGGTTTGAGCATCTTCAACTTCACCGGATCTTTGGCAAGAATCTATGATTTTAAATGGCTCTTTTCCGTGTAAGAAGGGTAATTCTTTGAGGCACCGGTTAGTTAAAGATTCCCATTTGCTGCAGTTATAATTATTTAAATTTAAAATATTTTTACCTAATTCGGTATGACAAGAATATT
Organism: Chlamydiales bacterium; assembly: GCA_965206695.1. Lineage (GTDB taxonomy): Bacteria > Chlamydiota > Chlamydiia > Chlamydiales > JAAZZY01 > CBDBKM01. The sequence goes on along the minus strand of CBDBKM010000011.1, from coordinate 182,101 downwards.
GCTGCTCAATTATTGGCATTCTTCTACCAAAGGTAATAAGAATTATCTTGAACGGCCTTATGAAGATCTAAACGGCCTTATGACAATTAAACGAGAAAACCCACCTTTTTAAGGGTGGGATGAAAGTGTCTATTTGTTTTTTTGATTCCGTATATACTTTCTGATTGTATATTCATTTAATTTTCCAACACTATCAACATAATAAGACCGTGTCCACAGTGTGGGTAACCCGGATCTTAAGCTTGAAAATTCTGGCCTTAATATTCGGCTTGTATATCCCTTAAGTTGTCCTATGAAAAATTGTGGCGAATATATAGGCTTGGTATTTAAAAAAATATGTACGTGATCAGGCATAATATTCAGTTCGTGAATCTCTATATTTAGTTGTAGAGCTTTTAATTCTAATAATTCCTTTAAACGAACAACAATATCACCTTCAAGAACCTTTCTCCTATATTTAGGACACCAAATAACATGGTAACTAAGGGTAAAAACTGCTGTTTTAGAGGTTTTCCGTCTTTCCGGATAGACAATATATATATACCGGACATATAATGCAATACATGATGATCAAAAAAGCATATAAATTTAGATTCTATCCAACAAAAAAACAAAAGGAGTTGCTTGCAAAAAGCTTTGGATGTTCCGGAGTTGTATATAATCAAGCTTTAAACTTTAAGATCAAGAAATATCAGGAATACAAAGAGAATGTAAGTTATTCTAAAACATCGGCATTCTTGACAAGTCTTAAGCAAAACAAAGAGTTTCTTTGGTTAAACGAAGTTTCTTCTGTTTGTCTGCAACAAAGTCTTAGAGATCTTGATAGAGCTTTTTTAAACTTTTTTAAAAAAAGGTCAAATTTCCCTCGCTTTAAAAACAAACACAGTACGCAGGCAATACGATTAACTAAGTCAGCATTTAGTTGGGATGGGGTTAATCTTAAGATTGCAAAATCTAAAGACAGATTAAAAATACATTGGTCAAGGTGTTTTTTAGGTACACCAACAGGTATAACAATCACAAAAGACTCTTGTGACAGGTATTTTGTGAGCCTATTAGTAGAAGAAGAAGTGATCCCTTTTGAGAAGAGAAATAATTCTGTCGGTATAGATTTAGGATTAACGACATTCGCAACTCTTTCTACAGGGAAAAAGATTACGGCACCTAAACCTTTTAGATTTCATAAGAAAAGACTAAAAAGAAAACAACGTTCTCTTAGCAAAGCTAAAGTCAAAGGTAAAAACAGACTCAAAAAAAGAAGATCGGTGGCTTCGATACATTCGAAGATAAAAAATATAAGGCAGGACTTTCATCATAAACTTTCTACAAAGTTGGCTCGTGAAAACCAAACGATCACGATAGAAGGGTTAAATATTAATAAGATGTTAAAAAATAAAAAACTTTCCAAGCATATATCGGATGCAGGATGGAGCCGGTTTTTAACATTTTTAAAGTATAAGTGTGAATGGTACGGAAGAAATATAGTGGAATTAGATCAATTTTTTGCTAGTTCAAAACTATGCTCTGCCTGCCGGCACCAAATAGAAATTTTAGATTTAAGTGTGAGAAGTTGGCAGTGTCCAAACTGCAAAGTAACACACGATAGAGATCTTAATGCATCTATTAATATCGATACCGCAGGGCAGTCGGTAATTTAAGCCTTTGGAGATCATGTTAGACTAGCTTGTTTGTTAGCAGTGGTCAATGAATTAGGAATCCCTTCCCTTTAGGGTTGGGAGCTGTCAAGAAGATCTAAATATCCTTGTAGGTTAAACAAATTCTTATTATTTCCCCAATCATCAAACAGAGTTTTTAAGTTTAAGTAATAAGGATTATTTTCGATTTTAATTGCTTTGCCTGTCATTTTTTAAACTAATATGTTAAAAATTTAGTTAATTTAATAAGATATCTTTTTAACTTAAAGAGGGTATAAAGATTGAGGCTTTTCACAGATAGACTTAAACCGGTTGTATGCATTACAATATATTGCCCTTAAATAAGTATAAAAGAAAGAGACTTTGAAAATGAAGTTCGATGTAATAGAACAACAATCCTTGCCTGAAAATGAAGAAAAGATTTTAGCTTTTTGGAAAAATGCTGATATCTTTAAACAATCATTAAAAATTCGAGAAACAGCCCCTTATTTTGTTTTTTATGATGGTCCACCATTTGCTACCGGACTTCCTCATTATGGTCACTTACTTGCTTCGACTATCAAAGATGTGATTCCGCGCTATAAAACAATGAAGGGTTTTTATGTTCCAAGGCGTTTTGGATGGGATTGTCATGGACTTCCTATAGAGAGTGAAATTGAAAAGGAGTTTAATCTTTCAGGTGGAATCTCTATTGAAGAGTTTGGAATAGCGCATTTTAATGAAGAATGTCGCAAAATAGTTTTCCGCTATACGGAAGAGTGGAAAGAGACGGTTTTACGTTTTGGTCGTTGGGTGGAATTTGATAATACCTACCACACACAGGATCTTACTTTTATGGAATCAGTTTGGTGGATATTTAAACAACTTTATGAAAAAGGTTTAGTGTATGAAGGCTATAAGGTAATGCCTTTCTCTGCAAAACTAGGGACTCCTCTTTCTAATTTTGAGGCAGGTCTTAATTATAAAGAGGTTGATGATCCCTCTGTAACTGTTTCTCTTAAACTTCGTGATGATCCAAATACGTCTCTTTTGGTTTGGACAACAACTCCTTGGACGTTAATTTCTAACTTAGCTGCTACTGTCGGTCCTGATTTGGATTATGTAAAAATGCAAGATAAAGCAAGTGGTTCGAATTATATTTTAGCAAAGGCGCGCCTAAAGACCTATTTTAAGAATGAGGAAGAATATTCGATTTTAGAGACATTTAAAGGCACTAAGCTAAAAGGGGTGAGGTATCAACCTTTATTTAATTATTTTGAAAATTTAAAGGGGAATGCCTTTAGGGTTATTTTAGGAGATTTTGTTACTACAGAAGATGGTACCGGTATTGTTCATACTGCACCCGGTTTTGGTGAGGATGACTTTTATGCTTGTAAAGAAGAGGGGATAGACCCTGTTTGTCCTGTCGATAATAATGGTTGCTTTACAGAAGAAATTGCAGAATACAAAGGTCAATTTGTCAAAAATACGGATAAAAGCATCATAAAAAGGATAAAAGATGCCGGGCATTTGATTCATCAAGGGACTTGCCGTCACCGTTACCCTTTTTGTTGGCGAACTGATACTCCACTTATATATCGAGTAATGAGTTCCTGGTTTGTTTCCGTAGAAAAAATCAAAGATAAAATTATCAACGCTAACAAACAAATCTATTGGATGCCGGAGCATCTAAAAGAAAGGAGATTTGGTAAGTGGCTGGAAGGGGCAAGAGATTGGTCCATCTCTCGCAATCGTTATTGGGGAACACCAATTCCTATCTGGAGAGCAGATGATGGTGAGACCTTAGTACTCGGAAGTATTGAAGAATTTGAGGCTTTAACGGGAAACAAAATAACAGATTTACATCGACATTTTATTGATGAGATTCCAATCGAAAAGGATGGTAAGGTCTTTAATCGTATTCCTGAGGTATTTGATTGTTGGTTTGAATCGGGTTCCATGCCTTATGCACAAAATCACTATCCTTTTGAAAATAAAGAGTTATTTAAAGAGACATTTCCTGCCGATTTTATCGGAGAAGGGATTGATCAGACCAGAGGTTGGTTTTATACCCTTACAGTTATAGCAGCAGCACTTTTTGACAGGCCGGCTTTTAAAAATGTTATCGTTAACGGAATCATTCTGGCCGAAGATGGTACTAAGATGTCAAAACGACTTAGGAATTATCCTGATCCGACTGAGATTCTTAATAAATATGGAGCAGATGCAACTAGGTTATATATGTTACATAGCCCTGTTGTGCGAGCTGATGATATGCGCTTCACAGAACGTGGAGTAGAATTAGTCATGCGGCAGATTTTACTTCCTCTATTTAATTCTCATAATTTTTTTATTACTTATGCCAGAATCTATGATTGGGATCCTGAACAGAATTTAAAACAACCTGAAAATGAAATTGATAAATGGATTTTATCAAAGTTATATCGTTTGATAGCTGAAGTTGAAAAGGGAATGGATGCATACGATTTACATCAATCGGTAGAACCCTTTATCGGATTTATTGATGAACTAACCAACTGGTATATTCGTCGTAGTAGGCGGCGCTTTTGGGAAGAAAGAGCATGCTCGGATAGGGATCAGGCATTTTCAACTTTGTATAGAATATTAAAAGAATTTACAAAGGTTGTGGCTCCTTTTATACCTTTTATTAGTGAAAGTATTTACCGAAGTTTAAGGTTAGATCAGGAACCCGAATCAGTGCATCTTTGTGATTATCCTTCTTATGAAGAGAACTTACGTAATCACTCACTTGAAAAAGGGATGGCGGCAGTACAATTAGCTGTTAGTTTAGGGCATAATCTAAGAAAAGATAAAAAAATTAAAGTTAGACAACCGCTCAAAATAGTACATGTCGTAGTAGCGTCTAATGATATTTTAACTTTTTTAAAAGAGCAAGAACATCTGATAAAAGATGAACTCAATGTCAAAGAAGTTATTTTTTACGGTGACGAAAGCCAATTTGTTGAGCTTAAGGCGAAACCCAATTTTCGTGTTCTCGGCAAAAAAGTGGGTAAACTTATGCGTAAGGTACAGGAACAGGTTTCTCAATTCGGCTCTCAAGAGTTAGAAACATTAATGTTAGGAAAAGTGCTTGAGATAATCTGTGAAGATCAAGTCATTCAATTGAATAATGAAGATATAGAGGTGACCCGTTCTGTACGAGAAGGGTTAGTCGCAATTAATCAAGAATATATTACGATTGCCTTGGATCTTAATTTAACGGATGAGCTTATCATGGAAGGGAATGCCAGAGAGGTAGTGAACAAAATTCAAACTATGAGAAGAGCTGCTAAGTTTGATAAAACAGACAGAATTGAAGTTACTATCGACACGAGCATTGTCATCAAGGAAAGTGTTTTGCAATATGCAGAATACATACAGTATGAAGTATTAGCAACCGATGTTATATTCACCCCTGTCGAGGAAGGGACGAAGTGGGATATCAATGGAGAGACCGCAATGATTGCTATAAAGAAAGTAGAGTTAGTTCGCTAAAACTTTCTTCTTTTTCTTAAACGGTGAATGCTATACCAAATAATTCCCACGCCAAAGAGAGAACTACAAATAATTGTCTTTGGCAGAGTCAGGTGTTTATATCCCTTCTGATTTGGGGCTCCTACTCTCGGGCCGGGAGGCCACATAATAAAACTCGGATTCCCCCGGATATTCGCTTCCGGAATAAAACCAAAGTCCCTACAGTCATTACTATTGGCATGGTTATCACCTAATCCCAGGTAATGTTTATCAGGAACTTTTAAGCCGTGGGCTTTAATAAATTCGACGTCGATACTCCCGTCGTCTTTTAAAGGGGGACCATAATCTATAAAAGGGTGGTAAGAAGAATGTTCGGATCTTTGCATTTCAAACTGCATGAATTTTTCAAGAGCAGGCTCACCTTTTTTCATAATAGGATTTCCCATGACATAGAGGTCTCCATCTCTAAAATATGTAAATCGACCGGGATGAAATATTTGGTGATTGTTATGAGGTTCAAATAAAGTAAGCATCTGCATACCGACATTAAACAGCTTTTGAGTCATCTCCGGATTGAGATTGTTAAAAGGATGATCCTCAGGCAATTCACTTCTAATCCCACTCCAACGGATTTGGTAAGCCTTTCCATAATAAAATTCATACGTGCCATCTTCAATACCGGGAAAATAAGGACTAAAGGCATTGTGTGTAATATTTTGGTTCACATGATAGGCATATGCGTAACCATTTTTGATGACAAAACGACTCGTATACATTGCTTTCTTTAAAGCTTCTATATGTTTAGCGTCTAAAGGAATTAAGGATGTTTCTAAATTAAGCATAGGCCTTAGTCGAGCTTGCAAATCTATGCCTAAATGGGGTTTAGGTTTACTAATCGCCGGAGAGTGAAATAACTGTAGATAATAGTCCGATTCTCCAACTTCTTTTAAGTTAAAAGGGGCTAGGGTTTGAGCTTCTTGTTTGGATAGAAACCGAGTCATAGCAAAGTTGCCGATTCCCCATAACGATTTGTAGCTATTCGCATCAGTTTCATCAACCCAGGCGGAACCATTGAAGATTTTACCGGATACAGCTCCATCATCTTTCACAATTAATTTAGCTATAGGTTGATTCATCTGGTGAATGATAACAGGACTTTTAATCTGCCTATCAGAATTTTTTTTAGCAGAGGCTGTTACTTTTCCGGAGAAATTTAGAAAAGGGAGATATTCCAACTTATCCAGATGAGGATCTTCTCTTAACGCTTTTAAATCCTGATGATCTTTATCAATACCGTAGACTTTACCACCATAAAAATAAAGGGTGTCACCCGGCTTTCCTATTAAGCGCTTAATAAGCCTTTTTTTCCCGGGAAAGAAATAAAAATAATGAGTATCGGAATCAGAGACATTCATATTTTCAATTGTGAAAATAATGATACTCCCTCTTTGTAAAAGATTTGGGTTAAAGTAAAAATGGTCGGGTTTAAAGGGGACATTAATACCCGCGGTTGTTTTTGAAGCGATTAATCGGTCTTGCTCTAAGAATGTAGGGCGCATAGAACCGGTCGGAATTTCATAGTTTTCAAACCACATTTGACGAATTAATGTAGCAATAACAAGAGCTATAGTCAATCCGATGACGATTTCTTTTGCGTGCGAAAAAAGAGTTCTTGGAAACAGATTGTTTGATAAATTGAATAGTTCACATGCAAGGCCGGAGACCGTTGCCTTATCTTTTTCTTTTATAGCGATTTCTAATTTTGAAATGAGTTTTTTTATTCGATCCTGATCAACTAAAGATAACTTCTTATGTTTTTTCCAATATAGATCCTGAGTCAGGCTAAGTATACGACGTGCTTTACGGAGACTATAAAAATGATTTTTTTTCTTATTGGAAAACATATTTTGGTAACTTAATGGGTTCAGGGGTTTCTATTGCCGGATAATTAAGATCCTTTGGTATGAAGGAAAAATAATAGTTATCTGAAGCGGAAAGTTTATTTTTTAAATCTTGTGTCAAAACTGTGATGAGTACGGTTCCATCATCATCGAGTTGATCTATTTTATACGGAAGAGAGATTAGATCGCGAGGATAATGATCAGGGATCGCTGCATAAAGAGAAAAATATCGATCATGGTAGAAGTTTTTTAGTTGGAAAATTAAATCGCCTGTTTGAGAGTAACTTAAGGCTGTGAATTCGGGTGGTTTTCTTGGAAAAGAGGTTTTAGGCGAAAGCATATTAATTCCGGAATCAACAACCCGTATTTTAATAACTCCAAAAGAATGAGATATTTGTAACCAATAGGGAAAATAAGAAGGTATTTTACGATTTTCTTGTGGCATATAAATTTCAATTTTTTTCCCGGCGAGCTCGGTATTATCGTTTGGCCAAAAAGTAGTCCAAGAGTAACATGGCACATCTTTAATAGTTTGTCCGTTAAATATAAGTGGTGGTTGCCAATAAGGGCGTTCATCTATAAGGCCGGGAGGAGGGGGAGGGCCTGCTTTTCTTCTTGAGTTTTCTGATGAAAGAGCGAATTTTAATTGTATAAGAGTAGGAAAAAAATGCTCTTCCTTGAAAGAGTTTTGCCAATTTTGATGAGTAAAAGAGTAAAAATCTAAAATGTTTCCGCTGTCTAAATCGATTTCATACATCACCCAAGCCGTATGCCCTTTTCCCCCTTTTATCAACCATTCGTTCCAATGAGTATTTTGAGCCTCATATTCTTTTTTGGATAAAGTGATTTCCTCAATAGTCAATTTATTTTCGGATTTGTCATAGATATGAAAAAGAGTATATGTTTTATTTTGCGTGGTAATAAGATAGTCGCCTTTAGAAGCCTTATTTAGAGTGTCTTTCAAAAAAAGGATTGAATTTTCAGTTGCAAAAGTAAAGGTGAATACGGATAGGAAGATAGAAGAGCAAATAAAACATGATTTAAGCTTTAAAAGGCTTTTATAAAACATAATTCGATATAAGAATAAAAAATTGGCTATTAACTTCTCCGACGCTACCATGAATTGTAACAAAAGAATGGATTATAGTTAACTGAAATTTATAGGTTTAAATATTTTTTTACTTTTCAGAAATTATTTTAAAATAAGGCGGTATAATGCTGCAAAATAGCTACTTGATGAGCGGAGAGGGAAGGTGATGGAGCGATTCATCGTAAAATGCCCCGGCCCTACTATTTTAGAAGACTGCAAAGTTATAGTGGCGAAACAAGGCTGTTATAAAACTTCAGAAGCTGTAATTATAACGGGCGGAAATTTAAAAGCGAATTTGGATCATTCATACTTTTAAACCTGTTTGGCATAGAGGGAAATAAAGAAGCGAAGAATGTATGACAATTAAGCGAGAAAATTAATTGGCTTTCTCATTTAATAACTCTCGTAGTCTTTTCTCAATATCTCCCTTGAGAACTGTTCTTCTATACTTAAGTACGCCACATAATAGGATAACTTAAGATTAAAAATAGCTGTCTTTGGAATTTTCCGTCTTTCCATGTGGACAATATATAATGTATACCAATAGTATAATACAACGTATGACTATTAAAAAAGCTTATAAATTTAGATTCTACCCAATCTATTTCGTTGACCAAATCTGCATTAAGATGGGATGGAGATGCCTTTAATATGGTACAGTCTAAAGCATCATTAAAAATACGTTGGTTGAGGAGATGGATGGGCATTATTCCGGTAGAAAAGCAACGTAATCATTCTACCGGAATAGATCCGGGTTCGGAAAGTCGTGTAACAACATCCGACGGTAAAAAGTTACTTTCCCCTAAACCATTTAAGCCTTTTAAAAAAAAATTAAAGAACAATCAAAAACGTTTAAGTAAATTTAAATCTACCGGCGAAAACAGAAACACAAGCAGAATCAAAGTCGCCGAGATTCATTCTAAAAATATAAGCAATGACTTTCATCATCAACTTTCTACACAATTGATTCGTGAACACCAAGCAATCATAATTGAAGGTTTAAATATCAAAAGTATGTTAAAAAATAAAAGATATGCGAAAGGGACATCAGATGCAGGATGGCGTCAATTATTACCATTTTTAAAGTATACATGTGATTGCTGCGAAAGAAACATAGTAGAACTACCTCAGATTTTCCCGATATACAACGATGTTCCATATGCCGGCACAATGTAGGACAATTAGATTGCGATAGAAGATCTTGGAAATGTTTCACATGCCATACTTTGCATGACAGAGATTGTAACGCAGCCTATAATATAGATACCGAAGAGCAGTCGGTAATATAAGCTTTTGGAGATCGTGTTAGACTAACACTTGTTAGCAAGGATCGTTGAATGAGGAATCTATTCCCTTTAGGGTCGGGAGCTGTCAAAATCTTATTTAAGACTTATCCGCGGGTGGATATTGCTATAACCTATTTCAAATAGAAGGCGAAAATATGAATAAATGTAAAATGATTGCATGTGCCGGATGGATTTTTATGCTTCTCTGTGCTCTTCCTCAAGTCGGATGCGCCGATTCGCATAAGAACAAGGAAGCAACTAAAGAAACAACGATTGCCTATAATCATTCCAAAACAATTCGCACTCAATTGAAACAAAGTCCGGACACATCAAAGAGCCGGCAAGAGCAAATTACAACCATAGAGGGTAAAATTGCGACCTTAAAAAGATGGCAAGAAGGATATAAAATGACCGCCCAACGAGCTAATTTTAAAGCCGATCGTTTGCAATTTAAGGAAGGAAACTTAGTGGACTCGAGGCGCTATTGGAAGGTTGCTGCCGATGCCAAACAAAAAGCTCAAGATCTCCAAGTCCTGATTGATAAATTAGAAGATGATAAGCGTACAATTTTGAAAGATCATGATTAATATCCACAAGAAAAAAAATCAGCCAAGGGAGCTACAAATAGATGAAGACGAAAACAACTATAATGACTTTGATTTCTTTCGCGATGCTATCATTTTCTTTATTTGCAATAAGCACAGAAGAGATTGTTCCTGAAGAAAATGAGAATAAGAAGGAAGATATGTCTTTTTCCTATCATGAAAGATTGTTAGAAATAGACAAGGAGATGCAGGAACTTAAATCTTGGCAGTCAAAATATGCAAAGACGAAAAGGTCAATGGATAGTAAGGCCAATCGTTTGCAGTATCGCAGCAGTCGTGAAGCGACTAAATTCAGAGCGAAAGCCGGTGATGCCCAAGATCATATCACTTCTTTACAAGATAGAATTGATGCATTAGCAACAGAAAGCCAATTACTCAAGAAAAAGTGTGACCTCTTAAGATAATAGTTGTTGATCATGCATAACTCATGAATTGAATTTGAAAAATATTCTGCAATACTCTGAAAAGGGAAATAATACTCAGATTTTTCCTTGTAAACCAAAGGAATCGAACTAACAACATAATGAGTGCTTTTTTTATGGTAATTCCAATCCTGAAGGTGATGAGTATAGCCTAAATGTGCTAAGGTCTTTTTCTTAAAATCAAATCTTCCTTTCATAAAAGACCCTGCTTTAATTCACTAAAAAAATCAATTAGTAAAGTAACTAAATGATTTAATTGATAAATAAATGTTTTTATGATAAGTATGCATAACATGCAGGCACTACAAACGGAGTTTGCCTACAAAGCGAAAACCGGAAATGAAGACGACAAATAAATATTACAATACCCGGGGTTCAAACAAGGTTTTATATAACTTTGATAAAGTCGGCTTATCTTTTTGGTGAAGCCATACTACTTTGTCATAAAAAAGAACCTTCATTAAGAAACTTGAGGGGGATTATTGAACTAGAATGGTAATACATGTGGTATGATCAGGCTTTCCGGGAAAGTCTTCGAACTGACAGTTTATTTGTGCATCCCAATCATTATATTCTCGATGTTTTTGTGTGATATGTTCACAGAAATAGCCAATATTTTTATTGGCACTCTCAGGGCTCGGTTCATTCGATATGATGGCTTCCAGAAGTAATTTGCTAAAAGTTTGTTTGAGGTAATTAGACTCTTTTTGTGAGAGGCATTCCCAGGCACTAAATGAGGCGTTTAAAGAATAGAGAATATTCTGAAGCTGTCGATCTGATAACCGGGCACATTCTTTAAGGCGAGTGGTGACCATTGCAGAAGAAAGCCTGCCTTGCGCTTTTAAACCCAATCGTTCGGGATCCAAATTATCTAATACGCCATCGGTCATAAAGAAAAGGAGATCTCCTACATTGCAGGGAGCTAACGTTAATTGCAGGTTTCTTAAGTCAGCTTGCAAGGCAGTATCAGAACAATAGCCAATACGCCCGCCGGGATCTCTGACATCATTCATATTTGGTCTTGGGTCATGAACAATATTTTGGATTTTACCATTATGATATCTAAAAGCTTTCCCGTCTCCAATATTAATACAAGTAAGATAATGGCTATACTTAGTAGGATCTGCTGCTTGAGTTAGAGTGGCGCCTAAAAATGTAGTAGTGCCAACATAAAACTTTTGGTGGTTTTCTTCCCATTCTTGTTCAATAAGTTTACGTTTTGAAGCAACATGTCCATTTCGCGCTTCCTTTAACAGATTGAGCTCCTCAGCTAAATCTTGAATGAAAATTTGATGGTTTTTTAACTCTTTTGTTAGGTTCAAACAATTCTGTTGTAAAACGCTATTATGATTCTGATAAAGAGAATGGGCTTGAATATCTTTGATCTCTTCTTCGGTTTTAATAATACCGGTTTCGTATTGAGCAAGAGTCTTTTCTAAATACAGTGTATATTGCTGAAGGTCTTCTTTGGATCTAGCGTATGCTTCCCAAAAAATATTTAAGTGAGCTGCATCTAATCCTTCTAATAAAAGATGAGAAAGGGTTTGTGTATTGGATGTTTGAGAAAGGTTTTGTAGGGCTGTATTTATAGAAGCAAAAAAGCCGGCGATAGCGGCTTTTGGAGCCAGTCTGCTCGATGGAGATAACCCGCAACCATCGGTTAGGACAATGACATGAGCGTGTTCATAGGCGTGAACTTCATAACGATCAGCAATTGGTTCAAAAGGGGATTCCGGTTTATAAGTGGAAATGCACTGAATAAAGATATCATCGGCTGTAGTTTCATCGTCATAATGAATATCAAGCATAGGCAGATAGATATTGGGTCCTCGGCTGCAAGCTATTGGAGCACCCTGAGGTATGAGCATAGGGTATGCGGGAAACTGTTTAAGAAAAGTAATGATTTTGTTAAGCGTAAGATTGGGATAAGCGCTTTCAAGTGCATTAGGAGCAACTTTTTCAATTCCAATCTCTTTTTGAAGAAATCGTTCTTCATTGAAGATGGGTGTTTCAATAGGAGAGGAGTCTCGATGAAAAAATGCGGAATAATCATTATTGATGCTCGACATATAGCAACTTTATTATATCAAAAACTTGAACATAACATATATAAATTTTTTTGTCGATTTTGACAAAGCCATGGGTTTTAATTGTCCTTCCGGTTATGTTAAAAACAATATATCGGATTTGTTATTAAGGAAGGAGAAAAGATGCCTTTTGTTTTTCGATGGGCGATTATTTTGGTGGCGGTACTCTTTGCTAATCGGGTTATTCCGGGTTATGATATTTATAGTTACTGGTTCGAGTTTTTTGTCGCCTTAGTTTTTGGTTGGTTAAATGCTTTAATTCGCCCTTTTGTACATTGGTTTAGTCATTCGAATTCTTGGTGGCTGATTGGGGTTATAGCTTTAATTTTGAATTCTATTCTATATGGCTTAGTCGCTTTAGATGCTCTTAAGTTTGCCGGGGTTACTGCTAAATATGGTTATACCGTATTCTGGTCAGGCGTTATTGTCTTAGCGGTTTCTAGTATATGTAACCATTACGTTATTAGAAGAGTAAAATAGTATGTCTTTTCTTTTACGAGTTTTTTTTGTTTTTGTTGTGGCTTTATTTGCTGATCGCTTGGTCGTCGGTATTGAAATTAGTAATTACCGGTCTTTGCAAGAGTCGCTTTTTTCTTTTGTTATTGCCATATTAAATGCTCTTGTTCGTACGTTTGTCCATCTTTTTCATTGGTCATATTCATGGCGTGTGTTAGGTTTTTACGGATTGATATTAAATGGAATTATTTATGGGCTTTTAGCGGGGAATCAAATGGGAATATCAGGTCCGGTATCCCGGACTCCAATAAGTGCACTATCAGTGGGTTTTATTGTTTGGATCGCAGGTGTCATTTGTAATCATTATGTACTACCTAAATCTTGAATAAAGCATTCCTTTAATATTGACGGATATTATTTCTTAATTTACATTATTGCCTCCACTATTTAATAGTTTTATTCATAATTTGATATGTTAAAAAGTATGACAGCTTTTGCTCGAGCGAGCACAACAGCTTTTATGGGACGCTTTGTTGTTGAAATCCAATCTGTTAATAGAAAATTTTTAGAGATTCATACGCATTTACCTAAACAGTTTATTTCATTTGATAGTGAAATAAAAAAAAAATTAGCTAATACAATTGGCAGAGGACAGATAAATCTGGTCTTGTCGGTCCAATTTAACGATAATTTTATCCCGCAATCCATTCAACCTAACATTGCTATGGCTAAATCTATTAAATTGGCATGGGATGCTATTATTACATCAGTGGATATTAAAGATGCAGAGCGTGGGTTGGAATTATTATTAGTACGAGAACCTTCTCTTTTTCTACACGACAATGAACTAAAAAATCGATCTAAAATTTTTGAAATTATACAAAAATGTATTACTGAAACATTGGAAAAATTTGATAAAATGCGAAAAACGGAAGGGGCGTATTTAGAAAAAGAGATTATAAATAGAATTAACAGTATCAAGCTTTTTGTAGAAGATATTGAAAAAAACACATCAGATGCAACTGAAAAGCTTAAAGAAAAGCTAACCAAACGCTTAGAAGAGGTTTTGCCTGATAATGGAGAAAATGAAGAGCGTTTATTAAGGGAAATTGTGATTTATGCTGAGCGTTGTGATATCACTGAGGAAATCACACGCCTAAATTCTCATGTGGATCAGTTCATCAATCTGATAAAAGATGAAGATTCTCACATTGGTAAGACATTAGATTTTCTTATTAAAGAAATGCATCGGGAATTACAAACCATTGTAGTGAAGGCTTCAGATAACGCGATATCTTCTCTTGTTATTAAAGCTAAAAGTGAACTGGAAAAGATAAAAGAGCAAATACAAAATGTTGAATAATGACCAAAGCGCTTTGTTAGGTAATAGAAAGAAAGGGATAGTATTTGTCCTTAGCGCTCCTGCCGGAACAGGGAAGACAACTTTGGTCGAAAAACTGAAACACGAATTTTCATGTGTAACTGAAAGTGTCTCATATACGACAAGAGAGCCAAGGGGGCATGAAATTAATGGGGTACATTACAATTTTGTTACTAAAAACGAGTTTAAGCAAAAGATAGAAGAAGGTGGATTTTTAGAATTTGCTCAGGTTTTCGGCCATTATTATGGAACCTCTAAAAAATTAGTCGAAAATTTAATTGAACAGAAAAAGCATGTTTTTCTGGTAATTGATACGCAAGGAGCAATGAAAGTTCAGGGGTTTATTGATGCGGTATTTATTTTCTTAAGCCCACCCTCGATGGAGGAATTAAAAAAACGCTTAGAGAAGAGAAAAACAGAATCGGAAGAAGTCATCGAACAACGCTTATCTTGGGCTGCAAAAGAAATCGAATTAGCTAAATATTACGATTATCATATTGTCAATAAGGACCTTGATATTGCGTATGAAATTTTACGTGGTATTCTTGTGGCAGAAGATCATAAAACAGATCAAAAACCATAAGATTAAGTGTCAATTATAACATTCTTAATTTAAAAAAGGAGATTAAATGTCTAAACAAAATGATCTGACTAATGAAAAGCTAGGCAAGGAGTATGGCAATTCTTTTGAGTTAGTTAATCATGCTATCAAAGTAGCACACAGACTCATACTTTCCAGTCAAGTCGATACGTTTGGGTCAGGCGGCAATCAAGTTTATAACGTGTTAAAACAAGTACTAAAAGAAAAAATGCAAGAACCTACTGATAGTGTAAAAACTGAAAATACTGATAAGGAAATTTCTAATAAGGAAGTAGAATGATCGGATCCCCAACCTTGTTTAATCTCTTATGAAGCAAAAAATCCTGATTACCTCTGCTCTTCCTTATGCAAATGGGCCCTTGCATTTTGGGCATATTGCCGGAGCGTATTTGCCCGCAGACTGCTATGCCAGATATCAACGAATGAAAGGCAATGATGTCTTATATGTATGTGGTTCAGACGAATATGGGGCAGCGGTTACTTTAAGTGCAGAAAAGGCAAAAAAACCACCAAAAGAGTATGTCGATTATCATCATCATTTAGCTATGAATTTTTTTTCTCAGTTGGATTTTCAATTTGATCATTATTCTCGAACAACTAACCCTTATCATGAAGAGTTGGTTCAACAGTTTTTCAATGAACTTTTGAAGAACGGATACATTGAAAAACAAATAACTGAGCAACTCTATTCTGAAAAAGACAAACGGTTTTTAGCTGATAGATATGTTTTGGGCACCTGCCCTAAGTGTGCTTTTGAAGAAGCTCGTGGAGATGAATGCTCAAAATGTGCAGCTAGCTTCGAATCAAGAGATTTAATTAATCCTCGTTCAAAATTAAGCCAAGCTCCTTTGGTTTTAAAGGAAACAGAGCATTGGTTCTTTCTTTTAGATAAATTCAAAGACCGTTTACTTGAATGGATTAAGGTGAAGAATTGGAAACCTCAAGTGGCTAACTTAGCACTAAATTATATAGAAGAAGCAAGGCCCAGATCTATTACCAGAGATTTAAACTGGGGGATAAAAGTTCCTTTAAAAGATGCTCAAGGTAAAGTCTTTTATGTCTGGTTTGATGCTCCTATTGGTTATTTATCTGCGACCAAAGAATGGGCAGAGAAAAAAGGTCAGCCGGAGCTCTGGAAAGAGTACTGGTGTGATCCCGACACAAAACTAGTTCAGTTTATAGGCAAAGATAATATTCCATTTCATGCCGTTTTTTTTCCCGCAATGATTATGGGACAAGATCAACCTTATAAACTTGTAGATGAACTGCCGGCTAACGAGTTTTATAATTTGCAAGGGAAGCAGTTTAGCAAGTCGGACAATTGGATAATTGATCTAGAAGATTTTTTTGATCATTTTACTTCGGATCAGATTCGTTATGCGATTGCAGCTAATGCTCCGGAGTCACAAGACTCCGAATTTACCTGGAAAGATTTTCAAATGCGTTGTAATGCCGAACTGTTAAGTAAATTTGGCAACCTTGTTAATCGTGTATTAGTATTTACAAAGAAGCAAGCTAAGGGTGTCATTCCACCAAGAGGGGAGTTGGAGCCGACCGATCTTCAATTCTTAGAAAAGTGTAAGACTCTAACCAATCAAATTATGACTAATTTTGAACACTTCCAATTAAGGCGTGCGTGTGCGTCTATTATGGAATTGGCTCAAATTGGTAATATCTATTTTAATGACAAAACGCCATGGGTTGATGCTAAATCAGAAAATAGCCATGGACGTATGAATACAACGCTTTTTTGTTGTTTGGAATGTCTGAAATTATTAGCTTTACTATTTTATCCCATTATTCCAAAATCAGCTTCTCGTTTATGGGAGATGCTGGGGATGCCTGTGTCTTTTACATCGATGAGTTTAATGGAGTGTATTCAAGAGTCCTTAATAGCAGGGCAAGAGTTACCCCAACCAACGGTTTTATTTATGAAAGTTGAAGATGACATTATTGAACAACAAGTTGAGAAACTTCAGGGCAATCCAATTGAAACAGAAATAGTTTATACTTCTATAAAAGAGGAAGTCTCTTTTGATGATTTTACTAAATTAGATTTAAGAGTTGCTCTAATAATAGAGGCCGGAAAAGTTGAAAAAAGTAACAAATTATTAAAGCTGAAAGTTGATTTAGGGTTTGAGACTAGGGCAATAGTATCGGGAATTAGTCAATTTTATGACCCCTCTGATCTATTAGGTAAAAAAGTCATATTAATTACTAATTTAAAGTCGGTTAAAATTATGGGAATAGTCAGTCATGGAATGTTGTTAACAACGAGTTGTAATGATCGATTAGAAGTCCCTTTCATTGATGATTTACCTCCCGGAAGCGTGGTGTCATAACCGTGCCGTCATTTACCAAAGAATGTTTAGAAACTCTAAGACATAAAATAGATCTTGTAGATCTGCTTTCTTCCTATTTAGAATTAAAACCGGCCGGCGGTTATTACAAAGCTCTTTGTCCTTTCCACGATGAAAAAACACCCTCATTTGGCGTCCAAAAAGGCGCTTTTCATTATCACTGTTTTGGTTGTTCTGTTCATGGAGATGCCATTGAATTTTTGATGGATTATCTGAAAATGACATTTCAAGAAGCCGTGGAGACATTGGCTGAGCGTTATCATGTCCATTTAGAATATACTAACGATAGAAAAGACGGGCCTAATAAAACCGAGCTTTTTAAAATAATGGAATTTACTACTAAGTTCTATCATTTTGTTCTTCTTCATACTAAGGAGGGGCGTGAAGCTCTTCATTATTTGTATCAAAGAGGAATCTCTTTAGAGTTTATAAAACAATTTCAGATCGGACTAGCTTCCAAGTCATTTAGCGTTTATAAAACACTTATTGAAAAGGGATTTAAAAAGAAGCAATTATTAGATACGGGTATTATTACTCAGGCTGATAATGGTAGAGTGCGTGATTTTTTTTATGATAGAATTATTTTTTCTATTAGAGATTTTAGAGGAGCGATCATCGGCTTTTCCGGGCGTAAATATAAAGAAGAGACCGGTGGCGGTAAGTATGTGAATAGTAAAGAGACCTATCTCTTTAAAAAATCACAAGCATTATTTGGTTTGAGCTATTGCCGAAGACGTATTGCTAAAGAAAGAAAAGCTATTATTGTAGAAGGTCAAATTGATGCCTTACGTCTTATTTATGAGGGATTGAATCTAACAGTAGCTTCTCAAGGAACAGCTTTTACTGAAGCTCAAGCTGACCAACTTATTAGGTTAGGTGTAGAAATGGTGATCTTAGCTTTTGATTCTGATTCTGCCGGAATAGAAGCCAGCTTAAAAACCGGTCATTTACTGCAAAAAAAGGGTATTGCCGTATTTATCGTTAATATCCCGGATGGGATAGATCCTGATCAATGTATTAGAGATCATGGGATAAACGCTTTTCAGGATTTGCTGGAGGATAAAACGGATTATTTAACTTATTTATTTCTCATGTATTCAAAAAAAATAGATTTACACAATCCCGCTGAAAAAAGCCGTTTTTTACAGACGATGACAACTCGAATCAAAGAGTGGGATGATAAAATCATGGTATATGAAAGCTTAAAGAAATTAGCTTCTTTAACTCAGGTTCCTGAATCCATGCTAGGTATAGATAATGTTCGTATGCATAAGGCTCTTTTTTTCAAGCCGGGTAAAATTGATTCGGTTCAGATTAATTCTGATAGGATATTAGAATGCGATTTTCTTTATTGGTTATTAATGATGGGCAAGAAATACCCTAAATTTATAAATCTTGCAAGAAACAACATAAAAAAAGATCACATCTATGATGTCGATTGCCGAAATATTTATCAAACGCTGATGAACGCTTATACTAATGAAGAACCTAAAGAATTGTTATCTCTTGTAATTGATTTAAATCAAGGCAATGAACAAGATGTGATCTCAGAAATATTGGAAAAAAAAGTTAATAAAGATAAGGCGGAAGAATATTTTATTTCATCACTTCAAGAAATATTGAATCGAGATTGGATGCAACGACGAGATAATGTCAGAGTGAAATTGCAAAGTGGTAACCTTTCTGATGAAGAAGCGATTGAATTAGCTAAGGAATTTGAAAGCCTTATTAAAATTCCACCACAGATCAGTATGGAGGGCATTTAATTGCAACCCAAACATATTGTTTTCTATGATGCGGATTGTCTTTTTTGTAATCGAATGATTCTATTGTTATTAAAAATCGATAAAAATAAACTGTTATTATTTGCCCCTTTAAAAGGAATAACAGCAAAAGAAGAGTTAAAAGGTATTAATCCGAAAGTGGACTCTCTTGTCTTTTTAGAAAATTTTCAATCATCTAAAAAAAAGGCATTAATCCGTTCTAAGGCGGTATTCCGCCTTTTTTGGTTATTGGGTGGAATTTGGCGATTAATAGGCTGGACATACATCCTACCACCTTTTTTTTGTGATTGGGTATATGTTCTTATAGCAAAAAACCGATCATGTCCGGTTAAAAACCGTACCGGATCTCTACAAAGCAGATATAAACAGAGATTCCTTCCTTAGCAAGCTTGCCTTTATAAAAATAAAAAGAATTGACCTACTTTACTTCTTAGGCTACGATGCTTTTTCAATTTATTTTTTTAACTTTGAAGATACATTTTTGCTAACTTAACCAAGGAAGAATATTATGGTAAAAAGATCACTTTCATCCTTTTTAGCAAGAAGTCTATCATCAGAGAGAAGGGAAGAAAAAAAAGATTTAGTATCGAAGAAAACAATTGAAGATTTATTAGAGAAGTTAATTTTAAGAGTAGAGAAGGAAAAAGAGGCTTTAAAGGGGAGTGTGTCGTCCTTATAGTATTTTAATTTTTATTTGATAATATGTTATCCTTCTTTTTTTATACAAACAGTAAGGACAAAACAATGCCTAGAGCCTATTCAGTAGATCTTCGAGAGAAAGTATGACAACATATAGAAAAACATCATGATAAAAAAACAGCCGGCCATATTTTTCAAGTAGGTATCGCAACAATATATCGATGGATCTTGCAAAAAAAGCAAAAAGGACATTTAAAGCCAATCCGCAGAAAATATGCTTATAAGAAATTAGATGATGAGTTGTTATCTAAATATGTAGAAAAACATCCGGATTATTTTTTATCGGAAATTGCTGATTATTTTTCAGTCACTCCGCAAACGATTTTTTATGCCCTTAAAAGATTAAAAATTACACGAAAAAAAAAACTACTCGCTATAAGGAAAGAGATGAAAAGAAACGGGAAGCTTTTATGAAAGATTTAAAAAATATTCCCTTTGACAAGAGAATTTATCTCGATGAAACCGGGATTCATCAATTTTTATTTCGTGAGTCCGGAAGAAGCTTACGCGGCAAAAAAGTTTTTGGAGCGGTTTCAGGAAACCGCTTTATAAGGCAAAATATTATTTCAGCCCTATCTAAAGGGCAGTTTTTATCTCCAATGTGTTTTGAAGGTACTTGTAATACCGGGTTATTCAATATTTGGCTTAAGGAAGTTTTGACTCCTCAGCTTACACCCGGTAGTGTTCTTATTCTTGACAATGCCGGTTTTCACAAGTCAGCGGAAAGCAGGAAAACAGTAGAATCTGCCGGTTGTAAGCTTATGTTTCTTCCTCCATATTCTCCGGACTTAAATCCTATAGAAAAATATTGGGCTAATATGAAAAATAAAGTTAGAGAGATATTACGAAAAGTTACGAATTTTACATTCGCCATTGATCAAGCAATCTTATCAATATAAAATTAAATGACTATAGAGCATTCTTCTGAAATCAACTTATCTGTTGGTTATCACCATATGATGGAAAATATCTTAGATGATGCTAAGCAAGGCTTAGAAGAAGCTTTAATGGAACTCGATAAGACGAAATTGATGACAAGCAAGTTACAGCAAGAAATTGCTTTCATTGTCTCAGAATGTCTTGAAAAATTAAAAGAAGTTCATATTGAAGAAGCTGAACCTATTCATCTTTTATTAAAAAAAGAGAACATAATTGAAGCGTAGATGATTTCTTCTCAATTATTTTTCTTGGATTTTTGAAAAATCAAGTAATTGCTCAAACAAATCAAAGACATTTTGTAGCAATGCCAGCCTGTTGTGTTTTAGCTGTTCGTTATTATCTAAGATCTTTACTTCTTCGAAAAACGCAGCCAAAAAAGGTTGTAATTCTGCTAAGAGGTCGTAAGCTGTCACATACTCTCTTTCTTCTAAAGCTGTAATAAATGAAGTTTTCATTGATTCGATTTGGTTATGTAAGACTGTCTCAGCTTTTTCTTTCAAAAGATCATTTAAAAAATCATGTTTTTGCTGTTTATGAAGCTGACCTTTAGCTCTTTTAAAAACTTCATATAAAGAAGAAAACTTATTACTGATACGAAAAGCATGGAGAGCTTTGACTTTTAAAAACATATCAAAGATATTTGAAAAACCTGTTGATAATGAAGCTTCAATTTCATCTTTATTAAAATCATAGAACTGAAAGACTGTTTTAATTCTAGCTATAATGAAGTCATTTAGATCATTTAAAACCTCTTGTTTGTCATGTTTCGGGCAAGGATCGACAGATTGAATAAAGTTGTCATAGCATTCATTTAAGACTTTTTTTAGGGGTAAATGACATTCTTTAGCAATGAGAATCTTAATAATGCCTAATACTTGCCTTCTGAGAGCGTGTGGATCGCTTGAAGAGGTGGGTTTCAAATCATTAATAAAACAAGCGATGAGATTATCAATTTTATCAGCTAATGCAACTAATATGCCACTTTCTGTCTGAGGAAGAGAGCCATTTTCCGAGCAAGGCATCCGGTGTTCTTCAATGGCTTTTGCTACTTCGAAATCTTCTCCACCGGCGATGGCATAATGTTTACCAATCGTTCCTTGCAATTCAGGAAATTCAAAGACGAGACCGGAAGCGAGGTCAGCTTTGGCAAGTTCAGCAGCCCGTTTGGCATGCTCTAATTTAGCGGTATGTAAATATTTTATAAGGATCTGTACATTTGCAATCAAACGCGAAGTTTTATCAAAAAGAGAACCTAGTCCTTTTTGATATGTAATGCTTTTTAATTTTAATAGAAATTGATCTAAAGGTATTTTTAAGTCCTGCTGATATAGAAAAAGGCCATCTGCAAGCCTAGGTGATAAAGCTCTACAGTTCCCGTCTTTAATTTGTTTAGTGCTTTTTGTATCAGCTGTTATTACGAAAAAGTTTGTTAAATTCCCATCAGAATCAGCAATAGGAAAATATTTTTGATGCTCAATCATTTCTGAGACTAAAACTTCTTTGGGAATTTGTAGATAACCCGGATCAAAAGAGGCCGGAATTAATTGAGGCCATTCAGTAAGATTAGCAACCGCCTCGATCACCTCATCTTGCCTAACAGCATATCCCCCGATTTGATCTTCTATGTCAGTGAGCTGTGTTCTTATGATTTTTAATCGGTCTTCTACATTCACTAATACATGGTGTTTTTTTAGATCAGAAAGATAATGAGCCGCCTTATCAATCTTAAATTGTCCGGGGCAAAGCTGTGGATGGCCATAAGAGATGTTCGAAGCTGTTATGTTAGCGATTGAAAAAGGAATGGTTTCCTTTCCAAAAAGAGCCACAATCGAGTGAATAGGTCTCGCATAGCTAAGGCCGATGTTGGACCATTGCATTTTTTTAGGGAAATCCAATTGAGAAATGAGTTTAGCTAAATGTTTTGATAAGATTGTGGCTGTTGCAATTGCAGGTTCTTGTAAAATAGCGTAGAGGTAGTCTGTACTTTTTATTGTTCGGATTTCTAACTCTTTGTCAGTTTTTGTCTTTAGCTCAGCTAGCGTTATAGGATTCTTATTAATAGAACGAAAAAAACCTGAACCGGCTTTTGTTAGATTACCTTCTTTATCGAAGGCGGTTAGGGTGGCCGGTCCTTTTCGCTCAATCAGTTTTTTTCCCTTACCTTGAACAAGATCAGTAACTAATGTTGCGATTCTTCTTGGAGATCCATAAACTTTGATTTCTCTGTATCCTAGATCGTATTCCTTAAAAAGCGCTTCAAAAGCTTTTTTCAAATTATTGCAACCGATATCAATAAAAGTTTGGGGTAGCTCTTCTGATCCAATTTCAAAAAGGAAGTCATCTGTTTTTTTAGGATTAAATGAATACTCTTTTTCTTCGGGTGCTACTATTTCTTCTGTCTTTACATCACCTCTTAATAGAGGGTGGCCTTTCGCCTTTCTTAAATGAATATAATTTTGGGCTATCCGGCAGGAAAGTTCGCGAATGCGTCTAATATAGGTAGCTCGCTCTGTTACAGAAATCACTCCTCTTGCATCCAATATATTAAAGGCATGGGATGCCTTCATTACAAAATCATATGCCGGCAGAGTTAGATTGGTCTCTATTAGTCTATGGGCTTCATCTTCAAAATCATCAAAATGACGGAACCACATAGCTGTATTGGCTTCTTCGAAATTATAGGTACTCCATTCTACTTCATTTTGGTAGTAGATATCACCATAGGTAAGTGTTTCATTCCATTTAATATCATAGATAGTATTAACATCCTGTATATACATCGCCAGTCGCTCTAAACCATAGGTAATTTCACCTGTAATAGGCTTTAAGGCAATGCCTCCTACGCTTTGGAAATAGGTAAATTGACTGACTTCCATACCATCAATCCAAATTTCCCAGCCAAGACCCCAAGCACCAAGTGTAGGAGATTCCCAATCATCATGCACAAAGCGAATATCGTGGTTACTCAGGTTAAATCCAAGAGCGTTTAAAGATTGTAAATATTTCTGTTGGATATCCAAAGGAGAGGGTTTTAAAATAATTTGGTATTGGAAGTAGTGCTGTACTCTATTCGGATTATTTCCATATCTTCCATCAGAAGGTCGTCTTGAAGGTTCTACATAAGCGGCGTTATAGGGCTCAGGTCCTAATGAACGCAGAAAGGTTATAGGATTGAACGTTCCGGCTCCCACTTCTACGTCATAACCTTGTTGGATGGAGCAGCCTTGGCTAGCCCAAAATTGATTTAATGCTATAATAAGTTCTTGGAAAGTCTTCATAAGTATTAGAAAGTGTATACTTTCGGAATTGGAGGCTTATGAGATCAAAAACATTAGATAAATCTAAATTACAAATACCCTATTTGTTTTTGCTCTGCTCTTTTCCTGCTTCTTCGCTGTTCCGTCTTCGTAGATTAGTATTTGTTTTAACTAACCTCTCAGGATTAAAGTTTTTGCTTACAGCTCCACAGGCTCTTCCCGCACTCCTTGCGGTGCAACTTTAGTAGAAAGTGCAAACATATTAACATTAACCGAATTAAATGAGAATAAGAAGCTTTTTTTAATTGGATTAAGCCTTCAAAAGAATTAAAGCGCTTTTCGTTCCTCTGCTTCTCTTTGATACGCAACCGTCACTTGCGGGTCGACTGCATCCGTGCAGTCTTCAATGATTGTTTTCTATCAATAATTTATGACAATCAAGCGAGAAAACCCTTTGCTTTTGCATTAGAATGAAAGCATCTATTTGTTTTTTTGATTTTGTATATACTCTTCGCTCCTGAAAGGTACACAAAAAAGTATAAATATGATATTAGTTTTGCATGAACCGATTAACTCCCAATCAAAGAAGCACTTTTGAATTTCAGGTAAAAAAGACCCGTAATATAAATGAACGTAATCGTTTGTGTGCGCTTCTTGCACGAGATGACGGTCTAGAGCCTGATCCCAAAGGAAGATCAGCCGGTAAATTATCCAAACTGCAAACGAAAGAACTAGTGGACCATCTTTCTCAATACACCTATAGTCGTTTAATTTTACATTGATAAGATTGCTTGATCAATGGCGAATTTAAAATTCGTAACTTTTCGTAATATCTCTCTAACTTTATTTTTCATATTAGCCCAATATTTTTCTATAGGATTTAAGTCCGGAGAATATGGAGGAAGAAACATAAGCTTACAACCGGCAGATTCTACTGTTTTCCTGCTTTCCGCTGACTTGTGAAAACCGGCATTGTCAAGAATAAGAACACTACCGGGTGTAAGCTGAGGAGTCAAAACTTCCTTAAGCCAAATATTGAATAACCCGGTATTACAAGTACCTTCAAAACACATTGGAGATAAAAACTGCCCTTTAGATAGGGCTGAAATAATATTTTGCCTTATAAAGCGGTTTCCTGAAACCGCTCCAAAAACTTTTTTGCCGCGTAAGCTTCTTCCGGACTCACGAAATAAAAATTGATGAATCCCGGTTTCATCGAGATAAATTCTCTTGTCAAAGGGAATATTTTTTAAATCTTTCATAAAAGCTTCCCGTTTCTTTTCATCTCTTTCCTTATAGCGAGTAGTTTTTTTTTTCGTGTAATTTTTAATCTTTTAAGGGCATAAAAAATCGTTTGCGGAGTGACTGAAAAATAATCAGCAATTTCCGATAAAAAATAATCCGGATGTTTTTCTACATATTTAGATAACAACTCATCATCTAATTTTTTATAAGCATATTTTCTGCGGATTGGCTTTAAATGTCCTTTTTGCTTTTTTTGCAAGATCCATCGATATATTGTTGCGATACCTACTTGAAAAATATGGCCGGCTGTTTTTTTATCATGATGTTTTTCTATATGTTGTAATACTTTCTCTCGAAGATCTACTGAATAGGCTCTAGGCATTGTTTTGTCCTTACTGTTTGTATAAAAAAAGAAGGATAACATATTATCAAATAAAAATTAAAATACTATAACGGAATGTTTCCCTTAATAAAAGAGAAAACGATACCCTGATTGAAAAAATTATTTAAACAATTATTTTAATAACACACTTCTGTAGCGCGAAACTTCTGAAATCTTCTAAAATTATCATATCTAACTTGCTGTATCGTACTCTCCTTATTAAAAAACGCTGATACACATTAAACTATCCCGGAAAATTTAGCCGGATCGCAACACGCCCAAAATGTAAAATTGTACTCTCATCCGGAACTTTATCAATACAGATATCGAAGTCTAAGAATTTTTGAAAAGACAAACGATCATATATTGCATCTTCCATTCCGGGATCGCTTAATTAGTACCACTGTTGTAGGCAATAGATTTTAATCATTCATTTTAAAGGAAAGGGTTTCCTCTCTATTTTATTATGGTAATAATAAATTTTATTCAAAAACTTTTCCGATCTCAGTGTTTTTTTACGTATAAAAACGAATGATTTCAGCATATTGTTTTTTTCAGGAAAATCATTTCTAAAATAGCCTAAGAGATCGATTCATCAACTTTTTTCTGAAAAAAAACATGAGCTTCTACAGAAAAATTAAAGAAAAAAATAATGAGGGGTGTTAATGGAGCAATAAACGGCACCATCATAAAAAACCATTGGAGACCAATAGTAAGAGGCGTGTGTGATACCGGGTAGCTCGACCCTGTTAAACTTGCTGCTAATATTAGAAGACCCAACATGAACAGAACAGGAAAAGCCGCAATAACAAACAGTAGGATATTACTAAATACTTGTTCTTTAAACCGGTTTAAAGTCGCTTTCAATATCTTCAACCCACTATGCTGATTTAATGCTATCGCCGGTGTAATATAAAAAATGAGAACAATATTAATCAGACAAAGACATATTGATGCTAAAATCAGTAGAAAAGGGGCAAAAGACATCAATATTCCGATAAAGTCTCCTATCCCGGGGATTTCTTTTAATAAGAAAAAAAAGCCCAAGACGACCCAAAAGAAAATATACGTTAAAAGAAGAAGAACAGAAAGATAAGAACTACAAATGATGAGATCCCATGATTTCATGAAGATACCTCTATAGGAAATCTCTTTTTGTTTTACTTCATCATGATAAATTTTGGATAGAATAATACCAAGAGCTAAAATAATACCTGTACTTAAGAAAAATGGTAAAAAGGTCAGACTTATTAAAACCCATTTCCCGGCTCCAAATGCCATGGCACGTGCTAAAACCACAAATAAGCCACATAACATCAAAACTAAAAAAGAAAAGAGCAATTTCTTTTTGGAAAATGAACGAGACCAAGCACGTGAAAAGAATGATTCAAGATCTTGAATGCGCATACGTTA
The DNA here is from genome assembly GCA_965206695.1 of Chlamydiales bacterium. Lineage (GTDB taxonomy): Bacteria > Chlamydiota > Chlamydiia > Chlamydiales > JAAZZY01 > CBDBKM01. The sequence continues at coordinate 155,064 of CBDBKM010000011.1, read as the reverse complement.
TCTTTCTTTGTATAAATATTTAGGTCGGTATATCGGTACACCTTTTCCGTTACGAGCATAACATCTTTCATATACAATCTGCAAAGCAATTCCTATCACACGAGATAAACCAAACAAAACAGTGAAGTATTGTGGATAAGGAAAACCGGAAGCTGTTAATAATGTACCGGATATAGCATCTACATTAGGATAAGGATTTGTAATTTTAGGATTCTCCTTTAAAACCTTAGGTCCCTCTGTTCTTAAAAATAGAGCAATTTTAACTAAAGGATCATTGTCATAATATTTTTTAGCTACCTCGTACTGCACGGTAGCTCTTGGATCTTCGACTCGCAAAACAGCATGTCCAAACCCAAAAACCAACTCTTTATTATCCAATTTCTGTCGTATAAGTTGTTCCACTTGCTCAGCAGTAGCCTCTTCTCCCAGCTCTTCTAAAACTTGTTTGACAAACTCTAAACAGTCTTGGTTAGCTTTACCATGACGAGGTCCGGCAAGAGCGCACATAGCAGAGGCTAAAGAACCAAACATATCATCTAAACTCGAACAAACAGCCTTTCCGACAAAAGCGGATAAATTCCCTCCTCCATGATCATAATGGAGAACATTAAAGAAGCTAAAGACTCGTAATAATTCCTCATAGTTAGCATTTGGGACCCCTAACATTTGAGTGAAGTTTTCCATATATCCCAAGCCGGGATTTGATTTCTTCTGTTCCCAACCCGCATGATAATTGATAACAGTCGCAACTATTTCAGGAACTTTTGCAATTATATTTAAACAATCTTCGCGATAATCCCCCATCCCTTCTATCATACCACAAATCAACAAAGCCGATGAAAATAACTTCATCGGATGACCGGATCGGGGCAAATTTCTAATGGCTTTTAATGTTTCAGGTGAACAAACAGCTCTTTTGTTAATATCATTAAAAAATCGTTCCACTTCGCTCGTTATACCTTCTTTACCATGATAAAGAAGATAGATAACCTCGCCGGGTTTCTTTTGAGCAATCTCGCTTAGTGGCTTCCCAACATAGAAGAGCCCTTTTTGAGGATCAACACTAGAAGTATTACAATAACCAACCGGATAACCACGAAGCCCGGTTTCCAAGTGATCTTTAGTCACTTCAAAGATAATGTCTGACATAATTACTTCTCCTTAAGTAATAAATGTTCTATCCTTAGAACATTCCTTTTACAGCTTTTCTTTCTTCTATAAGCTCATTCTCAGTAAGCTTAATCTTTTCTTTGAGAAAATCATCCCACTCAAAACCCGAAATAATTTCCCAGTCTGAAGAACCATTACTCCTGCAAGGGAATGAAAAGATCAAATCCTCATCAATTCCATAAGGATTTCCTTCACTATACACACAATCGGAATACCAGGAGCCTTCCTCTGTAGGAAAATGAAGAGCTTCAATAGCATCAATCGCGCCATTAGCGGCAGATGCCGCTGAAGAGTTTCCTCTGGCAGATAAAATAGCGGCCCCTCTTTTTTGTAATGTTGCTAAGAATTCATTTTCCAACCACTTTTTATCTGTTATGACTTCTCTTACTTCCTTGTTCCCTATGCGAGTATTCACAATATCAGGTACTTGCGTTGCTGAATGATTCCCCCAAATTAGGGCTCCCTTAACTTCAGTAAGATGCACGTTAGCTTTTGTAGCTAGAAGGGACCGGGCACGATTTTGATCAAGCCGTGTCATAGCATGAAAATTTTTCTTAGGGATATTAGGTGCGCATTTCATTGTGATCCAGCAATTTGTATTACAAGGATTGCCTACAACAAGAATAACAGTTTCCTTCGAAGCAACTTCATTCAAAGCTCTACCTTGTTCGATAAAAATCTTAGCATTTTCCATTAAGAGATCCTTTCTCTCCATCCCTTTCGTTCGAGGCTTTGCCCCTATTAGTATAGCAAAATCAATTCCTCTAAAAATTTCTTTTGGCTCGTAACCTATTTTAATCTCTTCTAATAAAGGAAAGGCACAATCATTTAATTCCATTACAACTCCTTCTAAAATAGAAACGACGTCCTTTCTTTCTAAGATATGCAGAGCTACCGGTTGATCTTTACCTAACATTTCCCCATTAGCTATCCGGAAAAGAATACTATATGCGATTTGTCCTGCACCGCCGGTAATTGCGATCCTCATAACTTTCTTCGCCATATACAAACACTCCTCCTAATAAGTTTCGCCGAAACAAGCTCATATTAAAAATTATCACTATATTCTGCAAGAAAATGCTATTACATCAAAAGAATGAGTCATTTAGCCACTATAACCTTTTAATAACTAAACCGATTTTCCTCTTTTTTCTGAGGCTAAAAAATTTTGAAGTCGTTAAAACCTGAGTAACGAAGCCCTCAGAATAACACTGCCACTTTAAAGCAAATTCTCTTAAAAGGTAACCGGTTAGTTCCTTAAGCGCACAAGTAAGAGCGGGTTGATAGAAATAAGTAGCTGTTCTTTCAACTACCTCTAAAAATGAAGCCTTAATGTTTTCATTAGCAGCAAATATTTTGTCCCCAATTTCAAATAATATAGACTCAAAAAGATTGTGTTTTAAAAATACTTCTTCAAAGAAGTTAACAATGACATATGTATAGTATTTTAATTTTTATTTGATAATATGTTATCCTTTTTTTTTTATACAAACAGTAAGGACAAAACAATGCCTAGAGCCTATTCAGTAGATCTTCGAGAGAAAGTATTACAACATATAGAAAAACATCATGATAAAAAAACAGCCGGCCATATTTTTCAAGTAGGTATCGCAACAATATATCGATGGATCTTGCAAAAAAAGCAAAAAGGACATTTAAAGCCAATCCGCAGAAAATATGCTTATAAGAAATTAGATGATGAGTTGTTATCTAAATATGTAGAAAAACATCCGGATTATTTTTTATCGGAAATTGCTCATTATTTTTCAGTCACTCCGCAAACGATTTTTTATGCCCTTAAAAGATTAAAAATTACACGAAAAAAAAAACTACTCGCTATAAGGAAAGAGATGAAAAGAAACGGGAAGCTTTTATGAAAGATTTAAAAAATATTCCCTTTGACAAGAGAATTTATCTCGATGAAACCGGGATTCATCAATTTTTATTTCGTGAGTCCGGAAGAAGCTTACGCGGCAAAAAAGTTTTTGGAGCGGTTTCAGGAAACCGCTTTATAAGGCAAAATATTATTTCAGCCCTATCTAAAGGGCAGTTTTTATCTCCAATGTGTTTTGAAGGTACTTGTAATACCGGGTTATTCAATATTTGGCTTAAGGAAGTTTTGACTCCTCAGCTTACACCCGGTAGTGTTCTTATTCTTGACAATGCCGGTTTTCACAAGTCAGCGGAAAGCAGGAAAACAGTAGAATCTGCCGGTTGTAAGCTTATGTTTCTTCCTCCATATTCTCCGGACTTAAATCCTATAGAAAAATATTGGGCTAATATGAAAAATAAAGTTAAAGAGATATTACGAAAAGTTACGAATTTTAAATTCGCCATTGATCAAGCAATCTTATCAATGTAAAATTAAATGACTATACAACGTGGATAAGAACTTGAAAGCTCCAAAAATTTTCTTAGTTCAAACTCAGATGCAACCCCATGAGATGTTAACATCCAAGGTTTTAAAATAACATCACCTATCCATTTTTAAAAAAAAGTAAATAAGATAGTCTTAAAATTTATATATAGTGAATAAACTTTAATTTTTCTTTTACATATATTATTTTTTTGATTATTTTTTATCATGGCATATTCAAGTGATTTAAGACAAAAGGCTTTAGCCTATATAGAAGGAGGAGGCTCTCAGGTAGAGGCCGGGCGTATTTTTGGTGTAACAACACGTACTTTATTGAATTGGATAAATAGAAAAAAAGCAGGTCGTTTAGCTGCCGCGACAACAAGAAAACGCAAACCTTATAAAATTGACGGAGATAAACTGAATCATTATATTGAAAAGCATCCTGACAGCTATTTGAGAGAAATAGCTGCTGTTTTCAGTGTATCCGTTAACGCCATATGCAAAGCATGTAAGCGCTTAAAGATCACTTTAAAAAAAAGACGCCCTTCTACAGGGAACGGGATGAGAAAAAAAGAGAGGTGTTTCAAAAAGAGTTAAAGCACATCCCTCCTGAAAATAGAGTCTATATTGATGAAAGCGGTATCAATGAATATCTCGATCGTCAACATGGCAGAGCTTTGAAGGGAAAATTGATTTATGGAGCCGTATCAGGTCATCGTTATCAGAGGGAAAGCTTTATAGCAGCAAAAAATGAATCACGTATTTTTGCTCCCTTTTGTTATACCGGTACTTGCAATACGCTATTATTCAATACATGGCTTGAGCAGGTACTTATTCCTGAATTGAAGCCCGGGCAGGTTGTTATTATGGATAATGTAAGTTTTCACAAGTCTAAGGAAACCATAGACATTATCCAAAGCAAAGGGTGCCGTATTTTATTTCTGCCTCCTTATTCTCCTGATCTAAATCCAATTGAGCAATTTTGGGCAAATTTTAAAAGAAAAATAAAAGAAACTCTTAAGCTCTATTCAGGGTTAGCAGAAGCTATCGATAGTGCTTTTGTTGAGGTGTGTAATATATGAAATATTAAAGTTTATTCACTATATTATCGGCCAATAATTCGACGACGAAGCTTGCGGTAAATCCAAGGTAAAAAAGGAAAAGGTTTTTTCTTCATAAACCATAGAATAACCGCCAACGGACCAAAATGTTTACATATCATCAAACTACGATCCCAGTAGTCTTTTAAAACAAGCTTTGTTGAAATATCACGATAGTTAAACTCCAGTAAAATCCATTTAGTAGATGCTATTTCCATTTGATCATTCTTTCTTAAACGACATAGAAGGTCAAACCATGCCTTACGAAAGCTATAATTGGGCTTTAATATACCTAACTTTATGACACTAGAAACCTTGAACCAACAAGAAAATACCGGAGGAATATTTCCGGCCTTCAATTCTTTAACAGTTAAAGGTAAGGAATAGATAAAAGGATCAGTCTCATAAGCAAAGTTGACATAACTACCGGAATAAATAAAATCCGGGTGATTCGTTTTTTGAATCATAGAACCAATATGTTTCAAAGCAAAACCGGTTAAATACGTCCGTCCTGACCACATAAAGGTTATATAATCACCTGTTGCTAAGTTAAACCCTTTATTACACATCAATGTATAGTTAAAATCGGTCATAAAATATATCTGCGCAATATGTTCTTTATAACCTCTAATCAGCTTAAGAGTCTTATCTTGTGATCCTGCATCAATGATAATGATTTCTAAATTAGGATATTCTTGCTGTAGAATACTATCTAATGTTCTGTTAATCGAATAAGCGGAGTTATAAGTAGGAATCACAACAGTAATACGAGGAAAATCCCCTATAACCTGCTCTTGCAAATTATGTATTAGCTTACTCCAAGGATTGGATAATACGTTTTTTTCTGTCTGCATGACAATTTCAGCCTAACAAGTCCCGGTAAATAGGATATATCATTTGACAGCTCCCAATCCTCAAGGGAAGGGATTCCTCATTCAACGACCTTTGCTAATCAAGTGTTAGTCTAACACGATCTCCAAAGGCTTAAATTACCGACTGCCCTTCGGTATCTATATGATAGGTTGCGTTAAAATCTCTGTCATGCCAAGTATGACATGTGAAACATTTCCAAAATCTTCTATCGCAATCTAATTTTCCTACATTGTGCCGGCATATGGAGCATCGTTGTGTACCGCAAAAATTATGAGGTAATTCTACTATGTTTCTTTCGTACCAATCACATGTATACTTTAAAAATGGTAAGAATTGACGCCATCCTGCATCTGATATACCTTTCGCATATCTTTTATTTTTTAATATACTTTTGATATCTAAAGCTTCAATTATGATTGCTTGGTTTTCATAAATCAATTGTGTAGAATCTAAATTTATTAAGCTTTTTTAATAGTCATACGCTGTATTATACTATTAGTATATAGATATATTGTCCACATGGAAAGACGGCAAACTTCAAAGACAGTTATTTTTAATCCTGGTTATCATGTATTTGGAGTACTAAGTATAGAAGGTATATACTGCCATCAGCTGAATCAGAGAATTCACCTTGAAGGATAATTAATAATAATTTTTTGAAAATTATCGTTAATTCTTTGACCTAATTGCTTTTTCATTTTTGGGATTTCTTCAAAAAAGAACGCTCGGATAGCGTCACTGAAATCAACGTAAGATATTTTTTTTGAATTAGAATTATAGATTGCCTATCCTGTTACTTTTTATTTGATACAAGGAGAAAAGTTATGCCGGAAGTTGCAGGAGATAATATTCAAACAGTGAACATGGATCACCATGGATTAATTGCAGCACTTTGCAGCGATCTAAAAGTAGCGGAAAGGATTGATACCGGATTAAAAAATCATCCACAAAGAAAAGTAAGTGCGGGACAGGCAGTAATTGCAATGATTCTGAATGGATTAGGGTTTACTAATAGATGTCTCTACCTAACACATCAATTTTTTGCTTCTAAATCGATAGAGAATTTACTTGGCAACGATCTTCGAGCAGAAGATCTCACAGATTATACTTTAGGTCATGCTTTGGATGATATTGCAAAATATGGGAGCAGTAAATTATTTGCTGAAGTTGCTTTTGGAATAGCCCTAGACCATGATTTACTACAAAAAACTCATCATCTAGATACAACAAGCTTTTCCGTTCATGGGTCGTATGAAGTGAAAGATGATCCGCAAGTGATTGAGATTAAGCAGGGTTATTCTAAAGATCATAGACCTGATTTGAAACAAGTTGTACTTTCTCTCGTTACCAATGGTCCGAGTTCTATGCCTCTATGGATGGAAGCCTTAGACGGCAATAGTTCTGATAAAGCAAGTTTTCATGAGACGCTCAAAAAAATCAGTGAATTTCAACAACAGATTGATGTAAAAACAAAGTTTAAGTGGGTTGCCGATTCAGCGTTATACACAAAAGAAAAGCTCTTAAAAAATAATGATTATAAATGGCTCACCCGAGTTCCCGAGATAATAGGAGAAGCAAAAAGATTAGTAGAAAAACCGGAAGAAGAAATTGATTGGATTGATCAGGAGAAAGGATATAAAACATGCAGCTTCACCTCTTTTTATGGAGGGATTAAACAAAGATGGCTTTTGGTTTTTTCAGAGCAAGCCTATCAGAGAGAGATAAAATCATTAGAAAAAAAATTGACCAAGGCAGAAGAAAAGCTCAAGAAACAACTTTGGCATTTGGGTAATGAGGAATTTAAATGCGAAAGTGATGCTAAAAAAGCTTGGGGCAGATTGACTAAAAAAAATCATTTATATTCCATGAATAGTGAGATATTGCCGATTCTAAAATATGGTAAATTAGGCAAACCTAAACAAGGAGAGGAAAAACAAGTTGTTGGATACAAGATTCATGCTAGCTTTGAAAGGGAAGAAGAAGAAATTAATAAACTGATGAATAGAAAAGGACGGTTTATTTTAGCTACGAATGACACCGATAGAGAAAATTATAAAGATGAGATGATGTTAGAAGAATATAAAGAACAGCAAAAGGTTGAAGGAGGGTTTCGCTTTTTAAAAGATCCTTGGTTTATGGTTGATTCTATTTTTTTAAAAACCCCTCGACGCATTGAAGCATTAATGATGGTTATGACATTGTGTTTAATGGTTTATAATATCGGACAATATCAACTTCGACAAAAATTGATAGAAACAGAAGAGACATTACCCAACCAATTAGGAAAGGAAGTCAAAAATCCAACATTAAGATGGATTTTCCAAATTATGGAAGGTATCGGAATAATCCGTTTTTTTCAGAAGACTTCCCGGAGAATTTGTAAAGAAATGATCACAAATTTAACCCGTCTTCGGAAAAAGATTATTGTTTTGTTTGGAAAGACTGCAATGAGGATGTATGGCTTAATTAGAAAAACTTGTTTAGAGGTCTAGGAATGTCGGTGTTATCCTTCTTTTTTTATACAAACAGTAAGGACAAAACAATGCCTAGAGCCTATTCAGTAGATCTTCGAGAGAAAGTATTACAACATATAGAAAAACATCATGATAAAAAAACAGCCGGCCATATTTTTCAAGTAGGTATCGCAACAATATATCGATGGATCTTGCAAAAAAAGCAAAAAGGACATTTAAAGCCAATCCGCAGAAAATATGCTTATAAGAAATTAGATGATGAGTTGTTATCTAAATATGTAGAAAAACATCCGGATTATTTTTTATCGGAAATTGCTGATTATTTTTCAGTCACTCCGCAAACGATTTTTTATGCCCTTAAAAGATTAAAAATTACACGAAAAAAAAAACTACTCGCTATAAGGAAAGAGATGAAAAGAAACGGGAAGCTTTTATGAAAGATTTAAAAAATATTCCCTTTGACAAGAGAATTTATCTCGATGAAACCGGGATTCATCAATTTTTATTTCGTGAGTCCGGAAGAACCTTACGCGGCAAAAAAGTTTTTGGAGCGGTTTCAGGAAACCGCTTTATAAGGCAAAATATTATTTCAGCCCTATCTAAAGGGCAGTTTTTATCTCCAATGTGTTTTGAAGGTACTTGTAATACCGGGTTATTCAATATTTGGCTTAAGGAAGTTTTGACTCCTCAGCTTACACCCGGTAGTGTTCTTATTCTTGACAATGCCGGTTTTCACAAGTCAGCGGAAAGCAGGAAAACACTAGAATCTGCCGGTTGTAAGCTTATGTTTCTTCCTCCCTATTCTCCGGACTTAAATCCTATAGAAAAATATTGGGCTAATATGAAAAATAAAGTTAGAGAGATATTACGAAAAGTTACGAATTTTAAATTCGCCATTGATCAAGCAATCTTATCAATATAAAATTAAATGACTATAGGACACCAAATAACATGGTAACTAAGGTTAAAAACTGCTGTTTTAGAGGTTTTCCATCTTTCCGGATAGACAATATATATGTACCGGACATATAATGCAGTACATGATGATCAAAAAAGCATATAAATTTAGATTCTATCCAACGAAAAAACAAAAGGAGTTGCTTACAAAAAGCTTTGGATGTTCTAGAGTTGTATATAATCAAGCTTTAAACTTTAAGATCAAGAAATATCAGGAATACAAAGAGAATGTAAGTTATTCTAAAACATCGGCATTCTTGACAAGTCTTAAGCAAAACAAAGAGTTTCTTTGGTTAAACGAAGTTTCTTCTGTTTGTCTGCAACAAAGTCTTAGAGATCTTGATAGAGCTTTTTTAAACTTTTTTAAAAAAAGGTCAAATTTCCCTCGCTTTAAAAACAAACACAGTACGCAGGCAATACGATTAACTAAGTCAGCATTTAGTTGGGATGGGGTTAATCTTAAGATTGCAAAATCTAAAGACAGATTAAAAATACATTGGTCAAGGTGTTTTTTAGGTGCACCAACAGGTATAACAATCACAAAAGACTCTTGTGACAGGTATTTTGTGAGCCTATTAGTAGAAGAAGAAGTGATCCCTTTTGAGAAGAGAAATAATTCTGTCGGTATAGATTTAGGATTAACGACATTCGCAACTCTTTCTACAGGGAAAAAGATTACGGCACCTAAACCTTTTAGATTTCATAAGAAAAGACTAAAAAGAAAACAACGTTCTCTTAGCAAAGCTAAAGTCAAAGGTAAAAATAGACTCAAAAAAAGAAGATCGGTGGCTTCGATACATTCGAAGATAAAAAATATAAGGCAGGACTTTCATCATAAACTTTCTACAAAGTTGGCTCGTGAAAACCAAACGATCACGATAGAAGGGTTAAATATTAATAAGATGTTAAAAAATAAAAAACTTTCCAAGCATATATCGGATGCAGGATGGAGCCGGTTTTTAACATTTTTAAAGTATAAGTGTGAATGGTACGGAAGAAATATAGTGGAATTAGATCAATTTTTTGCTAGTTCAAAACTATGCTCTGCCTGCCGGTACCAAATAGAAATTTTAGATTTAAGTGTGAGAAGTTGGCAGTGTCCAAACTGCAAAGTAACACACGATAGAGATCTTAATGCATCTATTAATATCGATACCGCAGGGCAGTCGGTAATTTAAGCCTTTGGAGATCATGTTAGACTAGCTTGTTTGTTAGCAGTGGTCGATGAATTAGGAATCCCTTCCCTTTAGGGTTGGGAGCTGTCAATTACATGATAAACAACAGGACATAAAAGGTGAAAAGTCTTCTTCAAAAATTTTATCATGAGAATGACTATCAACTCTTTAATGATGAAAAAGAAAAAACAAACATTTCATTTGTTGAATCGCTGATTGAGAAAGGGATTATTTTATATATTGATTATTCCTGTTCAAAATATCTTTTGGATAAGATTTGTAAAACTGATGATGACGACATCTTATTGGCTGTGATCTATCAATTTTATTGTTCACGTCTAGGCCATTTGTGTATTTATTCATCAGAGGACTCCTTAAAACCTCATCCTAACGATCTTTTTATAAAATCTGTTTTAGGAGATTGTGATGAGGCATATTTACATCCTGATGATTTAATACGTATAACTGACATGATCAGAAATGGTTTTTTAAAATTGCCTTCTGAAATTGTAAAAGAAATAAAATACGATAAGTTAAAAACCTCATTTAAACCCATCTGTCGATGGAATAATTTTTATTACTTGCAAAGAAATTGGGCGTATGAGTCTTTAGTCATACATTATTTAAAACAACATGTTCATGCATTTCCAAAAGTCACAATAGAAGAATCTTTAATTGAAAAAGAATTAACCAAACGCCTTGATGACAATCAATTACTTGATTTACAAGCGCTGGCAATTAAAAAAGCCTTAACTAAAACCTTTACAATCATTACCGGTGGTCCCGGAACAGGTAAAACTTATACGGCCTATCAATTGATTTACATATACTTAAAATATGTTGATCCTAAATTTTCTAAAATTATTCTTGCCGCACCAACAGGAAAAGCTACTGCTAATTTAGGTTCTATTCTTTCTCTTATAGATAAAGAAAACCAAGCATCAATACAATTCAAGACATTGCATTCACTGTTAAAATATGCACAGGATCAGCGATATTACTTTATTTCAGCGGATCTTATTTTAGTAGATGAAAGTTCTATGATGGATGTAAAAATGTTAGCTGTATTATTAAAATCTATTAAACCGGGCACACGAATTATCTTTCTTGGCGATAGAAATCAGTTGCCTCCTATTGAATCGGGTTCATTGTTTGCTGATTTAACTAAAGGCATCATCCATCAAAATATTATAGAGCTTAAACAATGCATCAGAACGGATCTGGAAGAGATTGTTAATTTAGCAAATTTTATTAAAAAAGATGACAGTGATTTAGTTATTAAATCACTGTCATCAACAGATCCTATGTCAGTTACGAGGAAAATACCTTGGCCTAAAGATTGTAAAACAAGTAATGACAGAAAAAAAATAGTTTTGTCTTACGCTAAAAATTATTTTCCCACTCATTTAGACCTTAGCTATTCTCATAGAGAGTTATTAAATAGCTTTCAAAGTTTTTGTCTTCTAAGTCCTTTAAGAAAGGGGCCTTTAGGTGTAGATAGTATCAATAAAGAGATGAAACAATATTTTGAATCAATGATAGACTCTAAGAATATTTTTATTGCTCCTATAATGATTACTCAAAATGATTACCCCACGGAACTTTTTAATGGAGATTTGGGCGTTTTAATCAGTTTTAATGATATACAAAGAGATTTTGCTATTTTCGAATCTCGCCATAATGAACAATCTTTTTTTGAGGTAAAAGAGCAAGTCCGTAAGATCCCTTCCGTGATGTTACCAACTTTTCAATATGCTTACTGTATCTCAGTACATAAAAGCCAAGGTAGTGAATATAAACATGTTTTATTGCTATTACCTGATATTGCAGATCTTTTTGGCAAAGAGTTACTCTATACTGCTTTAACAAGAGCTAAGGAGCGGTTTGAAATATTTACCGATAATCGAACCTTAAAAAAAATCATTGGAACCAACAATCATAGATTGTCGGGTATAGCACAACGATTAGGAAATACTTTATGACAATTAAGTAAGAAAACCCTTTGCTTTAGCATTGGGATAAAAGCATCTCCTGCTCCGCGACATCAGCATTCTTGCCGGGTCTGAAACAAAATAAAGATTTTCTGTGATTAATGAAGCGTCATCGGTTTATCTACAGCAAAGCCTTAGGAACCTTGATAGAGCTTATTTTCCTAAATTCAAAACTCAAAATAGTACCTAGTCAATTTCGTTTACCAACTCTGCATTTAGATGGGATGGAAATGCTTTTAATATTGCAAAGTCTAAAGAACCATTAAAAATACGTCGGTTGAGGAGATTGATTGGAATTTCTTCCTTTGATGGTGGGGAGCTGTCAAATGAGGCTAATTAATTACTTAAGATTGATTAACCACAAACTTTCTACTCGCTTTTCTTAAAGAAGTATTGACCTTCCATGCCGGTACAACATCTGCTCCAAAAAGCTTTTTAGCTTCTTCAATTACTTCTTTAGAATGTAGAGCTTCAATGAGCTCTTTAAATTGAGGGCTATTTTTATCGGCAGTACGTACGACGACAAGGTTAGCATAGGGAGAGTCGGGGCCTTCTATAACTAGAGCATCTTTAGTCGGAAACAAGCCTGCCGGAATAGCATAGTTAGTGTTAATTGCGGCCAGAGAAAGATCGTATAAAGAACGAGGTAATTCTGCTGCATCTAATGCAATAATTTTAAGATTATGTGGATTTGATGAGACATCTCTTACTGTAGCATCCATACCACTTCCTGAGCTAAGGGTAATCAAGCCTGCTTTTTGTAGTAAAAGCAACGCTCTGCCTTCGTTGGAAGGATCATTAGGGATACCCACTTTGGAGCCATTTTTAATCTGAGATAAATTTGTTATTGTTTTAGAATAAAGACCCATTGGAAAGACAAAAGTTTTGTCAATAGGTGTAATTTTGTAACCTCTTGCTTTAATTTGAAAGGCTAAAAAGGATAAGTGTTGGAACATATTGGCATCAATACTACCATCATTTAAAGCAGCATTAGGCATATTATAATCAGTGAAGTTAACGATTTTGACGTTTAGTCCGTATTGTTTAAGGGCTACTTCTTTAGCAACTTCCATTAATTCAGATTCCGGACCTGCCATTACGCCAACTTTAATGGTATTAGGGGCCTCTTTTCTATGGCATGCGGTTAGAGTTATCAAGCCTAAAATTGTTAGTAGAGAGATTACGTTTCGAAAAAAATTACTAAATGTCGCCATTTCAAGTCTCCTTATTTAAACGTAATTAAGATTTATCGCATTTTTTAGCAAAAAAATCACCTAATATTTGTATCAACTGCACTAGAACTATTAATATCACTACGGTGGCAAACATAATACCGATATTAAATCGTTGATATCCATAACGAATAGCAATGTCGCCTAGTCCACCACCACCTACAGCGCCTGCCATTGCTGAATAACCAATCAGTGTAATAATAGCTAAGGTAAAACCATTAATCAGACTGGGCATGGACTCCGGTATCAGCACTTTAATCATAATTTGATTGCTGGAGGCCCCCATTGACTGAGCTGCTTCCGTTAAACCAAAAGGGACCTCATTAAGTGCATTTGCTACAATACGTGCATAGAAGGGAATCGCTCCTATAGCAAGAGGTACTATGGCTGCATTAATTCCAATGGAAGTGCCTACTACAATGCGGGTAAATGGGATAATCGCTACCATTAATATAATAAATGGGATTGACCTAACAGCGTTAACAATCCAAGAAACAAATTTGTTTAAAACAAGATTATATAGAATCGGCCCTCTATCTGTTGCAAATATAATAGCGCCTAAGGGCACCCCAACGATTGCAGTAATAAGGCCCGAAATAAATACCATGTAGATGGTCTCTAAAAATCCATTAAATAGAAGTGGTGTGATTGGAAGCGACATAACCTATTATCTCAACTTTTAATCCCTTGCTTGTTAAATATTCGATAGAAGCTTTAATTTTTTCTTCTTTCCCGATTGCTTCTACTAACATGATACCCATGATTTCACCATGAATAAGTTTCATATTTGCTTGTAAAAAATTCAAATCAATTTGAAAACGGGTGATCATTTGTGTGATTAAAGGTTCTGCAGTTTTTTCTCCTAGAAATTCGATACGTAGAAGAGGGATTTTTCCTTCGGCTTTTTCTATATGGAGAACATCTTGAATTTCTTTTGGTAAATCAAGTTGAAGAGTCGTTTTTACAAGAGCTTTGGTAGTCTCTGTCTGTGGATTGGTAAATAGCTGAATGATATCTGCTTGCTCTACTAATGTACCTTGTTCTAAAACAGCTACTTGATCACAAATTTCTTTGATAACACTCATTTCATGAGTGATCAATACAATCGTTAGATTCAATTTTTCGTTGATATCTTTTAAGAGCTTTAAAATTGAGGCAGTTGTAACAGGATCCAAAGCGGACGTTGCTTCATCACATAGTAAAACGACAGGTTTATTTGCTAGAGCTCTTGCGATAGCAACCTTTTGCCTTTGTCCTCCACTGAGTTGCGAAGGATAATGATTTTTCTTATCTTCAAGGCCGGTTAATTCCAGTAGTGGGGCAATAATTTTTTCTATTTCAAGACGAGAATGCTTCGTAAGCACAAGAGGAAAGGCAATATTTTGATAGACCGTTTTAGAAGCTAAAAGATTAAAATGCTGAAAGATCATTCCGATCTTTTGCCTTTGTAACCTCAACTCCTTAGGGTTGAAATCATTAAGCTTTGCCCCATCGATTATTATAGATCCGCTTGTAGGTTTTTCCAGGAGATTAATGCAGCGGATCAAGGTGCTTTTCCCGGCTCCACTTTGACCGATAATGCCAAAAATTTCGCCTTTATTGACCTTGAGTGTTACATCTTCAAGGGCTCGGACAGGACCTGATGGTGTGTGAAAAAGCTTACTTAAATTTTCAACTTCGATCATAAAAAATGAAAAAATAATATATTATCAATCATTATAATAGATTATGATTTAAAAGATAACCTCTTTTAAAAGTCAAAGCCTTTACCGGCAGGAAAATGAGGGGAGGCTGTCACAGGTAATTTTCCACTAGGATTATTTTGTCCAAAGATAATATTAGCGCTGGCAATTTGGGCATCAGGATCATTTTCATAAGCGAGTATAATCGCCTGTTCAGATCCAAAAAACTTTAGACTATAGGGGTTTCCAAATATTGTTAAAATGACGTGAGGTTTTGCTTGGTTAATCTTTTCAATTATTTGAAAAGATTGTTCTGAGATACCAAAGTTTTTCTTTTCATACTTATTCATTTCATAGAGACCCAGGATAACAACCTCATAATTATTGAGCTGCTCTAAAGTTTGTGTTATCTCTTCGTCAGAGCATTCTTTAGTAAGAAAAAACGCGTTCATCTTTTTTACGTGGTTTAAGGTTTCAAAAAACGCAGAGGGTATCTTATCAAACGAGGAAATTTCTTTGATATTTGTTTCTATTGTGCGATTTGTTACGACCTCATTCCCAATTTGCAGATAAGCAATCTTTTTATTTTTCTTTAGGGGTAGAAGGTGGTCTTTGTTTTGAACAAGGGTAATGGCTTGAGAGTATAAATTCTTTTTTAATGCGATGGCATTTTCTGAGTGGAGGTTCGGATTTGGTTGAACATCACGGTTGAGATGTAAGCCTACCCATTCTTTTGATTTTAGAATTTTTAAAACATGCTGATCCAGCTGTTTTTCTGATAGGACTCCGTCTTGCACCGCGCACATAATTTTTTGACAAGCTTTAGGAATGCTGCGAGGAAAAAGAAGAATATCTGTACCTGCCAAAAGAGCTTTTAACTCCGCCTCCCCCGGATCATAATTATCCGTTAGCGCTTTCATGCCATTTAAGGCATCGCTAATAATGAGCTCATTAAACCCAAATTGACGGACTAAAATGTTTTGAATAATATTCTCTGATAAAGAGGCCGGGCAAATGGTATTATTTTCTAAAGCAGGGAGATATAAATGCGCTGTCATAATAGATCGAATCCCTTTATCTATAAGATACTGAAAAGGGTACCACTCACATTTTTGTAATTCTTCAAAGTTTTTATCTATGGTTGGTAATAGTAAATGTGAATCTTGATGGGTATCACCATGACCGGGCCAGTGTTTTGCACAGGCGATTATATTTTTTTCTTGTAGCCCCCTCATCATTTCATAGGCTTTTTTAGCTACCTGTTCACTATTTTCTCCAAATGATCGATCGCTAATAACCGGGTTGGAAGGGTTGCTATTGATATCTACAACAGGAGAAAAATTGATTCTTACTCCAACTAATCGACACTCTTTTCCAATCTCTTTTCCTAATTCATATATAAGGTTATTATTTTGAATGGCCCCAAGAGTCATATTACGAGGAAAGCGTAAAGCATCGGATAATCTCATGGATAAACCCCACTCATTATCTTGACCAATAAGTAAGGGATAGAGGCTAGAAAATTGAAAATGGTTAGTAAGGGCTATTTGTTGTTTCGAGTCACCTGTCATGAACATGACTCCTCCAATATGGTAGTCTTCAATCAGGTATTCAATTTCTTCTACGTTATCTTTATCAGGGAAAAAAGCAACCATAAATAGTTGGCCGATCTTTTCTCGCAATGACATTTGCTCTAATATCCTTTCAGGCCAGTTTTGATATGATGAAGTGAATAGATTAGATGAAGCGATCAGAGCAAGTGTGCAAATCAGCGTTACAATAGCCTTCATAAGTTACCTTCAGCCTTTTTTAAAAAGCTAGAATAGCAGAAAGAAAATTTATTAATAGATTATTTTTTGATTATGGGTAAACAAATTTTTGATGGATAGTTGGGCCCTATAAGGATATTATTTATTAATTTAGCGGTAGAAGATCGGGAATCTGCTTTAAAAAAGATCGATGGGTATAATAAGCGTTGGCTTATAGAAGAATATCATAAGTGTTTAAAAACAGGTTGTAAAATAGAAAAAAGACAAATGAGAAGCTCTCAAGGCTTGTTGGCTTTATTAGGATTTCTTTCTATAGTTACCGTTCGTTTGTTACGGTTGAAAACCATAAGTAGAGAGAAACAAGGCTGTTTAGCCGGAGAAAAAATTCCTCAATCGTTAATCACGATACTTTGTTCTTATTATCATCTTTCAACAGCAGGTTTGACGGTACAAGAATTTTGGCATCATTTAACTCGCCTCGGAGGTTTTATCGGTAGGCATAGCTATGGAGAACCCGGCCGACAAACCTTATGGAAAGGACGGGAATGTTTGCAATATATGAGTTATGAAGCCTCTTTAACAAAATAAAAAATGTGGGTAATGACAAGCCCTTTAGGGTTGGAAGCTGTCAATTACCATGTCAGTAAAACGTGCTTTATAACGTTTAGCTTTATTTAATTTAAAGATCCCTCTTTTCACGCCTTTATCCATAAGGCTATACACGGCACGTAAGTCATTAGAAAGAGCTTCTGTTTTTTTCTCTTTAACATGATCATTAAATTGACGTATAGCAGTGTTTACTCGAGATTTGAACATTTTATTACAAAGCTTTTTCTTATCATTCTGTAAATTTCGCTTTATAGCAGTACTGATCTTTACTTTCTTGCTTTTTTCTTTTTTTTCGGCCATTGCTTTCCTTATAAAGAGTTCTAAAAATAGTTTCAACTTAATTAATGCAAACGATAGTATCTCCGGGAGGCTAATAAAGTCAAAGAGTTTGTAAATGCATAAAAATGTTGTTTGGATATTTTTTCTATTTTCAATTTTGTTGACAGCGATCGGGTTTGCATCATTTACCGGTTTTAAAATTTTTCAATATACAAACTGTAATAAAAAAATTTTAGTGGATAAAATTAATTTTTCGCCAATTAAAAAAAATAACGGAATTGCACGCATTAGGGTTTTATAAAATATAGAAATAGTATATAATTATATACTCATGTTAATTTAATTGAGTATAAAAGTGAATATCATACAGATAATGAGCAAGTTTGCGCCGCAAAAACAATGTATTAAATTTCTTGAGAAAAAACGATGAGGTAATAGGCCTAAATATGTTTATTGTCATTCTGAGCATACATATAAAGCTTTAGAAAGGGAAAGACACCACTGCAATAAATGTTACAGATCTTTCAGTGTGACAGTAGGAACAATCTTTCACCACACCCATGTTCCATTGCAAAAATGGTTTCTTTTAATATCACTTATGCCTGAATGCAAAAAAAGGACTGTCTGCTTGCCAAGCTGCTCGAGACTTAGGAATGAGACGAACTACAGTATGGTCAATGATGCATCGAATCAGAAAAGCTATGAAAACAAGCGATGTAAACCTTTTAAAGGGAATTGTAGAAGCGGATGAAACCTATATTTGGTGGAAAGCCCGGAAAGAACAATAATTCTGATGATAATCTTCCAAAAAATAAGCGTGATAGAGGGACTAAGAAGGAGTGTGTTATAGGTATTGTAGAAAGAAACGGCTCAGTGGTAGCGCATCATCGGAAAGGAGATAAAAAATTAGACTTCAATTCACTAAAGAAATTCATTCTCGGAAATATTGACATAACTTCAACCGGACTAATGACAGATGACTTTTTGGGGTACAAACCTTTTTCAAAAATAATCAACCACAAGACAGTAAATCACGGCCAAAAGCAATATGTTTGTGAGGATGCTCACACTAAATACCATTGAAAGTTTTTGGGCAATACTTAAGAAGAGGAGTTAAAGGACAATTTCATCATGTGAGCGTAAAGTATTTGCATAGATATCCGGATGAATTTTGTTGGAGGTTTAATAATAAAGAAAAAGACAGCATCTTTGATGTGCTATTAACTAACGGTGGGAATATATGAAAAAAAATGACATATTAATAGGAAAAAATGCAGCAGAGGAAGTTATACAAGATAACTTTATTCTTTCACCTCCTGTCTTAATAACTCAGCTATAGTCATTTAATTTTACATTGATAAAATTGCTGGATCAATAGCGAATGTAAAATTCGTGACTTTTCGCAATATCTCTCTCACCTTATTTTTCATATTAGCCCAATATTTTTCTATAGGATTTAAGTTCGGAGAATAGGGCGGAAGAAACATAAGCTTACAACCGGCGAATTCTACTATTTTTCTGCTTTCCGTTGACTTGTGAAAGCCGGTATTGTCAAGAATAAGAACGCTCCGGGTGTAAGGTGAGGAGTCAAAACCTCCTTAAGCCAAATATTGAATAACCCGGTATCACAAGTACCTTCAAAACACATTGGAGACAAAAACCGCCCTTTAGACAGGGCTGAAATAATATTTTGCCTTACAACACGGGTTCCTGAAACCGCTCCAAAAACTTTTTTGCCGCGTAAGCTTCTTCCGTTCCTACGAAATAAAAATTGATGAATCCCGGTTTCATCGAGATAAATCCTCTTGTCAAAAGGAATATTTTCTAAATCTTTCATAAAAGATTCCCGTTTCTTTTCATCTCTTTCCTTATAGCGAGTAGTCTTTTTTTTCGTATAATCTTTTAAGGGCATAAAAAATTGTTTGTGGAGTGACTGAAAAATAATTAACAATTTCTGATAAAAAATAATCCGGATGTTGTTCTACATATTTAGATAACAACTCATCATCTAATTTCTTATAAGCATACTTTCTACTGATTGGTTTTAAATGTCTTTTTTGTTTTTTTTGCAATACCCATCGATATACTGTTGCGATATCTACTTGAAAAATATGGCCGGGCGGCTTCTTGTCATGATGCTTTTCTATATATTGTTTTATCCTTACTATCCGTATAAAAAGAGCAGGATAACATATTATCAAATAAAAGTTAAAGCACTATATATGAAAAAAAATGACATACTAATAGGAAAAAATGCAGCAGAGGAAGTTATACAAGATAACTTTATTCTTTCACCTCCTGTCTTAATAACTCAACTAGCCGAAAATTATGATTTCCGGATATATTAATCTAGAAAAAAAAAGAATGTTAATTAACCGAAGCGATAGCTTTTATAGAAAAAATTTTACAGTTGCACACGAGTTAGAACACCGGATAATGCACAAAAATGAAATAGGAGAAGATGAAGATGTTAGCATCCTTGATAGAAAACCATTTGGAAAGGAATGTGATGCTTTAGAAGTTCAAGCTAATTCCTTCGCTGCTCATTTATTGCTTCCGGATTCCATGCTAAAAGACAAGATTGAAGAGTCAGACTTAGAACTTTCAAATATATTTAAAGCTTCGCAGTCAGTAATAGGATTTAGGAAAATAAACTTACAAAAGAATTATCAGGGTATATGAGCAAAGCACACAAAAATGACAACCTTCCGGACCTCAACTCATATGTTGTATCGACTGAAACGATTAAACCTCATTTTCATATTTGCCTTCAGATGGAATGTGTTCAAAATAAGATAGAAAAAATAGCCCTTGATGCTATAGAAAAAAATGGAACTCACAAATGTAAAACTAAAAAGGATAAGAAATGGTATATTAATTACAGTTCTTGGCTATTCTTCCTTTCGGGTACTGTTTCAACTATAGTAGGTGGTATTATTACGTTTTTATTTTATAAATACTTTTAATAAAACCCTAATGCGTGCAATTCCGTTTTTTTTAATACATATGTATTTCCCTACTCTTCCAGTTGCTGCAAAATTGGAATAAGTGTTTTTCCAAGCGTAGAAATTGAGTATTCCACTTTTGGAGGAATCTGTTTATGACAATTAAGCGAAAAAACCCACTTTTTTAGATGTGGGATGATAGCGTCTATTTGTTTTTCTGATTTTGTATATATTTTCTGATTGTGTATTCGTTTAACTTACCAACACTATCCACATATAGTGTTTTAAATTTTATTTTTCATGTAAAATATCCGGATGACCTATTTCATTTGATTAAGACCCCTGAATAACTTCCATATTTTTTAAAAATTTGCAATAATATTTCCATATTTTAAATTAGATGGTGTCGTCTTAAATTTTCAACTATGATATCCTTTTTATTGAAACAGGAGATTATTATGAGCATTCCAATACATAGACAACATGATATTTCTGATGCACTTTGGATAAAGCCAGAACCTCATCTTCCGGGTAGAAAAGGAGGTTAGGGAGCTATTGCAAAAGATAACCGTCTTTTTATTAACGCTATATTTTGGATTCTTAGAAGAGGAGCTCCATGGCGTGATTTACCCTCTAGACTATGGTGATTGGAAAAATACTCACAGGCGATTCTGTCGATGGAGAGATAAAGGGCTTTGGGAGTGTTTATTGGAAATTGTAATTGAAGAACCTGATTATGAGTGGTTAATGATAAATGCATCTCACTGCAAAGTTCATCCACATGCAGCAGGAGCAAAAGGGGTAACCAACATATGAGTCGCACAAAAGGGGGCTCAACACGAAATTACATTTGGCCGTGGATGCGCATGGCATGCTGATTAGAGCTATTATTACGGAGGATACCACAGCAGGGACTGTACTCAAGCGATTGCTTTAATAGAGGGATTAGATGCGAAATATCTCCTTTCAGATCGTTGGTTATGACAGCAATGGTATTATTGAAGAAGCTCAAGGGAAAGGTATGGTACCGGTACCCTTCAAAGAAAAATCGCAAAGAGCAACGTATCCATGATCGAGACCTGTATAAATTGAGGCATCTTGTAGAAAATGCTTTTCTGCATTTGAAACGATGGCGAGGTATTTCTACTCGGTATGCCAAAAATACAGCATCATTTTTAGCTGCCGTCCATATTCGCTGTATTGCTCTCCGGGGAGCTATTTTATGACGACACTATCTAGATGGATATGCAGGGCTTCATCTATCAAGTATTTATTAGAATGAGGTATTCTACTCATAAATTCTCTTAAAATAGCTCTTTTTAAAACCAATTTTCTCTATATTAACCTATTACTAACTAAAATCCATGGGGTTGCAAAAGTTATGCAGAGGTCTTTATTGCCTCATTTTTTGAGAACCATGGCAAAATTTGGAGTGTAAACTCTCAATTTCAATCTAGCATATTTATTGAAATATTTACTTACAACCGAAAAAAATCCAAGGTACCCAAATTGGATTTACTAGATATGCTTGGTAAAGCAGTAGATTATATGCTAACACGTAAAAAAGAAGTGTTGAACCACACCAGGATTCCTTAGAGAATTTTTAAAGTGTAAACGTAGGGGGGGTATTAGTGATGGTCTGAATGTTCAATACAGGTGTATTAAGGAACATTTTGAGGTGTTTTACAGCTTGAATAAGGATAGACTTCAAAACAGATTCTGAAAAATCATAAGATCAAATCTATTTTCCTAAGCAATTCCGTAAGATATCTTTTTTCAGCAGGGAAAATTATCCGTCATTCATATACTAAATAAAACCATATTTATAATTAATTTTAATATAGTGAACATCTTTATATTAAATTAATAAGTATTATTTATAATATATTCGCAAGTCAGTTCATATTAAATAAAAGATAAAAAAATGAGTACTATACAATTTTCTCAAAATATACCAGAAAACTATGTATGTCCTATATGTCAGGAGCATGACTACGATAGTAAATACGTTGAGCAGGAGCATGACTACGATAGTAAATACGTTGAGCATACTCAAAAACAAGGAAACCTTCACCCAATACATCTAAAATGTATTTCCATATGGGCAGACAATCAACCAGAAAAGGCAGATGCAGATTGTGTTTTATGCAGACAGCCTATGTCTAAAAGAAGCATTAAAAGAAGCATTAAATGGGGTCCCCTCGATAGCAACTGGGGTGACCTCAATAGGTATCTGTACGGTTCAATTACTTCAAAAAAAGAGAACCTTCAGGATACAATAAGGGACAGCATGAGTGAGTGGTTACTACTAAGAAACAAGAATATAATAGAATATAAAAATCGTTTGAATGCTATTTATGATCTTATTATTCCTATAGGGATCGGGCGGGATAGCCTATGTTCTGCCTGTGCAACAAGAGATATTAAAGCATTCGAAGTTTTAGGCCCTTATTCAGGTCGTGTTGTTGATGAATCCAATTCGGAAAATGAATTTAGCGGGATAAATGAGTATGACTTTGACTGGATAAATTCCGCTCAGTTAGGAGAAAATAATATATCTGTAGTCATTTTTGATGAAAATATAAATTTTTATGTAGCTAATAGAGATATCTATAAGGGGGAAGAGCTCCTTGTAGACAACGTATAATGTTTTAAATTTTATTTTTCATGTAAGAATATCGGGATGCCTATCTTACAGGAGTTTCGCGTTGAAGAAATGAGAGGTTGAATTTTTTATTTAAGTCATTTCCTTAATTTGTCTATACTGCTTTTTATTTTGGTTTGAAAAGATATGCCATTACGTAAATGTACAAAAGAATTACGGAATTGCACACATTAGGGTTTTATTAAAAGTATTTATAGTACTTTAATTTTTATTTGATAATATGTTATCCTTCTTTTTTTATACAAACAGTAAGGATAAAACAATGCCTAGAGCCTATTCAGTAGATCTTCGAGAGAAAGTATTACAACATATAGAAAAACATCATGATAAAAAAACAGCCGGCCATATTTTTCAAGTAGGTATCGCAACAATATATCGATGGATCTTGCAAAAAAAGCAAAAAGGACATTTAAAGCCAATCCGCAGAAAATATGCTTATAAGAAATTAGATGATGAGTTGTTATCTAAATATGTAGAAAAACATCCGGATTATTTTTTATCGGAAATTGCTGATTATTTTTCAGTCACTCCGCAAACGATTTTTTATGCCCTTAAAAGATTAAAAATTACACGAAAAAAAAAACTACTCGCTATAAGGAAAGAGATGAAAAGAAACGGGAAGCTTTTATGAAAGATTTAAAAAATATTCCCTTTGACAAGAGAATTTATCTCGATGAAACCGGGATTCATCAATTTTTATTTCGTGAGTCCGGAAGAAGCTTACGCGGCAAAAAAGTTTTTGGAGCGGTTTCAGGAAACCGCTTTATAAGGCAAAATATTATTTCAGCCCTATCTAAAGGGCAGTTTTTATCTCCAATGTGTTTTGAAGGTACTTGTAATACCGGGTTATTCAATATTTGGCTTAAGGAAGTTTTGACTCCTCAGCTTACACCCGGTAGTGTTCTTATTCTTGACAATGCCGGTTTTCACAAATCAGCGGAAAGCAGGAAAACAGTAGAATCTGCCGGTTGTAAGCTTATGTTTCTTCCTCCCTATTCTCCGGACTTAAATCCTATAGAAAAATATTGGGCTAATATGAAAAATAAAGTTAGAGAAATATTACGAAAAGTTACGAATTTAAATTCGCCATTGATCAAGCAATCTTATCAATGTAAAATTAAATGACTATATTCCCACCGTTAGTTAATAGCACATCAAAGATGCTGTCTTTTTCTTTATTATTAAACCTCCAACAAAATTCATCCGGATATCTATGCAAATACTTTACGCTCACATGATGAAATTGTCCTTTAACCCCTCTCCTTAAGTATTGCCCAAAAACTTTCAATGGTATTAGTGTGAGCATCCTCACAAACATATTGCTTTTGGCCGTGATTTACTGTCTTGTGGTTGATTATTTTTGAAAAAGATTTGTACCCCAAAAAGTCATCTGTCATTAGTCCGGTTGAAGTTATGTCAATATTTCCGAGAATGAATTTCTTTAGTGAATTGAAGTCCAATTTTTTATCTCCTTTCCGATGATGCGCTACCACTGAGCCGTTTCTTTCTACAATACCTATAACACACTCCTTCTTAGTCCCTCTATCACGCTTATTTTTTGGAAGATTATCATCAGAATTATTGTTCTTTCTAGGCTTTCCACCAATATAGGTTTCATCCGCTTCTACAATTCCCTTTAAAAGGTTTACATCGCTTGTTTTCATAGCTTTTCTGATTCGATGCATCATTGACCATACTGTAGTTCGTCTCATTCCTAAGTCTCGAGCAGCTTGGCAAGCAGACAGTCCTTTTTTTGCATTCAGCATAAGTGATATTAAAAGAAACCATTTTTGCAATGGAACATGGGTGTGGTGAAAGATTGTTCCTACTGTCACACTGAAAGATCTGTAACATTTATTGCAGTGGTGTCTTTCCCTTTCTAAAGCTTTATATGTATGCTCAGAATGACAATAAACACATTTAGGCCTATTACCCCATCGTTTTTTCTCAAGGAATTTAATACATTGTTTTTGCGTCGCAAACTTGCTCATTATCTGTATGATATTCACTTTTATACTCAATTAAATTAACATGAGCATAAATTATATACTATTTCTATATTTTATAAAACCCTAATGTGTGCAATTCCGAAAAATAATAATCGATATTTGCTTCAAGCATCTTATTCTTATACGATTAACGATCAAATTTTTGAAAACAAAGAAAAGTTAAGTCGCTCATTTTATCGTAATGCTTGGGCTTGTGCATACGCGACCAAAGAGAAGCCGAATCAAAAATATTTTGTTTGGTATTCTTCAAAACATCCTCAAAAGGCTCAATTAAATAAATATTTTCCTTATAAATTGTGTTTTTCAACTTCTTTACTTATGGTCATTCTATTTTATTTTACGTATATAAGTAAAAAAGTTGCGATCATGAATAAATAATTGTTTGTGTATCAAGTGGTGTAATAATGGAATTAGTTTTACTAAGTAATATTTCTTCAGATGGAGAGCCTTTAACTGTTACCTATTTACTCAAACAGGGTTTAAATATGGCCAGCTATAAAAAAGGAGATATTGAAGCTATCGATCAATCAACTCGCCCTCTTTTTGATGAGTGTTTTGCCGGTTTAGGTCCTATGATAGGCCCTCATTTTTATCATAGACCAAAAGAAATGATTACTAAAGTGCCTGATGAGAGTTTATTTCCGTTTATTGCAAGAGAGAGAGCTACAGGTAGTGATGAACCTTTTACTCATGGTATTGGGCGTTATATTCCTTGGAAGGTTCATTTTACAGACAATAGCATTACCGGAACGATTAAAGGGTCTGATGAATATAAAGGAGTACTTCTCAAGGATCTTGAAGGTCAAGATTTTACGATGACTTATGAAGCTAATTTATTACCTGATGGTTTACATATTGCAATGTCTGTTGCAAGTGACAAGGCTTCTATTGTGGGGTTGCATTATTATTATGCATTAAAAGGTGGTGGTACTGTCACAAGTCAAGTACAAGATCAGTATAACGATATGAGTGTCTGGAAAACAATACCGGATGTTTGGTGGGTTAAAGAAAAGCATCATTTAAAATATGATCTCAACAATGCAGCTGATTTTGGGTTTCTTCCCTATCCTGATTCTTTACAAGCAAGCATTTTGCTTAAAACATCTGAGCACTCGATAAGAGTAAGTTATACAGCTCCAACAGAAGAAAATTCTTGGCAATTATGGCATCCTAAAGATGCAAGCTTTGTCTGTATTGAACCGGTTAGCGCTAAAAATTCACGTAGAGCCGTAGCTAATTCCAGTTCGATTCATGTAAAGATTGAAATACTCTAAAGAGAGTTTGTCGTTTTGAAAATTTTATAGGAATAGTTTTTTAAAAAGGATTTTCACTTTTTTTTAGTTTTCCTATAGTCTGACTGGCCCATGAACCGAAGTATGTATTCCTCAACGTTTGAGTATGTAATTTAATTATGAAAAAGTATCGAAACTCTCTTCTGGCTGCATTATCGATTTTCTATTTGATTCCGATATTAGTGTTTGCCTCTCATGCTAGTCAAGAGTGGGCTTTTTTAATCGGCATGACTATCTGGGCATGTTTGGGTTGTCTGATTTTGACCTATCTTATTTTTAGATGGGAAAGAAGAATGTTCAGATGGATGGAAATATTGGTTATTCAGAATATGAAACGTATGAATAACAAGGCTAAGTTAGCTTTTAATAAAAAAAAATATGCAGCTGTAACTCCTGAAAAAGTCATGGAGCTAACAAGAGAATTGGAATCCAAAGAGATAAAAGAGAAAGAACGAAGACCGAGAAATTGAGCATCTTAAAGATTTTTGTAAAGAAAGAGAGTTAGAATTTGCAGCGTTTTCTCAGGAGCTGCAAGATCAGGTAGATCAAAAAGAGATTATGTTAGCTGAATATAGAGATACTTGTGCGCGTCAAAGAACAGTCATTGAAAAAAGACAAGGAGATATTGGATCTTTGCAAGGAAGAGTTAATGATTTAACTTATGAAGTTAAGACGCTTTTAAAGCTCAAAGAATCTTTAGATGATAACCATGAATTACCTGATAATTATGTTGCAATTGAGGCAGAAGAGTTCGGTTTTTCAAATACCACAGAGCCCAATGAAGAGACTTCTTTTGAAGAAAATATTACTGAAAAAGATAGGCCTCAAGCGCAGCTGGCAAAATGTATTGGTATTGCAAGTCAATTAACAGGCGCGAGCCATTTAGCTAAAAAAGATGCATTATTTTCTGATTTTACTTTAGGCAGTTTAGCTATCGATCAAAGACGTTTATTTGGAAATTTTCAAAATATTAAAAAAGCGGTTATTTTGATTTATTCTAAAAAAGATTCTCAACTTATTTTTGCCAGTAAATCCATTAAGGGTTTACTGGGATGGAATTCTGATAAATTTGTCAAAAACTTTAATAGTTTAGTTCAACAAGGCATGGATGATTGGAAACATACTTTAGAAAGTATTAAACTGGATCAACGTCAATCGCTTCGGCTCTTACTTAAAATGCGTTCGGGTAAAGATCTTCTTACCCATTGTTATCTAGGAGAAGTAGGGAACGGAAATTTCCAAGGATTCGTAATAGGTATATTAAAGCCTGTTTAGTTACCTATATTTTATAACCTAAGTTCGATGTAGCTAAAGGTTTAATTTAGAAAATCCATAAGCCAATACAAATCCAATTACTTTGATCTGAGATTCATCACCATAGTTCAGAATAATATAATTTTTCGTAGGGCGGTCCTAAACAGCATAAAATAATTGCATGTCTTCCTTTTAAATTCGTTACTTCGCGTTTTTCCCCATTGATTAGAACAATGTGCAATCCCAAAAAGTAGAAAAAGATCCAACGAGTTGTCGGATTTTGAGCAGGCCTTTTCTTTTGATTGAGAAAGTACTCACCATTTTCTTTTAATTTTTCGCGAACCTTGTGCTCGATAGCTGCATATATAGTCATTTAATTTTATATTGATAAGATTGCTTGATCAATAGCGAATTTAAAATTCGTAACTTTTCGTAATATCTCTCTAACTTTATTTTTCATATTAGCCCAATATTTTTCTATAGGATTTAAGTCCGGAGAATATGGAGGAAGAAACATAAGCTTACAACCGGCAGATTCTACTGTTTTCCTGCTTTCCGCTGACTTGTGAAAACCTGCATTGTCAAGAATAAGAACACTACCGGGTGTAAGCTGAGGAGTCAAAACTTCCTTAAGCCAAATATTGAATAACCCGGTATTACAAGTACCTTCAAAACACATTGGAGATAAAAACTGCCCTTTAGATAGGGCTAATATTTTGCCTTATAAAGCGGTTTCCTGAAACCGCTCCAAAAACTTTTTTGCCGCGTAAGCTTCTTCCGGACTCACGAAATAAAAATTGATGAATCCCGGTTTCATCGAGATAAATTCTCTTGTCAAAGGGAATATTTTTTAAATCTTTCATAAAAGCTTCCCGTTTCTTTTCATCTCTTTCCTTATAGCGAGTAGTTTTTTTTTTCGTGTAATTTTTAATCTTTTAAGGGCATAAAAAATCGTTTGCGGAGTGACTGAAAAATAATCAGCAATTTCCGATAAAAAATAATCCGGATGTTTTTCTACATATTTAGATAACAACTCATCATCTAATTTCTTATAAGCATATTTTCTGCGGATTGGCTTTAAATGTCCTTTTTGCTTTTTTTGCAAGATCCATCGATATATTGTTGCGATACCTATTTGAAAAATATGGCCGGCTGTTTTTTTATCATGATGTTTTTCTATATGTTGTCATACTTTCTCTCGAAGATCTACTGAATAGGCTCTAGGCATTGTTTTGTCCTTACTGTTTGTATAAAAAAAGAAGGATAACATATTATCAAATAAAAATTAAAGTACTATAACTAACCCATTCGTATGTTCATTCAACCCTCTTTCCCGGGAATGATAGGGTTTAGCAAAATAAAACTCTGCTTTGAGTGTTGAACTTACTTCTTGATGCCGAGAAAACTCTAAACCATTATCTGCTGTTAATGTGTGAACTCTATCCTTAACAGGCTTTAAACAGGTAATTAAAGCATCGGCAACACCGAGGGCTTGTTTAGACTTTACCTTCATAAGCATCGTATATTTAGAAGCACGATCAACAATAGAAACAATCACTCCTTGATGATTTTTGCCTATTATCGTATCTAATTCAAAATCTCCTATTCTTGTTTTTTCATCGACAATACAAGGTCTTTTATCAATATCGACTCTATTGGGAATACAGCCTCGGCCTGCTTTATCTGAACCTCGCTTTTTATACTTCTTACCTTTGTGTCTTAAATTTTTATATAAATTGCCCCAATTTCGTTTATCTTTCCAAATATGACGATAAATACTTTCGTGGCTGATAAGCAGGCCTTCTTCTTCTTTCAATCGACCGGATATTTGAACAGGACTCCATTGAAGCAGTAATTTACTTTCTATCTTCATAAGTAGTTCAGGGGTCATTTTCTTTGTTTTACTGCTCGCTTTTGAACGCCTTCTTTTAGTTTTGATTTGTGCTGCAAAATAGATATATCTGCCTTCATAGCTATTTCTTTTTAACTCTCGATAAACAGTAGTTTTATTAACATTTAATTCCTGCGAAATAGAATCAACAGAATCTCCTCTTTTTTTTTAAAGTACATATTTGGCACCTTTGTTCGTAGGTTAAATGCCGGTAGCCTTTAGGCATAAAAAATCCCTCCATAGTTTTTTTTTGCAAAAATTTACTATAGAGATTTTGCCGGCATTTGGCCATTTTCAAATTCTTCCTATTTGTTGCACTTCAATGTTGAAAGGGCGGAATAGACTTCTTTCGAAATTAAATTTTTGATTATAATATCCTATTTTAAAAGTAGGTTTGTATCATGAAATTTGAAAAAATTCGAGCTTTGAAAGATGAAAAATTTCGTCGTTTAACGGGTATAAAAAAATCAACATTCGATAGAATGATATTCATATTAAACACATCAATTAAAACCGGAAGAACTCTTACCGGAAGAAAAAAGAAACTAAGTTTAGAAGATACATTATTAATGACTTGAGAGTATATGAGAGAATATAGGACCTATTTTTATATCAGTCAAAGTTCCGGTATAAGTGAAAGCAGTGCTTATAAAAGTATAAAGTGGGTTGAAGGTACACTTATTAAGCACCCTGATTTTGCTTTACCCAGTCGTAAAGCACTTTTAAAAAACGATTCGGCATATGAGCTTATTTTAATAGATGCCACGGAAACAGCCGTTGAAAGGCCCAAAAAAAATTCTACTCGGGGGAAAAGAAAAAGCATACCTTAAAGACTCAGGTTATAGTAGATAAAAAAACACGACAGATTATTTGTACTGCATTTTCTAATGGTAGAAGACATGACTTTAGACTGTTTAAGGAATCAAAAATAAAAATTCATCCGGGAATAAGCGTATTAACGGATACGGGATATCAAGGATTAAAAAAGCTTCATGCTAATACCAAATATGCAAAAAAAGAAAAGTAAGAAGAAGGCTCTAACTAAAGAAGATAAGAAAAATAATAGACAATTATCAAGGGAACGTGTTTTGAATGAAAATGTGATAGGAGTGATCAAACGCTTTAAAATCATTTCCGATCGTTATCGAAATAGACGAAAAAGGTTTGCTTTGCAGTTCAATCTTATTGCGGGAATTTATAATTTGGAACTCATATGATGCATTTCGAAAGAAGTCTAATAGAAATAGGTTAGATTTTTTTCTATGAAATTGAGTTCCCAAAATATAGATAATCTTGGTCTTGTTGCAGGCATGTGCGATGCGATTGGTATTTGTGACATAATTGACGGAGAATGTGGTGTTCAAGCCCAAAATAAAAGTTTAACCTTTGGCGAATGCGTCAAATCTATGCTTCTCACCGGATTAGGTTTTGTAGGTAGAACACTTTATTTGTATTCTGAATATTTTGAAGATAAACCCGACATTCCTAGACCTCTAAACAAGTTTTTCTAATTAAGCCATACATCCTCATTGCAGTCTTTCCAAACAAAACAATAATCTTTTTCCGAAGACGGGTTAAATTTGTGATCATTTCTTTACAAATTCTCCGGGAAGTCTTCTGAAAAAAACGGATTATTCCGATACCTTCCATAATTTGGAAAATCCATCTTAATGTTGGATTTTTGACTTCCTTTCCTAATTGGTTGGGTAATGTCTCTTCTGTTTCTATCAATTTTTGTCGAAGTTGATATTGTCCGATATTATAAACCATTAAACACAATGTCATAACCATCATTAATGCTTCAATGCGTCGAGGGGTTTTTAAAAAAATAGAATCAACCATAAACCAAGGATCTTTTAAAAAGCGAAACCCTCCTTCAACCTTTTGCTGTTCTTTATATTCTTCTAACATCATCTCATCTTTATAATTTTCTCTATCGGTGTCATTCGCAGCTAAAATAAACCGTCCTTTTCTATTCATCAGTTTATTAATTTCTTCTTCTTCCCTTTCAAAGCTAGCATGAATCTTGTATCCAACAACTTGTTTTTCCTCTCCTTGTTTAGGTTTGCCTAATTTACCATATTTTAGAATCGGCAATATCTCACTATTCATGGAATATAAATGATTTTTTTTAGTCAATCTGCCCCAAGCTTTTTTAGCATCACTTTCGCATTTAAATTCCTCATTACCCAAATGCCAAAGTTGTTTCTTGAGCTTTTCTTCTGCCTTGGTCAATTTTTTTTCTAATGATTTTATCTCTCTCTGATAGGCTTGCTCTGAAAAAACCAAAAGCCATCTTTGTTTAATCCCTCCATAAAAAGAGGTGAAGCTGCATGTTTTATATCCTTTCTCCTGATCAATCCAATCAATTTCTTCTTCCGGTTTTTCTACTAATCTTTTTGCTTCTCCTATTATCTCGGGAACTCGGGTGAGCCATTTATAATCATTATTTTTTAAGAGCTTTTCTTTTGTGTATAACGCTGAATCGGCAACCCACTTAAACTTTGTTTTTACATCAATCTGTTGTTGAAATTCACTGATTTTTTTGAGCGTCTCATGAAAACTTGCTTTATCAGAACTATTGCCGTCTAAGGCTTCCATCCATAGAGGCATAGAACTCGGACCATTGGTAACGAGAGAAAGTACAACTTGTTTCAAATCAGGTCTATGATCTTTAGAATAACCCTGCTTAATCTCAATCACTTGCGGATCATCTTTCACTTCATACGACCCATGAACGGAAAAGCTTGTTGTATCTAGATGATGCGTTTTTTGTAGTAAATCATGGTCTAGGGCTATTCCAAAAGAAACTTCAGCAAATAATTTACTGCTCCCATATTTCGCAATATCATCCAAAGCATGACCTAAAGTATAATCTGTGAGATCTTCTGCTCGAAGATTGTTGCCAAGTAAATTCTCTATCGATTTAGAAGCAAAAAATTGATGTGTTAGGTAGAGACGTCTATTAGTAAACCCTAATCCATTCAGAATCATTGCAATTACTGCCTGTCCCGCACTTACTTTTCTTTGTGGATGATTTTTTAATCCGGTATCAATCCTTTCCGCTATTTTTAGATCGCTGCAAAGTGCTGCAATTAATCCATGGTGATCCATGTTCACTGTTTGAATATTATCTCCTGCAACTTCCGGCATAACTTTTCTCCTTGTATCAAATAAAAAGTAACAGGATAGGCAATCTATAATTCTAATTCAAAAAAAATATCTTACGGTCTAGGAATGTCGGATAAACTGATCGATCATTTACTTGGTAATTCGGTAAAAACCGAACAAATAGATGATAATGTTTTAGGTCGTACTCTTGATAAGTTATTTTCATTAGGAATCTCCAATCTCTATACAAAGATAGCTTTAAGAACCATGTCCGTATTAGATATAGAGGTCGGGAGCCTATATTTAGATTCGACAAGTTTTCACGTAGACGGAGATTATTACGGCCTTTTGGAACAAGATGAGTCTCAGATACGGCTTGTTTCATGGACATAGTCGAGATCATCGACCGGATCTTAATCAAACCGTATTATAACTCATTACTTCCAATTCAAGGAAACCTTTCTCTTTTCATGCAGACGGCTAGTGGTAATAGTAGCGATAAAACGGCATTTACGAAAATTATTTCAAAACACGCTACGAGCCTTAGAAAGGCTGTAGAGAACCGTTATTTAGTAGGTGATAGCGCTTTATTTACTCCGGATAGTATCAAAGCCTTAAGTAGCGCCGGTAGTTTTTTTATAATACGGGTTTCCTCTCAGATCAAATTAGCTCAAGAATCTATTAACAAGGCCTCTCAATCTAAGATGATAAATTTAGGAAGTGGGTATAAGGCCTGTTAGTATTTGACTTCGTATGCCGATGTTGATCAAAGGTGGTGGTTATTTTTAGCCAATCTGCGTATGAAAGAGAATGCAAGAGTTTGGTTAAGCGGTATAAGAAGGGTTCTGAAAAAGAAATCAAGTCCTTCTTAAGGTTTTCTAAAGATATTTTTAGCTGTCGCGAGGATGGCCCTTAAACGTTTTAAACGGGAATCTTCTAAATATAAATATTTAGAGATTGGTAACCCGGAGATTAAAGAGGTGAAGAAATATCCCACTGTTGGACGTCCTCAAAAAGGAAAATCTCCTTTAACAACAGGTTATCAAGTGAGAAGATATTTTGCCTGTTCACTAAAGCACAAAGAAGCAATGGAAAATAGCAAAGGTTATTTTGTGCTATCAACAAATGACTTAAATTCAAAGTTTTCGGCTAACGAAATTCTATCTACTTACACATCTCAACAAAGTGTTGAAAGAGGTTTTCGTTTTTTAAAAAGTCCTGATTTTTTGGTTTCATCTTTTTTTCTGACAAAACTCGAACGCATAGAATCTCTTCTTATGGTTATGACTCTATGTCTGTTAGTATAGTCGTTTAATTTTACATTGATAAGATTGCTTGATCAATGGCGAATTTAAAATTCGTAACTTTTCGTAATATCTCTCTAACTTTATTTTTCATATTAGCCCAATATTTTTCTATAGGATTTAAGTCCGGAGAATATGGAGGAAGAAACATAAGCTTACAACCGGCAGATTCTACTGTTTTCCTGCTTTCCGCTGACTTGTGAAAACCGGCATTGTCAAGAATAAGAACACTACCGGGTGTAAGCTGAGGAGTCAAAACTTCTTTAAGCCAAATATTGAATAACCCGGTATTACAAGTACCTTCAAAACACATTGGAGATAAAAACTGCCCTTTAGATAGGGCTGAAATAATATTTTGCCTTATAAAGCGGTTTCCTGAAACCGCTCCAAAAACTTTTTTGCCGCGTAAGCTTCTTCCGGACTCACGAAATAAAAATTGATGAATCCCGGTTTCATCGAGATAAATTCTCTTGTCAAAGGGAATATTTTTTAAATCTTTCATAAAAGCTTCCCGTTTCTTTTCATCTCTTTCCTTATAGCGAGTAGTTTTTTTTTCGTGTAATTTTTAATCTTTTAAGGGCATAAAAAATCGTTTGCGGAGTGACTGAAAAATAATCAGCAATTTCCGATAAAAAATAATCCGGATGTTTTTCTACATATTTAGATAACAACTCATCATCTAATTTCTTATAAGCATATTTTCTGCGGATTGGCTTTAAATGTCCTTTTTGCTTTTTTTGCAAGATCCATCGATATATTGTTGCGATACCTACTTGAAAAATATGGCCGGCTGTTTTTTTATCATGATGTTTTTCTATATGTTGTCATACTTTCTCTCGAAGATCTACTGAATAGGCTCTAGGCATTGTTTTGTCCTTATTGTTTGTATAAAAAAAGAAGGATAACATATTATCAAATAAAAATTAAAGTACTATAAAAACCAAACGATCATAATTGAAGGGTTGTGTATAAACAGTGTATTAAAATATAGAAAATATGCCAAATATATATGCGACGAAGGATGGGGCCGGTTTTTAACATTTTAAAATATAAAAGTGAGTTATTGCATATTTAAAGAAAGGATAGCAAAGTATAATCATTATGGAAGCCGAAGGACATCTACAAAAAAAATTTGGTGTATTTACTCTTGTCTCATTAGGTGTAGGTACCATGGTGGGTTCCGGTATTTTTGCCGTTCCGGCTGCAATGGCGGTTGTAGCAGGTCCCGGTTTAATCCTTGCTATTTTATTTGCAGGTCTTATTACCACTCTTTTAGCTTTGGCTTATGCTGAGTTGGGAGCCGCCTTTCCTTTAGTAGGGGGGCCTTATTCATTGCCACGATTAGCAATGGGTAATTTTAATGGATTTATAATGGGCTGGGGATACTTTCTATATATGTTTGTAGGAACAGCGGCGATTATAGATATTTTTATTGTTTATTTAGGGTTTTATGTGCCGGGTCTTGCTATAGGCCAGACGTTAACTGTTTTAGGTGTTACGATTGCTCTTATTGCCTTGTGGATTTTCACTATCATAAATGTCATCGGTGTCAAATGGGGAGGACTGTATTGTATTATTACAACGATTGGTAAGTTAATACCTCTCTTTTTATTTGCTGTTATTGGATTCGCTTTTGTCAAAGGAGGTAATTTCCAACCTTTCTTTCCTTTTGGATTTGAAGGTATCGGAATTGCAATGACATTATTTTTTTGGTCATATACCGGATTTGAATCGATCGTTGTTCCAACAGCGGAGATGAAAAATCCATCTAAAACAATTCCTACTGCCATGCTTTTAACGATGTTCATAACGATTTTAGTCTATGTTATCATTGCTATTGTTTTTGTAGGGATGATTGACTGGTTAGGGTTAGGTTATGCTCAAGGAGACTGGAGTGAGATGGGCAAATTATCGTCGCCATTAGCCCAAGTGTCTTCTGCACAGCATCTTCCTTGGCTGGCTGCCATTGCTACCGTTGGGGCTATTATTGCAACTGCCGGAGCCGGTGGGGATTGGGTTTTACTTCAAGGGCGTTTACCATATGCAATGGCTAAGGATAAATTATTTTGGTCTAAGATGTGTGAAATCCACCCAAGATTTTCAACTCCTATGTATTCGATCATACTAGCTTCTATTTTAACTTCTATTGTTATTATTGCTATACCTGCATTTCCCTCTGTTGCTTTAATTGCTTCTATTACAGCTCTGGTGCCTTATGCAGCAGCCGCTCTTTCTGTTCCTATCCTAAGAAAAAAACAACCTGATGTAGAGCGTCCTTTTAAATTGCCTTTTCCTTTTCTTATCCCGATTTTAGGATTTATTTTAGCTTCGCTTTTAATATATTGGGCTTCCTGGCCTTGGACATTGGTGGGTGCTATTTTGATACTTTTAGGTTATCCGGTTTTTCTTTTCGTCGGGAGGGATTTTCAGTTTATCAAAAATGCTTGGATACCTATTTATTTAATTGGTCTTGTTATTGTTTCTGTTATAGGTGACCCAAAATTTGTCATGAATAATTTCACATCTTTTAAGCCCTTAGGGTATCTAAAAATGCCTTATGATATTATTGTTATTGTCATTTTTTCTATATTTATCTTTTTCCGGGCTTATTTTTCTAATGCAAACGACAAGGCCGAAAAGGCGACAATAGATTTGGATAACTAACTTAACTAACCTTACGCATGCCTTGTACTAAGCAGGCTACAGAATCAAACGCTATTTACGAGAGGGTGTGCGTAAGGTTAGTTAATAAAGTAGCCATTATACCCGGAAATAAGACAGATGTTCAAGACTTGGAACATGTGTGTCCTACTCAAGGAGGCATTGATGCAGATAAAGGTTATTGTACGAACCCGGCTAAGCGAGCTGTCGCTAAACGTGCGTATCATTTAGCGGCTGCAAAATAATATGAAGGGAAAGAATAGGGATTGCGATAGACGGTATAGTGGTTTACGCTCGGCCCTATGAGCGAGTTTTTTCTCAGGATCCTAAACGTATTCGTTATCGAGGTATTTCTAAGAACAATTCTCGGCTTTTATGCAAGCAATAAGCTGTTATTTAAAACGCTTATTGGTACTTAATTTCCCAAATATTTGTTTAAATTAAAGGATAGCTATGTCTATACTCTGTAAAGTTTTCCGGCTTGCAACAGCAAATCGCTAAGGTAAGCTGAAAATCACCTAAAAGTAACTAACTAACGTCTATAGAAAAATTTTTATACTAACTTTGCGTAGGGTGCCTAACTTAAGCTTCTTTTAAGTGTCTTCTTTTAAAAGATTTTTAGCTGATGATAGGGCTAAAGTAGCTAACAAGGCATGTCCTTCAAAGCTTTCCCAATAATGATTGGTAACAGCCTTGTTATATAAATCATTAGCTTGATCATCACTTTTTTGAGATCGATGCGCTAATAAATTTAGAATGCCATTTGTAAAAGCACTAGCTCTTTCATATCGATTACCCCAACCCGGAAAATCTTTACCTATTTCTCGTTTATTTATCCAAGAGTAAGTAATTTTATTCGGACTGATAGGGCATTCTTGTCCTTGCAAATCATTCTTTTGAAAAGCGGGATTATTGGTTGTATGCGAATGCTCTGATGAAGAAGGAGTGATGTAAACCATATGCCATCTCCTTTGAATGGTTATATCAACCAAAATTTATCCTTAAAAAAGATTATTGTAAAGACCCTCATTTTGTTGTTAAATAGACTGCTATTTTTTATTTGGAAATTGAATAAGATACAATATGGATACAGTCCGAATCGAGAGTAATATCAAGGTAAACAACGATTTCTCTTAAAGATATCGAAGAAAGCGAATATTTTTAGTGGCATTTCGGATAATCTCAAATTTAACTTGAGATTATCCGAAGCTATACCTTTAAAGCTCCCGATCCTAAATCGAAGAGATTCCTAATTCATCAACCATTGTTAACAAAACATTAATTTAACATGGTCTCCAAAGATATAAAATTCTTCTTGGGTTAAGAGCTTTTCTGTTCCAGCTCTTCCCAACGTTGATATAACCCATCAATTTTTTTTTGTATTTGATCTAATTGTTGACCAATTTTAATCACTTTTTCTAATTGAGACTGAATGAGCGGATCTTCCATTTGTTTTGTTAATACCTCCATTTCTTTTTCTAATTTAGAGATGTGGGCGGCAATTTCTTGTAATTCTTTTTTTTCTTTATAAGAGAGGCTTTTTTTCTTGTTAGAAGTAGTTTTTTTGCTAATCGTTTTTTCATTTGTAGAATTAGCTGCTGATGCTTCTTCCCATTTTTTGTAGTCAGCAAA
Organism: Chlamydiales bacterium; assembly: GCA_965206695.1. Taxonomy (GTDB): domain Bacteria; phylum Chlamydiota; class Chlamydiia; order Chlamydiales; family JAAZZY01; genus CBDBKM01. The sequence continues at coordinate 116,630 of CBDBKM010000011.1, read as the reverse complement.
AAGAGTGTCTTCATTTGAAATGCCTAAACCTAATATTAAAGAGGCCAGATTATCTAACATGAATCGATCATGGGTAATGAAAACGATAGCCCCTGTAAATTGTTCTAAGCTCTCTTCTAAAATTTCAAGAGTTTGAATATCTAAATCATTGGTAGGCTCATCAAGGAGCAGAAGGTCTGCCGATTTGAGCATGAGTCTTGCTATTGAAATTCTAGCCCTTTCTCCACCGGATAGGCTTCTTATTGGAAGATCTAGTAGATCAGGAGAAAATAAAAATCTTTTACACCAAGATCTTACATGGATATTCTTTTCTTTATAAGTTACGAATTCCCCTGCAGGAGATAAGGCTTCTTTCAAGGTGAGTGAGAGGTCCGGTTGTTCTCGTTTTTGATCGAAATACACGACACGTAAATTATCTGCGTAGTTGACCTTGCCCGTATCAGGCTTTAGTTCTTTAGCTAAAATTTTCAAAAGAGTGGTTTTACCAGTGCCATTTCTTCCTGCAATGCCCAAACGAATCCCTTTATATAGAGTCAAATTCAAATGTTGAAAAAGAGGGTGGCAGCCCATTGTTTTACTGACATTAGTTAAGGTAATTAATTTTTTGCTTTGGTGGACAGAAGATGAGAAATTAATATCTACTTTTTTATCAAGGTTTCGTTGTTTGACTTGTGAGAGTTCTTTAATAAGACGATTAGCTTCATCAACGCGTGAGTGAGATTTAGTCGTACGAGCTTTGGGGGTTTGTTTTAACCATTCGATTTCTTTTCTTACTTTTGAGGATAGAGATTGTTCATATTCTTTTTGTCCTTTTAAAAAATCATCTCTCTTATCAAGGAATTTGGAGTACTTACCGGATGCTGAAAAAAACCCGTTAGGGTATGCGGGATTTAGTTCTATAATGCGGTTGCAGCTGTTTTCCAGGAAATAGCGATCATGACTGATTAACATAAAGCTGCAATTAAGACGAGCTAAAAAAGCTTCTAACCAAATAATACTTTCTAGATCTAAATGGTTAGTAGGTTCATCTAATAATAAAAGTTCCGGTGATAGTATAAGCGCTTTAGCGATGGCGAGTCTTTTTATCCATCCCCCGGATAATGCACTAGCCTTTTGATTGAAATCATTGAAACCTACTTTGGAGAGAATAATACAACTAAGGGTCTCTTGTTCATAATCAGGTATGTCTGATTGCCCTTTAAAGGATGAGAGTAGAATTTTCTGTATGGTTAGATCCGGATAAGTAGACTCTTGTGAGACATAGCCAATACGAAGATCTCTTTGTTTGATAATTTTTCCTTCTTCAGGATTTTCTATGCCCATTAATACTTTAAAAAAAGTTGACTTACCCGCTCCATTAGGGCCAATCATGCCAATCTTATCCCCTTGATGAATACCTAAGGTGATTGTTTTGAATAAAATTTTAGATCCGTGGCTTTTAGAAATCGATTGGCAATTAATAAGTGAAGACATTGTATTGAAATTCTTTGGTTTAAAAAATTGAAAAAATATTTTGTTGCATAGAATGAAAAGTGATTGGAAAACCGGCAAAACTCCAGTATATCCCGATTCAGAGTTTTAAATTAAGAGGATTTAAGGTGAAGGGGCTATTTATAGGGCTAGAAATGATTTATAGTGCTTTAAATGATAATTTTTATCACTAATTCGATAGCATAGATAATGCCCAGCCAATAGAATTGGTTAACCCTTTGTCCGGGTTTTAATTTAGAAATGAGAAACTCTTTTAACTATAGTACTTTAATTTTTATTTGATAATATGTTATCCTTCTTTTTTTATACAAACAATAAGGACAAAACAATGCCTAGAGCCTATTCAGTAGATCTCCGAGAGAAAGTATGACAACATATAGAAAAACATCATGATAAAAAAACAGCCGGCCATATTTTTCAAGTAGGTATCGCAACAATATATCGATGGATCTTGCAAAAAAAGCAAAAAGGACATTTAAAGCCAATCCGCAGAAAATATGCTTATAAGAAATTAGATGATGAGTTGTTATCTAAATATGTAGAAAAACATCCGGATTATTTTTTATCGGAAATTGCTGATTATTTTTCAGTCACTCCGCAAACGATTTTTTATGCCCTTAAAAGATTAAAAATTACACGAAAAAAAAAACTACTCGCTATAAGGAAAGAGATGAAAAGAAACGGGAAGCTTTTATGAAAGATTTAAAAAATATTCCCTTTGACAAGAGAATTTATCTCGATGAAACCGGGATTCATCAATTTTTATTTCGTGAGTCCGGAAGAAGCTTACGCGGCAAAAAAGTTTTTGGAGCGGTTTCAGGAAACCGCTTTATAAGGCAAAATATTATTTCAGCCCTAATCTAAAGGGCAGTTTTTATCTCCAATGTGTTTTGAAGGTACTTGTAATACCGGGTTATTCAATATTTGGCTTAAGGAAGTTTTGACTCCTCAGCTTACACCCGGTAGTGTTCTTATTCTTGACAATGCCGGTTTTCACAAGTCAGCGGAAAGCAGGAAAACAGTAGAATCTGCCGGTTGTAAGCTTATGTTTCTTCCTCCATATTCTCCGGACTTAAATCCTATAGAAAAATATTGGGCTAATATGAAAAATAAAGTTAGAGAGATATTACGAAAAGTTACGAATTTTAAATTCGCCATTGATCAAGCAATCTTATCAATATAAAATTAAATGACTATATACTCATCACGAATAAAACTCCGGATATTTTGTATTCGTATAGTGTAAATTATTTTGTATGAATTCATTTTTAACACTATCAGAAGAAAAGCATCTCAGACAGCAACATAAACGAGAAAAGAATGGTCGTATACGAGATCGTATCAAGGCTGTTCTATTGTCGAATAAAGGTTGGAGTAATACTCGTATTGCTGAAGCTGTGCTTTTAGACGATGAAACAGTGTCTCGTCACATTAAAGAATATCAAAATAAACAGCAATTGCATGTAGAAAGCGGTGGTTCAGTCAGTAAACTTCTTGCACCACAGTCAGAAGAATTCATTAAACATTTAACAACTCATACCTATGTCAAAGTAGAAGATATCTGTTCTTATGTTCTCGCGAAATATGGCATTGTTTATACGATTTCAGGGATGACTTCTTGGCTACACTCACATGGTTTTTCCTATAAAAAGCCTAAAGGTACACCGGCTAAGGCAAATTCTGATCAACAAAAAAGCTTGGATGCAATTTTACACCAAGCTTATGGCATCTCTGCCTAAAAATGAGCCTGTTGAATTTGCTGATGGTGTACATCCAACTATGGCAACTAAAATTTCTTATGGTTGGATTCGACCGGGAACAAGTAAATTAATCGCAACAACAGCTTCTAGAACTCGAATGAATCTTATGGGGTCTATCAATTTAAACAGTATGAAGGTAACAATAGATGCTTATGAAACATTAAATAGCGGTACCATGGCAAAACATTTTGCTTTATTACGGTCAAAATATCCCTCAGCTCCAAATATCCATCTTATTTTAGATCAAGGTCCTTATAATACAAGTATTCAGACCAAACAAGAAGCAGAAAAACAAGGTATTATTCTCTATTATTTTACCTTCTTACAGTCCTAACCTCAATCCTATTGAACGATTATGGAAAGTGATGAATGAATATTGTCGCAATAATCGGTTTTTTAATTCTGCTAAAGAATTTCGGAGATCGATTACCGGATTTTTTGAAAATACTTGGCCCTCTATTGCTCAATCAATGAGGACACGAATCAATGATCATTTTCAAGTCTTAGAATCGGCACTTTGATTCATAAGGGGTATATAACAGACTCTGCAAGGAATTGAACGGCTCCTAATGTATATACTCTTCACTACTGAAAGGTACACAAAAAAGTATAAATATGATATTAGTGTTGCATGAACCGATTAACTCCCAATCAAAGAAGCACTTTTGAATTTCAGGTAAAAAAGACCCGTGATATAAATGAACGTAATCGTTTGTGTGTGCTTCTTGCACGAGATGACGGTCCGGGGCCTGATCCCAAGGGAGGATCAGCCGGTAAATTATCCAAACTGCAAACTAAAGAACCGGTGGACCATTTTTCTCAATACACTTAATAGAAGGTTAAGGATGTATGTGCGTATGTCTTAGAACAATATAACATTTCCTACAGCACAGGAGGGATGACATCTTGGCTAAAGCATCATCATTTTGTTTTCAAAAGCCCTGTTAATGTCCCCGGTAGGCTTGACTTAGAGAAACAGGCACAATTTATTAAAGAATAGGAAGCATTAAAAGCAGGCCTTCAAAATAGTGAAGAGATCTATTTTTTTGATGCAGTACACCCTGATTATCAATCCCAATCCGTATGTGGCCGGATCCCAAAAGGGGTTAAGAAAACGCTTAAGACCACAAATAAGCAAACCGGAATGCCTATTATTGGAGTTTCACGACTTGAGGATATGATAATCAGGTCAAAAGAATACTCCACGATTGGAGGAAGTGAGGTCATTGACTTCTTAAAAGGATTAGAGAAGCCTTCACAGGCTTCAAAAATATATGTTATTTTAGATAACGGAAGAGCCGATAAAACACAAACTGATTCAAGAATATTTAACGACTTCACGTATAGAGCTTCTCTATTTACCCCCATATTCTCCAAATTTAAATGCAATAGAAAGGCTTTGGAAAGTGATGAAAGAGACGGTTACTTATAATAAATTTTACGATACATTTACTGAGTTTGAATTAGAGGTAAGAAAGTTTTTTAAAGACAAAATTCCGATTTTAAGAGACAAGCTTAAGACACGAATGAATGATACATTTCAAGTGCCGGAACTCAATCCTGTCCGGCTTCCAATGTGAATGAGTATATACGCTTTTAATAGGAATAACTTCTATCCGCCTATTTCTCAAGTTATACATAACTCTTTCTGCAGTAGGTAAATTGGTCAAGAGCTTATCGCCATGTGCATTGTTAACTGAATTCATAAAATCACATAATAGTAGTAAATAATTTAAACGATTAATAATAATGTTGCAACAAATCAAGTTAATTGTAAACTAAAATAAATATTTGATAGATAATAGTGCGCCCTCCCTCCGGTTCATCATAATCCTTCTTAAAGCCTTGTTCAAATTAAAGCACAAAGCTTTCATATAAAGTTGTCCTTCGGTACTTTTAATCGAAAAAAATAAGAAGCTCTACCCATACAATATTCTCTTTTTAAAGTACCGAAAGCCTGCTCTATATGAAATCGTCTTCTTGCAATCATTGTATTAAAGACTCCTACATAACTGACTTGATACTCTTGTTTTAAAACTCACTGATTGTCTAAACTTATTTTTCATTTATTTTGATAAATTTTATAATAAGAAATTTTTTTATTATGGGTGCAAAGCATCGCATAGGCGCTGAGAATCGTTATCAGAAATCAGTTATGCAGAGGTCTTTTTTTAACTGATGATAAAACTGATCTTGCTACATTTTACTTATTTTAAAAAGCTTGTCAATTAACGTCTAAAAGGTTAATCTCGCTGGCAATCTTTTTAAAATTAGGTGTCATAATGCTTCGTCACAAGCTTTCAGTTCTAAGCGTCTTATTTATTTCTTTAGCCTCTCTTGGTTTTTCATCAGAAGAAAATTTTCTTCTTCTTGATGCTACAACGGATGACATCGTTTTTGAGCTCGGCCCTCATATCAATGAACGCGTAACCCCCTGTTCTACATTTAAGATTGCTTTAAGCTTAATGGGCTATGATACAGGACTCTTAATAGATGAAAAGAGGCCAACGCTGGATTTTAAAAAAGAGTATGTTGATTATATTGAATCATGGAAAACATCTCAGACACCTAAGTCATGGATTCGGAATTCCTGTGTTTGGTATTCACAAATCTTAACTAAAGCAATGGGAATAAAGGCTATCCAAAACTATCTGACACTATTTGAATATGGGAATGAGGATATGACCGGGGGAATAACACAGGCATGGCTGAGTTCTTCTTTAAAAATTTCTCCTAAGGAACAGGTTCATTTCTTAAATAAGATAGTCCATACAAATATTTTTATTTCATTAAACGCTATTCAAACAACAAAGTCCCTTTTGTATATCGAGGAATTCCCCGCCGGATGGAAATTATTTGGGAAAACAGGAATGGGGTCTATCAATGAACAGGATAGTACAAAGTTAGATATTGGGTGGTTCATTGGATGGGTTGAAAGAGACGGTTACTATTTTACTTTTGCCTACAACATCCGTGATAGGGAAATAGATCCGGCTCAAAGGATCCCAAGGGTTAAAAAACTAATAGAAGAGTCGGGTATAATGAAAGGAAAAAAGAAAGAACATGTCTAAGAAGCCCATATTACGGTCTCTAATGTACTCATGTACATTTCATGCTTCATATTCTTTAATAAATTATGTCTGTTTCTCTAAGTTAAACCTATCGGGGACATTAACAGGGCTTTTGGGAAAAAAACTGATGATGCTTTAGCTAAGATGTCATCCCCCTGTGCTGTAGGAAATGTTCTATTATTCTAAGAGATACCCACATACATCCTTAACAAGACCTCTGCATAACTGATTTCTAACAACGATTCTTGGCGCCTATGCGATGCTTTGCACCCATAATAAAAAAACTGCTTATTGTAAAATTTATCAAAATAAATGAAAAATAAGTTTAGACAATCAGTGAGTTTTAAAACAAGAGTATCAAGTCAGTTATGCAGAGGTCTTAGTAAGCAGGTCTACCGTTTATCGAGAGTTAAAAAGAAATGGTGACAGCCGACAGGATATTTATTTTTCAGCACAAAAAAAATCTGCAGAACAACGCTCAATAGCTTATCGTCAAATTAAAGAAACTTGCAAACTTGATCAGTAACTATTCTGATCTTTTAAAAGAACGAATGACAGATAATTTTAGAATGATTAGTCCAACTCAATTTGTCAATTCTTCAACTTAAATCAGTATAAAAATTTAAGACACAAAGGTAGGATATACAAGACGAGGATCTTTTAAATCAGGTCGAGGATGTATTTCAGATAGGATTGATATTAATGAGAGGCCTGGCCTTGTCGATAAAAAAATAAGAATAGGAAATTTTGAATGAGAGACAATCATAGGTAACAATCACCAAGGAGCAATTGTATTTATCATTGATCGTGCCTCTAAATATACGATGCTTGTAAACCGACATTCCTAGACCTCTAAACAAGTTTTTCTAATTAAGCCATACATCCTCATTGCAGTCTTTCCAAACAAAACAATAATCTTTTTCCGAAGACGGGTTAAATTTGTGATCATTTCTTTACAAATTCTCCGGGAAGTCTTCTGAAAAAAACGGATTATTCCGATACCTTCCATAATTTGGAAAATCCATCTTAATGTTGGATTTTTGACTTCCTTTCCTAATTGGTTGGGTAATGTCTCTTCTGTTTCTATCAATTTTTGTCGAAGTTGATATTGTCCGATATTATAAACCATTAAACACAATGTCATAACCATCATTAATGCTTCAATGCGTCGAGGGGTTTTTAAAAAAATAGAATCAACCATAAACCAAGGATCTTTTAAAAAGCGAAACCCTCCTTCAACCTTTTGCTGTTCTTTATATTCTTCTAACATCATCTCATCTTTATAATTTTCTCTATCGGTGTCATTCGCAGCTAAAATAAACCGTCCTTTTCTATTCATCAGTTTATTAATTTCTTCTTCTTCCCTTTCAAAGCTAGCATGAATCTTGTATCCAACAACTTGTTTTTCCTCTCCTTGTTTAGGTTTGCCTAATTTACCATATTTTAGAATCGGCAATATCTCACTATTCATGGAATATAAATGATTTTTTTTAGTCAATCTGCCCCAAGCTTTTTTAGCATCACTTTCGCATTTAAATTCCTCATTACCCAAATGCCAAAGTTGTTTCTTGAGCTTTTCTTCTGCCTTGGTCAATTTTTTTTCTAATGATTTTATCTCTCTCTGATAGGCTTGCTCTGAAAAAACCAAAAGCCATCTTTGTTTAATCCCTCCATAAAAAGAGGTGAAGCTGCATGTTTTATATCCTTTCTCCTGATCAATCCAATCAATTTCTTCTTCCGGTTTTTCTACTAATCTTTTTGCTTCTCCTATTATCTCGGGAACTCGGGTGAGCCATTTATAATCATTATTTTTTAAGAGCTTTTCTTTTGTGTATAACGCTGAATCGGCAACCCACTTAAACTTTGTTTTTACATCAATCTGTTGTTGAAATTCACTGATTTTTTTGAGCGTCTCATGAAAACTTGCTTTATCAGAACTATTGCCGTCTAAGGCTTCCATCCATAGAGGCATAGAACTCGGACCATTGGTAACGAGAGAAAGTACAACTTGTTTCAAATCAGGTCTATGATCTTTAGAATAACCCTGCTTAATCTCAATCACTTGCGGATCATCTTTCACTTCATACGACCCATGAACGGAAAAGCTTGTTGTATCTAGATGATGCGTTTTTTGTAGTAAATCATGGTCTAGGGCTATTCCAAAAGAAACTTCAGCAAATAATTTACTGCTCCCATATTTCGCAATATCATCCAAAGCATGACCTAAAGTATAATCTGTGAGATCTTCTGCTCGAAGATTGTTGCCAAGTAAATTCTCTATCGATTTAGAAGCAAAAAATTGATGTGTTAGGTAGAGACGTCTATTAGTAAACCCTAATCCATTCAGAATCATTGCAATTACTGCCTGTCCCGCACTTACTTTTCTTTGTGGATGATTTTTTAATCCGGTATCAATCCTTTCCGCTACCTTTAGATCGCTGCAAAGTGCTGCAATTAATCCATGGTGATCCATGTTCACTGTTTGAATATTATCTCCTGCAACTTCCGGCATAACTTTTCTCCTTGTATCAAATAAAAAGTAACAGGATAGGCAATCTATAATTCTAATTCAAAAAAAATATCTTACGGTCTAGGAATGTCGGTTGTAAAGGTAAAATTTAAACAATCTTGTGGTGTTGCTAATGCCTTCATTGAGTGCTTAAAACCTATTAAAGATAACGTTTATACATTAACGGCAGACAATGGTTCAGAACATAAGCTAAATTTTCTGATTGCCTAAAGCCGAAAGTGAACCGGAACTTTTTTTAAAATTACGTTTAAGATCCACAAGTAAACTTAGCACGTGCTAAGTTCTCATGAATATATTCAGCTCGTTTTCGAGGTATTTCTTCAAGAGGGATATTATTAGAATATCGTTTTAAAAGATGAGCTCTTCTACAAGTAAAGAACAATTCATTGACGTCTTGAAGTTTAACGCCGGTTATCCATTCTAATTCTACACCAAGTTTACAAAGACTTAAGCATCTAACAGCTTCTTTTGTTTCTAATTGATAAGAATGTAATAAAACTCCAAAAGCTTTACTGATGATATCTTTTATTTCATTATTATCACCATTTTTAATGCGTTCTCTAGCACTTTTTTCCGCCATAATAAAACAAATGGTGGTTGCTCGCATTGAACTAATTAATTTTTCTTCTGATACACCTAAGGTATAGTTATTGTGCAAAGTTAAAAGATCGCCTAAATGATCTTCCATGCCCCCTTCCATACTAGCAGGAATAATACCTTCTTCTTTTCGAGTATCTAATATTTCATTAAGTTTATGAGTATGAATAAGAGCCGGAACATGTAAATAAGTATAAATGATAAAGCCTGTTCCACAAATAAAAGGATCTGCCGTAAGAAAACCAAACTTTGGAGAAAAGGCAAGGTTAATGGAACTCTCGATATTTTTTTCTATACATAATAATTGATTCCAACTCTCTTCCAGTTCATTTCTAGAATCTATTAGTTCCAACTGCAAATGATCTTTGATGTTCAATGTAGCTAAAAAACGCGCGTCTTTATCTATTATAAAACCTTCTCCACAAGAAGCATGATGAAAAGAATTGGTTGATAGAAAATACTCAAATAAAAATTCCTTATCAACCGGTTCAAGATCTTCCCCTAATAAACAAGTCGGAGCGTTCAGATGAGTAGAAGAAAGTATTTCTTTTTGTATAACCCGAATAATTTGCTGTCTTCTGGTATTGTCTAATTTTGAAGGAAAATTATACTTTTCTAAATTCCGATATACCTTTAATGTCGAAGCCAGCCAAATACTATTTTGATTCTTATACCAGGGCGAATGTTTAGAAAATACATCTAAAGTCTTATTCATTTTATTCGTCTGATTTTTCTTGTGATTGTTCCGTTAGTTCTTTAATTTGATCTCTCAACCATGCCGCTTGTTCATAATCCTCTCGTGTCAATGTCTCATTTAAAGCTTCATTTAAAGCAAGTAAGCGAAGAGAAGGACCAACTTCTTTACTTTCTCCCGGTGAATATCCTTGATGTAAAGCAGTTGTACCACTAGCAGCAGCAGTTATTAATTTTTGAGGGATTTTTTTAGAAGCTATAATTTCTTGGATTAAAACATTTTCGAAAATTTCGTAACATTGAGTGCATCCCAACGGGTTACCCGTACGAATCGTATCTAACGTTGTACCGCAATTTCCGCAACATAATCCTGTTAATGTATCATGAGATTCTTGAGGATTCTCACCTCTTGTACTTCCTTGCAGACGTTTACTAAGAAAAGGACAATCAATACACATACTAGTACGATTTACTTTTTTCCCTATAATTTCCGTATAGCGAATACTTGCAGGCTTTTTACACTCCGTACATTCTAACGGCCTATCCGGCAATGAGTTCTTACTTTCTTCTTCATCCATATTGTTGCGATACTAAGGAATTTCATTAATAAATGTAAAGTAGTCTAAAATTTTTAAAACTGCAATCTCTTATCTGAGCCCTTATTTTAAAATTTTTAGTAAGGGGGTGATCGCAAGCTAAATATTGTTGGAAAACATATTCGGCTTGGAAAAATAGACTTATGGAAAATAAACTTTCCTTCATTCAGAACTTTTTAAAAAAATGACAAAGATGGTAGTTCACCATCTTTGTCATTTAAACATATTGAGCCTTGAAGGACTTGAACCTTCGACCCTCTCATTAAAAGTGAGATGCTCTAACCAACTGAGCTAAAGGCTCAACAAACTTATACAATGACCCCAAGGGGATTCGAACCCCTGTTATCGGAATGAAAATCCGGTGTCCTAGACCTGGCTAGACGATGGGGCCGGATATTTAAACGTAACATGCTACTGATCAGTAAAATTAAAATCAAATTAAAAACAAAAGCTAGATCACAAGAATTTCTTTTTCTTTACGACTGCAGATTTCATCCACCTCTTTACAAAATTGATCTGTTAACTTTTGGATCTCGTTTTCATGTTTTTTTTGAATATCTTCGGCAATTTCACCGGAACTTTTCATTTTCTTCAATTGCTCGTTTTCATCCCTTCTGGCATTACGAATACTTACTTTCGCTTCTTCACCTTTTTTTTTAGCCTGCTTAACCATTTCCTTTCTTACCGATTCGTCCATTTCAGCAATATTGATACGTATGATATTACCATCAATTTGGGGCTGCAAATTTAAATTCGCCTTCTCAATTCCTTTTCTAATAGCTCCCAAATTATTTATATCATAGGCCGTAATTAACAATTGTCGCGGATCCGGCGTTGTTACGGAAGCTAAATCATTTAAACGCATTTGAGTGCCATAAACCTCTACCCGGACATGTTGCAACATTGTAGGATCCGCTCTGCCTGTTCTAATATGGCTTAACTCTTCTTTAAAATGTGTAACCGCTTGCGCCATTTTTGATTTTGTTTCACCTAAAGTCATATTTATTCTCCTCTTACCAAAGTCCCCGTATTTTTATGATGAATAGCATCCACCAAGGCTGTTTTGGAAGTCATATTAAGTACCATTATAGGGATATCATTATCTCTGCATAAACTAATAGCTGTAGCGTCCATTACTTTTAAGTTTTGTTCCAAAACCTGAGTATAATTCAATGTATCGTATTTTTTAGCATTTGGATATTGTAAAGGATCTTTATCATATACACCATCAACTTTGGTGGCTTTAATAAGAAGTTGTGCATCAATTTCACTAGCCCTTAAAGCTGCGGCTGTATCCGTAGTAAAAAAAGGATTTCCGGTACCACCAACAAAAATTACCACCCTTTGCTTATCTAAATGTTTAACAGCCATTGACCAAATTGCCGGTTCAACAATATCAAATCCCTTATAACCGCTCATCACCCTAGAATCAATTCCTGCATTAGATAGAGTTTGTTGAAAAATTAGACCATTCATCAACGTTGCTAACATCCCAATATAATCTGCTTGCGCTCGTTTAATTCCTAAAGACTCGCTTCCATGCAAACCACGAAAAATATTGCCTCCGCCCAACACAATACCGATTTGGACACCCATATCAACAATTTCCTTTATCGTAGAAGCTAATGTAGAACAAGCCTCTTTTTCAATACCAAAATGCTGAGCCCCCATCAAAGCTTCGCCGGAAAGCTTTAATAAAATTCGCTTATAGGGAGGCGTTGCTTGAATCTTATCCTTGACCACCTAATTGCCATCGTTTAAATGAAGTTAATTTAAGAGGTTTTTCTGTCTCTTTAGCGTGTTTGGCTACCAATTCCTTAATGGATAAGCCCGGTTCCTTAACAAAATCCTGTTGCAATAAACATACTTGATCGTAAAAAGCACGCATCTTGCCTTCAATAATTTTATCAATAATATTCGCAGGCTTGCCTTTCATTTGGCTGCGAGCAATTTCTTCCTCACGGGCTTTTACGTTTTCCGGCATCTCATCTGATGATAAGAATTCCGGGGCAGCAGCTGCGACATGCATCGCAATATCTTTTGCCAAAGCAGCCTGATTCGCACTACCGGAAATTTCTACCACACATACAATTCTACCTTTCATATGGCTATAGACACCAATGGATTGGTCAGTTGCTTTGGGAATAGAAATTAAACGACGAAACTGAATATTTTCTCCAAGAGATTGAATTAAAACACCGCGATATTCGTTTACAGTTAAAGATGGATCTTTAGAAAATTTTTGGTTCAAAAATTCTTCAACCGAACTTGGCTGTGTATTAGCAACTTCCAGAGCCATGTCAGTTAAAAACTGACGAAATTTATCATTTTTAGCAACAAAGTCTGTTTCGGAATTAATTTCAATTAATGCAACGACTTTATCAGTGTCGGCCACTCCAATTAAACCTTCATTAGCCTCTCGGCCTTCTTTTTTTGCCGCTGATGCCAGACCTGCTTTACGCAAGTTATCTATAGCAAGTTCGATATCTCCATTAGAATTTTGTAAAGCTTCTTTACATTTAGCCATACCAACACCGGTACGCTCTCTTAATTCTTTCAACATAGCAGGAGTAACTGTCATAATTTATTTGCCCTCCTCATCTGTTTTTTTATCGGAGATTTCCTGTTCTTCAACCTTGCTTTCTTCAGATTTACTCTCTATAGCTTCATCTGCAGCCCTAGCCTCGGATTGTGTCTCTTGAGGCCGGCTCGTTTTTTTTGCTGTAATGCCTAATTCTTTTTTCTTTTCAGAAATGGCTTCGGATAAAGCCTGAATAATCAATTTCACACATTTAAGAGCATCATCATTACATGCAATGACGTGGTCAATAATATCGGGATCACAATTGGTATCGACTAGAGCCATTACCGGAATACCTAATTTACGAGCTTCTGCAACTACAATATGCTCACGACTAGGATCCACAACAATAACTAAACCGGGCATCTTTCTCATAGAACGCACACCGGACAGTGTATTTTCTAATTTTTTTTGTGATTTAGATAAAATCGAAATTTCTTTTTTAGTTAAACCTGCAACCTCAGTAGCTAGTCTTTTTTCTATCCGGCCTAGTTTTTTTACAGATTCTCTAATAGTTTTCCAATTGGTCAGCATACCACCCAACCAACGTTCACAAACATAAAATTCATCGCAATTTTCTGCAAATTCGCGAATAACTGCTTTTGCTTGTTTTTTAGTTCCAACGAAAAGAACTGATTGATGATCAGCAACAACAGAGGCGACAATTTCCATAGCACTTCGTATCTGTTGTAATGTTTTGGCAAGATCAATGATATATAGGCCATTGCGAGCCTCAAAAATGAAACGTTTCATTTTTGGATTCCAGCGTTTCTTTTGATGTCCAAAATGCGCACCGGATTCTAATAGATTTTTGATAGTTACTTCAGCCAAGCCTTGTCCTTTTGTTTAATGGTTAATTGACGATAGCATCTTGTTTTTTTTAATAACAAGATTTCGGTCTTGGTAATAGTGACCTGCTTAAGGTCCTTTGGTTGTGACATCTAACACAATAGCGCCTGATCAGAATCGAACTGACACTCATAGCTTGGAAGGCTATTGTTCTACCATTGAACTACAGGCGCATTTAAAAATAACAAAAACTATAAAAATTTACCCATTTATTGACAAGGTATTTCATAGTGCTTTAGTAGATAAGAAGAAAAAGATTTTTAAAAAAACGTTTCACTATTCTTTTTTACTTCAGATTGAACAAAAATGTGTTGGTTTTTTCAAAGTTTTAAAACATTAATTAGATTACTATTGAAATATACAGATAATAAAAATTAGAATTAAATTAGACAAATTTCCCACCTAAATTTAAAATGCGTTTTTGGCAAAAAAGAAGACAATCAGCAACCGATTTTGAATTGGATATACTCGGCAAAGCAAATCGTGTTTTAAACTTCGTTTTTCTAATCATGCTTTTAATTGTTTTTCGCGTTTGGCACTTAAGTATCTTTGAGTGCGATAAAAGAACAAAAGACTTCAACAAGCCTCAACAAAAAATTATTATCGAACATGCAGAAAGAGGAACGATTCGAGATCGATTTAATATTCCCCTAGCTGTCAATCAAGTACGTTATAATGCGGCTGTTTCTTATGCTCAAATTCGACAAATTTCAACAGTTGCATGGGAGAAAGGGAAGAAAAAAAAGAAAATAAAAATATACAAGAGACGGAAGCATATTGAAACCTTATCCTACCTTTTATCCAATATCATTGAAATGGATGCTGATCGAATCGAAGATCTCATTCATGCTAAAGCCTCTCTTTTAAATGATGCTTCTTTTGTCTTAAAAGAAGACATTACCGAAAGCCAATATTTTCAATTAAAAATCTTAGAAAAAGACTGGCTCGGTATCGTGGCCGAAAGAACATGCAAGCGATACTATCCCCATCAAGAATTATCCGGAGAAATTATTGGTTATATGGGAGCTATCAATCGGCATGAATATAATAGCTTTTATGAAGAAAAAAAATTACTTGAAGATTTTATCCATGAATGGGAATCGGGAAATGAAGCAAAACTTCCTATTGGGCTAAATACTATCGATGAA
The DNA here is from genome assembly GCA_965206695.1 of Chlamydiales bacterium. Taxonomy (GTDB): domain Bacteria; phylum Chlamydiota; class Chlamydiia; order Chlamydiales; family JAAZZY01; genus CBDBKM01. The sequence goes on along the minus strand of CBDBKM010000011.1, from coordinate 101,314 downwards.
ATTCGCTATCGCCTAAGGGTTTTAGATAAAAAAACGTATACTCTTCATGACCGAATAGGAAAAACCGGCATTGAAGCTACCTATGAACAAGAGCTTAAAGGTTATCATGGGAAAAAAATATATTATTCTGATGCCAAAGGAAATTTCCTTCGAGAATTGCCCGGCTACCAAGAATCTATCCCCGGTCGGCGCTTCGTATTAACAATTTCTCAAGAACTACAAGAATGTGCTGAAACACTTTTGATTGAAAGTGAAAGCTTAAGAGAAGGTAGAAGTATCCGCTATGACCCGAGCCGGGGCACTTATACACAATATAAACAGCCTTGGATCAAAGGTGGAGCTATTGTGGTTATGGATCCCAATAATGGTGAAATTTTAGCCCTTGCTTCTTATCCAAGATTTAACCCAAATGATTTTGTCCCTTCCGGCAATCAAGAAGATATGCGGAAAAAATCCCTGCAAATCAAAAAAACATTTGAAGGCGATCAATTTATTAGCATGATTTGGGACCGGAAGCATCCATTAGAAAGAGAAATTATAGACCCTGTTCAAAAAAAACGTGTGATAGAAGAAAAATGGCTTTCTTGGGAGAATTATCTTGATCTTATTCTTCCGGAAACGAACAGAGCCAGACAAGTTTTTAAACAATTTGCTTATGTAAAAGATGCTATTACTCTCCAAAAGGCTTTTAATCGAATTTTAGAAGTTAGTGAACAGAACAGCGCTTGGTATGTCTTAACAACATTATATAATGATGGCGAGCATATTCCTTATCCTAGCTCTTTTATTCCTAAATTCACAAAACAACTCATTGAAGATAACTTTAAATATAACCAAATAGAAATAAGTTATCTTAAACGTATTATCGATCCTTTCTTAAACTCCATTCCCCAGAACTATGATAAACTCCTGTTCATTGATTTGTGTAGACTTTTAGTAAATGTTGATACCTTTTCAGATGAATTACTGGGTCAGGTAAACAATCATTTTCTTTCGCAGTATCGAGATGCTACTTGCGCTTATGCTAATATTAATGAAGTCATTTGTAATATGACAAAAGAATTATATCACCAATATATTTTTAAAAATTGGAGAAGAGACAATCAAAAAGAGTATCTCAAACAAAAGAGAGTTGAAGAAAAAGAAAAAGGACAATATGCCAAACCGTATATTGATTATTTAGATGAAAAAGAAAATGCACTGTTCCAAGTTTTTTGGGCAGAATATAAATGGTTATTTATTATGACCTTTTTAGGTCATGATTTATATTCAGAGCATGTGATTAGAGAAGAACTCAAACCATTTATCAATTATTTTCTTTTATGGCAAAAAGAACTTAGTAATGGAGCACATAAGGCCGCATCTTGGTATAAAACGTATTATAATTTGCATCTTTGCTTGGATAATCTCTCCTCTAGCCTAGCACTAGAATATCTGAAAACGATGCGAGAATATAAGAATCTTAATCGCCCTCTTTTAGGCTCTTATCGCAATGTATCTCCACAAAAACCTCAATTAGAAAAACATTTAGCCGCTAGCTTTTATCCTAATTCAGTTTTTGGCTTTGCCAGATCCTATGCTTTTAGACAAGCGACGTGCCAAGGCTCTATTTTTAAATTAGTAACAGCATATGAAACTCTTTTACAGCAATATCATGAAATAGATTCGAATACTGATAGTTTAAATCCATTAACTATTATTGATGATTTACACCCTTCTAAAGAAGGTAAAGATTGGAATATCGGCTATACTCAACAAGGAAAACCTATCCCACAATATTATAAAGGTGGGCGCCTACCTAGAAGCCACAGAAGAGCAATTGGACGCTTAGATTTTATCAAAGCGCTTGAAATTTCCAGTAATCCCTATTTCTCTATTTTAGCCGGAGATATGTTAAAAAATCCTGATGACTTAATCCAAGCTGCAAAAAAATTTTCTTTTGGTAAATGCACCGGGATTGATTTGCCCGGAGAGTATTCCGGGAACCTACCTACTGACTTGGCTGTCAATCAAACAGGACTCTATGCTACAGCTATTGGACAACATTCTTTGGTTGTCACCCCGCTTCAAACAGCTGTTATGATGTCATCTATTGTTAATGGAGGATACGTTTTTAAACCCAAAATTGTTAAATTTACTAAAGCTGAGGAACCGATTAGAAATGATCAAATGATCTTTCGTAAAAGGCTTTTTGATTATAATGAAAGCTTTCAACTAATCGGTATCGACTTTCCAATATTTACTGCAACAGAGCGAAATAACCGGATAAATCAATTGTGCTTTTTCCCGGATGAAATAAAAAATACCATTGATTTTCCTACAGTAATACAAAACACTTTAATTATGGGAATGCAAAAAGTCGTAACAGAAGAGACAGGTACCGGTTACTGGAAAAAAATAAGAACCTATAGACAACAATCTTCTCCATTGAAAAATTATATAAAACTTCAGAATCAAATGATTGCTAAAACAAGCACTGCAGAAAAAAGAGAAGCGATCGACCTGGATCTAAATAAGGGAACTAATCTTTATAAACATATATGGTTTGGATGTGTTAGTTATAATCCTGACCATGAAGAAAACGATATAGAAAATAAAATATTAAAACATCCTGAACTTGTTGTTATCGTTTATCTACGCTTTGGAGATTATGGAAGAGAGGCTGCACCGATAGCAGCAGAATTAATAGAAAAATGGCGTTCTTTAAAAGAAAAATATCCTGAGGAAAATCAATAATTATCCATTAAGGAGGAAGATAAGCGCCGCAACTTCCCGCAGCTTTTATTCCGTCTAAACCGGGTAATAATTGATTAATCAATCGATTCCGGTCAGCCAATAAAGTTGACGTCACATAAATGGTATCTCCCCGCATAATCAGAGCCTCGTTACCGGCTAATTTTATGATCTCACTCCGGGCCAGGAGATAAGTTTTAGGTTTTTTCAATATTTCCTCGGATAACTAAAATTCCATATTTATAAGGCCTCTACATAACTTATTGATTTAGTCGTCGATTTGTCAAAAATATATTTATAATGTCTTTAACTTACATCTGAAGGTTCGATTGTGATTAAAAATGTAAGTTATGCAGAGGTCTTATATAGATAGTTGTTAGAAAGGAAATTACTTAAATACATGTACCAACTTCAGAACATGGACAAACCAGTCCATTGTGGATTTTTCCATTTGCCTTAAGATAAAGTACCATCCAAAAAAGAGAAGCGCAATACCCAAGATGGATTTAAAAGGCATTCCTAAAAATGCTATTTGTACTTGAGGAGCTAATCGATTTGCAATTCCTAAAAAGACATCGGCCATTAACATCGCTACTAAAGAAGGGGCTGCAAATCGTGCAGCTGTAGAAAAAATATGATGCATTAATCCTATTATCGTTAGCCAATAGGCATTATGGGTAGCAAAAAAATATTGAGGTATAAACTGCTCCGGAGGAATCATTTGAAATGAAGAAACTAGAGCATCAAAATAAAAAAAAGGTCCTCCTACTACAAAAAAGATAACTAACAACACGTCATTCATTAATTCTCCTATAGGAGAAGTCTGTACTTGCATAGTAGGCTCTGTCACCTGAAGACTTGCAGAGCCTCTTTGATGGTCAATGATCGCTCCTGCTGCAGTTGCAATATTAAACGGAATTGTTCCTAAAAAACCGATTAATAATCCAATAAGAGCTTCTTTAACAACAATGGGGACGAGGGGAAGACCAAACTTCAATCTCTGTATGGACATAGGCCCTACATAAGGCATTAATAAAAGAACTAAAACAATGCTTAACCCCATTTTTGCAGGGGCCGGCAAGACTTTAGCTCCTAAAAAAGGAACTAAACTAACAATAGGCACGACCCTGACTAACATTGCTAAAAATAATGCTATGACATTTCCTGATTCATAATTGACAAAGACAGAAAGATAGCTATCACTACTCATATGAAATTAGTGTCAGTTAATGACTCCATATTGGGATATTGGTAAATATATGGTTGCCATATTGTATTATTTTACCACCTAGCCAAGGTCCCATAAACATTAAGGTCAAAATAACCGCTACGAGTTTAATGGTAAAAGAGAGCGTTTGTTCTTGTATCTGAGTCGCAGCTTGAATAATCGCTACAAGCAACCCAAAGAACATACTAATAAAAACAGGTGGCCCTGAAAGTAATAATATTAAAAAAAGCCCCTCATAAGCTAACTGAGGAATATGTGTTTCAAACATAGGCTCTTACCTCCTTATTTCGGCCTATCGAAATGTTAAAACTAAACCCTCTATTAAGATCGTCCATCCATCTAACATAACTAATAGCAATAGTTTTAGTGGTAACGAAATAGTAAGAGGGGACAACATCATCATTCCCATAGCAAGTAAAATATTAGATGTCACTAAATCAATAACGAAAAATGGGAGATACACTAAAACGCCAATCGAAAAGGCATCTTTTAATTGTGTTGTTATATAAGCGGGTACCATAACAATAAAGTCATACGGCTTTAGAGAATCTCGTACTTTTTCCGGAAATACTCGATATGCAGTACGGTAAAATTTACCAATATGAGCCGCCTCGGTATTCTTCTTTAAAAATATTCTTAAGGGCTCTTTTGCCGCATCAACTGCTGTGATTATATAATCAGCAGCGTTATCTGACAATAGGCCTTGAGGAGCCTCCGCTTCGATCTCGTGTTTCGCTGCGTCATACATGGCAAGGCCCGTAGGGAACATAATATATATAGTCAAAATAATAGCTATTCCATTGACTACCTGGTTCGGAGGCGCCTGTTGAACCCCCAAAGCATTTCTTAATAGAGCAATGACAACCACTATTTTGATATAAGAAGTGAGCATCATGATAAACCAAGGAAGTAGTGCCAAAGCAGCTAGAACAGCGACCTGTAAGGCGATATTAGGAGCTCCCTTTGCAACAAGACTTTGTTGCATAGGCAATTCACCTAATACATCTTGGAGTTTACTCTTGTGCTCTTTTTCCGTTCCACCACGTTCTTGTTGTACCGGTCTTGGATTTACCGGTCGCTGTTGAGCCAAAAGACCGGAGGGTTCTATTGCAAGAAGGAAAAATAAGAGAAAAAAAGTAAAGGTTTGTTTCATCAACAGCATATTTTAGGTATCTTTCTTCGCTAAGGACTGAAGAGCTATCTCAAGCTTTTGCCATAGATTTTCTATTTGGGCATTGATAATACCCGATTCTGTCTCAATGATCACTCCATGAGGGGTAATATCACCACGAGGTTGAATAGAAAAACTTTCAACTTGTTCTAAAACTTGTTTGAGATCTGTCTTATTTTTTTCAAGTATCTCAAGGTCAGATTTATTAACATAAAGGACTACCTTCTTATGTTGAGAAACCGGTTTCAGACTGTTAGAAACAATATCAACAATCGTTTCTTTGTTCAATTCAATTTCTCTACCCAGTATTTTTTTCGCAGATTTTAAAGCAACAGAAGCAATTAATTTCTCCATTTCAGCACGTACTTTTCGAATTTCTTGCTCCAAAAATTTAACTTGATCAGTCCATTTTTCTAATCCTTCCGAAAACCCCTTTTTCTTCGACTGCTCTTTTAATTCTTCCCCTTTCTTAGCGACTTCCTTTCGATATTCTATCGCTTCTTCTTTCACTTCTTCTAACACTTCAGAAGCACTTACCAGACGAGAAAACTCATCTTTAGGAACGACTTTTAATCCGGGAGCTATATTCACTGTCTTACCGGATAGAAGGCTTAAGAATTTCATACCTGTTTTTGTCCTTTAGGTTTTAACATCTGCATTAAATTTAATATTTGGGTACACAAAATAGCTGTATACTTACCGGGTTCTTTATTTCGAGAAAATTGTAATAACTTTTCTCCCCTGCCGGTATCTAAAAGATGAGCTAAATGCCAAATAAAATGAGGATGCTGACCTGCTATTGCTTTTGATAATCTCATTAATCCCTTTTGATGAACCAAGATCATGAGGCTTTCTGAACTGTTAGTCCATTTATGAATTGTTTGTATAGAAAAGGTTAAAGGATCTTTAGATTGAACACATTGTTTAAGATATTGACGTTTTGATGCTGATAACAATTTAAAAATCTTCTCTACTTGTTTTTTGTCAACGATTTTTTTTAAAGCTATAGTTAAATCATGCAAACCTAAATAATCAATGAGCTTGACCACAGCATGTTTATCAAGCAATAATAACTTATTCAGTGGCGATTCGGGCAAAAAAGACTTAGGAAGTATTTGATCCAAACCCACTTGAGTGTGAAGAGTTTTTAGAAAAAAGGTTTGAATGGGTTCAGGAGAAGAGGATACACGCGTTTTTTCCCAAAACAACTCAATCAATCCGGCTACATAGGATTTAGGAAAAACACCCAATACGAATGGTACAAGATCAGAGGGTAACTTTTTAATTATCGGAAAAAACCAAGAATAATGAATATTCGTAATTCTTTTTAGAAGAGGCAGTAACGTTAACGGTTCTTTACTTTTTGAGTGCTGTAAATTAGAAATTAATTTTGCTTCATTTTCAGGAAAAAACTTTAACATAGAATCAATTGAATCTTCTCTATAACTCTTGAGGAGGACATTGAGTACTTCAAAACTTTTAGTATCCATCACATTTTCTCTTAGCTAAGTTTTAGGCACACGATAATATTGTCCTTATTTAAGTGCTACTCTTCCCCTTCCTCCTTCTTCTCTGTCTCAGGGGACTCCTCAACTTCGGATGCTTCTTTTTTCTCTTGAAGCATACTCATCTCCATAGGTTTTGGAGAAAACAGTCCTTTAAGGTTCTTTACATCTAAAACTATCTTTTGAAATTTCCATACCAACCAAATAACTGCTAACAAAAAGATAAGTAATAAAAAGCAGAGAACAAAAAGAATAACTCTAAATCGAGCGACAGAAGACTTGGCTATTGTAATGGACCATACATTCACATAATCATTAGGAACCATGACTCCACCTAAACTATTCAAGGATACATCCGTAAATCTTGCTCTATCCGTTATAACCGTGACATCCTCATATTCTAAATCGATAATACTGCCTGAGACATACCTTTTAACTTTTTGAACAATTAAGTTATTCGGATCGTCAGCGACACCATCATGTTTAACATATACAGATGCTGTTGGTTTTTCTTTTTCTGCTTCGGGATTAAAAATATTTTGTTTGGGTATTGAAATTTGAACATCGACATCAATAATTCCATCTATATTTCGTATCGTGGAAGCAATCTGTTCATTTAGGCCTTCTTGATAACGAACATTTTCTTCTTTTTCCGTTTTCATAAGACCTTCGCTGGGAAACACATCTAATAGTGTAATCGCAGGCTTTCGAGGCAGGCCGATCCGATTCAAGACCGCAAGAGCATTCGTTGCTTTGTCTGCGGCTACAGCAATATCCCAAAATTGACCGGCTTTTTGCTGAACCGTGGCACCGGTAGCTACTTTAACGGCCATTTTATCTGCTTCTATTCCTTTACTTCTTAAAAGAACAATAATCTCATTAGCATCTTTTTCTTCTACATTCGTTAAAATTATTTGCTGAGAAGTACAAGAAAATAGAAATAGAATTAAAAAACAAGAAACGAAAGGCAGCAAAATTGAACGAAAAAAATTGTTACTCATTTGTCATAGCAGAGTTTTATAATGTGATTGTTTTAAATATAAAAATTTAATCACGTATCTATAGCACACCGTCCTTTTATATCTAAATAGTATTTATGATAAATGTTTAAGACTATCCGGATTTCATTTGTCATTAAAATTATTTCTTTCATTTTTAGTTATTTATACTTTATCGAACAGAAAGTGATTGAGTCAATTAAGAGGATATGGGTATAATCCGTTTTCATAAAATTTAGTTGTGATCAAAATGTATTTAGTATTTTTACTTTACGCTCTTTTTGCTAGTATTTTTACCATTGGAAAAGTTTCTTTAGAATATGCACAGCCTTTTTTTATTATCGGCTCGCGTATGACCGTTGCGGGTTTTTTAATGTTGGTTTTTCAATTAATTAAAAATCCCGGCTCTTTTAAGTTAGGTAAATCTATTATTTTCAAGCTTCTACTGATTGCATTTTTTAGTATTTATATTACAAATGTTTGTGAATTTTGGGGGCTGCAATATCTGACTTCTGCGAAGACATGCTTCCTTTATAGTATATCTCCCTTTATTTCAGCCCTACTCTCATTTCTTGTGCTTTCAGAAAAAATGACACAAAAAAAATGGTTCGGGTTAATAGCCGGATTTTTGGGTCTTATTCCTATTTTAATGGTACAAACGGCAAAAGAAGAAGCTATAGGTTCTTTTTTTAATCTTTCTTGGCCTTCAATCGCTCTTTTAATCGCAGCTACTACATCTGTTTACGGTTGGATACTTATCCGTCAAACTGTAACCCATAACAAGATCAGTGTTTTTATGGTTACAGGATTTAGCATGTTTGTAGGAGGTGTTTTTACTCTTATCCATTCTTTACTGGTTGAAAATTGGAATCCTGTACCGGTTTTTAAATGGGGGCCATTTCTTGAAACCGCTATCGCCATGCTTATCATTTCAAACTTATTAGCCTATAATTTATATGGCTTTTTATTGAAACGCTACACAGCGACCTTTATGGCCTTTGCCGGGTTTTCCACAGCAATTTTTGCTTCAATGTTCGGTTGGTTTTTCTTAAAGGAAACCATCCCATGGCAACTTTGGTTGAGCCTGGTAATTTTGTTCTTTAGTTTGTGTGTCTTTCATCAAGAAGAGATCAAAGAAGGTAAACTTAGTAGAGCCTTACCTACTAACAAGAGCTAAAATATTTGGATGCAAATTCGAAGTCTGCTCGTAAAACTTCCGGATAAGACGAAGACTTTGTGATTTGATCAAAAGTTTTTTTATGCTCTTCTTCCACTAAGCCTCTACATAACAAGATAAGATGAACAGACATTGATACATTTTGTAATACAGCAGGATCTTTAAGCTGCTCCAGCGCAATGATAGCCACATCTTTATCTTTACTGAAATGTGATAAAGCAATCGCTGCTTGTTCATTATCCAACGTCATAGGCCTATTGGTTAAAACCATGATCAGAAAATTTTTAGTAATGGAGCCCATCTTTTGTAAAGCACTAAGAACAGCCTCTTCCAAAAAGAAGGATTCTTTCCCTAACATTTCAAACAAAGGGGTAATAGCTCTTTCATCTTTAATTTCACCTAAACATTCAGCAGCATACATGGGGGCCAGGCCATAGCCCGGGAAAAAAGGATCATAAAAATGATCTGCACGCACGAGTTCTAAAAGGTAAGGAACGCTATCAATACCCTGTTCTATTAAAGCTTCCATTTCCGCTTGAGGTTCTTCCTCCTCGGATAGAATCAGATCCGCAATAAGTCGTGGGATAACATTTTTAGAATATTCTTCTTCATATAACTTACGTAAATTGTCATACAAGGCTTTCGCTTCGATAACTCTTTCTATTTCAGTAACAGATAATAACACCGGAGCAAGATTTTGATCCGACTCGCTTTCAAAATCCCAAGCAGTTTGGATTAACTCTTCAGTAATTTGAGATTGAATGCCTTTCCCGCCATTTCGATAATATTCAAGCATTGCTTCAAATTGACAACCAAAATGGATATCACGATGCATGAGAATTTCATTATAAACTGAATCAACTAATGGTGTGTGTTCTTGCTCTAAAAAGGAATCTTCATCAAGTTCCAAATCAGCCTCATCTTCCCCTTTTATTTGTCGATTAACTAAATATAATATATCATGAAAAGAGCGTTTTTCAGAATCCATTTTTTTCTCTATTTTAAATTGATTTTATTCTTCTTTGTATTAAATCAGCATTATAACTTGAACGTACAAAAGGACCACAATACATCTGGTTAATCCCTATGCTATGTCCATAATCTTCATAAGCTTTAAATTGCTGAGGCGTTACAAATGATTTTACGCGTAATTTTTTAGAATCGGGTTGTAAATATTGCCCTATAGTTACAACACTACATCCAACATGATGTAAATCGTCTATCGTAGCTTTTACTTGTTCTTCTGTTTCTCCAAGTCCTACCATGATCCCTGATTTAATCACGAGATACGGATTTTTTTCTTTAACATATCTTAAAACATGTAATGTCCTTGAATAGGTTGCTTTATGACGAACTCTAGGAGTTAACTCTTCTGCTGTTTCAATATTATGATTAAAGATATCAGGTTTTGCATCGATTATAATGTCTAAAGCCTCTTCATTACCTTCAAAATCCGAAGTAAGTATTTCAATTGTACATTCGGGATTTTGTTCTCTGACTTCATCCATAATAAGAACCAGCTGCTTAGCACCACCATCTTTTAAATCATCACGAGCTACCATGGTAATAACAATATGTTTCAACCCTAGCCGTTTAGCAGCTAAAGCAACCTGCCCGGGTTCTCTAGCATCCGGCTGTTTAGGTTTTTTATTATGATCAATATCACAAAACCCACAACTGCGGGTACATTCGCTACCAAAAACCAGAAATGTTGCTGTCTTTTTTGAATAACATTCCAAAAGATTGGGACACTTTGCCTCTTCACATACCGTAGGCAGGTGATCTTCATCTAATATTCGATTTGTCTCCCACAGGTTGCCTCCTCTTGGTAATTTCCGATGCAACCAAGAAGGGAAACGCCCGGGTCCTACAGCCTTATCCGTATCGCGTACTTGAGGATTCGGGGGTAAAACATTTAATTTTTTTCGTTTTACTTTAGGTTTATTATCGAATAATTCTTGATTCGTCATCATTATCCTACTGTTTTTTTATAGGGGGAAAGTGGATTGGGATATCATTAGCTAAAAGAGCAGCTTCTAACCAAGCTTCGGCAATTGTAGGATGAGCATGGATCGTTTCAGTAATGCAATCGATAGTTAGCTCGTTATTTTTCGCTAACGTTAATTGAGCAATTAAGGAAGAGGCTTCATGACCTATCACTTGAGCACCTAATATTTTCCCTGTTGAAGGCTCCGATACAATTTGAACAAACCCTTCCGTCTCTATTGCTGCCTGAGATTTACCTAAAGCCATGAATGGGAATTTGCTAATTTTAATAGTATACCCCATCTCTTTAGATTTTTCAGGTGTCCACCCAACCGAAGCAACTTCCGGATGAGTAAATGTCACTGATGGAACAGCGTCATAATGCATCCGGGCATTCAAACCACACGCATTGTCAGCAGCAATCATTCCTTGATGAGAAGCTACATGGGCTAGCATCCATTTCGCTGTAATATCTCCAATGGCATAAATACCGGGAACATTTGTCTCCATCTTTTCATTAACGGGGATCACGCCTTGTTCATTGACATATACACCCGCTACTTCAAGTCCTATACCATCCGTATTTAATTGTCGACCAACAGCTACTAAAGCTTTAGCAACTACTATAGGTTCATTATCCTTTAACCTGATTGTAAGGCCATTAGTCTCTTTATCTATCCCTTCAACAAAAGCATTAGTAAGAATGTTAATCCCTCGTTTTGTAAAACTTTCGGTAAGCGCTTTTGAAAGATCAATGCCTTCCATACTAATAATTGAAGGGAGAGTTTCTAAAATGGTAACTTCAACATCCAATTCATGGAAGAGGGAAGCGAATTCACAGCCAATAACCCCTCCACCTACTATAGCCAGGTTTTTAGGTAAATTTTTCATATTGAGGATTGATGTCGAGTCATGAATTTGCTGATGATCAAAAGGAAATGCCGGGATTTCTCTGGGCTCTGATCCTGTAGCAATAATGATTTTATCCGCACTTATAATCTCATTATCATTTCCGGATATTTTGATTTCGTTCGGAGAAATAAGCTTACCAAAACCATTAAAAATTTTAATTTTATTAGCTTTAATAAGAGCTTCTAGGCTGGTGCGAATTTTTTGAACGACTTCATCCTTGCGATTCACCATTTCAAGATAGTTAAATGAAATATTTCCTATATGAATACCGTATAAACTCGCATGCTTGATTTTATGCAATAAGCTCGCATTTGCCAATAATGTTTTTGAAGGAATACAGCCCCGATTAAGACAGGTTCCCCCCATTTCATTTGCTTCGATTAAAGCAACGGAATCAGTATGTTGAGCTGCTCTAATAGCAGCGACATAGCCACCGGGCCCGCCTCCAAGTACCGTAACGTCAAAATTTTCCATAGAAATACGCCCTTAACTGTTTTTTATAAAGTTAATCTATTATAATTTTGCTTATCAATAATATAAATAAGTAATCCGGATTAAGCAAGCATTCGATAATATATATGGATATAGCATATAGTCTAGAGCTTAATGAAAAAAAGAACAAGAAAGAAGAATATTAGAGTGATTCTATTAATTCTCGTGTTTACTTCTTATAAAGAGTCTTTTAAAAAAGAATCTTGCAAGAAAATGATATATTCGACATAGAATCTTTATTCCTTAAATTAGGAGGATAACATATGAAGGGACATAAAAAAATCTGTTGGAATTGTGAAGGGTATGTTCATATCTATGAATTGCAATGCCCTTATTGCGGTGTTGATTTAAGCCCTTCTTCGGGAGAAGATGTGCCTGAAAACCAACACACTGCTCAGGATGAATTAGAAAGTCATATTCCTCCTCCTTACTCTCAATTGGAAAATATTATCGATGAAGAAAATAAGGATGGTTTTGAAAAAGAAGAAAATTTTAATAATCAAGAATATTCATCGATTGAAAGTGAAAGCTCCCTTTCCTTAACCCCTTTAATTCTTTTACTTCCCGGTTCGGTATTATTTCTATTCGGTATCGCTTTATTCTTATTCGCTTATGATGGTGTTTTAACACTTACATTTGATGCTAAATACTGGTTTATGTATCTCTTTGCTTCTGTTCCTCTTATTTATTTTGGATTTAAGCCACTATTTCCACAAAGGGAGAAAGAAGAACCCGCAGAAAAGCCTGCGCCTTTTGCAACTTTTCAGGCTAATATGGAAAATTAAACCCTATTCTATTGCCCTTGAAGCAAATCTTTGTTCTCTTTACAATGGTGTTCTTTTTGGGGGCGTTAGCTCAGTTGGTAGAGCGCAACAATGGCATTGTTGAGGTCAACGGTTCAACCCCGTTACGCTCCAACTTTATGACAATTAAGCGAGAAAACCCTTTGCTTTAGCATTGGGATGATAGCGTCTACTTGTTTTTTTTGATTTTGTATATACTCATTCACATTGGAAGCCGGACAGGATTGAGTTCCGGCACTTGAAATTTATCATTAATTCGTGTCTTAAGCTTGTCCGGCTTCCAATGTGAATGAGGAATCCTTTCCCTTTAGGGTTGAGAGCTGTCAAAAAAAGCACGCATTTTTTCTTTTAGTTCTTCTACTTTTAAAAAGCTGCTTCTACATGGCGGTAGACTTCTTAAGAAGAGCTTCCCATAGGGTTTTGATATCAACCTAGCATCTAAACAGAAAATACACCCCTTATCATTTTTATTTCTGATAAGACGGCCAAAACCTTGCTTAAATTTAACAATGGCATTGGGAACGGCGTATTCAAAAAAAGGATCTTTTCCTTCATCTATTAATTTTTCACATCTTGCTTGAATAACAGGCTCACTAGGTACTTGAAAAGGAAGCTTTGTAATAATAACCAGTCGAAGAGCATCTCCTACCACATCAACACCCTCCCAAAACGTATCTGTACCAAATAAAACAGACTGCTCTTCTTCTCGAAATTTTTCTAATAGCAAATGCCTGCCTGCATCACCTTGTTTAAATAAATGAAATCCTTTGTCAACTAGACGATTTTTCAAATTTTGATAAAAAAGACTAAGTAATCCATAGGAAGTAAAAAGAATAAAAGCATTTCCCCTACTTGCAAGTATTGCTTGATAGACTTCTTCACAACTCCTTGGAATAAAAGCGGGATCATTAGGAAGAGGTAAATCATTAGGAACAACCATTAATACTTGCTCCTGATAATTAAAAGGTGAGTCCAATATGATACTATTGATCTTCCGATCACCAAGTAAATCAGATGTAATTCCTAAACGTTTTTTGATGAAATTAAATGATTTATTGGTAGTTAAAGTAGCGCTACATAAAACAAAAGAGCTAAAGCGCTGAAATAAAATATCGACCAGAAGATTGTTTATATTGAGCACAGCAATTTTTAAATCGATAGAAAAAGGATTGTTTTTTTCCATCTCTATCCAGCGGACATCTTCTATTTCAGTAGTTTCTTTAAAGCTAAACCTTTTTAAAGTGTCACAGATATACTCTAATCGATTTCCTACAGTCTGAATATCTAACCTAATACCCCCTGTTTTATTATCAAGTTTATCATCTAAAAACAATTTTATTGATTGTTCAAGACCTAGAATCAATTGCTGATAGTTTCTTAAAGTAGCAATCGTACCTTCTACTAGAGGTTGAACATTCTGTATCCAGCTTTTATTTTGATAATGTTTCTCAAGCATTCTAATTTTTTTTATTCGATGTTGCTTACCTTCTTTAGCATCTGTTTTAACTTCTAAAAACTGCATCGCAAAATCATCGATTTCTTGAAAAAGCTGAGCCAGTTGATCTAAAACATTACGCCGACCCGGAATTAGCTCAAGATCGATTCGCATAATTATTTTTTCCGCTTCTTCAGGTATATGATCTGAATAATAATCTTGTATCTTACGTTTTAAAGCTTGTAATTTTCCTTGTTGACGGTTTTTGTCGGTACCCAGCCTTGCTAATAGCCGAGAAAGCATTCTAGGTGACACATGTTCTGCCAATGATTCGGTAGCAACTCCCTCAAGAGAATGCGCCTCATCTAGAATGATATGATCATAATTAGGTAGAATACCCGAATCATTTGAAAATTGGTCTTCTTGCCTGGAAGCTAAATCTGCAAAAAGAAGATGATGGTTCACAACGAGGATTTGAGCATCCCGAGTTTCTTTTCTAGCTTTAAAGAAAAAACAATCTTTATATTGAGGACACCTTACATTACCACATGCATCCGCTTCAGCATTTACCTGTTCCCACATGCTACCATGAACTTTAAAGGGTATGTCTGAAGAAGATCCGTCAGGCGTATCGCATGACCATTCTTCGATTTGATCAATGACTTCTTGGTTTTCTTGGCTAAAGGTTTTACGTTCATTCACTATATCCTTGAATTTACGTAGGCATAGGTAATTTCCCATCCCCTTAACTAAACATGCTTTAAAATTTAAGCCTAATGCCTTAGCAATAAAAGGAATATCTTTGTTAATTAATTGCTCTTGGAGTGTGATGGTATGAGTGGAAACTAAGGTTCTCTCTTTGAACTTCAAGGCCCACATAATGGCAGGTAAAAGGTAGGCTAAACTCTTTCCGGTTCCCGTACCCGCTTCAATTAAAGATATAGCAGAATCATTATAGGTATCCACCACCTTTTTGATCATTTCTAACTGTTCATCTCTTTTTTCATAACTATCAAGAATAGTTGCGATAGGTCCATCTTCTTGAAAAAATTGTAATAATTCTTCAATATCTAAAAACAAATCAATTTTTTTTGAACCAGACATCCATCCTCACAGAATAATTAATGGATTAATCGGTCTCTAATAGATCAAGGAAAGCCTGCAATTGTTTAGAACGAATGGGATGACGCATCTTTCTTAAAGCCTTAGCTTCAATTTGTCGTATACGCTCTCGTGTAACATTAAATTCAACCCCCACTTCTTCGAGTGTTTTGGGTTTGCCGTCTAATAAACCAAAACGCTGAATAAGAACCGTCCGCTCTCGATCTGTTAAGGTGTCTAACACTTCATTCATTTTATCTTTTAAGATTGAGTAGCCTGTAGCTTCTGCAGGAGATTCAACTGCTGTATCTTCTAAAAAATCACCAAATTGACTTTCTCCTCCATCTCCGACCTCGGCTTGTAGTGAAATAGGATGTTGAGCAATCTTATAAATCTCACGCACCCGCTCAGGTGTGATACCCACTTCTTCAGCTAATTCTTCCGGAGTAGGTTCTCTCCCCGTTTCCATCATTAGTTTCTTAGCAGCACGCAATACTTTATTTATCGTTTCAATCATATGAACCGGAATACGAATTGTTCTGGCCTGGTCAGCAATAGCTCTAGTCACTGCTTGTCGAATCCACCAAGTAGCATAGGTAGAAAATTTATATCCTCTTCGATATTCAAACTTTTCAACTGCCTTCATCAGACCCATGTTACCTTCTTGGATCAGGTCTAAAAATGAAAGGCCTCTATTGGTGTATTTTTTTGCGATGGAAATAACCAAACGTAAATTAGATTCAACCATTTCACGTTTAGCTTCCTGACTTTTGTCCATCCAACGCTGCAACATACGGACATCTTTTTTAAATTCATCAAGAGTACGCCCGGCAGCCAGCTCATGTTTCTCAAGTTTTCGTTTTGCAGTTGCAAGCTTAGCCGCTGCAAATTTATTTCGTTCAGCTCTTGGTGTTAAATCCTTAATCTCTTTTTCTAAAACTAAAAATCGATCGTAAGCTGTATGGATGACTTCACCGAAGTCTTCAATGATGTTATAACGCGCATGAAATTGTCTTAAGAAAGCTTGAGTACGAATACGACATTTTTCTATTTCATCAGTAATTTTGACCTTCTCTAACTTTTTCAAGCTAGGCTGACGTAATTGAATTAATAAGCCTTGTAAGACTTTATCTTCCTCTTTAAGAAACTCACAAAGACGAGGCGATAATTTAAGGTATAGCGCTTTATCGGTTATTTCTTTTTCTTGAATGATCTTATCAAAACGTTCTTTCCCGCTAATCAAGTAATGAGCTATTGAAATTGCTTCTCTAGTAGAATAGCGAAAACGCATAATAATACGCTGAATTTGAATCTGAGCTTTTTCAATACGTTTGGATATTTCGACCTCTTCTTCTCTTGTTAAAAGAGGAACCGAGCCCATTTCCTTTAGGTACATCCGAACCGGATCATCAGGAGTGCCGCCTTCTCCTTTACGAGCTAATCCTTCTATTTCCTTAACTTCTTTTTTTCTCTCTTTTTGGCGCTCTACTTCGGACTGATTCAAGACCTGAATGTCCATTCCACTCAAGAAAATAAGAACTTGATCTATCTGTTCAGGAGAGTCAAAAGACATCGGAAGGATCTCATTTATTTCTTCGTAAGTGATAAAACCTTGCTCTTTAGCAAGGGAGATTAACTCCTCAATCTTCTGTTGATGTTGACGACTGAAGGCTTGATTGAGATTGGATTGGCTAGTCATAGATTAGGGAAATACCATACAGGTTACTTAGCCTAAAAGGATTATATCCTAAAAGGCTTACCTCGCTTGAGAGATAATATGTTTAAAATACATTCATATATGATTGTTATTCAGAATTTTGCAACATTAGCTAGATTCTGTCAACTAGGGATTTTCTAGTAGAGCCACATGTATAATTAAAATTATTTTTATAGCATTATAGTGTTAACACATAGCCAAAATATTTTTCATATTTAAAGTCATAGCGGGCTTTATAATTTCCCAATCTTGTTGATAAAAAGACATTTTATCTCGCCTCCTTTGCTTAAATTGTATAAGCCAATTAACTCCAAATCAAAGAAGCACTTTTAAATTTCAGGTAAAAAAGCCCTATGAAACCAAAGAAGGATCAGCCGGTAAATGATCTAAACTGCAAACGAAAGAACGAGTGAACCATCTTTCTCAATACACTTATTATAGAGGGGTTAAGGATGTATGTGCGTATGTCTTAGAACAATATAAAATTTCCTACAGCACAGGGTAGGTGACATCTTGGCTAAAGCATCATCATTGTGTTTTCAAAAGTCCTGTTAATGTCCCCGATAGGCTTGACTTAGAGAAACAGATACCGTTTATTAAAGAGTAGGAAGCATTAAAAGCTAGTCTTCAAAATAGTGAGGAGATCTATTTTTTTGATGCAGGACATCCGGATGATCAATCCCAAGCCGTACGACTACTGAGTTGGGGGGTTAAATACAAAATTTCGATTGTAAGAGACAAGCTTAAGACACGAATTAATGATACATTTCAATTGCCGGAATTCAATTCTGTTCGGCTTCCAATGTGAATGAGTATATATTTATGTTGAGACTATAATTTGGAATTGCACTTAATCATGCTTATCCTTTTTTATTGTTTTAAAGGTAGGTACTTTAATCTCAACTTTAACATAACTCAAGAAATCATACGATAGTTGATCTATTAAAATATTGAATGCTAATTGACAGCTCCCAACCCTAAAGGGAAGGGATTCCTAATTCATCGACCACTGCTAACAAACAAGCTAGTCTAACATGATCTCCAAAGGCTTAAATTACCGACTGCCCTGCGGTATCGAGATTAATAGATGCATTAAGATCTCTATCTTGTGTTACTTTGCAGTTTGGACACTGCCAACTTCTCACACTTAAATCTAAAATTTCTATTTGGTACCGGCAGGCAGAGCATAGTTTTGAACTAGCAAAAAATTGATCTAATTCCACTATATTTCTTCCGTACCATTCACACTTATACTTTAAAAATGTTAAAAACCGGCTCCATCCTGCATCCGATATATGCTTGGAAAGTTTTTTATTTTTTAACATCTTATTAATATTTAACCCTTCTATCGTGATCGTTTGGTTTTCACGAGCCAACTTTGTAGAAAGTTTATGATGAAAGTCCTGCCTTATATTTTTTATCTTCGAATGTATCGAAGCCACCGATCTTCTTTTTTTGAGTCTGTTTTTACCTTTGACTTTAGCTTTGCTAAGAGAACGTTGTTTTCTTTTTAGTCTTTTCTTATGAAATCTAAAAGGTTTAGGTGCCGTAATCTTTTTCCCTGTAGAAAGAGTTGCGAATGTCGTTAATCCTAAATCTATACCGACAGAATTATTTCTCTTCTCAAAAGGGATCACTTCTTCTTCTACTAATAGGCTCACAAAATACCTGTCACAAGAGTCTTTTGTGATTGTTATACCTGTTGGTGTACCTAAAAAACACCTTGACCAATGTATTTTTAATCTATCTTTAGATTTTGCAATCTTAAGATTAACCCCATCCCAACTAAATGCTGACTTAGTTAATCGTATTGCCTGCGTACTGTGTTTGTTTTTAAAGCGAGGGAAATTTGACCTTTTTTTAAAAAAGTTTAAAAAAGCTCTATCAAGATCTCTAAGACTTTGTTGCAGACAAACAGAAGAAACTTCGTTTAACCAACGAAACTCTTTGTTTTGCTTAAGACTTGTCAAGAATGCCGATGTTTTAGAATAACTTACATTCTCTTTGTATTCCTGATATTTCTTGATCTTAAAATTTAAAGCTTGATTATATACAACTCTAGAACATCCAAAGCTTTTTGCAAGCAACTCCTTTTGTTTTTTCGTTGGATAGAATCTAAATTTATATGCTTTTTTGATCATCATGTATTGCATTATATGTCCGGTACATATATATTGTCTATCCGGAAAGATGGAAAATCTCTAAAACAGCAGTTTTTAACCTTAGTTACCATGTTATTTGGTGTCCTAAATATAGGAGAAAGGTTCTTGAAGGTGATATTGTTGTTCGTTTAAAGGAATTATTAGAATTAAAAGCTCTACAACTAAATATAGAGATTAACGAACTGAATATCGCCCTTTCAACATTGAAGTGCAACAAATAGGAAGAATTTGAAAATGGCCAAATGCCGGCAAAATCTCTATAGTAAATTTTTGCAAAAAAAAACTATGGAGGGATTTTTTATGCCTAAAGGCTACCGGCATTTAACCTACGAACAAAGGTGCCAAATATGTACTTTAAAAAAAAGAGGAGATTCTGTTGATTCTATTTCGCAGGAATTAAATGTTAATAAAACTACTGTTTATCGAGAGTTAAAAAGAAATAGCTATGAAGGCAGATATATCTATTTTGCAGCACAAATCAAAACTAAAAGAAGGCGTTCAAAAGCGAGCAGTAAAACAAAGAAAATGACCCCTGAACTACTTATGAAGATAGAAAGTAAATTACTGCTTCAATGGAGTCCTGTTCAAATATCCGGTCGATTGAAAGAAGAAGAAGGCCTGCTTATCAGCCACGAAAGTATTTATCGTCATATTTGGAAAGATAAACGAAATTGGGGCAATTTATATAAAAATTTAAGACACAAAGGTAAGAAGTATAAAAAGCGAGGTTCAGATAAAGCAGGCCGAGGCTGTATTCCCAATAGAGTCGATATTGATAAAAGACCTTGTATTGTCGATGAAAAAACAAGAATAGGAGATTTTGAATTAGATACGATAATAGGCAAAAATCATCAAGGAGTGATTGTTTCTATTGTTGATCGTGCTTCTAAATATACGATGCTTATGAAGGTAAAGTCTAAACAAGCCCTCGGTGTTGCCGATGCTTTAATTACCTGTTTATAGTATTTTAATTTTTATTTGATAATATGTTATCCTTCTTTTTTTATACAACCAGTAAGGACAAAACAATGCCTAGAGCCTATTCAGTAGATCTCCGAGAGAAAGTATTACAACATATAGAAAAACATCATGATAAAAAAACAGCCGGCCATATTTTTCAAGTAGGTATCGCAACAATATATCGATGGATCTTGCAAAAAAAGCAAAAAGGACATTTAAAGCCAATCCGCAGAAAATATGCTTATAAGAAATTAGATGATGAGTTGTTATCTAAATATGTAGAAAAACATCCGGATTATTTTTTATCGGAAATTGCTGATTATTTTTCAGTCACTCCGCAAACGATTTTTTATGCCCTTAAAAGATTAAAAATTACACGAAAAAAAAAACTACTCGCTATAAGGAAAGAGATGAAAAGAAACGGGAAGCTTTTATGAAAGATTTAAAAAATATTCCCTTTGACAAGAGAATTTATCTCGATGAAACCGGGATTCATCAATTTTTATTTCGTGAGTCCGGAAGAACCTTACGCGGCAAAAAAGTTTTTGGAGCGGTTTCAGGAAACCGCTTTATAAGGCAAAATATTATTTCAGCCCTATCTAAAGGGCAGTTTTTATCTCCAATGTGTTTTGAAGGTACTTGTAATACCGGGTTATTCAATATTTGGCTTAAGGAAGTTTTGACTCCTCAGCTTACACCCGGTAGTGTTCTTATTCTTGACAATGCCGGTTTTCACAAGTCAGCGGAAAGCAGGAAAATAGTAGAATCTGCCGGTTGTAAGCTTATGTTTCTTCCTCCATATTCTCCGGACTTAAATCCTATAGAAAAATATTGGGCTAATATGAAAAATAAAGTTAGAGAGATATTACGAAAAGTTACGAATTTTACATTCGCCATTGATCAAGCAATCTTATCAATATAAAATTAAATGACTATAAAGCCTGTTAAAGATAGAGTTCACACATTAACAGCAGATAATGGTTTAGAGTTTTCTCGGCATCAAGAAGTAAGTTCAACACTCAAAGCAGAGTTTTATTTTGCTAAACCCTATCATTCCCGGGAAAGAGGGTTGAATGAACATACGAATGGGTTAGTTAGACAGTATTTGCCTAAGAAAACAAACTTTAATAATGTGACACAAGAGGATGTAAAAGAGATAGAAAAACTGCTTAATGAAAGACCCGGAAAAAGTTTGAATTTTAAAACACCTATAGAGGTTCTCAATCCGAAGAATTTGTGCTATAATAGAGTACAAGTTTGTTGCACTTCATAGTTGAAAAGACATATTATGCCTGATCACGTACATATTTTTTTAAATACCAAGCCTATATATTCGCCACAATTTTTCATAGGACAACTTAAGGGATATACAAGCCGAATATTAAGGCAAGAATTTTCAAGCTTAAGATCTAGGTTACCCACACTGTGGACACGGTCTTATTATGTTGATAGTGTTGGAAAATTAAATGAATATACAATCAGAAAGTATATACAGAATCAAAAAAACAAATAGACACTTTCATCCCACCCTTAAAAAGGTGGGTTTTCTCGTTTAATTGTCATAAAAAGCGTATTCACTGAATATCTTTATTGAACCGCATAAAGCCCGTCAAGGCTTGGAATATATGTGTCCTGCTCAAGGAGCCATTTATGCAGATAAAAGGTTATTGTACGAGTTCGGCTAAGTAGATTGAAACAAGTCCTTTTTCGGTCTCCAACCTTATCGAGATATTTGAGAGCTTTTTTTTAAAAATCAACTGAGTCAGTCATTCGTGCATGATACATCATCATCATGAAAAACAACATTAGCTCTCATAGGTCGTTCTTCACGTTTAGCTCGTTTTAAAAGTCCTTCAATCATCTACCCGTCTCTATATTTTTCCGAACAAACTTATCAGAAACCACTAAAGATTTAAATCGCAACCGGTCGAATATTTATTTCGTTTTTTAGCGGATCAAGCTTCCGTTGCGATTGCCGGGATGCATTTAGTTAAAGAACAAAATAAAGAAATGATTTATTTTGTTCTTTTTAAATTAAATTTAAAAAGAAGGAAAAATACCATGTCTCATCATCAAGAATTTGTGCGTCTTGTTATGGATGCCAAAACACGAATAAAAGAAGTTAGTATCCATGATGTGAAGCATTTTTTAGATAAAAAGGAAGCTTTTTATTTAGTTGACGTACGCGAAACAGAAGAATGGGATGAAGGAAATATTCCTAATGCGATTCATCTTTCTAGAGGGATCTTAGAACGTGATATAGGGGATACCATAGAAGATAAACAAGCTGAAATAGTTTTATATTGCGGGGGAGGCTTTCGTTCAGCCTTAGCTGCCGATGAGTTACAAAAAATGGGTTATGTAAATGTGAAGTCAATGGATGGGGGAATCAGAGCTTGGAGGGGAATAGGGTATCCTTTAGAAAGTAATTAAATCAGTTAGGTTTCGTTATTGCAAGAATACTCTTCAATAAAAGTTTCATCTCTTTGATGAGAAAAAGGAATAATAGAAAACGGTTATTGTTCAAATGGTATGATTGGAATCAAAGTTTTCTCCTTAAAATGATAATGATGCTCTGTTGGGAAATACAATAGAGCCTAAAATTTCTGACGCGAAGGTTAGGGAGAGACTATCAATAATCCAATAGCATTGATAACCTCCTGTCCTCCCAAAAAGGTAAGTGCTAATCCTTCATATCACTCCTTAAATTATGCTACAATAGGCACCAATAGTTGAAACCTTTTTCCATTAAAATCCGGCTAATAGGGTAAAAGATAGAGCTAGACATATTTAAAGGACCATCTGAATTAAGTGCTTAAAAATAGCTTGATAGGTTAAAGTCTTTTTTTAAAAAGTTTAACCATGTCTATTTAAGTCTTCTATCTTTTTCTATGCGTAAAAAAATACTGAGATCGGAAAAATTTTTAAATGAAATGAATAAGGTTATTGATTGGAAGACATGTGAGAGTCTCATTCAACCTTATGATTACCATAATAAAATGGGAAGGAAACCCTTCCCTTTAAAATTAACGATTACAATCTATTGCCTACAGCAGTGGTACCAATTAAGCGATCCCGGAATGGTAAGATGCTATATAGTCATTTAATTTTATATTGATAAGATTGCTTGATCAATGGCGAATGTAAAATTCGTAACTTTTCGTAATATCTCTCTATAGTCATTTAATTTTACATTGATAATATTGCTTGATCAATGGCGAATTTAAAATTCGTAACTTTTCGTAATATCTCTCTAACTTTATTTTTCATATTAGCCCAATATTTTTCTATAGGATTTAAGTCCGGAGAATATGGAGGAAGAAACATAAGCTTACAACCGGCAGATTCTACTGTTTTCCTGCTTTCCGCTGACTTGTGAAAACCGGCATTGTCAAGAATAAGAACACTACCGGGTGTAAGCTGAGGAGAAACCCTTCCCTTTAAAATTAACGATTACAATCTATTGCCTACAGCAGTGGTACCAATTAAGCGATCCCGGAATGGTAAGATGCTATATAGTCATTTAATTTTATATTGATAAGATTGCTTGATCAATGGCGAATGTAAAATTCGTAACTTTTCGTAATATCTCTCTAACTTTATTTTTCATATTAGCCCAATATTTTTCTATAGGATTTAAGTCCGGAGAATAGGGAGGAAGAAACATAAGCTTACAACCGGCAGATTCTACTGTTTTCCTGCTTTCCGCTGACTTGTGAAAACCGGCATTGTCAAGAATAAGAACACTACCGGGTGTAAGCTGAGGAGTCAAAACTTCCTTAAGCCAAATATTGAATAACCCGGTATTACAAGTACCTTCAAAACACATTGGAGATAAAAACTGCCCTTTAGATAGGGCTGAAATAATATTTTGCCTTATAAAGCGGTTTCCTGAAACTGCTCCAAAAACTTTTTTGCCGCGTAAGCTTCTTCCGGGCTCACGAAATAAAAATTGATGAATCCCGGTTTCATCGAGATAAATTCTCTTGTCAAAGGGAATATTTTTTAAATCTTTCATAAAAGCTTCCCGTTTCTTTTCATCTCTTTCCTTATAGCGAGTAGTTTTTTTTTCGTGTAATTTTTAATCTTTTAAGGGCATAAAAAATCGTTTGCGGAGTGACTGAAAAATAATCAGCAATTTCCGATAAGAAATAATCCGGATGTTTTTCTACATATTTAGATAACAACTCATCATCTAATTTCTTATAAGCATATTTTCTGCGGATTGGCTTTAAATGTCCTTTTTGCTTTTTTTGCAAGATCCATCGATATATTGTTGCGATACCTACTTGAAAAATATGGCCGGCTGTTTTTTTATCATGATGTTTTTCTATATGTTGTCATACTTTCTCTCGAAGATCTACTGAATAGGCTCTAGGCATTGTTTTGTCCTTACTGTTTGTATAAAAAAAGAAGGATAACATATTATTAAATAAAAATTAAAATACTATATATGACCGTTTGTCTTTTCAAAAATTTTTAGATTTCGATATCTGTATTGATAAGGTTCCGGATGAGAGTACGATTTTATATTTTCGGCATCTCTTAGAGCAAGGTGAGCTAACAAAAAAAAATTAATTACACCAAGAATTTATTAGCGAAATAAGGCTATTAATGACCGAAGGTACATGAGTAGATGCTAGTCTTATTTATACTCTAGAAACATCCGTCTTTGGAGATAAAGCTTATACGCATGATCATAACAAGGCCATGGCTAGAGATAGCTGTGTTTTCCGATTGTTAATATTTTCCATCTCGTTCATCTAATTATTCAAGAACTTGAACACACTATACTCATCACGAATAAAACTCCGGATATTTTGTATTCGTATAGTGTAAATTATTTTGTATGAATTCATTTTTAACACTATCAGAAGAAAAGCATCTCAGACAGCAACATAAACGAGAAAAGAATGGTCGTATACGAGATCGTATCAAGGCTGTTCTATTGTCGAATAAAGGTTGGAGTAATACTCGTATTGCTGAAGCTGTGCTTTTAGACGATGAAACAGTGTCTCGTCACATTAAAGAATATCAAAATAAACAGCAATTGCATGTAGAAAGCGGTGGTTCAGTCAGTAAACTTCTTGCGCCACAGTCAGAAGAATTCATTAAACATTTAACAACTCATACCTATGTCAAAGTAGAAGATATCTGTTCTTATGTTCTCGCGAAATATGGCATTGTTTATACGATTTCAGGGATGACTTCTTGGCTACACTCACATGGTTTTTCCTATAAAAAGCCTAAAGGTACACCGGCTAAGGCAAATTCTGATCAACAAAAAGCTTGGATGCAATTTTACACCAAGCTTATGGCATCTCTGCCTAAAAATGAGCCTGTTGAATTTGCTGATGGTGTACATCCAACTATGGCAACTAAAATTTCTTATGGTTGGATTCGACCGGGAACAGATAAATTGATTGCAACAACAGCTTCTCGTACTCGAATGAATCTTATGGGGTCTATCAATTTAAACAGTATGAAGGTAACAATAGATGCTTATGAAACATTAAATAGCGGTACCATGGCAAAGCATTTTGCTTTGCTACGGTCAAAATACCCCTCAGCTCCAAATATCCATCTTATTTTAGATCAAGGCCCTTATAATACAAGTATTCAGACCAAACAAGAAGCAGAAAAACAAGGTATTATTCTCTATTATTTACCTTCTTACAGTCCTAACCTCAATCCCATTGAACGATTATGGAAAGTGATGAATGAATACTGTCGCAATAATCGGTTTTTTAATTCTGCTAAAGAATTTCGGAGATCGATTACCGGATTTTTTGAAAATACTTGGCCCTCTATTGCTCAATCAATGAGGAAACGAATCAATGATCATTTTCAAGTCTTAGAATCGGCACTTTGATTCATAAGGGGTATACAATGCAAGCATTAAGTTTCCATTAATAAATATTAGCGTTTATATAAAGAAAATATTTTATAGCACAAAAAAAATGACTTAATTTTTTATCCTACGGGGTTTTTAAAAAAATTAAGCCATGTCACTTAAAAGAATGAAACGTTTTTATATCTCAGTTTTATAGTGCCATTTACCATAAGAATCCATGCCCACCCATGCAGTAACACAAGCAGCTAACGCTCCAATAAATATTTCTGATAGTCCTGCAGCAGCATAACCGGCAGAAAGATCTTCTATACCTTTTTTGAGAATCACAGTTGAGGTTAAAGCGCCTATAGGCATAACCGTGTAACGCTCAATATCTCCCATCTGGTCAATTGTCTTTCCCAAAGCTTTTTTACTATCATGAAAAATTCCCCCTGCTTTTTCTGATGCAGCCCTCAAATTCTCTCGAGTCCATTCTGTTGCGTCACCGGCTTTTTCACCGGCCCAGTTCAATCGTTCATTAAACCAAGCCCCCCAAGTTGGTTCCTTATTTTCGCTGTTAACTTGTGCTATCATAATCCAATGCCTCCTATAATTAATGTCTTTCATTCGAAACGACATAAACTTTTATATAAAAAACTATAAAGGTAAAGGAGCTCTATTTATAAAGCAAATATAAAGTTTAGAAAAACATTCTCTAATTAAAAACTATTTTCAGATAACCCCTTTCCCCAATACTAAAACTAGTAAAATCCGGAACAACTCTACTATATTTTTGACAAATCGACGACTAAATCAATAAGTTATGCAAAGGTCTTAAGGTCTCAGCCGTTGCTTACAAGGTACAGGGTTCCTAATGCACCATCTTCGTTTATGAAGACTTTTTTATTAGAGCAACAGGAAAATATACATGTTTAAGCCAAACTATCTTTTTTTCTCCGTTCTTTGAGATAAAGCGATTCCGGATTGTGATACTGACCTTTTTTGCTTTCTCTTTTTTGAGAAAGCGACTAGTCTATTTGACTTCATACCTAAAATAAATTTCTTATCTGTTTCATAATAGAATAAGCTCCCTATTGTTTTTCGATCCAAACCAATTATCTGCAAGGATATAATCAAAGTGTACTCGGTTTTTTATAGATAGCCTGCTTGATTTGTCTCCGAAATCATTTAATTTTTAGTTAAAGTAGATTTTCTTTTCTCTTTTTTGGTTTTAATATCATAAAAACGTACTGTTTTAGCTATGATTTCATAGCCAACAGGAAAGGCTATATTATAGTAATTTAATTTTAAATTTTCATTATATAGAGACCTCTATAAAAGATTGATTAATTGCTTCTGCCGGGTTGGCAAATTTGCTGATGCTTTCTTTTACTCTTTTTTTTAAATTGGCCCAAAAATTTTCGATAGGATTTAAGTCCGGTGAATACGGAGGTAAAAACAGCATCTTACATCCGTATTTCTGAATAATTTCACAATTTTTCTTTGATTTATGAAAACTAGCGTTGTCTAGAATAATAACTTGTCCCGGTTTTAGTAACGGTAGTAATATTTTTTCCAACCACATATTAAATAAGTCAGAATTGCAAGTTCCCGTATAACAAAATGGAGCTAAAATATTTGATCTATTTTGTGCCGCTATAAAATTTTCCTTGTGATATCGACTGCCGGATACAGCCCTCGCCTTATCACGGTAAAGATTTCATCCATGTAGACACGATCCTTCTTAGGAATCTCCTGCAGCTTATTTATAAATATTTGTCGTTTTTCCTCATTTCTTTCCTTATAGAAGGGTGTCTTTTTTTTAAAATAATCCTGTATCGTTTACAAGCATAAAAAACAGCTGTTATACTTGTTTTAAATAACTCTGCAATTCCTCTTAAATAAGCATCAGGATATTGTTGAATATAAGCTTTTAGTTGTTCTTCTTTAATTTTATGAGGACGCTTATTCCTGCTTCGATTAGGTGCTAAACATCCTTGTTTTTTTCTTTTAATCCAATTAAATAGTGTACGGACAGTGATACCAAAGATATGGCTTGCTTCTATCTTAGAGCCGGTTTCTTCAACATAGTCTAATGCTTTTTTTCTTAAATCATTTGAATAAGTCATGAAAATATAATAGAAATTTTTAGAGAAAAAGTAAAGTTAAATTACTATAATATAGCCTTTCCTGTTGGCTATGAAATCATAGCTAAAACAGTACGTTTTTGTGATATCAAAACCAAAAAGGAAACAAGAAAATCCGATGTCACTAAAAATGAATTATTGATCAAAGCAAATCAGGCTACCTTTCATGAGCTGAAAAAATTATATGCTATTTGCATTTTGCGTAACATGAGTTATGATTTCGCCAAACATCGTGTTTGACTCACCGCTTTTTTCCTGCTTCCGTCTTTGCTCACCCATTTTGGGCGACGCTCAAGAATTATCTACAACTTCACAGGCACTCTACCGCTCACACAGCGGATCAGATTTAAAAATCAACAATACTCTAACACAATATTGGTGCTTTCCGAGACTCTGCCAAAAGTAAATGAAATAACAAGTAGAGTGATTGAAAAGTTCAATGAAGCTTGGTAGTGATTGGAATAACGTATAAGTTTGTTTTTTATTTTTAGATCAAGCCATGGAAAAAAAGACAGTTTTTAAGAAAAATTCAAAAAAACGCAAAAAAATATTGCCTTATAATCAGGCGCAAGCTACATTGTTATCAATTTTTTATCAGCCGGATAATCATTAAGAGAATCTGCTGGCTATCTTGAAAGTTTCGACAATATAAAAAGATCCATATGTCAATAAACGGGTACTTGTTTTGAATGAAAGCAATTAATTGCTTTCGAACGAAGTTTATTTTTTTTGAGAATTTGATCTTGGTTCAGATTGAACGCTGACGGCGTGGATGAGGCATGCAAGTCGAACGAAATGCTTTCGGGCATTTAGTGGCGAAAGGGTTAGTAATACATGGATAACCTACCTTTAACCCGGGAATAACGATTGGAAGCGATCGCTAATACCGGATGTGGTATTTTTTAGGCATCTGAAAGATATTAAAGTTGGGGATCGAAAGACCTTGCGGTTAGAGAGGGGTCCATGAGATATCAGCTTGTTGGTGTGGTAAAGGCGCACCAAGGCTAAGACGTCTAGGCGAGTTGAGAGATTGACCGCCAACACTGGGACTGAGACACTGCCCAGACTCCTACGGGAGGCTGCAGTCGAGAATCTTTCGCAATGGGCGAAAGCCTGACGAAGCGACGCCGTGTGAGTGAAGAAGGCCTTAGGGTTGTAAAGCTCTTTCGCCCGGGATCAAGAGACCGTGGAGAATACCCTCGGAATTTGATAGTACCGGGTAAAGAAGCACCGGCTAACTCCGTGCCAGCAGCTGCGGTAATACGGAGGGTGCAAGCGTTAATCGGATTTATTGGGCGTAAAGGGCGTCTAGGCGGATGGTTAAGTCAAACGTGAAATTTCAAAGCTCAACTTTGAAGCTGCGTTTGAAACTGATTATCTAGAGGATGGACGGAGAAAACGGAATTCCACGTGTAGCGGTGAAATGCGTAGATATGTGGAAGAACACCGGTGGCGAAGGCGGTTTTCTAGTTCATTCCTGACGCTGAAGCGCGAGAGCAAGGGGAGCAAACAGGATTAGATACCCTGGTAGTCCTTGCTGTAAACGATGTATACTTGGTGTAGTTGGTCTCAACCCCAACTGTGTCGTAGCTAACGTGTTAAGTATACCGCCTGGGGAGTACGCTCGCAAGGGTAAAACTCAAAAGAATTGACGGGGGCCCGCACAAGCAGTGGAGCATGTGGTTTAATTCGATGCAACGCGAAGAACCTTACCCGGACTTGACATATAGTGGACAGTTACAGAAATGTAACCTTCTTCGGACTGCTATACAGGTGCTGCATGGCTGTCGTCAGCTCGTGCCGTGAGGTGTTGGGTTAAGTCCCGCAACGAGCGCAACCCTTATCGTTAGTTGCCAGCACGTAATGGTGGGAACTCTAACGAGACTGCCTGGGTTAACCAGGAGGAAGGTGAGGATGAGGTCAAGTCAGCATGGCCCTTATGTCCGGGGCTACACACGTGCTACAATGGCCGGTACAGAAGGCAGCGAAACCGAGAGGTGAAGCAAATCCATAAAAGCCGGTCTCAGTTCGAATTGTAGTCTGCAACTCGACTACATGAAGTTGGAATTGCTAGTAATGGCGTGTCAGCAATAACGCCGTGAATACGTTCCCGGGCCTTGTACACACCGCCCGTCACATCATGGAAGTTGGTTTTACCCGAAGTCACTGACTTAACCGCAAGGAAAGAAGTGCCGAAGGTGAGGCTGATGACCGGGATGAAGTCGTAACAAGGTAGCCCTACCGGAAGGTGGGGCTGGATCACCTCCTTTAGAGGACAGTTTCTTCATTAATTTGAAGAAACCAGGTTGGGCAAGTGTCTAATTGATATGTGGGTCTTTTTATGTTGTTCAAGCAACAGTAACCTGTCTTCAACAGGTTTGGTTCTTTTGACAGTTTTGAGTAACAAGTAAAATAAAGTCGTAAATAATACAATTTTACAAAAATGAGCCATTATTATTATTAATAGTGGGTGCTTGAGGATATTAATCGAATACTTTTTTTGGTTTAATTAATTTTTTTGGTTAAGCTATTAAGAGCTGTTGGTGGATGCCTTGGCATTGACAGGCGATGAAGGACGTGCATACCTGCGATAAGCCCCGGTGAGCTGGACAAAAAGTTTTAACCCGAGGATTTCCGAATGGGGGAACCCGATAGATTAATCATCTATCATCTATATTTGAATACATAGGATATGGAAGCGATACCTGCCGAACTGAAACATCTCAGTAAGCAGAGGAGTAGAAATCAACCGAGATTCCCGTAGTAGCGGCGAGCGAAATGGGAATAGCCCAAACCGTAATCTTTGATTGCGGGGTTGTAGGACCGATCAAAATGGTTACGAAAGTTTAGTCGAACACGGCTGGGAAGCCGGACAGCATAGGGTGATAGTCCCGTAGGCGAAAGACGGAAATAATTAGATTGGCACCTGAGTAGGTCCGGACACGTGAAACCCGGTCTGAATCCGGGGGGACCACCCTCCAAGGCTAAATACTCGTCAATGACCGATAGCGTACAAGTACCGTGAGGGAAAGGTGAAAAGAACCCCTGTTAGGGGAGTGAAATAGAATCTGAAACCAACAGCTTACAAGCGGTCAGAGGCCTATGGTTCTTTTAGGACAATGGCTGATGGCGTGCCTTTTGCATGATGAGCCAGCGAGTTACTGCTAAATGGCAAGGTTAAAGGACGTTTACGTTCCGGAGCCGAAGCGAAAGCGAGTGTTAATAGCGCGATTGAGTCATTTGGCGTAGACACGAAACCGAGTGATCTATCCATGGCCAGGTTGAAGCAAGGGTAACACCTTGTGGAGGACCGAACCGGTACATGTTGAAAAATGTTTGGATGAGCTGTGGATAGGGGTGAAAGGCCAATCAAACTCGGAAATATCTTGTTCTCTCCGAAATAACTTTAGGGTTAGCCTCGGAAATACGTTGCTTTAGGGGTAGAGCACTGGATTCGCAAGGGGGCCTACCGGCCTACCAACCGAAACCAAACTCCGAATACTAAAGCAATTACCGGGAGATAGACAGTGGGGGATAAGCTTCATTGTCAAGAGGGGAACAGCCCAGATCGTCGATTAAGGCCCCTAATTCTATGCTAAGTGGGTAAGGAAGTGAAGTTTCTAAAACAGTTGGGATGTTGGCTTAGAGGCAGCCATCATTTAAAGAGTGCGTAACAGCTCACCAATCGAGAGACTTTGCGCCGAAAATATTCGGGACTAAGTATAGAGCCGAAATCACGGGTTTATATTTGAAAGATATAAGCGGTAGGAGAGCGTAGTATGGGCGAAGAAGGTGTACCGTAAGGAGCATTGGAGCGCATACTAGTGATGATGCATGGCATAAGTAAACGATAAAGGAGGTGAAAATCCTCCTCGCCGAAAACCTAAGGTTTCCGGGGTAAAGCTCGTCTTCCCCGGGTTAGTCGGCCCCTAAGCTGAGGCAGAAATGCGTAAGTGATGGGAAACAGGTTAAATATTCCTGTACCGCCTAAGACAATGGCAATTGGGATGACGAAGTAAGTTAAGCATGCGGACGATTGGACATGTCCGTTCTGTTATGAGGGTAGTTGGCAGGCAAATCCACCAACGTATTACCCGGGTAATGGACAAGGGGAACCTCCGGGGGAACCGATGGTGTAGCGCAATGCTTCCAAGAAAGAGTCTCTAGCCGTCGATGGCGACCGTACCAAAACCGACACAGGTGGGTGTGAAGAATATTCTCAGGCGCGCGAGACAACTCTCGTTAAGGAACTCGGCAAATTATCCCCGTAACTTCGGGAGAAGGGGAGCCTCCTTTGGTTATAGGACTTGCTCCTGGAAGCTGAGGGAGGCCGCAGAGAAATGGCCCGGGCGACTGTTTATCAAAAACACAGCACTATGCAAAGCCGTTTAAGGCGCAGTATATGGTGTGATGCCTGCCCAATGCCAAAAGGTCAACGGGAGGTGTTAGTTCTTCGGAGCAAAGCACCGAACTTAAGCCCTGGTGAATGGCGGCCGTAACTATAACGGTCCTAAGGTAGCGAAATTCCTTGTCGGGTAAGTTCCGACCTGCACGAATGGCATAACGATCCGGGCACTGTCTCAACGAGAGACTCGGTGAAATTGTAGTAGCGGTGAAGATGCCGTTTACCCGCGACAAGACGGAAAGACCCCGTGAACCTTTACTGTACTCTGATATTGGCTTTTGATTTGTCATGTGTAGGATAGCCGGGAGACTTTGAAAGCGGTTCGTTAGGATCGCCGGAGTCACCCTTGAAATACCGGTTTTGACACATTGGGAATCTAACGAAGTCTCATGAATCTGGGATTCGGACATTGTCAGACGGGCAGTTTTACTGGGGCGGTATCCTCCTAAAGAGTAACGGAGGAGTCCAAAGCTTACCTCATTGTGGTTGGCAATCACAAGTAGAGCGCAAAGGTATAAGGTAGGTTAACTGCGAGACTGACAGGTCAAGCAGGTACGAAAGTAGGGCTTAGTGATCCGGCGGTAGAAAGTGGAATTGCCGTCGCTCAACGGATAAAAGGTACTCCGGGGATAACAGGCTTATCGCCACCAAGAGTTCATATCGACGTGGCGGTTTGGCACCTCGATGTCGGCTCATCGCATCCTGGGGCTGAAGAAGGTCCCAAGGGTTTGGCTGTTCGCCAATTAAAGCGGTACGCGAGCTGGGTTCAGAACGTCGTGAGACAGTTTGGTCCCTATCTGTCGTGGGCGTAGGATACTTGAAAGGAGCTGCTTCTAGTACGAGAGGACCGAAGTGGACAGACCAATGGTGTTCCGGTTGTTCTGCCAAGGGCATTGCCGGGTAGCTATGTTTGGAAAGGATAAGCGTTGAAAGCATCTAAACGCCAAGCCTCCCTTAAGATAAGGTATCCCTACGAGACCACATGAAGACTACATGTTTGATAGGTTGGGTGTGTAAGCGCAGCAATGCGTTGAGCTAACCAATACTAATCGGTCCATTGGTTTAATCATTTTTTTCTTCATCGGCGTTTTTAGCAGTAATGTTAATCATGTCAATGATGATGAGAGCCAAAATGGTATACGATATCTTCAAGCACTCACTATTGATAATAATTGTATTATCTAACGATTTTTTCTTGGTGATTATAGAGAAAGGGGTACACCTGATTCCATCCCGAACTCAGAAGTTAAGTCTTTCATCGCCGATGGTACTGCACACAAGAGTGTGGAAGAGTAGGACGTTGCCAAGTTTTTTTTCATGCTCATCATAGCAATATGATGGGCTTTTTTTTGTTATTCGAAATTGCCTGTAAATTTTTACGAATACTTTAAAGTGTTTTAAAGTTTATTGTTCATTTTTTTCATGTAAAATATCCGGATGACACACTCACTTGATTTAATAAAACAAGCGTTTTTTCAGTTATCACCCGCACTTTATCGAAGAACCGGCTTGCTTGAGAAAGGCGCAGATCTTAGCACCTAAAAAAAGGCATCACCTTCAAAATATCCGGAGGCCTATTTTAGAGAAATTGCGCAAGAGTTAGGTGTCATGATACCTCATATCCTTTTTCCAATAGAAATTCTGAAAGATATCCCCCATCTTGATCGGTAACCCTAAAAATTAAAACTTTGAAGGCATTGAGTTATATGCCACGCGGCTCTGTCTAAAATAATAACAGCAGAGGGTCTTGTGGAATTTGTGCTGAAATAGGTTCGAGATGAATAAGCCTTGCTTCAGTAGACTTGTTGCGGTTTAAATTTTTTGTGGTTTCTGATAAGGTTTTTCAGAAAAATATAGAGACAAGCAAATGATTGAAGGACTTTTAAAAGGAGCTAAATTGTGAAGAACGAACCATGAGAGCTATAACAGGTTTAAGTATTCGTCAATTTAATGAATTGACTATTTTTTTCGCGTAAGCGCTTTTTCATGCTGCAAATAAAAAGTAGAAAGTACGTGGTATTGGAAGTGGACGTAAAGGGATATTGCGAAATGTTAAGGCAAAAGTGCTCTTCCTATCTTAGAAAACGCATTAGAGTATACACTTCGTCTTTCTAAAAGAAAAATCGCCTTAATCGAAGCATCCCGGGAAGTTTTTCAAGACGTGCATGTTGTGCTCATAGATGTGATGGAAAGAAGAACAATTTAAGTTGAAGATGAAAGATAAAAATTGAGAAGAGCTAAACTTATACAATTTTTATTGCGCAACAAGTCTTATAAAAAAAAATATATTACATCCTTTTCATAATTCAATGTTTTGTGCATGTTGGAACATTAGCATTCCTAGGTATATTAATTGTCGATAAAACTAAAAGAATACTAAGAAAAACGAAGTAGATTTGTAATATTAAGTGTTTTTAAGGGGGGGTGGAATGAATGATTTATCCATCAGATGCAAAAAAAAGACTTTTTATCGGATTTATTTTGCTATCAAAATTTATTTTTGTATATTGTGCGAAAATAAATTAAAAGGTTTTCTCTTGGAACAAATGGGGGTTACAAAGTGCTTTTGAAACGTTCAATCTTATTTTTTATCATAGCATGTTGTCCTCTTATATCTATAGTGGCTTATGGTGATTCATTTCGCTATGTATGCAACCGGGACGATATTCTTCCGGATTCCTCTGATGGACAACGTTATCGCGTTGGTGCATTAGAAATTGTTTATGATAATCCTCATAGAGATCATGAAACGATACGGGACTTAATGACAATTAAAGTAGATCTTTTTCCTACGGAAAGAGGATTTATTGCTCGTAGAAAAGGTGAGCCTTATCAAACTTTTAGATTAGGACAATTCCAACATATGGATGAATCCCATTGGTTTTATAGGAGCGCATTGACCACAATAACTAGGGCTATTGTTAATTATTACAATAAGAAAGGCGTTCATGGCGTTACTGTTAGAGTTCCTGAGAATCAAGTGAGTCGTGGTGGTGATAATGCCAGGTTATCCGGTGATACCAGATTTACACTAGTTGTGACAACTGCTCGTGTAGGAGAACTAAGAACTCTGAGCCGAAGAGGAGATAAGAAACAAAGAGATTATGCAGAAAATGCTAATAAGCATGAGTATGTAATGAGTTCTTCACCTCTTCAACCGGCGCAAGCTTATCCGGATAATGATGGGGATATGCTTGATAATGACATGTTAGATAACTATGTGTACTTCTTAAATAGATATCCGAATCGAAGAGTTGATGCTAATATCCGACCTTTAAGTAATGATTCGGTTGGAGTTGACTACATTATTATAGAAAATAAGCCTTGGTATGTTTGGTTTAATGCTGCAAATACAGGGGTTCCTCAAACAGCAGATTGGGTAGAATCCTTTGGTTTAACACACACACAGTTATTCAATTATGATGATACTTTTAGAGGCTATTATTCTACTGATGGATTCAAGAATATTTATAGTGGTTATGTATCATATGAATGTCCTTTCGCAACGAGACGTGTTAGATGGAATAACAACTTAATGTATAACCGATTTGAATCAGCTGAATTAGGTATCTTAGGTAGAAGTTTTGTGGGTGAGCAGTTCGTTGTCGGATCGATGTGGATTATGAACGCTTTTCAAAAGAAAGCACTCTTTATCGATTTCAATCCATCAATACAATATAGAAAAGTCCATGTTTCTAACCCTGCTTTAGCTACAGGAAATACAGTATCGGGAAATCAGTTATTTCTTCTTCCTAAGTTTGAATTGTCTATTGAAAAGATTGAAAGAGACTATCGCTTCAATATGTCTTATGCTCTTGAGATTAACCCTCGTTGGTCCATGGGAAGTAATCGTAAGCAAATAGATAATCTGGGTCGTTTTGCTACCAATCATCATTGGCAGATCTTTTATTGGGATGTATCAATAGCTTTTTATTTAGAACCATTTTTCAAT
The DNA here is from genome assembly GCA_965206695.1 of Chlamydiales bacterium. Classification (GTDB taxonomy): domain Bacteria; phylum Chlamydiota; class Chlamydiia; order Chlamydiales; family JAAZZY01; genus CBDBKM01. The sequence continues at coordinate 64,597 of CBDBKM010000011.1, read as the reverse complement.
AGGACAGGTTTTGAATGGATGCATTCTGAGGCTTTAGCTAATGAAATAGCATTAAGGTGTAGAGGGCAATATGCTTTTGATTATAGATTGATTCCTCAAATGAAAGGAGTAGCCGGAGGCTTTAACACTGTTAGAGCTTATCCTGAAGCATTAACTTCCGGTGACTCAGTTTTCCTAACAACATCAGAATATTTATTACATATTCCCAGGCTTTTCCCTCCCGTAAAAAAACCTATTCAAAACGTATTAGGTAAACCTTTCCGATATGCACCTCAATATCCGGGTGGACCTGTAGATTGGGATTTAATCTTCCGCTTCTTTGTTGATTCGGGTAATGCGGTTAACAATAGAAGAATAGCATTTGAAACCGATGCTACGATGGTTGGTTTAGGTTTTGGAATAGAAATTCTCTTTAGACAAAACTTTGCTTTTAGAATGGATTGGGCAACTGCCTTGACTCCTGTATCATTATTAAATGTAGAAACGGGCAGTAATCGCTTTAACTATAGTGTTACATTCTTATACTAAAGCAATCATCTTAAAATATTTCTTTATGTCTTCTTCTAAAGAATTACCCTCTTTATGAAAAGTTGTATGATGACAATTTGGCCGGATAAAAACCGGTATCAACGGTACTATTCGGACTAATACCGGCCGTCAACGAATCAATCTTTCCGGTGCTATTGATATTGAATCTAAGCAGGTTGTTATTATGGAAGACCAAACGCTTAATACTGATGCCACCATTCGTTTTTTTAAAAAGCTGGAATTATCTTATCCTTACAAAGATAAGGTGTACTTATTCTGTGATAATGCACGGTATTACCGTAATAAAACAGTGCAGGCATTTTTAAAAAATTCAAAAATTGACATGCAATTCTTACCGCCTTATAGCCCTAATCTTAATCCTATTGAACGATTATGGAAGCTGATGAATGAACAAGTCATTAATAATACATATTATCCACAATTCAGTGATTTTAAAAACCGGATCTTAAGGTTTCTGAATACACTTGCAAATCCGTTTAATAAGTATTCGAATATTTAAAAAAAACGGATTAAGGATAATTTTCGACTTATAAAACCGCACCAAATTATCAACTCTTCAGCTTAAATGTGTATATACCTCAGACCGGCGAATGAATCTGAGGTAACCCAATTGCCACAGATCATAAGTTATACTCACGGTAAACGTTTATTGACCGATAAGGGTTTCTCATCATCAGATAACTGCTCTCATTTAAGAAAGCACGCTATTCGAGACGGTCTTTCTCATCAAGCGGTTAAGGGTCATCCTTTAAAATGGAGTCAACGTCTATTTAATAAAATAATTGCGAGAAGACGATTTCATATATAGTACTTTAATTTTTATTTGATAATATGTTATCCTTCTTTTTTTATACAAACAATAAGGACAAAACAATGCCTAGAGCCTATTCAGTAGATCTCCGAGAGAAAGTATTACAACATATAGAAAAACATCATGATAAAAAAACAGCCGGCCATATTTTTCAAGTAGGTATCGCAACAATATATCGATGGATCTTGCAAAAAAAGCAAAAAGGACATTTAAAGCCAATCCGCAGAAAATATGCTTATAAGAAATTAGATGATGAGTTGTTATCTAAATATGTAGAAAAACATCCGGATTATTTTTTATCGGAAATTGCTGATTATTTTTCAGTCACTCCGCAAACGATTTTTTATGCCCTTAAAAGATTAAAAATTACACGAAAAAAAAAACTACTCGCTATAAGGAAAGAGATGAAAAGAAACGGGAAGCTTTTATGAAAGATTTAAAAAATATTCCCTTTGACAAGAGAATTTATCTCGATGAAACCGGGATTCATCAATTTTTATTTCGTGAGTCCGGAAGAAGCTTACGCGGCAAAAAAGTTTTTGGAGCGGTTTCAGGAAACCGCTTTATAAGGCAAAATATTATTTCAGCCCTATCTAAAGGGCAGTTTTTGTCTCCAATGTGTTTTGAAGGTACTTGTAATACCGGGTTATTCAATATTTGGCTTAAGGAAGTTTTGACTCCTCAGCTTACACCCGGTAGTGTTCTTATTCTTGACAATGCCGGTTTTCACAAGTCAGCGGAAAGCAGGAAAACAGTAGAATCTGCCGGTTGTAAGCTTATGTTTCTTCCCCCATATTCTCCGGACTTAAATCCTATAGAAAAATATTGGGCTAATATGAAAAATAAAGTTAGAGAGATATTACGAAAAGTTACGAATTTTAAATTCGCCATTGATCAAGCAATCTTATCAATGTAAAATTAAATGACTATAGAGCAAGCTTTCGGTACTTTAAAAAGAAAATTTTGTATAGGTAGAGCTTCTTATTTTTATCGATTAAAAGTCGAAGGACAACTTTATATGAAAGCTTTGTGCTTTAATTTGAACAAGGCCTTAAGAAGGATTGTGATGAACCGGAGGGAGGACGCATCATTATCTATCAAATATTTATTTTAAATCTCTCTTTTCTTACTTTTAAACGCTTAGTTTAACATTCTTATTACTCACTTCTCTTGTATTTCGCTTATCTCATATCCAATCATTAGTCGTGCAGCACTCTTAATCAAAATGAAAAAATAATTTCTGAAAAAGATCCTATTATATTGACTATTTTAGAGAGTAATTGATGTTATATCGAAATAAAATCATCTAATCTTTTTTTCTAAAATCATTAAAATCCTTTTTTTAAAAAAAGCGTCTCTATAAGATCCGGAATAAGTTGTATTGTAATTTCGTATCATATGATTTTAGGTGAGCCAATCATGAAAGGGTTTAAATTTTTCATTATAATTACTTTGAGTTATGTGAGTTATTGTCACGCTTCTCCTCAATTACCACAGGTTATGCATGGTGATGTTGTTATTGTACAAGAGGGGATAAATACGACAATTCAAGCATCTCATAATAGTGTCATTCATTTTGAGAGTTTTGATATAGCATCGAATGAGTCGGTTCATTTTGTTCAGCCGGATGCTCAATCAAAAGTACTCAATCGTATTGAATCTGCAATGCCTACACATATTGATGGGTTATTGCATGCAAATGGAATCGTATATTTGGTAAACCCTTGTGGGATTATTTTTTCTGACAATGCTATTATTGATGTGGGTGCTATTTTTGCTGCGGCTGCAAAAATATCTGATCAAGATTTTTTACAAAGCATTGATCGTTTTACAGATATGAATGGTGATATTATCAATCAAGGAGCGATTTTATCTGATACATTCGTTCATTTAATCGGAAAACATATCGCTAATTTTGGTGAGATTGTAGCCGGAAAAGGGGTAAGTGCTTTTACAACAAATGATGGCAATCTTTTAATAGGTCAAGCAGGTGGCCATGTTTTCTTAATTTTAGAAAATCACAATCCTTCATCAGAAGAGTTTGTAAATCAAGACGGTGTGATTGGATCATCGGATCTTCTATCTTTGGCTATTGAAAATAAAGGAAGGATCCGATCAGAAGATTGTATTGTCTTTGCATCAGACGCTATTGCTGAAATAGGCGGAGTCGTTGATGTATCGAATGCCACTCCGGGAGCTCAAGGAGGCTCTATTCAATTATATGCTGAAGAACTTCGCGTTGTCGGAGCTGTAATCGACGCAAGTGGTGATGCCGGTGGAGGGGTTATTCTTTGTGGTGGCGACTATAAAGGTGAAAATAGTGTTTTTAATGCGACAAGGACTTTAGTAGATAGCGATACTGTTGTCAGAGCAAATGCTTATAATCATGGTGATGGTGGTAGAATTATCCTATGGTCAGAAGAACATACTTTTTTCAACGGATTGATTCAAGCTACAGGAGGACAACTTGCCGGTGACGGCGGTTTTATAGAGACCTCCGGTAAAGGGCAATTAACAACGCATTTTGGTGATGTAGACGTAGGAGCTATTAATGGCTTTGGTGGTACCTGGCTGTTAGATCCGACTACCATTAATATAGCAGCGGGCGGAACAGGTACATTAGCAGAGGTTAACACTTTTCCTCCTGTTGCAGGTGGAACTGTTAACTTACCTGTGGCATTGATAAATTCATTTAACGGTACTAATTTAATAGTCGCTTGTACGGCTGATTTAAATATTACTGCAGCTATTTTAAATCCTCTGGCTTTTAATGCTTTTTTTTATGGCGGCACTCAAGTTAATATCAGTCAAAATTTTGATCTAAGAGCTTGTGCTGTTACTCTCCAAACAGCAGATGCGGGCGCTGTAGCTTTTAATTTTGTAGCTGCCGGAACAGTTGATGTGCATACCCTAACGATTAACACCGGAACAGGCGGTACGACGACCCTAAATGACGACATCACTTTTACATTACATGAAAGAAGCGGTGTTGCGGGAACGGCTGTTTTTAGCACAGCAGTTACCGGGGTAGGAATGCCTGATCTCACCATTGCACAAGCAGCGGCTAATGCAACATTTCCCATAGCTACTTTTTCAGAAGCTGTGAGCTCTCTGGGAACGTTTGCTGCCAATGGTAATAGCACATTTAATAGTACCTTAGCAGCAAATGCTTTAATTTTCAATGGGGATGCGACTCAAACGGTTAATACAACGGTAACATTTTTAGGTAATGCGACTTCAACGCAAAATACAATTGGGCCGGGTTTTTTCAATATTACTAATATCAATGTTGGAACGGCTGCAATTCCTGCAGCATTGACGTTTGCCTATTTAAAGATTAATGGGGGTACCCCTACCGGTGCAAACATTCGAATTAATGGAAGTATAACGGGTACGCATGCTCAAAATATGGCTGATGTGAATGTAGCAACGACCACTCTGTTAGGTAACACGACTTTAAATACATCAGTGGGTCTTTCCTCCGGTTCTTGGGGAGCCGTTACGGGAGCAAGCTTTGATTTAATACTTAGTGGGCAGGTCGGGATAAATAGTGCTACTCTCAGAGATATGACTGTTACAGGTACGGGTCTATTTTCTTTAGGAGATACGATAATAGCAAGAAATCTAACTTTACAAGGAGCGATTGGATATAATATCAAAGCAAACTCAGTGATATCCGGAACGTTAACATCCACCACAACGGGCATTACTTCGCTTAGTGCTAATACCCAATTATTAGGTTCCGGGACAATAACGAATAATGTAGATCCTGCAGCTTCTATAAATGTTGTTTTAGGTAGCGGTCCTACTTCTACTTTTACATTTGGTAGTTTTGATAGTAGCACTATGGCAGGTAATATTACATTAAACGGTAACCTTAGTTGTGGAGGGGCTATTGAATTTGGCACATTGAGTGTGGCAGGGAATTCCACTATTACTATGACTGCTGCCGGAAATATGAGTATTGAAACTTTTAGGGAAACAACGCCTTCGACATTAACTATTGATTTAGGAGCTTTTGGTAATAATTTAATTAATAGAGGTACGGGCGCTGTGGGTCCTTTAGCCAACTTAGTTATCACAACTGATGGCCGGTGGCTAATATCCTCGTCTAATGCAAGCAGCATAACAAATTTCACTGCCAACTTACCAACGATAGAACTACCGAATAGTCAGCCCTTCACTATTACGGAGACCTTAAGTGGTAATCAAGCACTCTCATTTACAACACCAAATAATGATAATGCGACATTAAATTTATATGGATCGAGTAACATCACATCAAATATAAACTTTAATAGACAAGGTACCGGTATTTTAACGGTTAATTTAGGCCGGAATGATTCAAGTAGTATTGTTTTTGCTACTACGGGTAGCATTACTGCTAATACGGGAACAATCGTAAGACCTAGAGGCTTGATCATGACTATTTGCCCGCTTACACTGGATCAGATAGTTTTAAACGGAAACGGGTCATTGAATACCACCAATAATGCTCTTGTTATTAATAATTCTATAACTGAGTTGTCGCCAACAACAGTTGGTGGCTTAACGATTAATACAGGTACGGCTAATACTACTTTTGGTGGGAGTAATGTTGATATAACCAACATGAATATAACAGCTAACCAATTTAGTTTAACGACGGCTCAAACATTTGCAGTTGATAACTTTACATGTAATATAACAACAACTGCCGATTTTAATGCAGGAGGAGCCGCTGTACCTTTAGTTTTTGATACTGTCAATATAACTGCAGGTACATCGATTGATTATGGAACGAATGCCGCTAGTATCGTTACTATTAATTCAGGAGGGAGTTTTACGACTCCTGTTTTAACAAATTCTCCGGTAGCAGGCTCTATTTTTAATACTGCTAATACTGCGACACTTTCTTTCTTTCAAACTCCTACGATCACATTTGCAAATATGATAACAGCACAAGGTACTATTCAAACAGATGGTCGGATTTTGGCACTAAATGCTATTACGATTCCAACAGGTGCTGCTTTAAATCTTAATACGGTTAATGGGAGTGCAGGAGCTGCTATTCAGTTGAATGCTGCAGTAACAGGAGCCGGGAGCTTAGTGGCGAATGCCGGAACAGGAGATGTAACGATTGCTGCGAATATTGGAATCCCTACACCTTTAAGATCCGTAAGTTTTTCAGGAGGCAAGATTGATCTTGGTGCAGATATATCAACTAATGGTAGTACCATGATTTTTAATAATAATTTGATTATTAGTACAAATGTTTCTTTAACCGAGACCGGCGGAGGCGCGATTACTTTCCATGGGACCATTGAACCTGATAATAATGCAACGAGAGCATTCACTCTTACCAATGCAGATGGTGCGATCAACTTCAATAAAAGTATTATTAGAGAAAGTGTGGGTAATAATCGTTTAGTTACTATAAACATTCTGGATGTCAATACTCTGATAAGTAAAGGCAATATCAATGTTGCACAATTCACTGTCGCTCAAGTAACAGGTGCAGGTGATGCTTTATTGAACTCTATTACTACATCGGGTACTGCCGGAACTCCGGGTACTATGGGAGGGGTGGTACGCTTTTTGCCTTTCGTCGGAGAAGTGAAATTTACAGGCGATATTTTAACTATAGGTGGTGATACCACCAATGCCGGGGGAACAGGAGCTGCCGGTGGACCTATTTATCTACAGTCTAATACTGCTTCGATTATAGTAAATAAAATTGACACATCCGGTGGTAATGCAACAGGTGGAGGGGCAACTACCGGAGGAGCTGCCGGAGTCGTTACACTAACGCCAAATGGCGCGACCGGGCTCGGTTTTGCTCAAGGAGATTTTCCTGTTGGAAGGATAGGGATTTTTGATAGTATTATTGCTAGAGGAGGAACCGGAGCTACTTTAGGAGCTAATGCAACCGTGCAATTACAACCTCTTGGTAACTTAAGAACGAATTTTCAAAGTATTGCCACAATTTATGGTAACCCTAATGGTGCTAATCTAACTATTGTATGCGATATGCTTCAGTTTGGTCCATTCGATTCTATTACCTCTATTGGTGATTTAAGTATTACAATGGGGGCAGCTCAAACTTATTCTGCCATCGATACCGTAGCCGGAGGTTCAGTTTCAATTAGTGCTTTAAATTATGCGCCGCAATTGCATCCTCCTTATCAAATTCTTGCATCCAATGGCGAGTTATACACTAACCATGCTAACCATATTATAGCAGGTAGAAATATGAATTTACCTGTTCCAACGGCAACTGTAGGTACCGGTAATACTCCTTATAATCTGGCTTTTCAATTTGGAGCGAACCGATTGCAAAGCTTTAAAAACAGTCTATTGTTTGCTAACGATCCTTTAAACTTTTCTCCGAAACCTATTGATACCTCAACTATTTTTGTACCTGTACCACCTTTTATAGCGGATTCGGCGCAAGTTGGTGGTTCGGCAATGGATCAAGGAGTCATCTCAGATATTAGTGAAGCAGTTGAAAATAATGATGAAAAGGAATAGAAATCCTTTATTATTGAAAAATCTCTATTTTATGACAATTAAGCGAGAAAACCCTTTGCTGTAGCATTGGAATGATAGCGTCTACTTGTTTTTTTGATTTTGTATATACTGCTCGTAGCTGAATCAGAGGAATGTTGTTAAAAAATTAGTTAGTGATAGAGTAACCTTACTTCTTTAAATTTTGATCTACATCATAAAATGCACCTTTCACCAAAAGAAAAATCTAACCTTGAGAATCGCGCAAGAAACACTCGTAATATACATGAACGATTACGTTTATGTGTGATTTTAGCAAGAAGCGAAGGAATGTCTCCCAAGTCAATCGCTCAAGCTCATCGAATAGCTATAGCAAGCGTATATCGATATTTGACGGAATACGAAGAGTTGACAAAAACGAATCACGCCCCTAAAGGCGGAAGCGCCGGTAAACTAAATAAAATACGGACGCAAAAGTTGTTGGAACACCTTCAAATATTCACCTATTTTCATGCAAAACAAATCTATAAGTACATCAAAGAACGATATAACATCATCTATTCAGTATCCGGAATAACCCCTTGGCTCAAAGATCATGCGTTTACCTAACAAGAGCCTTTGAAAGTTCCGGGAAAGTTAGATCCACAAAGGCAACAAGATTTTATAGAGTCATACATGAGCTTGAAAGCTGCATTAGGAAAAGGCGAGAAGATTTATTTTTTGGATGCTGTGCATCCTGAATTCCGGTCTCAAGCCGTATCCGGCCGGATAAAGAAGGAAGAGATACAAACGCTCCCGACTACGAACAAACAATTTAGAATGCATTTTCTAGGGGCTTTATCGCCTGCTAAGATTGAAGTCTTTGCGCAAGAATATGATACGATAAATGCCGATAATGTAATAAATTTTTAAAAAAATTTGGAACAGTCATCCGATGCTGAATCCATTCAGATTATTTGTGATAATGGCCGATCCAATAAAAACAAAAAGATTAATGAATTTCTTATTACATCAAAGATGACAATCCATTACTTGCCTCCATATTCACCCAATTTGAATCCAATAGAGAGGTTCCGGAAGGTGATGAGGGAGAAAAAAACTTACAATAAGTGCTACGAGAAATTTATTGACTTCAGTGACACTATCCGAACGTTCTTTTTTGAAGAAATCCCAAAAATGAAAGAGCAATTAGGTCAAAAAATTATTATTAATCATATTAATTGTCCTTTATAGTCATTTAATTTTACATTGATAAGATTGCTTGATCAATGGCGAATTTAAAATTCGTAACTTTTCGTAATATCTCTCTAACTTTATTTTTCATATTAGCCCAATATTTTTCTATAGGATTTAAGTCCGGAGAATAGGGAGGAAGAAACATAAGCTTACAACCGGCAGATTCTACTGTTTTCCTGCTTTCCGCTGACTTGTGAAAACCGGCATTGTCAAGAATAAGAACACTACCGGGTGTAAGCTGAGGAGTCAAAACTTCCTTAAGCCAAATATTGAATAACCCGGTATTACAAGTACCTTCAAAACACATTGGAGATAAAAACTGCCCTTTAGATAGGGCTGAAATAATATTTTGCCTTATAAAGCGGTTTCCTGAAACCGCTCCAAAAACTTTTTTGCCGCGTAAGCTTCTTCCGGACTCACGAAATAAAAATTGATGAATCCCGGTTTCATCGAGATAAATTCTCTTGTCAAAGGGAATATTTTTTAAATCTTTCATAAAAGCTTCCCGTTTCTTTTCATCTCTTTCCTTATAGCGAGTAGTTTTTTTTTTTCGTGTAATTTTTAATCTTTTAAGGGCATAAAAAATCGTTTGCGGAGTGACTGAAAAATAATCAGCAATTTCCGATAAAAAATAATCCGGATGTTTTTCTACATATTTAGATAACAACTCATCATCTAATTTCTTATAAGCATATTTTCTGCGGATTGGCTTTAAATGTCCTTTTTGCTTTTTTTGCAAGATCCATCGATATATTGTTGCGATACCTACTTGAAAAATATGGCCGGCTGTTTTTTTATCATGATGTTTTTCTATATGTTGTAATACTTTCTCTCGAAGATCTACTGAATAGGCTCTAGGCATTGTTTTGTCCTTACTGTTTGTATAAAAAAAGAAGGATAACATATTATCAAATAAAAATTAAAATACTATAAGATGAATTTTCTGATTCAGCTGCGGGCAGTATATACAAAATCAAAAAAACAAGTAGACGCTATCATCCCAACGCTACAGCAAAGGGTTTTCTCGCTTGAGTGTCATAAAGAAATTTCTTAAATTGATTTTTAAAAAAAGTGTATAGTACATATAGTATTGGATTCTTAAAATATCAAAGAGTGTGAATATGTTTTTTAGAGTATTATTTTTTTTATTTCTTTTTTCTTCTGTTTATTCTGAAGCTGTCCCTAAAGATAAAACGCGCATTTTATCTATCGATGGAGGGGGTGTTCGTGGTGTAGTGGCACTTGAATTTTTAGAAGTATTAGAAAAAGACTCATCTTTGAATTGTTATAATGATTTTGATGTCTTTACCGGAACATCTACGGGAGCTATTATTGCTGTTTTTTTAGCTTGTGGAATTGAATTAGAAAAAATCATGGAATATTATAAAGCATTAAGTGCTGATGTTTTTAGTGAGCCATCAATAGGTTTATTTAGCGCTAAATATGATGCTGAAAAGTTGAGATATAATATTGAAAAAATTTTAGCTTCAGCAGGTTATTCAAAGAGTGTGTTATTATCTGATTTACCTAGAAAAGTTGTGATTCCGGTTGTAGAATTATATAATAAAGAAGTCAAGCGGTGGCGCATTGCTTTTAGAGAAAATATTACTAATAATTGTGCAGGGGTTCAAGTTATAGATGCTTTATTAGAGACAACAGCGGCACCGACCTACTTTAAGTCTTATAATGGTTGTATTGATGGTGGTATAGGAATGCCAAACCCCTCTATTGGGGCTCTTGCATTGGCATATGGTGGAAGAGAAAAGAAGTTAGATGATTTCTATTTGCTTTCATTAGGAAGTGGTTATAATCGGGAGTTTATTAAAGGTGATGAAGATTGGGGGGATTATCAATGGCTTTTATCCGGTGGAGAATCCGGCCCACATTTACCTTTGTTGAGTATCTCTATGGATCTCCAATATCAGTTATCTGACCAAATATGTTCTATTATACTTGGTGATAGGTATAAAAGAGTCACTCTTGAGTTGTCGGAAGATATTGCTTTAGATGATTATGAACGCATAAACGATCTTATTAATTTTACTACAGCGTTTATTGCTAATAATCATAAGGAATGGATAGATCTTTGTAATTGGGTAAACACTAATATTGAACAGAATTATATATATCAATACCCCATAAATTTAGCCTTACAATAGGGTGGCAAATCCGTTGTATTTAATATAACCATAGTAGGACACATTAAAGGCCTTAAAAACTGCTTTAAGGCCTTCTGTTGAAGATTCAAGATTCCTTTATATTAATATGTATATAGTGCTCGCAGCTGAATCAGAGAAATTGTGTGGAAAAATTAGTTAGTGATTGAGTAACCTTACTTTTTTAAATTTTGATCTACATCATAAATACAACTTTTACCAAAAGAAAAATCTAACCTTGAGAATCGCGCAAGAAACACTCGTAATATACATGAATGATTACGTTTATGTGTGATTTTAGCAAGAAGCGAAGGAATGCCTCCCGAATCAATCACTCAAGCTCATCGAATAGCTATAGCAGCCGTATATCGATATTTAACGGAATACGAAGCGTTGACAAAACGAATCACGCCCCTAAAGGCGGAAGCGCCGGTAAGCTAAATAAAATACGGACGCAAAAGTTGTTGGAACACCTTCAAATATTCACCTATTTTCATGCAAAACAAATCTGTAAATACATCAAAGAACGATATAACATCATCTATTCAGTATCCGGAATAACCTCTTGGCTCAAAGATCATGCGTTTACCTAACAAGAGCCTTTGAAAGTTCCGGGAAAGTTAGATCCACAAAGGCAACAAGATTTTATAGAGTCATACATGAGCTTGAAAGCTGCATTAGGAAAAGGCGGGAGAATGTATTTTTTGGATGCAGTGCATCCTGAATTCCGGTCTCAAGCCGTATCCGGCCGGATAAAGAAGGGAGAGATACAAACGCTCCCGACTACGAACAAATAATTTAGAATGCATTTTGTAGGAGCTTTATCGCCTGCTAAGACGGAAGTCTTTGCACAAAAATATGATACGATAAATGCCGATAATGTAATAAATTTTTTAAAAGATTTGGAAAAGTCATCCGGTGCAGAATCCATTCAGATTATTTGTGATAATGGTCGATCCAATAAAAACAAAAAGATTAATGAATTTCTTATTACATCAAAGATGACAATCCATTACCTGTCTCCGTACTCGCCCCATTTGAATCCAATAGAGAGGTTCCGGAAGGTGATGAGGGAGAAAAAAACTTACAATAAGTGCTACGAGAAATTTATTGACTTCAGTGACACTATCCGAACGTTCTTTTTTGAAGAAATCCCAAAAATGAAAGAGCAATTAGGTCAAAGAATTAACGATAATTTTTCAAAAAATTATTATTAATCATATTAATTGTCCTTCAAGATGAATTTTCTGATTCAGCTGCGAGCAGTATATATATTAAAATCTCTGTCATGCTTGATTTTACAATTTGAGTACTCCCAAGTTCTTATGTCGGGGGATTTTTTCCCTTGTTTATGACCGCATGCAGAACACTTTTGTGTACCGGGAAAATAGTGGTCTAATTCTACTATATTTCTCCCGTACCTCTCGCTTTTATATTTTAAAAAAGTTAAAAACCGCCTCCTTCCTTCGTCGCATATAGTTGTTTAATCCCTTATTACCCTCTTGCTCAAAACGCCGCAACCAAGTACGACCGGTATTTCCGGCTACGCCTCATTTTTTACGGCAGACCGAATGCCTTTATCCTGAGCATATTGAACAATTTTTTTTCTAACATTGAAACGATGTGCTTGATTTAAGTCTTTCATCATAATACTGTACCTTGAGAACCCTATAAACATCTCCGGGACTTTTTAAAGCGGAGTTTTTCAGAATGTGTTTATCAGGGTTCTTTTTTTCAACAAAAATATTTCTATTATTATCTTATTAATATTATTATCTTATTAATATTTTTTTTAATTATTTTATCCGTGCTATTAAACGCGAATATCCTTTGTTTCCCATACATCTCAAACAGGTTAATTCTAGAGGGTCAAGCTTTACCTGTGTAGTTCTAAAAACACGTACAATCTTAATATTTAATTAACAATTTTTGTTTACTATTAATTTTAATATAAACAATTATTTAGTATAAACAGCAATTAAGTGGGAGTTAAGTTCATGAGTAGTATATAAAGTAGTATAGGAATAGAAAATAGTATAGGAATTAATATAGAAACCTTGGAACGAACAGCTGATGCTAGCGTAGTAAGCAAGGGCTGTTTTTATGATAAATGTAAGGAGCCGGCTGATGGGACAGGGCAAGTCTTTATACAGCATACGGGGCAGGAGGGAAAGAATCATCCCATACACATAAACTGTTTTCGTCGTTTGATTCAAGAGCACCAACCCGGAGATAATAGACCTTGCTATAATCCCGAATGTATAGCAAAATATCTCATGCTAAGTATTTTACAACTAGGAAAGCTAGATATAGAACCTAATCCCGGGGCTCAGCAAACAATGGCGATCAACACAATGTTGGGCTTGAATGCCGAGTGGTTATCATATAGGGAAAGGCTAGAGACACTTAGGAAGGATTGTTTAAATAAAGAGTTATCTCAAAATGACCGGGATGTACTTAAGAAGCTTGGTCGAGATCAAAAAAAATTGATGCGGGTGTCGGGCAAACGCTAGAGCGCATCATGACTATGACGGGGCTTGACAGGTTTGACCCTAATAAGAACGGATTGACTTGGTATCGGAAAAGCGTGGATGAGTTCAACGAAGGACTCGAGAGGCTAGAGAAGGACCTTTCAAAAAAAGAAAGTGTTAAATCTTGAGCTTTTTATGCAAAGACCCTCTACATAACTGATTTCCGGCAACGATTCTTGGCGCTTATGCGATGCTTTGCACCCGGAATAAAACAACTGCTTATTATAAAACTTATCAAAATAAATGAAAAATAAGTTTAGACAATCAGTGAGTTGTAAAAAATATTATCAAGTCAGTTATGCAGAAGTCTTTTTTATGGAAAAGTGTTCATCTTTATTGTATACCTTGACTAAAAACTTGTAAAAGGATGTAAGATGGGGAAGCTCATTTTAATGCGGCATGGTCAATCTCAATGGAATAAGCTTAATCAATTCACCGGCTGGGTGGACATCTCTTTAAGCAAAGAGGGTATGGATGAGGCCTTAGAAGGCGGGGAAAAAATTAAAGATATCCCTATAGACGTTATTTTTTCTTCTACTTTAGCTCGTGCTCAGATGACAGCCATGTTGGCTATGATAGAGCATAGTTCCAATAAGCCTTTAGTGGTTAACCACCGGGAAGGAGGTAAAACTTCTGAATGGAGTAAATGTTATAATCAAGAGGCTTTAGATAACTGTATTCCGGTCTTTTATGCCTGGCAATTAAATGAGCGTATGTATGGAGAACTGCAAGGATTAAATAAGCAGGGTACACGAGAAAAATTTGGTGATGAACAAGTACATATCTGGAGACGCAGCTATGATATAAGCCCTCCCGGAGGAGAAAGTCTTAAGCTTACAGTAGAAAGAACCATTCCCTATTTTGAGAAAGTTATTCTGCCTTATCTTAAAGAAGGTAAGACGGTATTTATAGCAGCTCATGGAAATTCTTTGCGTTCTATTACAATGGATATTGAAAATATAAGCCAAAAAGATATCGTAAAACTCGAGATTCCTACAGGGGATCCGATTATTTATAAATATGCCCAAGATCAATTTCAAAAGATTTAACAAGATGTTAGGGATTTACTTAGATAACCACACGACGACCAAACCTTCCGAAAAAGCCATTTCAGCAATGAAGCCTTATTTCTATGATAATTGGGGCTCTTATGTTCAGCCTCATTCAATGGGACAACAATTGTTACCGGCTATGGAAAAAGCTTATAAACAAATATATCAATTATTAGGAGCAACTGATCGTGATACCGTCCTATTTACTTCATCAGGACCGGAAGCGGTGAACCATGTGATAAAGGGTGTATATTACGACATTGTTAGGCAGGAAGGTAAAAATCATTTTATTACTTCTTCAGTTGATGAAGCCCCTATTATTATGTCCTTATCACATCTGGAAGAATTGGGATGTAAAACGAACTTAATAGAAGTTAATGATAAGGGATTTGTTGATGCTAAGGCTATTAGTGAAGCAATTAGTCCTAGAACTGCGTTGGTGTCACTAGCATGGGCGAATGGGTTAACAGGCGTAATAAACCCTGTTAATGAGATCGCTGATGTGTTAAAACAGCGAGGTATTTTATTCCATTTAGATGCTTCTTATGTCTTGGGTAAATCTTTTTTTGATGTTAAAGAAATTGGAGCGGATTTTATTACGTTTAATGGAGATCATTTACATGCTCCTAAAGGTACGGGAGGCTTATATATTCGAGAAGGTATTGATCTTAGTCCTTTTATTATTGGTGGACCGGAGCAAGGGGGAAAAAGAGCCGGTGTTATTAATACACCCGGCCTCGTTGCTTTGGGTATCGCTTGCGAAGAGATGCATGAACATCTGGACTATATGTGTACCGAGGTAGTTCGTCTAAGAGCAAAATTTGAAGAAACGATTTTAAAAGAACAGCCCGATGCTCAGATACATTTTCAAGATATTATGAGTTTGCCTAATACAACGGTTATCTCATTTCCGGGAATGATTGCTGAAAATCTTTTGTATGCTTTGAATCGAAAAAAAGTATATGCCAATTTTGGGGGTGGAGTTTTTCAAAAGCTAAGTTTAGTCTTAAGAGCAAGTGGTGTTGAGCGCTTAAAGGCTGACAGTGCGATTTCCTTTGCTTTTTCTCGTTACACGAAAGAAAAAGAAATTGATCAAGCCTGTCATATCATTATCGAACAAGTTAAGCGTTTAAAAAAAATGTCTGAGCATATTTTAGGATAGAATCAATGAGTTTAAATATGCTAATCAAGCCCTTTCCTTGGGCTAAATATAGTAAGAAACTAGCATCAAAAATTGATAAGCCTCGTTCAGTCGGTGTCTTCACTAAAGATGAGGCAGATGCTTGTGTTTTTCGTTTTGCGGCCGGTGTTGCAGGTAATATTGAAGAGGGAAATATCATTTATTTATACTCATTAGTCGATCCGGCAGATGGTGTGATTGTGGATTTAAAATTTCAATTGATTGGGGAATCGGCCTTAATAGGAGCGGGTGAAGGGGTTTGTGATTTGGCTATAGGCAGAAATTACGATCAAGCCTCCAGGTTAAGTATAGATTTAGTTGATAAACATTTTCGAGATAAAAATGATGTCCAAGCTTTTCCGGAAGATACTCTAGCGCATGTTGGCTTAGCTTTAGAAGCTTTGCAGATGCTTTGTAAGACCTGTATGGATATTCCTTTAGCTAAAAATTATGTCGCACCTCCTATCGCACAAGAAGATATGGGATTACCTATGGCAGGTGAGGGATATCCGGGCTGGAAGGAGTTGCCGTTGGCTAAAAAAATAGCTGTGATTGAAGATGTTATAGATCGGGAAATTAGGCCCTATATTGAAATGGATGCCGGAGGGGTAGAGGTCATCAGCCTCAAAGAAGATAGAGAAGTTATTATTGCGTATCAAGGTACTTGCACGACATGTTTTTCAGCAACGGGGGCAACTCTATCTTTTATTCAGCAAGTTTTAAGAGCACGCATTGACCCTGACTTAGAAGTTACTCCTGATTTATAATCGTAGCGCTTGCAAAAGATTTGGTAGAGCCATCTGTTAATTCCACCAAAAGAGAGCCATCGGAATTGATCTTTTTGTAAACCCCGGTCCAATGTTTGTGCCCGTCATCAATCGTTAATGTTTTATTGGTATGCATACACAATGGTTCAAAGTCATTGACAAAGCCGGCAAATCCATTTGATTCAAAAGCTTTGAGCTCTTTTCGAACATTTTGACTTAGAAGGGTTATAATCTCATTAATATCCCAATCTTTATGACTCAAACATCTTAATGAAGTCGTCGGCTGATCAATTTTTTTACAATCCTCTTCACTCATATTAATATTGATGCCAATACCTAAAAAGATGCGAATGAAATCTTTCTCACTTGTGGTTTCTGCTAAAATACCTGCTATTTTTTGATTATGAATCAAGATATCGTTAGGCCATTTGATTTGAGGCTCCAATCCTATTGTTTTGAACCATTTGGCTGTAATAACAGCCAGCATAAGGGTAATACTGCATAGGTCATGTCTTTTTTTAAGACAAAATGAAAAGGTCATATAGATATTGCAATTGGGTGGAGAGTACCAAATTTTTTTTTGCCTGCCCCTTCCTGCTGTTTGAGTATTAGCCGTAATGATAACAAAATTATCCCGGCTAAATTGAGGAGCATTTTCTTTAGCCCAATTTTGTGTAGAATCAATTGTGTTTAGTTCAAAACGTAAGATATTCATGAGCTATAACTTTGGTGTTGCGAATTCTCGAAGCCAAGCTCCGCCTTCTAATTCTTTTTGTGTGCAATATTGAATGAGCTTATTCCATGAAAAACGATTGCCCGGTCGGAAAAGTTTTTCTTGTAAGAAAGCGCCTACCTTTTCATTTCCATAAAGACCGGTCGTATTGGTTATTTCAAAAAGAGTTTCTTGTAGCATAGACGCAAACATCTCGCCTAAAAGATAACTATGGTAATAAACCGGTGCTAACCCAATATGGTATTTAGTGGCCCAATCATTTTGTTCTATACGGGCCGGTGGGCAAATGCCTTGATATTTTTGTACCAAAGACCACCAAAGGGCATTGAGGTCTTGTTCCGGATTAGCGTACAAGTTAGCTTCAAAATGTACCATAACCATAACCCACCGGCTAAATAAAAGCTGACGTCTATTTTGGCTTTCTTTGATTTGCCGTAGTATTTTTTCTAACCCTTTTACATTTGGCAGAATGGCTTGTAAATAGCGAGGGTCGTAAGCTTGTCTGCCGGCAATCAAAGCCATAGCCTCTGTGGTAATCATATGAGGAGGGTCTCTTAAAATCCAAGGGAGTTGAGGATCATAACCCAGATCGTATACTCCATGACCCAATTCATGTAGCATGGTATCCAACCAACGGAAAGAGGGGCGGATATTCGCTAATATCCTGACATCATCATAGCGATCGAGGTGGAGACAAAAAGCATGTTGGTTTTTGTTTTGTCTTTCAAAGAGATCGCTTTGTGGGATAATGTTTTTTATATGTAAGCGGATTGTGTGATAGAAATCTTGACAGACTTTTACGGTATCAATTTCTTCTAATAGATTATCAAATCCAAAATCACTAGCAAGAGGGTCTTCTTGGCAAAAAGGATCACTCCAGGCCCAAGGACCTAATGACATAATAGGTACTTTATATCGATTAGCCAGTTGTGCGTTAATGTGATTTAGAGTTGAACGATAAGCTTCCTGAGAGGCTTCGGCTAATTCATTAAAAATAGATAAGAGCCATTTTTTATCAACTTCTTGCAACTCAAGCTGCATGGAATAATAATCACTATAACCTAATCGGTGAGCAGCATTATTACGTAGTTTAACTATTTTAAGAATTTGTGGAGCTAAATGATTCCCAATTTCTTTTGAGGCGGCCCATGTCCGTTTTCTTCGATCGATATCGTTTTCATTTTTTAAAATATCTAAGAGATCATTTTCAGAGACTTTTTTCCCTTCGAAGGTGGGTCTAAAGGTTCCATACGCTTGAGATAATAAAGCTTCTTTTGTAGAAATCTCTTTAATCATCTCTTCCGGAAGCATATTGGATTTAAAAGATCGGATTAAAACATTTAAGACGCGCTTGAGTAAGGGATTGGTAATGGATTCATCTTGATCTAAGCTCGTTAATTTATCATAGATAGTAGGATCGCTATATAAAATTTTCAGCTCAGCTTCTAAAGTGGCCAGTAAAAAGGCTGCATCTTCAGATTCAGTTGTTTCTAAAAGCCAAACAGCACGATTAACTTGTTCTGATTTAGAGCGTATTTTAGCTACGAATGTTTCTAAAAGTTCTTTGAGTTTTTCCCGGGTATCCATATTTTTCCTTACTTAAACATTTTAAAAGTAATCCAAGTGACTATTTTGTCATAAAGGTGCTTTATCTTAAAATCGGGAGCTCTCAATAGAAATCTTCAATCCCATGGTCTTTAAAGCTTTAAAAACATTAAATGGTTCAATGGCTTGTTCAGAAAACGTATTCTGCATAAAGCATTTTAACCATCAAAACAAACCCTTTTGCTGTCCATTTATCCGAATCGTGGACGAATAATCGATAGGCTTGTTTCTTATCCCCACTTGAGACCTCAAGTCCTAAAGCTAACCATAACTATTTAATATTAGAGTATTTTTTTTGTAAAATTGGTAACTCTTTGTGGCTAATTTTCGTATCCATGGATATTTCAATAAAGGTGTTAATTTCAATGGAGCCAAAAAAGCCGTTTATTTCATAATTGATTTGGGTTCAATGGAACATTCAAGTTTAGAAAATAGAGCGCCCGGAATATTTCCAAAAAAGCATTCGTCTATTCTTGGCCAAACTTTTCTATTTCCGGTGGAATCAAAAAAATCGCTTCTTGTTAAAGTTAGGGCTTGAGATATAGAACCGTCAGCATTTAGGACATCCGTCTTTTGAGTATTAGTAAACAGCAAATAATCTAATGTGTTAGGGAGTGCTTCTCTTTCTAAATCTCCGTTGTAAATTGTTATGATGAGATCAGTTTGATTTAAAGCATTTTTTCCGGTTTTAGCCATGACGTTCGAAATTTCAGGAGCGAGTCCCGTATGTAAAAGAAGCGCTGTCACATCGGCATATTTTAACCCTTTTTCAATAGATATTTGAGCAGCAACAGGTTCTTTCTGATCAATTGTATTAATGATGAAATCAACATCACTTACGTTGTCTTTTAAAGAGGTTGCACCACTAGCGTCCAACCGCCTCATTTTTAAAGTTTTGGATTGGTTGATAATGAAGGCTTGACCTTTTTGTAAATCTCTTCCTGCGATAATAACTTTGTTAGGGTACTCTTTGTCTAATATCAGGGCTATTTTTTTTTCAATAGCTCCATAGCCTTCTAAAATGAGTATTGATTTCATCAAGTAACCTTCTCTGCTTACGTATAAATAACCCATTACTTGATAAGTATTTATTATGAAAGAAAAACAAGATAAAAACTCCTTTTTTTCTCTGTAGTTAATAGAAAATTTATTAAGCTAATATTTTATGCGTTTTAAGGTTGTTTTTCATGTTTTGGGATTATCGTTATTTAAAACGTTTAGATTTACGTATCCTATCGATTATATTGTTATTGATGGGAGTGAGTCTTGTCGTCATTTCTATCATTCCTTATTCAGGTTACCCTGACGGTACGGAAGAGGCGTTTTTGACACCGATGGTTAAAAGTCAGATGCAATGGTTTTGTATTGGCTCAGTGGTATACCTTTTTTTTGCCGGATTTGATTACAATAAGTTAAGAGAATGGGCATGGATACTGTATATATTACTTATTATTGCTCTAGTTGGTCTTTTTTTTACTAATCCGATTCAAAATGTGTATCGTTGGTATAAGCTTCCCTTCGTCAATATCAGTATTCAACCCTCAGAATTAGCCAAGTTGGTTGTTGTCATTGCCTTAAGCTGGTACTTAGAGAGGATGAAAACCGTTAGCCGTTCTTTAAAAACAGCTTTTGGAGGGATGCTTATTACGGTTATTCCATTTCTTCTTATTTTAAAACAGCCCGATTTAGGAACAGCATTAGTTCTATGTCCTATCACTTTAGTGATGTTTTATTTTGCGGGCATACATCCTACGGTTATTCGTATTCTGACAATCATAGGCATAACTAGTCTGGTATTGGTATTAATGATCTTTTTAGGTGTTATTTCCCATGAAAATTTTCGTTCGGTAGCCACTTCTGTTATTAAAGATTATCAGTATGAGCGTTTAAATCCGAATACTCATCACCAAAGAGCGGCCACTTCTGCTATTGCTTTAGGGGGATTAGTCGGGAAAGGATGGCGAAAAGGAGAATTTACAGGAGGAGGCTGGCTTCCGGCCTCTCATACAGACTCTGTGTTTTCAAATTTTGGAGAACATTTTGGTTTTTTGGGCCTTGTGTTTTTAATGTTTCTGTTTTATGCGTTAATTTACCTCAGTTTTCAAGTGACTGTAGTTGCTAAGGATCATTTTGGTAGGTTGTTATCTGCAGGAATTGCGGTTTATTTGGCGATGCATATCTTAGTCAATATCGGTATGATGTGCGGATTATTGCCGATTACAGGAGTGCCACTTGTTTTGGTTACTTATGGGGGCTCCTCCATTGTGGCCACAATGGCAGCATTGGGAATATTACAAAGTATTTATAGTCGGAGGTTTATGTTTTGACTGTTCAGCATACGTTTCTTTTTAATCCACAAGAGTGGATAGGGGATGGTACTATTACATTCAATGAATTTGGGCATGAGCTCAAATTCTATACTAGATGGAAAGTTTCCGAATACGCTCCTACGGTGATCACTTGTACGCAAGAAATAGAAGTAGAAGGACTTATTGATAAGACAAGTAATAAATTTATTCTTTCAGAAATTTCACCTAATGCATTTACGATTGCATTGGAAAATGAAAGTTTAGGGCGAGTAGAAGGCAAAGGGGTTATAGATGATAAAACGATTGCCTGGGAATTTCGAAATAAAGAATTAGGTTTTGAAGGTTTTGAAGTCTATGAACTTCAAGAGGATGGCAATTATCAAACTCGAGGAGAATATATCTCTGTAGATCAATTACGAACGATCATAGGTGGGAAGGTTTGGAAAATAGAATCTCCATCGAAAGATCCGTCGAAAGCAATTATTGAGCAATAATTTTTTTTAATTATCGCATAAAATCTTTATTTTATATTCGTTCATTCTAAGATTTTTTTAGATTGTTTGAAATTTTTTGCAAATAATTCACTTCTTTCGTTATAGTATACCACTTAATTTTCGTTTAGTTATTGGCATTCATCAGAATGCCTATAATAGCTGTTAGCGAGGATGTATTCAGAATAAAAAATGTTAAGGAGAGGCTAGCTCAATGCCTACAACAAATCAATTGATCAGACAAGGGCGTAAAGCAAAGATAAAACGCAGTCGATCGCCTGCTCTTTCGAATTGTCCGCAACGACGAGGCGTTTGTTTGCAAGTCAAAACTAAAACGCCTAAAAAGCCAAATTCGGCTTTACGTAAAGTGGCTTGGGTTCGTTTATCCAATGGCCAGGAAGTTATCGCATATATTAGTGGTGAAGGTCACAACTTGCAGGAACATAGTATTGTGCTTGTTAGAGGAGGTCGAGTAAAGGATCTTCCCGGAGTACGTTATCATATCGTTCGAGGTGCACTTGACTGTGCCGCTGTAGAATCTCGTAAACAAGGACGATCTAAATATGGGGCTAAGCGGCCTAAATAAACGAAGTGAACAGGAGAAGACATGTCAAGAAGACATAGAGCAGAAAAACGTAAAATTGATGGCGATCCGTTATATGATAACTTAGTACTTGCCAAATTTATCAATAAAGTGATGGAAGATGGGAAAAAATCCGTTGCTCGTCGGATTGTTTATGATGCATTAAAAAAATTAGCAAAACGTGTGAATGCGGACGATCCAATACAAGCATTTGAAGCGGCGCTGGAAAATGCAAGACCGACTCTTGAAGTAAAATCCAGGCGTATGGGAGGGGCAACTTATCAAGTCCCTATAGAAATTCAACCTGAACGCAGCGCTGCTTTGGCGATGCGATGGATCATTCAACATGCACGTAAGAAGGTCGGTCGTTCTATGGCAGAAGGACTTTTAATGGAATTAGCTGATTGTTATAACAATCAGGGTACTACAATTAAGAAAAAAGATGATACACATCGCATGGCAGAAGCTAATAAAGCGTTTGCTCATTACAAGTGGTAATGTTTTTAAGGGGATAAAATGCCAAGATCGGATAAGGACAGTTTAGAGAAAGTACGAAATATAGGCATCATGGCCCACATTGATGCCGGAAAAACAACGACAACGGAACGTATTCTTTATTATACAGGACGAGTACACCAAATTGGAGAAGTTCATGAAGGTGCAGCTACAATGGATTGGATGGAACAAGAGCAAGAACGTGGGATAACGATTACAAGTGCTGCTACAACGATCTATTGGAAACACCATAAAATCAACATTATCGATACTCCCGGACATGTGGATTTCACAGTAGAAGTAGAACGTTCTTTAAGAATTTTAGATGGGTCGGTGGCTGTTTTTTGTAGTGTCTCCGGTGTAGAGCCTCAATCGGAAACAGTTTGGCGTCAAGCTGATAAATACGGTGTTCCCCGCATCGCTTTTGTTAATAAAATGGATCGTATGGGAGCGGATTTTTTTGATGCGGTACATACGATGAGAGATAAGTTAGGGGCTAATGCTATTCCTGTTCACTGTCCAATTGGAGCTGAAGCTGAATTTGTTGGTATGGTCGATCTGATTATCATGAAAGCTTATATCTTCAAAGATGAGAAATTAGGGGCTGAATGGGAAGTAACTGATGTTCCTGATGACCTAAAAGAAAAATGCGTAGAAATGCGTGCAACACTTCTTGATGAGCTGGCAACAATTGATGAAGACAACGAATCCTTTATGATGAAGGTTTTAGAAGCACCGGATACATTAACTGAAGACGAAATTAATGCTGTTATAAGAAAAGGTGTTTGTGACAACAAATTTAACCCGGTGCTATGTGGATCAGCTTTTAAAAACAAAGGAGTTCAGCAATTATTAGACGCTGTCATTCGATGGATGCCTTCACCTCTTGATAGAGGGAAGGTCAAAGGACTTAATGTAGATACCGATGAAGCGTTTTATCTGGAGCCTAAAGATGATCAGCCTTTAGCGGCCCTAGCTTTTAAAATCATGACCGATCCTTATGTCGGACGACTAACCTTTATTCGAATCTATAGTGGGACCCTACCAAAAGGTTCAACCGTTATTAATACGACGAAAGGTAAAAAAGAACGCGTGACTCGTCTATTGGAAATGCATTCTAATCAAAGAAAAGATAGGGATGCATTTTATACCGGTGATATCGCTGCTTGTATTGGTTTAAAGAATACGAGTACAGGAGATACGTTATGCGCCGAAGGAACCCCACTTTTACTTGAGAAGATGGAGTTCCCGGAGCCCGTTATTTCCATGGCAATTGAACCAAAATCAAAAGCGGATAGAGAAAAACTCTCTGTTGCATTATCGGCTCTTTCTGAAGAAGACCCTACTTTTAGAGTGAGTACTGATGAAGAAACCGGCCAAACGATTATTGCAGGGATGGGTGAATTACACCTTGATATTTTGCGTGATCGTATGATTAGAGAATTTAATGTAGAAGCTAATGTTGGTAAACCTCAAGTTGCTTATAAAGAATCTATTGCTAATCCTGTTAAACAAGAAACAAAATTTGTTAAGCAAAGTGGTGGTCGTGGTCAATACGCTCACGTTGTCTTGGAAATCGAGCCGAATGAAACAGGTAAAGGGAATGAGGTTGTTAGTAAGATTGTCGGAGGGGTTATTCCAAGAGAATACATTCCGGCAGTGATCAAAGGGGTTCATGAAGGGTTAGATACCGGCGTCTTAGCAGGATATAATCTAATCGATGTAAAAGTATCGATTGTATTTGGTTCTTATCACGATGTGGATTCTAATGAGATGGCATTTAAAATTTGTGGATCAATAGCAGTAAAAGAAGGTGCCAGAAAAGCCAAACCTTATCTTTTAGAACCTATCATGAAAGTAGACGTTACAACTCCTGAAGAATCTATGGGGGATGTTTTAGGAGACCTCAGTAGACGAAGAGGAAAAATTATGGGTCAAAGTTCATCTAAAAAGACACAGATCATTGAAGCGCAAGTTCCCCTTAGTGAGATGTTTGGTTATTCCACGCAGCTTAGATCGTTATCTTCAGGAAGAGCTAATTACGCCATGGAACCCGGTCATTTCGAACGTGTACCTGCAAAAATACAAGAAGAGATTGTTAAAAAATAGTAGAAGGAAAAAAGAAAACTATGGGAAAGAAGCAAGATAGGCAAAAGATAAGAATTCGCTTAAAAGGATATGATCAGCGTATTCTTGATCGAGCTACAGCAGATATAGTTGAAACAGCAAAAAGAACAGGCGCTAGAGTAGTAGGTCCTATTCCCTTGCCAACTCGAAGAGAAATTTATACTGTCCTTCGTTCCCCTCACGTAAATGTAAAATCACGAGAGCAGTTCGAAATTCGTACTCATAAACGCTTAATGGATATTTTAAATCCTACCGGTAGAACAGTAGATGCTCTTAAAACGTTAACACTGCCTGCCGGTGTAGATATCAAGATTAAAGCCGCATAAAACGTTATCATTCTTACAAATCCTCAAAGCATATCAAAAAATGGAAGCTACATTTCGATCGAAAGTGACGAGTTTTCTAGGGGCGACCCTATTGGCATCAGGCACTTCTATAGGTGCCGGTATGTTAGCCTTGCCGGTATTAACCGGATTAGCAGGGTTTGTTCCGGCACTCATCTTATACGTTATTTCTTGGATTGTGATGACCTATACGAGTTTTTTAATATTGGAAGTTGTTCTATGGATGGACAAAGAAGCGAATATTATTTCAATGGCACAAAATACTTTAGGTGGTTTTTTTAAAATTGTTGCCTTTGCGACCTATCTTTTTCTTTTCTATTCGGTCTCTGTTGCCTATTTATCCGGAAGTGGTTCAATTATTGTGGATATGATTGATAGCATCTTTGGTATTAATTTGCCTAAATGGATTGGAGTGGTCATTTCATTAATGATTTTTGGTCCGTCTGTTTATTTCGGAACAAAAACGGTTGCGAATACGAACTTTATTCTTATTGTTGGAATTGCTGTGGGCTATATTCTATTAATTATTGCAGGTAAAAGCTTTGTTCATAATGAGATGTTGGTTCGAAGTAATTGGTTGTATAGTTTAATGGGTATACCGGTAATTGTGACGTCCTTTACTTTCCAGAATATCATACCTAGTATCACAACCTATTTAAAAGGCAATTTGAAAATGCTTAAAGGAGCCATCTTATTAGGCGGTTTATTTCCTTTAATTATTTATGTGGTTTGGGAATGGTTCGTATTGGGCATTGTGCCGGAATACGGTTCTAATAGTCTAAGATCAGCTCTTGCTCAGGGTGAACCCGCTACTCATTCACTTAAAATATTACTGCATAATCCATTAATTACGACATTTAGTGAAATTTTTGCTTTTTGTGCGATAGTAACTTCTTTCTTGGGTGTTATTTTAAGCCTATTTGATTTTATGGCTGATGGTTTTAAAATTGAAAAAAAAGGTAATGGAAAATTATTATTATGTGCTTTGATTTTTGTTCCGCCTCTTATTTTTGCTGTTAGTTATCCGAGAGCTTTTCTAACGGCATTGAATTACGCGGGTAGTATCGGTTGTGTGATCCTCTTTATTATCTTACCTGCTCTAATGGTTAATAGAGGTCGCTATCATTTAAATATGCAAGGTCCCTTTCGAACATGGGGCGGCAGGCCTATTTTATATTTATTGGTTCTATTAGGGGTTTGTATTTTATTTTTGCAACTCTGTTTGTCTATGGGTTGGGTACCAAGCTCATAAAACGGCAACTAGTTTATTCCGATTTTTCTCTGAACTTAGAAAAATAGTCGTTGCGTTTTGCCATTTCTCTTTCAAACCCTACCGGTTTGGGAAAATAGTAGGATTCCCGTTCCGGATCATCAGGAAAATAACTTTGACCTGAAAAAGAATGAGGGCAATTATGATCGTATTTATATCCTTTCGCATATCCTAAATTTTTTATTAATTGTGTAGGTGCATTTAAAATAGTAGCGGGAGGATTGAGATGAGATGTGTTTTTAGCTGATGTTCGGGCCTCTGCAAAAGCTGCGTATAAGGCATTGCTTTTTGCTAAAGCGAGATAAACAACAGCCTCGGCTAAGGCAAGGTGTCCTTCAGGAGATCCCGGCATTTGAAAAGCATCACGAGCTGCAATCGTTATTTTAAGCGCTTCCGGATCAGCTAATCCAATGTCTTCTGATGCCATACGAATCAGCCTTCTTGCAATAAAAAGAGGGTCTTCTCCACCTTCGAGTGTACGAGAAAACCAATAGAGAGCTGCATTTGGATCTGATCCTCTCACGCTTTTATGCAAAGCAGAAATTAAATTATAATGGTGATCATTATGTTTATCAAAAAGAGCAGACTTTTTTTGTAATTCCTTTTTTATCTTGTTTAAATCGATGATAGAGTCTGTTTTAGGAATATTTTGAAGATTTTCAACCATGTTTAATAGGTAACGTCCATCTCCACCGGAAATACTAATAAGATAATCTCTAGCTTCATCCGAAAGAGGAAGGGGTTCAAAAGAAGATTCGTACAGATTAAGAATACGTCTCGTAGGTTCATAAGTAAGCGAATTTAAAATTAGAACTCTTAGGCGTGATAAAAGAGCATTATTTAAAGAAAAAGAAGGGTTCTCAGTTGTCGCTCCTACCAAAATTAAAGAACCATTTTCCATAAAAGGGAGAAAAGCATCTTGTTGTGCTTTGTTAAAACGATGGATTTCATCGATAAACATCACAAACCCTTTATTAAACAGAGGTTGGCTTGAGTGCTCAGCTAAAATCTTTTTAATATCTGTGATACTACTGAAGACAGCACTTAATGTGATAAATTCTAAATTGAAAGATTTGGCATAAAGACGTGCTATGCTTGTTTTACCGGACCCCGGAGGACCCCAAAGCAAAATGGAAAGGGGGTTTTTTATGATGTACAATACGGGTTAAAAATCCCTCTTTACCGGTAAGATGTTCTTGACCTACTATTTCAGTAAATTGTTTTGGTCGGAGTGTTTCTGCTAAAGGTATATGCATTGTTACAGATTTTTTTGGTGTTTTGTTAGCCATTTTACGATCGCATCGGATTCATAAAGAGGTTTGTTATCGATCATAAGGCAAGGGACTTGCGTTTTTGGTGCTTTATTATGATATTCTTGTTTGACTTCGGTATCGAATACACTTTTCAAGGGAATCTCTTTCTTTAATGCTTTCAAGCATTCTAAAACTTTAAAACAAAAAGGGCATCCGGGTTTATAATAAAGAGCGAGGTTAAATTTTTTATTCACTTATATATCTCCTAAAAATCTCTTAAAAAAGAATCATAAAATAAAAGATAAATATTTGATATGTCTAAAAAGCAGCTCAAAGAAAGTTAGGATGTCATATTTTTAAATCAAGCTTATCAATTTCTAAGGAGGGGGAGGTTTTTATAGGGTCTTTTGATTAAAAAGATTTGATAAAAAAAATCATATCCTGTTTTCTTTTTTAAGAAATTATTTTGGAGGAAAAAGTGAAAGTAGAGAAAATATGATGATATTGAAAAAGAAATTGATATTCAAGAATTTAGAATATCGATCCAACAGGCTTTTAATAAGGTAAAAGATCTTAGAGCAAATGATAAAATTAAGGGGTTTAACTGTTGTATAGATTATGACAAAAGGCATGGAAGGATTGAAGCAAGAAAAGTATAACCTTTCTTGGTTAAAACAACAACAGGACCGGATCGGAATAAAAGCGATTATAGAAGTTTTTTCTAAAAGGAGCGTAGGTGAAAATACTTCAGAAGAAAAACGATTTCTCCCGAACGCTTAGGAAAAATTATCCGTTCCCATTGAAGTGTTGAAGTTGATCATTGGATTCTTGATGTGACCTTCTCTGAAGATGCTGTTATTAATGATACGGGTCATGCAGCTGAAAATTTAGCTTTTTTCAGAAGACTAGCTCTTTAATATATTACAACAGAATATTAGCAGAAAAATGATCCTTGCAGAAAGGCGAAGGAATGTTGGTTGAGACGATGATTATATGCCGGAACTTTTAGAACAGTTCTGTGTAAAGAAATTTTAATCAAAAGACTCTGCACCATTATTGGAGATATTGGTGATAATAGAGACATTGCAAATTTTAGAGTCCAAGAATTATTGCGTCTTGGGATTGATTTTTTACAAGCTTTTTCATCTATCGAACATATTCTTTTTGATTATTTAGAATCCGACTTTAATAGTTATCCAAGGTATGGTAAAGACATCTTATTTACCAATGGGATAAGTAATTCTAAAAGCATTTTGTTTTAAAAGCTTTTTTAAAAAAGATCAATCATGCTCCTCTTCCGGTGATTTTTATTGATGATCAACTGCATAACCTAAACGATATACAGCAAGCTTTGGCTGATTCACCTATTAAGTACATTGGCCTTGACTATAGTGAATTAAATTTTATTTTTCATAAATACCCATTATAGTCATTTAATTTTACATTGATAAGATTGCTTGATCAATGGCGAATGTAAAATTCGTAACTTTTCGTAATATCTCTCTAACTTTATTTTTCATATTAGCCCAATATTTTTCTATAGGATTTAAGTCCGGAGAATATGGAGGAAGAAACATAAGCTTACAACCGGCAGATTCTACTGTTTTCCTGCTTTCCGCTGACTTGTGAAAACCGGCATTGTCAAGAATAAGAACACTACCGGGTGTAAGCTGAGGAGTCAAAACTTCCTTAAGCCAAATATTGAATAACCCGGTATTACAAGTACCTTCAAAACACATTGGAGATAAAAACTGCCCTTTAGATAGGGCTGAAATAATATTTTGCCTTATAAAGCGGTTTCCTGAAACCGCTCCAAAAACTCTTTTGCCGCGTAAGCTTCTTCCGGACTCACGAAATAAAAATTGATGAATCCCGGTTTCATCGAGATAAATTCTCTTGTCAAAGGGAATATTTTTTAAATCTTTCATAAAAGCTTCCCGTTTCTTTTCATCTCTTTCCTTATAGCGAGTAGTTTTTTTTTTCGTGTAATTTTTAATCTTTTAAGGGCATAAAAAATCGTTTGCGGAGTGACTGAAAAATAATGAGCAATTTCCGATAAAAAATAATCCGGATGTTTTTCTACATATTTAGATAACAACTCATCATCTAATTTCTTATAAGCATATTTTCTGCGGATTGGCTTTAAATGTCCTTTTTGCTTTTTTTGCAAGATCCATCGATATATTGTTGCGATACCTACTTGAAAAATATGGCCGGCTGTTTTTTTATCATGATGTTTTTCTATATGTTGTAATACTTTCTCTCGAAGATCTACTGAATAGGCTCTAGGCATTGTTTTGTCCTTACTGTTTGTATAAAAAAAGAAGGATAACATATTATCAAATAAAAATTAAAATACTATAGTTAGAAAAGAAAAATCAATTGCTTGGGCTAAATTTATGAATCATTCCCTATTTTTTTGAACCTGTTTTTTAAAATTAGCCCAAAAAATTTCTATTGGGTTTAAATCCGGTGAATAGGGAGGAAGAAATAGAATGTGACAACCTGCTTGTTCTATAAGTTGTTGCGAATATTTAGATTTATGAAAAGTTGCATTATCCATAATAACAACTTGACCGGGTTTAAGTTCCGGAATAAGAAAATCTTTCACTCATAGATTAAATAACTTAGTATCACATGTTCCCTTCTTAAATATTTATTAATCCCGCTCTCATCTACATAAAAACGATTTTTCATGGGAATATTTTTTAGTGTTTCTTGAAACTCTTGTCGTTTTTTTTCATCTCTTTCTTTGTAGAACGGGATCTTTTTTTAAGGTTAGTTTCAAACGTTTACAGGCATAAAAAATAGCCGGTATCGTAACATCCGATTCTTGAGCAATTTCTCTAAGATAGCCATCCGGATATTTTTGAAGATATTGCTTAAGTTTATGATTATCAATTTTACTTAGGCTAGGACGTCTTTTGTTCGGTGCTAAGATCTGCAGTCTTTCTCGAGAAAGCCTGTTTAATAAAGTGCGAGTCGTAACTGAAAAAATGACACTTGCCTCTTTTCGTGTTCCCACATTTTTAATATATTTTAAAGCTTGTTTTCTTAAATCAAGTGAATATGTCATCCGGATATTTTACATGAATAAAATGAAAAATAAAATTTAATTCACTATATATAGGAGCGGATTATTTTGAAGCTGAAGTGATGGAAGAAGAGAAACTTTTAACCCATTGGTGTGCCTTATCGGAAATTGCGAAAAAAATCTTAGAAGAAAGAGCATAAGTTATATAAAAAAAAGCATTAAGCGTATATTAACCTATTTAGTTTTTACTCAAAGGTTTGAAAAAGTTGGTAAAGTGTACTGGTCTTATAATGCTTAGCATTATAGTCTTTATTAGGTAAAATTTCCTTTTCAAAGAAAGATCTTACGGCATCAAGACCTTTTTCTTTAATCCATACTTTTAAGGCTTCGGCTTCTTTATCCGTATAGATTGTATGTCCATTGAAAAATTGCATTTGAACTTTGAGTGTAAGAAATTTAGGATGTAGCCTTAATTGATCGACATCAAGAATGTAAGAACTATTGTCCCCTCTTTTAGAAAATTCATCTAAATGTAAATGATAAAGAGCTATTTTATACGGTTTAACATTTGGGTTATCTCGACCGGGCCTTGTTATTTCTTTTGACGAGGAATCTTTCAAAATAGCAGCATTTTTTTCATCTAACATAATCCAATCAATGGTATCGGAACCCTCTTCTTGGATAATCAGAGCATGGTTTGAAGAACGCATCTCAAAAGAAAAGGGATGAAAAATCATATCTATTTCGTTTGATGTTACCGGAATAATATTTTGGGTTGCAGCCAGGTTAGAATCAAATATTGGCCGGTATTTAAAAAACATTCGGTGTTTCCTTAGGAGGTCTTTTACACTTATCTTTGTTAAAAAAGGAGAGTTGCTATCAAATGATAGAGTAGGTGAGGCTGTTAAAAAATCGGGAAAAGGGGGAGTCTGATCGGAAAATTCTTTTTTCCATAAGAAATGATCCAGATTTACACAATCGTGTCCAAAATCAAATGCTTCTTCTTTG
This sequence comes from Chlamydiales bacterium, assembly GCA_965206695.1. Lineage (GTDB taxonomy): Bacteria > Chlamydiota > Chlamydiia > Chlamydiales > JAAZZY01 > CBDBKM01. The sequence continues at coordinate 32,577 of CBDBKM010000011.1, read as the reverse complement.
TTTACTTCTGTTTGCATCTCAACTTCAGTTTCTTTTTCTGTTTCTACTTCAAATTGATATGATGTATCTTTTTGAAGTAAATAAGAGGGTAAGGTTTCCATTAGTTTTTTATGAAATTCTCTTTGATTACTTTCTTTAAAGAGGGCATCGGGTATTGGTTTTAAAAAGGCGCTTATAAGTTCGGTTTTTTTGTGAAAACTTCGGAAGAGTTGGTCGATAACCTCTTCTTTTTTTAATTCTTTAGAAGGGCTACTAAATTGTTTAAAAGGTTGATCATCTTCTTGTAAGATAAAGTAATCTCTAAACTTTTCTAACACCTCCTTCAATGCTTCTGTCGCTATTGAATCGGAGAGGAGATAGTCTAAAATAGAAAATTCAATTGCGCTATCAAATTTAGCTTTAGAAGCACGAAAATTATTATTTCCCTTTTCATTACTCTGATGAATGATTGAAAATTGTATGATTTCATTCAAAGTTAATGAATCTGTACTTTTAAGCTTCTCTTTTAAAAAACGATTAAGTTCCTCATTTAATAGAGAAACAATTTCCTCGGAGATTACAAAACCTACTGTTTGCCCTCCATCAAGTTGTCTCATGCGCCCGGATCCTTGTATAAAGTCACGGAGTGTTATTTGCGGTCCAATTGTTAGAATGCCTTTTGCTTTCATTGCTTGTGGGATGTTAGATCCTGTCGTATGTTTTTGGTCATAAAGAGTAATGAGTTGGTTTTTTGGGATGACTCCTGTAGCATAATCAATGATTTTTATCCGATCCTTTTCCTGTAATAGAATTTTTTGATTGTTTTCTTCATCATAGAAAACAACTCCTTTTATAAGGGGATCCCTTTTCTTTATTATTGGATTATGCAAAATAGCATGTGCTGTCTCAAGATTTGAAAAGTGTTTAAAGTAAGCTCCCACATCAATGAGAGCATGTATATCGTCTCCGTCATTTAATGAAAAAATCCGGTTGACAAGTTGTTTTAATGAAGAAGCCTCCTTAATGATATGTACATCTTCAAAGGAATTTTTATAAAGATTAGAGAGGATCTTGCCCGTTGCTTTTTGTGAAGGGAAGCTTTGCATCCCTTCCGGAAAAGAATCAAAATTCCAAAGCGTTCCGGTAAATCCGTTAACTTGGTTAAACATCCATGTATATAGTTGAGGAGTGACACGCGTGTGTTTCGAAAAAACATCAATTTCAGGAAGTATAAACAGGTCAACAAAGGAAATGATATTTTGAGGGTTTTGATTGACTAATTCCCAAACATAATTGATATTGTTATCGATGTTGATAAAAGCATTAACAGAGGCTGCTGTTGAAGCAAATTGTTGAAATCGTTTAAAGGCATCACTATCAGCAATCCCGGTAATCAATCGATTGTTTGATTCGTTTGCAAATTGTTTTTTTAGTGAATGTATTGTTTTTAGGAGCAAGTCTTTCGGAATTCCTTTCTTCAAATATAATTGATATGTATAGTTAATCGTTTCATATATAGTACCGAATCTAGAACCTTCTACCGGGTTATTACTCCCATGATAAGGAATTGCAATCTTTACGTGGGTATCTCTTTTAGATAGGCCGAAATGTTCATCCGGTTGTTTCAATAAAGTTATGGGTAAAAGAGATTCTATCATCTCTTTTGCAAGGGCTAATTTGTTTTTTATATAGTCGCCGGAAATGCCGGAAAAAACGCTGTAGTCATCATTTAGAAAAAACTTTCGAACGGCTTCAATCATTGGTTCGCCGGAAAGAAAGCGATTTAATTCTCTGTCTTGTTTAATAAAGTTTCCTGATAGTAGGGCATTTATCAGTAAAGGTTTGAAAGTAGTATGATAAGTCTCCTTCGATACCCGACTTGTTTTTTCCTGATTTAAAATAGGTAAAAGCTTTTTTAAAGATGGATTGAGAGTAATTGTCTTATAAATATCGGCTGCATGTTGAATCGATTCAAGATTCGGGATTTGTTTTTCAAATGTAAAGTGGTGTTCTTTTAAAGGGTCTAGAATAGTGTCGATTTCGTCGATTAATACCGTTCCTTTTTGTTTAAAAAGAGAAAGAATTTTTTTATATAACTTTATTTGATTATGATACTCTGAATTCATTTTAGGGTTGTTATTATCTAAATATTTATAAAAAGATTCGATAGTCATCAGATAAAAACTTTGAATGCTTTGTGGTGTCATGATTAGAATCTTTTTCTTTTCAATACAAAGTTGAAGTTCTTGGTAAATCCATTCTAAATCTTTTGAGGTCAATTTAGTTTCTCTATTAAAGTCAAAACTTTGCATTTCTTGGCGAAATGCCGTATTCAATGTTTTTTCTATTTCTTTGCTCATTGAAGCAAAAAGCGATGCCGGTAAGACAAAAACAGATAATCTTTTTCCGTCAGCGGCTTGATGTGTTATGATTGGGGCTAAAACAGAAGTTTTACCCGAGCCTACAATCATCTCCAATACCCTATTCTTACTAGAAGCACTTGACTGTTTTCCATTATCTAGAATAATTTCTAAATTATTGACTTGATCTTTATAAAGAAGCATATTCATTGCATCCTCAAAAACAAGATACTCCGGATGATCGATGATGCTATAGTGCCTGGTTGTAAAAATGATTCTCATTAGGTCTTTTACAAGATAAGACATGTATGATTCATCTATATTCGAATGATTAAATTGAGAAGGTGATTGTAATCTCGGACTAGACTCGGTTAGTTTTTTACTTGTCATATGTTTAAAATCCTGATGCATTGCATGACTGACATATTTTTGCCCCAATTTTAAAAAGGGTAATGGATTGAAAGTTGGTGACGGTACTTGTTCATCTCGAGCTTCGAGTTGTCTTGAAGAAGAAAAATGATTGACCTTTTCCAGAAATAGTCTCGAATGTTGAATAACACGCTGAATGTGTTGATAATAGGTAGAAAGTAACAGGTAATCTTGAATGGCTTTATCGAGTTTATCACAATTTTCTGGTGATAAATCGGGATTTTTTTCCCGGTAAGCTGATAAACGACGTTTTGAAAATAATAATTTTGCTTCTTTTAAGTTCATTGCCGCTAGTAGATCACCGAAAAATCGATAATTTTTCAACTCGTTATTATTCTTTTTGTTGGCTAACATTAAGAGGTTTATTTCCTTATCAAGTAACTCTTTATGTATTTCCCATGTTGTTGAAGATAGGTAGTCAATCCAGTTTCCGAATGCAACAAGATCTTTGACTCTATATTCAACAGAATCGGCTGCCTCTACTTTTTGATAGGAAGTAAATGCTTCGGAGGTAATATCGATTTCATTTTGTAGAATAGGATTATTAGAAGGTGATTGAAACTGAAATCGAGCTGCTTCTTGCCTTGCTTGGTCGCTTAATTTAGTGATCGGTTCGAAAAAAATCCCGGGAATAATAGGTTGAGCCAATCGATCTAAATGCAAAGAGTTTGCCGGTCTTGAGTATTCAACTTTTTTAGAGGAAATAGGGATGGAAGATATATTATCTACTTCTAATGGCTCGTCTAATGGGGGTATAGTTAAAGGTTCCTTTTCGGAATGAGTTATTTCATTAGTATAAAATGCTTGTGCTTTCTCAATGATGTTATCAAAAAAAAGTTCTTTTTCATCATCATTCGCAGATAACATGCTTGGGAATTTCTCTGAAGAGGGAAAAGATTGGGGATGATGAAAGACTGCATTTAATGTTAATGCAAGACATCGACTGTGGCTATCCTCCGATGATAATACGGAAATATACATGAGATGAAATGCTTTTTTTATTTCTTCTTTTATTTGATCTAGTGGAAGATTTCCGGGAAGATCGATTTGAAATGTTTTAGAAAATAATGAGATTAATGCATCTTTTGAAAGATCTTCGTTCTTAGCCAGTTTGTAAAATTCGTAAAATTGCCGAATGGACAATTTCGGGTCTAGCAACAGAAAGGGATTTTGATCGGATATCCCATTGTACATGAAAATTGCATATACAGAGAGGTTTTGTTTTAAATCTAAATCGTAAGACTTCAGTTCTTTCATGCTTGTTGTATCAGTGAAAGTTTTTCCCTGATTGCGCCTTTGCAGAGTAAGTAGAGTAATAGTTTCATCGTATTTTTCAGGATCAAGCTTATTAAGTCTTTTTAAAATAATAGGACTTATCCGAATTTCATCGGATGCATAAGTTAATAAATTTAAAAGTGCTATTTCTTCATTTTTCTCTAAAAAGTAACGATCGAAGGGATACTTAATCTTCAAATATTCTATATATGTTTTTTTGATTTGCGGAATATAGGATAGAATTTTTTCAGGTAGAAAAGATTTATAAGACTCTATCGGTAAGAAATCGGCAAGATTTTTTGCTAATAAGCCGGCAGATTTAACCTGAAGAAAAATAGCTCTTGGATCGTGGTCTTTTAATTTAGATGAAGAAATGAGCTCTAATAGATGTTCTTGTTCATTAGCGGAGAATAATTCTATAGATGATCGAGAAAGCTGAAGTACATCCATTGCTTCCTCATAAATCTGTTCCGATAAAAAGATTTTTGCCAAGTGAATTTTTTGTTTTAACTCTAATTTGTAATAATCGAATCTGTTTTGAGAATTTAAAGGGATAGTTAAGGTACTTACTTTTTTATCTTCATTTTCATACAATGGAAGGTTTGTAACTAAAGAAGATTGCTCCGCTTCCTTTTTAAGTGGTCGATTCGGAAAAATAACCAATCTTTTTCCTTGTTTATTTTCAATAACAAGAAAATTGCCATAATTTCCTAATCCTTCGACAAATTGGTTCTTACTAATAAAGTAACCCTTGTATTGAGAAGAATAGAATAAAGGTCTATTTTCCGAGTCTTTAATGGTATTAAATGATAAACCATATCTTGGAAATTCAATGCTTTTGATTTCTTTAAATTGATGATGTTTCCATATAAGGGTATAATCTCTTGATTCGAAACGACTGATAAAAAATAGGTCGTTAACTTGCGGATCGTGTAAATCAATTAAGGTAAGTCCTGTTTTCTCTCCTCCTAAAGTTAATTTCTCCAATACATGACTCACTTGAGTATCGGAGTTTATTCGAGATAGATCTAACCTATAAACGGGAAGATGAGTTTTAGAATCACAACATAACACTTCGTTACTACTCTCTGAAAAAAATAACGAAAAATCTTGTGATAAAAAATAGGCCGGTATCGTAAGAGCGGATAAAGTAGAGCCGTTGTATTCCAAAGAGTTTTTTAGATAAGTTTTTAGAAAACCGAATGCTTGTGCCAGCTTTAATAAAGGGGTAGAGTTTAAGATTTCGTTTATCTCGGATAATGCCATTTCTTTAGGATGGAAATACTGATACCATTGATTGTTATATTTTTTTTGTAAAATAACTCGATTGCCTTTGTTTAGTAAGACACGATATTCGGTATTGTTTTGTGTTGTAATTTCAAACTCTGTTTCGCCCGACCGCTCAATAAATAAATCGTCTATCTTAGGAAAAAACTTTTGAAATACCGGATCTTGAAGTATTGCAGGATCGATTGTTGCAGTTACCGAGCCTTTTAATGTAACTTCTCCTTTCTTAAGATCAATGGCTATAGATTTATCTTCACCGGTTAGAAGAGGAAAATCTTTCAAAATGACCCAAGAGTGGTGTTTTTTATAGGGAAGCGCCTGCTGTATTATTGAATTGATGATATGAGAAGCTTCTTTAGAATTTTGTTCTAACAGTTTTTTAAAGCTTAATAAGTGTTTATTAATCGTTTTTATCAGATCAAAATGAAGACTTTTGTTTATGTCAGATTTTACGTGTGTTCGGTAGTAAACATATGAGGAGAAAATTGTTTGGAGATCTTGTTTGCCGGGATTAATTTTTTTGCCTAGATGAATGGCTAAAAGTGCTTTATTTTGATTTTTTTGGGTTTGAGATAAATCAAGTGTAAACGAATCTCCAATTAAAGTGGATATATCTAAGAGTTCTTCATTATAATCCGACGACAGTATATCCGGATGGAATGTTTTAATGTGCCGAATATATTGAGTGAGTTTGGAGCTTGTTTCCAGAAAAAAGAACATGGCATCGGCATCTTTTAATGAAAAGAAAAACTCGTATCCGTTTTTTATAAATTCACTAAATTGCTTTAATAAAGCATGGGTTTGATCGGAAGAATAGGTGAGTGCTTGTAAAAGTATGGTAGGTTCGAATATTAATTGCTCGAAACTTCCTTGATAAGAGGGATTTTTTAAAGAGCTAAGATGTCTCTTAAAAAAGCCTAAGGTATTAATGATCTGAAGTGTTTTACTAGAGTAGAGTTCATTAAATGCACGAAACCTTTGATTGCCGATCTTTTGGATGTCTCTAATGGAAGGGAAAAAAAAGAAAGAAGAAGGACAATATAGTAGATTATCATCCTCTATAACTCTTATATCATTCTCTTGAACAAGGGAATGTAAGGAGATCGGTTTTCTAAGTTTTTTAAAATGAAGATAAGGAAAAATATAAGATTGCTTATTGTAGTTACCATATTCTGCAGTATATTCCGACCTGTCATAATCATAGTAACCGACATATGGACTCTGATTAAAAAATTTGATGCTAATGATATCTTCTCTGTTTCTTTTAATGCATTCGTAATCAATCGATTCGTTATCTAAGCCATATGTTGTAGTATAAGAATGAGGATCTAGTTGTAAAGGACCCTTTAATAGATAGTCAGCTATTGTACAGCTTTCTCTTGCATCAAGAAATAATTGAGGAAGTTGAAAATTACCTTGATGAATAGTTGGTGTTTTTCTTGGTTCATATTGGGTACAAAAAGTTAATGCTATTTTTTCTGATTTTGAACACTCTTGAAATATTTTTCCATGAAATGAATAGAAATGATCTTGGAATTCTTGCGTGTTTAAATAATCCCAATCTAAGAAAGGGAGATATATTGAATCATCCTTAATAGTTGATTCGAATAAATGTTCAAACTCAAAAAAGCCAATTTTTTTTTTCGGAAGATCTTTTTCAACGAGACTGTTTAGCTGTAAAAATTCTTTTTCTTCTTTAGGATCAAATAGTAGGAAGTAAGCATTTTTTCGATCTAAAATATGTTTAAGCTCTTTAGAGAATATATTTTGCGGTTCAAGTCCGTTAATATGGCAATAACGGTTAAATAAAAGGTTCATCAAGGCAATTATCTTCATCTGCGATAAAAAAAGGGAGGGCTCTAATGTTTTTGCTCTTAAAGGTGTAAGTAAAATACTTTTAATCAATATATGACTGCAACGGTGATTCAATTCTTCTCCGAGATCAGAAAGCTCTTCTTTATTTAGCCGTTCGATAACCTTGGTTACGTTAATTTGACCGGGTTGTAAATCTCTATTAAAACCAAACTGAGAAGTAAGGGTTCTAATTAATTCAATGGCATTATCAAAATCATGGTTTTCGTAAAAGTGAGCTATTTTTAAAGTAAACGTATACAATCCGTTAAAAAAGGATTCTTCTGTTAAAGGGGGTATTTGATCTAAACAGACAAAGGGTGCTCGATGAGACTTTCCTTTGATGTCGATAGAATCGAACTTCTCTTTCTTAAAAGGATAGTAAACACGGTTATCTTCTTTTTTAGTAACCTCAAATGTTCGTCTTTTTTCTTTATTGGCATATAGTAAAACCGCTTTTTCATTTGCTTGATACATTTTTGAATAAATCCTTGATAAAACAGGGGAGACAAGTTCAAATTCTTCATCTGTAATAATAGATTTTTCGTGAAGCTCAATGACTTCTCTAGAAAAATAGGTGATTGCTTTTTGAAGCAATTTTCTCTTTTGCTCATCATCGATAAATCTTTCTAAAGGATTAGATTCACTGAAATCGATCAAAGTTTTTAATTTAATCTTAAAATCTATTCGATGATACAAGTCTTTGTTCGAAAAAAAATGATGGAGATATGCCATTACGGAACGATATGAACATGTACCTGAATGCTGGGGATCAAATAGTTCGTTTACGGGGTATTGTTTGGAAGTTACTTTTTTCCCAAGTTCTCCAATTATAGCATCATAGAGTTGGGTAGTACCCCACTTATTAGATACGGTCTTCATCTGTCTTAAGGAATGAAGAAGACTATAAGAGGTTACATCTTCTAAAGAAATATCATCAATTTCTTTTATCGGAAGAATAAATTGCTTCCCGTCTACTTCAAAAGAACTATGAGAATCTAATCCGGCTCCTGTATTAAAGATTCTTAGTTTTAATTTTCCTACCTCATTTTTTGATACGTCATACAGAACCGCATGCCCACCAGAAAATGTAAGCCACCCGCCGCCGATAAATAAACTATGCCCGGGGTTTAGATTCTTGATTTTCTTGATTAGATGAGATCTAAATTGCTCCAAAGAAATACTGGACGATTTCGAAAACATTTCGGTTAATTCTTTTGATATTTTAAAGGTTTCTAATAATAATTGTTCCGTGGACGAGTCTTTTCCTTCTGCTGTAGTTTCTTCTTTAATTAAACCGGTTTGTATTGCTTGTTCTATATAATTAATGGTATTTAAAACAAAGCCTCCCTCTAATTGAGTGTCTTCTCCGAATAAATCACCAATAATATGTAGAAACAGTTCATCACTTATTTGGGATATTTGTGGGAGAGTTCTATTTACAATCTGTCGAACACAACCTTCACCTTTGCCAAATGGGGATGATTGATTTCTTATATCTACAGTCGAGCTGCCATTTTCTTCTAAATCCGAGGGAGATGTGGAAAGGGTACTTTTATCCACCACTCTTTCATCGGAATGACATGGTTGTTTTAGAGAATGAAGGTTTCCTTCAAATGTTTTGGAAACTAGGTTAACTAGAGAAGTTGATGGCGTTTTAGAAAGGCTGAAAGCATGTATATCCGTCCCTCTTCTATTAGAGAGCGTATCCGGGTTTTCCGCTTTTTTTACCAATATAGGCCCGGATTTTCCCGGCTTTAATAATTTAGGCGTTCCTGCATTTGTTTCTAAAGGAGGCACGTAATCAATGACTTCAAAATAGGCATCTTTTAAGCTTTTTAGCTGAATTTTTGTCCAATACAAATACGATTGCCATTGCAACAGGTCTTCCTCTGAAGCTTTTGGCGGAATATTCGTAGTTAAATCATTTAAAGCTCGATCGACTTCAAAAAAATAGGATTGCATGTGTTGTTTGGCTTCGCTTGTTAACATATCATTTTTTTCAAACTTTAATAATGGATCTTGCATTTCTGCTAGTGTTTCAATATGTCTTTTTAAAGCTATGGCTTCCATTTCGGCATCACAGGCAATTGCCAGTCCATGTTCGATTTGAGACTCGCTTTGCGGTTGTATAAATGATGATAACCGGTTGGAAATATTTTCGGGTAATATCTTCCTGAGTATTTCCGGGACTTGATTGATACGATTTTGCCTGACTAATTCTTTTAAAGAACAAGTCGGGGTGGGTGTTACAAGAGCTTGATCTTCATCATCAAGGGGTCTTTCTCTTTGTAGTTCGGGTGGCTTAAATGACATTTTTTGATTCATTTGAATCACATTCTCGGAAGAAAGAAGAATCAAGAAGAACAATCCAAGATATTGTTTAGTTCGGTCGGAGCATTCGGAAGATTCCCGATGTTTTTGCTTCTCAACTTCATTTAGCCAATTTTTCTTTTCTTTGCTTAAAACCTCTTGTCGACTTCGGCGAATCTCGGATAGTCTTATTTGATGACTTTCTTCTAAAGCTCTACCGGGATTGAATAAAGCACTATGAGATGCTTTAGAAGAGATTACATTAAAATGTCGCCCATCTGCAACAATTAGCCCATGTGGCGTTTGAGAAAGATGACTTTCTTGAAAATCGACGGATTCTTCTAAATTAGCGTGTTGTGCATCTAGAACGGTATATTTAATCGTATCCGAACGCTTATCTCCCGGGTTTAATAGAGGAACGGGTAATTGAAACTTTTGACCTAATACCCATAAGATTTCATGAGATCCCCAACGGGCTCCCGATTTTAACGCTTTTAATGCTAACTCTATTTTCTCGGGATTTGAAGAACCGGCATATAATTCAACCAATCTTTGTTGCATGCTATTCGTTTGTATTTTAGGATCATGAGTTTTAAGATATTGAACAGAAAGATCTCTAAGATAGAATACAATATCTTCGTAGATTTGTGGATGATTTAAAAGATCATATATTTTATTCGGAGAAGCTTTTAAAGCATTCAGATGATCTAACATCCTTTCGGTTAATTCATCGGATACCGCCTCGGCATTATCACGAACTAATGTGATCGCTCGATTTAAATGACTCTTGTTATTGGCTAGATGTAAAAACCAATAAAAGGCAAAGGCAGAGAAGCAACAATGTCCGTCTTCGACAATAGTATTAAGTGCGTATTTTTTTGACAACTTGAGAAAGGAAGTTCTTTTTGCAGGTGATGCGATCACTTGTTCTTCAAGGGATCCGGGTTCACTGACTAATAATTTTTCCTTGGATTTACCTTTTAGAGCTGCCCAATGTTGCTTTGCTTTTTGAATTGATATCGCATCGGCCTGTTTTTTTAAGCGAAATATTTTACTTTCCAGAGAAGAAGACTTGATAAAATCTTCATGATATAAAAGGTTTAATAAACTATTATTTTTTTGATAAGCGGCAAATGAATTTATGTTTTTTAAAGAGTCTTCGTTTACAAAAGATTCGAGATACTCAATAAGTTTATCTTTTTTTTGTACATCTAATTGCTCTAAAAATTGTTGTATGATATTTCTTAATCCACTGTGAACAAGATCGTATTCTTCTCTTGGTGATAGTCGCTGTCCTCCACCATGATCCGTATCTAATAAACCCAAAGAAAACCAATTTGTATAGCTTTGTTGATCTCTAAAATCTTTCACAGATCCTAATGTATCGGATAAGAGCCTTAAAATAGGCTTATCTAAGGAGAGATGGACAGCTGTTTTACATTGGTACGTTGATAATAAATCAAGAAAATCGGATCCTTGTTTCGAGAGTTCCAATAAAAGGCCGGCCGCTTGTTGGAAATGATTTAAACATGGTAAATAATTAACCGTTTCAGCTGTTTCTAAGGTTTTCTTAGCTTTCTCATATTGTAATAGAGATTCGGCATATTCTGCTGTGTAAGAATCAACGTATTTGTTTAAATAATGTTCAATATTAATCGATATCCCATGAAGTTGTTGTTGTAAGTCAGCTGAAATCGAGATATTCTTCGTTTCTAAATCTTTTATTTCCGATGTTAGTTTAAAATAAATAGTTAACATTTTAGCTAAGGATTCGGATGAAAAAGTAAAATCTTTACTTGTCAAACTATCTAAATGATCATTTAAGTTATATTGAGCACCATCTACTTGGTAAGCCAAATCTTTGATTTTTAACTCATTTTTGGGGTCAATTGACCCTAGGAATACGGGTTTAACTTGTTTGCTATTTGTAGTATTAATAGCCGAGCAAATCGGGAGTTCTTGAACGAAAGAAAGATCTATTTTATTTGGGCGAGAAGAAAGAGCTCTACCTTTAATATTAAAAGGAAGAGTTACTTGTTTAGCAGTCTCATTTAAAATTAATAAAGGCACTGTAGTACTTTTTTGTTAATTATTGTTTTGTGTCTTTCTGTTTATTTAATAATTATATAAAAATAATAATTTATTGTATATACTACTGATGTTGAAATTTTAATTATTAAACAGATTTTGTTATAGTTCTTTATTTTCTGTATTTAATTGATAAAAATTTAAGATCTTCGGTATATAAGTAAATATCTTTTTAAAATTTCCGGAAAAGAAACTGAGATACCCAAGTTCGATGTAACTAAATATTTAATTTAGAGAATCCATAAGCCAAGACAAAACCTATAACTTTAATCATAAAACCTCTAGATGTAACGACTTTGATAGCTCTTGGCATAAGCTGAGTGATTAAGCTAATAGAGGTTTCTATAGATTTTCCGACTCTCTTGAGGATTTCATAATCTTTAAATAATAGCCCTTCCTTAGAGTTGCTCCTTTTTTTTGTAATGAGTTCAATCTGATCTTGTTCCAATTCCGCTTTATATGAGTGACTTAAATAAGCAGCATCTCCCGCTAATTGAGAGTTTTTAAGGAGAGGATCGAGAGAACTTTTCCTTAAAATTTTTAAATCATGCCAAAAGGCTGGAGCCGGATTTAAAGATACGGGCGTACCATACTCACAAGTGATTAATGATGCTTTATAACCATAAAAATATTCCTTTTTGCTTGCATTGAAGTCATGATACTCTTTTCTTTTAATTAGCTTAGAACGGCCGGATACGAACGTTTTTGCAGACTTGAACAGGAAATGAATCCACGATAAAACATTGATGCGATTTAAGAGGCGCGTAACGCCTCATAAATCGCATAAGAGGTTCCCAAACGGATAAAGGTATTTGATGTATTCTTTCGTGCAATCGGTTAATGCTAAGCATATCGGGCATATAACCATGTTCCAACAGGAAGCTTCTAGCTTGAGTAATATTGCCTCCAAAAAAACTGAGTAGCAACAATTAAAGAAGTCATGACTTCTGAGTCTTTCATTTTTTCATTGTGCCATGCTATAGTGTTTAATTCGTTTAAATAGTCATCATAAATACAATAGATGGTGCATATTTCAAGCTTCATGGCTTCCTCCTTTAACTGATATGTTTTGCAAAAAACAACTATATTTGAAGGAAGGAGCCTTTTTCTTTTAGATATTTTTCAAATAATTAATTGAATATCGAAAATGTTATTATGAGTTACTTACATCGAACTTGGGTTGAGATGTATTTTTATAATATTTTTTATAACGTTATGTTATATAGAACTACCAAGCAAATCTTGTAGATCAAGATGTTGCTATCAAACTTGATTATAAAGCAGAGTTTAGACCCGGTTTTTCATTGGAAATAGTATTAGGAATGTTAATCGACTTTTAAACATGTTTACCAATTAATCCGAGATTTTGTCTATGATCTTAAAAGACCATTATTAGATCGACAACTCATTAATAACCCGAGTTTCGGGTTTAATTCTTAATATTTCATCAGTTTAGGATTGTTTTGATGCAAAAGGTCGAAAAATGAATGATGTAACAACTCTATATTACTCTATCGATGATTTTTGGAAAGCTTCTTATAGTCATTTAATTTTACATTGATAAGATTGCTTGATCAATGGCGAATGTAAAATTCGTAACTTTTCGTAATATCTCTCTAACTTTATTTTTCATATTAGCCCAATATTTTTCTATAGGATTTAAGTCCGGAGAATATGGAGGAAGAAACATAAGCTTACAACCGGCAGATTCTACTATTTTCCTGCTTTCCGCTGACTTGTGAAAACCTGCATTGTCAAGAATAAGAACACTACCGGGTGTAAGCTGAGGAGTCAAAACTTCCTTAAGCCAAATATTGAATAACCCGGTATTACAAGTACCTTCAAAACACATTGGAGATAAAAACTGCCCTTTAGATAGGGCTGAAATAATATTTTGCCTTATAAAGCGGTTTCCTGAAACCGCTCCAAAAACTTTTTTGCCGCGTAAGCTTCTTCCGGACTCACGAAATAAAAATTGATGAATCCCGGTTTCATCGAGATAAATTCTCTTGTCAAAGGGAATATTTTTTAAATCTTTCATAAAAGCTTCCCGTTTCTTTTCATCTCTTTCCTTATAGCGAGTAGTTTTTTTTTTCGTGTAATTTTTAATCTTTTAAGGGCATAAAAAATCGTTTGCGGAGTGACTGAAAAATAATCAGCAATTTCCGATAAAAAATAATCCGGATGTTTTTCTACATATTTAGATAACAACTCATCATCTAATTTCTTATAAGCATATTTTCTGCGGATTGGCTTTAAATGTCCTTTTTGCTTTTTTTGCAAGATCCATCGATATATTGTTGCGATACCTATTTGAAAAATATGGCCGGCTGTTTTTTTATCATGATGTTTTTCTATATGTTGTCATACTTTCTCTCGAAGATCTACTGAATAGGCTCTAGGCATTGTTTTGTCCTTACTGTTTGTATAAAAAAAGAAGGATAACATATTATCAAATAAAAATTAAAATACTATAGGACACCAAATAACATGGTAACTAAGGTTAAAAACTGCTGTTTTTAGAGGTTTTCCATCTTTCCGGATAGACAATATATATGTACCGGACATATAATGCAATACATGATGATCAAAAAAGCATATAAATTTAGATTCTATCCAACGAAAAAACAAAAGGAGTTGCTTGCAAAAAGCTTTGGGTGTTCTAGAGTTGTATATAATCAAGCTTTAAACTTTAAGATCAAGAAATATCAGGAATACAAAGAGAATGTAAGTTATTCTAAAACATCGGCATTCTTGACAAGTCTTAAGCAAAACAAAGAGTTTCTTTGGTTAAACGAAGTTTCTTCTGTTTGTCTGCAACAAAGTCTTAGAGATCTTGATAGAGCTTTTTTAAACTTTTTTAAAAAAAGGTCAAATTTCCCTCGCTTTAAAAACAAACACAGTACGCAGGCAATACGATTAACTAAGTCAGCATTTAGTTGGGATGGGGTTAATCTTAAGATTGCAAAATCTAAAGACAGATTAAAAATACATTGGTCAAGGTGTTTTTTTAGGTACACCAACAGGTATAACAATCACAAAAGACTCTTGTGACAGGTATTTTGTGAGCCTATTAGTAGAAGAAGAAGTGATCCCTTTTGAGAAGAGAAATAATTCTGTCGGTATAGATTTAGGATTAACGACATTCGCAACTCTTTCTACAGGGAAAAAGATTACGGCACCTAAACCTTTTAGATTTCATAAGAAAAGACTAAAAAGAAAACAACGTTCTCTTAGCAAAGCTAAAGTCAAAGGTAAAAACAGACTCAAAAAAAGAAGATCGGTGGCTTCGATACATTCGAAGATAAAAAATATAAGGCAGGACTTTCATCATAAACTTTCTACAAAGTTGGCTCGTGAAAACCAAACGATCACGATAGAAGGGTTAAATATTAATAAGATGTTAAAAAATAAAAAACTTTCCAAGCATATATCGGATGCAGGATGGAGCCGGTTTTTAACATTTTTAAAGTATAAGTGTGAATGGTACGGAAGAAATATAGTGGAATTAGATCAATTTTTTGCCGGTTCAAAACTATGCTCTGCCTGCCGGTACCAAATAGAAATTTTAGATTTAAGTGTGAGAAGTTGGCAGTGTCCAAACTGCAAAGTAACACACGATAGAGATCTTAATGCATCTATTAATCTCGATACCGCAGGGCAGTCGGTAATTTAAGCCTTTGGAGATCATGTTAGACTAGCTTGTTTGTTAGCAGTGGTCGATGAATTAGGAATCCCTTCCCTTTAGGGTTGGGAGCTGTCAATAAAAGATAAAAGCCTTCCGAGAAACAGAAATAATAACTCTGAGCAGCATACCGGGCGCATCTACGGTTACATGTAGCCCCCTTTTGTACGCTTCATATCTTGATTTCCTCCCTTTGCTTCTTCTGCATGAGGATGCACTTTGATATGACTTGCATCAATCATTAACCATTCATAATCCGGATCCTCAACTACAATTTCTAATAAAGATTCCCATAAACCTTTATCTCTCCATCGAGAAAATCTACGATGAGTATTTTTCCAATCTCCATAATCAAAAGGCAAATCACGCCATGGTGCTCCTGTCCTCAAAATCCACAACACAGCATTGATAACTTTTGCAATCGCACCCCAACCTCCTATGCAACCGGAAAGATGTGGTTCTAACTTATGCCACAGTTTTATCAGGAATATCGTGTCGCCTATGTATTAAAGTAGTCATAACAAATCTTTTTAATCAAAAAAATCTATCATATTTAAAATTTTAAGACGCCACTATTTAGGCATTGTTTTATCCTTACTATCTGTATACAAAGAGAAGGATAACATATTAATAAAAATTAAAGTGCTATAGCCTTGCAGAAGTCTTCCGGAGGTCTTTAATACTTTTTAAACCAAAATGTTTTAAGAAAGATTGAGTGGTGCCATACAAGGAAGGTTTCTTTATTACATCTAGTTTACCGACAACTTCAACAAGTTGTTTTTCTAAAAGCTTATATAAACTGCCCGAAGAATCCACACCTCTAATCTCATCGATTTGCAATCGAGTAATAGGCTGTTTATAAGCGACTATGGATAATACTTCCAAGGAGGCCTGGGAAATAAGTTTTTTTGATCGTTTACTAATAAATAGTTGCTCAATAAATGGCCGATATTGAGGTAAAGTACGTAGAATGAATCCTTTAGCAATCTCTTGCAAACGAAATGCAGAATTGTATTGCTCATATTCTTCGGCTAAATTCTTTGATAAGGGTTAATAATTGTTGATTATCATAAGGATAAGTTGTGTTGATAACGGCACGTAGCTTTTTTAAAGAAATAGGTTCTGAATAAGAGAATAAAAGAGCTTCAATAATGCGTTTAATCTCTTTTCGGATTGCTAATTGATTGTCATTACTTTTTAGAACGTCTGCCTTAAAACTCGCAAGTGTTTTGGCTTTATCAGTCGTTGTCATATATCCACTCCAATTTGTAGGTTACATTATCGCTGTCGATTTTTTTTTCAACTTTAATCTTTTGTAATTTTATAAGTTCTAAAAAAGCTAAAAATATCACAATTAATTCATCTTTTGATTTCTCTTCAATAAAGACCTCTTCAAAAAGCAAACAACTATTTTCTCTAAGAAGGTTTCTTAATTCGATCACCTTCTCGTGGATGGTGAAGGTTTCATCATAGATAGGATTTTGCTTTTTTAAATGCTTTTGTTCTAAAATTTTATAAAAGAGCTTAGTTAAGTCACCTAAAGCACAAAAATCAGCCTTTAACGGCACCTCTTGATCAGAGGGCTCGAGGTTAACACCCCGAGGGAAAAAGGCTTGCTCTGCGATTTCTTTTGTATGTAAGTTTTTAGCGATTTTTTTAAATCGTAAATAGTCCAGCAATTGATCAATAATTTGAATTCTAGGGTGTATTTCTAATTCATCTGCAGATTTTTCTTCTTTAGGTAAGAGCATTTTGCTCTTAAAAAGGATAAGAGTTGCTGTTGTGCTCAAAAATTCTGCACCCATATCAATATTATATTCAGGAAGTTTTTTGAGATAATCTGAGAACTGTCCTGTTACATCTTTAATGGTAATACTATAAATATCGATTTCTTTGTTTTGGATGAGGTGGAGTAAGAGATCTAAAGGTCCTTCAAAATTATCTAAATCAAAGATACAATCAGGTGTTTTGGGATTCTCACACATCGAATCTTGATCACGTTCTGCAATATCTAATAAGGTCATAATTTTAAATTACTTGAGCGTTTCTAAAAAAGCTGAAATGGTATCAAAAAGACCTTTTTTCTATGAAGAGAAAAGGTCTTTTTAAAAATCGAATTCTTCTCCCGGTTCCAAAATAATAAAAACAGCATTACTTGTTCAGATATATAAGCATTTCTTTTTATTTTCTCTAAAAAAATAGATCTTCATTTAATTTTTTTCATTTTGTATTAGCTCCAAGATTTCATCTTCGTTTTTTAAATCGTGCCATAGATCCTTATGCTATAAGAGAATAAAAAGTAAGATGATCTATTTTAAATGCATTCAATAAAAAATCAGTTGATTATTTATTGAATAGCCATTCATAGGTTAAGTCCAAGGGTGGAAAGCGGAGATAGGACCAAAAAGACCTTATTCAAAGCCCTGAAAGTCAAATCATTAAGTAATTGAAGGATCTGTAGTTATGTTGCAAGGATGCAAAAAAATCAGATATCTGCTCATCTTATTTTTTTTAGTTTTATCTAGCCGAGCTTTTGCCGGTAAAGATCTTATGAAAGATAAAGATGTTCGAGCGAGGATGGATGAACTTTTCTCCTACCATATCGAAGAAAATCAAATCAGTTCCTTAATTATTAAACGTTCTTTTAAGAATTATATCGATAAATTTGATCCTTTGCGTATTTATCTATTAGAAAAAGAGATTGACCCCTATCTCAATTCAAGTGATCAGATGCTTCAAGATGCTGTCGTTTGTTATAACAATGACGATCTATATTATTATCAAAATTTACATCAGATCATGCAGAGATCGATTCAAAGAGCTCGGAAATGGCGTAAGGAAATGAGATCTGATATGGAGGCGAATGCAGATAAGTACAAATTAAAACTCATCAGTTCAAAACAACCCTTTTCTAAAGATTTACAGGAATTGAAGTCTAGACAACATGAATTGATGATGCATTCGGTAAAAAAACAAGAGCAAGGCTTTAACTATTTCATATCTCAAGATGATCGAAATCAGATGTTTGCCTTTTATGAAAAAAGAATGAGGGAGTTTGAAGATCTGTATATCACGGAGAATTTTGACAATACGGTATCTTATGATCAAGCCAGACATTTTCTTGTACTGCATACCTTGAAATCTTTAGCACAGAGTCTTGATGCTCATACGGCCTATTATAGTCCTGATGAGGCTAGGGCTATGAGAACAAGTTTGAAAAAAGGGTATTACGGTATTGGAATTTACTTAGGGCAGGATTATTCAGGGATTAAAATTCAAGAACTTATAGATGGGGGCCCGGCTGCCAAGACGGGCAAGGTTAAATCCGGAGATGCCATTATTGCCATTGATGGTCAATTCATTGAAGGACTTTCTATAAAACAAGTCTTAAAGCTTATGCAAGGAGCTGAAGGCAATCCTGTTAGTTTATTACTAGAGCGTCAAACTCAAGATGGAGACTCTATTGATATTGAAGTAGATGTCATCAGAGAGAAAGTTATTTTAGATGATAGACGAATTGAGATCAGTTACGAAGCTTTAGGTGATGGTATTGTAGGAACAATCAAATTATACTCTTTTTATGCAAATAAAGAAAGGGTTAGCTCTGCTAAGGATATTAAAAATGCTTTGAAGGAATTGAAAAGTACAGGCAAATTAAAGGGACTCGTATTAGATCTAAGAGAAAATAGCGGAGGATTTTTATCTCAAGCTGTTGAAGTTACCGGATTATTCATCAGTAGTGGTGTTATTGTAATGAGTAAATTTTCTGATGGTAATATGCGATACTTTAGGGATCTTGATGGCACAACGTATTATGATGGTCCTTTAGTTGTCCTAACTTCTAAAATGAGCGCGTCAGCAGCAGAAATCGTTGCCGGTGCTCTTCAAGATTATGGAGCTGCTATCGTTGTTGGAGATAATCAGACATGGGGAAAAGGGTCCGTTCAATATCAGACGATTACCAAAAGTAACGCCCCATCAGTTTTTAAAGTGACCATCGGCAGATATTATACGGTAAGTGGAGCATCCGGTCAAATAGAGGGGGTAAAATCTGATATCGTTGTGCCAACGGAGTACTATGAAGAACAGATAGGAGAGGAGTTTTTAGATAATCCTCTTAATGCGGATCAAATAGAGCCGGCTTTTAATGACTCTTTAAAAGATTTACACCCTAAATATAAAGATACATTCGTCAAATACTATATCCCTACCGTACAAGAAAAAAGAACAGAATGGACGTCGATGCTACCCATACTGAAGAAAAATAGTCATTACCGTCTTGAGCACAATGAAGATTTTCAAGTCTTTTTAACGGAAGTACACCCGGATAAATATCAGCTTAAGAAAAAGGAAAAGCCTAAACTTTATGAATCCATGGAAATCAAAGCTAAAAATTATGGTGCCGAGGATCTACAGCTAACGGAAGCTATTAATATTATAAAAGATATGGTTTATATAAAAGAAGAAAGACGCCCTAAATCAAAAGTAGCCGGTCGATAATAAGATAAAACATTGACAATAAAAGTTTTATTGTTAAAGCATAAAGTTATTATTTTATTAACACAAGAATTGCGTGCTACAGAAATGCGTTATTAAAATAATTGTTTAAATCAGGGTATTATTTTTCTCTTTTGTTGGGGGCTGCCGTTACGTAAATGTACAAAAGAATTATATAGCTCATTCAAGCAAGCAGTATAAGATATTCCGGGCTTGCGATGTCAGACGTTTGCCCTGATACATTATCACATGACAGCATTAGCCGCCGGTTAAAGGATAAAAAATTTCAACCTAAAGAAATTAAACCGTAAAGCACTTTATCGATAGAGATGAGTCACGTATACCTACTGTGGATGATAGAATGTATGATAAGGATCGTGACAGCAAAACAAAAAATGCTCATTGTTTAGAAATGCTTAAACCGACTCAAAATCAAGGTTTTAATCCTCAAGTAGTCGTTATGGATGCATGGTATTTCGGTTTAAAAAATTGAACGTCTACTAGAGATATAGGGTTACATTTTGTCACCGGTTTGCGTAAAAATAAAAAAGTTAATCGCAATGTAAATTTGGCAGATTCGGATATTCCGTATGAAGGGCTAAGCATTTACTTGCGCGGTTATGGTTTTATTACGGCTTTCAAGTTTGTGGCTCAAAATAGCCATATTGATTAAGTGGTTACTTGGTATTGAAGAACTCGGTCGTAATGACGTTGAAAAAATCATGAATATTCATTGGAAAATAGCAGTTTATCATAGGAAATTGAAACAAACTACCGCTTTTGAGCTCTGTCAGTATCGTAACGCACGAGCGCAACGAAATCATATTTTTATGTCTACTTAAAGACCTCTGCATAACTTATTGATTTGGTCGTCGATTTGTCAAAAATATATTTATAATATCTTTAACTTACATCTGAAGGTTCGATTGTGATTAAAAATGTAAGTTATGCAGAGGTGTTACTTATGCTTGGTTACACAAATTTAAATGAAGGAGGCGAGATAAAATATCTTTTTATCAACAAGATCGGGAAAGTATAAAGCCCGCTATGACTTTAAATATGAAAAATATTTTGGGCTATGTGTTAAATGCCGTGCAAAGCTCCTGTTTCCAGACTGCATACTGTAAAAGAGACTCTTTCTTCCAGGCCGGATAGTGCAAAAGGATGTTAACTACATCACTTCCGCTCATGTGAACTACATCACTTCTGCTCCTATTTTCGTCGATAAACCAAGATGCATACTCTAAGCACGGTTGTCTCTCCTGTTTAGAGATATGTTGATTTATACATGCAATGATTTTAGCTATATCATCTCCATTCATAGTGCTGTTCATAGTGCCGTTTATAAACTTAGATACACCATTTATGATATTTTCTCTCTCAGCTTCGGGGATCTTTTTGATAGCTACAATGATTGTAACTACATCATCTCCATCCATAGTGCCGTTTATAAACTTAGATACACCATTTATGATATTTTTTCTCTTATTTTTGCGGATATCTTTGATAGCTCTAATGATTTGAGATACGTCATTTCCACCCATATCTTCGTTCATAAGCTGAGATGCAAACTGTATGAGATTTTTTCGGATATTTAAAAACAAGGATTTAACGAATTCAAAAATATGAACTACATCAGCTCCTTTCATAGCGCCGGTGATAAGCTGAGATACGTCACTTGTAATATATAATATAACCGATGATGGCTTCGTTAAAAGTAGCTGTTGGAGATAATTAATGATTGTAGTTATATCATCTCCATGCATAGTGCCGTTCATAAGCTGAGATGCAGCACTGTTGCACGTTAGTCTCTCAGCTTCGGGGATACCTTGGATAGCTAAAATGATTTGAGCTATATCCTTTCCATTCATAATGCCGTTCAGAAACTTAGATGCAAAATGTATGACACTTGGTCTCTCAGCTTCGAGGATACCTTCGATAGCTACAATGATTTGAAGTACATCATTTCCATTCATAGTGCCGGTGCTAAGCCGATTTGCGTGATCTATGAGCTCTTTGCTCTTAACTATACCGACATTTGCAATACATTCTATGATGTTAGCTACATCATTTACATTCACAGTGCCGGTGCTAAGCTGAGATGTGAAATATAAGACATATTTCATGACATTGTGTCTCTGATCTTTGCGGATATCTTTGATAGCTACAATGATTTTAGCTACATCATTTCCATTCACAGTGCCGGTGCTAAGCTTAGATGTGCAATGTGAGACATATTGCATGAAACTTTGTCTCTCAGCTTCGGGGATATCTTTGATAGCTACAATGATTTTAGCTACATCATCTCCATTCACAGTGCCGGTGCTAAGCTTAGATATGCAATATGAGACATATTGCATGACATTGAGTCTCTGATCTTTGCAGATATTTTTGATAGCTACAATGATTTTAGCTACATCATCTACATTCACAGTGCCGGGGCTAAGCTTAGATATGAGATATAAGACATATTTTATGACATTGTGTCTCTGATCTTTGCGGATATTTTTGATAGCTACAATGATTTTAGCTAGATCATCTACATTCACAGTGCCGGTGCTACGCTTAGATACGTATTTTATGACATTTTTTATGACACTTTGTCTCTCAGCTTCGGGGATATTGTCGATAGCTACGATAATTGCAGTTCCATTCGTTACATTCATATTGCTGATGCTAAGACTAGATTCGAGCTCTGAGACATATTTCATGACACGATCCAAAACGACCACTTTGGGAGATTTTACAGCGGACTTTATGGCAAGATTGCTCTTTAATGATCTCTCTGTTGACGGTAATGGTGTACCTGTCAAAATAGGACCGGAAATTCTGGAAATACCGCTATCCGTTTTATTAGTCACATCTTCTTTTTTATCAGTTGTTGGAGTTCTAAAAGAAGAGGAACATGATGTTTCAAATCGTATATGATGAGGAATCGACATAAATAAATCCTTTAAATCTTGTTTATATTATTTAAATCTTGTTTATATTAAATAATTATACAAATAATTGTTTAATATTATATTAAGAAATAAATAAATTACTGTAACTATATTATATAAACCTTATTCTGTTAAATACTAACTATTTTGAGGTCTATAGGTAATGTTGGGATTATCAGCGCGTCCGTTATCGAGGTATGGCTAAAAACCAATTTTCGGCCTTTATGCAGGCGATTAGCGTTAATTTAAAACGTCTATTAGTGCTTCATTGCCCAAATGTTTGTTTAAATTGAAGGATAGCGATGTCTACATTCTATCAAATGTTCCGGCTTGCAGTAGTAAATCGCCGGGATAAGCTTAAAATCACCTAAAAATAAACAAATAAAGCCTTATCCTGTTCTTTAGACTTCTCAAGCCTAAAACCTGTTAGATCGAAACAGTTCCATTCTTCCGATTGCGTCAAGTTTTCTTTTCCGGTTTCATTCTGTTCATCTAAACGAATAGGTTGTATTTCGCTATCTTCTGTAAATGCTAGGGGTAGCTCTTCAAATCCAATCTCATTTATTTGAACCGGCCTTGGCCCAAATATAGCAGTTACCGTTTGCGCAGGGTTTGCAATCGTATCGATGCTAAAATTTAAAACAAAACCGCTCGTTACCAATGCTCTTTTAAACATATTTTTGAAAATACCGGATAAACCAAGTGAAGAAAATGTTGGATCTGCTCCATTATCCATTAGAGTAGGGGGTGTAAAAGGAGAAGTGCTACCTATAACTAAAAAGTGTGTATTCGGGTTTTTATACAGGATACCATTACTAGATAGAATCATACTTGGTGCATGTCTTTGTACATTGACAATACCCGCAGTAATATTGAGATCCCCTAATGTCACAATATCTCCTAAAGAGGTAATTGCGCCTGCTCCAACATCAATATTCAAATCCCCTAAGATCGTAATCGCTTCATTAATACCAATGGTTAAGCTACCTCCTCTTAATAAAAGATTACTACCATTAGGATTACCATGTATGGTTGATACTAATAATGGAATATCTCTACCTGTTGCGGATAAACTAATATTGGCATCTGTCCCTACGGGTGTACCTGTACCCCCTTGAACTATCAAATCATTCAAAATAATTAACTGACCTATAGGCAACCTTCCTGTTGTCATATTCCGATTAGGCTGCAGGCTAATTGTGCCGGCATTCCCTCCGGGATTGACCCCTCCATTGCTACCGGATGAATTGATACTAGCTATGGTAATAGAACCTAAACCGGATTCTATATCAACTAAGCCTCCATCTTGTCCATTAGGAGCGGCAAGCCCACCTACTGTTGTGATATCGGATGAAAATGAAATAGCGCCTCCTGTTTTAATGGTGACAGCACCTCCTGCTGCCCCTGTAACACCTGTGGTGTCTAGAGCAGAAAAATTCACTGTGGCGTTATTCGCCAAGTTATTATAGGTAAAAGTACCGACGTTAAAAGTGGATCCACTGACAAGGCTTGCTGCATTGCTGACAGTAACAGAAGCTAATCGATTAGCTCCCCCTAAAGCCCCGTTAGAAAAGATTATCGACCCATTCGGAACCTCTAAAATAAGAGTGCGTATATTAGCAATATCGCCACCTAAATCACCTTGGAAGCGAACACCCGATCCTTGATCATTTATTGTAATGTTAGTATTGAGAAGAGTGGTCCCAACTAAAAGAACACTATTTCCTGAAGTAAAGACATCCCCTCCTAAATTAATCTGAGAAGCATGAGCCGTTAAAGATTCAAGAGGCGTGCCAAGAGTGCCTACAGTCCCAAACATTATGTTGCCTGTACCGGCATTGACAGCCAGTTCATTTGCTCCCGTGATTGCCGGGTTGAAGTTAGCATCTGCTGAACCTGTTACGACTCTGAAAGCACTTGCTAAAGTTAAAGCACCTAAATTCACAACTTGATTGTCTGTTTGCAACAAACCTTGTGTTGTAATCCCTCCGGCTCCTAGTATTGAGACCGGGTTAGCCCCATTAAAAGAAAATCTATTATTAGCATTACTACCCAAAATAGTTGTCGTATTACCAAATATTGCCTCACCTACAACCATGACATCCGATAACAAACTAACATTTGCGCCCGTCATAGATATATCACCTGTCACAATAAGAGGTTCATTAACCGTTACATCATCTAGAAATCTTAGATTAAAAACCGTAGCGGTAAGCTTATCTACTGTCACCCCATTGTTAAAATCAGTGTTATTAGTATTTGTCTGTACTAATGAAACATTATTTAATACGACAGCACCTGTAATGCCAATATCTCCAAGACCACTATTAATACTCAAATTCACATTGGCATTATTAATACCACCGGCAACAGTAAAGTTCGCAGCTGCAGCTCCCCCGGTATTAAAAACGGCATTTCCCGTCAGGTTTAAAATAGGTAGGGTTATAGCACCAATCGTTGTTACACTACCTCTAAAATTAGTCGTTGCTGAAGAAGTGGTATCTAAGGCCCCTGCAATAATAAAACTCGATGAATCAACTGTCCCTAGGGTGATACCTCCGGCATTAGTAAAAGTGGTCGTGCCGGTTAAGGTTCCTCCCTGATTAAAAGTTACAACTGAGCCTGCGCCATTACACGTTAAATTAGCGGCATTGATAATACCTGTAACCGTTACACTGTCATTAAAGGTGAGGGAACTTGCCGTCGTGATAAACTTACCTACCGATACGGTACCACCAAAAGTTAAAGCACCTGTCAAGGTCAATGTCAGATGGTTTAAATCTACATTACCTTCAAATGTCATTGCACCCGAACCGGTCGCAATCTCTAAAGATGTATCATCTGCATTTGTAAGATTACCCGTTATGGAGAAGGCATTGTTGGTAGTGTCAATACTTGCATCATTCGTGATATTTAGAATCGCCATATTAATCGCACCACTCGTGATAAGACCTCCTCCTAAATTTGTCGTTGCTGAAGAAGTTGTATTTAGTACTCCTGCTATGCTTAAGCTAACTGAATCCGAATTTCCAATCGTTACACCATTTGTATTGGTCATCGTAGTGCTTCCTAAAAGAGTACCTCCTCCTAAGAGACTGACACTAGAGCCGGCTCCATTCGCAGTAAAATTAGTCGCTGATATAGCGCTATTTATCGTAACGTTAGTAGAAAAAGTGACACTTGGTGCGTTCGTATTAAAGCTGTTAACCGTAACATCAGCAGGAAATATTAATGGTGTGGCCATATCAATAACTAGATTAGAGGAGTTCGATTGAGTAATAGCACCTGTAACTGAGAAGGTATTCCCATTAGTATTAAAAGTTGTGTTCCCATTTAGATCTAAAGCTGCAAGAGAAATATTCCCATTTGCATTAATAGTACCTCTTGCATCGGTGGTAGCTGAAGTTGTTGTCGTTAACGCTCCCGGAAAGTTAATAGTGACATCATCGGCATTACCAAAAGTGACACCCCCGGTATTCGTAAAAGTAGCCGTACCCGTTATATTCCCTCCTCCTAATAAGCTAACACTACCCGTTCCTTGAAAGGTCACATCACCTGCACTAATAGCCCCAATCATCGTAGTGGAGTCATTAAAGGTTGTAGAGCTAGCTGTTGTGCTAAAACCCGTAACCAGAACAGATGCTGTAACACTCAATGCCTCTGTCGTATTGATCGTTAAATCTGCCGGATCGCTTCCCTTGCATAATACTCCCTCCTACAATAACACTATCTGTCCCAACATTGATGGTCGTACTACCTGTAAGAGTCAGGCCCATAATAGTGAAGTCTCCTCCAATATTAAGAAGTCCCTGTACGGTTGTAATCGGTGAAGTAACGGTCGTTAAAGGGCGATTAAACTGAGCCGTTTCTGAAATTTTCGCATTTATAGAAACACCCCCGGTGTTAGTGAAGCTACTTACTCCTGTAATAGTAGTGCCTCCAAATAAATTTACGGAACCTGATCCCGTAAATATAGGCGCTACTGCCGTAAAACCGGTAGTCGCGGTAAAACCCCATAGCACAATCAAAGCCGGATAGATTAGCAACCGAGCCTAAAATCGTTACATTTCCGGGAGACTCCGGCTTAGCTGTTAATAAAAGAGACTTGCGCCGGAACACTCGTCGAGAAACCTTGAAAATTTCCACTAAAAGAGACATTAGGAGCGGTTCCGCCCATCATAAAAAATAAATTTTTTTCCATTATAAAATCAGGAGCAGTAACAGCCAAACCATGCAAAATAAATGTTTGAGTATCATCTGCTTTATTCGTTGTAACCTTTCCTGATGTAGCTGTTTGTAATTTTAACCTTCCGGAAGGAATCGAAATATTATCGCTTAAAATAACTTCAGTGCCACCATATAGTGTTAATTCAAAATCTGTTTTTGTGACATTGATGATAGCGCCATTCTCAACTGTTAAAGTATCAACAGCAGCGATTAATAGAGTCGCGCCGGAAAAATTATTTATCAGATCCACATCTAATGAAATATCCGGGCCGTTAAGTGGTGGAAATGTTTCAACATCTTCTAATACGCCACCGGATTCGCCGGCTACAATAAAAGCACTACCGGGATCTAATAGCCAGGTCCCTCCTTTTCCATTCGGAGCTGATAATTCTATATTTGCATTTCCAACATCCAATCTACCTTTGGAAGAGGTTTCTATAAAACCACCGGGGCCTTCGAATTCACCTCCCCTTGCGTCGATAGTTCCGGTAATATGAGTGAAAGCTTCTGACCAAACAATAACCCTTCCCCCGGAACCCTTCTTCAAAGCTTTAGCTTGCAATGTAGATGTAGCATCGATCTTAGTGAACAAAGCATTTTCATAATCACCAATACCTAGATAATCTCCCCCTATTAATACTTTTCCTCCTCCTAAATCTCCATTAGCTATGAGATTCTGCATTTTTAATATTCACCCTCTTGCCAAAAATTGAGATGTTTCCGCCTATTTTATTAATGAAGGTAATATCAGAGGGATCACTTTGTGGCCCGGTTATGGGTCGGTTTGTACAAAGAGATCTTTTCTTTCCAGCGGCACAAAGACCATGTGTTACATCAATACTGCCTTGGAGCTCAATATTAGAATCAAAAGCATGTAACACAACTTCTGAAGCTTTTATTTTTCCGGAGTGTTGGATAGCTAATGAATAAAAATCCTTTGAACTTATGAGATCATCATCGGGTATCTCTATATTAGAATTTATTGCTAAAAAAGTATGCCCTTCTATTTTACCGATTAAAAGCTGATTTTTCTCGGCAACGAATAAAGAAACTTTTCCATCTGTTATGATATTCCCACTATTTATAATTTTATTACCGATAAAATAAACAAAATCTTTAGCATGAATCTGTCCCCTATGCGTAACCTCAGATGATAGGTCGGTAAACGTATCAATCCCTAAAGTAAACATTCGATCACTTATACCGGCCGCAGCAGCAATAATCGCTCCTACATCGATAACCGCATTTTCCGAGAAAATAATACCTGCCGGATTAACCAAATAAATAATCCCATTTGATTGAAGAGAACCATCTATGTGAGTAGGAGTAGCAGATTGTATACGGTTTAATACTCTTGAATGGCTATCAGGTTGAATAAATGTTACCTGTTCATGAGCAGCGACATCAAAACTTTGATAATTGATAATACTATTATGAGACGCATCGATAATAGCTTGTGTGCCATATTGAGAAATATGAACATCTCCATGCACGACCTCTGCCCCTTGAGGCAAAGCGCATACATATTCATAAGATAGGAGGGTAAAAGCGCATATTATGCACCATAACCCAAAAGACCTCATCCATACACTCCATGTAGCTAATTAAGTATTAAAACCTTTGTATAGAAAAATAAATTTTTAATAAAACGGTTTATGACAATTAAGTAAGAAAACCCTTTGCTTGAGTATTGGGATGAGGGTGTCTCGATTAAAGTTTTATTCCGTATTCGTGTTAATTCTCATATTTTGTATATTATTCCTGTCTGTTAGATCTACCGTTGGGCATATCGGTAAGTTAAGCTTTTGGAAATCATATCAGACCTGAGGAACATGGGTTGGTTGAAGACCGGAAAAGTTCCCTTTTGGGAATTTTTATTGCGAACACCGAGCTTCGTTTCCCGGGCAGTGATTGTTGAATTAGGAATCCCTTCCCTTGAAGGCCAGGATCTGTTAAAGACGTTCTAATCCCTCAAAAAAAATTTTAGGGTTGCATTCCTATGTTCTGATTTTCAGAAACCTTTTTTACAAGCGCATTTCTTTCCGGTCGCTTTTCTTCATACTCTTGTATTAATCGAGAAGATTTTTTAGATAGCTCTAACACTCTTTTCTGTTGTGGTGACAAAGTCAGTGTTGTTGGCTTATTTTTAACGGGCTCTTTTTTATGATTAACAACGTGTTGCCCATCTTGATTATTTTGAGCTTTAACAAATTCATCCATGTTTTCTTGCGACTCTTTAGATAATGCCAGAGCTCTTTCATAAGCAACGGCAGGAATATGTTGTTGTATCGGAGATGCTTCATGAGCTTTTTCAGCAATAGCTTTTCCCGGCATTAATTCTACGTCATCATCTTGAAGAGCAATCTGAGGTTCTTCATGAGAAGCTTTAGCTATTTCAGGCAAATGTTCCATTATTAAGGGCTCTTCATAAATAATTTTATCTGCTTTTTGAGCCGGAGCCGGGCGTTCGACACTCTCGGACATTACGATATGAGAATCAATTGGTCGTTTAACGAATTGGCAACCGGTGATAAATAATACAACCGGAATTATGAGAAGAACCCTTAAGAACATAAAGTGCCTCTTTGATGAATGACTAAAGAATTAACGATATTAATCAATCGTTAATTTTTGTGAACACTTTTATTTCTAGCTTATAACATTTAGGGGACCTATTGAAGCCCTGATTAAGATTTAATCTTTGATCTGATTCAATTTATTTAAAAACCTTTTAAATGAGCCTCTTGGTCTTTAGGTATGGCTTTTATGTTAAACCATAAATTCAACGTTATCAAATTCATAATTTTTTTGAGCATTTTCTTTCAATATATACCAAAAAGAGACGTCAGCAGGAATTTCGTGCTACAGAAGTCTATTGAAGAACCCGGTCGTAATAACATTGAAAAAAGCATAAAGATTCGTTGGAAAATAGAAGTTTATCGTAGGAAATTGAAACAAACTTGTGGCCTGGAGCGCCGGCAGTCTCGTAACGCACGAGCGCAACGAAATCATATTTTTATGTCTAACGAAATCATATTTTTATGTCTATTTATGCTTGGTTACACAGATTTAAGCAAAGGAGGCGAGATAAAATATCTTTATTATCAACAAGATTGGGACATGTTAAAGCCCGCTATTACTTTAAATATGAAACATATTTTGGCTATGTGTTAGCGCTTACGCACGAAACTCCTGATAAAGTCCAAACGAACTCTTAAGGTTTCTTCTAAAGCAGGGTCGCTTCAGTTCTGCTATTGACCCAATAATTAGGCTTTGGGGGCACATTGAAGGTTAATTTCATTTTTATGTATGCCTTTTAGTAAGGATCGACCGGGTTGCCAATCAATGAACGGATTCAATTGTTGCAAACAATTCTTAGCACCTATGCGATGCTTGGCACCCATAATACAAAAACGGCTCATCATTCAACCTTCCAAAATAAATGAAAGAAAAGTATAGACAATCAATGAATTTTTTAAAAATTCCTTATCAGGAATCAGTTATGCAGAAGTCTTTTGATGATAATTCCGCAAATTTAACGGAATCGACACTCAAAAACTGACCAAAAACACGTGTTCATTGGCCCGATTTGGGTAATTTAAGGAAAGAATGCACTACGGCAATATTACGGCATTTTTGAACAAATACCCATTAACAAACTCTCTAACTTTTTGATCTTCCTAAAGATAAAGTCTTAAATAGCCTTAATTTAGATAAACATTTAAAATCTGACACTTTATTACCGCTAATAACCAAGGATGGAACATGAACATAAACAGGAACATCAAGTGCCATATTCTCCCGGCTTTCAAGAACAACTTGACAAACCCTCTATCATGAGAAATATTTCTAATGAAGAACTTTCATAATCAATCAGCTCAATGATTGCAAATACAGTAGATCCTTTAGAAAATATTAGACAGAATATTAGAAGAATAGGCTGAATTAGTTAAAAAAGGATTAGATGATGGAACGATAACTAATGAATTAAATTTTCAAATATCTACACTTGAACAACAAGAAGCATCTCCCATAGCACCTAGACAAGAAGTACCACCCGGTTCTGATTTGTTGTGGATATTATCCGGTGAGAATCCAGAAGTATTCCAAAGATACATGTCTCAAGTACCCGGTAGTACTTTAAACGCGATTGCAATGGATCAGAGCAAGATGAAAAGCTTTGATTCAACAATTATCCGCTCAAGTCGCTATACCCATAAGAGAGGTCTCTGAAGGCGCTCCAGAGGCAGATCTACAAAGTTCAAATATCTTCGGAGACGGCGGCTAACACTCGAAACCGTTGATTGACTCAACTACCCGCATCGTGCGGGTTTTCTTATTGCGCTTTTCCTGTTTCAACACATCCCTATCATTACTGCTAAGCAGCTACTTTCGGCTTGTATGATGCCCCACAGGCACTACCTGCACTCCTTGCAGTGGATAAAATATTTCCGGAAGCTTAACATCTCTATGATGCTTCGCGTTGCAATTAAAACAACGCCACAGGCGCACATTAAGACCCAACCTGTTGAGTACAAACCCACAGCAAGAACAAGTCATACTAGTATATGCTGGATTAGCGAGTATGAAATTTCTTTTATACCACTTAGATTTATATTCAAGTGGAATAAAACCCATAAGATGCCATAGATATTGCAGCAATAATTGATAACGCTATACCAGATATCAACACCCAATTAGTAGCAACAGGAATTGGATTGTTATGTCGTTCTTGCATTGGGTTAATCGATTCTTTTAATTCCTTAATCTGTCCTTCTAATTCGTTAATATATTCTCGCATTTCGTTATGATGTTTTAGTAATCCTAAACCTTCTAGTCTTGCGTCAGTAAAGTTACTAAATTCTTCTAAGAGTTCTTTTTAGGTAGCTTGCTCATCACGAAGACGTTCTATTCTTTCGTTAACTTCTAGTATATAAATGCTTCTTTTAGAAATAGGCACTTTACAGAAGATGCAATCTACTCTCTCCTCTTGTCGAGTTTCTGCTCATGCGGAAAGGCGTTTTTGATGTAGCGGGTGCAGGTATCCTGCTCCTGAAGTATGCTCAACGTATTTACTAGCGAATATCATGCTCGTGACATATAGCACATAAATCATCTTTTGTTATATTTTGAGAAAACTGTATAGTACTCATTTTTTTTACTCCTTTATTTATTGTAAACTGACTTACGAATATGTTATAAATAAATATTTGTTAATATAAATATTTTCAATAACTAATTAGTTTTTTTTATTAAAAAATAGTTCACTATCTGTTAAGGTCTCTTGTACTTTATTGTAAACAAGCTGAATAAACTTCATTTAGTCAAAGAAATTATTTGTTTTTCTTAAGATTTATTAAAAAATCAGATATCTGTGAAATGTTGATCTATTAAATATATAACTAATTCATAATACGCGGTTTAGCCGCCTTCATTAACCGTAGTAAATTATCAAACAAATAGTTCTTCTTAATAAAGAATTAACAAATAAAAATTATAATTACTTCTTATAGCATATTATATAAACACAAAATAGGGCAAATTAAATTTTATGAGTTACTTTTAATAATATACCAACCGGCATACAACATATACCAACCGGCATACAACATATACCAACCGGCATACAACATCGAAACATTGT
>CBDBKM010000010.1:0-579096 GCA_965206695.1 Chlamydiales bacterium | reverse complement strand
GGAAAGGTATCTCGGAGACGGCATCCTTAGGGCAGCTCCTAAACCTTGGTTCGTGTGGGAGGCTTATGATCTTGCCAAACAAGGCTAACGCTATTGCAAAAATTAGCATCCCTCAGCAAAAGATTCGGCGGCGGCCAAAAACAATCAGAAGTGTAGCCGCCAAATAAAACAAGAGCAGCAATCGTTGGCAGAGCGACAGGTAAAACTGTTTGATCAACAAAGACCATGAAAATAGTGCCGATCATTGCAGCTAAAATCCGGCACTTTTTTTTTAATTTCCGGTATCCTGAATCTCATTCAAAGATTTCTCTATAACCCAAATTCGATGTATAGTACTTTAATTTTTATTTGATAATATGTTATCCTTCTTTTTTTATAACAAACAATAAGGACAAAACAATGCCTAGAGCCTATTCAGTAGATCTCCGAGAGAAAGTATGACAACATATAGAAAAACATCATGATAAAAAAACAGCCGGCCATATTTTTCAAGTAGGTATCGCAACAATATATCGATGGATCTTGCAAAAAAAAGCAAAAAGGACATTTAAAGCCAATCCGCAGAAAATATGCTTATAAGAAATTAGATGATGAGTTGTTATCTAAATATGTAGAAAAACATCCGGATTATTTTTTATCGGAAATTGCTGATTATTTTTCAGTCACTCCCGCAAAACGATTTTTTATGCCCTTAAAAGATTAAAAATTACACGAAAAAAAAAAACTACTCGCTATAAGGAAAGAGATGAAAAGAAACGGGAAGCTTTTATGAAAGATTTAAAAAATATTCCCTTTGACAAGAGAATTTATCTCGATGAAACCGGGATTCATCAATTTTTATTTCGTGAGTCCGGAAGAAGCTTACGCGGCAAAAAAGTTTTTGGAGCGGTTTCAGGAAACCGCTTTATAAGGCAAAATATTATTTCAGCCCTATCTAAAGGGCAGTTTTTGTCTCCAATGTGTTTTGAAGGTACTTGTAATACCGGGTTATTCAATATTTGGCTTAAGGAAGTTTTGACTCCTCAGCTTACACCCGGTAGTGTTCTTATTCTTGACAATGCAGGTTTTCACAAGTCAGCGGAAAGCAGGAAAACAGTAGAATCTGCCGGTTGTAAGCTTATGTTTCTTCCTCCATATTCTCCGGACTTAAATCCTATAGAAAAATATTGGGCTAATATGAAAAATAAAGTTAGAGAGATATTACGAAAAGTTACGAATTTTAAATTCGCCATTGATCAAGCAATCTTATCAATGTAAAATTAAATGACTATAACTAACTCATAATAACATTTTCGATATTCAATTAATTATTTGAAAAAGATCTAAAAGAAAAAGGCTCCTTCCTTCAAATATAGTTGTTTTTTGCAAAACATACCAGTTAAAGGAGGAAGCCATGAAGCTTGAAATATGCGCCATCTATTGTATTTGTGATGACTATTTAAACGAATTAAACACTATAGCATGGCACAATAAAAAAATGAAAGACTCAGAAGTCATGACTTCTTTAATTGTTGCCACTCAGTTTTTTTGGAGGCAATATTACTCAAGCCGGAAACTTCCTGTTGGAACATGGTTATATGCCCGATATGCTTAGCATTAACCGATTGAACGAAAGAATACATCAAATACCTTTGATTTATGAGGCGTTACGCGCCTCTGAAATCGCATCAATGTTTTATCGTGGATTCATTTCCTGTTCAAGTCTGCAAAAACGTTCGTATCCGGCGTTCTAAGCTAATTAAAGGAAAAGAGTATCATGGCTTTAATGCGAGCAAAAAGAAATATTTTTATGGTTATAAAGCATCATTAATCACTTGTGAGTATGGTACGCCCGTATCTTTAAATCCGGCTCCTGCCTCTTGGCACGATTTAAAAATTTTAAGGAAAAGTTCTCTCGATCCTCTCCTTAAAAACTCTCAATTAGTGGGAGATGCTGCCTATTTAAGGCAGTCACATAAAGCGGAATTAGAACAAGATCAGATTGAGCTCATTACGGTAAAAAGGAGCAACCCTAAGGAAGGGCTATCATTTAAAGATTATGGAATCCTCAAGAGAGTCGGAAAATCTATAAAAACCTCTATTAACTTAATCACTCAGCTTATGCCAAGAGCTATCAAAGCCGTTACATCTAGAGGTTTTATGATTAAAGTTATAGGTTTTGTCTTGGCCTATGGATTCTCTAAATTAAATATTTAGTTACATCGAACTTGGGTTCTATATTATATTTAAACTTGTTATTCTTTACCTTATTATCTAATTGATATAGAATGTCAAATTTTTAATTAATCTAATACTTGAATATGAAAGCAAAGTCTCCTAATGAACACCATCATGCCTCAGTAGCACCCCATAGAGTTTTAGGTATCTTCGTATTAGCCACTTTAAACATGGCAATTATTACAAGCCTTAGGAATTTACCTTTAGTGGCTCAATATGCAACAGCTTCCATTGCTTACTACCTTATCGTTGCTATTGTTTTCATCATACCTACTGCTCTTGTCGCGGCTGAACTTGCAACCGGTTGGCCTAAAGCAGGGGGTGTTTATATTTGGGTAAGAGAAGCTTTTGGTGACCGTTGGGGATTCGTTGCTGTCTGGCTACAGTGGGTGCACAACATCCCTTGGTATCCCGCCATGCTTGCATTTGTAGCTGCAACGTTAGCTTATGGAATGGGAGCGCATCATCTTGTTACAAATAAAACCTATATCTTAACTGTCATTTTAGTCGGTTTTTGGAGCATCACTCTTTTTAATTTTTTAGGTCTTAAAACCTCGGGTTGGTTTAGTTCACTCGCAGTCATCATCGGTTCTATTTTACCGGGATTCCTAATCATTGTATTAGGCTTCATCTGGTTTGGAAGTGGCCAAACAAACTATCTTTCTTTCCAACCAATAGATTTTATCCCTGACTTGTCCGATTTTAGAAATATCGTATTTCTTACGGGTATGTTGTTAGCTTTTGCAGGTTTAGAAGTTACTGCGGTTCATGCTAAAGAAGTTAAAAACCCAAAAAAAAACTTTCCGAAAGCCATCTTTTTATCTGCTTTTTTTACTTTAATTTTATTTATCTTAGGATCCTTAGCCATAGCCTTGGTCTTACCTCAAAAAAACATTAGTTTAGTTGCAGGTGTCATGGAAGCATTTGCCGAAATTTTTTCAATCTATAATCTCAATTGGCTAACATCTGTCGTTGCGTTTTTAATTGTCATAGGAGCCATAGGTGAACTCAATGCCTGGATTGCCGGACCATCAAAAGGACTTTTTGTTACCGCAAGACATGGTAACCTTCCGCCTATTTTCCAGCGAATCAATAAAGAAGGCGTTCCGGTCAATTTAATGATTTTCCAAGCTCTTATTGTTTCCATCACTGCTATTATCATTATTTATCTGCCCACACTAAGTATCTCTTATTGGATATTGATTGCCCTAAGTGCACAAATTTATTTAATCATGTATTTCATGATGTTCATTTCTGCTATTCGATTACGATACACTAAACCAAAGGTCTATCGTAAGTATCGAGTTTCAGAAGGTAATTTAGGGATGTGGTTTATCGCCGGTGTTGGTGCACTAACCTCTCTTTTTGGTACAATTCTAGGCTTTTTTCCTCCTGCTCAACTAGATATTCAAAATGTATTCGCCTATGAATTATCCTTATTTATTAGTATTATAATACTATTTATTATTCCTTTTATTATTCATGCCTTTAGAAAACCGCATTGGATGCCAACTATCCATCATAATACCCTTCATGCTGATACAGAATAATTATAATTATTCTTAAACATTTAGTTTATTAATCTAAAAAAGACGCATTTTAGTAGCATTAATTATGTCGTTTATTTATAACTTAATTAACCAAAAACCAACAATATTTTATATTTATGGCATCAATAATTGGTTCTTTACCCGGTCGTATAAATAATTTTTTAACAATCGTTAAAAGTTGGGAAAAAGATATACGAAATGATTTAATAAATGCTTGCTCTCTTGATAATTATATTAAGGCAGAAGGTAGTGCTATAATCGGAAATATGGCAACTATCCTTAAGTATGCTCCACCACTAACTGCCTATAATATTAAAACTTTTAATGACTCAGTAGATTACCTTGTTATTGCTTTTGATACAATTTATCAGAAACCCACACAGAATCAAGTTGAGGTCTTTTCAAAAAACATTGATCAATTAAGTCTCCTTGCTAAAACACACACGCCTGAAGAAGTACGTATAAAATGTACTCCTCTAAAAAAGGAATCAAGAGAGGTTGTTCCTCAAGGTCGCAAGCAAGTATTGGATTTAATCGATATAAGAAATCGCCTAACAGAGGTAGATCTTACAGCTAAAGAGGCTATCGATAAGAATGTTAGGACCTTAAAAGAAGCCAAAGCAACAGAAGAGAGACAGGTTAAAATAGAAGCTAAGAGATTACAAAATAAAATAGTCGGAATTAAACCGGAAACTGACAAGACCGGTTATCTCTATAGTGGTGCAAGCCTGATTCTCTCAGCTGTATCTTTTGTATTTAAAGGAACATCTAATCTAGCCTCTAAAATAACCGCTTTTTTTCAAAATTCATCATCAAATTTTTTGAATCCACATACAGTCAAAGTATTATAATCTTTTTTAACCCTAATCTGTATCCATTACAGTTAGGGTTTTCTTTTTAAAACAACAGGCAAACTTCATTTATTATACTAATAAACATATATTAATATAATATATGTTTAAAATTAATTATAAATTTAGTAAAATTTAAATAGAATATATTGTAGACAAACAATATCAATATAATAATTATAATTAAAAAATAGGTAATAATTATGACTCTTCAAAATATAGGAAATGGACTGGTATGGGCCGGAGGAGCAGCAACCTCCGCGATCATGTCTGCTGTAGACACAACTATAACTTATATCCCATCAATAGTTAATACTGTAACTGAAACAATGAGCCCAATAATTTCGGAAGAAACAGGAAAATGGATAACCGGTGGAGCCACTCTCCAAGCTGCTTTACATGGGATTCGATCTCTAAGCGCTTATACACTTGGTGAAGCAAGTAAATGTTTAGTGGATGGAAAAAACATCTTGCAGTTCGATTTTAAAAAAATCACCCGTTGGAGTTTATTCAATTGGGTAAAGACTCCTACATTAGCTGTAGTGGTTTTTGGATTAATCTATGCTACTCATCAATTCCTGCTAAAAGACATGAGCTATCCTCAATTATCCGGCCATTTCGTCGCTGCGCTCGTTACCGGATTTATTTATGAGAATTTTATGGATCAACAAAATTTTTAGATCAAAATATTATTTATTCTTCTATTTTTTTCAATAGAAGGATAAATTTTTTTCTTTAAACAATATTCAATTAAAAAATATGTTTAAAGGCTGTATTCTATTCTTATTATTTTTTACTCTTTCTTCTTTCTCAAAAATAATTATTCATATTGATAATGGAGAAGAAAAAATCCCCTTATATGTTGAAGTAGCCTTAACTTCTAAGGAAAGGCAAAGAGGGTTAATGGGTTATAAGGAGCTTTCTTCTTATAAAGGCATGCTCTTTATCTTTGATAAACCGGGCTTGTATTCCTTCTGGATGAAAAATACACTTATCCCATTGGATATTATATATATAAATTCTGATAAGAATATTATAGATATCCTTCAAGGCCACCCTCACTCCATTCAATCAATTAGCTCAAATAAACCGGCTAAATATGTCTTAGAAGTTAATGCCGGCTTCTGTCAAGCCCATACAATCCAAAAAGGAAATCAGGTGATCTTCCGATTCAAAATAGCTCATAATTAAATCAATAATTATAATTGAAGTATATAAATATAATTGCTATAATAAATAATAGCAGATGGCAGTTATTTAATAATATTATATTGTTAAAAAGTTTTAATAAAACCGTAAGTATTTAGTTCTTTTTATATTATAACCTCGAGGGTTAACGGGAGGTCGTCTGTGGGTCTAATAACATATTCCCTAATGTAGAAGAACTAAATGAATGCGGCTTTTTTAAAAAAATATTATAAATAATACTTCATAGCTCTTTTACACAATAGTTCTGTTGATTTTTACCTAAAAATAGTTTGTAAATTCTTGTAATATCTCCTACACTAACCTATTTTTAGATTGCGATGGGATTTAAAAGTGGCAGGAGAGACAAAAAAAAGGAGGGGGGTCGGGTATCGCCGGGTTCGGCTTAGTAGCTATATAGTTATATTCATCGTCATTATTTTCATTTATTTAATTCCCACCTTCTTATCTCATGGATTTTTGTTAAGAATGATTAACAATCGAATCCGAGGTAGAGTCGAAGCCGCAAGTGTTGATATCAACTGGTTTTCATCCCAATCCATAACAGATTTCAAGTTATACGATTCCAAAAAAACTGAAATCTTAAAAATTGATAGCGTTACAAGTAGCGCTTCATTATTTACTTTGATCTTTTCAAAAATGAATATAGGTACAACTGAAATAAAAGGTCTTCATGCAGATTTAATTAGTTACGACTTAAAAGGGAGCAATTTAACAGACACACTATTCCCCAATAAAAAGAAAAAGGAAAACGTATCTACACCTAAAAAAGATGAAAAACGACCTACTGAGTACACGCTTCCTTTCGTTGGAGATTTTAGTATCCAAAAAGGATATATTAAGATATCGAATCCACAAATATCACCTGTTGAATTCACCAATATCGATGTAACTCTCAAAGCTGATGAAATTCTTGGTCCTCTATATCTCTTCTTAAATACCGGGACTAAACAAGCAACTTTAAGTGGCAATGTCAAAATCATTGGTGAAATTTCAGGATTTGATTCGAAAGGAAAGATTTATATCGATAGAAGAGATGACCACCATTTGCATCTAAGTAATACGAGCCTTATTAAATTGAATACGCATGCTACTAACCTCCCCGTAGCCGGGCTCGACTATCTTTTAACCTTAAATTATCCTAAATTAAGAGGTACCATCCTTGCTGCTTTAGGGGATATGTTAAATACAACCTTGAAAATACAAGCTGAAGGAAATATAGCCTCTCTTAATATCTATGCTGAATCTGAATATTTAAAAACCGATTTTAAAGGAGAAGCTTCAAACGGTGAATTTTTGTTACACAGCCCATCAACTGCTTTTTTAACGATAACTCCCAACCTCGTCAATCGCTTAGCTCAAATAACACAACCTGATAATCAGATAACAATAGATCAAAATGTTACCGCTTCATTCATTGTCAATCGTTTTGCTCTTCCCTATACAAAAGAACAAATCGATTTGGAACGCCTATCGACAAATATTCAGTTTTCTATCGAAAATCTTTCATTCAAGAAAGTTAAGAACCTTGGCAATTTCAATGTGAAAAAGTTTAATGCTGTTATTGACTCTTTTGAGATGGGAAAGAATCTCACTATCCATCTCCAAAGTGTAGCGGATCAAAGCAATCAACCTTTCTCATTAAATATTGATGGCCAAATATCTCATTTATGCTCAACCGGCGCTTGTTCATTAGATCAAATGGATATGAATCTTCTGGCGGAAATCAATCATTTTCCCATTCCTATACTCGATAATTTCTTTGCCTCTTCTTCTTCATTTAGTACCTTAGTCGGTCCCATTGCAAATGCACGTTTAAACGCTACGGGTTCGAAAAAAAATACCGCCGTTTTTATCAATTTTTCTTCTGATTTTTTAAATATTGAAAGTCTGCCATTAATATTCTCTAACTTTTCTATAGTAGATTTAAAAAATCCAATGCAGTTTTCATATCGCTTACAGCCTCAAGCATTTTCTCAATTATCAGATCAGATGGTATTGCGACTCGAGCATGATACTATTTTACAAGCTTCGATAGAACGTCTACATCTTCTTCTCCCTAAAAAAGGGGAAAAATTTGATAAAAATACTATTGCTCTGACAATGGATTTGGAAACCGATTTGCTTGCATTTTCTCCTGTTAAGCAGGGGTTAGCTCTAACTTTTATAGAACCTAGAGTGTACCTCAAAGCTCCTTCTTTAGCTACTACACGAATAAGGCTTCAAAGCCAATTAAGCTTTTCTGAATCTAAGCCGCTTATAACTCCTATAATCGGAAACCGTTCAGAGATTGACCTTGCTATTCAAGAACTCAACTTAAGTGACTCTACCGCTTTTTTTATACCTGTTAAAATAGAATATACGAGTCAGTTACTACAATTTTCGACTACCGGAAACTTAATTAACACTTCCATCTTTGAAATGACAGAACCTCTTGACGCCAGATATACGCTAATGCCTGAAATGATCCGTTTTTTTGATTATCCATTTCCTCTTAAACAAAATTCTTCTCTAAAAATATCGCTTAAACCCATGAAGATTCCATTAAAAGATTTTGATTTAAGCGCTATTAAATTAGATGGAAAAATTCTGTCATCTTCGCTGATAATAGGAGACGCTTCTAAACAAAGTGTTTTGGATAATATCATTCTTAACTTTGATCGTAAGCCAAATAAAAATACATTCCATTTCGACCTCAATGCTCGCTCTCATCAAATGGGAGAGACTCAAAACTCCGGCAAAATAGATGTCGAGGGAGATATCACTAACTTATTTAGCGATCAAAAATTAAACGTAAAACAAGCAAATTTTGATATCGCATTTAATTTAAATCAATTTCCTTCATCCATTATGGGTTTATTGACCTCTATCGATCTAAATTGGCCAACGCTTTTAGGCCCACACCTAAATTTAAATCTTAATGCAACTCTTAATCAAGATGAGGTGTTTAGAGGAGAAATATCTATTAAGGCTAAAAGCCCTTTACTTAACCTCTCCGGTCTTTTCGCAATAGCCGACTATCTTATCTTAAAACAACCGTTATCTCTTAATTATTATCTTACAGTTGATGCCTTCGATATCTTATATCATCTTTTAGACGAAAAGACCTTATATCCAAAACATATATTGGCTTTTAAAAACCCTATCCTACAAGACCCTTCAACTGTAAAAGTAAATATGCAATCTTTAAAATGGCCTAACCCATTTAATAAAAAAGAAAATACATTCGATCCTGCTCACTCCGCTATTCAAGCAGATCTTTTAATGGATACCCTTAATATTCGGGATAGAATGACAAAAAGAGAAGTTATCCTTAATCAATTTTCTATCAATCTCAACACTCCCAATTTCGCTGAATCATTAAAATGCGATTTAAAAAGTCTTCTCAAGCCCGATAATCCAACAGCTCCTACCGGTGAGTTATTGATACATGCAGATATGCAACACTTATTTAATGCTAAAGGTAAACTTAATAGTCACGCTATCACAGGGTTGCTTAATGCTAAAATTCAAAATTTTGAAAGTTTATGGCTTAATAGGTTCCTATCCTTCACGATGGATGACCTCCCCAATTTAGCTGCAATTTTAGGACCAAATTGTAATATGAAAGCCCAAGCTCAATTTAAAAATGGAAATGGGCCTATTAATTTTGAGTTGGATACGACCAATTTAAAAGGTTCTATTGACTTGCGATTAAATAAAGATAACTTAACACTTTTAGATGATGCCACACTCATTTTAAATATTTCTCCGGCATTTAGTCGTGAAATATTAAGAGAAGTTAATCCTCTACTCATCACTGCTGTCTCATCTCAAAACCCTATCACCATCAACATTTATCAAGAAGGTTTCTTGATTCCCATAAATCCTTTTAAACTTAAAACTGTTAGAGTTAAACAACTCAGGATTGACTTGGGTAAATTAACCTTACAGAATGGGGGTGTATTAGGAGGATTGGTCAATTTCTTGAAATTAAGAAATTTATCTCCCTTACAAGAAATGGAAGCTTGGTCAACTCCCTTAAATGTTCAAATTCAAGATGGAATAGCAAATTATGATCGAATGGACTTGCTAATAGCTAAAAATATCCATTGTGCTACATGGGGCAACACCGACTTGCTCAATAAACAAACAAATATGACTTTAGCTATCAGTCCACCTCCCCTTTATCAATCCTTTGGTATTAAAAATCTCCCTTCCGATTACATGCTGCAGATCCCGATGAAAGGAAAATCAAGTGATGTTCGAATAGATTGGGGAAGTGCAACGGCTCAAATTGCCGCTATTATTGCTAAAGAAACAAGAGGCAAGAAAGAGGCTATATTGGGGGGCGTCTTCGACGTTATATTTAGAAGAGGCAAGCCTATTCCCCCTCCTAAAAAACAG
Source organism: Chlamydiales bacterium (assembly GCA_965206695.1). Lineage (GTDB taxonomy): Bacteria > Chlamydiota > Chlamydiia > Chlamydiales > JAAZZY01 > CBDBKM01. The sequence goes on along the minus strand of CBDBKM010000010.1, from coordinate 568,886 downwards.
TTTCCTTGGGAAGCTGAAGGATCCGGTTATCAACAAAGCTCTTATCCGCAAAACACAAAAGAACAAAAACCTGTTCAACAAGAAAACGAAACAACGCCTCTCCAAAACTCTGTTGATGACTTATTTCATCAGATTTTTCAAAAACGAAAAAAGAAATAATTTTTTTCTATTGCCTGAACACCAGATAATTTCTTGCCAATAAATTATCATATTCATTATGAAAATTCTAATGATAACAAGCATATAGAATCGCTTTTTGCAGCAAATCGATTTTGCTTACTTCTGACAGCATAGGAGGCTAAAAAAATCAATGGCGCAGTTTTCTGAAAAAGAAGAGCACCTAAGGATTACTGTATCTAAAATTCATAAAGTTATTAAGCACACCCTAGCTACAGCCGGTATCGTTACACTTTTATCAAGTTGTTCTTATCCACTTGGCGCAATAAAACCGGAACAAGCCGTTCCATTCAAAATCAGCGAAGAATGGAAGCCTACTGAAAAGGAAATCAGAAAAGTCCAAAGAGTTCCTCTTCCTTTTCAAGAAACAGAAAATCCTTTTTTTGATAACACCACTTTGGGAGAATTAATCAACTACGCATTGGCGCATAATCCCGATACTCAGCTGGCATGGGCACAAACACGTACAGCAGCTTCTGAATTTGGACTATCAAGAAAAGAATTCTTTCCAACTATCGATGTTGGAGGAAATTTTACCGGAGCAAGACAAGCCTATACTATCACATCTGATCTGATAACCGAACAATATGTCTCAACTTGGACAGCAGAAGCTGCGGCTAGTTTTACTCTTTTCGATTTCGGGTCCAGATACTCTAATACAGAGAGTGCACTACAGGCTCTTTTTGCAACGGCGTGGACATATAACCAAGAATTACAAAACACAATTCAAATGGTCACCAATGATTATTATGATTATCTATATCAGGAAGCTAATCAACATGCTGATGAACAAAATGTTCGCGATGCTAAAATTATTTATGAAGCGGCCGAAAAAAAAATTGAACACCGGAGTAAACGACGTATCGGATGTTTTACAAGCCAAGACTCAATTATTACAAAATCAGGTGGAGTTGGTAACGCAAAAACAAGCAGTAATTACCTCTTTTGTTCAATTAGTCTCTGACGTGGGCCTTCCGGCAAATATGACTTTTACTCTAGATGGATTTCCGGAAGTTCTTCCGGGTAGAGAATACCTCATCAGTGTTGATAAATTTATAGAAATAGCACAGCAATATAGACCCGACTTATCTTCTAAAAAAGCCAATATTTTAGCAAAAAAAGCATCTGTTTTAAAAGCCTTGCGTGATCAATGGCCTGTTTTTACCGGCACTTTTAATATCAGCGATACCGACTATGTAAAAGGCTTCAATGATGTTTGGCAAGCTTCGGGAGTAATCAAGGTTAATTTCCCTCTTTTTGCAGGATGGTATTATCGCAACAAAATTCGAGAGGCCAAATCAGAACTTAAGCAAGCTGAAGCAAGTTTAAAAGAGTCAGAAGACACAACCTTAAAAGAAGTCGTAACCTATTATAATCAATATAAATATGCATTAGAGCGTATCGCCTACACAGAAGCTTTTTTAGAAGCTGCTATAAAAGAATTTGAAGTAACTTTAAGTAATTACAAAACAGGAACCGGGGATATTTTGAAGGTTTTATCCGCACAATCTTCTTTGGCAAAAGCCAGAAGTCAACAGGTAGAGTCAGTTAAAAATCTATTTACGTCACTGACAAACTTAGCTTTTTCAACAGGTTCTTTAACTCGTGTTAATACGGTTTCCAATCAGCCCTGTCAATTTGAATTAGATGAGGATACTCCATGAAAAAAATACTAAACCCTTTATTTATTACATTAATCTTTATTTCTCTTTCATCTTGTGAGAAAAAAACAACCCCGGTCATTCCGATTACTGTTGTTGCTGTTGCAACAGTGGAATCTGATACAGTTCCAATATTTATTGAAACACTGGGTCATTTTAATCCCTTTAATACCGTAACTATTCAAGCTCAGGTGGAAGGTGTACTTGAAGGTCTTTATTTTGATGAAGGCCATGCTGTTGAAAGCGGTGCACTTTTATTTACTATTGACCCAAGGACATATCAAGCCGAATTGGACAAAGCCATTGCAATATTAAAACAGAATGAAGCCAACTTAGGTTTTGCTGAAGACAAAGCTATTAGATATTCTCCTTTGGTAGAAGATGATTTCGTCTCTCAATTAGATTTCGATGAATATATTTCGAATGTCGCTCTTTATGACGCTATGGTCGAAGAGAATATTGCATCGATTGATAAAGCTCAAATCGATTTAGGCTACTGCACAATAGTTTCCCCTATATCAGGCATTACGGGTAAACGATTAGTCGACCCCGGTAATTTAATTATGAATGCGGGAACGGATTTGTTAGTAATCAACCAAATCACTCCTCTTTTTGTAGACTTTTCTGTTCCTGAGAGGGATTTTCATCGAGTTCAAAAATATTATAAAGAGAGCATCCTTAAAATTGAAGTTAGAGTGCCAAATACAGATCTTACAACAGAAGCTAATTTAGCTATGATTGATAACACCGTCAATCCCAATACAGGTATGGTCGCTCTAAGAGGTGTCTTAGAAAATCTCGATAAAGAGTTTTGGCCGGGTCAATTTGTTCGAGTAAGGCTTATTTTATATCATCAAGAAAACGCTCTTGTTGTTCCCAATGCTGCCATCAATCCCGGCCAAGAAGGCACTTATGTCTGGTATGTCAATAAAGATAGTGAAGTTGAAGTTAAATATGTTGAATTAGGCACGAGATTCGATGATAAAATCATTATAAAAAAAGGTATAAAAGTAGGTGATCAGGTTGTAATAAAAGGTCAGCTTAACTTAAGACCTAAGGCCAAAGTTAAAATAGTAAAACCTAAAACAACTCCACCTTCTATGCAAAAGAAAAATAGATCCAGTCATTCGGGGGGGGGGGAGATTTCTAAATGAATATTTGTGAGCCCGGTATTCGAAGACCTGTGATGGTCACTCTCCTTATGCTTGCCATTTTATTTTTTGGTATACTGTCGTACGAAAGCTTGCCTGTTAGTGCCCTTCCTCCTATGGAATATCCGACTTTAAATGTAACTGTGTCTTACCCGGGAGCTAGCGCCGGCACCATGGCTGATTTAATTGCAGGCCCCTTAGAAAGACAGTTTATGATCAATGCAACAAATGTAAATATCTTAACCTCTACAAGTTATTACGAAAATACTTCTATTATCATTCAATTTGCGATTGATAAAGATATCGGCATTGGAATGCAAGAAGTTCAACAAGCGATCAATCAGGCGCAAAATCAACTACCTTCAGATTTACCAAGTCTTCCTACGTACAAAAATGTTAATCCATCTGAATCTCCTATCATATTTTTAGTCGTTACTTCCGCTACATTATCGAGAGGAAAACTCTATGAATATGGTTATACCTATATGGGTCAAAGGCTATCCATGGCTCCCGGAGTGGCTCAAATACAAGTACATGGACAACCTCATGCCGTTAGAATGAATGTAGATCCTCAATCATTAGCAGCTAAAGATATTGGTTTTAATGATCTGTCAAATTTTGTTGCTTCAGCAAATCCGAACCTTCCTGTCGGAAGATTATACGGCAAAGAAGTCGCTTATACACTCCAATCTAACTCTCAAATGTTTTTTTCTGAACCTTATGATGATCTAGTCATCACATATAAGGATGGCCAGCCCATTAAAATCGGTGACGTCGGTTATACAAATGATGGTCTTCAAAATGACAAATTTTATTTCAAACTCTTAACAGCCGATACTACCGACCCATGCGTCGTTTTAGCTGTCCAAAGGCAATCTCATGCAAATACGATTGAAGTCAGTAATCAAATTATGAGCATGGTTGATGAGTTTAAAAAAGAGTTGCCCGGTGAGGTTAAAATATGGGTTCCATTTAATCAAGCCACTTTTATTCAAGAATCGGTTGATGATGTTGAGTTTACTCTTTTATTAGCTTTCGTTTTAGTGGTTATTATCATCTATATCTATCTCGGTAAGATGCGTAATACCATCATTCCGGTTGTTACTCTTCCGCTTACTATTATTGGAACTTTCGGTGCTATGTGGGTACTGGGATTTAATCTTGATATCTTATCTCTGTTAGCGATTACCCTATCGATAGGTTTTTTAATTGATGATGCTATAGTCGTATTAGAAAATATTGTCCGACATGGGCAAATGGGCAAAAAACCTTTTCAAGCGGCTGTCGATGGCTCAAGACAAATTGCTTTTACTGTTCTTTCCATGTCAGTTTCATTATGTGCCGTTTTTATTCCCATGCTATATATGGCCGGCGTCATAGGCCAGCTCTTTCATGAGTTTGCAGCGGTCATCATTATTGCTATTATCTTTTCCGGATTCATTTCTTTAACCTTAACTCCCATGATGTGTTCTCGTTTTATCCCTCCTTATAAGAAGGATGAAAAAATGACTTGGATGGAGAGATTTTCATTAAACGTAAATGATGCCTGCCTTAAACATTATAAATCCGGCCTAGCGTGGATCTTAGAACACCGATGGGTCGCTGTTTTAGCAGGCGGTGTTAGCCTTGGCTTAAGTGTTTTGCTTCTCTTGACCATACCCACAACATTTTTACCTCCCGATGATATTGGTATTATTGAAATATTTACTCAATCTGCAGAAGGAACATCTCCTTATGCAATGTTTGAATATCAGGATCAAATTAATGAAATTATTCAATCCAAACCTTATATGTATACAACGATAGCTATTTCAGGTTATCCAACAGGCAATCAAGGTATTACTTTCATCAATCTATTACCCATTGGTAAAAGACCCCCTATCCAAGATTTAATTATAGAATACTGGGAAGAACTCAATCAAATTCCGGGCCTTACAGCTTATCCAAAAATCTTTCCTTTAATTAACTTACAAGTAGGTAGTGCGCAAGCGGGTAAGGGTGATTATCAATACATCTTACAAAGTTTTAATCCACAAATTCTTTATCCTGCTGCTCAAAAACTTATTGATGCTATGAAAACATCCTCCACATTCCGACAGGTTTCATCCGACCTTCAAGTTAATGAACCTCAATTACAAGTTGAGATTTTAAGAGATCAAGCAAGAACTTATCAATTAACAGCGACAGATATTGAAAAAGCTTTAAAATTAGCTTATGGTGAGACCTATGTCGTGATGTTAGATGCCCCCGAAAATCAATATTACGTTGTTTTACAAGCAGAAGGTCGCTTTGAAAGAACTCCGGCTGATTTAACAGAGCTATATGTTAAATCTTCTATTACAGGAGAACAGGTTCCTATTTTATCCGTTATTAATACCACTTTTGAGCCCGGCCCATTAACGGTTAACCACACGAATGGTGTAGCTAGTGTAACGGTAGCGTTTGACTTACATCCCGGTACGGCATTAGGTCCGGCTTTAAAAACATTGGATATGTTAGCCGCCGGCATTTTGCCGGATACGGTTAAAGGACAGGTGGAAGGCTCTGCTAATATCTTTCATCAAGCTTTTGAATCTATGTGGTTATTACTAATATTATCTATCGTCGTGATCTATATTATACTGGGTATCCTCTATGAGAATTTCATTCACCCCCTAACCGTTCTCTCTGCTCTTCCTTTAGCTGCATTAGGTGCCCTTATAACTCTCCGCATCTTTCGAGAACCTCTATCTCTTTATGCTTTTGTAGGGATCATTATGTTACTGGGTATCGTATTAAAAAATGGCATTATGATGATTGACTTTGCTAATGAAAAACGAATTCATGATGAAAAAATCTCCCCTCATGATGCAATTTTTGAAGCTTGCTTGCTTAGGTTTAGACCTATTTTAATGACCACTTTATCGACTATAATGGGGGCTCTACCGATCGCTTGTGGAGTCGGAGGATCTATGGCAAAAGGGCGTATACCCCTAGGATTAGCTATTGTTGGTGGACTGATTGTATCTCAGCTGCTTACCTTGTATGTAACTCCCGTCATATATACATATCTGGAAGAATTTCAGATACGCATCAAGAAGAAAACGAATTTCTTTGATACCGACCCCGATAATCGAACTGATCTATAGAAATCCAATTATTTTTTTCTGATTTAAGTTATCAATATCGATTACCGTTAAGCCACCGAGATTTAACTGACTTAATATCACTTTATAAAGCAGATCGTTAAAAGTCTTTTGTTCTAACTGTGATAAAAACAAGGGTTCTTTTCTCATTCTTAAAGAAACATAGTCATCTTAGATCCTTGCTAATAACAACCCTTACCGGGGGTTTCTCCTACCGGTACCGGAAGCTGCTACTTGCCAAACATCTGTACTTGAATTTTTCTCTCTAATGGTCCAATTAAACTGATTATAATCAATAGGTTTTAGATCATAAAGAGATTCAACTGTCTCACCTTTCTCGTCATAGCTTTTCACAATAAAAACATATGTTTGATCAGGGGTTCGAAAAGCACCTTCTGCTTGCATAACTTCACCCTGACTATCAAAGTACCGGAAAAAGAATTTTCTTTTTTCAGAATCAAAAGAAAATAATGTAAGGGAAGAAAAGTCTAATCTTGTTTTCTTATTTTCGACATCGGATAAGAATTCAACAAAACCACAAAACCGTTTTTGTAAGAAATGATTGTTTAAAACGGGTTTAAAATGTTCAACACCTTCTAATACAGCATGAATGATATTCATTTGATCTTCATTAGGTTCTATAACTTTCCATTCACCTTCAACTTCCCAGCTCCCTTGCAAATACTTCATTAGGTCTTCATCCGAATGAATACCTGTTAACCGCCTCTTTTCATTCATTAAAGAATTACGGGCAAGCTCAACATCAGCATAAAGATTGCTTATAAATCCTGTTAAAAGAAATACTAAAAAATATGTCAGACACGTGATTCTCATTTTATATTACCTTGTTTATAATTTATTCACTCTAAGGAGAATTTCTAATTGAGATACCCGATGCTGTTTCTCTAAATGTTCTAGACCCGGGATCTTTTTCTTTTTTCGTCCATTTATATTTATTAGAATCGATAGGATTAATGGCATAAACAACATCGACACGCTTTCCGACTTTATTTACAAAGGTTGAGGCAAACCTATATTCTTTTTTCTTAGATACAAAATCTCCCGTTAATTCAAACGTGGCACCTTCACTATCAAAATACCATAAAAAAAACTTTTGAAGCTGCGAGCTAAAAGCGAACATTTCAAGTACCGAAAGCTTCTTTTGAAAATAATGACGCTTTTTCAGAGAGTAAAAGCTTAAATTACATTCAAAATTCTTTTGTAAAAAATGGTTATCCAGATCTAATTCGTATTTCTCTGTGCCTGAAAAAGAAGCTTTAACTAATTTCTTTCCTCCAATATCAGGTATTTGCATATATCCTTCACTCTTCCATTCCCCTTTCAGATAATTCATCAGTTGTAATGGATAATTTATTTCATGCATTTCCTCTAAGGGTTGAGCACTTTGACCATCAATGAAGACTTCAACTTCTTCTTGAATGTGTTCCTGTGCAATCAAGGGGGAAATAACACTAAGAAGTAATAAGCAGAAAGAATCTGCGATACGTCTTGTTTGCATATTTTTTTCCTTTATTCATTTAAATCATTCTTGGACGCTAAGGTCTTAACTTTTTATGATTTTGAACCCAACACCGTAAATTTTTCTTATATGTTTGCATTTTCAATTGATCATAGATTTTATGATACCGTTTCATTTTAATACCACTCTCGGGATTCAATATATGGGAATTCGTAATGACTAGCCTGGCTTGCAATGAAATAAAATGTGCGATCGAAGTAATATCCGTTTGATAGTCGGATAAAAGCTTCGAAGGTGTTTGATCCGGTTCAAGATGATCACATGGTACGCCTCTATCATGAGAAAAATATAGAATTTCATCACATATGCTACTCGATTTAGGAACAAAAATTTGAAGCATCGTATTATCGAAATCTTTAACCGGAGCATAAATTTCTAAGAGTTCAGATAGATGTTTTGTATCGATATCAAAATACTCTAAAACTTCTTCTAATAGCGTGTTCATACAAGGCGGCTGAAAAGATCTGGCTCCCAAAAGCCAAAAAGCCAAAGTACTACATTCATCATTATCAAAATTAGAATACAAAGAAAGATTGACGGATAATAATACTTTTCGAATATCAATTTTTTCGTCATCTACTGTGAATAAAGGTAAATCCGTCTTTTTAACAATTTTAAAAAAGTCATCTTTACCTTGCAACTGATAGATTTGTTGACCCGGAAGCCTTAAAAAATAAAAATCGGGGTCAAGTGTTTGATTTGCGGAAGCTTGAATGAGTTCTTTAATAAGATCTTGGTAGAACATAGATCCCAATTGAGCATGATATAGCACATAATGATGATCTTTATATTCTGTTTCTACATCCAAAATATGCTTAAGAAGCTCCTTTTTACTATCTAAAATATCGGGGTCAAATTCCTTTTGTATTCGATCCAAGGAAACAGCATTAATGAAAGCATGGCTCTGTGAAGGAATTGTAACAACAGAAGCGAATACAAAAATCGCACGCAAAAAAAGGCACAAAAAGAAAACATATGATGTAAAAGTTTTGGTCTTCATAAAATTTGATGATCATAAAAAAGTTTGAGATAGATTAGAATACTTTAAGTCCGAATTTTAAAGACATGATTAATTGTTATCAGATTATTTTTATTGACTCTTCCGTTACCTAAAAAAGACTTTTGCACGACTAATGGTTGGACGTGAGATAAGCGAAATACAAGAAATAGTGAGTAATATCGTGCTATAAGAAAAGAAATCGAGATGGAGCCGGAATTCTTGACGGATACTCACTAATAGTTAAAATCGCTATAATCCGGATCTACCAGACGAAAATTTTTGTTAAGGCAATCGATTAGTTGCATCTCTTCATCATTTAATTCAAAATCAAATATTTCAATATTTTCAATTAATCGCTCTCTACTTACTGTCTTAGGAATGATTACCATACCCTTTTGTAAAAGCCATCTAAAGGTGACTTGAACAGCTGTTTTACCATGATCATGCGCGATATTATTAATGATATAATCTTTATTTACAGCTCCCCTGGCAAGTGGGCAGTAAGCTGTTAATACAATATTATTGTCCTTGCAAAAGTCCAACAGCTCTTGCTGATTTAAATAAGGATGGTATTCTACTTGATTAACGGAGATTTGAAAGCCGGCTTTGATCAAATTTTTTAAGTGGTTTATCGTGCAATTACTTACGCCTAAGCTTTTGATTTTTTTAGCTTCTTTTAATTTTGTTAATCCCTCAATAGTCTCATGTAGCAGCTCTCTTGAGGTTGGCCAGTGTATCAGATATAAATCCAGATAGTCAGTTTTAAGCTCTCTTAAGGTCTTATCACAGGCAGCAATTATTCTCTCCCTTCCCATTTCATCAATCCAGACCTTGGAAGTTAAAAAGATACTCTCTCTTTCAACTGATTGAAGGGCCATAGCTACGCTCTCATGGTTTTCATAAAACGCAGCCGTATCAATAAGTCTATATCCTAGCCCTAAAGCACTTGTTACAGTAGTTTCACATTCAGAACCTTTGAGCAAACACCATGTTCCTAAACCAAAAACGGGCATTCCATTTCCATCGTTTAACTGTATGGTCGGTGTTGTTATTGTATTATTCCGTTTAAATAAAGCCATTTTCCATTTTCCTTTTTAAATTCACTTTTTTCTATAAAGGAACAATCTTTATTATTCTTTGAGAGCTTTGCTTTAAAGGTTACAAATTCCTCTTCTTCGCTTATAGTTTGATAGTCAAGGATCATCAGCCCATCAAAAGTCATTGTATCACAAAACTTCTTAATGTCTTTAGTCCACTCATGAAAGTCTAATCTATAAGCCGGGTTATCCGTATGGGTTGTATGAATGATATATTCATAATAATGCTTTGCAAATCCACTATAGCGCGATCTCATCAAATGTAATGCTGTAGGTGGCAATTGCTTTTTCAAATGAAAAGATTGACAGCACATCCGGTAAGCTTTTTTACTGTCACAAGGGCATAGATCAATAGTCATGATCTTTCTCTTGGATGACTTTCATGCATATAGTTAGCTGTTACTTCTACAAATTCAGCCTTTCGTTGCAATTCTTTAATATTTTTAGCCCCCCCATAAGTTAAACCACTACGGAGCCCTCCTAACAAGCGATCAATAATTTGCTGCGCACTATATTTAACAGGAGCCCAAAAGTCGATTCCTTCGGCTACGGTTTTATCTTTCAATCCTCCGTAATATGCATTTTGCAAGTCTTCACTTGCCTGTCCTCGATATTTAGCTTCCAATCCGGTAGGCGAACCGGGATTTTTGCGCTTTTTAGCTGCGCTTTCCTTAGTCAATCCGAATAATTTTCCAATCATGACTGTGCTGGCTCCTGCTGCTAAGGCTAAGACAACATCTCTACTGGTACGAATACCTCCGTCGGCAATTAAGGGTACACGCAACTTTTCTGCTGTATGAGCACAATCTCTTATAGCAGTAAATTGAGGAACACCAAACCCTGTTACTATACGTGTAGTGCAAGCAGCTCCGGGCCCTACTCCTACTTTCACAGCATCAGTACCGGAATTGACCAAGTCATGATAAGCCATGGGTGTGCAAACATTACCTGCAATTAGTTGAGTATCCGGATGTTTATTTTTAATCTTTTCAATGAAATGGAACATCATATTTGAATGCCCGTGAGCTACATCAATGCAGAGACCCAATGCTCCGGCATCTAATAGCTTAGAGACCTGATCCATGTGGAGCAATCCACAAGAAATGAAAGTGTTAGATTGATACTTTTTAACCCATTTTAATTGCGCTTCAAAATCAATAAAACGATGAAATATGGGAAGGCTACCATTTTCCAATAGTATATCTGCTAATGCTTCACTTATAACAGTGTCCATGGGAGAAGGAATAAGTGGAATGTCAATTTGCCTTTCTTTAGTTAACCACGTCTTTAGAGTAGGTTCCGTTCTAGAGGGGATATTGTTATATTGTGGAACTAATGCCACATCATCGAAAGTATAAGCTTTCTGCATAAAACCTCCAAACTATTATGATATACAAAAACTCAGCTGTGAACTTTAGCAAGAAGTAGGATTAGTATAAATATTATTTTGACAGCTTCCAAACCTCAAGGGAAGGGGTTCCTAGTGCAACGATCACTACCGGGGGAATAACGCTTGGTTTTCGCAACAGAAATTTCCAAAGGAAAACTTTTACGGTCTTCAACCACCCCGTGCTCCCCGGGGTCCGGCATGATCTCTAAAGGCTTAACTTACCGACTGCCTATAGTCATATAATTTTACATTGATAAGATTGCTTGATCAATAGCGAATTTAAAATTCGTAACTTTTCGTAATATCTCTCTAACTTTATTTTTCATATTAGCCCAATATTTTTCTATAGGATTTAAGTCCGGAGAATATGGAGGAAGAAACATAAGCTTACAACCGGCAGATTCTACTGTTTTCCTGCTTTCCGCTGACTTGTGAAAACCGGCATTGTCAAGAATAAGAACACTACCGGGTGTAAGCTGAGGAGTCAAAACTTCCTTAAGCCAAATATTGAATAACCCGGTATTACAAGTACCTTCAAAACACATTGGAGATAAAAACTGCCCTTTAGATAGGGCTGAAATAATATTTTGCCTTATAAAGCGGTTTCCTGAAACCGCTCCAAAAACTTTTTTGCCGCGTAAGCTTCTTCCGGACTCACGAAATAAAAATTGATGAATCCCGGTTTCATCGAGATAAATTCTCTTGTCAAAGGGAATATTTTTTAAATCTTTCATAAAAGCTTCCCGTTTCTTTTCATCTCTTTCCTTATAGCGAGTAGTTTTTTTTTTCGTGTAATTTTTAATCTTTTAAGGGCATAAAAAATCGTTTGCGGAGTGACTGAAAAATAATCAGCAATTTCCGATAAAAAATAATCCGGATGTTTTTCTACATATTTAGATAACAACTCATCATCTAATTTCTTATAAGCATATTTTCTGCGGATTGGCTTTAAATGTCCTTTTTGCTTTTTTTGCAAGATCCATCGATATATTGTTGCGATACCTACTTGAAAAATATGGCCGGCTGTTTTTTTATCATGATGTTTTTCTATATGTTGTCATACTTTCTCTCGAAGATCTACTGAATAGGCTCTAGGCATTGTTTTGTCCTTACTGTTTGTATAAAAAAAAAAGGATAACATATTATCAAATAAAAATTAAAATACTATAAACAGGTAATTAAAGCATCGGCAACACCGAGGGCTTGTTTAGACTTTACCTTCATAAGCATCGTATATTTAGAAGCACGACCAACAATAGAAACAATCACTCCTTGATGATTTTTGCCTATTATCGTATCTAATTCAAAATCTCCTATTCTTGTTTTTTCATCGACAATACAAGGTCTTTTATCAATATCGACTCTATTGGGAATACAGCCTCGGCCTGCTTTATCTGAACCTTGCTTTTTATACTTCTTACCTTTGTGTCTTAAATTTTTATATAAATTGCCCCAATTTCGTTTATCTTTCCAAATATGACGATAAATACTTTCGTGGCTGATAAGCAGGCCTTCTTCTTCTTTCAATCGACCGGATATTTGAACAGGACTCCATTGAAGCAGTAATTTACTTTCTATCTTCATAAGTAGTTCAGGGGTCATTTTCTTTGTTTTACTGCTCGCTTTTGAACGCCTTCTTTTAGTTTTGATTTGTGCTGCAAAATAGATATATCTGCCTCCATAGCTATTTCTTTTTAACTCTCGATAAACAGTAGTTTTATTAACATTTAATTCCTGCGAAATAGAATCAACAGAATCTCCTCTTTTTTTTAAAGTACATATTTGGCACCTTTGTTCGTAGGTTAAATGCCGGTAGCCTTTAGGCATAAAAAATCCCTCCATAGTTTTTTTTGCAAAAATTTACTATAGAGATTTTGCCGGCATTTGGCCATTTTCAAATTCTTCCTATTTGTTGCACTTCAATGTTGAAAGGGCGTGCTATATACAAAAAAAAACGGGAGTATGTAGATAAACATAAATGCGGGCTCGATATTATAACAGCGAGTCCAGAATTGCAACTTCTTGAGGAGAGGAAGAATCAAGAAGCGTCTACATTCTTTTGTACTACTATTGCGTGGCATGCGCTTATAGGAATATGGAGCCGTGCAATCAATGATATTACAAGAGGTAAAAAAACGGAGATATCAATATGGAAAATATTCGGACCTCTAATAAGTGAGGTTCATCACACTCTTCTATCTATTGGAATTCAACCAAATTTGTTTCGGCTGCTTGAGGCTTTATCTATTGCCATAGCGCGTATTCAAAAAAGTAAGGAAGATGTGTTAAACAAATATAATCAATGTGGTAAAACAAAAATAAAAGGTGATCTTGGTGACTGCTCTTACTTAGATAAGTTTATATGTGGACATATAGAGAGAAAAAATGGCGAGTTACAACAAAACCATTGTGTAGTTGTGACAATGGACAGTGCTGAAGAGGTGTGTAATCGGTCGTTGCTTTTTCTAGGTGTCCTTGAACAATTTAATAAAGAGATAGCAGCTTGGCTTCTGCCTCCATCTTATGATTCTATATTAATCTGTTTGGGAAAGCATAATGGCAAATTTATTGTTAAAGATACCATTTCATCTAGAGATTTACGAAAATGACTTAACACCTTATCTTCCAGAAAGAAAGTAGATAAACATTTAATAAGTTATTCTTAATATTTCTGTCTTTTTCAATCTATTGACATAAATGTTCCAATCAAAAGTTCTGAATGCGTCCAACTGTCCCCAAGCATTTTTCTTAATTTCATGATAATTAACGACTTGTAAAATAAAAATTATAGTTAGATTTTGCTTGATTATAACGTACCATATTTGGTGCTATTTAATATGATTAAGAACATAAGCCGGTTGACATGCTACCTGCGAAAAAAGTTGTATCTATAAAGTTTTACAAATCATCAAATGGAAATGAACCGGTTAGAACATGGTTGAAGGCTTTACCAAAACACCTTAAAAAGATTATTGGTGAAGATCTTAAAACAGTTGAAATGGGATGGCCATTAGGTATGCCTATTGTTAAATCGCTAGGCTTTGGTTTGTGGGAAGCACGTAGCAGTTTTCCTAATGGGATTACTCGGGTTATTTTTGTTTTAAAAAAAGGAGAGATGATTTTGTTGCATGACTCCGGAAGAGACTGCGTGATAAAAGAGGTTGCAAGATGTGCGAAATTCACAGTCTTAACAGTGATCATTGCTATCACAAGCTGAGCAAGGCAATCAGCACGAGCCTTGTGAAAATTGAAGTATCGGTTTAAGATCCCGGATAACTCATTGATATGCATGTTAAAATCTCCTTTTTTTTCAAAAAAGATTACTGCATATCAGCGAGTTACTTCAATCTCATTTTTTTTGTCCTGTACTAAGTTCAAAAGCTTCAAAAGTACCTAATTTTTTTCAATAATAAATTAGATTACATATTTTAATTTAACCTTTAAAATTACAATCAAATAACCTTAAAAGATGTTTACTATTTATCATATTTTAAGTTTAAGCAATACATTAATTATGTTATAATTTAGTTAAGTAAATAACCTTATAACAGGATTAGAATTTATGTTAAATGTATCCAGTAACTGTTCTATAGAATTTAAGCTAATAAATACTTATATATCTGATAATAAAGAGTATATTAAATCCGAAATACAGAGGTATACTGATTATTTTATCAAGTATAAGAATGATCAAGGTATAGAATGTCATTTTAGTGCATATATAAAAGATACAACACCCGGCAGTTCACTAAGATACGGAGATTTAACAAAAAATTGGTCACAATTACAGCCCTTTGAACAAAAATCTATCTTAAAGCGGGTTCAATCTTTAGCGCCTCATACGTTATCTAATTATAATAGAGTTTCTTGCTCGTCTTTTAGCGGGCAAAACTCCTCAGCATCAAGACAACATAAACCTGTATTGGATAATAGCATCATCATTAAGCAGTATCGTAGCGGAACTAAAAATCTCCAAGATGTTTTGAAGTGTACCGTATCTTTAATTACAAAACCTACCTCCAATTATCAAGATGCTATTAGATTACTCAACAATTTAACTGATGCCGGTATTCCACTTAATGTGATTACCTATAATGCTGTCATCTCTGCTTGTGAAAAAGGTGGTAAAGCAGAGGAGGCTTTGGAGATCTTTAATAAGATGCCTGTTGATATTCCACCTAATGTGATTACCTATACTGTTGTCATCTCTGCTTGTGGAAAAGGTGGTAAAGCAGAGAAGGCTTTGGAGATCTTTAATAAGATGCCTGTTGATATTCCACCTAATGTGATGACCTATACTGCTGTCATCTCTGCTTGTGAAAAAGGTGGTAAAGCAGAGGAGGCTTTGGAGATCTTTAATAAGATGCCTGATGCCGGTATTACACCTGATGTGATTACCTATAGTGCTGTCATCTCTGCTTGTGGAAAAGGTGGTAAAGCAGAGAAGGCTTTGGAGATCTTTAAGGCAATTCCTGTTGGTATTCCACCTACTGTAATTACCTATAATGCTGTCATCTCTGCTTGTGGAAAAGGTGGTAAAGCAGAGGAGGCTTTGGAGATCTTTAATAAGATGCCTGATGCCGGTATTACACCTGATGTGATTACCTATAATGCTGTCATCTCTGCTTGTGAAGAAGGTGGTAAAGCAGAGGAGGCTTTGGAGATCTTTAATAAGATGCCTGATGCCGGTATTACACCTGATGTGATTACCTATACTGCTGTCATCTCTGCTTGTGGAAAAGGTGGTAAAGCAGAGAAGGCTTTGGAGATCTTTAAGGCAATTCCTGTTGGTATTCCACTTAATGTGATTACCTATAATGCTGTCATCTCTGCTTGTGAAAAAGGTGGTAAAGCAGAGGAGGCTTTGGAGATCTTTAATAAGATGCCTGATGCCGGTATTCCACCTGATGTGATTACCTATAATGCTGTCATCTCTGCTTGTGCAAAAGGTGGTAAAGCAGAGGAGGCTTTGGAGATCTTTAAGGCAATTCCTGTTGGTATTAAACCTAATCTGATTACCTATAATGCTGCCATCTCTGCTTGTGAAAAAGGTGGTAAACCAGAGAAGGCTTTGGAGATCTTTAATAAGATGCCTGATGCCGGTATTACACCTGATGTGATTACCTATAGTGCTGTCATCTCTGCTTGTGAAAAAGGTGGTAAAGCAGAGAAGGCTTTGGAGATCTTTAAGGCAATTCCTGCTGGTATTACACCTGATGTGATTACCTATAATGCTGTCATCTCTGCTTGTGAAAAAGGTGGTAAACCAGAGAAGGCTTTGGAGATCTTTCATAAGATGTATAGTGAAGGTTTGATACGGAAGTTCAGCCATAATACTTTAAACTTACATCGCAACTCGTTTTATACTTATCCAATGAAAGGCGGAGATGACATGTCAGGAATCCATCCTTCTGTTGCCAAAGTAGCAATACAATTTTTTATGGATGAGTATAAAATATCAAATATAACTGTTATCACGGGTTTTAATAGCGGTAGCGCATTAAAAGATAGTATTCTGGAATCTTTTAAAAATAGAGCAGAGGAACCCCCTGACAATCCTGGTCGATTGATCATTCACAGATAGCTAGTATGATCTAATTTCCAATAATATTATTTGTTATATTTTCTAATTTTTTCCAATCAAAAGTTTTGAATGCGTCCAACCGTCCCCAAGCATTTTTCTTAATTTCATGATAATTAACGACTTGTAAAATAAAAATTATAGTTAGATTTTGCTTGATTATAACGTACCATATTTGGTGCTATTTAATATGATTAAGAACATAAGCCGGTTGACATGCTACCTGCGAAAAAAGTTGTATCTATAAAGTTTTACAAATCATCAAATGGAAATGAACCGGTTAGAACATGGTTGAAGGCTTTACCAAAACACCTTAAAAAGATTATTGGTGAAGATCTTAAAACAGTTGAAATGGGATGGCCATTAGGTATGCCTATTGTTAAATCGCTAGGCTTTGGTTTGTGGGAAGCACGTAGCAGTTTTCCTAATGGGATTACCCGGGTTATTTTTGTTTTAAAAAAAGGAGAGATGATTTTATTACATGCTTTTATAGTCATTTAATTTTACATTGATAAGATTGCTTGATCAATAGCGAATTTAAAATTCGTAACTTTTCGTAATATCTCTCTAACTTTATTTTTCATATTAGCCCAATATTTTTCTATAGGATTTAAGTCCGGAGAATATGGAGGAAGAAACATAAGCTTACAACCGGCAGATTCTACTATTTTCCTGCTTTCCGCTGACTTGTGAAAACCGGCATTGTCAAGAATAAGAACACTACCGGGTGTAAGCTGAGGAGTCAAAACTTCCTTAAGCCAAATATTGAATAACCCGGTATTACAAGTACCTTCAAAACACATTGGAGATAAAAACTGCCCTTTAGATAGGGCTGAAATAATATTTTGCCTTATAAAGCGGTTTCCTGAAACCGCTCCAAAAACTTTTTTGCCGCGTAAGCTTCTTCCGGACTCACGAAATAAAAATTGATGAATCCCGGTTTCATCGAGATAAATTCTCTTGTCAAAGGGAATATTTTTTAAATCTTTCATAAAAGCTTCCCGTTTCTTTTCATCTCTTTCCTTATAGCGAGTAGTTTTTTTTTCGTGTAATTTTTAATCTTTTAAGGGCATAAAAAATCGTTTGCGGAGTGACTGAAAAATAATCAGCAATTTCCGATAAAAAATAATCCGGATGTTTTTCTACATATTTAGATAACAACTCATCATCTAATTTCTTATAAGCATATTTTCTGCGGATTGGCTTTAAATGTCCTTTTTGCTTTTTTTGCAAGATCCATCGATATATTGTTGCGATACCTACTTGAAAAATATGGCCGGCTGTTTTTTTATCATGATGTTTTTCTATATGTTGTAATACTTTCTCTCGAAGATCTACTGAATAGGCTCTAGGCATTGTTTTGTCCTTATTGTTTGTATAAAAAAAGAAGGATAACATATTATCAAATAAAAATTAAAGTACTATAAGTGTGAATGGTACGGAAGAAATATAGTGGAATTAGATCAATTTTTTGCTAGTTCAAAACTATGCTCTGCCTGCCGGTACCAAATAGAAATTTTAGATTTAAGTGTGAGAAGTTGGCAGTGTCCAAACTGCAAAGTAACACACGATAGAGATCTTAATGCATCTATTAATATCGATACCGCAGGGCAGTCGGTAATTTAAGCCTTTGGAGATCATGTTAGACTAGCTTGTTTGTTAGCAGTGGTCGATGAATTAGGAATCCCTTCCCTTTAGGGTTGGGAGCTGTCAAATTAAACAGTTCTTTTTGTTTAAATACTTTTGTTTTTCAAAATTACCGTAGGGCATACGGGAAGGGTTTCGTAAAAACCCATAGCTTTGGAAAGGGATACTACTACAAAACGAGAGTAATCCTACTTTAATTTAAAGTGGGTTGGTAGAGGATTAAAGGAATCTCCTAACCGCGAGGGATGGAAATCCATTGGCTTTAGTCGTTGGAGGAAGTCAAAAACGATTATTTATGAATCTTTTTGAAGCTCATTTTCAGCAATAAACTTACGGTTACAATGCATGGTATAATCAAACCAATCTTTTTCTGTATTAAAAAATTCAGTTTCTTTTGTAGCCTCTACACCCGGAACATCATTTATATCTACCGAATCAGACTCTTTTTTCACTAAATAATCATAATCCATAGAAGTGCATAGCATATATTGAGGGTAAGAAATATTATTAAAAAATGACATTGTAACCTCTATAGTTAAAATTTTTCTTTTTCTTAAGCTACAGTAACATCCTTACAAAGGTAAACATCCTGGATAGCATTTAGGAGGTGAATGCCTTCTTTCATCGGTTTTTGAAACGATTTCCTTCCTGAAATCATTCCCATTCCACCGGCACGTTTGTTAACCACAGCTGTCGCAACAGCATCTGCTAAATCATTTTTACCGGAAGCTCCACCCGAGTTAATCAAGCCGATACGTCCCATATATTGATTCGCTACTTGGTAACGCGTCATATCTATAGGATGATCGGAAGAAAGTTCAGTATACATTTTTTCATCATATTTGCCAAATTTTAGTGATTTAAATCCACCATTTAACGTTGGAGCCTTTTGTTTTACAATATCGGCTTGAATCGTACTTCCAAGATGATTTGCTTGGCCTGTTAGATCCGCTGCCGTATGATAATCTTTGTCATCTACCTTAAAAGCTGAATTTCTTAAATAACACCATAACACCGTAGCCATTCCAAGATCATGAGCCATATCAAAAGCTCTTGAAACTTCAACAATCTGCCTTCCACTTTCTTCCGAACCGAAATAAACGGTTGCTCCAAGTGCTGCACACCCCATTTCATAAGCTTGCTTTATCGAAGCAAAAGCTATTTGGTCGTACTTATTTGGATAAGTTAAAAGTTCGTTATGATTAAATTTAAGCATTAGTGGAATCTTATGAGCATATTTGCGGGCAATAATTCCTAAAACGCCTAAAGTAGTCGCTACTGCATTACAACCACCTTCAATAGCTAACTTAACAATATTTTCGGCGTCAAAATAAATAGGGTTTGGTGCAAACGAAGCTCCGGCGGTATGCTCGATTCCTTGATCAACCGGTAAAATAGAAAGATAGCCTGTATTGGCCAGTCGCCCATGTCCATAAAGAGCTTGTAAACTTTTTAGAACACGAATATTCCGGTCCGAATAACTAAAGATTTTATCAATAAAATCAGGACCGGGTAAATGTAATTGACTCTTATCGAAGGTAGTACACTTGTGACCCAATAGATAGTTACTTTTATCGGCTAGTATTTTTTCGATTTCACTTAAAGACATAGAATTCTCCTAAAATTACCCACAGTTTTTACCAAGAGATTACATTAAAGCTATTAATCAATTTTGAATAGTTTTTTTCTCTACTTGAAAGTTAAAACAACAAATCCCATTTCTTTTTTATCTGTTAAATCCCAAAGCCTTAGATAAACCATGAAGACTGCACGGATGCAGTCGACCCCCAAACTCGGTTGCGACGGCAGAGAGTTTGAAAGGCATTTAATTTTAGTTGATTTCTGTTATTTTTTTCATTTTGAAAAATCGCCTTCTAAATTTCCATATTTAATCGAATTTAAATTTGAGAGAAATGTTTGAAGCATGCTATAAATCTTCAAATCATCAAAACCTTACAAACTAAAGATATTATGACAACTAACCAAAAGACTCCTTCCAAAATCGAAATTTGGCGAATGTTTGATGGTATTTCTTCTACCTATGACCGGATAAATCGTATACTTTCTTTAGGGATGGATCAAAGATGGAGAAAAACGCTTTGCAAACACTTACCTCAAAAAGAAAATCTCTCCTTGCTAGATCTTGCAACCGGTACCGCGGATCAAATTATTTTAGCACTAAAGAAAAATAAAAAGCTTAAGAAAGCAGTTGGATTGGATCTGGCTAAAGAGATGCTCGAGATAGGAAAGAAAAAACTTGATACTTTATCTCTCTCTGATAGAGCAAAATTAATCCATGCCTCAGCAACTGATATTCCATTTTCTGATTCTACTTTTGATGCAGTTAGTATATCCTTTGGCATTCGTAATGTTGAAAATACTATGCAAGCCTTAAGTGAAATGCAACGTATTCTCAAAGTAGACGGGCGAGCTTTAATCCTAGAGTTCTCTTTTCCAAAAAATCGAATCCTCAGATTTTTTCACCTTCTATATCTAAGACATATACTTCCTTTTATTGGAGGCTTAATCTCTAAAAATCGTACCGCCTATACCTATCTCAACAAAACAATAGAAACCTTTCCATATGGAGAGAAGTTTTGCTTATTATTAAAAAAAGCAAACTTCACCAATGTCAGAGCTATCCCTCTTCTTGGAGGAGTTGTTACCCTATATCTGGGAGATAAATAATTGTTAAGTAGGATAGAATGAATCAATTCAATATAGACCTGAATTCCAAAGAGAAAAAATGGGCTTTAACCCCAATAACAATAGGTAATGAAAACTATTATTGGTACCGGCTAGAAATTCCTGTTGAAAGTAACAATCTACCTTCATGGCTCTCAAAACAGTTTATCTTCCCTAAAACCTATTGGTCATCAAGGGAACAGAATTTTGAAATTGCAGGTGTTGGCTCCATTCTTTCTATACTTGATCTTCCTTATCCGTTAGTATCAGAACCCTTAGAAGGTAATACGACTTTTTCACTTCGCCTCTTTGGCGGAACCTCATTTTCTCTTTCGGAAAGAAAGTCCTCCTTATGGAAATGTTTCCCCGATTCACTTTTTTTCCTTCCAAGATATGAATATATTTACAACAATAGTTGTTGGACCTTCGCCATCAATACGGTTAGCCTAGCGAAACACCCCTTTTCAAAAATTTTTTCTAATATGCCTATATCGTTAACAACAAGTGATGATGATCTTCCCTCGTCCGTAGAGCACAAATTTAATCACACAACGCACTATCCTCCTTTAAATCAGTGGAAGAAAAATTTAGATGTCGTTTTAGAAAAAATTAAAACTAAAGAGCTCAGTAAAATTGTACTCGCAAGACAAACAACTCTAGCTTTTTCAAATACTCCTTGCCCTTATAAAACTTTAAAGCGCCTAAAAGAAGAAACGGTTAATTGTTACCACTTCCTTCTTCAACTATCATCGCAAAGTACCTTTTTAGGTGCTTCGCCTGAACGATTATATCAACGAGTTGGTGATCAAATTCAGACAGAAGCTCTTGCCGGAACCAGGCCTCGAGGGTCGACAGAGAAAGAAGATCAAGCTCTTGCTGAAGAACTTTTAGCAAACACTAAAGAACGAGAAGAAATTCTTCATGTGCATGATTATATTCATCATGTCTTGTCCCCTCTTTGTAAAAAATTAACATGCCCTGAAAATCACTCCGTCATGAAGACTGCTAATGTACAACATCTTTTTATCCCATTTAAAGGCACATTAAAATCTAATATAAAAGATCCGGATATTATTAGAACGCTACACCCAACGCCGGCTATGTGCGGAACTCCCTTAACTTACGCTCTACACTACATCTTAGATTTAGAACCTTTTGATAGAGGCTGGTATGCAGGTCCTATTGGTTGGATTGGTAATGATAGTGCCGAATTAGCTGTAGGTATCCGTTCTTGCTTGCTAAAAGGAAAAGATATTCACCTTTTTTCCGGTGGTGGTATTTTAAAAGACTCGATCCCCCAACAAGAATGGGAGGAGTTAGATCATAAAACCCGTACCTTTCAAAATATTTTTTCATAATACCATGACTATTTTTAAACGTTCTATAAATGAACTTTGGGCTTATTTAATCATTGAGGAGTTGACCAGACAAGGTATTACTTACTTTTGTTTAGCTCCGGGATCAAGATCTACCCCTTTAACAGTAGCAATTGCAAAAAATCCTAAGGCAATACCTCGTATCCATTATGATGAAAGGGGCCTGGCTTTCCATGCTCTTGGATATGCTAAAGGTTCAAAAAAACCGGCTGTGATTGTAGTGACATCCGGAACAGCTGTAGTAAATCTTTTTCCTGCTATTGTTGAAGCTAGCCAAGATAATGTTCCTCTAATTATTTTAAGCGCAGATCGACCACCGGAATTACGCTCTACCGGAGCCAATCAATCGA
This sequence comes from Chlamydiales bacterium, assembly GCA_965206695.1. Lineage (GTDB taxonomy): Bacteria > Chlamydiota > Chlamydiia > Chlamydiales > JAAZZY01 > CBDBKM01. Next base: position 546,106 of record CBDBKM010000010.1, on the reverse strand, counting down.
TAGATCAAATTAAAATATTTGGTGACTATGTCAGATATCAATTCGATCTACCTTGTCCCAATGAACAAACAGCTCAAAAATTTGTTCTATCAACTACGGCTTATATAGCGTTTAAAGCCGGATCTTCGTCAGGGCCCGTTCAACTCAATTGCATGTTTAAAGAACCTTTTTTTGAAGACAAAGTATGTCCCTTTGATGCTTATACAAATTCTTGGTTACAGTCTTCAAACCCTTATACAGAATATCACGAGTCTTTTTTAACCAAAGAATCGGCAAGAAAATATGCTTCCTTGTTAAATCCAAGTAAAAATGGGATCATTATATTAGGACCAATAGATAATGATAGCGACTTAACTGCTATTATAAAGGTAGCTAAAAAGCTTCAATGGCCTATCTTTCCTGATATTCAATCAGGGATGCGAACAGGCTACCCCCAATCTCCTTTTATTCCCTATCATGATCTCTTATTAAAATCTAAAAATCTTGAAGACGTGGATATTGTCTTACAGTTAGGAGAACGTTTTGTATCAAAATCTCTTTTACAATATTTGGAAAACAAACCCACTATTACCCTATTGGTAAGCAAATATCCTTTTAAATATGACCCGTTACATCAAGTCAATCATCGCTTCATCTTTGACCCTATATTGTTTTGTCAGAAAATTTTAGATCATCTTCCGCAAAATCCGTCCAATAACCGGCTATCATCACTTAAAATGAATTCTCAGAAGATTCATGAGAAACTTAATATGCATTTTTCAGAAGATCAAAGTTTGACAGAACCGGGTTTAGTGCGCTGGATTATGCAACATATACCTAATAACTATGGTCTTTTCATAGCTTCTAGTATGCCAATTAGAGATGCTAATTTCTTTTCTTGTCAAAATAGTAGAAAAATCAATCTTTATACAAATAGAGGAGCGAGTGGAATCGATGGCAATTTAGCTACAGCCTTTGGAATTGCTCAAGGTTCAAAACAGCCTATGGTAATTTTAATAGGAGATTTAGCTTGTTTACACGATCTCAATTCTTTGTCGCTTATTCATGAAAATGAGCGCCCCTGCATAATTGTTGTTGTCAATAATCAAGGGGGGGGTATTTTTTCTTTTCTTCCCATTAGTAAACAGTCAAATATTTTTGAAAAGCACTTCGCTACCCCTCATGAATATTCTTTTAGAGACGCGTCCATGCAGTTCAATATTGATTATTCTCTTATACAAACCTATCAAGATCTAACAACCATTTTTACCGAACTCCATTTAAATAAAAAATCCGCCCTTTTAGAAATTCAAACTCTGCGCTCAGAAAATTACCAATTACATCAGAATATTTTTAAAACAATTGAAAAATATGTACAGTGAACCTTCATTGTGAAACCTTCGGTAACTTTCATAAACCGGCTTGTGTATTTTTACATGGTTTTTTAGGTTGTTTCCAAGATTTCAATGAAACGATACGGCTATTAAAGGATGCTTTTTTTTGCATTGCTATTGATTTACCCGGGCATGGAAAATCCTCTGATATCACCATTAAAACCGCTTATGAGATCTATCCTCTTATAATGAAAACACTTGAGCCTTTTTCTCTAACTAAAGCGAGCTTTATCGGCTATTCTATGGGCGCTAGAATTGGTTTTTACTTTATCGAAAAACAATGCCCCTTATTTGATAAATTTACGCTCATTTCCGGAGCAATCGATACAAGAGATAAGCTTAATCGAATAAAAAGTGATCTCTATTGGGCAAATATTTTAGAAAAAGAACCTTTCGATTATTTTTTAGATTTATGGTATAAACAACCCTTATTCGATTCATTACACCATAATCCATTGCTTTATCAAACGATAAAGGCTCGAAGAAAAAATGGTAATCGAAAAGCTTTAAAACAAATGCTATTAACAATGAGTCCGGTCGTATTTCAACCCATTAAACCCTCCTCACAAGCATTTACGAGCCCATTATTATATATATATGGTAACAAAGATGAAAAATACAAATTAATCGCTGAAAGGATCAAAAGTTTATTTACTCGTTCTACTATAAAGGAAGTTTTAAACTGCGGACATGCTCCACATATTGAACAACCCAATGAATTATCCAAATTAATTTATGAATATGAGGTACCATTATGACACACGCTTTATGGCAAAAAAGCAATGAATACACTGATATAAAATATCACACATGGAATCAGATCGCTAAGATTACGATCAATAGGCCACAAGTACATAATGCTTTTAGACCTTTAACCGTTACTGAAATGAGCCATGCCCTACATGACGCGAGAGAAGATAGTGATATTGGTGTGGTTATCCTTTGTGGTGAAGGATCACGCGCTTTTTGTTCGGGAGGAGATCAAAAAATTCGTGGAGATGCAGGATATACTGATACTAAAGGAATAGAGCGATTAAATATTTTAGATTTTCAACGTCAAATGCGTACTCACCCTACACCTATTATTGCGATGGTTGCAGGTTATGCTATTGGTGGAGGGCATGTCTTGCATATGCTGTGTGATCTGACCATAGCAGCAGACAATGCCGTTTTTGGTCAAACGGGACCACGTGTCGGTTCATTTGATGGTGGATATGGAACCGGCTACATGGCTCGAATTGTCGGACAGAAAAAAGCTAGAGAAATCTGGTATCTTTGCAAACAATATAATGCTACTCAAGCATTAGAAATGGGTCTGATCAATCATGTAGCTCCTTTAGACAAACTTGAAGAAAGGACTTTAGAGTGGTGCCAAGATATTTTATGCCATTCACCGGTTGCACTTCGTTGTCTAAAAGCCGCTTTTAATGCCGATTGTGATGGTCAAGCCGGCTTACAGGAACTAGCCGGTAACGCTACTATGTTATATTATATGTCCAAAGAAGGTCAGGAAGGGCGTAATGCCTTTAATGAAAAGCGAAAGCCTGACTTTCAAGCTTTTCCCCGGCGAGGCTAGTTGTGGAGCTTAGATATTCTATTAATGTCTGGTTAATGGCTGCTAGACTACAAACGCTCCCTGCCGGAGCATGCCCTGTTATAATAGGAACTGTTATAGCTCTTAAAAAAGGATTATTTCATCCCCTATCTTTTCTGTTGGCTTTATCAGCCTCTCTTGGTATTCAGATTTGCAGCAATTTTGTTAATGATTATTGTGACTTTATAAAAGGTGCTGATACGGAATCAAGAAAAGGCCCTAAGCGTGTTATGCAGGCCGGCCTACTTACTAAAAAAGCGATGAAACAAGGTATTACCATCTCCTTTTTTATTGCGACTATTCTTTCGATAGGACTTATCTTCCGAGGGGGCATGCCTATTGTCATGATTTTATTGGCCTCTCTTTTAGCTGCTTATTTTTATACGGGAGGCACGAACCCACTCGGATATATGGGTCTAGGAGAACTTTTGGTATTTATTTTTTTCGGACCTATTGCTGTTATGGGAACCTATTATTTGCATACTTTGTCAGTTTCAATAGATGTTTTTTTTTTAAGCTTATCTCCCGGTCTGTTATCAACAGCTATATTAGCAATAAATAATTTAAGAGATAAAGAAACAGATGCATTAGCTTTTAAAATAACACTCTGCGTGAGATTTGGAGTACTATTTGGAAAAATTGAATATTTAGCATGTATTGTATTAACTTCTATAATACCTCTTATATTAGCTATTTTAACGAAGAGCCACTACTTTTCTATGATGGCTCTTCTGATTCTACCCTTCTCTTTACCCCTCATCATCAAAGTCTTTCAACATCCCACATCTCAAGAGCTTAATATAATACTCGTCAAAACCGCTAAGCTTTTGGTGTTCTATACATTCCTATTCTCGCTTGGATATCTGTTATGAAATTGCATGATCTTGAAGTATTTCGTTATAAGCTTCCTTTAAATCGGCCCATTCAACTCAAAAAAGTTAGCCTTCTTAATAGAGAGGGTCTTTTAATTAAGATAACTGATAGTTCTAAAAATTCGATTTGGGCAGAAGTTGCCCCTTTGCCCACTTTTAGCTCTGATTCGATTATCCACTCACTTTTAGAACTAAAGAGATTAAAACCTTTTATTTTAGACCATGATTGGCATGTAGATCATCTTTTATACTGCCCCAATTCATTAAGTCAACAAAGTGATTTGACTCGTTTTCCCTCTCTTTTTTTTGCTCTTGAATTTGGAGTCTATCAACTGCTTAAACCTACAACAAAATCAAATATCCTATTCCCTGTTAACGCTCTTCTAACGGGGACAATAGAACAAATCATACAAAAGATTAAAACCATTGAACCTAATCAAACAGTTAAACTGAAAATTGGAAACCGAAAAAATAAAGCTGCTGTTGATTTTGTAAACAAGGTTATAGAGCATCTAAACAATAACCCTATTCGTTTGGATATTAACCGATCATGGACAACAAAAGAAGCCCACTTTTTTCTCTCTTCTTTTGATCTCGATACTTTTGAATACATCGAAGAGCCTTTGGCCAATCCTTACGAACTTCCAATACTCTCTCAAACCCACTTACACCCCATTGCTTTCGATGAATCATTAACTGATCTGCCACTAGACGTATTACTGCAAACAAAAACAAAAAAAGCTTTTGTTTTAAAACCTCCTATTATTGGAGCATTAAATGCTCTTTTTTCTTTGATTGAAATAGCTAAGAAAAATAATCTTTATTGTGTTTTGAGTAGCATCTATGAGAGTGGGATTGGTATACTCTCAATGACTCAATTAGCTTCGAGGTTTAACCTACAATCCATTCCTATGGGCCTTGATAGTTATTCCTTTCTACAGCATGATGTTTTAAAACCCAATCTATCTTTTACAAATGGTTCTCTTAAAATAGATAACCAAAATCTCCCTATATTTAACTTTGCATATTTAGAGAAAGTCCATGTTTAATATTTTATGTCCTTTAAGCCGTACAGCGCGTCTTTTTCCTCATAAAACCGCCTTAATCACGTCTGATAATACCTTGACATACGAACAATTAAATGACCGGACATTATGTATTATGCATCATTTAAAAAACTTAAGTCTTCAAGAAAATGATCGCCTTGCTTTTTTTTCTAATGATAAGACCTATTTTGTTCCATTTCTATTCGCTTGTTTGCGAATGAAAATTCTATTTTGCCCCCTTAACACCTATCAACCCAAAAAAGGTGTGTTTAAACAATTACATAAGCTTAATGCAACTCTTCTAATTAGTGATGAGTCGTTTGATGAGTGCCCTCTTCCTATATATTCAACAGAAGAATTCCTTATTCCTATTGCGAGCGATGCCGGACCTTGTTTCCATTACTACCCGGATCAAATATCTACGCTTCTATTTACTTCCGGAAGTTCGGGCGAGCCTAAAATTTGTCAACACTCTATAGGTAATCATTACTTCAGTGCCTTGGGTGCTAATACTTATCTTCCCTTAAACCCTGATGCCAAATGGCTTTTATCATTACCTCTTTACCATGTAGGAGGAATAGCGATCATATTTAGAATACTACTCAATCAATCCACCTTAGTTATTCCTCATGCCAATATGCCCCTGGATAAAAATATCGCTCAATTTTCAATCAACCACCTCTCTTTGATACCAACTCAACTAAAACAATTATTAGAGTCATCAATACTCCCCAAAATCATTGAATCGCTTAAATGGCTTCTTATTGGTGGAGGACCTATCTTAAATGACCTGATAGAAGAAGCCGGTAAAAAACATATAATAGCCTTAAAAACATATGGCCTTACTGAAATGTCATCACAAGTAGCTACTACCCACCCTACCCATATAAACAAAGCGCTTATATTACCTTTCAGACAAGTTAAGATTTCTAAAGATTCAGAAATTTTAGTAAAAGGTCCTACCCTTTTCAAAGGCTACCTGAATGAACCGCTTTCATTACAAGGCGGTTATTTCAAAACAGGCGACTTAGGTGAACTAAAAGGTACGGATACTTTGTCTATAATAGGAAGAAAAGATAATCTATTTATTTCCGGTGGCGAGAATATCCAACCGGAAGAGATTGAGACAATTCTTCTAAAACTCGCTAATATCATACAAGCCGTTGTACTGTCTTATGAAGATGAGACATTTGGTTATCGCCCTATAGCCTTTATTAAATCCAATACTCCCCTAAACCCCGAGGCACTTAAATCAGAGCTCGAACAATATCTCCCTCGCTTTAAGATCCCTGATTACTTTTTTCCTTTCCCGAAAGAATTAGATCTTGCCCTAAAACCCGGTAGAAATTATCTTAACAAGCTGATTTCTGAAATGCTGCCTTTTCAACTATGAAGTGCGACAAATTGGGCCTGTTTCGGTCTAAGTAGTTTTTATAGTCATTTAATTTTACATTGATAAGATTGCTTGATCAATGGCGAATTTAAAATTCGTAACTTTTCGTAATATCTCTCTAACTTTATTTTTCATATTAGCCCAATATTTTTCTATAGGATTTAAGTCCGGAGAATAGGGAGGAAGAAACATAAGCTTACAACCGGCAGATGCTACTGTTTTCCTGCTTTCCACTGACTTGTGAAAACCGGCATTGTCAAGAATAAGAACACTACCGGGTGTAAGCTGAGGAGTCAAAACTTCCTTAAGCCAAATATTGAATAACCCGGTATTACAAGTACCTTCAAAACACATTGGAGATAAAAACTGCCCTTTAGATAGGGCTGAAATAATATTTTGCCTTATAAAGCGGTTTCCTGAAACCGCTCCAAAAACTTTTTTGCCGCGTAAGCTTCTTCCGGACTCACGAAATAAAAATTGATGAATCCCGGTTTCATCGAGATAAATTCTCTTGTCAAAGGGAATATTTTTTAAATTTTTCATAAAAGCTTCCCGTTTCTTTTCATCTCTTTCCTTATAGCGAGTAGTTTTTTTTTTCGTGTAATTTTTAATCTTTTAAGGGCATAAAAAATCGTTTGCGGAGTGACTGAAAAATAATCAGCAATTTCCGATAAAAAATAATCCGGATGTTTTTCTACATATTTAGATAACAACTCATCATCTAATTTCTTATAAGCATATTTTCTGCGGATTGGCTTTAAATGTCCTTTTTGCTTTTTTTGCAAGATCCATCGATATATTGTTGCGATACCTACTTGAAAAATATGGCCGGCTGTTTTTTTATCATGATGTTTTTCTATATGTTGTAATACTTTCTCTCGAAGATCTACTGAATAGGCTCTAGGCATTGTTTTGTCCTTACTGTTTGTATAAAAAAAAAAGGATAACATATTATCAAATAAAAATTAAAATACTATACTAGCGCATCCTTTACTTCCTCAGCGGTTTTACGCGAGACTTTTTCTGGTTTTGTTAGCTTTGAGACTCTTTCGACCATTGAGACAATGACTCCGCTCCCTTCTGTTCCTATGATTGTATCTAGTTCCCAATCGCCTAAACGAGTTTTCTTCTCTACGATATCAGGCCTTTCAGAAATATCTGTCCGTCCGGGAATACATCCTCGTCCGGCCCTATTTTTACCTCGCTTGTTATATTTCTTCCCACTATGTCTAAGGTGTTTATACAACAAGCCTCCTCTTTTTTTGTCCTCCCAAACATAGTTATAGATTGTCTCATGGCTTACAGCTTCTTGATACCCTTTCTTCTTCAGCCATCCCGATATTTGATCGGGGCTCCACTGCACCCTTAACTTCTCTTCGATAATGGCAATCATTACACTGCTCATCTTTCGTTGTTGAGTTTTTGAGCCTCGTCTCTTTAAAGCCTTCTCTTGAGCCTGTTGATACCGATATCCACGCTTTCCACAATTTCGTTTTAGCTCGCGATAAACAGTCGATCGATTTACGTTTAACTCATTGGAAATTAAGGTGATAGGATCTCCTCTTCTTATTAAGGTATACAATTGGCATCTCTTGTCTTTGTTTAAGTGACGGTAGCCGTTTGGCATCTTTCCTCCTTGGTTTTCTTACGTTTACCATAGGAGATTTTTTACCACCTTCAGACAAGTTTAATTTGTAGCGGTTTGTTGCACTTCGATGTTGAAAGGGCGGGGCATAAAAAAAGAAGGATAACATATTATCAAATAAAAATTAAAATACTATAGGTGATTGTAAGCTTATCTTAGCGGTTTGCTGTTGCAAGCCGAAAAATTTGACAGAGCTATACTTGGAAATTTAGCCGGATCGCAACACTCCCATAGAAGAAACAAGGTATCACATTCTTTTTCTTCCGCCCGGTTCGTCGGATCTGAATCCTATTGAGCTATTTTGGGCAAATTTGAAAAAGAAAATCCGAGGATTATCACAAAAAATCAGAGGAATAGGGTTAGCCAATGCTATTATATATCCGTAGAAGCTGCCGTCTCAGAAATTCAATCGAAAAATCCACGAATATCTTGCTTTTTAGATTATTTTAATAAAAGTTCTTCATTCATTAAGGAATCTCGAAGAACGCACATGTACGAATAATTACTCTTTGAAGAAGGACAAAAGCTATTTCGTGCCTTGTCGCTCGGTCAGCGAATACTACGTTACATGCAGAAACATTATCTTTAAAAAAGATACAAATTCTATAGTAATACTAAATCAATAGTAAAATGAGCTAAAATAGTATGCCAATTTGCGCTCCGAATACCCAAGCATTTTTTATAGTGCCTAATCCATCGGGATTAATGACATATTGAATATCCGGTGTAATCTGCCACCAATTGGTTACTTGTATCCAATAATTAAGCTCTAACACTGTTTCGAAATTTTGAGGCTCTCTTCCATAAGGGCTACCGATACCCAGCTTTTGTGCGTTACGTTGTACCGTCCTCATCTCAGAGCTAAAGGTTCCATAAGCAATTCCTAAACACAGACTATCTTTTTCTCGAGTCGGCAATATTCCGGTATAGACAAGCCCACTCGTCATGAAAAAAGGAAGCATATTATATTCTTTAGGGGCAAACAGGAGCCATGCGAATGGGGTTAATCCCATTTTTGAATCAGGCCCTCCTTTTTGATAAATCATTTGATCGAGTTCAAAATAAAAACCTAGATTATGATTTGTCTCTTTCCCTATAAATCGAGGAATTCCTTTAGTTAGATAATAAAAAGCGGCTTTAAAATTTCCGGGATAACCCTTCCAATCACGACCCAATTGATACATGAAATCCCATTGAGTAATTAACAACATCCCTTGCGTGTTATTAAAAGAAAAATCAAAACCATTTGTAGTGCTTTTCAAGACGTGAGGATTTTCATTATAAATAGCATACTTCATCAAAAAATAGTCTGTTGGCTTTATATGCATATAAGCACCCCAAGTAGCAGTAGGATAAGCTGAGAAAAAGATATTAGAAAAAATGGATGTTGGGTTGCCACAAAACCCATTATTCACGAACTTGCAGTTCAAAGAAGAAACTAAAAAGTCATTACCTGCATTCAGACGACCGGCTTTAGCCCGGAAGCCTTCGCCAAAGAGATCTAATTTAGCATATAGTTCATTTAATTGAAAAAAATTGCCTCCATAGAGTTGAGCCACATTGAATTTATTCCCAATCTGTTGTGTTAGATTCGTAGCACTACGATAAACCCATGAATTGAAAATAGAAAAACCCGGAATACCCATCATTTTTTCAAAATCTAGAGCAAAACTAAAACCTAAAGAACTTGCATTGCCAAATGTCTGTTTTTTCCCTCCTGACGGGTTGCCTTGTAAGTCAATCCAATAAGAAATCCCAAAATAAAGTCCTGAATCAGCTAGTTCTTGAAGCCACCCTATTCTTTCTCCTAAAGTATAGGTAGCATTATAAAATTCTCTGGCCGTTTGATCTCTAAGAGGTGGTGTCTTACACTCCGACATGTCTTCTCCACCTTTTTTCGTTTTTTTTGCTTCTTCTCTTTCTCTCCTTGCATACTCTTGCTTTTTCTTTTCCATTTGCCTAATCCTCTGAGGAGAGTGGTAGGCAGACTCATCATCATGATAATCGGAAAATATAGCTTGGGGTAAAAAGATTAAAACGGAAATAAAAAAAAGGATAATGATTTTCACGGTTTTTTTCTCATTTAAATGTTAATATAAATTCAAAAAAACAGTAATGATTTCATTTTTTTTAAGAAAGCAAAATTATGCTAATCTAATATTTACAATCTATTTCCCTTGAATTTTTCTTGATCTGACATTTCACTCTCTGCTATTTTTTCCAAACTTAAATTATAAATCTATCATCAAAAGAGTCTATACTTATCACATTGGAAACCGGACAGAATTGAGTTCCGGCACTTGAAATGTATCATTCAATTGTTCTACAAGCCTCTAAAATGATAAAGTATATTCTTTATTTAACTTAAAAAACAATAAAATTATTTATAAATTTCTTCATTTAGATAATTGACGATTTTTTTACTTTAATTAATTCGCCCTTTCAACATCGAAGTGCAACACTCGCTGCTTCCTTACTGAGACGGTTAAACACCTCCTCCGGTGTTGAAAAGTTTAACACTTTTCGGGGTCTATTGTTAAGCAAGTTCTCAATCTTTTTTAAATTACCTGCTGAGACTTCATCAAACCGTTTATTTTTAGGGAGATATTGTCGAACGAGTCCATTCGTATGCTCGTTCAGCCCTCTCTCCCACGAATGATGGGGGGTAGCAAAGTAAAAACTTGTCTCAAGTAATTGGCTCACTTGTTTATGGTAAGTAAATTCTTTCCCGTTGTCAGCAGTTAATGTCATGACAAATTTTTGGACCGGTCTTAACCTGTTTACTAGCGCATCCTTTACTTCCTCAGCGGTTTTACGCGAGACTTTTTCCGGTTTTGTTAGCTTTGAGACTCTTTCGACCATTGAGACAATGACTCCGCTCTCTTCTGTTCCTATGATTGTATCTAGTTCCCAATTGCCTAAACGAGTTTTCTTCTCTACGATATCAGGCCTTTCAGAAATATCTGTCCGTCCGGGAATACATCCTCGTCCGGCCCTATTTTTACCTCGCTTGTTATATTTCTTCCCACTATGTCTAAGGTGTTTATACAACAAGCCTCCTCTTTTTTTGTCCTCCCAAACATAGTTATAGATTGTCTCATGGCTTACAGCTTCTTGATACCCTTTCTTCTTCAGCCATCCCGATATTTGATCGGGGCTCCACTGCACGCTTAACTTCTCTTCGATAATGGCAATCATTACACTGCTCATCTTTCGTTGTTGAGTTTTTGAGCCTCGTCTCTTTAAAGCCTTCTCTTGAGCCTGTTGATACCGATATCCACGCTTTCCACAATTTCGTTTTAGCTCGCGATAAACAGTCGATCGATTTACGTTTAACTCATTGGAAATTAAGGTGATAGGATCTCCTCTTCTTATTAAGGTATACAATTGGCATCTCTTGTCTTTGTTTAAGTGACGGTAGCCGTTTGGCATCTTTCCTCCTTGGTTTTCTTACGTTTACCATAGGAGATTTTTTACCACCTTCAGACAAGTTTAATTTGTAGCGGTTTGTTGCACTTCGATGTTGAAAGGGCGATTGTTGTTTTTTATTATAATTGCTTTTAGATTAAACTTCAATATATAGTGATATTATGACAATTTATTCTTTAGATAATAAACCAATAGATCTGAGTTTTGCTGATAATGTTCGTGACAACACCTTTCAAGAAACAAAAAATATAGAAAACGGAAGACTTAAAGTACCATTATTTTTTATTGATAACCTGTTTTCTATTCCATCTGATTATGTACCAACCACATTAGCTGTTCCGTCGGCCCTCCGGTCGCCGGGTCGGCATGTTTTTAAACAGGGCGGGGATTCGGTATATGTAAAAAATAAAACGATTTATATTTCAAATAAATATTTGAAAGATAACGACCTACTACACAATAAAAAAGAGACTATAACACCTTTTAATTCCTTACCCGTAAGTCCTGCGAGATCAACAAAAGATGAAGGTATTCCAACTTGGAAAAAAGTTGCCTATGGAATAAGTGCTATTGCTACGGCTGCATTAATTGCTTATGGTGGGTACCATTCAATTTCTTATATGTTGACACCTGAATATTCTGATATACCTACATTAGATATTTCGAAAATACCTTTAGACGGATATAAGAGATCTTGTGATTTTATTTCACAAACCTCTCAATATTCTAAATCCAAAATTTTACAAAGCATACGAGCTGAAATGAATAAAGATGAACCTCGTATGGACCTATTACAATCATGTACGAACAATGGTTGGGCCTCTAAACCTACGTCAGAAAAGGAGGGATGTAATCCTCGTAGTACCACAGGTGAATATCACTATCACGTCTTTGAGCCTTGTACGAGAAGAAGCTATGGTCGTTCTCACAGTTCCGTATCCTTCTCTAAGAGAAATCCACAAACACTTATTTATGAGACAGGTAATCATTATGATAGCCCAACATGTCTCCCTCGATTCGTTGCAGTTAACTGTGATCTTTCTGATAATAATTTGATAAACTGTGAAGGAAAGACCAAAGAAGGCGAAAGTTATAAGAAAGTTTTAGAGTTTTCTTTTCAAGAAACCTTTAAAAGTAATAATAGATCATCTATTACTGAACATATTGTTTCAAATTCTGATGAGGTTAAAAGAACATATCTTTTAGAAGAAGGTAAACCCCCTTGGTTTTTAAATAGTCTATTGAATGAGAAAATATTTTATCAATCCGAAGCGGATGGTAGTTGCAAAAGATTGCCTATCCATTTTCGAAACAGCTTAAAGTAAAAGTATTTTATGACAATTAAGCGAGACAATCCTTTTTTTTAACATTGGGATGAGAGTGTCTCGATTAAAGTGTTGTTTCGTATTCGTGTTAATATATTTTGTATATAGTCATTTAATTTTATATTGATAAGATTGCTTGATCAATGGCGAATGTAAAATTCGTAACTTTTCGTAATATCTCTCTAACTTTATTTTTCATATTAGCCCAATATTTTTCTATAGGATTTAAGTCCGGAGAATATGGAGGAAGAAACATAAGCTTACAACCGGCAGATTCTACTGTTTTCCTGCTTTCCGCTGACTTGTGAAAACCGGCATTGTCAAGAATAAGAACACTACCGGGTGTAAGCTGAGGAGTCAAAACTTCCTTAAGCCAAATATTGAATAACCCGGTATTACAAGTACCTTCAAAACACATTGGAGATAAAAACTGCCCTTTAGATAGGGCTGAAATAATATTTTGCCTTATAAAGCGGTTTCCTGAAACCGCTCCAAAAACTTTTTTGCCGCGTAAGCTTCTTCCGGACTCACGAAATAAAAATTGATGAATCCCGGTTTCATCGAGATAAATTCTCTTGTCAAAGGGAATATTTTTTAAATCTTTCATAAAAGCTTCCCGTTTCTTTTCATCTCTTTCCTTATAGCGAGTAGTTTTTTTTTTCGTGTAATTTTTAATCTTTTAAGGGCATAAAAAATCGTTTGCGGAGTGACTGAAAAATAATGAGCAATTTCCGATAAAAAATAATCCGGATGTTTTTCTACATATTTAGATAACAACTCATCATCTAATTTCTTATAAGCATATTTTCTGCGGATTGGCTTTAAATGTCCTTTTTGCTTTTTTTGCAAGATCCATCGATATATTGTTGCGATACCTACTTGAAAAATATGGCCGGCTGTTTTTTTATCATGATGTTTTTCTATATGTTGTCATACTTTCTCTCGAAGATCTACTGAATAGGCTCTAGGCATTGTTTTGTCCTTACTGTTTGTATAAAAAAAGAAGGATAACATATTATCAAATAAAAATTAAAATACTATACAAGCCGAATATTAAGGCAAGAATTTTCAAGCTTAAGATCCGGGTTACCCACACTGTGGACACGGTCTTATTATGTTGATAGTGTTGGAAAATTAAATGAATATACAATCAGAAAGTATATACGGAATCAAAAAAACAAATAGACACTTTCATCCCACCCTTAAAAAGGTGGGGTTTCTCGTTTAATTGTCATAAATGTTAAAATATTTTCTCCAAATAAAGATAAGGCTCCTTATGCTTTTTATATGACTTACTCAAAATAGGAATATACTTTTGCACGTGAAATCTGTTATAAAGAGACCGGTATGCATTATTGTCGTATGTTACAAATTCTCTCTCAATTTAATGGTGCATTGTAATGGATTTTAAAAAAAAGATTATTTTTTTCGATGATCGTAGAGATATCTGTATCCCCGGTAACCATGAGGCAACTCTTGAATTTTGTGTCAATTATTTCATCCGATTAGCAAATAAGGCCATTGAAGCAAAAGGTGCCTTTTTTGTAGCTCTATCAGGCGGCAGCACACCAAAGCGTATTTTTGAAAGACTAGCCGATCCTAAAAGAGCTAGGTTGATAGATTGGACTAAAGTCTTTCTATTTTGGAGTGATGAAAGAAGTGTCCCTCCTAACAGTTCCGATAGTAATTTCCGAATGGCAATGCAGTCGGCATTTGGATCATTGCCTATTCCGACTAAACAAATACATCGTATGCACGCTGAATATGAGATCAAAGAAAATGCCCTGGCATACGAAAATCTTATTAAAAAAACAGTTCCTAATAGTATATTCGATCTTGTAACTTTAGGAATGGGTGATGACGGGCACACGGCTTCTCTATTTCCTCATACCGACGCCTTACATGTAAAGAATCGTTTAGTCATTGAAAATTTTGTTACTCAAAAAAATACCTGGCGAATGTCCTTTACTTATGATTGCATCAATCAAGCGAACAACATAGCCCTCTTCGTCTTGGGTCCCGGGAAAAAAAAGACGATTCAAAAAGTTTTAAAATCCGATTATCAACCCGATAACTTTCCATCCCAAAGGGTAGGAACACTATCCAATAAGGCTCTTTGGATTTTAGATAAAGATGCCGCTGAAGGGTGGAAATAATATGTTGGTATTAGGATTTGAAAGCACTTGTGATGAAACAGCATGCTCAGTCGTGCGCGATGGCCATGAAATTCTATCAAATGTGATATCATCTCAAACGGATATTCATAAGAATTTTGGAGGCGTTGTTCCGGAACTGGCTTGTAGGCGTCATGTTGACATCATTCTTCCGACCTTAAAAAGAGCTTTAGAAGAAGCTCAGGTTTCTTTAGAAGATATTGATATAATAGCAGTAGCTAAAGGTCCCGGTTTAATTGGAGCTCTATTAATTGGTCTGAATGCGGCCAAAGCTTTAAGTTTTGCTCTCAATAAACTATTTATAGGCGTTAATCATATTGAGGCTCATTTGTATGCCGCTATGATGGGACAGCTTAAATCCATTCGTTTCCCTGCATTAGGTGTTATTTTATCCGGTGGACATACTGCTTTGGTTCATATTTCCGGCATTGGTGAATATAAACTTTTAGGAACAACTGTAGATGATGCAATAGGTGAAGCTTTTGATAAAGTTGCTACAATATTAGGTTTTTCCTATCCGGGAGGACCGCTAATAGAGCAGTTAGCAAAAGAAGGCGATCCTTATAAATATGCTTTTAATGCGGGTCAGGTCAAACAAAACCCTCTTCATTTCTCTTTCAGTGGTTTAAAAACCAATGTCTTATATGCTGTTAAAGGACAGAATAGCAACAAACACGCACCTGTAGCTATTCCTGAAGAAGAGAAAAAACATATTGCTGCTTCTTTTCAGCGTGCCGCTTTTTCAGATATCGTAAATAAAACCCTAATAGCAGCTGATCGCATGGATTACCATGCTATCATCTTAGGCGGTGGTGTTTGTGCCAATCTAACATTACGAAAGATGTTTGAAGAAGTAACTCCTGATCTGCCTACTATTTGGCCGCCCTCAATGCTTAGTTGTGATAATGCCGCTATGATTGCAGGTCTTGCGTATCAGCAGTTTATAAAATTTAAGGCATCGGATGATTTATCACTTAAGGCAATGACCCGAATAACATTTTAAATTTAATTTACTGCTATTTATTTTGATTTGAGCTTTATGTTCTTTATCATTATAATAGTTGCATTCTTAAAAATAAGAGAAAGAAACAATGGCAAGTGGAAGAGAAATCATAAAGTTAAAAAGTGAAGAAAGTACTGAATACTATTATACTACAAAAAACAAGAAGCAGCAAACTGAACGTATCGTCTTAAAAAAATACGATAAAAAGTTGCGCAGACATGTCAATTTTAAAGAGACTAAGTAAGTAATTTTCAACCTACGATACAACAAGTTCTACAGACTAGAAAAAACGCCTTTTTTAAAAGGCGTTTTTAATTTGTTCACGATAAAAAAAAGCTACTTCAATATGTTTGAATTTTCATTGATCCGAAAATACCTCATCCCCAAAAGACGACAATTATCCGTTTCGATTATTGCATTCATTTCCGTATTCGTAATTGCTTTAGTTGTATGGCTTGTTTTAGTGTTTTTATCGGTAACCGATGGGATGGAAAAAAAATGGACCGAAAAACTCATTGCATTAACTGCTCCTGTTCAAATTACACCCACTGATTCCTATTATCAATCCTATTACTATCAGATCGATAGTATCTCAACAAATTCTGATTATACCCATAAAACAATTGGTGAAAAATTAAATAGCCCTATTAGTGATCCGTATAATCCCGAAATAGATATCGAACCACTCAGCTCCTGGTCTCAAAGCGTTACAACATCAGATGGAGCATTAAAAAATCTTGTTAAAGAAGCCTTTGATTCAATCAACTCAATTAAAGGTTATAAAAACCTGGCAGCAACTGATTTCGAAGTAACAATCAGTAATGCCAGAATACGTCTTCTGCGTTCTAGTCAGGGATCAGGATTAGGTCAAGAAGCTGATATGCAAAATTTTCTTACTCAAATCTCTTATGTAGCTTCATTTGATCCCGGCAACAAACAGCTTCAAAAAACCTTTATTGATCCTGATATGCGAGATCTGAGTAATATTTTTTCTATGTTATCTCTCTCATCTACTTCCTCGCAAGCTGACCGGCCGAAACTCAATCCGCCGATTCCTCAGTCAGCATTTCAAAAGCGCATAAAAAGTTTTAATGATCATGTAACCATTACCCATTTGAAAACAGGTCCTTATGGTTATAAGATGAGTCGTAACTTACTTCCTGAGGTAGGTTCTTTAAAAGCCTGTATCGTTTTAACTGATGATGTCATCACTCGCTTTGTGATACCAAAAGAGACCAAGCATTTATCAAATCTAATAAAGGGATTTGAGATGCAGGGCCTTAAATCTTTAGAAGGGATATTACACTTCGATCAAAATCAAATTTCTTTTGATGACAAGAAAGGAAACCATTATGAAATCTCGGACCGTCTCCCATTAGTATTAGAAGCTAATGCTTTATTAGAAGCCTCTTTAATGCCCGCTTCAGTTGATAAGGCGCATTATACCGGTCACCTTCAATTTTCTATTGATTCGATCATACAAAACCTACCCCTAAAAGGAAATGTTTATTATCAAGATTTCGAAATTGGAAGGGCTACTTTTCAAACTAGTTATTCAAAAGAACCCGAATCCTCTCCCTTTTGGCTGTATCATGTCCAAAATACCGATAAAACCCGGGTGAGCTTATTGCCATCTGACTCAATTATTGGAAATGCTATTTTGTTACCCAAAACCTTTAAAGATAATGGCGTGCTTTTAGGAGATCAAGGGTATCTTTCCTATTATACGACAACGACTTCATCTTCTCAGGAACAACGCATTCCTATTTTTATCGCCGGCTTTTATGATCCCGGACTCATTCCTATCGGTTCAAAATTACTATTAGCTCCTAAAACTATCACTTCTCTAATCAGTTCATCAGTACATCTTCAGGACTCCTTTTTAGGAAATGGTATTAATATTTGGTTTGATAACTTTAAGCGAGCCGATAAATTAAAAGAACAGTTAACAGAAGCCTTTAAAGAAAGAGGTATCGCTCCCTACTGGCAAATTAAAACCTATCGAGAATACGAATTCACTAAAGATTTTATCGAACAGATTTCTAGTGATAAAACCCTTTATACACTCATTGCAATTATTATTATTTTAGTTGCCTGTACCAATGTCATCTCAATGCTTATTCTACTGGTCAATGACAAGAAACAAGAAATTGGTATTTTACAAGCGATGGGAGCATCGCCTAAAAGTATTGCGGCAATTTTTGGATTATGCGGTGTTTTAATAGGATTGATTAGTAGCTGTATTGGAACATTAGCTGCCATCTTTACTTTGAAACACATTGATTATTTAGTCAGTTTTTTAAGCCATATACAAGGCCATCAGGCATTTAATCCGGCTTATTTTGGAGATGCTCTTCCTAAAGAGCTGAGTACAGAAGCCTTAATCTTTGTACTCATTGCTACGGCTACTATGTCTCTTTTAGCCGGTCTTATACCGGCTATAAAAGCTTCCGGAATGTTCCCAACCAAAATTTTAAGGAATTAAAAAAGCTATGCATTCAGTTTTAGAAGCAAAAGATATTTATAAATCCTTTACTGAACCGTCCCCTCTTCATATTCTGGAAGGTATTTCTTTAAATGCAGAAAAAGGCCGAACAATAGCTATTATGGGAGCTTCCGGTGAAGGTAAGAGTACGCTTTTACATATTCTTGGCACTCTTGAATTCCCTACCAAAGGTTCTCTGATTATCGATGATAAAAAGGTAGTTCCATCTAACTATTGTTTACTTCGCAATCAAAGTATTGGGTTTATCTTCCAATCTTTTTATCTTTTTGAAAATTTTACCACATTAAACAATATTTTAATGCCTGCTCAGATTGCTCGCCGTTCAATACAAAAAAATTCCCCTGCTTATAATAGAGCCTTAAAACTTATTGACCGCGTGGGCCTAGGACCTCGCTTGCACTATCAAGCCAAAATGCTCTCCGGTGGTGAGAGGCAACGCGTTTGTATTGCGAGAGCTTTATGTAATAACCCTTCTCTTATTCTAGCTGACGAGCCAACCGGAAACTTAGACCATCAAACCTCAAAAGATATCCATCAACTTTTACTCAGTTGTGTAAGAGAAGAGCAGAAAACATTAATCGTTGTCACTCATGATACCGATTTAGCCAATGCATGCGATCGTATTTTTATTCTTGAAAAAGGCAAACTAATTCCACAAAAACTTCACTAGAGATTGAGCACGATGTAGCCAAGTATGATCCTGTGTAGCTGTTGCACACCCATTATGAGCGATTTCTTTTACTTTTGCCTCTCCCAATTTATTCAGCATCATTTCCGGTAATTGCTTTAATCGGCTAAAGTGATACATTTTCACATCCACTCCATCTTCAAAAATACTTTCATAGTAACGATTAGCATTTGTTAGAACCATCGCATTATTTAACATCCCGGAAAAGACTCTTTCATGCCCTCCCATAGAAAAGGTTGGCATGATATTTAAAACAATGTGACTTTTTTGCATGAGATTTAAAATATCACAAAAAGTCTTCGAAGGGTGGATACGGTGCTTTCCATTAAAAAGAGAGGGATCCCATCCATCACCAAAAATATCTACCAAAATATTAGCATTAGATAAGCTCTGTAAAACTTCCTTACGTCTATAATTACGTAAATATTGTTCGACTTCTATCAAATAGATATAAAGAGGGATATCAGGATAAGTATCAATAATCTGCATAAAATTTTCTGAGATGTCATCAAGAGTATGATTTAGAAATTTATCAATAATATCTTGTATATACCAATCCAATACTTTTGGAAGCCCGTTAGTTAACATTTTTCTATCCTTTAGAGGAGAAAAACTTCCCGCAAATAATACCTCTATTGCTTTCTGACCTTGATTTGTTTGGTTAGCGTTACAGCCCGCATGGGGAAGAAAAAAAGATTGATGCTGAGGATAATATTTTTTTAAAACTCTTAGATGAATGTGATCAATGCCGGCTACATAAGCCTGATCCCTTTGCATTAATCTGTCATGGTGAAAAAAAGGATGATCCACATTTATCCCTAAATAAGGAATAGAATTAACAATGTGTTGAATACCCATACAATTAAAACCAATAGCTAAGTCAGGATATTGGAATGAGCGATCTTTATCTATTAGACTCATATTCAAATCAGCCACTCGATACCCTAAAGTATGAAATGCTTGTTTTAGCATATCACTAAAATGGTTTAACACTCCGTAGCGTGAGATCCCTTTTACAAACCAAATCGTTTTCATAATTTTATGACAATTAAGCAAGAAAACCCTTTGCTCTCGCATTGGGATAAAAGCGTCTATTTGTTTTTTTGATTCTTGTCTCTTAACATCGGGCTTTTGTCTTTAAAAAAGCCCCTTACCTCTCATTTAAAATCAATCAATGTATCGCAAAATGTATTATAAGTAACCGTTTCCCTCATCATCTTCCAAAGCCTTATCTATTGCATCTAAATTTAGAGAATATTGGGGGTAAATAGACAAGCTCTATACGTGAAGTCTTTAAATAGTCTTGAATCAGTTTGTTTTTATTTGCTCTTCCGTTATCTAAAATAACATCTGGTTTTGAAGTCTGTGCATGCTTCTCTAATCCTTTTAAAAAGTCAATGACCTCACTTCCTCCAATCGTAGAGTATTCTTTTGACCTGATTGTCATATCCTCAAGTCGTAAAGCTAACAAACCGGGACTGTTGAAATCTAAGTGACTATTTTTCTAAAAAGCTGAAAGGCTATTTTTAGAGTGATTTTTAATGAATTTTAGGAGAAAAAATGGGGGCGATTGGACGCTTTCAGAACTTTTGATTGGAATCAATTGTGTGATAACTTAAATTTTTTGGCAAACTCAAAAGGATTGTAACTAAATGTTAAAATACGATAAAAAATTATGCTTAGATGAAGATTCAGATGAAGATATAAAAGAAATTTTTACTTGTTTCGGACTCTGTATGTATTACGCTCAAATTCTGGAGATGGCGCTTGCTTCTTTTCTTACAAATGCTTACGGTACGCCTCCTCCTTTAAGACATGTATGGGGATTTGATTTTGACTTACAGGCACATGAAAAATCAACTCTTGGACAACTAATCACTTATTTTAGAGAACAGGATCCTTCTCATCAATTACTGCCCCCGCTTAACAACGCATTAAAAGACAGAAATTGGATAGTTCATGCATTTTTTAAAGATAATGCCGTTGCATTTTGTAAGAATGATCAAAGAAAAAAAATGAAGACTGTCTTAAATAAGATCACAAAAGAATTTAACGAGTTACAGAATACTATTGGTCAACATCAATTAAAATGATGGAAGAACAGGGGGATTAATGAGACTCAAGTAAAGGCTCTTGTAGATCAGGAGATGTCTGACTTATTAAAAGAAAACGAAACACAATGTACTAATCGTTCTAAACAACTACCAAAAAAGATAAAAATTATAGGTATCTATCGATTGGGAAATATCCAGAGAGGATTGATTATACTTAAAACTGTTGATAAGAATTACTTAGTTCTTTCTGACAAAGGTTTATGTTTTGGTCCTGATACTGTTCCAGAAGAAAAACTCAGTAATTTGGCTAGTGATTTCCCTATGTTGCCCAAATGGATATATTCCAAAAAAGTAAATTACTCTAAACCATGGAATTATGAAATTACACTCTCTGAGGGACATTCACTTTGGGTAAAACTAGAAAATGAAAAAGGTGTTATTTTTGGGATAAAATAATTTTCTTAAACAATATCGCTATCAATAACCCTAAAGACTTAACAGATGAATCAAAAACATATTTTTGTTTGATTTGAAAGACATGTTTCGCTTCTGGATCTCTTTTCCATGATCTTTTATATACATCTGAATGTACGATATAACTTACAATTTCCATCAGTTTTTCTATACTAATCTTGTAAAGACATTTGTCTTTATCCTTATCTGAACTAAATAGAATATCCTCAATGCAATCTAGTTTATCAACACACGTCGAAAAAATATAAATATGTAGAAATTGATTAAATAAAAATTTTATATTGACAGATCGATTTTGCTTTTTATCCAAGTTATAGCGCCCTTTCAACATCGAAGTGCAACAAACCGCTACAAATTAAACTTGTCTGAAGGTGGTAAAAAATCTCCTATGGTAAACGTAAGAAAACCAAGGAGGAAAGATGCCAAACGGCTACCGTCACTTAAACAAAGACAAGAGATGCCAATTGTATACCTTAATAAGAAGAGGAGATCCTATCACCTTAATTTCCAATGAGTTAAACGTAAATCGATCGACTGTTTATCGCGAGCTAAAACGAAATTGTGGAAAGCGTGGATATCGGTATCAACAGGCTCAAGAGAAGGCTTTAAAGAGACGAGGCTCAAAAACTCAACAACGAAAGATGAGCAGTGTAATGATTGCCATTATCGAAGAGAAGTTAAGCGTGCAGTGGAGCCCCGATCAAATATCGGGATGGCTGAAGAAGAAAGGGTATCAAGAAGCTGTAAGCCATGAGACAATCTATAACTATGTTTGGGAGGACAAAAAAAGAGGAGGCTTGTTGTATAAACACCTTAGACATAGTGGGAAGAAATATAACAAGCGAGGTAAAAATAGGGCCGGACGAGGATGTATTCCCGGACGGACAGATATTTCTGAAAGGCCTGATATCGTAGAGAAGAAAACTCGTTTAGGCGATTGGGAACTGGATACAATCATAGGAACAGAAGGGAGCGGAGTCATTGTCTCAATGGTCGAAAGAGTCTCAAAGCTAACAAAACCGGAAAAAGTCTCGCGTAAAACCGCTGAGGAAGTAAAGGATGCGCTAGTAAACAG
Source organism: Chlamydiales bacterium (assembly GCA_965206695.1). Taxonomy (GTDB): domain Bacteria; phylum Chlamydiota; class Chlamydiia; order Chlamydiales; family JAAZZY01; genus CBDBKM01. The sequence goes on along the minus strand of CBDBKM010000010.1, from coordinate 523,455 downwards.
GTTAAGACCGGTCCAAAAATTTGTCATGACATTAACTGCTGACAACGGGAAAGAATTTACTTACCATAAACAAGTGAGCCAATTACTTGAGACAAGTTTTTACTTTGCTACCCCCTATCATTCGTGGGAAAGAGGGCTGAACGAGCATACGAATGGACTCGTTCGACAATATCTCCCTAAAAATAAACGGTTTGATGAAGTCTCAGCAGGTAATTTAAAAAAGATTGAGAACTTGCTTAACAATAGACCCCGAAAAGTGTTAAACTTTTCAACATCGGAGGAGGTGTTTAACCGTCTCAGTAAGGAAGCAGCGAGTGTTGCACTTCGATGTTGAAAGGGCGAAATATATTGATGGACAAGAAGCTTATTGTATTTTCCAAGAGATCTTTAAAAATGAGTTATGCTGTAGTACTCTTGCCTTTGTTATTAAGGTATTAGATAAAAGGTCTTGGTTAATCAAAGATTCTCAAGGTACTGCCACGCGACCTGTTAGAATCAGTAATTTTAATAACGGCAACCCATCTAGATTCTACTGCTTAAATGTTTAAGAGATTTTTAGCGAGGAGTTATAAAATATTAGCGTTACATACGTTACAAGCGTTACAGCGTTACAAGTCTCAAACTTCTGAATCAATATTTCAGGCAGGTAACAGCAACAATATTTGAAAATAACAGCTGTAAGCCCCCTATATGCTTTCTCATACAGTAAAAGCGATTGATAACAGATGTATTTATTTAACTGTTTCATTGAGATAGGTGTTGTAACGTATGTAACGTATGTAACGTATGTAACGCTAAAAAATATCAATCAGGAGAAAAAAATTATGACATCTATAAAAAAAATAAAAGCTAATAGACGGAATTCCAAAAAATCTTCAGGAGCAATAACTTCTAAAGGTAAAGCTATAGTGGCTCAAAATGCTGTCAAACATGGTATCTTCAGTAAAAATCTACTATTGGAAGAGGAATCTAAAGAAGAGTTCCAGGATAATGATCTTACCATTTTTCAATTCTTTATCTCCTACCCCATAAATCTTAGACATAAGGAAATTTTCTCTTGTCCTTTCTTTTCCAAGAATATCGTGAGCATTTTGAGCATGTCAATCACCTGAATGATTCCGAAAATTTTCTTCCGAGTTAAACTTTTTTACAATATTGAGCACTTGCATCCTTTCATCCGCTTCATTAATAGGTTGAGGATAGGTTGAGCAATCAGTAAATACTCGTTGCAGTTCAGTTGGTCTTTTATCCTAAAGATTTTCATGTAGAGATAAATTGGAATCAGATATCGATGGATTTTCAATTAACTTCTTATGATTAGTTTCCACGCTCTCTAAACGCTTGTTAAACTCGTGCATCGATAATGGTTCAGAAAGCGTGGAATCTTTAAAAGGGTTCTGAGACCTATCTAGGTTACTAGTCGTCGATACGGGTAATACATTTTCTTGAGTGGATATTACCGGATTACCAAATGAACTTTGTAATGAAGGACCTATAAAATCTTTATCAAAAGGCTTATCTATTTTCACTGAGTCTAAAGAAGAACTACTCTTTACAGGAGCTAATGAAGCTTCTTTATCATCAATACCAGGAGTATACTTATTAGTGATATCCCCTGCTAATGTTCCTCCAAGCCCACCGATAGCAGCTCCTACTCCTGATGCTTGAGCGACAGTTGTTAATGCTATAGCCACTGTTGCAACAGCTGCTACTGCAATAGATGCAACTATAGCAACACCAATAATAATTTCTTTCTTATGCTCCTTACAAAACTGACCTACCTTTTTGGTAAGTTCTTTTGTTTGTTTAGCGTTTTTTTTTAAGACCTTTTTGACGCTTTTAACAACACGTTTTCTTGTTTTAACAATGACATCAACGGTTTTGTTATAAATCTCTTTTGTCTTACGAGCAACTATTTTGAAAAAACCTTTAGACTCTTTAGGTTCAGGTTGAGACTCTGTTATCGTCTCTTCGATAGTAATCTCTTCTTCTATCGTTATCTCTTCAGTTGCATTTAATTCGTCGGTTAAGACTTTGATATTGCGATTTAATAAATTGGTATCTGTAGAGCCCTCAGCACCTTTGTGACTTAAATCAAGAAGATGGGTGGTGATATTTGTTACGAGTTCTTCATCACCCGGATTCTGTTCAATCATCAATTCAAGATCATGAACATATTGCTCTGCTTCTTCAAGAGTTGTGGGCGTTCGATTAAATAAGAAGGTTGGATTGTTAGAAATTATTGTCATCGAAAATAAGCGATAATTTTAATTAAACGCATATTTTCACATATATACTTTTATTAAATCAAATAGTTTATTTATTAATTAAAATTTTAAAATTGATAATAAAAGAACTAAATAACCATTTCTATAGGTTCAATACGTCTTCTTGGGCGACGTCTCATAGCTTCCCAAAGCTCATAATTGATTTGAAGATTTAGCCAGAATTCGGGTGTTGTTCTAAGGGCAGCAGCCAAATCTAAAGCTGAATCCACTGAGATTCCTCGTTTGCCATTGATTATTTCATTGAGTTTCGGGGGTGTCCACCCTTTACCTAAATGTAAAGCAAACTGACGTTGAGAAACACCTAGAGGTGCTAAATATTCCTCTAATAAAATAACTCCGGGATGTGTAGGTTTTCTTTTTTTAGGTAACATACTTTTTTCCTAATGATAATCTACAATTTCTACTTCTTCTGCCTGTTCATCATTCCAACGAAAAATAATTCTCCATTGGTTATTAATTCGAATACTATGCTTGTCCTTATAATTTCTATGCAAAACCTCTAATCGATTGCCTGGTGGTGAGCGAAGATCATCTAACTTATATGCAGCATTAATCATATCTAACTTCATTTGAGCTTTTTTGTGAAGATTTCTAGGCAATTTTCTAGATGCCTTAGAATTTTCTCCATCAAATATATCTTGAGCGCATGCATTAGCGAAATTAATAATCATACTGAAATCAGATCTTCAATTCGTATCGAATTATGATAATGCGATAACCCAATTAAAACAATAAATCTATTGAATAAAATCAAAAACAATATAGAAGATTAAAATAATCTTATTAATTTATTAAAATAACAATTTTGTTTAGTCCCTTTCATCATACTTGGCTATTCAAAGGTCCAAAAGGTTCAAAATGCTAAATAGTAATGCTCGTGCATTGTTCTGTAATCACCTATCAGTGATATGCCATGTCAAAATCCATTCAACACACTAACATACACCACAAGTATTTTTATAAAATAAATTTTATTTTTAATAAAATTAATCTCTTAAATTTAAATAAAACACAGAGTATATTATCATACCTATTTTATTTTTAAATAATTTTGTTAACTAACAACACTTATAAAACTACCTCCAATCAATGCTGTTAAGGAGAACGCATGGATAATACAAATCGATTAGAGCTTAGATGGAACGGAAAAGATCTTTGGGAATCACCTGAACCACGAATTCTTATTAATAAGGAAACGTTTGGAGCCCCATCTCAAGCAAGCAAGAATTTATTACTACATGCTGATAACCTGCTTGGATTAAAGGCTCTTGAACATAAATATGTCAATAAGATCAAGTGCATCTATATAGATCCTCCTTACAATAGACTTCTTTTGAAATGCATCATATGAGTTCCAAGTTATAGATTCCCGCAATAAGATTGAATCGCAATGCTAATCTTTTTTGTCTATTTTGATAACGACCGGAAATGATTTTAAAGCGTTTGATCACTCCTATCACATTTTTATTCAGAACACGTTCCCTTGATAATTGTCTATTATTTTTCTTATCTTCTTTAGTTAGAGCCTTCTTCTTACTTTTCTTTTTTGGCATATTGGTATTAGCATGAAGCTTTTTTAATCCTTGATATCCCGTATCCGTTAATACGCTTATCCCCCTGATGAATTTTTATTTTTGATTCCTTAAACAGTCTAAAGTCATGTCTCCTACCATTAGAAAATGCAGTACAAATAATCTGTCGTGTTTTTTTATCTACTATAACCTGAGTCTTTAAGGTATGCTTTTTCTTTTTCCCCGAGTAGAAATAGTTTTGTTTTTTTTGGCCTTTCAACGGCTGTTTCCGTAGCATCTATTAAAATAAGCTCATATGCCGAATTGTTCTTTAAAAGTGCTTTACGACCGGGTAAAGCAAAATCAGGGTGCTTAATTAAGTGTGCCTTCAACCCACTTTATACTTTTACAAGCACTGCTTTCACTTATACCTGCACTTTGGCTGACATGAAAATAGGTCCTATACCCCTTATGAATCAATGATCATTTTCAAGTCTTAGAATCGGCACTTTGATTCATAAGGGGTATATGTTGCTGTCTGAGATGCTTTTCTTCTGATAGTGTTAAAAATGAATTCATACAAAATAATTTACACTATACGAATACAAAATATCCGGAGGTTTATTCGTGATGAGTATAGTTGTTCAAATGTTTGATGACGTAGTAGAATTAGAAGCACAAATCGTTGTTAATAAAGCCGAGGTCATCAAAACCTAACTCGATTACGAACATAGAACAGCACTTGTAAAATCCGGCAGTGTTTCCATCTAAGATTTCGAACATTCAGAAACAGGTTTTTTATCTGCCGGAGCTACTTTAGATGTCACCTTAGCTCAACTTCAAAAAGCTAAAGATGGTCTACAATACAACTGTAGAAACGCATCCTCTTGTTGAAAAGTCCATATCATTAGTAAAAGAGGCTTGGGTAAATCTTAAACGTTGTAAAATTATTGCTCCAACAGATGGGTATATCGCACAAAGATCCGTCTAATTAGGCGAATGGGTAACACCTGAGGATCCCCTGTTATCGGTTGTACCTTTAAGTGAAATTTGGATTGATGCGAACTATAAAGAAACACAGTTATCTAAAGTTAGAATAGGACAACCCGTTAGGGTTCGGTCAGATTTTTACGGCGGTGAAGTTATTTTTCATGGAAAAGTGGTTGGCATAGGAGCCGGAACGGGTAGTGTCTTTTCAATCCTTCCTCCGCAAAATGCAACAGATAATTGGATTAAGATCGTTCAACGTCTACCCGTTCGAGTAGCGTTAGAACCTGAATTTTTCAAAAAATATTCTCTTCGAGTCGGGCTTTCTTTAAATGTGACTATCGATATCAGAGATACTTCAGGTGGGATGCTAACCAAACTTAAAATTCTTAAACCTGTTTATCAAACGCATGTATATGCAGATCAAGAAGTGGGTGTCTTAAGTATTATTAGATCCATTATCTATGCAAATAAAGCTCACCCCGGTTTACCGTGAGTGAATCCGGAACAAATAACTACCTTTGCGGGCATAAGCTAATTTTTGTCTCTCTCGATCTTGCTTTATGTATTGTCATGCCCGCCTTAGACTTTACCATTACGATTGTTTCTCTTCCTTATATTTCCGGTGGTTTAGAAGTTAATACGTTTCAAGGGACATGGTTAGTCACAACATTTACTCTTGGCAATGCGGTAACTCTATTGATGAGCCCTTGGCTTACAAAACGTTTTGGTTCTGTTAAAGTTCTTTTAACGTCTTTGATTTCATTCATCTTCTTTTCCTTTTGTTGCGGAGCTGCTCCCACTTTTATTTTCTTATTAGTCGCTCGTGTATTGCAAGGATTAGCAGCAGGGCCTATCATCTCTATCGCACACAATCTACTTGTCGCCTATTCACCTCCTAAACGTAAAGATAAACATAGAATTAATATATCCCCAAATGCATAAAAAATACGCCTCTATTATAGCTCCCTTTATTGCTATTATTTTATTAATGCTAAGCTTTTCCTTTTTTGTTTCATATATTAGCATTTTTTTGAAACTCAATCATTATACGGAATTTGTGGTTGGTATTGTTCAAGCTGCTTACTACGTCGGCTTGTTGATCGGTACTTTAAGGATTGAGCGTCTCATACGCCGAACGGGACATATTCGCTATATTAAATACCGCAACCGTTTTGCTTCAAGGTATTTTTATCAACCCCCATCTGTTGGGGTATCATGCGATTCATTGCAGGATTTTGCATGGCCGGGCTCTATGTAGTCATAGAAAGCCGGTTTTTAGCAAGCGGCACTCAAAAAAACAAGAGGAAGAATGCGCGCTATCTATATGATAGCCTTATATGCCGCTCAATCTTCAAGTCAATTTTTCTTAAACACTTTCGATTTTTATTCTTATACAGGTTATATGCTTTCAGGAGTCTTATGTGCCTTTTCTATTATACCTATAGCTATTACAAAAAACAGCGTACCCGATCCAACCGATCCTATTACGAAAAACGTCTTTCATTTTTTTAAAATATCACCTTTCAGATTTCTTGGTTGTATTGCATCCGGAATCATAGTTAGTACTTTTTATAGTTTTACGCCAAATTATGCTCAAGAATACAATCTTTCCATTCCTGCCATTATGAGTCTTACCATTGCCGGTGGATTTATCCTTCAATGGCCTATCGGCTACTTATCCGATATATTTGACAGAAGAAGAATTTTAATTCTATTAAGTTTTATTACCGTCATTCCGGCCCTTATTATCATGTTGTTCCCTTTTTTTTCGCTGAGCGTTCTTATCTTATCTTTTCTACCGGGAGGCTTAACTTTTACGATGTATCTCATCAGTATTGCTCAGGTTTGTGATCGGATTCAAACAGAAGATATTACATATGCTAGCGGTGCTTTATTATTGGCACATGGAATAGGTTGTGTCGTAGGACCTTTAATCGCTTCTCTTTTTATTGCCTATATTTCCACTAGTTCCATATATGGTTTTATGGCTATTATCGCATTGGCCTTAGGGCTAATAGGATTTATTACCGGCTTTAGTAGAAAAAGTGTCCCTATGGATATGCAAAACTATTTTATTCCGCTTCCAAATACTTCACCTACTGCCTGTGAAATGGACCCTCGGTCCATAGATAAAAAAAAGATCAAACGCATCACTTTAGATGAAAATGGCGAAGAAAAACCGGATATCAACTAACCTCTTGCATAAAAAAATTAAAAATTTTCTATTGTAATAAACTAATATTTTACTCTACTATTAACAATATTCAATCAACTTAACCTATTTTAAAATAATGACAATCTTTGCAGTCTACTAACTTAAGTTATTCTTGGTATACAAACGAACATTTATTGACCTTAGACGAATCTCTTCGTTTGACTTAGTGCATATCTATTTGTTCATTGTTTTTTTCAGACCCTTAAAATTGAGGTTTTGCATGAACGATCATGCTATTGAATATAAGAGCGGTAATACCCGTGAACTTTGGATAACGTCTTACCCTCTGATGCTTTCGTGGTTAGCAATTGTGGTGATGACATTTGTTGATCGTTTGTACCTATCCAAATATTCCTTACCAGCTCACAATTGTACCGTTTTAGCAAGCACAATGGCTTGGGCTTTTACTTCCGGTCTCCATACTTTATGTGAGATGTCTCAGATTTTTATCTCAAGACATAATGGAGCTAAGGACTTCAAAAAAATAGGTCCTATAGTCTGGCAAATGTTGTGGGTGTCCTTATTCTCATGTCTTATTTTTTTACCTTTAGCCTATTTTTCTAGAGACCTTCTGTTTTCCAATACGGAAGAAGGAATGTTACAAGCTGACTATTTTTGTACGCTAATCGCTTTTGGTCCGATATGTGGTATGGCCGGCTCCATGACTGCCTTTTTTATCGGCCGGGGTCATACATTAATTGTCACCATGGTGGCGATAATAAGTAATATTTTTAATATCATCGTAGATCCTATCCTTATCTTTGGCATCAAAGGATATATTCCTTCTTATGGCGTCAAAGGAGCTGCTGTTGCAACCGGATTAGGAATCGTTTTGGAGGTTATTATCTTTCTTTTTATTTTTTTAAAGAAAAAGAATGAAAATACTTTTCAAACAATACAAAGAAAGTTTGATTTTAAATTAACAAAGAAAATTATTCGTACGGCTCTGCCAACTACAATTATTCTATTTATAGAACTTTTGAGTTGGTGGCTTTTTTATAAGATGATGGATAGCATCAGCCCACACCATATGCTAGTATCAGGCATCTGCCAAAGTATCCTGATTCTTTTTCTCTTTTATGGTGTGGGCTTGCAAAAAGCCATTACAGCAATTGCAGGAAACTTAATAGGCGCCGGGTATACTGATCGGCTACTCCAACTCATTCGATCAGGTATTTTCCTCGTTCTATTATTTTTCTTGGCAACAACTGTTATTATGATTATTTTTCCTGAAATTTTAATCAGCTGCTTTGTCAGTAAAGAGTTAAATGATCCTAATTTTAATCTTATGGAAGTACAATCCATCATTAAATTTGGGCTCTGTATCACCTGTTTTTACTTGCTTTTTGAAAACATCCGCTTTGTATTCAATGGGCTTTTAATAGCCATTGGAGACACTGTTTTTTTAATGTGGTCAGGTGTTTTTGCCTTATGGACTTTTTTACTTTGTCCTGCCTATTTTTGGATTTTGAAATATCATATTGATATTCAAAAGGCGATGATAATATGGGTCATATATAGCTTCTTAGCTGCTTTAATAACTATAGTGAGATATTTTAGCGGATCATGGAAGAAAAAACAAAACATCAAAAAAGAAATGGTTTTATAAAAAGGACAACTTAAGCATATATTCTTCTTTGAAGAAGAATGGAAAAAAAGCTTAGTCATGAAGCCTGCTATATCTGTAGACAGAAGGGGACCTCGGTCCCTTTCTGTGGTAAACATACCAAACATACGGAAAAAGGAATCTATAATTGTATAGCCTGCGATCAGACCCTTTTTGAATCAAATGCTAAGTTTGCTTCTCCTTTTGCCCAACCTAGTTTTTATAGGTCGATTACACCTCAATCGTTTACCTATACAACAGACGCAGCGCTTAATGCAGCACCCAAGGAAGTCTTATGTAGCAGAGATCATTCTCATTTAGGACATGCTTTTGAAGGTGCCCCCTCTTTCTACGGGCAAATGATGTTGTATCAATTCGCTCTACTTACATTTTGAAGAACTTAAAAACAATCACTTAAGGTAATAAAATATGGATATAGATCAAATTATCGGTAAGCCCAAAACTGAACTAGACACACCTTGCTTGGTTATTGATAAATTATTACTCGAATATAATCTAACAAAGATGCAGGCCTTAACTGATCTTCAAAAAAAACATCTACGCCCTCATGTTAAGACACATAAGTGTTCTAAATTATGCCAATTACAGATCCGGACAGGCGCTATTGGGATTAGTGCATGCAAAGTCTCAGAAGCGGAAGTGTTAACTTCGCATGATATCAAAGGCATTTTAATTACCTCCCCTATCGTAACTAAAAATAAAATTGAACGGCTTTTGAGATGCGTAAAACGATCAAAGAATTTAACGGTCGTTATAGATGAGGCTCAAAATGCTCAAAACTTAAACGCTGAAGCACAACGAATAGGTCTTACTTTGAATGTCCTGGTCGATATTGATTCCGGTATTGGTAGAACGGGAGTCGCTTATGAAAAAGCATTAGAGTTTGGTCAATTATTACATGAATTACCCTTTTTGAATCTAAAAGGAATCCAGTGCTATGCCGGCAATTTACAACATATCACTGATTATGAAGAAAGAAAAAAAGTTTCATTAGAAGTGATGAATAAGGCGGCAGAAGTCGCACGTTCTTTCATAGCTAATGACCTACCCTGTGAAATTGTAACCGGAAGCGGAACCGGAACTTATGACATTGATGTTACTGTCGAAGAGGTAACAGAAATTCAACCCGGATCTTATACTGTAATGGATCAAGAATATGCTGTAATAGGCTCGAAAGAACATAGCAATAGTTTTGAAGTATTCAAACCTTCCATGACCTTATTAACAACTGTAATCAGTGCTAATCACTATTCCCATGTTACTGTTGATGCAGGTACAAAATCCTTATATATTAATCCTATTCCTCCCAAAATTATCTATCCAACAGGGCTGCAATACGATTGGGCAGAATATGGAGACGAACATGGTAAAATCACTTCTATAGCTAAATATGACGTTCTGCCAAAGCTTGGTTCTATTGTTGAACTAATCGTTTCCCACTGCGACCCTACAATAAACTTATTTAATTATTTCCATATTACTGAAAATCAGAAAGTTGTTGATATCTGGCCAATCGATATGAGAGGAAAATCCCAATAGAGCCGGGGCTGTCCCATTAAAATAATTTCTCTAAACTAATTCGTGTTTCATTTATTCTTTTCAAATTACCATTAACATTTGGAGAGAAATAAATTTACCGGTATAGTCATTTAATTTTACATTGATAAGATTGCTTGATCAATGGCGAATGTAAAATTCGTAACTTTTCGTAATATCTCTCTAACTTTATTTTTCATATTAGCCCAATATTTTTCTATAGGATTTAAGTCCGGAGAATATGGAGGAAGAAACATAAGCTTACAACCGGCAGATTCTACTTTTTTCCTACTTTCCGCTGACTTGTGAAAACCTGCATTGTCAAGAATAAGAACACTACCGGGTGTAAGCTGAGGAGTCAAAACTTCCTTAAGCCAAATATTGAATAACCCGGTATTACAAGTACCTTCAAAACACATTGGAGATAAAAACTGCCCTTTAGATAGGGCTGAAATAATATTTTGCCTTATAAAGCGGTTTCCTGAAACCGCTCCAAAAACTTTTTTGCCGCGTAAGCTTCTTCCGGACTCACGAAATAAAAATTGATGAATCCCGGTTTCATCGAGATAAATTCTCTTGTCAAAGGGAATATTTTTTAAATCTTTCATAAAAGCTTCCCGTTTCTTTTCATCTCTTTCCTTATAGCGAGTAGTTTTTTTTTTCGTGTAATTTTTAATCTTTTAAGGGCATAAAAAATCGTTTGCGGAGTGACTGAAAAATAATCAGCAATTTCCGATAAAAAATAATCCGGATGTTTTTCTACATATTTAGATAACAACTCATCATCTAATTTTTTATAAGCATATTTTCTGCGGATTGGCTTTAAATGTCCTTTTTGCTTTTTTTGCAAGATCCATCGATATATTGTTGCGATACCTACTTGAAAAATATGGCCGGCTGTTTTTTTATCATGATGTTTTTCTATATGTTGTAATACTTTCTCTCGAAGATCTACTGAATAGGCTCTAGGCATTGTTTTGTCCTTACTGTTTGTATAAAAAAAGAAGGATAACATATTATCAAATAAAAATTAAAATACTATAACAGTGATCATTGCTATCACAAGCTGAGCAAGGCAATCAGCACGAGCCTTGTGAAAATTGAAGTATCGGTTTAAGATCCCGGATAACTCATTGATATGCATGTTAAAATCTCCTTTTTTTTCAAACAAGATTACTGCATATCAGCGAGTTACTTCAATCTCATTTTTTTTGTCCTGTACTAAGTTCAAAAGCTTCAAAAGTACCTAATTTTTTTCAATAATAAATTAGATTACATATTTTAATTTAACCTTTAAAATTACAATCAAATAACCTTAAAAGATGTTTACTATTTATCATCTTTTAAGTTTAAGTAATACATTAATTATGTTATAATTTAGTTAAATAAATAACCTTATATTAGAATTGATGTTAAATGTATCTAGTAACTGTTCTATAGAATTTAATCTAATAGATAATTATATATCTGATAATAAAGAGTATATTAAATCCGAAATACCGAGGTATACTGCTTATTTTATCCGGCATGAGAATGATCAAGGTATAGAAGATCATTTTAGTGCATATATAAAAGATAGAACATCTAGCAGTTCACTAATATACGGAGATTTAACAAAAAATTGGTCACAATTACAGCCCTGTCAAGAAAAATATATCTTACAGCGGGTCCAATCTTTAGCGCCTCATACGTTATCTAATTATAATAGAGTTTCTTGCTCGTCTTTTAGCGGGCAAAACTCCTCAGCATCAAGACAACATAAACCTGTATTGGATAATAGCATCATCATTAAGCAGTATCGTAGCGGAACTAAAAATCTCCAAGATGTTTTGAAGTGTACCGTATCTTTAATTACAAAACCTACCGCCAATTATCAAGATGCTATTAGATTACTCAATAATTTAACTGATGCCGGTATTATAGTATTTTAATTTTTATTTGATAATATGTTATCCTTCTTTTTTTATACAAACAGTAAGGACAAAACAATGCCTAGAGCCTATTCAGTAGATCTTCGAGAGAAAGTATTACAACATATAGAAAAACATCATGATAAAAAAACAGCCGGCCATATTTTTCAAGTAGGTATCGCAACAATATATCGATGGATCTTGCAAAAAAAGCAAAAAGGACATTTAAAGCCAATCCGCAGAAAATATGCTTATAAAAAATTAGATGATGAGTTGTTATCTAAATATGTAGAAAAACATCCGGATTATTTTTTATCGGAAATTGCTGATTATTTTTCAGTCACTCCGCAAACGATTTTTTATGCCCTTAAAAGATTAAAAATTACACGAAAAAAAAAACTACTCGCTATAAGGAAAGAGATGAAAAGAAACGGGAAGCTTTTATGAAAGATTTAAAAAATATTCCCTTTGACAAGAGAATTTATCTCGATGAAACCGGGATTCATCAATTTTTATTTCGTGAGTCCGGAAGAAGCTTACGCGGCAAAAAAGTTTTTGGAGCGGTTTCAGGAAACCGCTTTATAAGGCAAAATATTATTTCAGCCCTATCTAAAGGGCAGTTTTTATCTCCAATGTGTTTTGAAGGTACTTGTAATACCGGGTTATTCAATATTTGGCTTAAGGAAGTTTTGACTCCTCAGCTTACACCCGGTAGTGTTCTTATTCTTGACAATGCAGGTTTTCACAAGTCAGCGGAAAGTAGGAAAAAAGTAGAATCTGCCGGTTGTAAGCTTATGTTTCTTCCTCCATATTCTCCGGACTTAAATCCTATAGAAAAATATTGGGCTAATATGAAAAATAAAGTTAGAGAGATATTACGAAAAGTTACGAATTTTACATTCGCCATTGATCAAGCAATCTTATCAATGTAAAATTAAATGACTATATAATCTTGAATCGCTTTAAACGGGCAATGATATGTTCATTGAGAACTCGTTCTTTGGAAAGCTGTCGATTGCGTTTCTTATCATCTTTAGTCAATGGCTTCTTTTTACTTTTTTTCTTTGGCATTTGGATCTTAGAGTGAATATCTTGTAGACCTTGATATCCGGTATCAGTCAACACATTTATTTCCGGACGGATTTGTATTTTTGACTCTTTGAATAATCTGAAATCATGTAGCTTGCCATTCGAGAATGCCGTACAGATTACTTGTTGCGTCTTCTTGTTCACAACAACCTGAGTTTTTAGCGTATATTTTTTCTTTTTTCCTGAGTAAAAATACTTCTGTTTCTTTTTGGCCTTTCAATACGCGTTTCTGTTGCATCGATTAAAATAACGTCATATTCAACATCGCTCTTTAGAAGAGCTTTGCGTCCGGGCAAAGAGAAATCAGGGTGCTTGATTAATGTATCCTCGACCCACCTTACAGTTTTATAGGCAGTACTCTCACTAACACCGTAACTTTAACTCACATGGAAATAAGTCCCGTATTCTCGGATATATTCCGGAGTCATAAGCAGCATATCCTTTATGCTTAGTTTGTTCTTCCTAACACCTTTAACTTTTTTGAGTTTGTTCGATTCTTCTAAAATCAACTGCATCCTATCAAATGTAGCTTTCTTAATGCCCGTTAGCCGACGAAATTTTTCATCGTCTAAACTTTTAACTGTTTCAAACTTCATGTTATCCTCACTTATTTTAACAAGAACATTATTATCAAAAAATTAGTTTCGAAAGAAGTCTATTGATTGTCTATACTTTTCTTCCATTTATTTTGGGAGGTTGAATGATGAGCCGTTTTTTTATTATGGGTGCAAAGCATCGCATAGGTGCTAAGAATCGTTTATAACAATTGAATCCATTCATTGATTGGCAATCCGGTCGATGCTTACTAAAAGGCATACATAAAAATGAACTTAACCCTCAAGGTGACCCCAAAGCCTTTGATAATCTTGCCCTGTTTAAGTCGATATTATTGGGTCACCGGCACAGCTTAAGCGAGCCTGCTTTAGAAGAAGCCTTAAGGGTCCGTTTGGACTTTATGTTGTTCACAGGTTTTGAAATAGAAGATGATACGCCGGATAAAACAACCGTATGCCGCTTTAGGAATACCATCATTCATAAAGGGCTTCATGAGCGCTTATTTCGCGAAATTAACCGGCAATTAGAAAAGCACGGAATTAAAGTTAAAGAAGCTGAAGGGGCTCTTCTTGATACAACTATAGTAATTTCAGCAGCACGCCCGAAAAAAACAGTCGAACCTGATCATACCACTTTTTGTAAAGTTAGGGACAAAGATCCTATCCAAAATTTTCGCTGACTTAAGAGATCAACTAAGAAAACAAGGAGTGATGAATGAGGTTTTTAGCTTCGTAGACGCCACTCATTTAATTGCTAAAGCCAATTTTATGGAAAGAACGAGATAAAGCCCTACAAACCAAATACGAGAAATTAAATAATGAGGTACTACCGAAGGTTGCTATCGATAGACAAGCCCGTATTGGTTGATACATTAATAGCAACAACGGCTTCCGGAACACGTATGAATCTTATGGAATCTATTAACCTGAAGACAATGGATGTCACAATAGATTCATATGAAAAAATCAACAGTAATTCCATGGTAAAGCATTTTGATCTGCTTCGCGCTAAATATCCTACAGCTTCATATATTCTTCATCTTATCTTAGATTAAGGACCTTATAATAAAAGTATAGAGACCGGAAAAGCGGCAGAAGAACGAGATATTATTCTGCATCATTTACCTGCATACAGCCCTAATCTTAATCCCATTGAACGCCTATGGAAAGTAATGAATGAACATTGTCGTAATAATCGATTGTTTACTTCTACTCAAGAATTCAGGCGATCGATTACGGGATTTTTTAAAAATACTTGGCCGCTTATTGCCCATGCAACGGCTCAAAAAATCAATGATAATTTTCAGCCTCTAAAATCGGCACTTTGAGTCATAATGGGTATAGTTCCGGGAAAGAGTGATCTTTTCAATGTTATGATTTGTATTTTTTGTTAACATATCTCGGGATTGCATATTATCTTCAAAGTATTTGATGAAGAATGTTTTATTGAACTTGGGATTATGGCGATTAATACGCACACATGTGACTTCAAAGCCATATTGTTTATAAAATTCCGGTGCTTGGAATTCACCGGTAACTAAGTTGATATTACTTCTATAACATCATCCGTTATGGTAACTTCCACTCAAAACATTCAAATTGACCATAACTTGTAAAGCCTAGGCGTTCATATATGCGGTAGCCTGCATCACTAGATGCGGAAAGTGTGCAAGATGTGGCTCCTAATGTTGATGAGAGTTGCATTAGGTAGAGCATCATATCTGTGCCAAATCCTTGCCCTCTAAAATTCTCGCAAGTAATTAGGCTAAAGATCGCAGCAGAATGATCTTGTATAAATAAAATAGCAACACAGACAGGTAGAGCATTATGGTAACCAATAAAGAGTTTTTCTTGTTTTTGAAGAGCTTTCAAAGGTAGTTGTTCATAAAACTTACGAGCTGTGCGGTCATAAATTTCAAGGATAGAAATAAAGTCTTCAAGCTGTCTGTTTGTTTGTACTTGTTGAATGGTGAGTTTTTTTGAAGAAAACTTACTATTAAAGTCCGGTTTGCACCACATTGCGATTTCTTCAGATTCAATAATGAAGCCTAATTGTAGTAATCCGGATGCTAATGTTTTAGTTTGTAAAGATCGCGGTACCCACCAAGCAAACTCTTGATTTTGAAACTGATCAACGATAGCTTGAATTGCAATGCCTATTGAAGAAGAATATTTTTTTAAATTACCGTATACAATATTAAACATGGAAGAACCAAGGCCACAATTAATGATGGTTAAATCGATATCGGATTTAATAGGAAAATGTGCTAACGCGGGTAAATATTTGAAATGGGCCAAGGTATTTGCTTCAATTTCTAAGAGTCGTTTTTGTAAAAGAGGTTTTTTTTGATCAGTCATCACTATTTTTCACCCCACGATATAATTCTTCAGCTTAAATAGGTCTATCAGGATTTTTGCGCAACAGAAATGCGCTATTTAAATAACTTTTTTAATCCGAGTATTATTTTTCTCTTTTGTTACGGAAAAATGCCGTTACATAAATGCACAAAGGAATGGTATATAGTATTTTAATTTTTATTTGATAATATGTTATCCTTTTTTTTTTATACAAACAGTAAGGACAAAACAATGCCTAGAGCCTATTCAGTAGATCTTCGAGAGAAAGTATGACAACATATAGAAAAACATCATGATAAAAAAACAGCCGGCCATATTTTTCAAGTAGGTATCGCAACAATATATCGATGGATCTTGCAAAAAAAGCAAAAAGGACATTTAAAGCCAATCCGCAGAAAATATGCTTATAAGAAATTAGATGATGAGTTGTTATCTAAATATGTAGAAAAACATCCGGATTATTTTTTATCGGAAATTGCTGATTATTTTTCAGTCACTCCGCAAACGATTTTTTATGCCCTTAAAAGATTAAAAATTACACGAAAAAAAAAACTACTCGCTATAAGGAAAGAGATGAAAAGAAACGGGAAGCTTTTATGAAAGATTTAAAAAATATTCCCTTTGACAAGAGAATTTATCTCGATGAAACCGGGATTCATCAATTTTTATTTCGTGAGTCCGGAAGAAGCTTATGCGGCAAAAAAGTTTTTGGAGCGGTTTCAGGAAACCGCTTTATAAGGCAAAATATTATTTCAGCCCTATCTAAAGGGCAGTTTTTCTCTCCAATGTGTTTTGAAGGTACTTGTAATACCGGGTTATTCAATATTTGGCTTAAGGAAGTTTTGACTCCTCAGCTTACACCCGGTAGTGTTCTTATTCTTGACAATGCCGGTTTTCACAAGTCAGCGGAAAGCAGGAAAACAGTAGAATCTGCCGGTTGTAAGCTTATGTTTCTTCCTCCCTATTCTCCGGACTTAAATCCTATAGAAAAATATTGGGCTAATATGAAAAATAAAGTTAGAGAGATATTACGAAAAGTTACGAATTTTAAATTCGCCATTGATCAAGCAATCTTATCAATATAAAATTAAATGACTATAACTGATCGTTACGGAAATAAGCGTAAAAGGTTTGCTCTTCGTTTTAATCTAATTGCCGGCATTTACAATTTGGAGGTGGCACAATGAGTTTCGAAAGAAGTCTAATGCATTTTTAAAAAAATCCTTATCAGGAATCAGTTATGCAGAAGTCTTATAAAAGATTTACCAAACCGATTCCTACTATAACATCATGTACATCTCCGGAATATTGGTCATTTATAATCTCTATTTTTTTACTATGCGTTTTTGAAAGAATGCTATCATCCACAATCATTCGAATACGAAGGTATTGTGGACCATCCTTTGATTTTTTCAAGTTCTCTCTATAACTTTTGAAACACAAGCGGTAGATTAGAACAACTAGTTATTAATCGATAAAAAATGTATAATGCAACGTACGTAGTTAATGATTTTGTTTTTAATATGGAGAATATAGAGGTTTATGAAGAACAATAAGATTAAAATCTGCGATACTTTTGTTCATCCGGGTGAGGTAGCAAACCTTGCATTACCACTTCCGGAGCAGTATTCTTGTTCTCCTTTATACATGCCAATCAAAGTGATTCATGGTATTAAGAAAGGTCCCTGTTTGGTTATTTTCTCGGTTCTAAAAGGGATTGAGTTAAATGGACTGGAAATTGCAAATAGAATTATAATTTCTTTCTCTCCATCAAATATTTGTGGCACCGTCATAGCTATTCCTGTTGTGAATGTTTATGGATTAACCCACTACCCCTCAACTTTGCCGATGGGTGATGATTTAGCGAGTTGTTTTCCCGGTGATGCAAACGGTTCTTTTGGAGAACGTATAGCTTATCTCTTTACCAATGAGATATTAAAAAAAGCTGATTATTGTATTGAACTTCAAACGGGTGGTTTAAACCATAACATTCTTCCTCAGGTATACTGTAACTTTAAAAATCCGGAAGCCAGACAACTTGCAAAAATTTTTAAATCACCTGTTATTACAAATGTAACATTGGAAGGCAATTACTTAAGGCAAACTACAGAAGAACTTCAACTACCTTTGTTGGTATACCAAGCAGGGGAAGCGATGCGTTTTGATGAAAATGCTATTGCTTTAGGTGTCGATGGGATTAAGAATGTTATGCGTGCAATAGATATGCTTTCTAAAGAACCTGTGAAAGAAGTTAATCCTATTTTTTCTAGAGACGAGGATTGGATTGTCGCACATAAAGGAGGTATATTAAATTCTAGCGTATCTTTAGGACAAATTGTTGAAAAAAATGACTTAATGGGCGTGATCAGCGATCCTTTTGGTGCAGATATTCTAGAACCTATAAAATCACATCAAAAAGGGATTGTAGTGGGTATTAATACATCCCCAATTATACATGAGGGTTTATCGATATTTAAAATTGCTTCATTTCTTGATTATGATAAAGCTGAATCAGTGATAGAACAATGGGATAAGAAACAGCCGGATAGTTATATAAATTAAATGATAAAAGATACTGAATTCAGATTAAAGGGTTTTGTTGTATGGTTGATATGCGCTGTCTTTTTTCTATATGAATTTTTTATCCGAACTGTAATTGGTACGTATCAATATCCAATTATGATGGATCTACATCTAAATGTATTTGAATTTTCCCTCTTAAGTACAACATTGTTTTTTATTGTTTATGGCCTAATGCAGGTGCCTGTTGGAATTATAACCAATTCCATTGGTCTTAAGAGATCTTTACTCATTGCGACACTTATATGCACGATAGCCTCTTTTGGCTTTGCTTTGTCTCATACATATTCTTGCGCATTGATATTTAGGATGCTGATGGGGTTTGGTGCTTCTTTTGCTTTTATTTGTTTGTTGGTTTCAGTAAACGAATGGATGCCCCATCGTTATAGTGCCATTTTTATAGGTTTATCTCAGTGTATTGGGACTATAGGGCCTATGTTGGGAGCCGGGCCTCTTTATGCCATGTCAGAAGCTACACATGTTAGCTGGCGTTTTATTTTTTTAATGTTAAGTGGTGTCGGTGTTATTTTAGCTATTTTAGTTCTATTCTTTGTATCAAATAATAATGCGAAAGCAGGGAAGTATATTATTTTATCTCGCCCTAAAAACATTAAGAGATCCATTCAAAGACTTTTTTCTGGGGCTCAGCCTTGGTACATAGCGATTGTATCGGTAGGGCTTTATTTTACGATTGAATACTTATCAGAAAATGAAGCGCGTTCATTTTTATATCTTAAGGGAGTTTCTTTAAGTAAAGCTTCTTATATGATCACAATTTCTTGGCTGGGTTACGCTATAGGCTGTCCTTTGCTGGGATTCCTTTCGGATCTTTTGTTTCGTAGAAAAATTATTATGATCATAGCCTCCGTTTTAGGAGTACTATCAATCGTTTCTATAATTTATGCATTTAATGAGCTCTATTTATCATTTGCGTTTTTCTTTTTGGGAATTAGTGCTAGTGGTCAGAGCATTGGTTTTGCTGCTGTTACAGAACAGTTTAAAAGGCAGTTTATTGCTGTAGGATTTGGCTTAAATAATGCTATGATTACATTGTTTTCTGCTTTTAGCGCACCCTTTTTAGGAGCATTGTTAGATTATGTAAAAAAAGGAGGAAAAATCACACTCCCTGATTATCAATTAGTATTTATTCTCCTCATTTTAATTTCTCTTATATCTTTTATCTTTTCTTCACTTTTTATTAGGGAAACTTATTGTAAATCTTCTGTGGATTTTACCTACCTAGATAGTAGAAGGCATTCTTGATCTATCACGTCCCTTAACAAAAAAAATAAACATGAAGCATTTAAAACTATACCTTATCATGAAAAAACAGCTATAATTCCAACAAAAGAATTATACGAAAGCAAGCGTGCCCAATTCTCTTCACAACACCCTGCAGTTTCAATGACCAAACCCAAATATAGAACAGTAGAAGTAAAAGGAACAGAAGAATCTGTTTCACTAATCAATTCAGTAACCGAAGAGGCATTAATGGCAGCTCAACGGAAATTAATATACCAAAAAAGACCTCTGCATAACTGATTCTTAATAATGATTTTTAAAGAAATCATTGATTGTCTATACTTTTCTTTCATTTATGGGGTTGAATGATGAGCAGTTTTTTTATTATGGGTGCAAAGCATCACATAGGTGCCAAGAATCGTTTACAACCATTGAATCAATTCATTGATTGGCAACCCGGTCGATGCTTACTAAAAGGTATACATAAAAATGAACTTAATCCTCAAAATAGCCTTAAAGCCTATGATAATCTTGGCTTTGATACACCACAGTATATAAAGCAAAAAAATCGTTTGTAAGGCACTGAAAGGAAAAGGTGCTAGAAACGGTATACGCGTTATCTATGCTTATATCATTGAAAATGATGAAATTTATTTGATCGAAATTTATTCAAAGAGCAATAGAGAAAATGAAGATCAACAACGGATAAAATAAATTTTTAATAAGGCAAAAAATTAAAATCGACACGTTTTAAACATGTCAGTTCTATTTTAGTCCGGTATATGAGGGGCGGTTGAATTCGAACTACCGTATCCTTAAGGAGACGGAGTTACAGGGCGGTGTATTGCCAAGCTAACCAATAATATCCAATCACAATGAGCATTATTATACTGAAGAAATAGCTAGAAGTCTATTGGTTTGTGTTGGATGATACCGGTTGTTTATCAAGTTCACTGCACCGTTTGTGCACCATTTTTCAAGTTTCTATTTCTGCTGAGTTATAGAAATATCTTTAGAGGCTAACTGAGTACTTCTGTCTTTATTCTCTTCTTTTAAAATAGAAAGAGCTTCTTGGAAGGTTTCGTGTTCTTTGGCTACATAACCGTACTTCTTTTCAGGCGACTGAAACTTATAGCTGATACCTCCTTCTACTGATCCAAAGACACAGATATCAGGATAGTATACTCTACTACCTTGAGAATCTTTTACGAAAATTGTTAATCGAATATTTTTCTCAGTAAAAACTAACCCATCTAAATAAGGTTTCAATGCTTCATTAGAATTTACATTAGAGATAAACCCTTGTACACAATCAACCAACATGACTCTAGCTTCGCCTTTTTCCACTGTTCTATGGATCGTAAATACTAAACTTAATATTTTATCACCACACCACCCTCCGCCAAAACCGGTACATTTCATATTATATCGTTGGGACAAAGTCGATGCGACATTCTTTAATATTCCATTAGTAATACTTCTTCGATCAGAAGGTAAAGATTTCTCCATTTCATCAAGAGCTTTATTAAGGCGGAGAGTATTCGAATCTGCACTGATATTATGTGAGCATGAAGATAAGCATAAAACACACATTATAACAAATAATCGACAATATTTACCCCACATCAATTAATCCTCCACTTCTATCTTTAAAATCATCTATAATATGAGCTAATATTTCTTGATACGTCTCACTCAAAAAGGCATGATCAAATTTCTCTGAAGAACCTAAGGCCGGTTCCAATAAATGGACAGTACCTTGTTTTTCAGCGATTCTACGTTCTTTATCAATGTTCGGAACCAAAGTATCATTTTCGCTAAGATAGTGACCAACATGTCTACATAAACTATCATCAATATACTTGCTTGGCGCAATTGCAGCTACCTCAATACGTTTTCGAATATCCTTAGGCAGTAAGTATAGTCATTTAATTTTACATTGATAAGATTGCTTGATCAATGGCGAATTTAAAATTCGTAACTTTTCGTAATATCTCTCTAACTTTATTTTTCATATTAGCCCAATATTTTTCTATAGGATTTAAGTCCGGAGAATATGGAGGAAGAAACATAAGCTTACAACCGGCAGATGCTACTGTTTTCCTGCTTTCCGCTGACTTGTGAAAACCGGCATTGTCAAGAATAAGAACACTACCGGGTGTAAGCTGAGGAGTCAAAACTTCCTTAAGCCAAATATTGAATAACCCGGTATTACAAGTACCTTCAAAACACATTGGAGATAAAAACTGCCCTTTAGATAAGGCTGAAATAATATTTTGCCTTATAAAGCGGTTTCCTGAAACCGCTCCAAAAACTCTTTTGCCGCGTAAGCTTCTTCCGGACTCACGAAATAAAAATTGATGAATCCCGGTTTCATCGAGATAAATTCTCTTGTCAAAGGGAATATTTTTTAAATCTTTCATAAAAGCTTCCCGTTTCTTTTCATCTCTTTCCTTATAGCGAGTAGTTTTTTTTTCGTGTAATTTTTAATCTTTTAAGGGCATAAAAAATCGTTTGCGGAGTGACTGAAAAATAATCAGCAATTTCCGATAAAAAATAATCCGGATGTTTTTCTACATATTTAGATAACAACTCATCATCTAATTTCTTATAAGCATATTTTCTGCGGATTGGCTTTAAATGTCCTTTTTGCTTTTTTTGCAAGATCCATCGATATATTGTTGCGATACCTACTTGAAAAATATGGCCGGCTATTTTTTTATCATGATGTTTTTCTATATGTTGTCATACTTTCTCTCGAAGATCTACTGAATAGGCTCTAGGCATTGTTTTGTCCTTACTGTTTGTATAAAAAAAGAAGGATAACATATTATCAAATAAAAATTAAAATACTATAACTCATCTGTTAAGATCTTAATATTGCGATTTAACAAATTGGTATCTGTAGAAGCCTCAGCACCTTTTTGACTTAAATCAAGAAGATGGGTGGTGATATTTGTTACGAGTTCTTCATCACCCGGGCTCTGCTCAATCATCAATTCAAGATCATGAACATATTGCTCTGCTTCTTCAAGAGTTGTGGGCATTCGATTAAATAAGAAGGTCGGATCGTTAGAGATTGTCGTCATCGAAAATAAGCGAGAATTTTAATTAAACGCATATTTTCACAGATCTACTTTTATTAAATCAAATAGTTTATTTATTAAAAAATAATTTATTAATTAGTTAAAATTTAAATTTATAATAAAAAACTAAATAACCATTTCTATTGGTTCGATACGTCTTCTTGGACGACGCCTCATCGCTTCCCAAAGCTCATAGTTGATTTGTAGATTTAGCCAAAATTCGGATGTTGTTCTAAGGGCAGCAGCCAAATCCAAAGCCGAATCAACTGAGATTCCCCGTTTGCCATTGATTATTTCATTGAGTTTCGGGGGTGTCCACCCCTTACCTAAATGTAAAGCAAACTGACGTTGAGAGACTCCCAGAGGTTCTAAATACTCCTCTAATAAAATAACTCCGGGATGTGTAGGTTTTCTTTTTTTAGGTAACATACTTTTTTCCTAATAATAATCTACAATTTCTACTTCTTCTGCCTGTCCATCATTCCAACGAAAAATAATTCTCCATTGGTTATTAATTCGAATACTATGCTTGCCCTTATAATTTCTATGCAAAGCCTCTAATCGATTGCCTGGCGGTGAGCGAAGATCATCTAACTTATATGCGGCATTAATCATATCTAACTTCATTTGAGCTTTTTTGTGAAGATTTCTAGGCAATTTTCTAGATGCCTTAGAATTTTCTCCATCAAATATATCTTGAGCGATTGCATTAGCGAAATTAATAATCATACTGAAATCAGATCTTCAATTCTTATCGCATTATGGTAATACGATAACACATTTAAAACAATAAATTTATTGAATAAAATCAAAAACAATATAGAAGATTAAAATAATCTTATTAATTTATTAAATTAAC
Source organism: Chlamydiales bacterium (assembly GCA_965206695.1). Lineage (GTDB taxonomy): Bacteria > Chlamydiota > Chlamydiia > Chlamydiales > JAAZZY01 > CBDBKM01. The sequence goes on along the minus strand of CBDBKM010000010.1, from coordinate 499,610 downwards.
GATTTTGTTTATTATTTAAAAATTAACAATCTTAAATATTTTTAAATGACAAAATTTCATTCTAAATATAAAGCTCATCTACTTAACTTAAAAAGTGCGTCAGGAAATATCAATAATCTTTCGCGCTCGATAGCAAATGCGCGTCTTGATGTAAACCCATACCAAATACGAGCTGCTTTGGCTGCTCTAAAAACTCCTTTATCAAATGGATTTATTCTAGCTGACGAGGTCGGATTGGGTAAAACAATAGAAGCTGGCCTTGTTATAGCTCAAACATGGATGGAAGGGAAAAAAAATATTTTACTTATTCTTCCAGCATTCTTAAGAAAACAATGGGAACAAGAGCTTTTTGATAAATTTTCACTACCTTCTAAAATCCTCGATTCGAAAATGCTCAGAAAAGAAATTGAATCCGGCAAAGAAAACCCTTTTAATGATACAGACCATATCATTATTTGTTCATACCAATTTGCAGTGAGAAATCACTTTTATTTTAAATTATTCAGAGATCGAAGTATCAAAAGCCTGTGCTTCAACCGTGGATTTCTGAAAAATAGAAACATCTCTAATTGTATAATTTGCATTTACCGAAAAGGTTGTAAAAAAATTATTATTTAAACCGCTATATATATTTTTAATGACTTAAAAGACCTTCTTTGGGTGGATTCAGGGTATTGATTGCCTTTTCCCGGTATTTCTCTATTAAGTCATATAAAACCATCACCATAAAACATATAAAGGCGGAGACAAAGATGTATATCGCCGGAAAATTTTCTGATCCTGTCAAGCCCAGTACAAAATAAGAGAGAGACATCAACGGACCGGAGATGAATAATTTACCCATGGTTTTTCCAAAAGATATAGTAAAAAACCGATTATTTGATGACGCGATATCTCGAATGTAACTTTGATAAGGAGCTGCAAAACCGACACCAAAAAAGATAAGCACGAACCTTAAAACAAAAATTGTTTTGAGACAAGGATAGAGTAGCATATTTTGATAAAGCGGTAATACCAAAATTAAAATACATACCAGACACAATTTCATTAATAACCCTTTATCAACTTTACAAGCTATCCATCCAAAAAAGGGTAAAAAAAGCATATCAAAAAGCGTTAAGAAGGTATGCAAAAATATCATTTGCTCTTTTGTCACATTGATTATTAATGGCAAATAGCCATTTAAAATAACCATCGATACCTTATAGTTTATGCAACAAAAACCCGTTACAAAAGCGATCACTAATACAGAGGGTAATTGTTTTCGTATTTTCGAGAACTTAAACTTCATCGGTTTTACTGTAAGCGTAACTTCTTTCGTTATTAATCTGAACAACACCCCAATAAAACCTGTTAAAGCTCCGAAGAAATAGACATATCTCCAATATTTCTCTATACATCCATTCCAAGCCAGAATGGAGATGAGCAAAGAAGCTATAAAAACGCCTACCATAGTAGAAACTTCATAAAAACTACTCATTAAAGGATGGCGACGCGGTTCTGTTATAGCAAAAAGATACAACGGTGCTGCCGTTGACTCCGCTGTAGAAAAAAAACAGATTAATCCTCTTAACAAAGATAAAATAATAGGAGCTGAAATACCGATCAATTGATAGCCGGGTAACAGCGCGATAGCCAATGTTACCGTTCCCATTCCGAAAAGGGATAGAACCAGAAGGTATTGTATCCCTTTGTTCCGGGCAAGAGAGCTAAAACACAGCACACCTAATGGTTTAATTAATAATCCGAAAGGAATGCTCGCAATAGCCAGAGAATAGATATAGGATACATTCCCATAAAATAATGGAGCAATAAATGGAATTAATAAATAAAACAAAATTTGATCATAATGCTCAAAAGCATTACCAAAAAAAAGAAGGGCAAGAGAGCCTTTATTTGATTGGTGAGTAAACATCCACACTTCCTACGCTAGTATTATCTAGATCAGGTATTTAAGGGTTGGATATATTTATCCTTTCAGCTTAGAAGAGCACCCCCGGTAACTTGGGGGAAACGTATAAGCGCTTATCTCTTAAATAACAATGTTTTTATGTAACAAGAGCACGTTCATGACGACTACTTGGGGATTAAAGCCTCGATTGTGAGTCAGTTTAAGCATTTCTAAACAATGAGCATTCTTTGTTTTGCCGTCACTATCCTTATCATATAGTCATTTAATTTTACATTGATAATATTGCTTGATCAATGGCGAATTTAAAATTCGTAACTTTTCGTAATATCTCTCTAACTTTATTTTTCATATTAGCCCAATATTTTTCTATAGGATTTAAGTCCGGAGAATATGGAGGAAGAAACATAAGCTTACAACCGGCAGATTCTACTGTTTTCCTGCTTTCCGCTGACTTGTGAAAACCGGCATTGTCAAGAATAAGAACACTACCGGGTGTAAGCTGAGGAGTCAAAACTTCCTTAAGCCAAATATTGAATAACCCGGTATTACAAGTACCTTCAAAACACATTGGAGATAAAAACTGCCCTTTAGATAGGGCTGAAATAATATTTTGCCTTATAAAGCGGTTTCCTGAAACCGCTCCAAAAACTCTTTTGCCGCGTAAGCTTCTTCCGGACTCACGAAATAAAAATTGATGAATCCCGGTTTCATCGAGATAAATTCTCTTGTCAAAGGGAATATTTTTTAAATCTTTCATAAAAGCTTCCCGTTTCTTTTCATCTCTTTCCTTATAGCGAGTAGTTTTTTTTTTCGTGTAATTTTTAATCTTTTAAGGGCATAAAAAATCGTTTGCGGAGTGACTGAAAAATAATCAGCAATTTCCGATAAAAAATAATCCGGATGTTTTTCTACATATTTAGATAACAACTCATCATCTAATTTCTTATAAGCATATTTTCTGCGGATTGGCTTTAAATGTCCTTTTTGCTTTTTTTGCAAGATCCATCGATATATTGTTGCGATACCTACTTGAAAAATATGGCCGGCTGTTTTTTTATCATGATGTTTTTCTATATGTTGTCATACTTTCTCTCGAAGATCTACTGAATAGGCTCTAGGCATTGTTTTGTCCTTACTGGTTGTATAAAAAAAGAAGGATAACATATTATCAAATAAAAATTAAAATACTATAGGGCAAACTTCTGACATCGCAAGCCCGGAATATTTCATACTGCTTGCTTGAATGAAGGTGCTATATCATTCCTTTGTGCATGTATGTAACGGCATTTTTCCCCAACAAAAGAGAAAAATAATACCCTGATTGAATAAGTTATTTAAACAATTATTTTAATAACGTATTTCTGTAGCGTAAAACTCCTGTTTGATACTGACTCACTCTATGAGATCCATAAAAAAAGGTGGAGAATAAAAGAGTACCATAAATCTATTAAGCAAAATGCAAGTCTTGAATAGATAATGATTATCTAAGCAAGCTCCTATCAACATTCTTCAAAATTCCTTTATTAAAAACCTTAATTGAGTTATTAATGACGGGTCTCTACTTTTAAAAACGGTAAAATTTAGGTATCATAATGGCTCAAAGAGGAATTAGAGAGTTTTGCGCTAAACAGTTATTCGCAAAACATTGGAACACTTACTTCAAAGACTTTACATATGATTTCAAAAGCACTTTAGTGCATTCCGGCAACGATTTAAAAGAGCAAGTTAAGACATTACCTTGGCTAGCCTCTGAAAGCTTGGTTATTAAGCCGGATATGCTCTTTGGAAAAAGAGGACGAAATGAATTGGTTTTACTCAAAGATAAAATTTTTGGTGATATAAAGCTGGATATGGCAACGCAATGGATTGACAGTAAGAGTTTAGGTGAAACCGTTTTAATTTGTGGCACTAAGGGATATCTCGATACTTTTGTTGCTGAACCCTTTTACAAACACTCACTTAATCAAGAGTACTACTTAGCTTTATCGGTAGAGGCTGATCATGATGTATTATATATTTCAGCACACGGGGGTATGGATGTAGAAGAAAAGTGGGACAAGGTCACACAATTAAAATTAGCTCTTGATCTTAGCCCGAAAGAAGTAAATGATGTCATTACAAAAAGCATTCCCGCTGATATTAAGAATAAAGAAAAATTCATATCATTTACACAAGCTTTCTATAAATTTTTTAAAGATCTTCATTTCTCTTATTTAGAACTGAATCCCCTTATTATAGCAGGTGATCAAATACATTTATTAGATATTGTTGCTCGAATAGATGATACAGCCAGGTTTTTAATGACAGAGACTTGGGGAAATTTGGAATGTCCGCCCTCATTTGGAACTCCACCAAAACTGCCACAAGAAAATAAAATTCAAGAAATGGATGAAAAATCAGGTGCCAGTTTCAAGCTGACGGTTTTAAATCCAAAAGGACTTCTTTGGACTCTTGTCGCAGGTGGCGGAGCTTCGGTTGTATACGCAGATAGTATAGCTGATCATTGGGGTGCTGCAGAACTCGCTAACTATGGAGAATATTCAGGCAATCCAACAACAGATGAAACCTACTTCTATGCTAAAAATGTTCTGCAACTAATGACAAAAGCAAAAGATCGCAAAAGAAGAGACAAAATACTGATTATAGGTGGTTCCATTGCTAATTTCACAGATGTTGCCAAAACATTCGATGGAATAATCAAAGCCTTTACTGAATTACATTCCGAAATACAAAAAGTAGGCGTAAAAATTTATGTCCGCCGTGGCGGCCCCAACTATGAGATTGGATTAAGAAATATACAAACAGCGGCAGAAAAACTTTTATTGCCTATAAAGGTATATGGACCGGAAACCCATCTTACAGATATTGTTAGACTCGCATTGGCAGAACAGAACTGATTTCAGGAGAAATTATGACACAACTATTTAATCAAAATACTCAATCAATTTTTTGGAATAATAACCCGAAAGCTATTCAAAGAATGCTCGATTATGATTATCTTTGCGGTCGACAAAAAACCTCAGTATCTGCTATTGTACAACCTATGGGCGGAGGTTCTTTTCAGAAATTTTTTATGGGAGCTCATGAAATCTTAATTCCGATCTACGCCACCTTAACGGAGGCCGCTGTAAAGCATCCAAACGTAAATACATTGCTAAACTTTGCTTCTTTTAGAACGGCTTATGAAGTTACGATGGAAGCATTGGCATGTGAAAATATTAAAACCGTTATGCTGACTGCAGAAGGCATCCCCGAGAGATATGCCAGAATTATAGCTTGTGAAGCTCAAAAATTAAAAAGAATGGTAATAGGCCCTGCTACAGTTGGAGCTATTACTCCCGGTTGCTTTAAAACAGGCAATATTGGTGGAACGATATCTAATATTGTAAAGAATAAATTGCACCGCCCGGGTTCCATTGGCGTTGTAACTAAATCGGGTGGTCTTTTTAATGAACTTGCAAATATTATTTCGATGGAAACGAATGGTATTGCTGAAGGTATCGCTATTGGTGGTGATCGTTTTCCTGCTACATCCTATTTAGATCATTTAATTCGTATGGAGAATAACCCTCAAATAAAATTTCTCGTTGTTTTAGGAGAAGTCGGTGGAACTGCTGAATATGAAATCATTGAAGCCATTAAAGATGCTCGTCTTACAAAACCAATAATTGGCTGGTGTATAGGCACTGTAGCCAAGCATTTTTCTAATGCAATTCAGTTTGGTCATGCAGGAGCGACGGCTCAAAAAGCAAAAGAGACGGCTGAAAGTAAAAATCAAGCTTTAAAAAAGGCCGGTGTACATGTACCAAAGAACTTTAACTTTTTACCTTTGGTAATTGGAGCGATGTATAGGAAACTGCTTGCTGAAGGTATTATAGAACTTAAAGAAGATGATACTATTCCGGAGATTCCTGAAGACTATACTCTTGCTAAAAAAATGGGTAAGATTCGTAAGCCAACCAACTTCATTTGTACTATTTCTGATGATAGAGGTGAAGAAGCTAATTATGCAGGCTACCCTATCAGTTCTATAGCAACTCCGGATACCGGATTCTCTATAGGCGATATCCTCTCTTTATTATGGTTTCAAAAACGCTACCCTAAATGGGCTATAGATTTTATTGAAACCGTTATCAAAACGGTAGCTGATCATGGTCCTGCAGTCAGTGGCGCTCATAATGCCAGGGTAACGGCAAGAGCCGGAAAAGATCTTATTTCTTCACTTATCAGTGGTTTAGTGACAATAGGTCCCAAGTTTGGGGGTGCTATTGATGGAGCAGCTAAATATTTTAAAATGGCTTTGGATCAAAAAATGGATCCGAAAGATTTCGTAGCTTATATGAAAAAACAAGGTACTCCTATTCCCGGAATAGGACATCGCATTAAGTCCATTAGAAATCCTGACCTTAGAGTCTGTTGTTTAATAAAATATGCCGAAGATTATTTCCCTGAAACTCTTTTGCTTGATTACGCTCTTCGAGTTGAACAAGTCACAACAGCTAAAAAGGATAATTTAATTCTGAATATTGATGGTGTCATTGGGGTTCTAATGATCGATATGTGGCGAAATTTGATGCATAACGAAAAAGAGATTGATGACTTTATTGATATGGGCGTCCTTAATGCCTTTTTTATCATAGGAAGAACAATTGGATTCATTGGGCATATTTTAGATGAGAAGCGTTTAAATATGCCGCTTTATCGCCATCAAACAGATGATATTCTATATGATATCAAGAAAGCAGAGCTTATAGAGACTCAAGAGAAGATAGCTGTGAAATAGCTTTCTTCATTCACTCTAATCATCCGATATTCAAGATATGAAGTTTTAATACACCGAAAAACAAGCATTTGTTCGGTGTATTCAATGAATCTATCAAATCAATAGTTACTTATAATAAATTTTACGATACATTTACTGACTCACCTTATGCACACACTCTTGTAAAGAGCATTTGATTCTGTAGCCTGCTTAGTAGAAGGTATGCATAAGGTGAGTTACTGAGTTTAAATGAGAGGTAAAAGGGTTTTTTAAAAACAAGATCCCAACTTTAAGAGACCGGCTTAACACACAAATTCACTAAATTTCAAGAACGAGACCGCAGCTAAAAAACACCTTATCTGAAACAGGAAAATGTTGATGCAACCAACAGTTACCGTTATCTTATTCAATTATAATTACGGTCATTATATTGAAAGTGCTCTTATATCTATTATCACTCAAACACGTTTGCCTGATGAATGCATTGTTATGGATGATTGTTCTACTGATAATAGTATTGAAATTATCAAACGTTATCAAAAAAATTACCCTTTTTTGCAACTTATTGAAAATGATCATAATTGTGGTATTAACCATAACGTTTTAAAGGGGCTTAATATAGCCAAAGGCGACTTTATTTGGTTTTTGGCATCTGATGACAAGGCTCAATCCGGCTTTATTAAACGCCTTTATACAGCTATCCTTGAATATCCGAATATCGCCTTAGTTTGTTCCGACCCCTCTTATTTTACAGATGATAAACCCGGTACTTTTTCTCATCCACTTATCCAAAATATTGGTACGTCTTATATCTCATCTGAAAAGTTGATAGAGTTAATGAGAAAATCTCGCTTTTGGATACCCGGTCATACTGCTCTGATCAACAGAAAAAAATTAATTCATTCCGGTGGATTTATCCCTGAACTGAAATGGCATACGGATTGGTTTATACAAATAATACTGGGTTTGCGGCATGGAATTGCCTACGTACCCGGAGACCTTGCCCATATGAGGTTAAATGATGGGACCTATTCTCAGCGTTCTCAGGATATCAAAGAGCAAACACAGATCATTAAAAGCATGTTAAAGGCGTTAAACCACAAAAAATATGCAGATATTAGAAAAGCTTTTTTTAAAACGGATGCGCTTTTTTCTTTAAGACATGGAGTAAGATGTATTGCTACGAATCCTTTTCTTTGGCATGACTTGCCACTAAGTGCTTTTTTTAGAATATTCCAATTACTTACCGGGCCCTGCTTTCGCTCTATACGCAAATATATTCAAAGCAAGCTAAGCTAACCCCCTTATTACATCCTCCTCACCTGCTTGTCGAATCGACTTGGAGTCGATTACTCCTTATCTAAAAATAAATCTTGTCTACTATATTTTTTTAAGATAGTCTTTCGTACCTAAAAAAGCAGTCTAGAATAAGGAAAGTATGTCTAATTTCCCTCAATCTTACTTCCAAAATGTTACTCAAATTGTCTCTGAAATAGATCAAGATATTATTGAAAAAATGGTAGATGAGTTATGCGCTTTACGAAAGAGAAAAGGTCGTTTATTTTTTCTTGGTGTTGGCGGAAGTGCAGCAAATTGTAGTCATGCTGTCAATGATTTTAGAAAGTTATGTAATATTGAAGCTTATACCCCTGTAGATAACATATCCGAATTAACTGCACGTACAAATGACGAAGGTTGGCATACTACTTTTTCATCTTGGTTAATGACGAGTCAAGTAAATAGCAAAGATGCCGTTTTTGTTTTGTCGGTAGGCGGAGGAGACAAGGTTAGAAATATTAGTCCAAACATCGTTTTTGCATTAGACATAGCAAAAGCAAATGAGATGAAAATTTTAGGAATAGTTGGACATAAGGGGGGGTATACAGCAAAAGTTGGCGATGCCGTTTTACTCGTACCCTCTGTTGATCCAAAGCATATCACGCCTCATGTTGAATCATTTCAGGCGATTATCTGGCACTGCCTTGTTTCACATCCAAGATTAAAGTACAAAGCAGCAAAATGGGAAGATAGTCTATCAGACAGTACTATATGAGTATGCACCCTGCTGTTTTTTTGGATAGAGATGGAGTCATTAATAAAACTTTTATAAGGAACGGAAAACCTTATCCTCCTCTTTATTTTGATGATTTGCAAATATTACCGGGGGTAGATAAAGCACTGGAATTATTAAAAAAAGCAGGTTTTTGTCTCATTGTTGTAACGAATCAACCGGATGTAGGTAGAAACACTCAAACAATGGCTGTTGTAGATCAAATGCACCAATATTTACAAAAGACACTACCATTGGATGATATTTTTACCTGTATTGATGAAACAAGCGAAAATTATAAACCTTTACCCGGAATGCTCAATTTAGCTGCTCGTCAATATCATCTAAATTTATCTAAGAGTTATATGGTCGGTGACCGTTGGCGCGATATTAATGCCGGTAGGGCTGCGGGTTGTAAAACGATATTTATTGATTATCAGTATAAAGAAAAGCTTGAAAAGCCATCACATTTTACCTGCTCCGGCTTACTGGAAGCCGCTAAAATTATAGTAAAATAATTAAAATTTAGGAAATAATTTATGGATACGCTCTCAAAATTAAAGACTAAAATTTTTGCAGACTGTGCCGGCCTTGATACAATAAAGCAATTAGCCTCTGTTCCATGGGTTAAAGGTTTTACCACAAACCCAACCCTTATGCGAAAAGCAGGTGTTATAAATTATCAAACATTCGCAACACAAGCTCTTAGTATGGTAAAAAATCAACCCATTTCTTTTGAAGTTTTTGCTGATAGCCTTGAAGAAATGGAGGAGCAGGCTCTTGAAATTAATTCATGGGGCAAAAATATTTACATAAAGATTCCTGTAATGAACACACAAAAAAAACTAACTGTTGATGTCGTCAAAAGTTTATCAAAAAAAGGCGTTGCTATTAATGTAACGGCGGTATTTACCTTAGAGCAAATAGAGCTCGTATTTGATGCATTAGATCACGAAGTATCTGCTATTATTTCTGTCTTTGCCGGGCGTATTGCTGATACGGGTAGAGATCCTATAAAGACAATGGCTCAGGCTCTTAAAATGATCAGGAAAAAGCCTCGGGTTAAATTATTATGGGCAAGTCCAAGAGAATTATTGAACCTTTTTCAAGCTAATTTAATAGGATGCGATATCATTACTATGGATTATGGCTTATTAAAGAAAGTCCCTTTGATAGGAAAGAATCTAGAAGAGTTTTCATTAGAAACCGTTAAAATGTTTTATGACGATGCTGTTGCTTCGAACTTCGATATCAGCTGCAACGCATCTCATATATTATAGGTATATCATGATAAAAAATGTATTAATAACAGGAGGAGCCGGATATGTAGGCACTCTCCTAACTGAGCAACTGTTAAAGAAAGGGTATCGTATCGTAGTATACGATGCAATGTTTTTCGGATCCTATCTTAATCCACATCCTTCATTAAAAGTGATTACAGCGGATATTAGAGATGCTGAGCAATTTGAACTCGCATTAAAAGATATAGACGCTGTGATTCATTTAGCCTGTATTTCAAATGATCCCAGCTTTCATTTAAATGAGTCATTGAGTAAATCTATTAACTATGATTGTTTTGAATCTTTAGTCAAACTAGCTAAAAAACACCATGTCAAAAGATTTATCAATGCGTCTTCAAGTTCTGTTTACGGAGTCTCAACAGCACCTCGAGTAACGGAAGACCATCCGTTACTACCTCTAACCCTATACAATAAGTTTAAAGGTTTTTGCGAACCTCTTCTGTTTAAGTATCAGTCGGAAGACTTTGTTTGTGTTAACATCAGACCTGCTACCGTCTGTGGTTACAGCCCCAGAATGCGTTTTGATCTTTCTGTTAATATTTTAACCAACCATGCAGTGACTAATAATAAAATAACCGTTTTTGGTGGCAATCAATTGAGACCAAATTTACATATTCAAGATATGTGTGATTTATATGAATTGATGTTGACTTTGCCTAATGAAACCATTGCGGGAGAGACTTTTAATGTTGGATATCAGAATTATAAAATTTTTGAAATTGCCGAAATGGTCAGAAAAGTTGTACTGGAAGAGTATCCTGAAAAGAAACATATTAGTATCGAAACTACATCAACTGATGATAATCGCTCGTATCATATTTGTTCGGAAAAAATAAAAAATACGATTGGATTTCAGCCTAAAAAATCCATTGAAGATGCGATCAGAGACTTATGTAAAGCCTTTAAATCTCAATGTTTTCAAAATACATTTGAAGATGAAAAATATTACAATGTGAAAGCTTTAAATTTATTAGGAATTAGCTAATGAAAAAAAAAGAAACGGCTATTGTCACCGGAGGCGCCGGTTTCATCGGCAGCCATATGGTTGACCTATTGCTGGATAAGGGTTTTTCGGTGAAAGTAATTGATAATTACTGCTCAGGAAACTCCTCTAATTTAAAGCATCATGAAGCAAATCAAGATCTAAGTATTGATGAAAGAGATATATTGAGTATTACCCCAACGGATAAACTATTCAAAGATGTTTCATATGTATTTCACTTTGCCGGAATTGGAGATATTGTGCCTTCCATTGAACGACCTGCAGAGTACATGAGTGTTAATCTTCAAGGAACAGTTAAGGTATTAGAAGCTGCTAGGATGAATGCAGTGAAAAAGCTCATTTATGCCGCTTCTTCTTCATGTTATGGTATTGCATCAACACCTACAAATGAACACGCCCCCATTAATTTACAATACCCTTACGCATGTAGTAAATTTATGGGTGAGCAGGCATGTTTTCATTGGCATCATGTATATAATCTCCCTTTCAACTCCATTCGAATTTTTAATGCCTATGGGACACGATCTCGAACTTCAGGTGCTTATGGTGCTGTAATGGGAGTGTTCTTAAAACAGAAGCTAGAGAACAAGCAGTTAACAGTTGTTGGTGACGGCTCTCAAAAACGAGACTTTGTTTATGCCACTGACGTTACAGAAGCCTTCTATCGAGCGGCTATGACTAAAAAGTCAGGAGAAATTTATAATGTGGGAGCCGGTAATCCTCAAGCTATATCATATCTGGTTCAATTATTGGGCGGTGATATTGAGTATATACCAAAACGTCCGGGAGAACCTGACTGTACTTGGGCAGACATTACTAAAATTACTAACGACTTAGCTTGGCAACCAAAAGTCAGTTTCGAGTTAGGTGTGAGCTATATCGTCAAAGATATTGAATATTGGAGAACTGCTCCCCTTTGGAATCCGACCTCTATTCAACAATCGACAAAAACATGGTTTGAATATTTATCAAAATAATTGGGTTTAATCATGAATTTGGATGAAGCATTTCAATATAAAAGTAAAATTAAGACGGTTGATGAATTAATAGATGTTTTGCATCCTTGGCCACGTAAGAAGAAAGTCATCATGTGTCATGGAGTATTTGACATTGTTCATCCCGGACATCTAAGGCATCTTATATATGCTAAAAGTAAAGGCGATCTTTTAGTGGTTAGTATCACAGCTGATCGTCATATCATTAAAGGTGAAATCAGACCGCATGTTCCCGAAAAATTAAGAGCGATCAATTTAGCTGCTTTTGAGATGGTTGATTATGTTATTATTGACGATGAAGCAACACCTCATAAGAATCTGGGGATAATTAAGCCTAATTATTTCGCTAAAGGTTATGAATATATTGAAAATGGCACACATAAAAAAACACAAGTTGAAATAGATATTTTAGATGAATATGGCGGAGAAATGTTATTTACTCCGGGAGACATTGTGTACTCATCTTCTCGTTTTATCGAAATGTCACCGCCTAAGATATCCGAAGAAAAGCTAATGACATTAATGAATACGGAGAAGATCACCTTTAATGATTTAAGGGATGTCGCAGCTAGCTTAACCAATATTAAAATTCATGTCGTTGGAGATACAATAGTAGATAGTTACTCTCACTGTAGCATAATTGGAGGGATGGTAAAAACACCTACGATGAGTCTGCGATATGAGAAAAAAGAAGATTATACCGGTGGCGCAGCTATTGTAGCCAAGCATTTGAAAGCAGCGGGTGCTGATGTTACGTTTTCTACTATTTTAGGCAATGATGCATTTAAAGATTATGTTATGAAAGACTTGAGAAAACATGATATTACGTGTCTGCCAATCATTGATAATTTACGTAATACAACGAATAAAAATGCCTTTGTTGTAGGTGATTATAGAGTATTGAAAATTGATACAGTTGACAATAATCCTTTGTCTGACAAGTTATTGAAGCGACTGGAAGGTCAAATTTCAGAGGCAAAAGTCGATGGAGTTGTGTTCAGTGATTTTAGGCATGGCATTTTTCATGCTAAATCGATTCAAAGATTGATTTCTGCCATTCCCAAGGATACCTATCGTATTGCTGATAGCCAAGTAGCAAGTAGGTGGGGAAATATCTTAGATTTTAAAAATTTTGACTTAATTACACCTAATGAAAAAGAAGCAAGATTTTCTCTGGGTGATCAAGATTCCGTCATACGTTTTTTAGGTCAGGATCTTTTTAAACAATCACGTACAAAAGCGTTGTTTTTAAAGTTAGGAAGTCGTGGATTGATTGTTTTTCGTGATGCCCCGGATATCAACTCAGCAAGCTTTTTTTTAGATGTCTTTACCCAACGAGCTATTGATCCTATCGGAGCAGGAGATGCTTTACTTGCTTATGCAACATTAGCCATGGTTAAAACCAAAAATGAAGTAATAGCTGCTATTTTAGGCTCTCTGGCAGCCGCGATAGAATGTGAAAAAAATGGAAACGTATCTGTATTTCCACAAGAAATTCATGATCGCTTAAATACAATTGAAAAAGCTATTCAATATCGCAACTAGACAAGGTTTTGACAAATGAGAGTAATCGTTGTCGGCTTAGGAGTCCAAGGCAATAAAAGAACCCGAATTGCCGGAAAAGAGGTTGTTGCAACGGTTGATAATATGAAACCTATTGCAGATTACAAAGATGTTCACGATATCCCCTTAAATCTATATGATGCCGCTCTTGTCTGTACTGCTGACGCATCCAAATTGTCCATTTTAAAATATCTTTTAGAAAATAAAAAACATGTCTTAGTTGAAAAGCCTTTAATCTCTGAATCAACTGAGGTCTTAGAAGAGTTATACGCTATTTCAAAAGAACGGAATGTCGTTTGTTATACCGCATATAATCATCGATTCGAACCGCATTTTATGCGCATGAAAACGTTGTTAGACTCAAAAAAACTGGGGACTATTTATCGAGCTTCTCTTTCATATGGAAACGGCACTGCAATGGATGTAAAACAGTCTCCCTGGCGAGATCAAGGATTGGGAGTATTAAAAGACCTGGGCTCTCACCTTCTTGATACCGTGCATTTTTGGTTTGATAGTGTGATTGATGATTTTCGTATTACAAGGCAACATCATTTTGAAAATAAGAGCCCTGACTATGCCGTCATTAGTTCGGAACACCCTTTTCCAATAGATCTTGAGATGAGTTTGTTAAGTTGGAAAAATGGTTTTTATTGTCATATAATCGGAGAAAATGCTTCTGCTCATATTGAATCCTTATGCAAATGGGGTCCGAGTCAATTTATAGTACGTATAAGACAATTTCCCAGTGGCAGGCCTGATGAAGAGACCATAACACTTGCCAAGCCTGATCCGACTTGGGAAGATGAATATGCTTATTTTAAAAAACTCTGTTTAAATCCACAGACGAATCTATTGAATGACATTCAAATAAATAAGGTTTTGCAAAAGATGGCCTCAGGTACTCTCTTAGGGTTAGAAGGATCAAAAATAGCCCTTGCAAATCCTCTTATAAGCGTTAAAATTTAGCTCGAGAAAATCTGATTAATGATTGCTATTTGCATTTTCAAATGATAACATGCTTTTTTAATTAATATTAAAAGTAAGCGTGAGAGTATGATGCAAACGCGATCTGTGGCTTTCGTAGGTATGACGCATTTAGGATTAGTTTCTGCTATTGGCGCTGCGAGTAAAGGATACAACATCACGTGTTTTGATTTTGATGAGTCTTTAATCCAATCATTACGTCATCACAAACTTCCGGTGAATGAACCTCTCTTATCAGACCTTTTTGAAAAAAACAGCGAACGATTATATTTTACCGCTAATATTCATGAAGTGGCAGAATCCCCTCTCATCTATATATCGCCGGATGTAAAGACCGATGATAGTGGGAACAGTGATTTGAGTGAGCTTAATACTTATGTTAATCGCATCTTACAAACATGTTCCGGTAATGAAAATATCTTAGTCATTTTAAGCCAAGTTCCTCCCGGTTTTACGAGTCAGTTAAACTGGGATAAAGCAAAATTATTTTATCAAGTTGAAACCTTAATTTTTGGTCAAGCGGTTGAACGGTCCCTTTATCCGGAAAGATATACCGTTGGTGTAAAAGATACACACCAACCACTCCCTTCTGTATTGGAAGATTTCCTGTCAGCATACGGCTGTCCAATTGTAACCATGAATTATGAAAGTGCGGAGTTGTCAAAAATTGCTATTAATCTGTTTTTGATCTCCTCCTTAACGACAACCAATATGATCGCCGGTTTATGCGAAAAGATAGGCGCTAATTGGTATGATATTATAAAAACCTTAAGGCTTGATAAACGTATTGGAAAACATGCCTATTTAATGCCGGGATTAGGTTTTGCCGGAGGCAATCTGGAAAGGGACATGAATACCTTCTATCATTTATCTCAGAAATACGGAACAGATGCTTCGATGGTCGATTCCTGGAAGCAAAATAACACGATTAGAAAAAACCGAGTATTAAAGGAAATTTATCATCAGATTCTGCCTCTTATAAAAACACCAACATTTGGGATTTTAGGCTTAGCTTATAAGAAGGATACGGCATCGATTAAAAATTCACCTTCTGTTAACTTGCTTAATGCTCTTAACCGCTTTCCCAAAAAGGTCTTTGATCCGGTAGTGAAACAACTACCCCCTCATTTACAACAAGTCACTTTCGTTAATACTGCCCAAGAAGCCATTAATGACGTTGATGCTTTGCTCATCATGACTCCTTGGGATGAGTTTAAAGCATTGTCACCAAAAAACATCCTTGCCTCACTTAGAGGAAAGACGATTCTTGACCCATATGGAGTATTAGATAAAGAAGCGTGTATGTCGCAAGGATTAAATTATTTTCGATTAGGAATATAAGCCGGGAATTTTTATATGAATTTACAGCATAATCAAAAATCGCTTGTACCTGAACGTGTCGTCGTATTAGGAGCAAATGGTTTTATCGGTAAAAACTTAATTAAAACCTTAGAAGAGCATAACGTTAACTGCCTTCCTCTAAAAAGAGAAGATATTGATTTAATCGATGAAAAAGCAGTCGATCAACTTAGTGATATTCTTAAAACAACAGATGCTCTTGTCTTCCTATCGACCGTGACACCTGACAGAAGTAAAGACATTAATGCTTTTATGCACAACATAAGATTAGCTGAAACAGTAAGTAAAGTATTGCAAAAGGTGACTCCTGCACAGGTTATTTATTTAAGTTCGGATACCGTATACTCTTTAGATAGAGGAATTATTTCTGAAACTAGCCCTCAAGATCCTGCAAACACCTTTGGCATCATGCATCTTGCCAGAGAATACCTCTTGAAAGATGCAGCTACGTGTCCTTTAGCTATTTTAAGATCGACCCTTGTTTATGGTGTCGAAGATACTCATAATTCTTATGGACCAAATAGAATGCGACGCCAAGCTCATAAAGATGGACGCATACCCCTTTTTGGAAATGGCGAAGAAAATAGAGACCATATCTATATCAAAGATCTGGTTAATTTAATTTATCAAGTTCTTCTTCATAAAAGTTCCGGTATTATAAACTTATCTACAGGAAATTCGATATCTTATTACGACTTAGCGCATAAGATTGCAAACCTATTTGATAGCGAGATTACAGTTGAATCCTCTCTTAGGCAAAATCCTATTACCCATCGGCATTTTGATTCCACTTTAGTTTACCAAGTCTTTCCGGGCTTTACTTTTACGCCCTTAGAAAAAGGATTAGAAGAAGTTCATATTGAAGAGTTGCGACTACAAGCCTGTTTAACAAACGAAATAATAAATAAAGGAAAATAGCATGGGAAAGAAATACGCTGTTATAGGTGGTGGAGGTTCATTTGGACAACACACTTGTAAATATCTTCTAGAGCAACCGGATACGGAACAAGTAATCGCTATTGGACGTAATGTTCCCAAAACAGAACCGTTTACTTTAAATATTGGAAAGGGTGATAACAAATATTCTTATCATGCCTATCATGTAACGCATGAGCTTGATTTCATTTTAGATGTGTTAGATCGAAATGAAGTTGAGACAATAGTAAATTATGCCGCTCAAGGAGAAGGTGCTATCTCCTGGAAAAATTCTTGGCGTTTTTTTGAAACTAACTCTATGGCTCTTGCAAGGTTAACCGAAGAATTACAGAAAAGAGAGTACTTTAAACGTTTTATACAAATAGGCACCTCTGAGTTATACGGATCGGTAACAGAGGCTGCTAATGAACAGTCCCCTATTTTACCGTCGAGTCCCTATTCAGCTTCTAAAGCTGCTTTTGATCTGCATTTAATTGCTATTCATAAGGTCTTAGGTTTTCCTATGAATATTATTCGCCCTTCTAATGCTTATTGCCCGGGTCAGTTGCTCCACCGAGTGATTCCCAGAGCCATCCTATGCGCTTTAAAGGGAGAAAAAATTCCTTTACATGGAGGAGGAAAAGCAGAAAAATCTTATATCCATGCAGGAGACTTAGCAAAAGCAATACACTTAGTCAGTGAAAAAGCGGCTTTTGGAAAAGTCTATAATGTAGGTCCGGATAAACCTATTTCTATTCGCGACCTTCTCGAGCTTGTTGCAAAAGTGATGAACATGCCTTTTGAAGGCCTTTGTACTATCACAGGTGAGAGAATGGGTCAAGATTCCAGGTATTGGCTAAACTCAAGTGCTATTAAAAATGATTTAGGATGGCAGCAAGAGATCCCGTTAGAAGAAGGAATAATCGATATGGTTGATTGGGCAAAAATGTATATCGATCAACTTAAATCGATACCTTATGAATATACAATGAGAGCATAAGAAGAAAGATATGATAGATTTAAATTCTGAGAACACTTTAGAAGCACTACTGCTTGGCTTGCCAAGTATAAAAGGCTTTCACCCTACTTCTAATGATACTTATAAAGTATTAAAGAAGATAGCAAAAGAAGAGGTCGCTAAATTATTTTCCGATGAATCTAAAAAATCTAAAGCCTTTGGACCTTTTGGAGAAATTGCTTTCCCCTTTTTTAAAATGGGTAATATTAATTCTTTAGACCTATTCGGAATGGATGAATTGATCATATTTAGCTTTTATTGGGCAAATAGGAATCGATACAAAAATGTATTGGATATTGGCGGTAATATCGGACTGCATTCCATAATAATGAGCAAGTGCGGCTATTCTGTTAAAACGTTTGAGCCCGATGATGTGCATTTCGAAAAATTGAAAGAGAATTTACAACTCAACCATTGTTCTAATGTTGAACCGATACAGGCTGCTGTTTCTACTAAAAAAGGAACAACTCAATTTGTAAGAGTATTAGGCAATACTACTTCTAGTCATATTCAAGGCGGTAAAACTCCCTATGGCAAATTAGAAGAATTTGTCGTAAAGGTAGAAGATATCAAAGAAATCCTAAAGAATTCTTCTGTTGATTTAATTAAAATGGACGTTGAAGGACATGAAAAAGAAATTATTCAAGCGACCAATCATGATGATTGGTTAACATTAGATGCTATGATAGAAGTCGGCTCAGATGAGAATGCTGAAGCCATTTTTGATCATTTGAAAGTAATCGATGTCAATGCCTTTGCACAAAAAAAGGGCTGGAAAAAAATCTCTTCATTAGACGATGTGCCAACAAGTTACCGTGACGGATCATTGTTTATTTCTTTAAAACCGGAAATGCCTTGGGAGCAGACATGAAACTTTCAGACTATCTTGTTGATTTTCTTGCCAAAGAAGGTATCAAACATACTTTTCTTGTTACCGGTGGTGCGATACTTCACCTTGCTGACTCGACTTGTAAGCATGCTGATATTCGGCATATTGGTGTTCAGCATGAAGAATTTGGTGCAGCATCAGCAGATGCCTATTCAAGAGTGACAGGTAATATGGGGCTTGTTATGACGACTAGTGGCCCCGGAGCTACTAATCTCCTTACAAGTATTTGTAATGCTTATTTTGATTCTATACCGATGATTGCTATTACCGGTCAGGTCGCAAGATTTCGACTGCGTCCTAATATTCGCCTTCGACAAAGAGGATTTCAAGAAACAGATATTACTGCTGTCTATCACAGCGTAACGAAGTATGTCAAGCTTGTTACTGACCCTGAGATGATTCGTTATGAGCTCGAAAAAGCTATTTATTTGGCTAAAGAAGGTCGTCCGGGACCGGTCATTTTAGATATTCCTGATGATCTCCAAAGATTAGAAATCAATCCTGAAGAATTGCAATCTTTTTCTCCCCCAACCCAACAGCCATTGCCATATGCAGATAAAATACAACAACTTGAATCGTTGATTAATGAAGCTAAGCGTCCTGTTGTTATTATTGGAGCAGGCGTCCACTGTGCAAAAGTAGAAGAAGAAGCAATCAAGTTTGTCAAATATTTTCAACTCCCCGTCTTACTTACATGGGGTGCTACCGATTTATTAACCTATAGTGATGAACTAAACATGGGTGGTGTGGGTGTCTGTGGACCAAGATCCGGAAACTTTGCTGCTCAATATTCGGATTTGGTCATCGCAATTGGAACAAGACTATCTCAAATGATTACCGGAGGAAAACAGGACATGTTTGCTCCGAATGCAAAAAAAGCAATGGTTGAGATTGACCCGGAAGAAATCAGCAAATTTGGTCCCGATACCTTTTGTATCGATTTACCGATCTTATCGGATTTAAACAGCTTTTTTCAAGAATGTCAGCCCCTTTATTCTGAAGCCAAAGAAGATGCCTTTTTAAATTGGAGGCAACTGATCAGGCAATGGAGAGAAGAATATCCTATTTGTTCAGAAAGTAATTATAAATCCGATAACAAGTTAGACCCGTATGTATTTGTAAAGGAATTTTCTAAGCATGTTGCTCAAGAAAATGACATTATCGTAACTGATACGGGAGCGAATATTTGTTGGGTTATGCAGGCTTTTGAAGTTAAAGCGAAACAAAAAATTTTTTCGGCATGGAACCATACCCCTATGGGTTATGCCTTGCCGGCAAGCATAGGGGCCGCACTAGGATCCGGAAAAGAAGTTTACTGTTTGATTGGTGATGGCGGCTTAATGATGTGTTTACAAGAATTGGCTACCATCAATAGATATAACTTACCTGTTAAAATTTTTCTTTTCGACAATCAGGGCCATGCTACGTGTAAGCAGACAATTGAAATTTGGTTACAGTCACGTTACGTAGTGGTTGATGAGTCAAGTGGTTTAAGTTTTCCCGATTATCAAAAACTAGCAGAAACTTTTAGTATCCCCTATCTCTGTATTGAGGATAATGCGGATTTGCTAAATCATATAGGTGAGATACCCTCAAGAAAAGGACCCTATTTTTGTCATTTAAAGATAGATGAGGTCAAAAGAATTGAACCGATGTTAAAGTTTGGGGCCGGATTAGAAAATTTAGATCCTGCTTTGCCGGCTAGTGAAATCGAACGAATCGCCTATGAAAGTCAGGCCTTAGAAGCCAATTTTATTAAGCCATGAAAAATAAAAACGCTATTATAATATCCGTTTCCAGTGATATAGGAGCCGCTCTTGCAAAAGATTGGCGATCTAAAGGCTGGAATGTGTCCGGTACTTATCGTACACCTTCGCCTTTAGTCGACAAGTTAACAACACAACATGGTGTTCATTGCTATCCATGTGATTTAACAAATGTACAATCCGTTGTAAATACTTGTGATGCCATCATAGAAAATTATTCTTCTTGGGATGTGATGATATTAGCGCCTGGAAATTTAGAGCCTATCGGTAATTTTGATACTGTTGATTTTGATCATTGGGAAGAAAGCATGCAGGTTAATCTGCTACAACAGTTAAGAATTGTACATCGACTGTTGCCTAAAAGAGCATTTTCTTCAGATGATCTAGACCCGGTTGTCCTCTTTTTTGCCGGAGGAGGAACGAATAATGCTGTCACACATTATTCGAGTTATACCTTATCTAAAATAGCATTAATCAAGATGTGTGAATTATTAGATGCAGAAATTCCTGATGTTCGATTTGTTATTGTGGGTCCCGGTTGTGTGAAGACCAAAATTCATGAACCGACACTTCGCTTAGGATCTAAGGCTTCAGGAGATAACTATCAAAGGACTTTAGATAGACTCCACAATAATGAATGTACCCCAATGAATGATGTTATTGATTGTTGCAACTGGTTAATCACAACACCATGCAAAGAAGTGGGCGGAAGAAATTTCAGCGTTGTATCTGATGCGTGGGGTTCTAATGAGTTAGAGAAGAAGTTAAATATTGATCATGATCTGTATAAGCTAAGAAGAAATAGTACTATATGGAAGAAAAATTAACCTAATTTAGAGTGTAGTTTTATGGCACAAGAGATCACTGAGAAACTGACTTTAGAGCTTTTTTACGATATGCTCCGCATTCGGATGATTGAAGAAGCGATAATAGATAAATATCCGGAGCAAAAAATGAGGTGTCCCGTTCATCTTAGCATTGGGCAAGAGGCAATAGCTGTAGGAGTCGCTAAAAATATGCTAACATCTGATAATCTGGTTAGCAATCACCGCGCACATGCTCACTATCTTTCTAAAGGAGGCTCCTTAAAAAAAATGCTGGCAGAAATTTATGGTAAAGAAAATGGTTGTTCTTCAGGCATCGGCGGATCTCAACATTTAATAGATCTAGATGTCAATATTATCGGGACGACACCCATTGTTGGGGGTAGTATACCCATAGGTGTCGGCGTCGCCTTTGCTTCTTCTCTTAAGAAGGAGCAAGCAATTACAGTCATTTTTTTTGGTGAGGCCGCTACTGAAGAAGGTGTATGGGCAGAGAGTTTAAACTTTGCCTCTTTGAGAAATTTACCTGTCTTATTTGTCTGTGAAAATAACTTTTATTCTGTTTACTCTCCCCTATCTGTTAGACAGCCTGAGAAAAGAGATCGTATGGGCATAGCAAAAGCTCATGGATTGTATGCTATGAAGGGTTATGGGAATGATGTTGAAGAAGTCTATCATATAACACAAGCTGCCGTTCAATATATTAGAGAAAACAAAGGTCCTTGTTACCTCGAGTTTGAGACCTATCGATATCGAGAACATTGCGGCCCCAACTTTGACCCTTTGGGATATCGGCCTCAAGATGAAGTCGATTATTGGCATAAAAGGTGCCCTGTATCATCTTATGAAAAAATATTACGTCACAATCAATATCTTAATGATGCATTACCGGATCAATATAGACGTGATATTAGCTTAGAAATTAAAGAGGCTTTTGAATTTTCAGAGAATGCTTCCTTCCCTACCGTAGATATTAATGAAGATATATATGCTTAAGGATTCGGTGTAATGGACAGAGAAATTAAATTTTTTGAAGCAATACAAGAAGCTACTGATCAGATCATGGGTTTAGATGAGACGGTATACGTCATAGGTTTGGGTGTACCTGATCCTAAAGGTTTATTTGGCACAACTCTTAATTTAGAGGAAAAATACGGCTCTCATCGAGTGATGGATATGCCGACTTCCGAAAATGCGATGACAGGTATTATCATTGGCTCTGCTCTAAAGGGCCTTCGGCCAATTATGACACATCAAAGGATTGATTTTTCATTATTGTCATTAGATCAAATCATTAATAATGCTTCTAAATGGCATTATATGTTCGGAAAAAAGGCACAAGTCCCCATTGTGATAAGAGCTTTGTTGGGTAGAGGATGGGGACAAGGTCCTCAGCATTCTCAGACGCTACATAGCATATTTGCTCATATTCCGGGTCTTAAAGTCGTGATGCCTTCTAATTGTTATAACGCTAAAGGACTTTTTATATCAGCTGTGCAAGATAACAACCCTGTCATTTTTTTGGAACACAGATGGCTGCATAATACCTTTGGAATAGTACCCGAAGAGGTCTATTCTGTTCCTTTGGGTAAAGCAAAAGTTATGAAAGAAGGAAAAGATATTTCTATTATCTCCTGCTCTCACATGATATTAGAGGCTCTAAAGGCAGTCAACCTATTGGAAGAAGAAGGTATTTCAGCTGAATTAATCGATCTAAGAACGATCAAACCTTTTGATAAAGAGGCGATCTTAGAATCTGTAAGAAAAACAGGTAGAGTATTAGTTTTAGATCCGGATTGGAAGACATGTGGTTTTGCTGCTGAAATACTCGCTACTATTGTAGAGGAAGCGATGGATTGTTTACATATCCCCCCTGTTAGAATGACCTATCCGGATAAACCATGCCCTACCAGCTGGGCTCTGGCAAACCATTACTACCCCACTGTTGAAGGTATCGCATTAAAAGTATGTGATATGATGATGAAGGGCTCAAGAGTTAAGCTGTTATTACAAAAAATGATAGAAAATCAAAAGCGTCCCTTGGATGTACCGGATAAATTTTTTACGGGACCTTTTTAAGGATTTCAATGATGGGACAGGAAATAAACTTACTTAAATCTTTTCCTAAAGCGAAAAGAGATGTGACTAAAAGGCAAGAGCAGAAAACCGAAAAAGAGCGATTAATTGCACGTCAATTTGGCCAAGAATTTTTCGATGGAGATAGAAAAAACGGTTATGGCGGCTATCACTATCATCCTAGATTTTGGCAGCAAGTGGTGAAGGATTTTCAAAATTACTATCGCCTAACTAAAGATCATTCTATTTTAGATATCGGATGTGCAAAAGGATTTTTGTTGTATGATTTTGTCAGTTTAATACCCGGGATACAAGTACAAGGGATAGATATCTCCTCATATGCAATTCAAAATGCCCATCCTGATATTAAATCAAAGGTACAGACGGCAGATGCTCGAGACTTACCTTACCTCAATGATTCATTTGATCTGGTCATTTCGATTAATACCATTCATAATTTTGAAGGTGATGATTTAGTTAAAGCTCTAAAAGAAATAGAACGTGTAAGTAAAAAACATAGCTTTATCATGGTTGACGGATATAAAACCGCAAAAGAAAAAGCGCTCCTTCACAATTGGAATCTTACAGCTAAATCCATCCTTCATGGATCTGAATGGGAACAATTATTTAGTGAAGTAAGTTTTTCCGGCGATTACTTTTGGTTTATTCCTTAACGGAATCTTATCATTTAGCCTTTTCAACTATGAAGTGCAACAAATAGATACTTCACTAGAACCGAGATTCATCACCATAGTTCAGAATAATATCATTTTTCGTAGGGTAGCCCTCAACGGCGTAAAATAATTGCATGTCTTTCTTTTAAATTCGTTACTTCGCGTTTTTTCCCATTGATTAGAACAATGTGCAATCCCAAAAAGCAAACATTGTTCTAAGACATACGCACATACATCCTTAACCCTTCTATAGGTGTATTGAGAAAGATGGTCCACTAGTTCTTTCGTTTGCAGTTTGGATAATTTACCGGCTGATCCTCCCTTGGTATCATACCGAGTTTTTCCTTTTGATTGAAATTCTCTCAAATACCCATAAACACTCGAGCGGCTTAAGCGCAGAACATGAGCAATGTGATCAGGCTCTAGACCTTCATCTCGTGCAAGAAGCACACACAAACGATTACGTTCATTTATATCACGGGTCTTTTTTACCTGAAATTCAAAAGTGCTTCTTTGATTGGGAGTTAATCGGTTCATGCAAAACTAATATCATATTTATACTGTTTTGTGTACCTTTCAGTAGCGAAGAGTATATAGTCATTTAATTTACATTGATAAGATTGCTTGATCAATAGCGAATTTAAAATTCGTAACTTTTCGTAATATCTCTCTAACTTTATTTTTCATATTAGCCCAATATTTTTCTATAGGATTTAAGTCCGGAGAATATGGAGGAAGAAACATAAGCTTACAACCGGCAGATTCTACTATTTTCCTGCTTTCCGCTGACTTGTGAAAACCGGCATTGTCAAGAATAAGAACACTACCGGGTGTAAGCTGAGGAGTCAAAACTTCCTTAAGCCAAATATTGAATAACCCGGTATTACAAGTACCTTCAAAACACATTGGAGATAAAAACTGCCCTTTAGATAGGGCTGAAATAATATTTTGCCTTATAAAGCGGTTTCCTGAAACCGCTCCAAAAACTTTTTTGCCGCGTAAGCTTCTTCCGGACTCACGAAATAAAAATTGATGAATCCCGGTTTCATCGAGATAAATTCTCTTGTCAAAGGGAATATTTTTTAAATCTTTCATAAAAGCTTCCCGTTTCTTTTCATCTCTTTCCTTATAGCGAGTAGTTTTTTTTTTCGTGTAATTTTTAATCTTTTAAGGGCATAAAAAATCGTTTGCGGAGTGACTGAAAAATAATGAGCAATTTCCGATAAAAAATAATCCGGATGTTTTTCTACATATTTAGATAACAACTCATCATCTAATTTCTTATAAGCATATTTTCTGCGGATTGGCTTTAAATGTCCTTTTTGCTTTTTTTGCAAGATCCATCGATATATTGTTGCGATACCTATTTGAAAAATATGGCCGGCTGTTTTTTTATCATGATGTTTTTCTATATGTTGTAATACTTTCTCTCGAAGATCTACTGAATAGGCTCTAGGCATTGTTTTGTCCTTACTGTTTGTATAAAAAAAAAAGGACAACATGTTATCAAATAAAAATTAAAATACTATATACCAACAAATATAGAATCATAACCATAAGAAGAGATTCTATCAGGAGTTTCGCGCTACAGAGGTGCGTTATAGTGAATTAAATTTTATTTTTTATTTTATTCATGTAAAATATTCGGATGACATATTCACTTGATGTAAGAAAACAAGCTTTAAAATATATTAAAAATGTGAGAACACGAAAAGAGGCAAGTGTCATTTTTTCAGTTACAACCCGCACTTTATCGAACCGGCTTTTTCGAGAAAGGCTGCAAATCTTAGCACCTAACAAAAGACATCCTAGCCCAAGTAAATTAAGCAACATCTTTTCTGTAAATTCATGTTAGATAATAAACTTTTTACTAGTAGGAACTGTTGAAATCTAAGTGACTATTTTTCTAAAAAGCTAAAGCAATTGGAGAAAAATAATCCTTATAAAAGATACGGACTTCTTCGATTATTTAAATGCTTACTTCTTCAGTTCATGGAAAATCTAAGCGATCGAGAGCCGGAACGCTACATTCAAGAGAATACTGCAGCCAAGTAGTTGTATCGCTTTAGTTTGAGAGAGAATACTCCTGATCATACCACTTTTTGTAAAGTTAGGCACAAAATAGGGACACAGATCCTATCCAAAATTTTTGCTGACTTAAGAGATCAACTAAGAAAACAAGGAGTGATGAATGAAGTTTTTAGCTTCGTAGACGCCACTCATTTGATTGCTATAGTCATTTAATTTTATATTGATAAGATTGCTTGATCAATGGCGAATTTAAAATTCGTAACTTTTCGTAATATCTCTCTAACTTTATTTTTCATATTAGCCCAATATTTTTCTATAGGATTTAAGTCCGGAGAATAGGGAGGAAGAAACATAAGCTTACAACCGGCAGATTCTACTGTTTTCCTGCTTTCCGCTGACTTGTGAAAACCGGCATTGTCAAGAATAAGAACACTACCGGGTTTAAGCTGAGGAGTCAAAACTTCCTTAAGCCAAATATTGAATAACCCGGTATTACAAGTACCTTCAAAACACATTGGAGATAAAAACTGCCCTTTAGATAGGGCTGAAATAATATTTTGCCTTATAAAGCGGTTTCCTGAAACCGCTCCAAAAACTTTTTTGCCGCGTAAGCTTCTTCCGGACTCACGAAATAAAAATTGATGAATCCCGGTTTCATCGAGATAAATTCTCTTGTCAAAGGGAATATTTTTTAAATCTTTCATAAAAGCTTCCCGTTTCTTTTCATCTCTTTCCTTATAGCGAGTAGTTTTTTTTTTCGTGTAATTTTTAATCTTTTAAGGGCATAAAAAATCGTTTGCGGAGTGACTGAAAAATAATCAGCAATTTCCGATAAAAAATAATCCGGATGTTTTTCTACATATTTAGATAACAACTCATCATCTAATTTCTTATAAGCATATTTTCTGCGGATTGGCTTTAAATGTCCTTTTTGCTTTTTTTGCAAGATCCATCGATATATTGTTGCGATATCTACTTGAAAAATATGGCCGGCTGTTTTTTTATCATGATGTTTTTCTATATGTTGTCATACTTTCTCTCGAAGATCTACTGAATAGGCTCTAGGCATTGTTTTGTCCTTACTGTTTGTATAAAAAAAGAAGGATAACATATTATCAAATAAAAATTAAAATACTATAAAGCCAATTTATGGAAAGAACGAGATAAAGCCCTACAAACTAAATACGAGAAATTAAATAATGAGGTACTACCGAAGGTTGCTACCGATAGACAAGCCCGTATTGGTTGTAAGGGTAATGATAAATTTTGGTGCGGTTATAAAATTGAAGGATAGCTATGTCTACGTTCCGTCAAATTTTCCGGCTTGCAACAGCAAACTCCTATAAATAGCTTTAAAAGCTTCTAAAATAAACGATTAAAATCCAATCTAATTTTTTGCATTTCTAAATCCTAAAAACCTGTTAGCTCGCAACACACCCTTTAGATATGAAGTCAAATAGACTATACACATAATTTTTTTAAAAATTTAAAACTAAAAAAGAGGCTAAATTGGCAATATTTGAATATTTGTATAATCGCAGAAGGCTTTATTCTTCTTTAGGATACATTTCTCCTGAGCAATTTGAAGAAGCCTATAATAACACAAAAATTATGTGTTTCATGTGTGTAAAACAGGTTGCAAGATCAATGATCTATATTTTGGGAACTCAATTTCATAGCAAAAAATATAACTCCTTTCTATTCTAAAACAAAATTATATTTTTTGCTGAGGAATGACGGTTCTAAACCCATCTCTCTAAAAAAATTTTATTAATCAAATACGCCTTAATATCAGATCTGCCTCAATTGCTTTCCCGTCAGTACGCAACCACTCCTCTTTTGTCTTTATTTGCGGACGCTTGCCTCTTTGCGCCAATAGCTCCGATTCTATGCGGGTCATATTGCGTTTTGCCTGTTCTATAAGTTTGTCTGTCTCTAGAAGTTTGTCTGTCTCTAGAAGTTTGTCTGTCTCTAGAAGAGTAGTAGGCTGCTTACTATACCGGATATTAGAATTATACTTAGCAGTAGAAGAGAATAGAGAAATTTTCCCATTCAGAGCTGCCTCAATTGCTTTCCCTTCAGTACGCAACCACTCCTTTTTTGTCTTCATTGGCGGAAGCTTGCCTCTTTGCGCCAATAGCTCCGATTCTATGCGGGTCATATTAAGGTTTGTCTGTTTTATAAGTTTGCATGTCTTCTGTTCTATGACGTTATTCTTTTGATCTTGATCGTCGCTTAAAGCAATAAAAGTAGTAAATTGCTGAAACAATTCTTTAGCAATGATTAAATTTAGCTGCTCAGTACTATACCCGATATTAGAATTATCCTTAGCACTAGAAGGGAATAGAGGAATTTTCCCATATTGATTATTTTGATTATTGTTAATAGTCATAATATACTTATATTTCCTATTTATTATATTTATATGTTTTTACATCCGACATTCCTAGACCTCTAAACAAGTTTTTCTAATTAAGCCATACATCCTTATTGCAATTACTGCCTGTCCCGCACTTACTTTTCTTTGTGGATGATTTTTTAATCCGGTATCAATCCTTTCCGCTACTTTTAGATCGCTGCAAAGTGCTGCAATTAATCCATGGTGATCCATGTTCACTGTTTGAATATTATCTCCTGCAACTTCCGGCATAACTTTTCTCCTTGTATCAAATAAAAAGTAACAGGATAGGCAATCTATAATTCTAATTCAAAAAAAATATCTTACGGTCTAGGAATGTCGGTTACATAAAAAAGATTATACGATTTAATTGTTAATTTTATGTTAAAAAGCATATTTTATTAAATAATTTATACTAAACAATTAAGGAGTAGCTGATTAATAACTCAAACGGGCAAAATTGAGATCCCAACAGAATGCTTCAATCTGATCAGGACTTCATTTTTGAAACAAAAAATATTTATGACTCTTAAGCGATAAAATACTTTGCTTAAGCATTGAGATGAAAGCGTCTCGATTAAAGTTTTGTTTCATATTCTTGTTAACTCTTATATTCGGTACACTGCTCCTCCACCATAAGGCAGTCGGCGTCTTATATCAACGGTTGTTAGCAATGGTCACTGAATGGGTGTGTTGCGAGCTAACAGGTTTTTAGGATTTAGAAATGCAAAAAATTAGATTGGATTTTAATCGTTTATTTTAAAAGCTTTTAAAGCTATTTATAGGAGTTTGCTGTTGCAAGCCGGAAAATTTGACGGAACGTAGACAAGCACCAATAAGCGTTTTAAATGCAAGCTTATCGCTTGCATCAAGGCCGAAAATTGCTTCTTAGAAACACCACGATAACGGATGCGCTTAGGATCCTGAGAAAAAACTCGCTTATAAGGCGAGCGTATAGTATTTTAATTTTTATTTGATAATATGTTATCCTTCTTTTTTTATACAAACAGTAAGGACAAAACAATGCCTAGAGCCTATTCAGTAGATCTTCGAGAGAAAGTATGACAACATATAGAAAAACATCATGATAAAAAAACAGCCGGCCATATTTTTCAAGTAGGTATCGCAACAATATATCGATGGATCTTGCAAAAAAAGCAAAAAGGACATTTAAAGCCAATCCGCAGAAAATATGCTTATAAGAAATTAGATGATGAGTTGTTATCTAAATATGTAGAAAAACATCCGGATTATTTTTTATCGGAAATTGCTGATTATTTTTCAGTCACTCCGCAAACGATTTTTTATGCCCTTAAAAGATTAAAAATTACACGAAAAAAAAAACTACTCGCTATAAGGAAAGAGATGAAAAGAAACGGGAAGCTTTTATGAAAGATTTAAAAAATATTCCCTTTGACAAGAGAATTTATCTCGATGAAACCGGGATTCATCAATTTTTATTTCGTGAGTCCGGAAGAAGCTTACGCGGCAAAAAAGTTTTTGGAGCGGTTTCAGGAAACCGCTTTATAAGGCAAAATATTATTTCAGCCCTATCTAAAGGGCAGTTTTTATCTCCAATGTGTTTTGAAGGTACTTGTAATACCGGGTTATTCAATATTTGGCTTAAGGAAGTTTTGACTCCTCAGCTTACACCCGGTAGTGTTCTTGTTCTTGACAATGCCGGTTTTCACAAGTCAGCGGAAAGCAGGAAAACAGTAGAATCTGCCGGTTGTAAGCTTATGTTTCTTCCTCCATATTCTCCGGACTTAAATCCTATAGAAAAATATTGGGCTAATATGAAAAATAAAGTTAGAGAGATATTACGAAAAGTTACGAATTTTAAATTCGCTATTGATCAAGCAATCTTATCAATGTAAAATTAAATGACTATAAACCACTATACCATCGATCGTAGTCTTTATTCTTTTCCTTCATATTATTTTTCTTAATAGCCGCTAAATGACACGTACGTTTAGCAACAGCTTGCTTAGCCGGATTCATACAATAACCTTTATCTGCATAAATGCCTCTTTGATTGAGCATCTGTCTTATTACCCGGTGTAATGTTTTGTACATTTACGTAATGGCATATCTTTTCAAACCAAAATAAAAACATAATAGCCAACTTAAGAAAATGAGTTACATAAATATTTCAAGCAATATTTCTTCAACGCACAACTCCTGTATTCGATAAACAATTAACGACTAACAGTCTATGATTGCTTGCCAAATAACCTCATAAACTGCTAATACTAATTATATTAGAAAAAACCCTTAACTAGCCAAATAAAAATGACACAAAACAAAAAGAATAAAAGGGTTACATCACAAAAAAAATCTTCTCTTTATATAGTAAGCAACCGGCTTCCTATATCCTTAGAAAAAAAAGAGACTTCTTGGAATCTTAGAAAAAGCTCCGGCGGACTGATTTCTGCTCTTGAAGGAGTTAAGAAAAAACTGACTTTTACATGGATTGGATGGCCCGGTGTTCTATTTGATAAGGATGAAGAAGCCTTTATTAAAAAACTCTTGAAGAAAGAAGACTTAATACCCGTCTTCTTATCTAAAGAAGAAGAAGAGCATTATTATCATGGTATTTGTAATGGAATGTTATGGCCTATTTTTCATTATTTTACAGACAAAGCAACTTTTGCCTATAACTCTTGGCAGCATTATGTGGCGGTCAATGAATCCTTTGCCAAAACTATTAGCCAAGAAGCACCTAAAAATGCCAAAATTTGGATACATGATTTTCATCTCATGCTTCTACCTCAGATACTTCGAGAACAACGGCCTGATTTAAAAATCTGTTTTTTTCTACATATACCATTCCCTTCTTCTGAAGTTTACCGATTATTACCGGAAAGAGAAGCACTTTTAAATGGGATCTTGGGCTCAGACTATATTGGATTTCAAACATCAGATTATACCGGGCATTTTAGATCCTCTTGTTTAAGGGTATCAGGACTAGAGTCAGACACCAATGGACTTTCTTTTCAAGGCAGAAGAATTGGCTTTGGTACCCATCCGATAGGCATTGATGTGGATCAATTTAAAAAAGCCTTGAAAAAACCGGAAACGAATAAAATAATCACTGAATTAAAAGAAAGGTATGGCACGCAAAAACTTCTTTTAGGTGTCGAACGCTTAGATTATACAAAAGGTATCCTTTTAAAACTAAAAGCATTTGAACGTTTCTTAGAAAAAAGTACTAAATACTCTCAAAAGGTTGTTCTATTACAAGTATTAGTACCCTCGCGCTTGGAAACATGGGAATATCAGGAGTTAAAATCTGAGATTGAAGAAATGATTGGTCAATTAAATGGACAATTTAGTAGGCCGGGCTTCACGCCTATTCAATACTTGCATAGACATCTCGATTTATCACACTTAACAGCTCTTTACTATTTTGCAGACGTTGGATTAGTTACGCCCGTTAGGGACGGTATGAATTTAGTGGCTGAAGAATTTGTTTTCTGTCAGACGGAAAAAAAACCACAAAGCAAAAGTAAACCGGGAATACTGATATTAAGTGAGTTTGCCGGAGCTTCTCATAGTCTTTCACGATCCATTCTTGTAAACCCCTATAACATAGAACAAACAGCTGACGCCATTGAAGAAGCTTTGGATATGCCTCAATCTGAACGCTCTGAACGCATGCATATCATGGCTGAGCATGTAAAAGAATTAAATAGTCCTACTTGGGCAAAAAAATTTTTAGACAATCTCGATAAAATTGTAGAGATTAATAAGAGCGGAAAACTCGCCTGTATTTTAAAAAATAATATCTTACCGAAACTGATTGAAAAAGCTAAAAAGGCTATAAAACGTATCTTCATCTTAGATTATGATGGAACACTAAGAGAACTGACTAAAAACCCTATCGATGCGAAGCCAACAAAAGAAATTTTACAACTCTTAAAGGACTTGTCTAGACTGCCTAATTCAGAAGTATACGTTGTCAGTGGGAGGGGTCATACAAACTTAGAAGATTGGCTTAGTCATTTAAATATATTTCTTTGTGCTGAACATGGTTTCAAAGTGAAAAATCCGGGTGGGGAGTGGATAAACCGATATAATGCCGATTTAAGCTGGATGCCTACGGTGCGTGAAATCTTTGAAATAGTATCAAAAGAAGTACCCGGCTCTTTATTAGAAGTCAAAGCCTGTTCTTTAGCTTGGCATTATCGAATGGCTGATCTCGATTATGGTAAGTGGCGGGCTAAAGAGCTTAGAAATTCATTAAAAGATGTCTTAGCTAATTTACCGGTCCATATTTTAACAGGACATCAAGTTGTAGAAGTAAGGGCTAGTGGTGTATCGAAAGGCAATTATGTAAAAGATATTCTAAAAAATGAAAATAAAAACACTTTTATCCTATGTATTGGAGATGATCGAACAGATAGGGAAATGTATCCGAAATTACCTGATTATGCTACTAGCATCCACGTAGGAGCTTTAGACGCTCCCAGTAACTACATGTTAGAATCGCCTAAACAAGTGCGCGAAGTTCTACAAAAAATCATTCAAGGGATACAATCCGAGTCCTAAAGTAACAGTCCGGAAGGATTTTCTAAAAAGCTTTTTAGTGTTCTTAAAAAATCGGCCCCTGCAGCACCATTAACAGAGCGATGATCCGCTGCTAATACTAGCGAGATTTGATTACCCGGCACGACAACAGATCCTTTAACTCTGGCAACTTCTTTAATACCACCTACTCCTAAAATAGCAGACTGAGGTGGATTAATAACAGGAAAGAGCTCGGTTATACCATACATACCGGCATTCGAAACAGTAAAGGATCCCCCTTGAAATTCTTGCATAGCCAACTTACCGTCTCTTGCCCGTTTGGCTAATGATTTAACCTCTACAGCAATCTCACCAATATTTTTAAAATCAGCATGGCGAACGATAGGTGTAATTAAGCCTTCATCTAAACTAACAGCAACAGCAATATCAATCGTTTTAAAGTGAATACCGGTATTATTGACGGTGTTAAAGCCACTATTGATATTTGGATGAATTTTTAAAGCTAAAGCGCATGCTTTCATGATAAAATCATTGAAACTGAGTTTCACATTGAGATTTTTTAATTCCTCTCTAACTTTAATAAGTGGATCCGCATCTATTTCTTGTGTCACATAAAAATGGGGGATCAAGGCTTTGGCTGCTTGCAGCCTCTCACCTACAATCTTTTGAACCGGAGATAAGGGTATTTCTTCATATGAGCCGGGAGGAAGTTGAGGTACCTCACGTCTCGAAAATGAAACAATACCTGATGATTGAGCCTTTTCCAAATCTTGAGAGACTACTCGCCCTCCCGGTCCGGACCCTTTTACTGTCGTAATATCTAAATGCCGTTCTTTCGCCAGCTTTTTAGCTAAAGGAGAAGCGGCTATTCTTTTTGATATCTGTTCACCGGGAAATTCAAACGTGTAGTCTTTAAGAGGTTCTGTCGGCTCAAAAGCAGGTTGATTCATGCTACCGGTAGCCTTTGTTTTAGAAGGAGTCTCTACTTCTTTGGCTTGTGACGTATCTGATTGTTCTACTGCCTTTTCTTCAACAATAGGTTTTTCACCTTCTAACTGAATACCTACCGGCTCATACCCTTCAATACTTTCATTGTTTTCTGTTGTAAATATCGCAATAGGTTGGTTAACTTTTGCCTCTTCCCCTTCCGATACTAAAATTTTTTTCAGCCACCCTTCATCCAAAGCGCTATGTTCTACAGTCGCTTTATCAGTTGTCACTTCTAAGACGACTTCTCCTGCATCTATGTGGTCACCTTCTTTTTTGTGCCATTTGGCTATAACTCCGATTTCCATGGTAGGAGATAATTTCGGCATAGTAAAAGTAAAAGGCATGGTGCGTCTCCAATTTAACGGTTCAAGGCTTTATTTATCACTTGAATGATGCGTTCGGGGTTGGGAAGAGTTTCTCTTTCTAAATATTTAGAATACGGCATTGGCGTCTCTTTTTGACAGACTCTTTCAATAGGTGCATCTAAAAAATCAAAAACACGTTCTTGGATTTGGAATCCTATTTCTGCAGAAATACCTGCATAGACATGTCCTTCTTCTACCAACACACAATGATGTGTTTTTCTAATAGATTCTGTTATGGTAGTGATATCTAAAGGTCTTAAAGAACGCAAATCTATCAATTCTATACTAACTCCTTGCTTAGACAATACTTGAATAGCTTCTTTGCAGTACGCAAGCATACGACTATAACCTATAAGAGTAAGATCACTGCCGGTTTGTAAGACTTTCGCTTTGCCCAACGGAATAAGATATTCTTCTTCAGGAATCTCCATTTTCTCGCTATAAATCAGTTCGTTTTCTAAAAATAAGACAGGGTTATTGTTACGAATTGCTGTTTTTAATAATCCTTTCGAATCATAGGCATCACCGGGACTTACAATATATAGCCCGGGAAAGTTCCCATAAAGTGATTCAACGCAATGAGAATGTTGGCAAGATACTTGAGCTGCCGCGCCATTAGGTCCTCTAAAAACAACAGGAACATTAAAGCGACCACCGGACATATAAAAGAGTTTAACAGCATTCGATATGATCTGATCAGCTGCTACAAATGAAAAATTAAAACTCATAAATTCGACAATCGGCCTTAAGCCTGTCATAGCAGCACCTATTGCCATGCCGGTAAAAGCAGATTCTGATATCGGGGTATCTAAAATCCTTTCAGGTCCCCATTTATCAAGCATCCCTTTAGTAACTTTATATGCTCCATTATATTCAGCTACTTCCTCTCCAAGGATGATGATATTAGAATCCCTTTCCATCTCTTCATCCATCGCTTGGCGTATAGCTTCTCTAATTTCTACCAATTGTGTGCCCATTTTTTCTTCCTCAGTCAGAGTATACGCCTTCTTCTAAACTCGTTAAATCAGGAAAAGGACTTTCTTCAGCAAAAGTTATGGATGCTAAGACAATTTCTTTTTGCTTTTTATCCAATTCTTTAAATTCCTCTTCAGTTAGCATCTTTTGTTGAAACAGTTTTTCCTGAAAACGATGAATAGGTCCATTTGCCATAATATTGTGTAATGCTTCTTTAGAGCGATATAAACCCGGGTCAGAAATAGAATGACCACGAAATCTGTCGGTTACGACTTCCACAATACAGGGACGCCTCGTTGTTAAAACCTCTTGTTTGATATCTGTAAAGCCTTGATAACAATCAAAAATCTCCATTCCATTTAATGTATAACCCTGCATCCCATAACACTCAGAAAACTTTTTAGCCATATTTTTTATAGATATCGCTCGATCAACCGAGGTACCCATACCCCATTTATTATTCTCAATCACAAAAACACAAGGTAGATCCCATAAAGAAGCCAGGTTTAAAGATTCGTGAAAAGTTCCTTGTGCAACAGCGCCGTCTCCTAAAAAAACAATCGATATTTCTTCCCTATTCTTATGACATTTAAGAGTTAATCCTGCACCTAAAGCGATAGGCAGATGTCCTCCCACAATACCAAAACCACCTAGAAGACGATCCGCATATAAGTGCATAGATCCTCCTCTACCTTTAGCATTACCTGTTTCTTTACCAAATAATTCCGCCATCCCTTCATTAGGCGTCATTCCCAATAAAAGTGCTAAAGCATGACATCGATACGTTGTTGTCCACCAGTTAAGAGCCCCAAAGGCTTCAACTGCAGCTACTTGAACAGCTTCTTGCCCCATATAAGCATGAAAAAAACCACCAATATACCCTTGCAAATAGGCTCCTTCTGCCCGTATTTCGAAGTTGCGAATCAGTAACATTTGAGTTAAAAGCTCTAGCAGTTTATCTCTGCCTAATTCTTTTATAACTGCGTTAGAATCAACAGGATAAAACTTATAATCAATCTGTTCTTTGTCTTGTTTTTTATTCATACATAAGGGAGAATCTATGATCACCATATAAACCAATCTATAACTAATTGTGTGCTTTAAAATCAAACGCTTGCCAACGCCTGAAACAAGTATATAGAAAATGAGTTTTTTCTTCATTATTTTTTAAATCTTAAACCGGTCATTTAAAGAAGGATAAGAAAAAAGATAGATCAAGAAAAAAAAGATAGGTTACAGTAAAATCATTAACGTAACATTTTGAGATATCCCATATGGATCTTACATCTAAGAAATGCACCCCTTGCAAGAAAGACTCGCCTCCTCTAAATGGCGAGGAAGAAGATCGATTCTATCGCGAAATCCCCACTTGGGAAATAGCGAAAGAGACGCACCATATCCTTCATAAAGCTTTTAAGTTTAATAACTTTAAACAAGCTATCAAGTTTGTCAATGAGATTGCAACCTTAGCAGAAGAAGAGGGCCATCACCCTGATATTCACATCAGCTATAACAAAGTGCAACTCATTTTCTTTACACATATCATTAACGGCTTATCAGAAAATGATTTCATTATGGCTGCCAAGATCGACACTTATTAAGATTTGACAAATTCCTCTAATTAAGTAATAGAGACATCTTATACGATAATGCCCTGATCCATTCCGAGTCTAATGAGGTTTTTTCATGTCCGAACAAGAAGAAGAGGTAAACGCAGATTTCATTGAGAGCCTGCGAAATGAAATTTTTCATATTTTGCGCTACAGACGATACCGTCTTCCTGAATGGGCAAACGAATATGACTATCTTTATTCCGTAGCTACAGCTTTAACCAATCGTTTGATCGATCGGTGGGTAGAGACCTTCAAATATCGATTAGAAGAAAAACCCAAATTTGTTTGTTATCTCTCTTTAGAATTTCTCACGGGACAAAGCCTTCGTAAGATCATGGTCAATCTTGGCCTATATAAAGATTGTTCTGATACCATCAAAGCTCTTGGTATGGATATGGAAGACTTGGCAGACCTCGAACTAGACGCCGGTTTAGGTAATGGTGGTCTTGGAAGATTAGCGGCTTGTTATTTAGATTCTATGTCTACTGTAGATATTCCGGCGTTTGGATACGGGCTTCGATATGACTATGGCATATTTAAACAGTTGATACAAGATGGCTATCAAATAGAAACCCCTGATAATTGGCTGAAATATGGTAATTTCTGGGAAATAAAAAGAACCGATCTTACCTATACCGTTCCATTTTATGGAAAAGTCATAGAAAAAAAAGGAGAGAATGGTGAGGTCTATCATGAATGGATAGAGCAAGAAGAAGTGCTTGCTATCGCACATGATTCTCCTTACCCGGGATTTGCAACCAATACAATCAACAGCTTAAGATTATGGTCTGCTCAAGCTACTGATGAATTTAATTTAGATTATTTTAATCATGGTGATTACTTAAAAGCTATTCAAGACAAGGTTTTAACTAAAACGATCACAAAAGTCTTATATCCTAACGATGATATGGAACAAGGAATAGAATTACGTCTTAAACAAGAATTCTTTTTAGTTTCCGCAACGTTGCAAGATATCATAAAACGTCATAAACGCGATTTTGAGAGTTTAGAGAACCTCCCGGAAAAAGTAGCCGTTCAACTCAATGACACCCACCCTTCCCTGGCTATCCCTGAACTAATGCGACTCCTAATGGACATCGAGGGTTATGAATGGAAAAAAGCTTTTGATATGACGTTTGAAATTTGTTCCTATACCAATCACACTGTTTTACCGGAGGCTTTAGAGCGCTGGCCGGTACCTTTAATAGGCAAGATTTTGCCTAGGCATCTTATTATCATCTATGAAATCAACAGCCATTTTTTAAGACATATCTTGAATCTTCATCCCAATGATGTTAATCGATTAAATCGTATGTCTATTATCGAAGGTGGAAAAGTTGAGAGCATTAATATGGCTCATCTCTCTATTATAGGATCTCATAAAATCAATGGGGTTTCTAAACTTCATTCTGAAATATTGAAAAATCAACTTTTCAAAGATTTCTATGAACTCTTTCCTGAAAGATTCACCAATGTAACAAATGGCATCACCCCTAGGCGATGGCTCAAACAAGCTAATCATGCCTTATCCCAACTGATTACTGAACGTATAGGAAGAGAATGGGCTCGAGATTTAGATCTTTTAAAAAATTTAATGCCCTTAACCAATGATTCTGATTTTAGAATAAAGTGGGCGGAAGCTAAGCGAAAAAACAAGGAACGTTTAATTGGATATATAGAAGAGAATTATAAAATAAAAGTCTATCCTCAGACCCTTTTCGATTGCCAGAGCAAACGATTTCATGAATATAAAAGACAATTATTAAATCTCTTACATGTCATTACGTTATATAATCAGATTAAAGAAAACCCTAACGGTGATTATGTCCCCAGAACTGTCATCTTTAGTGGTAAGGCAGCTCCTACTTATAAAATGGCTAAACTGATTATTAAACTCATCAATACAGTAGGACAGGTTATCAACAATGACCCGGAATTAGATCAAATGCTTAAAGTTGTTTTTTTGCCTGACTATAGAGTCTCTCTAGCTGAAAAATTGATACCGGCAGCTGATTTATCTGAACAGATTTCTACAGCAGGATATGAAGCATCGGGCACAGGGAATATGAAATACGCTCTTAATGGCGCGTTGACTATCGGAACATTGGACGGCGCAAATATTGAGATAAAAGATTCTGTAGGTGACGATAACATTTTTATTTTCGGAATGAACGCAGATGAAATTCAAAATTTACAACACTCCGAATATAACCCGACTGAATATTATGAAAAAAATGCTCAACTGAAACAAGTTTTAGATATGATCCGGAAAGGATATTTTAACTTAGAAGAGCCCTCTTTATTCCGGCCAATCATCGACTCTCTTTTAAAAGATGGGGATCAGTATTTTGTCTTAGCAGATTATGCCGCCTACATTGAATGCCAACAAAGAGTTAACGAATCTTATAAAGATCAAGACAAATGGACCAAGATGTCAATTTGCAATACGGCTAATATGGGTTTTTTTTCTGCCGATAGAGCTGTTAAACAATACGCCAAAGATATCTGGGGAGTCTCTCAAAATCCTGTTCCGGACTGTCCCGCTATTATACAAGCTAAAAAAGCAACCATCTAGTTCTTACGAAATTGAGCGAGCTCGTTTTTTTTCTTCTAAGACTTTTGCATAACTGATTCTTGGATAATGATTTTTTAAAATGTATTGATTGTCTATACTTTTCTTTCATTTATTTGGGGAGGTTGAATGATGAGTCGTCTTTTTATTATGGGTGTAAAGCATCACATAGGTGCTAAAAATCGTTTACAACAATTGAATCCGTTTATTGATTGGCAACCCGGTCGATCCTTACTAAAAGGCATACATAAAAATGCAATTAACCCTCAAGGTGCCTCCAAAGCCTATGATAATCTTGCCGGGTTTAAGTCCAATGATACAGCTTAAGAGGCGACCCTGCTTTAGGAATAACATCATTCATAAGGGGCTTCATGAACGCTTATTTCGCGAAATTAACCGGCAATTAGAAAAGCATGGGATTAAAGTTAAAGAAGCTAAAGGAGCTCTTCTTGATGCAACTATAGTAACTTCAGCAGCACGCCCGAAAAAAATAGTCGAATCTGATCATTCTGTTAAGCAACCGGCGGATCCCTCTTGGCTTAAAAAAAGGAAACAAAGCTATTTCGGTTATAGGGGTTATTTTGTTTTCGATAACCAAGAAGGTTTGATTCATCATATACACGTCAGACCGGCGAATGAATGTGAGGTGACCCCCATTGCCACAGATCATAGGTTATACTCACGGTAACCGTTTACTGACCGATAAGGGTTTCTCATCATCAGATAACCGCTCTCATTTAAGAAAGCACGATATTCGAGACAATTTTTCTCATCAAGCGGTTAGGGATCATCCTTTAAAATGGAGTCAACGTCTAGTTGATAAAATGATTGCGGGAAGACGATTTCGTATAGAGCAAGCTTTCGGTACTTTAAAAAGGAAATTTTGTATGAAAGCTTTGTGCTTTAATTTGAACAAGGCCTTAAGAAAGATTGTGATGAACTAGAGAGAGGACGCACTATTATATATCAAATATTTATTTTAAATCTCTCTTTTCTTACTTATAAACGCTTCGTTTAACATTCTTATTACTCACTTTCTTGTATTTCGCTTATCTCACATCCAATCATTATAGTCGTTTAATTTTACATTGATAATATTGCTTGATCAATGGCGAATTTAAAATTCGTAACTTTTCGTAATATCTCTCTAACTTTATTTTTCATATTAGCCCAATATTTTTCTATAGGATTTAAGTCCGGAGAATATGGAGGAAGAAACATAAGCTTACAACCGGCAGATTCTACTATTTTCCTGCTTTCCGCTGACTTGTGAAAACCGGCATTGTCAAGAATAAGAACACTACCGGGTGTAAGCTGAGGAGTCAAAACTTCCTTAAGCCAAATATTGAATAACCCGGTATTACACGTACCTTCAAAACACATTGGAGATAAAAACTGCCCTTTAGATAGGGCTGAAATAATATTTTGCCTTATAAAGCGGTTTCCTGAAACCGCTCCAAAAACTTTTTTGCCGCGTAAGCTTCTTCCGGACTCACGAAATAAAAATTGATGAATCCCGGTTTCATCGAGATAAATTCTCTTGTCAAAGGGAATATTTTTTAAATCTTTCATAAAAGCTTCCCGTTTCTTTTCATCTCTTTCCTTATAGCGAGTAGTTTTTTTTTTCGTGTAATTTTTAATCTTTTAAGGGCATAAAAAATCGTTTGCGGAGTGACTGAAAAATAATCAGCAATTTCCGATAAAAAATAATCCGGATGTTTTTCTACATATTTAGATAACAACTCATCATCTAATTTCTTATAAGCATATTTTCTGCGGATTGGCTTTAAATGTCCTTTTTGCTTTTTTTGCAAGATCCATCGATATATTGTTGCGATACCTACTTGAAAAATATGGCCGGCTGTTTTTTTATCATGATGTTTTTCTATATGTTGTCATACTTTCTCTCGAAGATCTACTGAATAGGCTCTAGGCATTGTTTTGTCCTTATTGTTTGTATAAAAAAAGAAGGATAACATATTATCAAATAAAAATTAAAGTACTATAGTCGTGCAGAAGTCTTACAAAGGAATGATATAGCACCTTCATTCAAGCAAGCAGTATTGAGATATTCCGATCTTGCGATGTCAAACGTTTGCCCTGATAAATTGTCATATGACACCATTCGCCGCCGGTTAAAAGATAAAAAATTTCAACCTAAAGAAATTTTTGAAACCGTAAAGCAGTTTATCGATATGGAGGAGCCGGGTGTACTGATTGTAGACGATACCGGTCTTTCAAAAACGCATAGTAAAAAAATAGAGCTTGTAAATGACCAATATTCCAGGTATGTACATGATGTTATAGCAGGAATCGGTTTGGTCAATCTTTTATGATATGGGATATAATGCGGAGCAATACGTTCTTGTAGATTATAGAATGTATGATAAGGACGGCAAAACAAAGAATGCTTATTGTTTAGAAATGCTTAAACGGAGTCAAAACCGAGGCTTTAATCCTCAAGTAGTCGTTATGGACGCATGGTATTCTAGTTTAAAAAAACAAACTTTAAAGTCTACCGGAGATATAGGATTAAATTTTGTCACCGGTTTGCGTAACAATAGAAAAGTTAATCGAAATGTAAGTTTGGAAGATTTGGATATTCCGTATGAAGGACTAAGCATTCACTTGCGCGGTTATGGTTTTATTACGGCTTTCAAGTTTCCGGCTAAAAATGGTCGTATTGATTATGTGGTCACTAATATTGAAGAATCCGGTCGTAATGACGTTAAAAAAATCATGAAGATTCGTTAGAAAATAGAAGTTTATCATAGGGAATTGAAACAAACTTATGGCCTTGAGCGCAGGCAGTCTCGTAACGCATACGAGCGTAACGAAATCATATTTTTATGTCTATAGCAATTTAAGCAAAGGAGGCGAGATACAATATCTGTTTATCAACAAGATTGGGAAATGATAAAGCTCGCTATTACTTTAAATATGAAAAATATGTTGGCTATGTGTTAACGCTTACGCATAAAACTCCTGTATGTATTAACCATTAAGCACGAAATTTCTCCCGGCTTTATCTATTACATAGTCAAAAACCTCACCAATTTTCCTTCCTAAACTAACAAAAGCATTTGGATAGTTGAGACCTATCAGGGCTAGAATATATGACATCATTGATAGGGAACCGCCGGACACAAACAGAGCTGTTTGAGTGTTACCAAGAGGTTTTTTCATTTCATTAATGTGACGTCTAAGTTCAATTATATGACGGTTTATTTCATCTGTCTGATCTGAATCGCTTGGAAAAGTAGATTCAGCATCATAAAAAGTAGATTCAGCATCATAATAAGTAGATACAAAACCCGTTAAGATAAGAGCGAATCCCAGGCAACAAGCAGCGATCATAGGCGCCTTAAAATTTATTGAGTCTTCCGGTGTCCATAGACTAATAATCTTGTCAATGTAAGCACCAATCCTCTCTCCTGTTCTTTCACCGACCCCTATTAAAAGTTTTTGAATACTTCTTTTGGAAATAGGTAGTTTACAGAAAAAACACTCTACTGTATCTCCTGTTATAGCCTTTGCCCATGCACGCAAACATTTGCCATGTATCGGGTGCAAGTGTCCCTGTCCTTGAGTGTGCACCACATATTTATCACTAATATTACCGGTATCACTAATATTAGTATTACTACTGAAACAGATAGGGCATGAGTCAGTTAGGGGGGGGGGGTCTGTAGAAAAATTTATAGTACTCATATTTTTATGATATCCAATATTTTTAATATAATATAAACGACTTTATCATTTAATTGTAAATAATCTTTATTAATTTAATATAAATATTATTGTTATTTTATTGATTTTTTTATAAATAAACTTCCTTTTCTATTCTACCGAATTAGTGATGAAAATTACCGTTTCAACCACTATAGTCATTTAATTTTATATTGATAAGATTGCTTGATCAATGGCGAATTTAAAATTCGTAACTTTTCGTAATATCTCTCTAACTTTATTTTTCATATTAGCCCAATATTTTTCTATAGGATTTAAGTCCGGAGAATATGGAGGAAGAAACATAAGCTTACAACCGGCAGATTCTACTATTTTCCTGCTTTCCGCTGACTTGTGAAAACCGGCATTGTCAAGAATAAGAACACTACCGGGTGTAAGCTGAGGAGTCAAAACTTTCCTTAAGCCAAATATTGAATAACCCGGTATTACAAGTACCTTCAAAACACATTGGAGATAAAAACTGCCCTTTAGATAGGGCTGAAATAATATTTTGCCTTATAAAGCGGTTTCCTGAAACCGCTCCAAAAACTCTTTTTGCCGCGTAAGCTTCTTCCGGACTCACGAAATAAAAATTGATGAATCCCGGTTTCATCGAGATAAATTCTCTTGTCAAAGGGAATATTTTTTAAATCTTTCATAAAAGCTTCCCGTTTCTTTTCATCTCTTTCCTTATAGCGAGTAGTTTTTTTTTTCGTGTAATTTTTAATCTTTTAAGGGCATAAAAAATCGTTTGCGGAGTGACTGAAAAATAATCAGCAATTTCCGATAAAAAATAATCCGGATGTTTTTCTACATATTTAGATAACAACTCATCATCTAATTTCTTATAAGCATATTTTCTGCGGATTGGCTTTAAATGTCCTTTTTGCTTTTTTTGCAAGATCCATCGATATATTGTTGCGATACCTACTTGAAAAATATGGCCGGCTGTTTTTTTATCATGATGTTTTTCTATATGTTGTCATACTTTCTCTCGGAGATCTACTGAATAGGCTCTAGGCATTGTTTTGTCCTTATTGTTTGTATAAAAAAAGAAGGATAACATATTATCAAATAAAAATTAAAGTACTATATATATATGCAAAAGCAAGATATCGTCTTCTTTTTCCGGGGTTACCTTCTGTTTTAGATCACTTATCACAGTCATAAGACTCAAGCAGGAGTTTCGCGCTATAGAAATACGTTATTAAAATAATTGTTTAAACAATTTGTTCAATTAGGGTACCATATTCCTCTTTTGTTGGGGCAAAATGCCGTTACATACATGCACAAAGGAATGATATAGTACCTTCATTCAAGCAAGCAGTATGAAATATTCCGGGCTTGCGATGTCAAAAATTTGCCGTGATCAATTGTCACATGACAGCATTAGCCGCCGGTTAAAGGATAAAAAATTTCAATCTAAAGAAATTTTTGAAACCGTAAAGCACTCTATCGATATGGAGGAGCCAGCCGGGTGTACTTATTGTGGACGATATCGGGTCTTTCAACAACGCATAGTAAAAAATAGAGATTGTAAATGACCAATATTCCGGATATGTACATG
This sequence comes from Chlamydiales bacterium, assembly GCA_965206695.1. Classification (GTDB taxonomy): domain Bacteria; phylum Chlamydiota; class Chlamydiia; order Chlamydiales; family JAAZZY01; genus CBDBKM01. Next base: position 454,749 of record CBDBKM010000010.1, on the reverse strand, counting down.
ATGTTATAGCAGGAATCGGTTGGGTTAATCTTTTATGATATGGGATACACTCAGAGCAATACGTTCCTGTGGACGATAGAATGTATGATAAGGATAGTGATGCTCATTGTTTAGCAATGCTTAAACCGACTCAAAATCGAGGCTCTAACCTCCAAGTACTCGTTATGGATGCATGGTATTTTGGTTTAAAAAATTTAAAGTCTACCGGAGATATAGGGTTAAATTTTGTCACCGGTTTGCGTAACAATAAAAAAGTTAATCGAAATGTAAGTTTGGAAGCTTTGGATATTCCGTATGAAGGACTAAGCATTCACTTGCGCGGTTATGGTTTTATTACGGCTTTTAAGTTTCCGGCTAAAAATGGTCGTATTGATTATGTGGTCACTAATATTGAAGGATCCGGTCGTAATGACGGTAAAAAAATCATGAAGATTCGTTAGAAAATAGAAGTTTATCATAGGGAATTGAAACAAACTTATGGCCTTGAGCGCCGGCAGTCTTGTAACGCACGAGCGCAACGAAATCATATTTTTGTGTCTATTTATGCTTGGTTACACAAATTTAAGCGAAGGAGGTGAGATAAAATCTCGTTTTATCAATAAGATTGGGATATTATAAAACCCGCTATTACTTTAAATATGAAAAATAAGCTTAGACAATCAGTGAGTTTTAAAAACTATTATCAAGTCAGTTATGCAGGAGTCTTATTAATGCTTAATTTTCCAAATGTTTCTTTAAGTTAGAGGATAACTATGCCTGTATCCTGTCAAATTTTCCGGTTTGCAACCGCAAATCGCTAAAATAGGCTTAACATCACCTAAAAATAAAAGAGAGAAATTTGAAAATGATTTAACTTTCAGAGTCCATTAAATCCTCAAGAAAGGCAATCATAAGGCTTGGTTCTACACCGGTAGTACCGGATGAAGAGCGTTTATTTAGAGGAGCAAGAAGAGCTGTTTTGGCTATATCGAGGTGTGTCCAAGGAATACCATCTACAAATTCTTGTAAAAAAAGCCCGGCTACAACAGCATCAGCATAATGAGTCCTTCCTGAAACAGGTTTTACATCCGCTAGTTCGGAATGCAAATGGAATCTACAGTCGTTATACAAAGGCAAGCACCAAATATCTTCTCCGCCCTCTTCAGTGGCTTTTACTAAAGTTGCCGCTATTTCACCTTCATTACTCATTAAACCCATTATAGAACTACCAAGAGCAACTACAACACCCTCTGTCATTGTGGCAATATCAATCATATTCATAGATTTAAGCTTAATATCAGCTAACATCAGGCTTCCTTCCGGATCAGCATTTAAAACATCGCCGGCTTTTGGATTAATGTTTTCTAAAACATATCCGGATTGATGGCTTAAGGCTAACATACAAGATTCCACTGAAACTATAATGCCTTTTTTAGTCGTTTTTAAATGATAGTTTTTAGAAGAAAATTGAGAATCAAATAAAGGTAATATCTCATCCATATCTGATGGTTCAGAACAACTCCGGTTATGTCGTTGGTGCTCTAAGCCTGACTCTGACTGAGGATCTCCCTTATCATAAAGGGCAATATAAGCAGGACCTAGTTGTGAATTTTTATTTACAGGTATAAGTATCCCTATTCCTTCTTGATCAATCACTCTTTTACTTGAATCAAACATTTCGATATTAGAGAGTTCTTTTTGTAAATCATTTGCTATAGAGGCTAAATATTTAGCTGTCATAACATCTGTTTTCTCATTAACTATATCACCGGCTAAATGAACAGGAATACTTAGCGCTTTTTTCGCTATTGCGTGATGAGCCTTAGGCAATCCTATCAAGGTGATTTTCTTTAATAATGACTCGTTAATTTCATGAATTGAACCTTTTTGAACAGTATCATAAATATAATTTGTTAAAGCAATTCCTTCGCAGATACTCTTTAAAACACTCGTTTCTTCTAATGATTTTACTTCCGGAAATATGACATTTACCCTTTCTAAGTGTTTTGTTAGACATAGTTTTGTCATCTCAGCAAAAACGCGTGTAAGAATTTTAGTTGTAAGGGACTTTTCCTCTCCTAAACCCAGTAATAAAAAATATTTCTCTTTTTGTTTGTTTGAAGAAAGACAAAGAGACTCTCCTTCATTAGCAAAAAAAATATCCGGTTTAGGGGAAATTCGGATCTCACCAATATGTTTCTTTAAATTAAAAACAGGCACGATTTTTTTAGATTTATTATGACAAAAAGGAAGCACCAAAAGATCAGCGCTTGTGCGTTTTCGTATCTCTTTAACAAAATTGTATTGCATGGTGCTTCCTTATATCTACTTCATTCCTTAAAAAGGTATATCATCCCCGTCTGCAGCATTTCCTTGTGCAGGGGCGGCTACACCGGCAAACCTTTCCTCTGTCTGTCCGGATTGTTCCGTTGTAGATCCGGGCTCAGTATTTGTCTGCCCTTGAGATCGCCCAAAGGGACTAAAGCGAATGACTTCAGCGGTCAATTCTAATGAAACTTGAGGGTTCCCATTTCGATCATTATAAACCTCAGGCTTATTCATTTCGCCAATAACAATGATTCCGCTTCCTTTTTTTAGATAAGATAGCATCCTATCAAAACGATCTCCCCAAATGGTTACGCGCCACCATATGGTTTCATCTTTACCTGATTTACGGCTATTGGCAGCAATGCGTAAAGTGACAACTTTTTGCCCACTAGGAGTAACCCTTTCTTCCGGATCTGCACCTAAATGTCCTGCTACTTGTACTATATTCATAATGATTTCCTCTTCATGTTTTTCTCGACTCGACTGTTATAACATTGTTTATTGAAATATAAAAGTGTCGAAGTAACCTCATAAGAACCGGTAATTAAAAAAAAATCTTTAAATCTTTAATAATCAAGGAGTAGCTTTTGAAGTGCTTTGAAATAAGCTAGCAAATTCATGCAATAAAATCAATTAAGGGATAAATTAAAATTCATGATTGGATTCAAATAGATAGATACTTTTTTAAAATTTAATCTTTTAGAATCCTTTAATAGAGCTGTAGCAGATTTTTTAGAAATATAAGACAATTTACCTGAGCCCTAAAGATACGAAAAGATAAGGGCTTCAGGCAATAAGAATCAGATCTTTATGATATTCTCACCGGGTTTTGGTGAAAATGAACTTGGAGCGTCGGACTTAGAATCTTCTACATCCCGTCCTTCTACAATAGCTGCAGCTGTCTTGCGCCATTTTTCAACGGTTTCTACATACAATGGGGCAAACGCTCGTAAAGCATGAGGACCGGCATGCGACATTTCAATAATGCAATGCATTAAAATTAATTCTTCTTTAGATGCTACTCCAACACCTCCGCCGGCCATCTGACCGCCTAACATAGATCCTTCCATAAGCTTCTCGTATAATCTCAAACGGATCTGTGGGTCCTTTGGCAGACCATCTATGATTGGAGAGTATATATAGAGTCTATCGGAATTAGGTTCGTAAGTCATATGCATAGAGAATTCATCATCAATTCCCAAAATGCAGGTATTATTTTCATCAAACTCTAGGCCTTCTAACCCCAATTCTTTACCGAATTCCTGCAAATTTTCCTTTGCATTTTCACGTGACATACATCTCCTCCTATCGTTAAGGGGTAAAATCAAAAAATGTGATTTTTAAATCAAAGTTTAGGTTACTTCTCAAATGGTAAAATAATTATATAATAAATAGTATTTAATATGCAATAATTTTTATAATCTTGCCTAATACTATTACTTCCTTTGTTTAACTCTGTTTTTATTTTAAATTCCGGTTATCCCAACAAAATTCTACATAAATATGGACAAACTTTCAATTTTAAAAAAGTTAAAATAATTTGTTTATAAAACAAATATAAATAAATTATTTTAAACTTATAAAATTAACATGGCATCTCCATAAGAAAAAAATCGGTACTGCTTCTCAACGGCCTCGCGATAAGCTCGCATTATCAATTCATAACCGGCAAATGCACTAATCAATATTAATAAGGTGGATTTTGGCAAATGAAAGTTCGTTAATAATCGTTGAACATATTTAAACCTATATCCGGGGTATATAAATATATTCGTCTCTTGTTTTCCGGCGACAATGTCCCCGTCAATATTGACAGCCGATTCAAGAGCTCTTAAAGTAGTTGTCCCTATGCAAAGATGGTTGTTTTTAACCGGCAATACATTTAACCTCTTCGCCGCCTCATCATTGATGATAAATTCTTCCGTATGCATATGATGATTACGGATATCTTCTTTTTTTACAGAATTAAAAGTACCTAATCCAACGTGAAGAGCGATATAAATTGACTGTACACGTTTTTCTTCTAAGCTACCGAGCAACTTTTCTGTGAAGTGCAGACCGGCAGTTGGAGCTGCAATCGCTCCGGTATGGCGCGCATAAATAGTCTGATATCGATGTATATCTTGTTTATCCGGTTTGTCACGATGAATATAAGGGGGAAGAGGCATTTGCCCTATTTCATTAAGAATATCTTGGAAGCCTCCTGAAAAATAAAAACGAACAACGAAATGTCTTTCATCTTGATTAGCCAAAATTTCAGCAGATACCTCATTTGAAAAATAAACCATTTGACCTAAACGTAATTTACGACCGGGTTTTGCTAATACTTCCCAGGTATCACTTCCAAGAGGTTTCAGTAATAGTAGTTCGATTTTGCCACCGGTCTCTCGCTTTCCTATCAAACGAGCAGGTATAACCTTGGTGTCATTAAGGATAAGGGCATCATCTTCATTTAAATATTCTTTAATATCATAAAATTTTCTGTGAGAAATATTTTCGGTTTCACGGTCAATAACCATTAAACGAGATTGATCGCGCACCTGTTGCGGGTGTTGTGCGATCAATTCAGAAGGTAATGTGAAATGATAGTCGGATAAAGATGTCAATGTTCTAATAAATCTAGAGAGTTAGCAAGAATCAATTTCGTATCCGGAAAAAAGGCTTCTAAGATTTCTGCTGCATCATGCCCTTTCTTAGCCATAATTTGTGCGCTATAAAGACAAAGTCCAACTCCCGGACCTTCACCAAATCCTGCAAATTTAATCTGACCCTCAGTTAAACTGGCGATAAAATCACTACTCTTTAAGTGATTCGTACCCAGTATTCCTTGTAAGGTAAAAAAATCCATGTCTAAAGCATTGCTCTCATTATAAAAACGAACCCCATAAACTTTACCGGAATTGGCATCGGAATATAATTCGCAAGAGGTAATTTTAGGTAAACCGGTAAAAGCTGCTAATTCTTCTAAAGAACAACTAAACTCCCATTTGCATTTATCTCTATCCTTACCTGAGAATGGAGTATCAACGCCTTTTAAAGGAGCATTTCCATGTTTTCGATAAATTAAATGATAAGGAGCTGTTTTCCCGGCACAATTGCTCGTGAAAGTTGCGTCAAAAAAACCATTTAATGACAAATCATTTCCCTGCAGAACTAAAGCCCTTGTTGCATTAACAGCACTATCTATCCCATTATCTCGCATTGTAACGCCGTAGCCTTGATAATCTATTACTCCGGAATCGAGATGCCAAAAAGCGGAATCGCCGCGAAGAGCATGATAATAAGCTGCTGTCCTAGTAGTAATGGCTAAAGCTGCTAAGACTTCCGGATGTTGTTTTTTTGCAAACATCTGCCCTAAAACAACTTTGACAAAATCCTCAATATTTACATCATTGACTATACTGATTCGGTCTCCAATTTGAAAAACAAAAATATTTCCTGAATATTGAATGCCATTTACTAAGCACAAACAGGTCTCTTCATTTGGAACTAATTTAATTTGAAAAATCCCGGGAAAAGACTCTCCCCATTTGATCCCACTTGAAGAAGGCTGTATAAAATAGTTTTTACCTATTATGCCACTACCAATCTTTTTATCATTTGCAGCATCATAAATTTTATATCCCCCTCTGACTTCAAGGATAGCCCCATTTAAATCTCTGGCTAATAAAATTTTTATCGATGGCTGAGTATCTTTTATTTCATCTATAACAAATAATTTTTTTACAACCGAAACCGGTCCGGCTTCAATACAAGCCAGGTTGGCGATTAAAAACCACAGAGTTAAGAAGACTCTTAAGATCATTGAAACTCTCCCTTGAATGTTAACATTTACCTTCCCATATGTTGATAAGCCAGGGACGTTGCTTCCCTACCTCTTGGAGTACGTTTTAAAAAACCCTCCATTATAAGAAACGGCTCATAAACTTCTTCTAAAGTAGAGCCTTCCTCACCAATAGCAATTGCTAAAGTATTTAACCCTACTGGACCACCATCATAATGGTCAATAATAACTCCAAGAATTTTCATATCCATCTCATCTAAACCCCTGTTATCGATAGAAAGCATCTTTTAAAGCCTTATCAACCATCACTTGGTCAACTTTTCCATCTCCTTTTATAGAAGCAAAGTCTCGAACCCACCGTAATAAGCTATTAGCGATACGGGGCGTTCCCACGGGAACGACAAGCAATTTCTAAAGCAGCTTTTTGAGATATTTGCATATTCAAAATCTTAGCCGAACGAATCAAAATTTTTTGCAATACTTCCGGACTATAATAGTCTAATCTAGTTGATAAAGCAAAACGAGACCGTAATGGCGCGGTTAATAATCCTGTTCTGGTTGTCGCTTCCAATTAACGTAAATTGAGCTAACTTAACTTGGACGGAGCGTGAATGTGGTCCACTATCAATCAACAAATCTAAAACGAAATCTTCCATAGCAGGGTATAAGTATTCTTCCACAACGCGATTTAAACGATGAATCTCATCAATAAATAGAATGTCACCCTTTTTCAGATTCGTTAGTAAGCCCGCCAAATCGCCGGGTTTCTCAATAACAGGTCCTGAGGTTATCACAATATTGGCCTGCATTTCTTTGGCTATAATACCGGCTAATGTTGTCTTACCTAGACCGGGAGGACCATTAAAAAGAGCATGCCCTAATGTTTCATTTCTTTTTTTAGCTGCTCCTATAAAAATTTTTAGTCTGTCTATTAGTCGTTCTTGACCGGAGAAATCTTTTAAATATTGAGGGCGCAACGGTACCTCGAAATGAACATCTTCGCTGGAAAGAGACGATTTTATAAAATCCGGATCCGATGACTGCATATAACGAAAATAAATAAACTGGATTGAAATGATATTAAAGGATTATTGTATTGAATCTTAGGACAAAAAAGAAGGAAAAAGTTTACAGAGGCAACAATTATGAGTGTTAAACCGGATCACCGGATTCGCACGATGGCCAAAAAAATGAGAATGATTGAGCCTTTTGCAGAGAATCAATCAAGTTTCAATCAAAAATTGCAAGAAAAAATTGTGAGTTTTGGGCTATCAAGTTATGGATATGACCTTCGTGTTTCAGACGAATTTAAGGTCTTTACCAATGTTCATAATTCTATCGTAGACCCGAAAAACTTCCGAGATCATTCTTTTGTTGATATTCAGAGTGATGTCTGCATTGTCCCGCCAAATTCCTTTGCATTGGCCAGGAGTGTTGAATATTGTCGTATTCCACGTAATATTATGACTATCTGCCTTGGAAAATCAACCTATGCCCGGTGCGGTATTATAGTGAATGTCACCCCTTTTGAACCGGAATGGGAAGGATATGTCACATTAGAGATATCTAATACAACTCCTTTGCCGGCAAAAATATATGCTAATGAAGGCCCGGCTCAAGTTCTTTTTTTTTGAAGCTGATGAGGTTTGCGATATCTCATATGCTGATCGCAAAGGCAAGTATATGATGCAAGAAGGAATTACAATTCCAAGAATGTAAAAAAATGAGAAAGAGAATGAAACTCTGTACCAAAGTTATTGAGACTTGTCTATTATCGCGAACCACTCTCTTTCTCAAAAAATCTAAATTAGCAAAAATATTATTTTAAAATCAAATCTCTTTGTTGAAGCATTTGTTCTATTATAATAAAATGAGGTACAATAAACTCATAATAAGAACCTTGATATCAAGATTGAGTGTCTTTTATTATTAATAAAAATATGCAAGATCTACGCAGTCATTCCTGAAACAATACTTCCTACTTAATAACGTAGAAAAAATAATTTTACCCTGTTACATTATCGCTTTAAAGGAAGCGTTTCATCTATTTTAAAAATCAATGACTTAAGTTTTTGATTGCAATAAAGATCAAAAGGATGAAAATAAACTTAATATAAGGCAGTGACAAATGATAGTTATTGCGTGCTTCAAAGCAAAAGATACAAACTAATACGGCTTTATTAGTTTAAGTATTTGTAGTAATTGAGTTGATATCCAATGGTAAAAACGAAGAAAACTCTTAAGAAAATTATTTTTGAAGAAGTATTTGTATATTCTTGGTGGTTTTTTGTATTTTTAATTATCCTCTATGGAGGATTGTCTAAAGTTGGACAATATCAAAAGCAGCAATACCTGGGACTTCAATCTAAACTCGGACACTTAATCAAAACCAGAGAGGAAGCTCTTATCCTCCATAATGAATTATCTGCTCAGATTCAAAGCCATATAGATCCGGTCTGGATCGAAATGATTCTAAAAAAAGAATTAGGCCTTGTCCCGGAAGGATATATTAAAGTGCACTTTACTCAGGATTAAACTCGAAAATTTCACATGTTCATATTCTTGCTGATTATTTTCACATTCATTTCCGCTTTTTTTTCAGCATCAGAGACCGCTATGTTTTCTCTTTCATCAATGAAAGTACGTTCTCTGAGAAAAGATGGGAACCAACGTAAACAATTAGTAGCAAAGCTTCTTTCCAAACCCTTGAATTTATTAGTTACGATCCTAATGGTTAATGTTTTTAGTCAATATTTTAGTTCAAAATGTTGCCTCTAATCTTTTTGGCGATTACTCCAGTTGGCTTCTAACCGTTGGCTTTCCTCTTATTTTGACTCTTATTTTTGGCGAAGTCATTCCAAAGTGTATCGCTATAAATAATAATGAACGATTATCTTATTGGGTAGCTCCCATAATTGCATCTTTTCGATTTATTTTAGGTCCTTTAGGATTTTTATTAACATTTTTGACTCGTCATCTAGCCAGATTGTTCTTCTTCTTCTTAAAAAAGGAAAAGCGAATTTCTACCCCTGAATTAAAACAAGTATTAAGAACATCCGAACAATCCGGTGTTTTAAATACCGATGAACGCACCCTTATACATGGCTACCTCAACCTTCAAGATATGTTAGTAAAAGAGTTAATGCGCCCTCGAGAAGAAATCCTTTTTTTTGATTTATCAAAACCTCTTTCTGAATTAACAATTTTTTTTACCGAACAAGAGCTATCTCGCGTCCCTGTCTGCAGAAAGAATATTGAAAATATTGAGGGAGTTATCACTGTGAAAAATTTCTTTTTACACCGTCATAAATTAACTTCCTCAACAGATATACTTCCCTTTTTAGAAAAACCCTACTTTGTACCTGAGGCAATGAGCGCTAAAAATTTATTAAATCAATTAAATAGCAAAAATGACCTCCTTGCTATTGTCGTAAATGAGTATGGGGTAATATCAGGCTTGATTACCCGGGAAGATCTTGTAGAAATTGTCGTTGGAGAAATTGTCGATAAACGAGATGCAAAAGTACGCTATACCCTTGTAGGAGAAAATACTATCATCGCCAGTGGAAAATTAGAATTGGCCGAATTTGAACATATCTTTCATATTCCTTTAGACAGTGACATGAACATGGTTACGATAGGAGGCTGGTTGACAGAACAGTTAGGAACTATTCCAAAAACAGGAATGAAATATACAACCAATCATTTCTTTTTTCATGTTTTAGCAGCGGACCCCAATCGAGTTAGACGCATCTATATTCGTCAATTAGCTAAGGATGATACTAACAAGACAAAGGAACTCTCATGACTGAAAATTCCTGGTTATGGCTAATACTTACAATCATTTGCATCTTGATTCAAGGCTATTACTCTATGCTTGAAATGGCTTCGGTCTCTTTCAATAAAGTGCGATTACAGTATTATGTCAGTAACGGTAATAAAAGGGCTATTTGGTTAAATGCTTTATTAAAAAATCCTTCTAAATTATTTGGAACGACTCTATTAGGCGTTAACATCGGCCTTCAAATTGGTTCTGAATGTTCTAGACGTTTTTATGAATCTATTAGTGTTAATCCTGATATGGCTCCTTTAACTCAAGTTTTTTTGGTTCTTATTTTTGCTGAATTAACTCCCATGTTTGCGGGTAGGAAATATGCGGAACATGTTGTGATGTTAGGTATGCCGCTTCTATACCTCTCAGCAAAAATCATGACACCCTTTAATTGGTTTTTAAGTCTTATTACCAAAAGTGTTCATTTTCTCATCACAGGTAAGAGTTCAAGGCAAAATATCTTTCTTTCAAGAGATGAAATTCAAAGGGCCATAGAAGAAAAACATCAAAAGCCTCACGATTTAAATGAAGAGGATATGAATGTTTTGGTATCCAATATCTTTTCTATGGAGCAAAAATTATCCAAACATTTGATGATACCATTACATGCCGTTCAAATGATACCGGTACATTATTCTGTAGGCCAAATGCATTCCATACTGAATAAGACCTATCATGCTCACCTTCCTGTCTATCAGAACTTCCGTAATAAAATTATTGGGATTGCTTCTTGCCGTTATTTGATTGAAGTGGATGCTACAAAGCAATTAACCTCTTATATACACCCTCCTTGGTTTGTTATGCAAAATTCTACGATCACTCAAATCTTAAAACAATTTCGCTGTAATAATCAAAAAATCGCCGTTGTACTCGATTACAATGGTCAAGCTATCGGTATTTTGACATTAGAAGACATCATTACAGAGTTATTTGGCTCACCTGTAGAATTGCCATCCATGACATGTGCCCTTCAAGATTCTTTAATCGAAAGAACCTTTCCGGGAGACATGAAGATTAAGGACTTTAATAAGGAATTTAATGTCTCTTTAAAAGAGGATGGAACAGAAACTCTTGGACAACTTGTCGTCAAAATTTCAAACCATAATCCTGATAAAGATGAAATCATTCATATTGATCAATTTGAAATCCGAATCAAAGAAAGTTCACTGACCGGCCCAAAACTATTATCTATCCGTACTATTGTTTAGTTCGTCTGTCTTTGTTTCTGAGGTGACATGCGGTTTATATTATTTCCCGGCATTGATTTTTGGCTCATCATTATCTTTTTAATCTGCCCTCTAACCTCACCTTGTTCATTGAGACAAGTAATGATATTTATATAAAGCTGATCACTTAACAAAGCGTGGTGTACTTCTTCAGCACTCATGGAAGAAACAGCATCCTTATTTTCTTTAAAAACAATAGAGTCGCTTAAAAAACCACTATTTTTTGAAACACATTTTGCTATCAGGTCGGAAGGAGCTTTATAATCGTTCTCATTCGAAGCAGTATTTTGTTCAAGATGATCAGATTCATTGGGATTTAAGGGGTGAAAATGATCATTCATACCTTGATTTTCCTGATTATAAAGTGCCGGAATATCGCTTACAAGATTATTACAGAGTGTCGCAATGACTCGTCCCTCCTTGCCTGAAAGACCGGAACATAATTCTACCAAAATTGGTGGACCACTTAAACCTCTAAAAGCAATTGCATAATCTAATTGATGCGTTGTGGGGTCATACAACAAAGTAGCGGATCCAATTGCATTCTTATAATCGTGAGACTCATTATTTTGTGAACAGATTGCTTTAAATATTGGTTCGGGCATATTTTTATCGTCCGGATGATATAGTTTGTGCATAATTTGCGGCGTTGTTATTTCAGCCGAGAAACATACAGGCTGCCTAGCCTCAATTTCTTCTTTTGAGGGTCCACATGCTGTTGTTGTTAATAATGTAATCAAACAAGCAAAAAGCATCTTCAAATGCATCGTCCTCATAACAACCATTCCTTTTCATTAAAATAATAATGATTCTACCATACACATTTCATGACAATTGTCGAATAAAAATTTTAAAATAAAGAATCCAATGTTAAAAATGACGTAAATGGTTAACTATTCTTATTACAATGTCAATTGTACGATTTATTTCATCGATGGTTGATAAACGACTAAGAGAAAAACGGAGCGAAGAACGCGCCAAGTTAGGTGGAATGCCCATATTGACCAAGACTCTAGAAGGTTCTAAAACACCTGTTGAACATGCAGAGCCATAACTGACTGCAATTTTTTCCATATCTAAATTCATAAAAAGGGCTTCCCCTTCGACATCAGAAAATGCAATATTGACTGTATTACATATTCTATCTCCGGTCCCGTTAATATAGACTTCTTTAAGGTTCTTATAAATCCCGACTTCAAGACGTTGCCTTAAATTCAAAACTCTTTTTTTTGCCTCCGGCAAAATATCAGGCAGCAGTGCGATTGCCTCTGCTAGGCCTAAAATCCCACTTAGATTTTCAGTGCCGGCCCTATACCCCTTTTCTTGTGGCCCTCCGGTAATCAAGGAACTTTGACCCAAGTCATTGGATATATAACATAATCCCACACCTTTTGGAGCATGTAATTTATGACCACTAATACTTAAACCTGATACTCCTTTTGGTATCCTATACTCTTCTTTTCCAAACCAAGCGATTCCATCAAGTAATAACGGGATATTATGCGCGTTAGCAATAGCTGCGATTCCATCAATATCAGTTTTTACTCCTGTTTCATTATTCACTGCGATGAGAATAATCAGTTTAGTATCTTCTCTTAATGCATGTAAAAGGCTCTTTTTCGTAACAGCTCCATGGAGACCTCCCGATAGATAAGTCACTTCATATGAAGGGGGAATCATCTTTTGTAGCGTCTCATAAATCGAACTATGTTCTAAATCTGATGATATAATATGTCCACGGGAAGCATTTGATATTAATCCGCGAATTAATAAATTATTCGATTCTGTACCTCCTGAAGTGAAATAAATTTCATCAGAAGAGACACCTAGAGTAGTAGCAATTTTTCTACGAGCTTTAATTAATAAATTTTTTGCCCTCCGGCCAAAAAAATGGATACTTGATGGGTTATAAGGTTTGCCTTCAAAATCTTTTTGCATCGCTTTTAAGACTCGCGAATCCAAAGAAGTCGTGGCATTATTATCTAGGTATATCGATTTATTCATAATAAAAGACAACTTTTTATCTGATTTGTAGGTAAGTATAAAAAAAAAGAATAAAAGATAAAAGAACAATAAGAGTTAAATTATCTTTATTAATAAGGCAGTGATATTGTCTTCTCCACCGTTCTCTTTGGCTTTATTAATCAAAATTGATGTTTTGTTTTTTAACGTCTTAGACAGAGAGAGTATTTCTTCCATCTCATGGAAAGACAGAGCATCTGTTAAGCCATCAGAACAAAGTAAATACAAATCGTCATGTTGAATTTCTTCAATATTGACATCAGCCTCAATGGTAAGATCGATACCTACAGCTTTAGTTAAGATGTTTCGATAAGAAGAATTTCGGGCCTCTTCAGGAGTAATTTCTCCTTTATTTAACAAATGATTTACTACTGTATGATCTTTAGTTAGTAAATTGAGACGTCCTTTACGTAATCGGTAAATACGGCTATCTCCAACATGAGCATAAATAATTTGTTGTTGATGAATATATAGACAACAAAGAGTTGTTGCCATACCCGTCATTTCTTCACTATTTTGACCCATCCGGTGGATATGGTGATTCGTTTCTTTAATGGCAAATCGCAATAAGGTAGCCAGCTCCTTGGCTGTTCTATTATCGGATTTAAATTGTTCAATTCTCTTAATAGCATAAATCAAATTCTTCACTGCTTTTGAAGAAGCGACCTCCCCACTTTGATGGCCACCCAAACCATCAGCTAACACATAAAACCCCGCTTCAGGAATTTCTTCCCAAGCGTCTTCATTATTCTTACGAACGGAGCCTATATCGGTTAAACCATATGATTCGGTCTTAAACATTTTAATTACCACTTACAATAACCCCTATATTTTCAAAAAACTTTTTGCATATAACACATCGCATAGTTTCATGCGCTTTTTGAAAAACTCATCATTAAAATACTAATACCATTAAATGTTCCATGTAAAGCAATCGAAGACCACAATGATCGTTGTCTAAAGTAAATAAAACCTAAAAAGCAAGATAGAACAAATAGAGAAATCATTAATTCTAAATTTTCCCAAGCTTGAGTCATGGAGAAATGAAAGCTTGCAAAAATCAAAGATGTAATAACAATTCCCCAGATTCTACCGAGCCACTTAGAAAGAAAATTTTGTAAAAAACCCCTAAATAATAACTCTTCAATAATTGGAATAATAAACACTATAAGAAGCGCCGTAATAATATATTGTTCCTTATAGGGTAATGTTGTTTTTAAATATCTTATAGCAATTTGTTCAACCGTTCTTAACTTTAAGACATCAATGATTATCGAACAGATCTGTCCCACAACAACAACAATAGGAAAAGAGATAACCCATGTTAAAATACCCATTAAAATATTATGAATAAAGCGAGGGGCTCCGTCTTTAAGACCATATCCCCAAACCGCTTGCCGATTTTTTTCGCTTAGGAAATTGAAGTAAAGTAACATGACACCGAATGTAAGGAATAGTCCGACAATATTTACCCAACCTCTTATATATGAAACTCCCTTTAGAATATCTCTATATTGAGGTACAAATACTTTGAAAAATAAATGAATAGTAAAAGGATAGAGAAAAGAAAAAGCTAAATAGACAAGAAAGGCACCGAACACCTGCCATAGATAAACATTACCTTTTTCCCTATGCAAAGGTGGTAATTGGTAATACTTCCTATACCAAGCAAAGTAATTGAATAGTGTTGCTAAAAACAACCCTAACAACAGTATAGCAATGTGTTGTTCTAATAGATTTTCATTAATATTTGGGGGCATAAACCCTTAACTTTTAGCAACCGATATATATTTTTCGACTTGCACCGCTACATCTCTTTCTAAGCGGGCATGTGCTCTTCCTATTGGAGTCGTTGAATAAATTTCATTACCCCAATTAATTTTATTATAATCATAATAAACGGGCGCTTTAGGCATCATATGATTACTATGTACAATTTCTTGTAAGATAATTTGAGGAACACCATTTCTTAAATCGAATACCTTTATTCGCAATTTCATCATCAAAACATTTTCTATTTCACCATCAGAGGGATAAATAGGCTTGATGCGTTGTCGATTATAAGGAACTTCTTTATGTTCAATTAACTCCATTAAAACAAGAAACTCATTACTTGCAGCAAAATCCCGGATAAAATTTTCATCTGTATCAATAAGATCTACGCCTTCGAATCTCTTCAATGCAATTTTCATTGACTCTTCAGGAGCCAAATATAAAGCCCCCCTGTCAATCATACGCTGACAAATACCTACAGTTAGTTCATCAGAAAGATCCCAATCCAATTGGTAGTCTGTAATATCAATAATCGGAAGAACGGCTACTACAGGTTTAGCTATACCCGTTGCATGATAACGCAAAGGTTGAATAGGTCCGCTTGTACAACTAACTAAAATTATTGATAAGCTAAGTAAGCTAAAAAGCCTCTTCATATAGATTCTCCCGTACTCTTGCAATCATTTATTGTTTATCATTCTAAAAATAGGTATTTGATTGAATTACGCAAGATAACAAACCACTTGCTTTCTTTCCACTATTAAGTGATAGCTAGAAAAAATATGGATAAGATAAAGAAGTAGATAGAGGCTAAAACAATGCATTATTTAGGAATTGATATAGGCGGGACTAACATAGGAATATCCATGGGATTAGAAGATGGTTCTATTGTAGAATCCGGCACAATACCCACACAAGCACACTCGGGACCGAAACAAGCCCTTGATCGCATTATTCAAGCCGCTAAAAAGTTAATTGATCATTATAGCGATGTTACGGCTATTGGCTTATCCGTTCCCGGTCCCATGTCTGTAAAAGAAGAAAAAATTCTTAATCCCCCTAATTTACCGGGCTGGGAAAATATTCAAATTGTTAAACTGCTTAAACAAGAGTTATCTCTTCCTACCTTTATCAATAATGATGCAAATGCATGTGTTCTGGCTGAATGGGAATTCGGAAGCGCGAAAGGTTGTGAAAATCTCCTCTATCTTACTATGAGCACAGGTGTTGGAGGCGGGATCATTGCCAATGGTGCCCTTATACAAGGTCATAGTGATACCGCCGGAGAAGTTGGTCATATGGTACTGGACCCAACAGGCCCTCAATGTGTCTGTGGATTAAAAGGATGTTTAGAAATTTATTGTGGAGGAGGCCCTGTAGCTAAATCCATCCAAAAGAGGATTCGTGATAACAATATTGAAACAAAAATGATCGCTCTTGCAGAAAATGAAATATCTAAAATCGATATGAAAGTCCTTATAAAAGCCGTAAAAGAAAAAGACCCGTTTGCCATTAAATATTGGGAGTCTTTTATTGAAAGATTGGGACATGGCATTGGCACCTTAGTTATGCTATATAATCCGGAAGCAATTATCTTAGGCACCATTGCCATTCATGCTCAAGATCTGCTTCTCTTACCTCTTAGAGAAAGCCTAAAGAAATATTGCTGGTCAAGACCCTTGAAGGAATTTCGACTCGAAGCCAGCAGCTTAGAAAAAATTGGAGACTTAAGTGCGCTGACTTTAGCCATTCATGGTCATAGAAAGACGCAGGCTTAAGGAATACATGTTTTTAAAATTGTAACCCGCTCAGTTTTAGGGTTTAGGCGAATAGAGTGACATGCGGCAGGAATCAAGCAACTCATTCCTTTATATACTACTTCACGTCCCTCATCAACAGTGATCTCTACTTCTCCTTCTTGTATAAAAAAAATGATAGGATCTTTCGTATTCTTTTTTATTAGCCACAAACCTCGAATTTCTAAACGTTCTATATTAAAGTATGGGCAATTCAGCATTAATATTCTCAAACCATTGTCATTTTCTTCAATGGTTTTACCCTTCTTAAATAGTTTGTCTTTATCACTTTCCCATTTGATGACTTCAAACGCTTCTTTTAAATGAAGCGGTCTTGGCCTTCCATCTTTTCCGACTCTATTCCAATCATAAATTCGATAGGTTGTATTCGAATTTTGCTGCACTTCATATAAAAGACATCCGCTACCAATAGCATGTATCATCCCTCCCGGAATATAAATGACATCTCCTACCTGAACTTCTATTTTGTTAATCACTTTTTCAACAGTATTATTGCCGATTGCATGTTTAAACTCCAAAGGAGTTATTTCAGGCTTACACCCTACATAAACAGCAGCATTTGGTTCTGCATCTAACACAACCCACATCTCTGTTTTTGCTTCCGACCCCAGAAGTTTGGCTTTTTCATCGTCAGGATGAACCTGAACACTAAGGTTTTGCTTAGCATCGATAATTTTTATAAGAAGAGGGAACCCGGTCAACTTTCTTCCCATCAGTTCATCTTTAAAGCTAACGACTAACTCATGTAGACTTTTTCCTTTATACAAACCATTACTGATCAAACTCATTCCATCTTCTCTATCTGAAATTTCCCATGATTCTGCATAAATGCCCGGAGGCATGGGGCGATGATAGGTTTCAATAATTCGACTACCTCCCCAAATATAATCCTTGTATACCGGTTTAATAAGTAATGGATAAAGCTTCATATAACCTCAATTTTTTGACAGCTCCCAACCCTAAAGGGAAGGAATTCCTCATTCACAGACCACAGATAACAAAAGAGGTAGTCTAACATAATCTCCAAAGGCTTAAATTACCGACTGCTCTTTCGGTATATATATTATATGATGCATTAAAATCTCTGTCATGCTTAATTTTACAATTTGAGTACTCCCAAGTTCTTATGTCGGGGGATATTTTCCCTTGTTTATGACTGCATGCAGAAAACTTTTGTGTACCGGGAAAACAGTGATCTAATTCTACTATATTTCTTCCGTACCACTCGCTTTTATATTTTAAAAAAGTTAAAAACCGGCTCCATCCTTCGTCGCATATATATTTAGCATATTTTCTATCTTTTAACATGCTTTTTATACATAACCCTTCAATTATGATCGTTTGGTTTTAGATTGACGCGAATGCTTAGTCCTTCATACGGAATATCCAAATCTTCCAAACTTACATTTCGATTAACTTTTCTATTGTTACGCAAACCGGTGACAGAATTTAACCCAATATCTCCGGTAGACTTTCAATTTTTTAAACCGAAATACCATGCATCCATAACAACCACTTGGGGATTAACACCTTGATTTTGAATCGGTTTAAGCATTTCCGGATAATGAGCATTCTTTGTTTTGCCATCACTACCCTTATCATATTTATTTCACATATTGTATAAAAAAATTGACTACAAATACTACTTTAAACAAGGATGCGAATATCAATACTTAAACTTATATTTTTATGCCTTTAGAATCTTTTAAAAAACGGTTTTCTTTAATTGTGATTTGTTGTACCGCCGCTATCGGTGGCCTTCTTTTCGGTTATGACACCGGAGTTATTGCGGGTGCGATACTCTTCATCAAAAAAGAGTTTTATCTAACCATCTTCCAAGAACAGCTTATTATCGCTATCATTTCATTCGGAGCAATAATCGGTGCTCTTATAGCAGGCCCTTTATCTGATAGATTTGGACGTAAAACGATTGTTTTAGCATCCAGTATTCTTTTTATCTTAAGCTCTTGTATGCTTGCATGGTCTCCTAATGTTAATTGGTTAATTATCGGTAGATTAATTGTCGGTGTTGCTATTGGCGCTTCTTCTGCTACCGCCCCTTTGTATATTGCCGAGCTGGCCCCATTTCCTCACCGAGGTGCTTTGGTCAGTATCAACCAATTATTTATTACAATCGGAATATTATTAGCTTTTGTAGCAGGATTTATTCTAGCCAATACCCTGGCATGGAGAACGATGTTTTTTATTGCTGCTATCCCTGCGACCCTTCAATTCATTATTATGCTGTTCTTTCCTGAGAGCCCCCGTTGGTTGATTAGTAAAGGACGACGAGATAAAGCGTTAAAAATATTAACGAGATTTAGAGCTAATTCTGATGATGCACGTCTGGAAACAGAACATATTGATAGGAGACTGCAAGAAGATTCATCCAAATGGTCAGAGCTTATTTCCAGAAAAATAAGGCCTGCTCTAATTGCCGGTTTGGGTTTAACTATTATACAACAAGCAACAGGTATTAATAGTGTTCTCTATTATGCTCCCACAATTTTTAAAATGGCAGCTTTTACCTCTACTAAAGCAGCTATTTATGCCTCTGTTTGGGTAGGGATTGTTAATGTCGCTATGACCATTGTTGCTCTTTGGCTTATCGATAAAATGGGAAGAAAGCCTCTTTTAATCTTAGGTCTGAGTGGTATTATCATTAGCCTTATTATTCTTGGCTTAGGCTTTCTCCTTATGGGAGAATCTGCAATAATGGGCTGGGTATCCCTTATTAGTCTAATGGTATTCATCGGTTCGTTTGCCATTAGTTTAGGTGTTAATGGTTGGTTAATCAATTCCGAGATCTATCCTCTGAAAATACGAGGAAAGGCTATGGGTATTGTGGTCTGTGTCAATTGGGCCGTAAATTTCATTATCACGCTTACCTTCCTGGATCTCATTTATTCCGCAGGTAAGACCGGAACTTTCTGGATCTACGCCCTCATCGGCATATTCGGACTATGGTTCATCGTTAAACGTATTCCGGAAACTAAATGCAAATCTTTAGAAGAAATCGAAGAATTTTGGAATTAATCCCCTTAATCTGAGACTCTTTACCTCTTTGACAGCTCCCAACCCCTTAAAGGGAAGGGATTTCTCATTCACAGACCACGGCTAACAAAAGAGTTAGTCTAACATAATCTCCAAAGGCTTAACTTACCGACTGTTCCAAAGTAGATCTAAAAGATAGGGATAGTATACAAAATATATTAACAACCTAAGTTTTGGGTTTAATCCTTAGTATTTCATAAAGTTAGAAATTTTTTAATGCCAAAAGACCTTTTGTTTTTGTAGAATATTTTGACAAAAAGATAAACACTAACAAAAGGTCTAAAAATGAAAGATTTAACTGCTCTATATTGCTCTATCGATGATTTTTGGAAAGTTTTCGAAAAAAATTGGGTGAAACACCTTATTGAAAATAAACAAAATAGACGAGGACCCGCACCTTTATTGTCAGTTTCGGAAATGATGACTATTACAGTTATGTTTCAGCAATCTAACTTTAAAACTTTCAAACATTTTTATTCTTATATTCACCAATATTATTACCGTGAATTTCCCAATTTAATCAGGTATTTAAGATTTATTCAATAGACTTCTTTCGAAACTCATTGTGCCACCTCCAAATTGTAAATGCCGGCAATTAGATTAAAACGAAGAGCAAACCTTTTACGCCTATTTCCGTAACGATCAGTTATAATCTTGAATCGCTTTAAACGGGCAATGACATGTTCATTGAGAACTCGTTCTTTGGAAAGCTGTCGATTGCGTTTCTTATCCTCTTTAGTCAATGGCTTCTTTTTACTTTTTTTCTTTGGCATTTGGGTCTTAGAGTGAATATCTTGTAGACCTTGATATCCGGTATCAGTCAACACATTTATTTCCGGATGGATTTGTATTTTTGACTCTTTGAATAATCTGAAATCATGTAGCTTGCCATTCGAGAATGCCGTACAGATTACTTGTTGCGTCTTCTTGTTCACAACAACCCAAGTTTTTAGCGTATATTTTTTCTTTTTTTCTGAGTAAAAATACTTCTGTTTTTTTTTGGCCTTTCAATACGCGTTTCTGTTGCATCGATTAAAATAACGTCATATTCAACATCGCTCTTTATAGTCATTTAATTTTATATTGATAAGATTGCTTGATCAATGGCGAATTTAAAATTCGTAACTTTTCGTAATATCTCTCTAACTTTATTTTTCATATTAGCCCAATATTTTTCTATAGGATTTAAGTCCGGAGAATATGGAGGAAGAAACATAAGCTTACAACCGGCAGATTCTACTGTTTTCCTGCTTTCCGCTGACTTGTGAAAACCGGCATTGTTAAGAATAAGAACACTACCGGGTGTAAGCTGAGGAGTCAAAACTTCCTTAAGCCAAATATTGAATAACCCGGTATTACAAGTACCTTCAAAACACATTGGAGATAAAAACTGCCCTTTAGATAGGGCTGAAATAATATTTTGCCTTATAAAGCGGTTTCCTGAAACCGCTCCAAAAACTCTTTTGCCGCGTAAGCTTCTTCCGGACTCACGAAATAAAAATTGATGAATCCCGGTTTCATCGAGATAAATTCTCTTGTCAAAGGGAATATTTTTTAAATCTTTCATAAAAGCTTCCCGTTTCTTTTCATCTCTTTCCTTATAGCGAGTAGTTTTTTTTTTCGTGTAATTTTTAATCTTTTAAGGGCATAAAAAATCGTTTGCGGAGTGACTGAAAAATAATCAGCAATTTCCGATAAAAAATAATCCGGATGTTTTTCTACATATTTAGATAACAACTCATCATCTAATTTCTTATAAGCATATTTTCTGCGGATTGGCTTTAAATGTCCTTTTTGCTTTTTTTGCAAGATCCATCGATATATTGTTGCGATACCTACTTGAAAAATATGGCCGGCTGTTTTTTTATCATGATGTTTTTCTATATGTTGTAATACTTTCTCTCGAAGATCTACTGAATAGGCTCTAGGCATTGTTTTGTCCTTACTGTTTGTATAAAAAAAGAAGGATAACATATTATCAAATAAAAATTAAAATACTATAATCGGTAATGGCCAAAGCGAGGGCTTGGATACAAAATAGGCAAAACCTTCAAAAGGCCAGGTAATATCATCACTTTTAGCTTTTTGACCCATACAGCTCATTTCCTTATAACCATCTTTTTTCTATTTGCTCTAATGTTTCTCCCTTGGTCTCCGGAACATAGAAGTAAACAAATAGATAACAAACTATACCAATAGCTGCATATAGCCAAAAGGTTTCAGACAAACCCATGCTTGAAGCAAGAGATAAAAACGTTAACGCCACAAGGAAATTGGCTGCCCAATTGGCCATGGTAGCAACGCTCATAGCAATCCCTCTTACCTTTAGAGGATATATCTCAGCAATGATTAACCAGAAGATAGGACCTAAACTAATTGAAAAGGCTCCGATGTATAAAAATAGAGAACCCACTATCAAAACAGCTTTCCATATAGGCTGCATATCTTGCTGAATAGCTATGCCAAGTATAATAAGAGCCAATGACATAACAAGTACGCCTATTAAAAGACACCTTCTCCTGCCTATCCTATCAACGATCAAGACCGCAAACAACAGTCATGATAACAAAAACAGCGCCTCCGCCCATAGTAGCAATTAAGGCTGCTTTATCGGTGTGAAAGAGCGACATCTTTAAAATAGTCGGAGCGTAATATAATACCGTATTAATCCCTGTAATCTGTTGAAAAACAGCAAGACCCAGACCAATCCATAGAGCTTTACGCACCCCCGGTCTTAACAACTCTTTCATTCCTCCTTCCTGAATGCTAAGGCTATCTTCAATTTCTTGTATTTGTTTATCAATCACAGAAGGATCATGAATGCGCTTTAAAACCTTTATAGCATCTTCTTTCCGATTGCGACTTAATAACCATCTTGGTGTTTCAGGAAGTATTAACATGGCAATAAAAAGAATAACACCCGGTATGGCAGCAAGACCTAACATCCACCTCCATCCACCGGTACCGGAAAAACCAAAATTAACTAAATAGGAAACAAAAATACCTATAGCTACCGCTAATTGATTTAAAGAAACACACGCTCCCCGAGTTTTTGGCGGAGCAATCTCAGCTATGTATAAAGGTACTGTCATTGATGCCATACCAATAGCGAATCCAACGACAAAACGGCCAAAAATCAACCCAATACATTCCGGTGGCCCAAGACATTTCTAATGCCCCTAATACAAATAAAATACTGGCTAATAAGATCATTAATTTCCGGCCAAAAAAATCAGCCGATTTACCGGCAAAAAAGGCTCCTATCACGGCCCCCAATAAGACAGCGCTGACAACCATTTCAACTTCTACGTTAGTTAATTGAAAATCTTCTCTAATATACAGAATAGCTCCTGAAATGACCCCTGTATCATATCCAAATAGCAAGCCGCCTAATGCAGCAAAAATAGCACTCGCATATATGTAACGGACATTATGTCCTGTATCAGATTTAGACAAATAGTTTCTCCTTTTTTATTGACTGCGTTATTTCAACAATGATATTTATCATTATCAAAATATCCAACAATTTACAAGGATCAAAATATGAGCGACCCATTAAAGCCATTACCACAGCATAAATTTACTTTTGGACTTTGGACAATAGCGAATCCGGGAAGAGATCCATTTGGTTTAGAAGTACGATCTCCCATATCCTCTGTAGAAATTGTACACCTATTAGCCGAAACCGGGGCTTATGGCGTTAACTTTCATGATAATGATCTAGTCCCTATCGATGCTTCTCAAAGCGAAAGAGATAAAATTGTTCAAGGTTTTAAAAAGGCATTAAATGAAACAGGTCTCATCGTGCCTATGGCAACTGTTAATTTATTTACCGATCCATGTTTTAGAGATGGCGCTTTTACTTCTAATGACCCAAACGTCAGAGCCTATGCTCTTCAAAAAACGATGCGTGCTATAGATTTAGGAGTAGAACTGGGCGCTGAGACCTTTGTTATGTGGGGAGGAAGAGAAGGGGTTGAAACCGATATTGCAAAAAAACCTCAAGAATCCTTTCAACGTATACGAGATGCTTTAAATTTTCTCTGCGAATATGTCAACGACCGGGAATATAATCTTAAATTTGCTTTAGAAGCCAAACCCAATGAACCACGAGGAGATATTTATTTACCGACGACCGGCAGCATGCTAGCGCTTATCTCCACTCTAGAAAACCCGGAAATGGTTGGAGTGAATCCTGAAATGGCTCATGAACATATGTCCGGGTTGAATTTCTTACATGCCATTTCCCAAGCATGGGAAATGAACAAATTGTTTCATATTGATCTCAACGACCAAAATTTTGCACGTTTTGATCAAGACTTTCGCTTTTCTTCACATAATTACAAACAAAGTTTTTTTGTTGTTAAATTTCTTGAAGAATGCGGCTACTCAGGCTCAAGACATTTCGATGCCCATGCTTACAGAACAGAAGATGCTGAAGGGGTGAAAGACTTTGCTAAAGGATGTATTCGTTCTTATCTGGTTCTTAAGGAAAAAGCACGTCTATTTAAAGAGGATAAAAAAATTCAAGAGCTACTAAAAAACATCCCATCTTGGGACCCTTTATCACCGTACAGCCCACAAAAAGCTAAGGACTTGAAAGAAAAAGACTTCAATAGAAAAGAGCTGGCCTCTCGATGCTTTGCATATGAGCAGTTAGACCAGCTCCTTTTTGAGCTTTTAATGGGTATGCGCTAAATTATACCATTTCTAAAAATTCATTTCTTGACAGCTCCCAATGCTAAAGCAAAGGATTTTCTCGCTTGATTGTCATAAATATAAAATCGTTATAATGCTATCAGAAAAATTGAAACCCATTCTCGATAACTATGAAAAAATTCAGAAAAATTTCTTTTACATGAAATATTTGCCTTAATGTGGTGATTTAAATAAACGGCAGCAAGGCATCTCTATCAGCATACTAATACGATTGGTACGCCAATATTTAGGCATATCTCAAAAAATTTTAGCTAAAAAATCTTATGTCCCCCAATCTACTATATAGTAATTTAATTTTAAATTTTCATTATATAGAGACCCGCCCTTTCAACATTGAAGTGCAACAAATAGGAAGAATTTGAAAATGGCCAAATGCCGGCAAAATCTCTATAGTAAATTTTTGCAAAAAAAAACTATGGAGGGATTTTTTATGCCTAAAGGCTACCGGCATTTAACCTACGAACAAAGGTGCCAAATATGTACTTTAAAAAAAAGAGGAGATTCTGTTGATTCTATTTCGCAGGAATTAAATGTTAATAAAACTACTGTTTATCGAGAGTTAAAAAGAAATAGCTATGAAGGCAGATATATCTATTTTGCAGCACAAATCAAAACTAAAAGAAGGCGTTCAAAAGCGAGCAGTAAAACAAAGAAAATGACCCCTGAACTACTTATGAAGATAGAAAGTAAATTACTGCTTCAATGGAGTCCTGTTCAAATATCCGGTCGATTGAAAGAAGAAGAAGGCCTGCTTATCAGCCACGAAAGTATTTATCGTCATATTTGGAAAGATAAACGAAATTGGGGCAATTTATATAAAAATTTAAGACACAAAGGTAAGAAGTATAAAAAGCGAGGTTCAGATAAAGCAGGCCGAGGCTGTATTCCCAATAGAGTCGATATTGATAAAAGACCTTGTATTGTCGATGAAAAAACAAGAATAGGAGATTTTGAATTAGATACGATAATAGGCAAAAATCATCAAGGAGTGATTGTTTCTATTGTTGATCGTGCTTCTAAATATACGATGCTTATGAAGGTAAAGTCTAAACAAGCCCTCGGTGTTGCCGATGCTTTAATTACCTGTTTAAAGCCTGTTAAGGATAGAGTTCACACATTAACAGCAGATAATGGTTTAGAGTTTTCTCGGCATCAAGAAGTAAGTTCAACACTCAAAGCAGAGTTTTATTTTGCTAAACCCTATCATTCCCGGGAAAGAGGGTTGAATGAACATACGAATGGGTTAGTTAGACAGTATTTGCCTAAGAAAACAAACTTTAATAATGTGACACAAGAGGATGTAAAAGAGATAGAAAAACTGCTTAATGAAAGACCCGGAAAAAGTTTGAATTTTAAAACACCTATAGAGCGCCCTTTCAACATCGAAGTGCAACAAACCGATGCAAATTAAACTTGTCTGAAGATGGTAAAAAAACTTCCTATGGTAAACGTAAGAAAACCAAGGAGGAAAGATGCCAAACGGCTACCGTCACTTAAAGAAAGACAAGAGATGCCAATTGTACACCTTGAATAAGAAGAGGAGATCCTATCACCCTAGTTTCCAATGAGTTAAAAGTGGATCAATCTACTGTTTATCGCGAACTAAAACGAAATCGCGGATATCGGTATCAACAGGTTCAAGAGAAGGCTTTAAAGAGACGAGGCTCCAAAACCCAAAGATGGGTAGTGCAATGATTGCCGTTATCGAAGAGAAGTTAAGCCTGCAGTGGAGCCCCCGATCAAATATCAGGATGGCTGAAGAAGAAACGGTATCAAGAAGCTGTAAGTCATGAGACAATCTATAAATATGTTTGGGAGGACAAGAAAAGAGGAGCCTGTTGTATAAACACCTTAGACATAGTGGAAAGAAATATAACAAGCGGGGTAAAAATAGGGCCGGACGAGGATGTATTCCCGGACGGATAGATATTTCTGAAAGACCTGATATCGTAGAGAAGAAAACTCGTTTAGGCGATTGAGAGCTAGATACAATCATAGGAACGGAAGGGAGCGGAGTCATTGTCTCAATGGTCGAAAGAGTCTCAAAGCTAACAAAACCGGAAAAGGTCTCGCGTAAAACCGCTGAGGAAGTAAAGGATGCGCCGGTAAATAGGTTAATACCGGTCCAAAAATTTGTCATGACATTAACTGCTGACAACGGGAAAGAATTTGCTTACCATGAACAAATGAGTCAATCACTTGAGATAAGTTTTTACTTTGCTACCCCCTATCATTCCCGGGAGAGAGGGCTGAACGAGCATACGAATGAACTAGTTCGACAATATCTCCCTAAAAATAAACGGTTTGATGAAGTCTCAGCAGGTAATTTAAAAAAGATCGAGAAGTTGCTTAACAATAGACCCCGAAAAATGTTAGACTTTTCAACTCCGGAGGAGGTGTTTAACGTCTCAGTAAGGAAGCATCAAGTGTTGCACTTCATTGTTGAAAGGGCGTGAAAAGACAAAATAAATAAGGTTTATTTGCATGTTCATTTTTAACAATATATTATCACAATTCACTGCCTATCAAAATACAACATCTTTCACAGCCCGGCACCTCTTCACCCACGAGATGAACGGATATGATCAAGGTACAATCGTTGACGCTATCGCCCTTATCCCTGAAGATCAAAGAGAGAGCCTCATTCAAGATATTGAGAGGTTCATCACTTCTGATATAGATAATAACGATATACCCATTTAAGCTGAAGAATTGACAAATGGGGGTGGTTTTATAACTCTAAAGTTATCAGTAATACGCCTTTTTAAAAGATCTGAATAGCTGTTTAGTGGATTTGCGAGTTTTTTTAAAAATCCCAAAATCCTATCTTTAAAATCACCGAATTTCTCGTAATATCGATTATTGAGGATCTGTTCATTCATCAACTTCCATAAGCGTTCAATAGGATTAAGATTAGGACTATAAGGAGGAAGAAACTGCATGGAAATTTTTGAAGTTTTTAAAAAATCTTGCACTTTTCTATTACGATAATATCCGGCATTATCACAAAAGAGATAGAGAGCCTTTTTTTCGGGATAAGCATGTTCTAACTTTTTTAAAAAACAAATTGTTGAATCTGCATTGAGTGTTTGATCTTCTTGAGATATAAGGCACTTCGATTCAATATCAATAGCACCTGAGATATGAAGCCTTCGACGAGCACTATTTGTTTTAAGAGCCCGGTACATACCCGTTTTTATCCAACCATGAGAAGGTTTTGTATTATGTGTCGGATGTACTCCATCCATAAAATAAATAGCTTCAGTATGCGACAAACCGGCTTTTAATTTACGATAATATTCTAACCATTGTTCTTGAGATAAAGGGTCAGCTTTTCCGGGAACAAGCATTGGTTTTTTATAAGAGAAACCATTAGATTTTAACCACGCTGTCATACCGGCAGGGGTGTATTTTATTTCAAATAGATTTTGTACAAGAGAGGCTATCTCTCTTGCAGAGGTATAGATATTTTCTTTTAGATGATGAATCAGCATATCACGACAGACCGGATTAAGTTTACTTGAAGAACCTCCGTTTTCAGGGACCAACTTCCTATCTGCTTCATAGTCTAATGTATGTTGACGTACTGCTTCATGAGTAATAAACAAAGCGTGTGCTATTTTTTTATAACTCCAACCTTCATCATATAACAATACAGCTTTAATACGATCACAAATCCTCTTGTCTCTCTCGTACTTATGCTGTTGTAAAAGCCGTTCGCGTTCTGTTGGATCTAAAAAAATATTTCATGTCCGGTAGTATAGAAAAAGTTAACATATATTTTCAACTCTTCAGAAATTATGTGTATATCAACTATATCTTTCTGCTTTCTTCTTATTTGGGAACTAACAAATGATAATCCGTTAATCCCTCTTAGGCTATTAAAACACTACAATTACTGCCCGGGACTCATCATTGTCGCGGGTTCTTATGCTTTTTGCTGCCCTAATGGGAAGTGCTATGTGGCCGGAAGGAACAATGGGCTACACAGCTATATGGGCGGGGTATATTTTAGCTTGTATAGGAGTAATGCCCCTACTTTTTTCTTTCATTATGCCCTTTTTAATCAGAAACGTCCCTCTAAAACATATCTTGGCCTTTTGTTTTTTTATATTTATAGTTGGTTTTGTACACCTTTTAACATTAACAAATGAAGCTTCATTTAAAGAAATTGCTATTTCACGTATGGTTATCGGAGTAGGCTTTGCTCTTCATTTAGCTCCTATAACCACACTTTGCCTGAAGACCTTTAAAGGCAAAGATCCGGAAGATGCTTTAAGTTTTTTCAATTTTATTCGTAATGCCACAGGAGGAGCGGGTATCTCTATTTTAATAGCGATACGTGTCCGGCGAGATATCTTCCATCATAGTAACATCGCATCTCAATTAAACAACTTCAACCCGATTACAAATGAAGCTCTATCCACATTAGGCCAAACCGGTTTAGAAGGTAAGCAGTCTCTTCAACTACTCAATAATTTAACAGATCAGCAAACAGGTATGCCGGCCTCTAATGACCTTTTCTTAATAGGTCTTTAGCTTTTTATTAGTTTGTTTATTATAACATTCTTCTTAAAAAGAGATCGTAGCAAAGCAAAACAGGCCAAATAAATTTAAATATTTGCTTTTATATATTCTTTTTTTGTGTTGAGCTAAGGCCTTTGATCCCTTATAATGACTTCTTTTAAGTAGGAAGAATATGGCTCAATCCACAGTTCAACAAGATCAAACCATCTTAGAAGCTTTAAAAGCTTCATTTCCTAATAGTTCTGTTAGAAGCCTAAATCAGTGGTTAAAATTTGGTCGCATCTCCGTAGAAAATCGCGTCGTAAAAAAAACCTCAGTAAAAGTCAAAAAAGGACAATGCATTACACTTGCTAATCTAGTTAAACCTACTGTTAAAAGGCTTAATATTATTTTTGAGGATTCTCATATTATTTTAGTTAATAAGCCCGGAGGCTTATTAAGTGTTGCCAGCAATGATTTAAAGGAAAAACATTTACACGGCCTCATCAAAGAACATTGTTATCCTACAAGAGTTTTTCCTGTTCATCGCCTAGATCGAGATGCTTCCGGTATTATCTTATTCGCTAAGACAGAGAAAGCGCGAGTTACTTTAAAAGAGATGTTTTCAAAGCATACGATTGATAGGATCTACATTGCCCTTGTTGAAGGCGTTTTAGCTAGTAAGAAAGGGACTTGGGAATCTTATCTTCATGAAAATAGTCAGTTCGTCGTTCGTAGTACTCATGACGAGGAAATAGGAAAGAAGGCTATTACCCATTATGAGGTACTTGATGAAAGAGATGAGATATCATGTCTTCGTGTTAGGCTGGAAACAGGTAGAAAAAATCAGATACGCGCACATTGTAGTGAAAATAAAACACCTATTTTAGGGGATGAAAAATACGGAGCTGATACCAACTCAATCGGAAGGCTTGCTCTGCATGCAAAGTCTCTAAAACTGTTACATCCTGTTTCGAAAAAACTTATGACATTTGATACCGATTTGCCCGGGGGTTTCAACAAGTTTAAGCTATTTTAAATTAGTCATCAAATAAATCGATCCGGATAATTGAGTATCTATAGTACTCAAACCGGCACTTAATTGACCTCCGGCAAATTTTTTAAAGAGAACCCGGTGTTGTTTATGACAATTAAGCAAGAAAACCCTTTGCTTTAGCATTGGGATGAAAATGTATTTTGACAGCTCCCAACCCTAAAGGGAAAGGATTCCTCATTCACAGACCACGGCTAACAAAAAAATGAGTCTAACATGATCTCCAAAGGCTTAAATTACCGACGGCCCTTCGGGATATGTATTATATGATGCATTAAAATCTCTGTCATGCTTAATTTTACAATTTGAGTACTCCCAAGTTCTTATGTCGGGGGATATCTTCTCTTGTTTATGACCGCATGCAGAACACTTTTGTGTACCGGGAAAATAGTGGTCTAATTCTACTATATTTCTCCCGTACCACTCGCTTTTATATTTTAAAAAAGTTAAAAATTGTTTCCATCCTTCGTCGCATATATATTTGGCATATTTTCTATCTTTTAACATGCTTTTTATACACAACCCTTCAATTATGATCATTTGGTTTTCACGTATCGGCTGAGTAGAAAGCTTATGATGGAAATCGTGTCTTATGTTTCTAATTTTTAAATATATCTTTGAAACTTTAACCTTTCTATTAAGTGTATTGAGCAAGCTATTTTACTCGTTCTTGCGTTTGCAGTTTGGATAACTTACCGGCTGATTCTCCCTCGGTATCATGCTGAGTTTTTCTTTCTGATTGAAATACCTTCAAATACTTATAAATGTTCGACCGGCTTAAGCGCAGAACATGAGCAGTGAAATCCCGGGCCGTCATCTCGTGCAAGAAGCATACACAAACGATTACGTTAATCTATATCAGGGGTCTTTTTTACCTGAAATTTAAAAGTGCTTCTTTGATTTGGAGTGAATCGGCTCATACAAAATTAATATCATATTTATAATTTTTTGTGTGCTCTTTAGTAGCGAAGAGTATGTATTTGATATTTTCGCTCATAGGCTAAGTGCCGGTAGCTTTTAGGTATAAAAATCCTTCCATAATATTTTTTATCAAAAATTTACTATATAGACTTTACCGGCATTGGGCCGGTTTCAAATACTTCCTATTTGTCGCAGTGCGATGTTGAAAGGGTGAATTAAGTAATAAAAACAAGCCGCTTTAAAGTGGCTTGTTTAAATGTATTCTTTTTTAAGTTTACTGAGATGTAGGTGTAACTGTTTTCTTAGGAAACGTTAGAAGTAATGTAACCGCTGTTAAAGCACTTAATATGATTAAAATACCGGCAGGAAAAAACATATGTGTTTTCGTATACCGATAGATAAAGAAAGCTCCTAAAACTACGCTTTGAAATAAAGCTAAAACATGAGCTTTATCCACTTGCTTAAAGATTCTTCTGGAACTATTTAAGATCAAAATTCCAAACATTAGTCCGGCTAGAAGAGAAAAGGTGCTTTCGGCCATGAAATAGCCTGTAATTCCACCAATTAGCACTACAAGACCATAAAGAAGGGTAACAAATGCCGGTAATTTCATAATCTTCTCCTTCGTAAATAAGAGGGTTCAAAAGAAGACCACCATACAAAGACTGCTAATTGCGGGAAAGTAAAAAGGCTAACTTATCCGATTTGCCCACTCTTTTGGCGTATAGCTTTTAATACTTAAAGCATGAATCTCTTCTTTAAATAAATCCTTTAAAATTGATTTAATAAGGCGGTGTTGCTGCATAATTGATTTATTTTCAAAGATATCTGATACGATGATCATATCATAGTTGCCTCCTTTGCCTCTATTTTTATGTTTTTTATGTCTTGAGCTCTTATCTGATAACTTTAAATAACTTACATTAAGCTCTTTGTGTAACAGTAAACTAATTTTGTCGATTAATTCATTCATAAACTATTAAAATTTTAACTTGAAAATTAACATTATTTTTGCTATAATTACTTTATTAAGTGAAAAAAGCGATTTATTAAACAACCTTTTAATAAACTATCCATTTTGGTGATTTTATGACTCTTACAACTAAAGGTAGTGATATTATACTTCATACACTATCAAAAAATATTTCTCAACTCTCTAAAAATACAGATAGATCTATAGAGGATATTGAGAAGCTGGAGACCGCCCTTCAATATCAAGATGCGATAAATTCTACATTAACCGGTTCTCCTCATACAATTGATCAATTAGGAAAACAGCTTACTGATTTACAAGCTGAGATCTGGAACCTTCAAGACGCTGCGGCAGAGGGAATCCATAAGACAACAGTAACAAAGTGTTGCTTACAAACAGCCGAGATTCAAAAACAATATGAAAATACGAAAAATATTTTTGATAACTTAACACCTCAAATAAAGGCTCTCAAAATACAAACCGGCCCATCACTTGAAACAAAACAAATTAATCAATACAATAGAAGGGTTACAGGCTAGACCGACAGTTACGTTTTAAGCCTTTTTAACTTGCTAAAATTTTTTCCAACACATTACCTTATCTTTATCATATAACTAATGAACCCTCCTTTTTATGTCTCCTAAATTAAAGATGTATTCTGAGAATCAAAATTTACCGGATTTTAAAGCTCACACAGGACTAGAAGATTCTAATACTCCAAAACCTCCTAAGAAAGAGGCTCCTTTCCAAAGGGTTCCCGGATGGATTCGTTGGCCTGTACGAGTCATGATCTTGCCTCCGGTACTTTTAGATTATTGGATGTATAAACTTCTTTATTTAGTCGTTCTCCCTCCCTATAAATTGGAGGGAAAATGTAAACAAAGAGGAAATTGTTGCCATTTTATTCATATGGATTGGTCAACTAAGGGTGGTATTTATCCCTATTTGAATATGATTCGAAAGATTTGGAATACGGAATTTTTAGGATTTTATTTTAGAGATTTTGCTCTAATAGAAAATAAAAAAGATAGGATCAAGGTCATGAGCTGTAGATATTTAAAAAAGGATGGCTCATGTGGTCACTATTTTCTACGCCCTTTAGTTTGTAGGCTTTGGCCCCGAATGAATTATTTTCATAAGCCGGGCCTAATAAAAGGATGTGGTTTTGAGATAAAGAAACGGTCTATGTTTCCTTGGAAGAAAAAACTTTAACTTCAGATAACTGTTTGGTAACTCCTTCTTGCACATTATGCGCTAATTCTTTTCTATCTTCACCCGCAATGGGAAGTGGATTAAACTCAACATAAGCATTGAAATAAGGCATTCTCATCAGATTATACATATGAGGGAGTAGGGTCATATCGCCCCACCAGCAAATCACATTTTTTATAGAGCCTTCACCGGGCAGTGTTTCGTATTGGATGGATGAATAATATACCGGTAATTTCTTTTCAGAGGCGTAAGCAAACAAAGACGGTTTGAAGCGTTTCATTTCACCATCAGAACTCGTTCCTTCCGGAAAGAAGATCACACCATTATTTTCCTTTAAGCGTCTCTCGATAAGGTCATTGATCCTAAGTAAATCCCTTTTACTACCTCTATCGATAAAAATAGTACCTAATCCTTTTGCGATAGGGCCCACCATAAACCATTTTCCGATTTCCATTTTTGAAATGAGTGTACAGGGGGCAGTGGCATAGTAGACAAAGATATCTATATAACTTAAATGATTGCTGACTAAAAGAAAGGGTTTCTTAGGGGGGAGGCCTTTAATATGCAGCTTAGCACCAAAACAAAAAAGGATGCCTGTCCCTAAGGCTTTAGTTGCCATCACTCTCCATTTCCGATGTAGAGGCTTGAAAGGGAATGTTAAACAAAATCCGATATACCAGAAGATATTATAATATATTAAAAAGAGAGATAAAGTTATAACACGTCGAATAGTACGTACTAGTTTAGCTAATGAAAAATTCATACTGTTTTGGACTTATATCATTGATATCTAATAAAGTCAGAAAGTCTACAGTATTAAACATTTTATCGTAAGCAGGAAGACTACATATGTTAGCTTTATGCTTTAGATAGATTCTAAATAATTCAGGAATCTTAATATCTTGAAGTAGGGATTCATCATCCGCTATCTTGGAAATATCTAACGAAAACTGTTCTGTTACACCTAGTTTAATAGTGGGGTGCATAAAGCCATTTTTTGCAAAATAATGAAGAAAGGCGGCCGCCTTCTCTTTACTTTCAAATCCAATAGAACTACAGCCGAACATATATCTTTTTTCATGAAAAACAAGGTATTTGGCTATCATCTTCCAGAGTAAAAAAAGAATACCTTTATTACGATGTTCCTTATCGATACAAGCTCTTCCCACCTCTAAGGAATAATGAAGATACTCATAAGGCAAAGAAGAGATATCAAATTCATTCTCGGAATAAAACCCATTATTTTTTAATGCCATTTGAGATGTCTGAATTCGATAAGTCCCGACAACTTGATTCGTTGGTTTATATAAAACCATGATATGGTCAAAAACTGCGTCATATTCGTCTCGATCATGGAAAGAAGAAGAGTGATGAATAGATGTTCGAGCTCCCAGTTCCAGATTAAAAACCTGATAACGAAGTGTAAAAATAGCATCCAATTCTTCAGGTTTTGTTGCAAAATATGCAATGTAGCGATCTGTATCAACTACAATATGGTATAAATGATCTGCTGCAATTTTTTCCGGTAAGTCCACTAATCAAACTCATGTATTAAATTTACATAATTTTTTTTTCAAAAAGACTCGAATTTTTATATAGTATCAAAACCTAAATCTCAAAGCCGAATAATTTCTTGCCCCATAATTTTTGATTAACATAAGTATATTTTTTTCATCCAGAATATTTTCTTTTTTTATATTTAGTGACTCACCTTACGCAAAATCAACTAATATATCATTTTTTCAGTTCATAAAATATTAACTGATTTGCCTTGCTTAACAATAGACTTCTTTCGAAACTAATTTTTTGATAATAATGTTCTTGTTAAAATAAGTGAGGATAACATGAAGTTTGAAACAGTTAAAAGTTTAGACGACGAAAGATTTCGTCGGCTAACGGGCATTAAGAAAGCTACATTTGATAGGATGCAGTTGATTTTAGAAGAATCGAACAAACTCAAAAAAGTTAAAGGTGGTAGGAAGAACAAACTAAGCATAAAGGATATGCTGCTTATGACTCTAGAATATATCCGAGAATACGGGACTTATTTCCATGTGAGTCAAAGTTACGGTGTTAGTGAGAGTACTGCCTATAAAACTGTAAGGTGGATCGAGGATACATTAATCAAGCACCCTGATTTCTCTTTGCCCGGACGCAAAGCTCTTCTAAAGAGCGATGTTGAATATGACGTTATTTTAATCGATGCAACAGAAACGCGTATTGAAAGGCCAAAAAAAAACAGAAGTATTTTTACTCAGGAAAAAAGAAAAAATATACGCTAAAAACTCAGGTTGTTGTGAACAAGAAGACGCAACAAGTAATCTGTACGGCATTCTCGAATGGCAAGCTACATGATTTCAGATTATTCAAAGAGTCAAAAATACAAATCCGTCCGGAAATAAATGTGTTGACTGATACCGGATATCAAGGTCTACAAGATATTCACACTAAGATCCAAATGCCAAAGAAAAAAAGTAAAAAGAAGCCATTGACTAAAGATGATAAGAAACGCAATCGACAGCTTTCCAAAGAACGAGTTCTCAATGAACATGTCATTGCCCGTTTAAAGCGATTCAAGATTATAACTGATCGTTACGGAAATAGGCGTAAAAGGTTTGCTCTTCGTTTTAATCTAATTGCCGGCATTTACAATTTGGAGGTGGCACAATGAGTTTCGAAAGAAGTCTAATGAATAAAGCTCTCGACAGGCTCCGTAAACAAGAGTACGCTCAGCTTGATAAAAAGGATAAAAAAGTTCTTAAAGGGCAACGTTTTTTACTTTTGAAAAATTACTCTAATCTCTCTCAGAAGATGAAATAATAACATTGAATAAACTCTTCGCAGTAAATACCCGGCTTGTTCAGGCCTTATGCTCTTAAAAAACAATTACGTTTATTTTGGCTTCACACAAGAGCTACACATGCCGCCAAATTTTTATTCAAATGGATTGACAGTGTCAACAGGCTTGGGATCAAACCGCTTTGGTTTGTTGCCGGGTGTTTAGAGAGACATTTTTATTATGTACTGAATTATTTCAAGTACAAGATTACTAATGGTAAAGCAGAAGGGATTAATAACAAAATCACAACGGCAGGCATACGGTTTTCGAGATATGGAATATTTTAAATTAAGACTCTACCATTTGCATGCTCAAAAAGTCTAAATTATGCGGATGAACCATTAAATCTTCTAAACTGATCATTTCAATTTGATTCATCACACGTCTCCTTTAAAAAAAAGCATAATAGCTTTTTAGAAAAATAGTCACTTAGATTTCAATAATTCCATAATATATTGAGGCATAAGATGAATATCTAAACCTATACCATCTAAACCTTGTTCCTTCCAATCGTTATAAATAGGGAGAGGCTCCTCATAAAAAGGATGTTTAAAAGCATCAGGAACTCGCCCATCAATTAACATAAAAATTGCATCTATTAAGTTAACTACCTATAAAGAAATAAGATAAATTAAAGCTCTGTTTATATCAAAAAGTTTAATATTTATACCTTCATCTTGCTTTTTCGGATCGTTTTAGGAGAAAAAATTGGGGACGGTTGGACGCATTCAGAACTTTTGATTGGAAAAAATTAGAAAATATAACAAATAATATTATTGGAAATTAGATCATACTAGCTCTCCGGAAATGATCAATCGACCAGGATTGTTAGGGAGTTCCTTTACTCTATCTTTAAAAGATTCCAGAATACTATCTTTTAATGCGCTACCGCTATTAAAACCCGTGATAACAGTTATATTTGATC
Source organism: Chlamydiales bacterium (assembly GCA_965206695.1). Classification (GTDB taxonomy): domain Bacteria; phylum Chlamydiota; class Chlamydiia; order Chlamydiales; family JAAZZY01; genus CBDBKM01. The sequence goes on along the minus strand of CBDBKM010000010.1, from coordinate 417,785 downwards.
TTTTATTCCGATCCATAAAAAATTGTATTGCTACTTTGGCAACAGAAGGATGGATTCCTGACATGCCATCTCCGCCTTTTATTGGATAAGTATAAAACGATTTGTAATGTAAGTTTAATGTATTACGGCTTAACTTCCGTATCAAACCTTTACTATACATCTTATTAAAGATCTCCAAAGCCTTCTCTGCTTTACCACCTTTTTCACAAGCAGAGATGACAGCATTATAGGTAATCACATTAGGTGTAATACCGGCATCAGGCATCTTATTAAAGATCTCCAAAGCCTCCTCTGCTTTACCACCTTTTTCACAAGCAGAGATGACAGCATTATAGATAATTACATTAAGTGGAATACCAACAGGAATTGCCTTAAAGATCTCCAAAGCCTTCTCTGCTTTACCACCTTTTCCACAAGCAGAGATGACAGCATTATAGGTAATCACATTAGGTGTAATACCGGCATCAAGCATCTTATTAAAGATCTCCAAAGCCTTCTCTGCTTTACCACCTTTTCCACAAGCAGAGATGACAGCAGTATAGGTAATCACATCAAGTGTAATACCAACAGGAATTGCCTTAAAGATCTCCAAAGCCTCCTCTGCTTTACCACCTTTTTCACAAGCAGAGATGACAGCATTATAGGTAATCACATTAGGTGTAATACCGGCATCAGTTAAATTGTTGAGTAATCTAATAGCATCTTGATAATTGGCGGTAGGTTTTGTAATTAAAGATACGGTACACTTCAAAACATCTTGGAGATTTTTAGTTCCGCTACGATACTGCTTAATGATGATGCTATTATCCAATACAGGTTTATGTTGTCTTGATGCTGAGGAGTTTTGCCCGCTAAAAGACGAGCAAGAAGCTCTATTATAATTAGATAACGTATGAGACGCTAAAGATTGAACCTGATTTAAGATAGATTCTTTTTGAGAGGGCTTTAATTGTAACCAATTTTCTGTTAAATCTCCGTATCTTAGTGAACTGCCGGGTGTTGTATCTTTTATATATGCACTAAAATGACATTCTATACCTTGATCATTCTTATACTTGATAAAATAATCAGTATACCTCTGTATTTCGGATTTAATATACTCTTTATTATCAGATATATAATTATTTATTAGATTAAATTCTATATAACAGTTACTGGATACATTTAACATAAATTATAATATAAGGTTATTTATTTAAATAAATTATAACATAATTAATGTATTACTTAAACTTAAAAGATGATAAACAGTAAACATCTTTTAAGGTTATTTGATTGTAATTTTAAAGGTTAAATTAAAATATGTAATCTAATTTATTATTGAAAAAAATTAGGTACTTTTGAAGCTTTTGAACTTAGTACAGGACAAAAAAAATGAGATTGAAGTAACTCGCTGATATGCAGTAATCTTTTTTGAAAAAAAAGGAGATTTTAACATGCATATCAATGAGTTATCCGGGATCTTAAACCGATACTTCAATTTTCACAAGGCTCGTGCTGATTGCCTTGCTCAGCTTGTGATAGCAATGATCACTGTTAAGACTGTGAATTTCGCACATCTTGCAACCTCTTTTATCACGCAGTCTCTTCCGGAGTCATGCTACAAACGCATTTAGAGATTCTTTAGATTTCTAAAATTTGATCCTTTTGCCCTTGCTTCTATGGTAATCACCCTTTTTGATCTAAAAAATAAAAAACTGAAATTGGCTCTTGATCGAACGAACCGGAAGTTTGGGAAAATAGATATTAATATTCTTATGCTTACAGTAGCCTATAAGGGAATTGCTCTTCCTTTGATGTGGAGTCTTCTACAAAAAAGAGGAAATTCCAATACTTTAGAACGAATCGAGTTGATAAAACGTATTCTCCTTCTTATTGGAGCCGGAAACATTGACTCTCTCCTTGGAGATAGAGAGTTTGTTGGATCAGAGTGGATTCAGTGGCTAGATGAGCAAGAAATTCCCTTTCTTTTTCGTGTTCGTAACAACAGTTTACCGGAGGGAGTGTTGCCAATAAATATCTTTTTTAAAAGATTACCCCTTGGCAAGACACTTAAAAATGCAAAAACTGTCTTGTGGGGAAGAAGTATTTATCTAAGCACAAGATGGTCTTACAAGAAAGATGAGCTTGTTACAATTATCTCCAATCGGAATTTCTACAACCCCTTCAAGGTCTATCGTAAAAGGTGGGAGATTGAGACATTCTTTGGATGTTTGAAGAAAAGGGGGTTTTGCTTTGAAGACACACACCTCATACATATTTCCGGAATAGAAAAACTTGTTTTCGTTTTTGCAATAGCATTTTGCCGGAGTCATCGCGTAGGAGAGGCTAAGGAAAAAAATACTCCGATCAAAATAAAATCTCATGGTCGTAAGGCAAAGAGTATTTTTAGGTATGGATTTGATGAGCTGCGAGCAATATTTTTAAGAGTTAGAGAGAAACTTGAGGAGTGTGTTAATTACCTTAACTTGCTGATTATTCATCATAAAATAGAGCTGTCTTGAAAAATGTCCTGTACTAAGAAATCTACCTATAAAAAGTTGTAAAGGGTTTCAATTAATTCACTTAACATGGGGTAGTCTTGATAGTTGCCTTTACTGATAATTTCATTATAGATAGGTATAGCTTCTTTGATAGACATTTTAGCAAAATGAATGATTCGTTTTCCTTCTTTAATAACAACTTCATAGCCCAATATATCCGTAATCTTAACCGAATCCTCAAGAATGTATTCATAATGATTTCTAGATATAAATTTGTTTTTATTAGGGTTGATAGGACATAGAATTAAAATTTCTTCATCATTATCTTTTATAGATCTTGGCAAGTTTACACTGCCAGCGAAAGTAATCAACTCATCTACTGAGAAATAAAAATAGTTTTCTTCCCCTTCTAACTTTAACCATTTCGCTGCTAATTCAGAAACCGAACCAAAAGGAGTGTTATCCTTATCAAACCATTTTATAAATTCATTATATAATAACCCGAAGACTCTATAATCTAATAAAATCCAGTGATTCCCTATTTCCTGAACATATTTTTCGGGATCAAACCCTTTGTTTATTAATTTATCTTTTAATTCATGAAGTTTTTCATTCGATGCAATTTTAATACGAATTCCATTCTCAATATGCATCATGCGTCTTTCTATTTCAGATTGTAGCTTTTTCATATCAAATGAACTTATTTTAGAATCGATAAATGAAATATGATATTTCTTAACGTACTCAAGAAAAACCTTCTCAACATTATTAGATAAGAAAATGACATGATGCTTATCGCTATTCAAATCAGGTAATAATTTAACGAACATAAGAGGGTTACAGTCTTTTAAAAAGGTCAAGTAGTGTCTCTCTATTTCTCGGCATAGCTGACGAGGAACGTGAATGGAAAGCTTCCTATTGAAATCGATTTCATAGGTAGGCATCTTTAAATATTCTGAATAGCCAATATAAGATTTTTTATTACTATTTTTTTTGTAAAAACAAAATCTCAACTTTTCTTTATCGTAAGCAAATACCTTTTTCATATTCCCTTCTTTATCGTAGAGATCCGTACATTTTTCATCTAAAAACTTACATAAAAATAAGTGAACAAAAAGCCTCATGCTTTTTGTTTTAAGATCCATTTTAACTGTTTTATAAGGATCAAGAACCCCTTCCGGATCTCTGTATATTAAAACACCATCTGGCTCTAATACTCTGAAAACCTCATTCAAAAACTTAGTAAAAGCTTGTTGAGATCCTGCATATGACCAAATTTCATGAGCAATAGCAGATGCATTAATACCTGATAATGACCCGTTGTCAAAAACACTCATATCTGTAGCATCAAGATGCATAAATTTAAGTTTTGGTTTTTTTATTTTATCATCTAAGTTGAGATAGGATCTTAAGGAAGGGTGGCGCTCTGGCAAAATATCGAGAATATCTTGATCAATATCGGATACTATAATGGTTGGGGAATAGCCTTTTGGAATTTGATCTAATAAATATTTAATGGGATCACCGCCGGAACCAATTTCTAAATAAGTGCCGGTAGGTTTTATATATTCAGAAAGCTCTGTTTTCTCTGAAGAATTAAATCTAATACCTTCGAGATATACATCGAGTTGATTGTTTTTATGCGATAGAATATTAGTAAACGATTCTATCGGTTCCTTGGCTAAGATAGCCGTATGACATAGTATTAATAAAATAATAATTTTCATAACCGCATAAGTATATTGTTTCATATTTCAAGCTCTTTATTCTATTATAGAAACCACTAAATAAGTATTTAAAGTAGGATGAAGATAAATATATCTTTAATAATAATCTATTAATTTATCCCCTCTACACTATCAACCCACTCTTTAAATTTACTCCTTTCTTCTTTACGCTGAGCTTGTTTAATTCTCGTATACTCCCCTGTTATAATTTTTCTACCTCCAAAAGCTCCATGCATCCTACAAACCTTTTTACCCTTAACAGCCCAAGATTTACACTGTTGTTGAGATCTCTTACTCTTTGCTTGACAACGCATGAGGTTACTCCTGTTTTTTGCTTGACTCCGAACCAACAATAACAGCCTTGGCATGATCCGAGACATTAACATGCTGTACTATACTCATCACGAATAAACCTCCGGATATTTTGTATTCGTATAGTGTAAATTATTTTGTATGAATTCATTTTTAACACTATCAGAAGAAAAGCATCTCAGACAGCAACATAAACGAGAAAAGAATGGTCGTATACGAGATCGTATCAAGGCTGTTCTATTGTCGAATAAAGGTTGGAGTAATACTCGTATTGCTGAAGCTGTGCTTTTAGACGATGAAACAGTGTCTCGTCACATTAAAGAATATCAAAATAAACAGCAATTGCATGTAGAAAGCGGTGGTTCAGTCAGTAAACTTCTTGCGCCACAGTCAGAAGAATTCATTAAACATTTAACAACTCATACCTATGTCAAAGTAGAAGATATCTGTTCTTATGTTCTCGCGAAATATGGCATTGTTTATACGATTTCAGGGATGACTTCTTGGCTACACTCACATGGTTTTTCCTATAAAAAGCCTAAAGGTACACCGGCTAAGGCAAATTCTGATCAACAAAAAGCTTGGATGCAATTTTACGCCAAGCTTATGGCATCTCTGCCTAAAAATGAGCCTGTTGAATTTGCTGATGGTGTACATCCAACTATGGCAACTAAAATTTCTTATGGTTGGATTCGACCGGGAACAGATAAATTGATTGCAACAACAGCTTCTCGTACTCGAATGAATCTTATGGGGTCTATCAATTTAAACAGTATGAAGGTAACAATAGATGCTTATGAAACATTAAATAGCGGTACCACGGCAAAGCATTTTGCTTTGCTACGGTCAAAATACCCCTCAGCTCCAAATATCCATCTTATTTTAGATCAAGGCCCTTATAATACAAGTATTCAGACCAAACAAGAAGCAGAAAAACAAGGTATTATTCTCTATTATTTACCTTCTTACAGTCCTAACCTCAATCCCATTGAACGATTATGGAAAGTGATGAATGAATATTGTCGCAATAATCGGTTTTTTAATTCTGCTAAAGAATTTCGGAGATCGATTACCGGATTTTTTGAAAATACTTGGCCCTCTATTGCTCAATCAATGAGGACACGAATCAATGATCATTTTCAAGTCTTAGAATCGGCACTTTGATTCATAAGGGGTATATCAATTGTTGTTGTCCTCTTCTTCGGTATTTTTCTATATCATTAACAACCTCGCCGTGTAGACGTAATAATTTTAGTGCAAATTTCAGATAAACAGAGCCAACATGACCTCCTTTAAGAGAATGCCAAGACTCTATTCCAGAATCATTGGAACTTTCATATTTTTCAGATCGTCTAATATAACTCATCGCCTGGTTATATAAAATAATCTCCTTTGCACATAGCCTTGCTTCCACGGGATCTTTTACTTTTCCATCTTGTAAACCTGCCAATACAATGTTATGTCGCTCCTCATGACTTAAATCGTCAGGAAGAGCTTTTATAGCTGCATTAATAATATTATTGGCAGTAGCACTCTCTTCGGTAGCACAAATTTCATTATACGGTTCTTCTTTACAAGAAACCAAGTCTTTTCCAAAAGATGGTGGTTGATGGATTCTATCTTTTTGATACATGCATTCCTCCTTTTAAAAATGTGTCAAAGGCTCACTTGCCCTAGCTGACTTATGGATTTTTTATTTCACAGAAACAAAAAACTGAAAGTCGATTATTGTTCCAATATAAAATTAACTAAGACAAGTGAGACTGCTAGGTCACTAACGTAATCACAAAGAAGTTACGCACGTTTTTTATATTTCTTCATTAGCATCTTCCTCCAAATCAAGCCAAATATTTTCTAATACCTTGAATTTACTTTCAAATTGCTTTCTACATTTATCCAAAGATTCAAAGGTATAACTATAGATTCTCCTCTCATCTTGGTATAACCGCTGTTTATTACCCCCTATTAAATATTTCATCTCTTTAAAAAATATATGCTTGGACTCAGAACGTTTTTTACTTGTCTCACACCATGTAAGATAATCTGTATATATTGAGAAAGAGCTAAGAACTTTCTGATCGGGCCAAGACTGAGTTGGAATGACATTCCCTATATCAAAAGATCCTGCACACAAAGCAAAATAAATATATTGATGTGAGGTAATAGCTGATTCCAGCTTCATATCAAATCCATAATAATGCTTAGGCATTTCTTTAGGATCAAATCCTGAGAGATCTTCCTCTAGTAAATCATATAAGATATACTGAGCCCCTCCATTTTCAAAAAAATGATATAGTTTATTAAAATATGGACGATCACCTTTACGCATACTTGGGACATCTATTGCATAAAAACGCCTATCATCATGATCCAAAGGAACAGCCCAATTTTCATTACTAGAAATAATCAAATGTTTAAAATTATTTACAGTAAATCCGTCAATACCTTTGGATTCAATGAAGATTGTATCTTCCGTTATCAGAGATTTTAATCGCCCCTTTTGGCTTTTTGTTCCTCCCCATAGCGCTTCATTAGCATAAACAAGCAATACATTCTTTAAGTGTCCGTTAAACCTACCCAAAATCTGATTTAAATCACTTAATAGAATATAGTACTTACCAAAAATATACTGAAGTGGCTTGATAAAAGTATCTTTACCTACACCTTGTCTTCCTCGAAAGATGAGTGCTGTCCCTATTTTATCGGGATTTTGAATAAGATTAGCTAACCACTTCCTTAAAAAGGAATAAACATCCTTTTTACCAGAGCATATTACTTCAAGCACAAAATCCCAATATATCGAAGTATCACCCTTTTTAGGTGAAATTTTTAAACCTCGATACAGATTATAGTACCCTTTATCCACTAATGGTTTCTTAGGATGAAAAAATAGGCCATTATACCCTCTTCTCAGAGGAGAACTTAACCAAATATCTGCTTTAGATATCTGTTTACAGTTAGCATTCCCTTCTTTTATCCAGATTTTTTGATTTTGATAACAATCCCTTAATGAACTTTTTGATTCCAATATAATATCCCACTGTTGCTGATGAGGAACCCATTTTTCTGTCATGATATGGAATTGCTCAATATGAACAACAGCATGCTTAATGTTTAATTCATGAACAACATATTCAGCTTCTTTCATTGTGAGAGGATCATTTTTTGTTAAACCTTTCTCTTCACTAATAATACCCTTTTTTAGCTGATATTTTATTGTTAAGATTCCTTTATCTTTATGCAAGTCATTGAAATCATAATTGCTTACAACCAAATTTCTATTCTTAGGAAAAATGGCTATAAAATTAGTATATTGAAATTTTTCTTCACTTCCGGTATCCCCACAAATGATCATCATTTTGTCAGGATATCGCTTTTGAAGCTCATGACAGATCTTCAAAATATTTGAACCAGATAAAGCAGCTATTACTCCATCTTCTTTATCTATAGTCATTTAATTTTACATTGATAAGATTGCTTGATCAATGGCGAATTTAAAATTCGTAACTTTTCGTAATATCTCTCTAACTTTATTTTTCATATTAGCCCAATATTTTTCTATAGGATTTAAGTCCGGAGAATATGGAGGAAGAAACATAAGCTTACAACCGGCAGATTCTACTGTTTTCCTGCTTTCCGCTGACTTGTGAAAACCGGCATTGTCAAGAATAAGAACACTACCGGGTGTAAGCTGAGGAGTCAAAACTTCCTTAAGCCAAATATTGAATAACCCGGTATTACAAGTACCTTCAAAACACATTGGAGATAAAAACTGCCCTTTAGATAGGGCTGAAATAATATTTTGCCTTATAAAGCGGTTTCCTGAAACCGCTCCAAAAACTCTTTTGCCGCGTAAGCTTCTTCCGGACTCACGAAATAAAAATTGATGAATCCCGGTTTCATCGAGATAAATTCTCTTGTCAAAGGGAATATTTTTTAAATCTTTCATAAAAGCTTCCCGTTTCTTTTCATCTCTTTCCTTATAGCGAGTAGTTTTTTTTTTCGTGTAATTTTTAATCTTTTAAGGGCATAAAAAATCGTTTGCGGAGTGACTGAAAAATAATCAGCAATTTCCGATAAAAAATAATCCGGATGTTTTTCTACATATTTAGATAACAACTCATCATCTAATTTCTTATAAGCATATTTTCTGCGGATTGGCTTTAAATGTCCTTTTTGCTTTTTTTGCAAGTTCCATCGATATATTGTTGCGATATCTACTTGAAAAATATGGCCGGCTGTTTTTTTATCATGATGTTTTTCTATATGTTGTAATACTTTCTCTCGAAGATCTACTGAATAGGCTCTAGGCATTGTTTTGTCCTTACTGTTTGTATAAAAAAAGAAGGATAACATATTATCAAATAAAAATTAAAATACTATACATTCTACCGTATTGCTCCGAGTGTATCCCATACCATAAAAGATTGACCCAACCGATTCCTGCTACAACCTCATGTACATGCCCGGAATATTGGTCATTTATAATCTCTATTTTTTTACTGTGCGTTTTTGAAAGACCGGTATCGTCCACAATAAGTACACATACCTCATCCCTATTGACATAGTGCTTTACGGTTTCAAAAATTTCTTTAGGTTGAAATTTTGTATCCTTTAACCGGCGGCTAATGCTGTCATATGACAATGTATCAGGACAAACTTCTGATATCGCAAGCCCGAAATATCTCATACTGCTTGCTTGAATGAAGGTGCTTTATCATTCTTTTGTGCATGTATGTAACGGCATTTTTTCCCCAATAAAAGAGAAAAATCATACCCTGATTGAAAAAATCATTTAAACAATTATTTTAATAACACACTTTTGTAGCGCGAAACTCCTGTTAAATACTAATTTATAAACTAAATCGCAAGAAACTATAAAAAATACGGTTAATTAACAAAAAAATTTAATAATTAGAATTTACTAGCATGATACGTTACATCTTCAACTTCATGATCATCGTTGAATTTAATAACGACTGTGAGAGTTTTTTGGATGCTTCCGGCTTCGCCGGAGTTCCCTCCATACCCAAAAATGATCAACCAGATCCCCCCCCCTTGAGAAGAGTAAGAAACTTCAGTGCCTATTTTGTCATAGACCCATGCTCCTCTCCCGGAGCTATCGCGGGTAACAATATTTGGGTGACCCTAAAGCTTGAGCTACCTCTGTTTGAGGCATACCTTTATATATTTTGCGCTGGACGTATCCTAAGGTGAATTCTTCAGATTGAGAGTCGTCATAACCTCTGCGTTGAGAACAAGCGGTTAAACAAGATAATAAGGCTAATAATAACAGACTCTTTTTCATATATTCTCCTGTTGTATAAAGATACTTTTGCTGACTTTAGAAAAGAAGTTCTGATAAAACAAAGGTTCTTGAACTTGTTGAATAGCTTGAACAATTCCCACGTTATCGACTTCTTTAGCTTGAAAATTTAATCTTACGCGAGTGCTGTCACCATATTCACTAATATTAGCCGTAACACTAATGACTTGCTGTTTTATCCAGCGCCCCTCATCTCCATGGAAGGTAATCCCGGTATCTAGAATTAGGCGCGACGTCTATTTCCTTCGTAGCTGATAGAAAACCTAAATTTAAATCTACATTAGTGGACGACATATCCTTCATCTTGCAATACATTTAACATTGCTTTCATAACTAACTTGAAGTCACTCGTATCAAAGACATGGGTCTGCATCTGACGGATTTCTAATTGACTTCTTGGCGCGCGAGGAGCTCCTCTTGGGCCACAGCTTGCAAGAGACAAAGCAACAGTAAGAAAAATAGAGCACCTGAAAAATAAACGCATAGCACTTAACTAAATCATAAGAATCACAAATTTTGGATACTATGATATCCGTAGTGCTTTAGGCAAATTGTTTTTTGTAGCTTCTTGGGATTTGATTGAATGATGAGGCTCCTCGTAACCCGAATATTAGACTTATTTATTAAATACACTTATGAATAATTAAAATAACCAATAAGCATTTTAAGTTAAAATTCTTATAAAGCACACATCTATTGTAAATTATAGAAAACAACTAATAAACTGTCAGGTTTATTAGTTAAATTAAGGTGCAAGGTGGTGGCATTTTTAAGGAGAAAATACAATGTCTTCACCATCAATCAGTTGTTTGCTCAACGCTGCTTTATCTATAGCAGCTCCATCCTCTCTATCAGAGGACTATATATTGGATCAACGAGTTTGACAGCTCCGTACTCGCCCCATTTGAATCCAATAGAGAGGTTCCGGAAGGTGATGAGGGAGAAAAAAACTTACAATAAGTGCTACGAGAAATTTATTGACTTCAGTGACACTATCCGAACGTTCTGTTTTGAAGAAATCCCAAAAATGAAAGAGCAATTAGGTCAAAGAATTAACGATAATTTTCAAAAAATTATTATTAATCATATTCATTGTCCTTCAAGATGAATTTTCTGATTCAGCTGCGAGCTGTATATACTCATTCACATTGGAAGCCGGACAGGATTGAGTTCCGGCACTTGAAATGTATCATTAATATCACGGGTCTTTTTTACTCGAAATTCAAAAGTGCTTCTTTGATTTGGAGTTAATTGGTTCATGCAACACTAATATCATATTTATGACTTTTTTGTGTACCTTTCAGTAGCGAAGAGTATATACAAAATCAAAAGATTTAGATTTAGGTAGATATATCGTTATTTTGATACCAGCCATCTACTCGGATAATGGCCCCGGCAAACATAGCGGGCATCCAAAGAAGCCATCCTATTACCGTAATAGATAAAAATATACTCAAAATACCCCCCATGAAACCACCTAAAAAAATGCGCACACGATGAGATTTAAAGACCCGCCCTTTCAACATTGAAGTGCAACAAATAGGAAGAATTTGAAAATGGCCAAATGCCGGCAAAATCTCTATAGTAAATTTTTGCAAAAAAAAACTATGGAGGGATTTTTTTATGCCTAAAGGCTACCGGCATTTAACCTACGAACAAAGGTGCCAAATATGTACTTTAAAAAAAAGAGGAGATTCTGTTGATTCTATTTCGCAGGAATTAAATGTTAATAAAACTACTGTTTATCGAGAGTTAAAAAGAAATAGCTATGAAGGCAGATATATCTATTTTGCAGCACAAATCAAAACTAAAAGAAGGCGTTCAAAAGCGAGCAGTAAAACAAAGAAAATGACCCCTGAACTACATTATGAAGATAGAAAGTAAATTACTGCTTCAATGGAGTCCTGTTCAAATATCCGGTCGATTGAAAGAAGAAGAAGGCCTGCTTATCAGCCACGAAAGTATTTATCGTCATATTTGGAAAGATAAACGAAATTGGGGCAATTTATATAAAAATTTAAGACACAAAGGTAAGAAGTATAAAAAGCGAGGTTCAGATAAAGCAGGCCGAGGCTGTATTCCCAATAGAGTCGATATTGATAAAAGACCTTGTATTGTCGATGAAAAAACAAGAATAGGAGATTTTGAATTAGATACGATAATAGGCAAAAATCATCAAGGAGTGATTGTTTCTATTGTTGATCGTGCTTCTAAATATACGATGCTTATGAAGGTAAAGTCTAAACAAGCCCTCGGTGTTGCCGATGCTTTAATTACCTGTTTAAAGCCTGTTAAGGATAGAGTTCACACATTAACAGCAGATAATGGTTTAGAGTTTTCTCGGCATCAAGAAGTAACTTCAACACTCAAAGCAGAGTTTTATTTTGCTAAACCCTATCATTCCCGGGAAAGAGGGTTGAATGAACATACGAATGGGTTAGTTAGACAGTATTTGCCTAAGAAAACAAACTTTAATAATGTGACACAAGAGGATGTAAAAGAGATAGAAAAACTGCTTAATGAAAGACCCGGAAAAAGTTTGAATTTTAAAACACCTATAGAGGTTTTCAATCCGAAGAATTTGTGCTATAATAGAGTACAAGTTTGTTGCACTTCATAGTTGAAAAGGACATACCGGGTTATTCAATATTTGGCTTAAGGAAGTTTTGACTCCTCAGCTTACACCCGGTAGTGTTCTTATTCTTGACAATGCCGGTTTTCACAAGTCAGCGGAAAGCAGGAAAACAGTAGAATCTGCCGGTTGTAAGCTTATGTTTCTTCCTCCATATTCTCCGGACTTAAATCCTATAGAAAAATATTGGGCTAATATGAAAAATAAAGTTAGAGAGATATTACGAAAAGTTACGAATTTTACATTCGCCATTGATCAAGCAATCTTATCAATATAAAATTAAATGACTATATTTGCCTAAATCAATGATTACTGATAGTGGTATAGAAGTTGGTCTTATCTCATCTATAAAAAATGTATACTCCCAAGTTAGTTTTTGTTTGCTACTTTTCCCCCATAGAAATTGTGCTAAAGCCTTGGAGTGTTTTTTTAAAATACATTTCCCATAATGTGTAAATATGCCTTTTGTATAAAAAGCTATAAAATCACCAACTTCTAATTTATCCCAGGATTGTTGTTTTGCTTTTTGATTACCCCAAATATAGAGCTTATTTTTTCCTTTGATTATTTCTTTTTCTTCGTTATATAAAAACTTCTCTACTTCATGATGAGGATAACCATTTTCGAGATTAGCTTGAAAATTTTCTCTGCTAGTTTTATTGTTTTTTGGAGCGAGAAATAATTTGTTATTTTTCATAATATTAATTTATTATTTAATTGGTTTATTATTTAATAAATACTATGTTTGTGAACATTGTAAGCAGGTGTAGATATTAATTGTGCAACCTGTTGCATAAACTTTAATAAACCTTCTAATCTTTAAAAAAAATTTCTTTATCCATACAACAAAAAATAATTTTTCTTATTTTTATAGCCTATTTTTGCAAGTTTCCTCTGGCACTTTTGAAACACAGCCGTATAAGGAATTAGAGTCTTATAATTACGACCCTGGAGAATATAACTATTATGAAATGAATTAATAGATGGTATAAAGCTATATAGCTAATCTTAAGAAAAAGAGGCCTGACCTGTAGGTTTGTTTTAAAGCTCTATATTGAATGAAAGCATGTTTATTAAATTCCTTTTTCTTAAGAGTTTCCATCTGTTTTACACAATTTAAGTAAAAATACTCTTACAAACACCTTCAGAAAACATTACCCTTTCGATCTTTTGGCTTTACCATTGGTGAGATTGGGTGCCCCAGTAATATTTCACAAAAGTGGATAGGTATCATTTTCGGGATTTTGATCAAATGGGACTAAACTATTCACTAGCAATACCCTTTCAAAACAACTGTTCAAAGAAAGCTTTTTGGTAATTGTCTTTAGAGCTTCAAGATCTAATACTCCATGTCTAATCTCAAGATTATTAGTAAATCCACTAAACGTTGGATCCGAAATTCCTAAAATCAGAGTCCCTTTGCATGGAAACCCTTCCTTTTCATAAGGATATTTTTTATTGAGTTTTTTTTCTAAACTTATTTCAATTGCAGATTGCGTTTCAATTTTTATAGTCGGGGATTCCGTTTCATGCGAAGAGGGTATCGACTTAGGATCTATTTCAATTTGATATTTTTTTTGAGTTGCATCGATATCATCAATCGAAAATAACATGTTCCACAAGCATCGCACAGGTAAGTCTTCTTGATACACTAATGAGACCTCTCCCCACTCATCTCCTCCAGAGAAATCACACCAAGCTGTTCTTCCAGTTATAGAATCGAGATTCTGATACTGTTTTTGCTTCAAGTCATTATAGCAAGAGATGAGCCTATCTTGAAGTAAATAAGCTAACACTCTTTGATATGTAATTTTTTTACGTGATTCATTCATTATTCGCTAACCCACTGGATATTATTTGAATGTATCATAGCAACTATTCAAATGATATACCAGTAGCATATTGAGAAAAGAATTTAAAACTTTAAGGACAAGAATACATACCCTATGGACTCGATCATATTATGTTGACAGTGTTGGTAAGTTGAATGAATACACGATTAGAAAATATATACAAAACCAGAAAAATAAGTAGACGCTTTCATCCCACCCTTAAAAAGGTGGGTTTTCTCGCTTAATTGTCATAAGAATATCTTATCGCTTGGCCTCCCCCCTTGATTTAGGTTGAAAATTTCAGATTTTTTTAAAAGCTTTTGGATCAACAAGAAAAGTTATACTTCCTTTTTTTATCAGACTTCTATGAAGACTGCACGGATGTAGTCGACCCCCCAAACTCGGTTGCGACGCCGGAGAGTTTGAGAGGCATTTAATTTTAGTTGGGCTATGCGATCTTTTCCTCTATTAAAATAGCCTCGTATGCTATAGTTTGGTTGATTTTTAAATCTGATCCGCTGCGTGAGTGGTAGAGTGCCTGTGGAGTTGTAAATAATTCCTGAGCGTCGCCCAAAATAGGTTAGCAAAGACGGAGCAGCGAAGAAGCAGGAAAAGAGCGGTGAACTAAATACGATATTTGGCAAGATCATAAGCCTCCAATACGAATATATTCTCTTCAGTTGCGTTTGCACATCGTGCAATTCTTTCGTTCTTTTTGAAATGAAAAGACAAGAAATTTCTTTATTTTTAACTATTTCTTCAAAACCCCTTAGGACTTTTTCAACACAGTTTCTTAAAAACCAAAGACCTTAATATTGTATTTATAAAACTATTTATTATCCGGTTAACTAAACATAAATGGAGAACAAATGATTTCTATCTGTTCAAATCAGCCTAAAATATATCCTTTAAATCAGTCAATAATGATTACTAAAAAGAAAGATATTGATAACAAGGTTCAAGCTATTTGGCAAAATACTTTAAAAGATCATCCTAGTTTACCTTCTTTACTTACAAAAGGGAATTTGAACGATATAGATAAACAACATTTGCAATTCTATGACGAAATGTTTGATAAATTTGTTGTTAGTAAATGGAGCACTAAAGATGATATATTGCAATACGTTCCCGGTAAACACTGGGATTCCCGTAGAGGGTATCCTAGTCTGATGATTTCTATGTCTAATGAGCAAACGGATGGACATCCTTTTTTTGATTTAATCAAACAACTATCTTCAAAAAATGAAACACTGCAAGAGATTGCAAAGGAATGCGGTTTAGTTATTGATGAATCTCCACATATCAGCATTGCTTGTGATGCAAGGATTAGTAAGCCCTATTTCAATACCTATCAGAATAGAATGACTTTTGAAAAAGTGGCTATGTTTTACGAAAGAGCCCATTCCTTTATTATATCTAATATTGAAGGAAGAAAAATGGATTTAAGTTGTAGAGTTGAACGTTTTGGAAATGGTATTAAACCTTGGATTGCTCTTGGTATAAAAGGTGTTTCAAAAGATGTGATTGAACAAATAGGCAATTTAAGAGCCTCTTTAGAAAGAGACGGCATTGTTATTCGTCCCCGACCGGAAGTTGATACCCCCCCATATAGCGTTAATATGCATTTTACGTTGCTTCATCTTCCTTATAGCCAACTAGATTCGGATTCAAAAGAAACTAGAGAATGTTTAGATAAAGCAACAGAAAAAGTAAAAAACTTATTGAACTCATTACTTCCTTTTTCAGTTAATTCAGAAGATGTTTCGAATCAAGGATCATACGAAATTACGATGTTTAAATATCCGGATGATCAGGGAAATTCTGTATATAAGCCCAAAACATTAGGTGAATATGGCCAATATATGGAATCTCTTCTTGAGTCCGGATTTAAAGAGTCTTTACGTAACAAAATGCTACAAGAAGATATTGATAACAGCAGCTTTAATATGGAAGTAAGTTGATACTTGCTAACCCTAAATAGCTAATGCTTTTTTCTGTTATAATCACGGATAAACAAAAAAAGACGATTAATGGTTATTAACTCACCTTACGCATGCACTCTAGTAAAAAAGGATTGATTCTGTAGCTTGCTTAGTAGGAGCTGTGCGTAAGGTGAGTGTTTAACATACTTTTGATATCTAAATCTTTAATTATAATTGCTTGGTTTTCACGAATCAATTTTTTAGAAAGTTTACGATGAAAGTCATTGCTTATATTTTTAGAATGACTCTTGGCGACTTTGATTCTTTTTTTATTGCTGTTAGATTTAAATTTACTTAAACGTTTTTAATTCCTTTTTAAAATGCTTAAATGGCTTAGGGGAAATTAACTTTTTACCGAATGAAATATTATTCACATTTAATCTTTAGTAATCGTTACTGCTGAACGTATTTTTAATGGCTCTTTAGACTTTGCCATATTAAAGGCCTCTCCATCCCATCTAACTCTAGATTTGATAAACGAAATTGATTGGATACTATTTTTAGTTTTACCTCTTGTCGTGTTCCCTCGCTTTTCATATATTTTAAGGCTTGTTTTATTAAATCAAGTGAGTGTGTCATTCGGATATTTTACATGAAAAAAACGAACAATAAACTTTAAAACACTTTAAAGTATTCGTAAAAATTTACAGGCAATTTCGAATAACAAAAAAAAGCCCATCATATTGCTATGATGAGCATGAAAAAAAACTTGGCAACGTCCTACTCTTCCACACTCTTGTGTGCAGTACCATCGGCGATGAAAGACTTAACTTCTGAGTTCGGGATGGAATCAGGTGTACCCCTTTCTCTATAATCACCAAGAAAAAATCGTTAGATAATACAATTATTATCAATAGTGAGTGCTTGAAGATATCGTATACCATTTTGGCTCTCATCATCATTGACATGATTAACATTACTGCTAAAAACGCCGATGAAGAAAAAAATGATTAAACCAATGGACCGATTAGTATTGGTTAGCTCAACGCATTGCTGCGCTTACACACCCAACCTATCAAACATGTAGTCTTCATGTGGTCTCGTAGGGATACCTTATCTTAAGGGAGGCTTGGCGTTTAGATGCTTTCAACGCTTATCCTTTCCAAACATAGCTACCCGGCAATGCCCTTGGCAGAACAACCGGAACACCATTGGTCTGTCCACTTCGGTCCTCTCGTACTAGAAGCAGCTCCTTTCAAGTATCCTACGCCCACGACAGATAGGGACCAAACTGTCTCACGACGTTCTGAACCCAGCTCGCGTACCGCTTTAATTGGCGAACAGCCAAACCCTTGGGACCTTCTTCAGCCCCAGGATGCGATGAGCCGACATCGAGGTGCCAAACCGCCACGTCGATATGAACTCTTGGTGGCGATAAGCCTGTTATCCCCGGAGTACCTTTTATCCGTTGAGCGACGGCAATTCCACTTTCTACCGCCGGATCACTAAGCCCTACTTTCGTACCTGCTTGACCTGTCAGTCTCGCAGTTAACCTACCTTATACCTTTGCGCTCTACTTGTGATTGCCAACCACAATGAGGTAAGCTTTGGACTCCTCCGTTACTCTTTAGGAGGATACCGCCCCAGTAAAACTGCCCGTCTGACAATGTCCGAATCCCAGATTCATGAGACTTCGTTAGATTCCCAATGTGTCAAAACCGGTATTTCAAGGGTGACTCCGGCGATCCTAACGAACCGCTTTCAAAGTCTCCCGGCTATCCTACACATGACAAATCAAAAGCCAATATCAGAGTACAGTAAAGGTTCACGGGGTCTTTCCGTCTTGTCGCGGGTAAACGGCATCTTCACCGCTACTACAATTTCACCGAGTCTCTCGTTGAGACAGTGCCCGGATCGTTATGCCATTCGTGCAGGTCGGAACTTACCCGACAAGGAATTTCGCTACCTTAGGACCGTTATAGTTACGGCCGCCATTCACCAGGGCTTAAGTTCGGTGCTTTGCTCCGAAGAACTAACACCTCCCGTTGACCTTTTGGCATTGGGCAGGCATCACACCATATACTGCGCCTTAAACGGCTTTGCATAGTGCTGTGTTTTTGATAAACAGTCGCCCGGGCCATTTCTCTGCGGCCTCCCTCAGCTTCCAGGAGCAAGTCCTATAACCAAAGGAGGCTCCCCTTCTCCCGAAGTTACGGGGATAATTTGCCGAGTTCCTTAACGAGAGTTGTCTCGCGCGCCTGAGAATATTCTTCACACCCACCTGTGTCGGTTTTGGTACGGTCGCCATCGACGGCTAGAGACTCTTTCTTGGAAGCATTGCGCTACACCATCGGTTCCCCCGGAGGTTCCCCTTGTCCATTACCCGGGTAATACGTTGGTGGATTTGCCTGCCAACTACCCTCATAACAGAACGGACATGTCCAATCGTCCGCATGCTTAACTTACTTCGTCATCCCAATTGCCATTGTCTTAGGCGGTACAGGAATATTTAACCTGTTTCCCATCACTTACGCATTTCTGCCTCAGCTTAGGGGCCGACTAACCCGGGGAAGACGAGCTTTACCCCGGAAACCTTAGGTTTTCGGCGAGGAGGATTTTCACCTCCTTTATCGTTTACTTATGCCATGCATCATCACTAGTATGCGCTCCAATGCTCCTTACGGTACACCTTCTTCGCCCATACTACGCTCTCCTACCGCTTATATCTTTCAAATATAAACCCGTGATTTCGGCTCTATACTTAGTCCCGAATATTTTCGGCGCAAAGTCTCTCGATTGGTGAGCTGTTACGCACTCTTTAAATGATGGCTGCCTCTAAGCCAACATCCCAACTGTTTTAGAAACTTCACTTCCTTACCCACTTAGCATAGAATTAGGGGCCTTAATCGACGATCTGGGCTGTTCCCCTCTTGACAATGAAGCTTATCCCCCACTGTCTATCTCCCGGTAATTGCTTTAGTATTCGGAGTTTGGTTTCGGTTGGTAGGCCGGTAGGCCCCCTTGCGAATCCAGTGCTCTACCCCTAAAGCAACGTATTTCCGAGGCTAACCCTAAAGTTATTTCGGAGAGAACAAGATATTTCCGAGTTTGATTGGCCTTTCACCCCTATCCACAGCTCATCCAAACATTTTTCAACATGTACCGGTTCGGTCCTCCACAAGGTGTTACCCTTGCTTCAACCTGGCCATGGATAGATCACTCGGTTTCGTGTCTACGCCAAATGACTCAATCGCGCTATTAACACTCGCTTTCGCTTCGGCTCCGGAACGTAAACGTCCTTTAACCTTGCCATTTAGCAGTAACTCGCTGGCTCATCATGCAAAAGGCACGCCATCAGCCATTGTCCTAAAAGAACCATAGGCCTCTGACCGCTTGTAAGCTGTTGGTTTCAGATTCTATTTCACTCCCCTAACAGGGGTTCTTTTCACCTTTCCCTCACGGTACTTGTACGCTATCGGTCATTGACGAGTATTTAGCCTTGGAGGGTGGTCCCCCCGGATTCAGACCGGGTTTCACGTGTCCGGACCTACTCAGGTGCCAATCTAATTATTTCCGTCTTTCGCCTACGGGACTATCACCCTATGCTGTCCGGCTTCCCAGCCGTGTTCGACTAAACTTTCGTAACCATTTTGATCGGTCCTACAACCCCGCAATCAAAGATTACGGTTTGGGCTATTCCCATTTCGCTCGCCGCTACTACGGGAATCTCGGTTGATTTCTACTCCTCTGCTTACTGAGATGTTTCAGTTCGGCAGGTATCGCTTCCATATCCTATGTATTCAAATATAGATGATAGATGATTAATCTATCGGGTTCCCCCATTCGGAAATCCTCGGGTTAAAACTTTTTGTCCAGCTCACCGGGGCTTATCGCAGGTATGCACGTCCTTCATCGCCTGTCAATGCCAAGGCATCCACCAACAGCTCTTAATAGCTTAACCAAAAAAATTAATTAAACCAAAAAAAGTATTCGATTAATATCCTCAAGCACCCACTATTAATAATAATAATGGCTCATTTTTGTAAAATTGTATTATTTACGACTTTATTTTACTTGTTACTCAAAACTGTCAAAAGAGCTAATATAATACTTAAAAGTATCATTCTGTAAATTGATTATGCGGTTACCAAGACTTGAACTTGGGACCTCGACATTATCAGTGTCGCGCTCTAACCGGCTGAGCTATAACCGCAGACTGGAGGCAAGGAGATTCGAACTCCTGACCTTCTGAATGCAAATCAGATGCTCTACCAACTGAGCTATACCCCCGCACAGATAGTCAAGCGTTGTTGTTGACACTATAAGAAAACCCATGTACAGCCCTAATTAACAAGACAATAAAATTTGTCCCAACCTGGTTTTCTTCAAATTAATGAAGAAACTGTCCTCTAAAGGAGGTGATCCAGCCCCACCTTCCGGTAGGGCTACCTTGTTACGACTTCATCCCGGTCATCAGCCTCACCTTCGGCACTTCTTTCCTTGCGGTTAAGTCAGTGACTTCGGGTAAAACCAACTTCCATGATGTGACGGGCGGTGTGTACAAGGCCCGGGAACGTATTCACGGCGTTATTGCTGACACGCCATTACTAGCAATTCCAACTTCATGTAGTCGAGTTGCAGACTACAATTCGAACTGAGACCGGCTTTTATGGATTTGCTTCACCTCTCGGTTTCGCTGCCTTCTGTACCGGCCATTGTAGCACGTGTGTAGCCCCGGACATAAGGGCCATGCTGACTTGACCTCATCCTCACCTTCCTCCTGGTTAACCCAGGCAGTCTCGTTAGAGTTCCCACCATTACGTGCTGGCAACTAACGATAAGGGTTGCGCTCGTTGCGGGACTTAACCCAACACCTCACGGCACGAGCTGACGACAGCCATGCAGCACCTGTATAGCAGTCCGAAGAAGGTTACATTTCTGTAACTGTCCACTATATGTCAAGTCCGGGTAAGGTTCTTCGCGTTGCATCGAATTAAACCACATGCTCCACTGCTTGTGCGGGCCCCCGTCAATTCTTTTGAGTTTTACCCTTGCGAGCGTACTCCCCAGGCGGTATACTTAACACGTTAGCTACGACACAGTTGGGGTTGAGACCAACTACACCAAGTATACATCGTTTACAGCAAGGACTACCAGGGTATCTAATCCTGTTTGCTCCCCTTGCTCTCGCGCTTCAGCGTCAGGAATGAACTAGAAAACCGCCTTCGCCACCGGTGTTCTTCCACATATCTACGCATTTCACCGCTACACGTGGAATTCCGTTTTCTCCGTCCATCCTCTAGATAATCAGTTTCAAACGCAGCTTCAAAGTTGAGCTTTGAAATTTCACGTTTGACTTAACCATCCGCCTAGACGCCCTTTACGCCCAATAAATCCGATTAACGCTTGCACCCTCCGTATTACCGCAGCTGCTGGCACGGAGTTAGCCGGTGCTTCTTTACCCGGTACTATCAAATTCCGAGGGTATTCTCCACGGTCTCTTGATCCCGGGCGAAAGAGCTTTACAACCCTAAGGCCTTCTTCACTCACACGGCGTCGCTTCGTCAGGCTTTCGCCCATTGCGAAAGATTCTCGACTGCAGCCTCCCGTAGGAGTCTGGGCAGTGTCTCAGTCCCAGTGTTGGCGGTCAATCTCTCAACTCGCCTAGACGTCTTAGCCTTGGTGCGCCTTTACCACACCAACAAGCTGATATCTCATGGACCCCTCTCTAACCGCAAGGTCTTTCGATCCCCAACTTTAATATCTTTCAGATGCCTAAAAAATACCACATCCGGTATTAGCGATCGCTTCCAATCGTTATTCCCGGGTTAAAGGTAGGTTATCCATGTATTACTAACCCTTTCGCCACTAAATGCCCGAAAGCATTTCGTTCGACTTGCATGCCTCATCCACGCCGTCAGCGTTCAATCTGAACCAAGATCAAATTCTCAAAAAAAATAAACTTCGTTCGAAAGCAATTAATTGCTTTCATTCAAAACAAGTTTTAGACTTGTTTTTTTAGGCCGCACATAAGCTTTCTTATAAATGTCAAAAACAACACTGTCAAAACAACTGAAAAACACTCTTGGTGCTTCTTTTTAACGTTTATTAATTCTCTGCGTTAAAGTGTGCAAAAACATATAGAATATCGTATTATTTATGCAAGGAATTTTTAAATTTTTGTTGATTTTATTTTTTTTATATAAATTCAATTAGTATTTTTTTTAATATCTCTATATTCCTTACATTGAAAAGGATGATTTTGCTAAAAAAAGCTTCCTTGGCGTAAAACCCGGTGAATATATCAACATATATGAGGTGCATAATATGAGTGAACCAATCGAATCATTTTTAAAATCCTTAAGAGATACTATTATACAATCGTTCGAAGCTTTTGAACCTATAGCTAAAATCAAGAGAAAGGAATGGGATTTCTCAAAAACTGGTGGTGGCGAAATGAGCGTTATTAGAGGTGATGTGTTTGAAAAAGCTGCTGTAAATTGGTCAGGTGTGGCCGGCGATCAATTCCCAACGGATGATGCCCATGGGCCTTTTTATGCAACAGGTGTTAGCTTAATCACTCACATGACTAACCCTAAAGCTCCAACCGTGCACATGAATATTCGCTACATTAAGACTCAAGATCAATATTGGTTCGGCGGTGGCTACGATTTAACTCCAATGGGGTTTCCGTTTGTTGAGGATACCGAACATTTTCACTCTATTGCTAAATCTACATTAGATCCTTTTGGTACACATTTGTATCCTGACTTCAAAAAGAACGCCGAAGACTATTTTTTTATTCCTCATTATAACAAGCAAAGAGGCGTGGGCGGGATCTTTTTCGATCATTTTAATTCCGGAGATTTTGAAAAAGATCTATCGATGTGGAAACAAATAGGTACCACTTTTTTAGATAGCATAATTCCTATTTATAATCGTCGCTGTGATGCTTCCTATACTGACGCTGACAAAGAGCTCCAATTAAAATTACGAGCCCATTACGTTGAATTTAACTTACTTTATGATAGAGGAACCCGCTTTGGCTTTAATTCAGGCGGCAACCCGGAAGCTATCTTGTGTTCGATGCCGCCTTTAGTAAAATGGTAAGCGATATTATCCGATATTAAAGGTTGAATGAGACTCTCAAATGCCTTCCAATCAATCACCTGACTTATTTCATTCAAAAACCTTTCCGGTTTTAGTATTTTTTTATGTATAAAAAAAGATAGCAGACTTAATAGACATGGGTGAATTCCTTATATCATAATAAATAATCTTTGTTGAGTTTGTTCTATAAGAAGATGGAATGCTATTTAACTATAGTCTATTCTTTCTTAAACTAACAATTAAAGCTCCTATAAGAGCTAATAAACCACCTATTAAAGCTAAAAAGTATGGGATTTCACCTAAGACAATCCAGCCTAAAATTGTAGCAATAATAGGCATGGAATAGAGACAAACAGCAGCTCCGGAAGCCGGAGTTTTCGATAACACAACACTCCAGGCAGCATAAGCAATAGCTGCAGGGAAAATGCCTAAGTAAACAACAGATAGAGTAGAAGTAAGTGAAGCTTGTGGTATTTCTTCAATAAGTTGAGGAAAAAAAACAGTCATTACTAGAGTACCTCCCCAGATAGCAAAACTAGAGAGCTCAAAAGGATGGAACTTACCTAAAAGAGGTTTTTGTAAAACCGTATAAGTACTTCCCATCAAAGCTGCTATTAAAGCATAGAAAATACCAATGTTAATGGTAAGAGTCTTACTACTTCCAAAAGCGATTAATACTACACCAAGAAAACTAACCAGAATCCCAAGGCAACTTCTTAAATCCAGCTTCTCCCCTAAAAATAAAACAGCAAATATAGCGGTAAAAACAGGCATTTGAGAAACGATAAAGCTGGCAATAGCTGCCGAGATTGTCACTTCCGCGTAATTTAATGCTACGTTATAGATCCCTATTCCTATGACGCCCAGAAATAAAAGACTTAATAAGTGATTTAAGGTAATTTTTTGGCGTTTGGGTACCCTAAAATAGAAAAAAACCATACAAATAGAAGCTATAATATAACGAAAAAGAGCCAAAGAACCGGGGCTATACCCCGTTAGTCCTAACCGAATACCTACAAATGCGGAGGCCCATAAAAAAACCGTTAAAGATAAAGAAATTTTTGTTTTTAAAGACCATGACACTTGATTATTCATGTGAATGATTAAAAGGAAAGATGGGTTAAAAGAAAACAAGTAAAATCAACCGGCTCCGGATATAAGCGCTTAAAAAAAGTATAATTATTTCGCGCTTTATGACCATTAAGCGAGAAAACATTTTACTTTAGCATTGGGATGAAAGCATTTATTTGTTTTTTTGATTTCGGATATACTTTCTTTTCGTGTTGGAGGCTTATGATCTCGCCAAACATCGTGTTTGACTCACCGCTCTTTTCCTGCTTTTTCGCTGCTCCGTCTTTGCTAACCTATTCCGGGCGACGCTCAGGAATTATTTACAACTCCACAGGCACTCTACCACTCACGCAGCGGATCAGATTAAAAATCAACCAAACTATAACGTACGAGGCTATTTTAATAGAGGAAAAGATCGCATAGCCTAACTAAAATTAAATGCCTCTCAAACTCTCCGGCGTCGCAATCGAGTTTGGGGGGTCGACTACATCCGTGCAGTCTTCAAGGGTATATGCATTTAGTTTTTCCGCACTATCAACATAATGCGATCTTGTCCATAATGTAGGCAATCGAGATTTTAAACTTGAGAATGCTTACTACTGTATCCTTTAAGTTGACCAATTGCAAGCTGTGGAGATTGAATGGGTTGAGTTTTGATAAATGCATGGTTAGGCATAATATCAAGTTCTTTAATCTCCATAGATAGTTGATTGGCTGTCTTATTTAACTGAGTCTTTTATCAATACCTCCCTCGATAAC
The DNA here is from genome assembly GCA_965206695.1 of Chlamydiales bacterium. Taxonomy (GTDB): domain Bacteria; phylum Chlamydiota; class Chlamydiia; order Chlamydiales; family JAAZZY01; genus CBDBKM01. Next base: position 392,611 of record CBDBKM010000010.1, on the reverse strand, counting down.
TTTTCTTCTATACCCCTTATGAATCAAAGTGCCGATTCTAAGACTTGAAAATGATCATTGATTCGTTTCCTCATTGATTGAGCAATAGAAGGCCAAGTATTTTCAAAAAATCCGGTAATCGATCTCCGAAATTCTTTAGCAGAATTAAAAAACCGATTATTGCGACAATATTCATTCATCACTTTCCATAATCGTTCAATGGGATTGAGGTTAGGACTGTAAGAAGGTAAATAATAGAGAATAATACCTTGTTTTTCTGCTTCTTGTTTGGTCTGAATACTTGTATTATAAGGGCCTTGATCTAAAATAAGATGGATATTTGGAGCTGAGGGGTATTTTGACCGTAGCAAAGCAAAATGCTTTGCCGTGGTACCGCTATTTAATGTTTCATAAGCATCTATTGTTACCTTCATACTGTTTAAATTGATAGACCCCATAAGATTCATTCGAGTACGAGAAGCTGTTGTTGCAATCAATTTATCTGTTCCCGGTCGAATCCAACCATAAGAAATTTTAGTTGCCATAGTTGGATGTACACCATCAGCAAATTCAACAGGCTCATTTTTAGGCAGAGATGCCATAAGCTTGGCGTAAAATTGCATCCAAGCTTTTTGTTGATCAGAATTTGCCTTAGCCGGTGTACCTTTAGGCTTTTTATAGGAAAAACCATGTGAGTGTAGCCAAGAAGTCATCCCTGAAATCGTATAAACAATGCCATATTTCGCGAGAACATAAGAACAGATCTCTTCTACTTTGACATAGGTATGAGTTGTTAAATGTTTAATGAATTCTTCTGACTGTGGCGCAAGAAGTTTACTGACTGAACCACCGCTTTCTACATGCAATTGCTGTTTATTTTGATATTCTTTAATGTGACGAGACACTGTTTCATCGTCTAAAAGCACAGCTTCAGCAATACGAGTATTACTCCAACCTTTATTCGACAATAGAACAGCCTTGATACGATCTCGTATACGACCATTCTTTTCTCGTTTATGTTGCTGTCTGAGATGCTTTTCTTCTGATAGTGTTAAAAATGAATTCATACAAAATAATTTACACTATACGAATACAAAATATCCGGAGGTTTATTCGTGATGAGTATATACGTGAAGTCTTTAAATATTCTTGAATCCGTTTGGTTTTATTGGCTCTTCCGTTATCTAAAATAACATCTATTTTTGAAGTCTGTGAATGCTTCTCTAAGTCAAGCCTCCCGGGGACATTAACAGGACTTTTGAAAACAAAATGATGATGCTTTAGCCAAGATATCATCCCTCCTGTGCTGTAGGGAATTTTATATTGTTCTAAGACAGACGCACATACATCCTTAACCCTTCTATTAAGTATATTAAAAAAAGATGTTTCACTTGTTTCTTTTGTTTGGATCATTTACCGGCTGATCCTCCCTTGGTATCATACTGAGTTTTTTCTTCTGATTGAAATTCCATCAAATACTCATAAAAACTCGAGCGGCTTAAGCGCAGAACATGAGCAATGTGATCAGGCCCGGACCGTCATCTCGTGTAAGAAGCACGTACAAACGATTACGTTCATTTATGTAGCTTCAGAAATTAAGTGAATCAATTATGCAAAAAGACAATGACATCACCATCTAAAACGACGTAGTCTTTTCCTTCTATAGATAATTTTCCGGCTTCTTTAGCTCCATTCCGACCTTTAAACCGGAGCATATTTTCGAATTTGATTACTTCCGCTCGTATAAAACCCTTCTGAATATCGGTATGAATTTTTCCTGCAGCTTCGGGAGCTAAAGATCCGTTTACAATAGTCCAAGCTCTTGTCTCTTTTTCACCTGTTGTTAAGAAAGTAATCAAGCCAAGCATAAAAAAAGAGGCTCTAATAAGTCGATTTAGTCCGGGTTCTTTTAAATCAAGACTCTCAAGCATCTCCTGTCTATCCGCAACATCCAATTGAGATATCTCCGCTTCCAGATTGGCACATATAGGCACAACAGCACTTCCTTCAGTTTCGGCAAATGCTTCAACTTGTTTAACATAGTCATTTCGCATCTCCGGCAAGTCATTTTCAGAAACGTTCGCCACATACAACACTTTCTTTGCTGTTAAAAAAGCATAAGGATTTAAAGCTTCTCTTTCCTCATCTAAAAGTTGCATAAACCTCAAAGGCTTATTCTCATCTAAATGAGCTTTTACTTTAGTTAAGACTTCTATAACAAAAGCTTGTTCTTTATCTCCTCTAAGCTGTTTTTGAAGCTTCGGCAAAATATTTTCAACCATTTGCATATCGGCTAGAATGAGTTCGAGATTAATAACTTCAATATCTTCAATCGGATTAACACGACCGGCTACATGAATCACATTATCATCATCAAAACAACGAACGACATGAACAATCGCATCCGTCTCTCTAATATTAGATAAGAATTTATTGCCTAAACCTTCCCCTTTTGCTGCTCCTTTTACAATACCGGCTATATCAATAAAATTCATAGCCGCAGGAATAATAGTTTGAGACTCGGATAATTGAGACAAGATAGCAAGTCGTGGATCAGGTACATTCACAATACCTACGTTAGGATCGATCGTACAAAAAGGGTAATTAGAACACGCCGCCTCATTAGAGGTTAAAGCATTAAAAAGGGTTGATTTACCTACATTAGGTAAACCAACAATGCCACATGATAAATTACTCATTGATTCTACTTAAATTAAATTTTAAATGCTCCATAAGAAGTTAAGCATTTTAACAGAAAAATCGTTTACTTCAAGAGATCAGATCGTTAAAGTTTTCCTTGACTGAAGAAAATTGTTTCAATTAGATTGAAAGTTAGTACTTTAAAGAAAATGAGATACCATGGCTGAAAAGTCGGAAAAAGCAACCCCGAAGAAATTAAGAGATGCTCGTAAAAAGGGTCAAGTAGCTAAATCACAGGACTTTCCTTCAGCATTTACTTTTATGGTAGCTATTTGGGGAGCCCTTTTACTCGCCCATAAAATTTATGAAAATATAGGATCTTTCCTGTTAGATTCTTTTCACGTTTTTAGAGAAGGGGGAGATTTATCCCCTCTGCTCGTTCAAACAGTATCACGAGCGGTGTCCCTCATTTTGAATACCACTCTTCCATTATTGGTAATCGTTGTTTTTGTAGGTGTCATGGCTAATTTTTTTGTTGTAGGGCCTCTTTTTTCTATGGAGGCGATGAAGATTGATCTTAAGCGATTAAATCCTATTACTAACTTAAAAAATAAATTTAAATTAAAAACGCTTATAGAATTAATTAAATCTGTTTTAAAAATTACCGGCGCAATTGTTATTATTTATTTTACTATCTATCATGACTTATGGAATATTGTGTTTACGGCTTCCATGCCGGCGTATGGGGCCGCTCTAATCTTTGATCATTTTTTAATAAAGGTCATCATCCGAGTAGGTATTTTTTTTATTGCTATTGCACTTTTTGATGTCTTTTATCAAAAAAGCAATTTTGCCAAAGAAATGAAAATGGAGAAATTTGAAGTAAAACAAGAATATAAAGATACTGAAGGTGATCCACATATTAAAGGAAAACGCAAACAATTTGCTCACGAAATAGCTTATCAAGAAGGGAGTGTTAGCTCCACAAAAAAAGCAAAAGCTGTTGTTACTAACCCGACTCATCTTGCTATTGCCCTTGAATATAATGAAGAAGCTCACGCCGCACCCGTTGTTTTAGTAAAAGGAAGTGGCATAATTGCTGAAAAAATTATAAAAGAAGCTGAAAAGTGGCGTATTCCTATTGTCAGAAATGTGCCTTTAGCGCATGAATTATATGAAACAGGGGTAGTTAACCAATACATTCCCGAAGAAACTTTTGAAGCTATCGCAGAAATTTTAAAATGGTTGGCCTCTTTGGAAGCTGAAGAGGATTAAAGGAATGATACTAATATTATGAAAGCTAAACTTACATCGCTCAACACCTATTTAAGAAGCGAAAGATCATCGAATGCGATAACGAAGCATGCCGATATAGTCATGGCAATTGTCATTATCAGCATTATCGTAATGATTATCCTGCCGGTACCACCTCCTATTATTGATTTACTTATTGCCATTAACCTAACAATTGCCGTCACTTTAATGATGGTTTCTCTTTATATCCCAAATGCTATTGAACTATCGATGTTTCCATCCATACTTCTTATCACTACTCTGTATCGCTTGGGTATTAATATTGCCTCGACCAGGCAGATTCTTTTGCATGCTTATGCAGGACATGTCATTCAAGCTTTTGGTGAGTTCGTAGTAGGAGGCAATTATATTGTTGGTGGCGTTGTCTTCTTGATCATTACATTAGTTCAATTCATTGTTGTGACTAAAGGTGCTGAGAGAGTTGCAGAGGTAGCAGCCCGATTTCGTTTAGATGCTATGCCGGGTAAACAAATGAGTATCGATGCCGATATGCGAGCAGGCATTATCGATGCTAATCAAGCAAGAGATAAACGTCTGGCTTTAACAAAAGAAAGTGAATTATATGGTTCTATGGACGGTGCCATGAAATTCGTAAAAGGGGACGCTATTGCCGGGATTGTTATCACATTAATCAATATTATTGGTGGTTTGATCATTGGTGTCGCTCAACATGGAATGACAGCGGGTCAATCAGCTAAGGTCTATTCACTTTTATCCATTGGTGACGGTTTAGTATCGCAAGTTCCTGCTATTTTAATTGCTATCACTGCGGGTATTGTCACAACCAGGGTAACAAGTGACACCAAGGATACCAATTTAGGTAAGGAGATATCTCAACAAATTTTGAGACAACCAAAAGCTTTAATGATTACCGCAACAGTCATATTAGGTATCGGATCTATCCCTGCCTTTCCTTTTTTACCATTTGCTATCTTAGCCGCTATTGTCGCAATAATAGGGTATAGTCTTTGGCATGCTAAAAAACGTAAAGAGGCCCCTGCCGCCGGTATGAAAGGAGGACCCGGAACAATAGAATCCGGGGTTGAAGGGCATGCAACCGTTCCCGGAGCTCAGGAAAATTATGCTTTAACTTTACCTGTTATTTTGGAATTAGGTAAGGCTCTTTCTCATGAAATTCAAAAAGACCGTAAAAGCCATGTCTCTTTTGTTGAAAATATGATCCCTCGCATGCGACGAGCTCTTTATCAGGATTTAGGCATTAGATACCCCGGCGTTCACGTGCGCTCTAACGCTCCTAATTTAGAAGATGAGGAATATGCCATTCTATTAAATGAAGTCCCCATCGTACGAGGACGAATAGTTAAAGATTTTATTTTAACCAATGAAACAGAGGAAAATCTTCAACGTTATAACGTCCCCTTTACTACTTATAAAAATAGTCTCAATATGCCTAGCTTTTGGGTCGATAAGAAATATCAAAATATTTTAGAAAAAGCTTCTATAAGATTCTGGCCTCCCCTAGAAGTTGTGATTTTGCATATTTCCCATTTCTTTAGACAATATGCCAGTGAATTTATAGGCATTCAAGAAATTCGATCCATGTTAGAATTTATTGAAAAGAGCTATCCCGATCTTATTCGAGAAGTTACCAGGTTGATACCTTTACAAAAACTCACCGATATATTTAAACGCTTAGTTCAAGAACAAGTTTCTATAAAAGATTTGCGCACTATTATGGAATCTTTAAGTGAATGGGCGCAAACTGAAAAAGATACCGTTCTTCTGACTGAATATGTAAGAGCTTCGTTAAAAAGATACATCAGTTATAAATATTCTCGAGGACAATCCGTATTATCAGTTTACCTTCTTGATCCTGAAATTGAAGATATGGTTAGAGGAGCTATTAAACAAACTTCTGCGGGTTCCTATATTGCTCTTGATCCTGATTCGGTACAACTTATCATACAGTCTATGCGTAATACGATTGTTCCAACGCCACCGGGAGGTCAACCTCCTGTTCTTTTAACAGCGATCGACGTTCGTCGTTTTGTTAGAAAACTTATTGAAATGGAGTTCCCTGATGTCTCTCTCGTCTCATATCAGGAAATTGTTCCGGAAATACGCATACAACCTCTTGGACGTATTCAAATTACTTAATTTAGATGAATTAAACAGGATAACTTAATGGCTGAAGATATTCTTGGTAGTGGTGATACAACATCAGCATCACTGAAAAGGCAAATGGCTTTAGAAAAGCAGATCCGTCAATTAGCCAGACAGGTCTCTTCTCAAGAAGCTTTTATGGACCAATGCCAAGAAGGCAATCAATATATTGCTGCTATGATTGCCAAAAAATTACGAGACAAAGCAAAAACACTCGAAGAGCGAACAGGCGCTATTAAAAAAGCCCAAAAAGGTGAAGACGAAAAGATTTCTTCTATAAAAAAAATCGAAGCAATCGAAGACATCGCATCAGAGACTGAAGAAAAGAATCCCGAATTGCTTGCTAAATCCCTTCTACTTTTAAAACAACGCCTGATTGAAACGGATTCTTCCGAAGATATCTTAAAAAAAACTTTAGAGTCCTTTCCCGACTATTCTTTAGCTGACGATGCTTTAGAATTCCTTGAAAAGTCCACTGAAGGAGATGTATTAACTCAACTCGTAAAAAAAGCTCGTACGGACTTTAACAATAATTTTTCAAGAGAAATTCGTGCAGGGAAAAACATGGCAACTCAAGCAAGAGAATTTGCTGAAAAAGGAATGGGGTCTCCTACAGCTTTGAGAGATTTGTATCGTGATATTACCGGAAATCCAAGATCGCCTAATAAACTTTTTCAAGAACTTTCATCAAAATTTCAATTTGATGATATGGAAACAATCATTAACTTTCTTCTACATTCTTTAGGCGGTGATCTAAAAGCAAAAGGCCCTTCAATTCCTCGTGGAGAACTTTTTCGCCTTTTAACAGAATCGAGAAGCTTGCAAGCTATCCTAAATATTTATAGATTTTTTCGCTCTCGAATGAATATTATTTTTCGCTCTTTTGATAAAAACCGCATTCGCTTCCCCAAGCAATTAACTTATGAACTAATTGCTCAATTATTTATGCAACTTGTTGAAGATCGCTACCCTTCCTCTGTAAAAATCATTAAATTGGCACGTCAATTAGGTATAGAAGAAGAAATCATAGCTCAAATTATCGTTTTTTCTCAATTTAGAGATGCTGTACGACAAGTAGCACCTAAACTCTACCGTTCTTTAAACCATCGAAATGATATTTTAAGTGCTCATATAGAAGCATTAGAAGAACTTGAAGATCTTTTGGAAGAGGAAGAAAGTGAATATGAAGAAGAAGAGGAAGATGATGACTTTGATAATTAAAATAAAGGCTTGTTAATATCATGGGATTAGATAAATTTACCGACCTTTTAGATGAAATGAGCGTTCAGCTCTCAATGAAACTTATACCTGATGAAAACAATTCCTGCCTCTTAAGTTTAGAAAACGGATTAAATGTTCAAATAGAGCTTGATGCTGATGAAGAACGTGTTTTAATTGGTTCAGAATTAGGAGGGCTACCTCCGGGAAAATTTAGAGAGAATGTTTTAAGAGAAGGTTTAATAGCCAATTCCAGATTATATCCTCGTTTTGGCAATCTTTCTTTTAGCAGAAAAAGAAATACTCTCGTTATTTTCGAAATGTTAAACCTTCAATTCTTTACAACAGAAATTATTGTAAATATCTTAACCGCGCTAATTGATCAAGCCTGTCAATGGAAAAACGCGCTGGCAAATGCTTTGACAGCCCCTCCCGGGCTCTTAAAACCAAAAGCCGGCGAAGGCAAAATGTTTGGTTTGACACCATGAAAGAAATACCCATAGCGAACATAGCAGAGACGTTAGCATCTAAGCATTGGTCAACAATTGGTATCCATTCTCACCATGGTATTGATATTATGCTTTCTTCTATTCATACAAAACACAGTTGTTCAATCGGTGAGTTTCTTGATCTCATCCCTTTAATCAATTGGTGTAAAACCATCGGCATGGATGTCATTCAACTATTACCTTTAAATGATACAGGTGAAGATAGTAGTCCCTATAGTCCACTATCCGTTTTTGCATTACACCCCATTTTTTTAAGCCTTCATGCCTTACCCTTTTTATCTGATTTTCCTGAGCTCACAAAATTTCTTCAAGCGATGCAACATAAGCCTTTAACCGCTCGTGTAGCCTATACTGAAATTCGTAAAAATAAGTTGGCATTCTTAAGAAAATACTATTCATTGATTGCAGATAATCTAAAAAGACAAAACGATTTTCAACTTTTTATCAAAAATAATTCTTGGCTAATCCCCTATGCGCTTTTCAATATCTTTAGTGAAATAAACGAAACGACAAATTGGGAAGAATGGCCGAATAAATTTAAAGATATGGATTCAGAAAAGGAGTCCGAATTTTTGGAAAAACATATTGAAGAAACCTATTTTTATCATTTCCTTCAATATGCATGCTATGTACAACTTTCTGAAACCAAAAAACATGCTAATGACAACCAAGTCAAATTAATGGGAGATCTTCCTTTTTTAATCAGTCGCAATAGCTCTGATGCTTGGTATTACCCCAATTTTTTTCTTATGGACCGCTCCGTTGGGTCACCACCTGATAATTTTACTCCTGAAGGACAATATTGGAACTTTCCGGCTTATGACTGGAAAGAGTTAGAAAAATCTGATTATAGTTGGTGGGAGGATCGTCTTACTATAGCTACCAACTACTATCATATGTATCGACTTGATCATGTCGTCGGATTTTTTCGGGTATGGTCCATTCCATTAAATAAAAGTGCTAAAGAAGGTTATTTCTCACCGGCAGATACCTCTACTTGGATAAAGCATGGTTATAAGCTTCTTTCTATGCTTTTAAAAAATTCTCGTATGCTTCCTATCGGTGAAGATTTAGCCATCATCCCACAATCAATAAGAGACTGTTTAAAAGGCTTAGGTATCTGTGGAACCAAGGTAATGCGCTGGGAGACAACACAAGACGGTCAGGCAATACCTTTAGAAGATTATCCGCGCATCAGTATGACGTGCGTATCTACCCATGACTCTGAGACGCTTGCCCAATGGTGGGATCTCTATCCTGAAGAAGCTAAGAAATACGCCGATTATAAAAAATGGACGTATCAGAAAGGGCTCGATCTTGAAAAGAGATTTGAGATTCTTAAAGACTCTCACCTTACAGATAGCGCCTTTCATATTAACCTTTTACATGAATATCTCGCTCTCATACCAACTCTTATTCATGATGAACCGGATGATGAAAGAATAAATAGACCGGGCACTGTCTCGGACCTTAACTGGACCTATCGTATAAAACCATCAGTCGAAGAGCTTCTTGATTCCGATGAGCTTAATAAAAAAATCGCGTCTTTAATTTCTCTTGACAGTTCCCTATCCTAAAGAGAAGGGATTACTCATTCAACGACCATTACGATCTCCAAAGGCTTAAATTATCGACTACCTTGTCATTCACGATATATCCGGAAGATCTTTTGACGTGTTCTTTCCTTAAAATTGAAAGAAAATTATACAACCTATAGAAAAATTTTTATACTAACTTTGCGTAAGGTGAGTTAAAATAAAATCTCAACTGAAAAAATCAAATTTAAGGGATTCCACTTAGACCCCGAGACCTTTTTTTTCTTGATGCCTTGCCTAATCTTCAAGATAAACTCTTTAAACGATAAAAATAAGGTACAGAGCGTAACCTGCTAATAGCACCGGCCCATTCCATCTTGCAAAGACTTGCTGTCTAAACATAAAAAGCCATAATACACACGTAAAACCAACTAATACCGGCATATCTTGATAAATAAACTTAGGAGCAAATTGAATCGGTATAATAAAGGCAACAAGACCTGCAACAAACAGGTGATTTAAGATATTACTCCCAATAATATTACCTAAAGCAATCTCGCACTGCTGACGCATTCCGGCTACCAATGTAGTCGCCAACTCAGGCAAGGAAGTACCTAAAGCAACAACTGTTAGAGCGATAACACGCTCTGATATCCCTGCAAGTGTTGCTAACTCAATCGCTCCGTTAATTAATAGATAGGCCCCTATCACTAAAATAACAACTCCAACAATGACTAAAACAACATTGAAAAGAGGTTGATCTCTTTTCCTTTTTTCTATTTCTTTTAATATCGGAATCTCTTCATCTTTAAGCGTTAATAGGCCTCGTTTAGCCAAAAAAATCTGATAAATAATATAACTAATACTTCCTAAAAACAGGACCCCACCTTTTATCCTTCCTATTCCGCCACTCAACATAAATAACCATAATAATAGAGTTGAGGCCATTGTTATGATCATTTCCTGTTTCTTAATAGTTGAAGATATGGGCAATCTGTAAAAGAGAGTCGAAATCCCTAAAATTAAGCCGATATTAGCGATACCGGATCCAATGACGTTACCAATAGAAAGGTCTCCTTTTTTTCCCTGAATTTGAGCAACCAAGCTACCTACAAATTCCGGAGAAGAGGTGCTAAAAGCTACGACTGTCAGCCCAATAATAAGGGGGGTAATCCCCAACTTTAAGACTAAAAAGGCAGCCCCTCTTACTAATAATTCGGCACCCGCATACATGACAACAATTCCGCCAAGTATCATGCAAAGGATAATAAACCATGTCATAAGTAAATAAAAATGTAAGTTGTTTAAAAGATCACTTATCTCTTTCCTTACTAGCTAATTTTTCATATTATTGGTATTAAAATATATCATTGAAATAAATATGGTTTTTTAGGATGCCGGCTATGTCGTTTATTAGAGTTTTTTTCATCATTTTTTTATGTCCTGCTTCTTTTTTAAAAGCAAACTATTCTCAAAATTCTTCCTACCAAGCAAGTTCGTTCGGATATCAATCTTATCAAGAGAAAAAGGAGAAAACAAAATCAGATTACAAAAGAAAAAATGAAGAGACTAAAAAAGGGAAGCAAAAGGATTCCAAAGACAATGTCATTAGCCTGGAAGTTGTTATGCCTAGCCACGTGCAGACAAGCACAGGTATTGATAAATTAACTCATGCGGAAAGACTTGCTTTAGAAGAATGGCTTACTTCTTGGACAATCACACTTCTTGGAAACGTTCCAAGTACAGATATTGCCGGTGCTGCTAATGATAACGAAAAGAGTAAGGATCAAAAGAAAAAGGATGGCAATGTCATCAAAGTGAATATGAAAGATGGCCAATATATTCAATTGCAAAATGGTTCTATTTGGAATATTGTTTCCTATGATAGGATCTATACATTTTACTGGAAGCCCGGAGACAAAATTACATGCACTAAAGGCAAGGATGTTTTATATCCCTTTGTTTTAAAAAATGAATCTTCAGGACAAACTGTCAATGCTCAAAAAGCCGGTAAAGCGCTTCATAAGGATTTTTCTGAAACCTATACCATCAAATCAACCACCGGTTCACAAATAGTGTTAGATAATGGAGCTGTTTATAAAGTAGCCCCCGGCGCGCAAAGTTATGTGAATCAATGGCAACCCGGCGAGACTATTGTTGTCTCTAAACGATCCTCTTCCGGATTTCCGGTAGAACTGATGAACGGAAGTACGAGTCGTTCAGCCCCGGCAATGTTGATTCAGAAAGCCTCACCCGCTTCCGGTAAGACTAAAGAAAGCGATAATGGTGATGATCAAAGCCAAGAGGAAAACCAAAAACAAGTAAATAATACTTTTGTCTATTCGAATAAAGCAACTCACGGAAAACAAGAAAATGACGTTACACACCCAAACTCGAGACAAAATCTCAGCTATAATACAAACTACTGATACCATTATTATTAGGGATCTCATAGTTTTTGCTATTATAGGATTCTATCCGAATGAAAGAGCCGGCCCACAAAAACTTATTCTTAACCTTAAGTTATTTTTACCTGATAATGCACCTCGAATCAGAGATAACTTGGAAGATGTCATTGATTATGAGCATGTCTGTAATACCTGTCTTGACTTTATTAAATCTTCTGAGTTCTATCTAATTGAAACGTTAGCCGATAAATTGTGTGAAAAATTATTAGAGAACTACCCCCTTTTTGGCGTTTGCCTTATTCTGGATAAACCGGGCGCAATTGAAAATGCCGGATCTGTTGCTATCGAAGTCCAACGATTAAAAAACAGATAATTTATGAACCATTGATCTTTTTCATTCATCATCTATGGAGACTGCACGGATGCAGTCGACTCGCAAGTGACGGTTGCGTATCGAAGAGGAGAAAAGACCTCTGCATAACTGATTTCTGACAACGATTCTTGGCGCCTATGCGACGCCTTGCACCCATAATGGGACTGTAGGCTAAAGGTTTCATTTCGCTTCATAGAGATAAACCAAGTAACCGTAAGCTTCCTGACTCTTTGAAAAAGAAAGTATTAAGTTTAGTAAGAGATAACTATTCCGGTTTTGCTCCAATATTAGCTCAAGAGAAACCGGAAGAAGAGCATCATTTAAAAGTATCTATTGAAACACTCAGATTGTGGATGATTGAGAACTTTATTTGGATTCCAAGAAAAAAGAAGAAACAAACATACCTACCAAGGCAAAGAAAAGAATCTTTTGGCGAGCTTATCCAAGCAGACGGATCTCATCATAGATGGTTTGGAGACAATCATCCTATGGTTAATCTAAATGTTTTTATCGATGATGCTACCGGTAGCATTACAAGCTTATATTTCAGTGAACAGAAGGCTTTAGAAGGCTACAGAAGTGTGTTATTAAATAGTTGTTTAAATAACACACTTCTGTAGCACGAAACTCCTGTTTAAAACTTAGTGAATTTATAAAGGTGCCTTCGAAGTAATGAAATAAAGCTATCTTGATCCTTATCTTTAGCATTTGTCATGAGATAGGCTACGAGTAGAGCCAGTCCAATACGTGGACTAATTAATGACACAAGGCAACCGAAAAGGGTGATAAGGGCTCGTTTTATCAATTGATATGAGGTTTTAAGATTTTTTCTTATTTTCGCATTAAGAAAAAAAGTGAGTACCGTCAAAATCAAATTAATAACAGATGATAAAACAGTCCGGACTAGCCATATAACCATCACAACGACTAAAAATAGCATCAGAATACGTAGATAAACTCCGGCTAAGATCGTCTTTTCCTTCTTAGGAAGGGGCCTTGGGGGTAGGCTTTCGTGTTCCTCTTCGTCTTGCTTATTTGCACTCCCAATGAGATCTTCCAACCTAATAGGTTTAGGATAAGAGGAGTTTTTGTTTTTTTTAAACCCATTAACGGGAATCTCATCATCATTATCTAAAGGCATCTAAATAACCTCACTACTTGTGTCCAATCTTGTTATAACCATTTAGAGCCGCTATCCTATAGCCTTCGGCATAAGTCGGGTAATTAAATACCTGGTTTATAAAATAATCGATCCGAACATTGAAAGTCATAGCCACTTGTCCGATATGAATAACCTCAGTCGCTCCTCTTCCGATGATATGAATACCAAGAATTTCAAGAGTATCAGCATGGAAAAGGATTTTGAACATGCCAATATCTCCGGATCCATTTATATGGCTGCAGGCTATTTCATAATAATAAGCTCTCCCTACTTCGTAGTGAAAACCTAAGTCTTGTAATTGACTTTCCGTATACCCACAGCAAGAAATTTCAGGGATAGTGTAAATCCCAATAGGATATACGGATGGAAATTGATGTGTCTTTATCCCGTAAGCATGTAGTGCTGCCAGTCGCCCCTGCTCCATACCGGTTGATGCCAAAGCAGGAGCTCCAATAACATCACCAATCGCATAAATATTAGATGTAGGAGTTTGAAACATGTCATTGACCGGTACATAGCCATAATTATCAAGATGAATCCCCGCATTTTCAATATGTAAATTATCTACATTGGCGGTTCGTCCAAGAGCAAATAATAGAACATCCGCTTCTATCACCTCCCCATCCATGCATTCTAAAACCGCATGCCCATCTTGATTAGATATCTTTTTAGGCTCTTTCTTTCCCGTAAAAGTCAATCCAATATCAGATAAGGCTGTTTGTAGATGTATGCCGATTTCTCTATCTAATAGAGGAAGAAGATGATCCTTTTTATCAACAACGTGGACTTTAGTTCCAAGAACAGCGAAAAAGCTCGCATACTCAGATCCGATAATACCTCCGCCCAGAACAATCATAGTCTTAGGTAATTTATCAATGGATAATAGCCTTGTGGAATCTAAGATCACTTTATCATCAAAGGGAACTTCAATGGGGTTACGAGGCTTGGATCCTACTCCAATCATGATATATTCTGCTCGTATCCGATAGAGGATCTTATCCTCAAGACTTTTAACTACCACAATATTTTTGCTTTCAAAGTAAGCATGGCCGGTTATTAATTGAATATGGTTTTTCCTAAATTGCCGACGAACTATCTCTCGTTCAATCTCAAAAACCTGATGTAATCTATAAGTTAAATCATTGATAGAAAGTATCCTGGGACAAGAGTTTTTTCCATAAAAACTTCGAGAATAAAAGTCACTCAAATCTAGTATAGCAGCCCTTAGGGTCTTGGATGGAATTGTCGCTGAATTCAAACAAGCTCCGCCCGGATGTATATCTTTTTCAATAACAGCAACCGTTTTTCCAAGTTTTGAAGCCTGAATTGCAGCCTTTTGACCTGCAGGTCCCGATCCGATAACTACCATATCAAGTGTTAGGTTTTCCATAAATAACTCTACAAAAAAGGCTTGGGCATAAATCACCCCTCCTAATGATCAGTATGTACTATAGAAATATTCTTGTGCAATAAAAAATGATCTGTTAGCATGCATCCCATTCTTTTATGGAGAGAAAAGTCATGGGAAAAAAGTGTCAGGTTACAGGGAAAAAACCCGTTAGCGGAAGAAGTTATGCGCTGCGGGGTATTGCAAAAAAGAAAAAAGGAATTGGACTGAATATTACCGGTGTTACCAAGCGTCGTTTTCTGCCTAATCTTATCAAAAAAAGATTTTGGTTTGCGGAAGAAAAACGCTTCATCACTCTTAAATTAAGTACATCTGCTATGCGTACCATCGATAAAAAAGGACTCTCGCCTATTATTCGTGAGCTTCGTTCTAAGGGTCAAAAAATATAGTCAATAAGTATAATAAAAGGCTTTTTATAACTAAAAAAGCCTTTTATTCGATATGAAATCCACATACAAAGCATTATTATTTGCTATAATAGTGTTTTTTTTGCTTTTATTTATTAAAAATGAAATTAAGGTTGAATTACCTTGCCCTAAAAATCCCATCCGTTTTTATTCTAATCAATGCCGCAAAGATCTCAAAGACACTTTTATTTCCGGCATACAAAAAGCAAAACAATCTATTTTTCTTGTTATCTATACGCTAACTGATAAAAAAATTTTAGAAATTCTAAATAAAAAGAGCTACGAAAACATAAAAATCTCAATTATTATTGATCACCGATGTTACTCTTTAGTTCGCTCAGTCTTAAATGATAACATTGAAGTTATCACAAAAAAAGAAAGCGGATTGATGCACCAAAAAATTCTTATAATAGATCAATCTCTTATTTTTATAGGATCATCAAATCTGACGTCAGAATCTCTTAGAATGCATGATAATCTTGTTGTTTCTCTTATATCGATAAAGCTTGCTGAAAAAATTTTAAATACGACTTTAAACCCGGTAACTGATAAAAATGATATTTTAAACATTGGCACGCAAGAAGTAGAATGGTGGTCCCTACCTAATCAAAAGGAAGCTCTTGCGAGAATCATTGAGCTAATCAAAGAAGCAAAAAACTCTCTTAAAATAGCTCTATTTACTTGGACTCATCCATTAATCACTCAAGCAGTAATAGATGCCAAAAATCGAGGAGTAAAAGTTGAAGTTATCTTAGACTATCAATCCGGTATAGGCAGCAGTGCACAAACCTTAAAAAAATTAAAAGATAACAATGTATGTATTTATACTAATAAGGGTGCACAACTTCTGCATCATAAATTTGCTTATATTGATCAAGGGATCTTGATTAACGGTTCTACTAATTGGACGATAAGTGCATTCAAAAAAAATCGAGATTGCTTCCTTGTCATTCATAATCTAAACAACAAACACAAACAGTTTCTGGATAAACTTTGGTATATAACTTTAGCTCAATCTCAATTAGAAAGGGTTAAGTAAACATATCGCGACGTCGATAAAAATACCCTATCCAAAGAATATCAATGATTAATTTTAAAATAAGGAAAATAAAATATCCGGTTACTCTTCCAATAGCTATCATCTGCTGAGGGATCATTGAAAGCTGCACAATTAATGCTATAAATTGTCCGATAGTCAAAAGAAAACTAATCCCTAAAATAATATAAGTAAGAATAAGCCCCCATGATTTTCTATAGGCAACACCAAAACCATCGAAAATATACAGACATGTTGCTAATAACGAAAAAATGCCCAGATTGATATTTGCACCCGGATACATACTTTTTTCCACTAATAGAAAGACACCCATGATAAATGTTAAAACAGCGCCTAAAAACACAAGAACACACCAAATATATCCCCAGATGAATCCTTTTTCTTGTGGCCGTTTTGCCGCCTGATTTTCCTCCATGACCTTCCCTTTAAAATAAATACAATTCAACGAAACCAATATCTTCTACGAAAAAAATATCCAAACCAAAGTAAGTCGATAATTAATTTTATCATGATAATGGATACCCAAGCAAATAAACCGAATCCGGTAATTGAACTTCCAAAGCGACTAAATAGAAGGATAAGCCCTGATATAAAATACACAAACAAAAGTGCATAAGTCAGTATTAATGCCCAAACTTTTTTAGTTATCATACCATAAGTATCTGCGGCGTATACACATCCTGCAACAATTAGCATGATACCAACTACAAGATTAAAAGTCGGGCGCTCTGATGTCTCAATTAACAACATGATCCCCCAATAATACGAACTAATTGCTAAAATAGCCATTAAGATAGACCAAATATAACCCCAAATATAACCGGCTCCATCAGGAGCCTTTTTCAAGTCAGTACTAATATTCATAAAAATAAAAAAGCCCTTAAAATTGCATGACATTCAAAAGATCTATCCATATAGAAATATTATATTTTTGGCAATCAGATCAAATCATAAAAAATATCAAGAAGAGGCTAAGATCCGAATCGAACGGCTCTTTCTATATGTTGAGCTAATACTTTCAAATTTCCTTCTTTAGGAAAATCCATATCAACCCAAATATGGGGAAAACCTTCTTTTTCAATTTCTAAAAAGGCTTGATTAAGTTGTTGGAAAGAATATTCGGCATTTCCATTTATGGACCCAAATGGAATCAAAGTCTCCGCTCCCAAATACTCTTTTCCATGAAATCCAAGTACCGTTTTAATCTGTCCATTATAAGGTATATTTTTTAAATGAAGTTGAGGGACGACTCTATAAGACTGTTTTGCATAATCAATATCTGTTACATGGGGTGGATGATATCCCACAACAGTCATTAATTTTTCTAGGCCAATCGCTCCTTTTCGTAAGATCACCCATCCGGCATCGATATAACTTAAGATGGTGGACTCTTCTCCTTCAATCATTAATTCGTTACTTAAAATAGGAAAATCTTTTCCAAAATCCTCTTCAATTTCTTCGGGGGTAACAGCTGCAACTTTGCCGCTTTTATTAGCAGAAGTGACAACTAAAGGACCTGTTACCCGTATGAGTTCTAATGCCACCGGATGATCCGGTATACGGAAGCCGGCAGTGGGCAAATTAGCACGTAAAATCGCAGGTATCTTTTCGGGTATTATTGGTAAAATTAATGTAAGAGAACCCGGCCAGAATTGCTTCATTAACTTCTCACATCCAAAAGAAATCGCAGTTAAAAAATCATGTATATCTCCTATATCAGAAATCTGAATAACGAAAGGTTTATCCAATGCTCTTTCTTTTAAAGTAAATAGTTCCAGTATAGCTGTTTCATTATACATGTCGCAGGCCAGTCCGTAGACTGTCTCTGTTGGAATGGCAACAACGCGACCTTTCCTGATATATTTATAAGCTTCAGCTAAATTGATCCGCATGACTAAAACGGTATATAAGTTTATTTTTAATTAATAATCCTAATGAAAATTATTAAACACTTCACTATTTATGACAACAACTAAAAAACTTGGATTAACTTGAATGAACAGCAAAACCAATAAAAAGAGATGGAAGTTATCACTTAAATAATGATAAATAAAGATTTAAGGGCTATGTTTCAAAAGTCCACTTAAGTCACCGATCATCTGTAGAAGTTTTTTAACGACTTATGATACTTTTTCAACACACCCGGATTTAATAAATAATTCTTTGTTTTGGAGGAAGCTACTTATAATCCTATGTCATTATTCAGTATTGCATTTTCTCTATTTTTGATTATCGATCCTATCGGAAATATTCCGCTCTTTGCATCTATCCTGAATAATTTTGGATTAAAAAAGCAAAGAAAAATTATCTTTAGAGAACAAATGATTGCATTGGGAGTCATGGTTATCTTTGAGTTTATAGGTGATCTTATTCTCTCGTGGTTACACATTGATATACCTACCATTCAAATATCAGGAGGTATAATTTTATTTATGATTGCTTTAGGTATGATTTTTCCTAACATTCAGACTACAGGAGCAAATCATGCCGATGAAGAGCCGTTTATTGTTCCTCTTGCAATTCCATTAGTTGCAGGACCAACTATTTTAGCTGCTATCATGGTTTATAGTAAGCAAACCCCCGATCATCTTATCATGTCATCGGCTATTTTGATTGCTTGGTTACTAGCCTCCATTATTCTATTAAGCGCCCCTTACATAAAAAAAGTACTCAAAAAAAGAGGTCTCATAGCTTGTGAAAGACTTATGGGTCTTATCTTAACCTTCATGTCAGTACAAATGTTTTTAGAAGGCATCTATGGTTTCATCTCTAACAAGTAATAAATCCTCCATGATCTTTTTGTGTAATCTTTTCTATATCGATATAATAAAACTTTTTTGCAAAAAAAAGAGCATATGGGCGTTTATCTCTTATTAAAAATGGACTCAATGATCTTGCAACTTTTTTTTACACACCTGAAACACATAATTTTTGTTTATTTTCAATAAGGTGTTTCACCCGGTCTTTTTTTGAAAACTTTCCAAAAATCATCGATAAAGCAATATAGAGCAGTTAGACCTTTTGTTTTTGTAGAAAATTTTTGACAAAAAAAAATAAACAACAACAAAAGGTCTTTTTGCCTTAAAAAATTTCTAACTTCATGAAATACTAAGGATTAAAACCCAAAACTCAGGTTTATAGAGTCGGCTTTGTTGCTTTAAGCGCTTGGAAATAGACAATTTAGTGAATGAGGGGGTCAGCGGAGAAAATTAAAATTGCATCGGATACAGCTTCAACGTATTTATCGTCTTCCTGAATCTTGCCACCGGGTTCATTGATAACGGTTCCTTCTAAAACCATTGTCGATGAACCTCCTCCGTCTAGATTTAATGCTTCAACACAACCAAGTTCAAGCATCAATTCAGCTAATTCTTTTACTGTCATTCCATCAAAGAGTTTGTCAAAATGGCCATCCACTACAACAAAAACCCATTCGCCATTTTTCTTTATGCCTACTGCAGTTCTCGGATGCCTGTTAACGAGAAAGGATTCAAAAGTTTGTTCCGAGGTAAAATCTTCTACTATATTTCCGTTGTTCACCAAGACGGGAGTTCCTCCAACAATATGCTCAAGCTCTTCCCATTCCTCCGAGGTTGTATAGGGAGGAGTGGATACCGGGATTACTTCTATTTCACTATCATCTTCGGTATCATGGAGGCGATGGTTTGTTAAAAGCTTGTCAATTAACACCTGTTGTCGATTTGACGACCATCCTATTGCGCCCCTTGGTTTAGTGGGGGTTCCATACCAATGGTGGTTAATTTTTAAAATCCCTGCGGGTTCTCCGCTTAGTTTCCAGAATCCTCCATTAACAGCCGCGACCGCTCCATAACTATTAGCAAGGGCAGTCACTGTTTCTCTAGCCACATCATCACCGGAAGCTTTGGCAGGCATAATGACATGTTCTTTAGGGTCAACTGTCAGAATGTGAATCGAGGTAAAATACCCGTCAGAGATGTAGTCGTAGGAAAGCCCGTTTACGTCTGACGGAATACAGCATATTAGCAAGAGGATAAGAGATAATTTTTCCGGCATATGCTTGAACATCACTGCTAACTCCTGTTAACTAAAAAGTTTTCGATTGCTTCCAATAGAGATACCGGACGCGATTCATCTTCTTTTGCTCCGATGGATTTTGCATGAACCAATCCATTTTGAGTGATTTTTCTTGCATTCTCCGGGTCATTTATTGCTAATTTAAGCTGCGTTTCCAAGTAATCGGCATGTACCGCAATCCGCTCACTTTTTATTTGAAGACGAACCTCATCGATGATTCTTTGTGTAAGGTCATATTTTTTTTGGAGCAGGTAGACTTTGCCTAGTCGGATGCTCGTGCGACAGATGTCTTTGGTTGCTTTCACGCTTTTAAAGCATTCAAGAGCTGTAAAGTAACAATCAGCAGCCTTTTCTAGAGTATCTTTTGGGTTATCTGCGTGTGCGACTCCCAAATTAAAGTATACTTTTCCTTTTAAGTGCATGTTAGCAACGTTTCTATTAGAATAAATGAGAGCCGCTTCCTCGGCAATTTCGACGGCACGAAGATAGGATGCCTGTTGGATATGCTCTTCGCTGTTTTTAGAAGCAAGAGTACGGTGAACTGCAGATTCCAAGTAAAGAGCCCGGATGAGGAGAGAGGGGTCTAGAAACTCTTCGGACAACTCGTGGCAGCGATTAGCATACACAAGAGCTTGTGTGTAGTCAGCCATATAAAAAGCTGTTGAAGTAAGTTGCGCGCAAATTTTTGCTTCATCATGTGGTCTGCAGGCTTTTTTAGTAGCTTCCAAAGCGGCTGTGCCTTGAGAAATAATTTCTTTCCGGTTTTCCGATTTGGTTAAGGATTCAAAATTATTAAAGTACGTTTCGATAATATCAACAGTGGCAGCCGTAGAACTGTTAGGAGTGGGAGTGTGGGAAGAGGTGTTCCCTCCATTAGCATGTGCAAAGGAAGTCAACATAGCTCCACCGAGGATATAGAAGTAATCCGATTTTTCCTGCTTTTTTCACTGTAATCACCTCCGGGATTAGGGGATGCAGTTTGATTAAAAGCTAAAATTGTGTGCAACTTAAAGGGAGGTTGCGCAACGGGGGGTATTGGACTGCCCGGAAAAGGCATGTGCGTGCTTCTAAAAGGTGGAAATTGAGGGTGGGAAGGCCTTGCAAATCTTAGGCATGAGATCATGGTGGGTCTGAACATATTTTATTATCCTATCGAGGTTAAAAAGGAAACATCGTAACACATTTTTGATAAAAAAGGAATTCATATTTGCTTCATATAGTAATTTAATTTTAAATTTTCATTATATAGAGACCTCTATAAAAGATTGATTAATTGCTTCTGCCGGGTTGGCAAATTTGCTGATGCTTTCTTTTACTCTTTTTTTAAAATTGGCCCAAAAATTTTCGATAGGATTTAAGTCAGGTGAATACGGAGGTAAAAACAGCATCTTACATCCGTATTTCTGAATAATTTCACAACTTTTCTTTGATTTATGAAAACTAGCGTTGTCTAGAATAATAACTTGTCCGGGTTTTAGTAACGGTAGTAATATTTTTTCCAACCACATATTAAATAAGTCAGAATTGCAAGTTCCCGTATAACAAAATGGAGCTAAAATATTTGATCTATTTTGTGCCGCTATAAAATTTTCCCTGTGATATCGACTGCCGGATACGGCTCCATATATTTGTTCTCCCTTTACAGCCCTTGCCTTATCACGGTAAAGATATTCATTTATTCCGCTTTCATCTATGTAGACACGATCCTTTTTAGGAATCTCCTGCAGCTTATTTATAAATATTTGTCGTTTCTCCTCATTTCTTTCCTTATAGAAGGGTGTCTTTTTTTTAAAGTAATCCTGTATCGTTTACAGGCATAAAAAACAGCTGTTATACTTGTTTTAAATAACTCTGCAATTTCTCTTAAATAAGCATCAGGATATTGTTGAATATAAGCTTTTAGTTGTTCTTCTTTAATTTTATGAGGACGCTTATTCCTGCTTCGATTAGGTGCTAAACATCCTTGTTTTTTTCTTTTAATCCAATTAAATAGTGTACGGACAGTGATACCAAAAATATGGCTTGCTTCTATCTTAGAGCCGGTTTCTTCAACATAGTCTAATGCTTTTTTTCTTAAATCATTTGAATAAGTCATGAAAATATAATAGAAATTTTTAGAGAAAAAGTAAAGTTAAATTACTATATCCGTCTCTTCCACCCTCCTGTTTTTAGGCAGGAGCAGCTTAAACCGTGATGGATTATCTTGCTCGAAACTCAGAACAGCGCGAAAGAGGTGGAATCCTGACAAAAGTTCTGACATAATGCTCTTTGTTGTTATGCGAAGAGAATTATGTCAAAACGAAACGACTGACTCTGAACGAGTTAAGAAAATGGGGCAAACAGGACTTGAACCTGCGACCGACGGGTTATGAGTCCGTTGCTCTAACCAACTGAGCTATTGCCCCATGATTGAAAGGCTAACATCATAGTGTACTTCTAATAGAGAAATCAAGTATTTTTTAGGGATCTTTTCTTATGTTACCGGATGTTTTGCGAAAAGTGAATATACGAACCAGAGATATTTACTATGATATTACCCGTGCTACAGTAATTGGCCATGGAATATTAAGTGAGCCTTTAGAAGCGATGTTCAGGGCTTTAGCGAGTGTTATCCTCTATAAAAGCTTGCATGCTTCTGCTTTTCAAGTCACCGTCTTTACGATGCTAAAGCCGGCTGTTGCGCTCTTAGCTTTTTATTGGGGAGCTACCTTAAATTCCAGAAAAGATAGGCTGATACAAAATGTTACTCTAGCCGGTTTCTTATCCCGAGCTCCTTTCCTCTTCTTCCCTTGGATTAATAATGCTTGGGTCATGATTGCCTGTTTTGCTATCTATGTATTATTTCAGCGAGCGGAAATTCCGGCATGGGTAGAGATATTAAAGCTCAATTTACCAAATCTTCAAAGAGGGAAAATTTATTCCCTTGCTCTTTCTTTAGCTTATATAGAAGGGATTCTGTTAGGTCTTGGTTTCGGGCCAATGATGGATTATAACGAGATGAGCTGGCGATGGATCTTTCCGATAGCTGCCGGTGTTGGCCTTTGTGCTGTCGCTTGGCAAGCGCGTATTCCTATTGATATGGGTTTAATGCCTATTATTAGAAAAGAGAGAAAAAAATCTTTAAAATCTCGTATTGTCGATCCTTGGAAAAATGCTTTTTATTTGATGCGTGAACGCAAGGACTTTGCTCGTTTTTTAATGGGATTTATGATGGGGGGATCGGGAATTATGTTGCTCGCGCCTATTCTCCCTTTTTTTTACGTGGATACTCTTAATCTCTCTTATACTGAGATAGCCATTGCTATTTTAGTGAGTAAAGGAATTGGCTTTATAGGATCCTCTTCATTATGGGGTCGCCTGTTACATCAGATACATATCTATCACTTTATAAGCCTTGTTTGTTTTTTCTTTGCCCTCCATCCATTGATGCATATTTTTGCGATAAATGGGGGGATTATTTGGATTTATTTATCTTATTTTATTTATGGGATAGCTCAAGCAGGTAGCCGTTTAAGTTGGAATTTATCGGCTCCAATTTTTTCTAAAGATAAAGATAGCTCTGCTTTTAGTAGTGTCAGTGTTTTAATGATTGGGGTTAGAGGATGTATCGTTCCTCTTATAGGAGCGTTAATAGGGATATTCATTGGACCTGTAGCGGTATTAGGCCTTAGTGTAGGGCTTTGTCTTATTGCCAGCTATAAAATGAGACAATGGAAAAAACGAAATATTTATTTAGAGGTGTAAACTTTCCGGCTAAACCACTTCTCTACCAAAAACATTATAGCCATTTCTCGTTTAATTTTACATTGATAAAACAGCTTGATCAATAACGAATTTAAAATTCGTAACTTTTCGTAATATCTCTCTAACTTTATTTCTCATATTAGCCCAATATTTTTCTATAGGATTTAAGTCCGGAGAATAGGGCGGAAGAAACATAAGCTTACAACCGGCGGATTCTACTATTTTCCTGCTTTCCGCTGACTTGTGAAAGCCGGCATTGTCAAGAATAAGAACACTACCGAATGTAAGCTGAGGAGTCAAAACCTCCTTAAGCCAAATATTGAATAACCCGGTATTACAAGTACACATTGGAGGCAAAAACTGCCCTTTAAACAGAGCTGAAATAATATTTTACCTTACAAAACGGTTTCCTGAAACCACTCCAAAAACTTTTTTACCGCATAAGCGTCTTCCGGGCTCACGAAATAAAAATTGATGAATCCCGGTTTCATCGAGATAAATCCTCTTGTCAAAGGGAATATTGTCTAAATCTTTCATAAAAAGACTTCTGAACGACTAATGATTGGATGTGAGATAAGCAAAATATAAAAGAAGTTTAAAATAGATATTTGATAGATAATGGTGTGCCCTCCTTCTAGTTCATCACAATCCTTCTTAAGGCCTTGTTCAAATTCAAGCACAAGGCTTTCATATAGTGAATAAACTTTAATATTTCATATATTACACACCTCAACAAAAGCACTATCGATAGCTTCTGCTAACCCTGAATAGAGCTTAAGAGTTTCTTTTATTTTTCTTTTAAAATTTGCCCAAAATTGCTCAATTGGATTTAGATCAGGAGAATAAGGAGGCAGAAATAAAATACGGCACCCTTTGCTTTGGATAATGTCTATGGTTTCCTTAGACTTGTGAAAACTTACATTATCCATAATAACAACCTGCCCGGGCTTCAATTCAGGAATAAGTACCTGCTCAAGCCATGTATTGAATAATAGCGTATTGCAAGTACCGGTATAACAAAAGGGAGCAAAAATACGTGATTCATTTTTTGCTGCTATAAAGCTTTCCCTCTGATAACGATGACCTGATACGGCTCCATAAATCAATTTTCCCTTCAAAGCTCTGCCATGTTGACGATCGAGATATTCATTGATACCGCTTTCATCAATATAGACTCTATTTTCAGGAGGGATGTGCTTTAACTCTTTTTGAAACACCTCTCTTTTTTTCTCATCCCGTTCCCTGTAGAAGGGCGTCTTTTTTTTAAAGTGATCTTTAAGCGCTTACATGCTTTGCATATGGCGTTAACGGATACACTGAAAACAGCAGCTATTTCTCTCAAATAGCTGTCAGGATGCTTTTCAATATAATGATTCAGTTTATCTCCGTCAATTTTATAAGGTTTGCGTTTTCTTGTTGTCGCGGCAGCTAAACGACCTGCTTTTTTTCTATTTATCCAATTCAATAAAGTACGTGTTGTTACACCAAAAATACGCCCGGCCTCTACCTGAGAGCCTCCTCCTTCTATATAGGCTAAAGCCTTTTGTCTTAAATCACTTGAATATGCCATGTCAAAAAAATAACATATATAAAAGAAAAATTAAAGTTTATTCACTATATAAAGTTGTCTTTCGATTTTTAATCGAGAAAAATAAGAAGCTCTACCCATATAAAATTTTCTTTTTAAAAGTACCGAAAGCTTGCTCTATACGAAATTGTCTTCTCGCAATCATTTTATTAAATAAATGTTAACTGCATTTTAAAGGATGACCCCTAACCGCTTGATGAGAAAGATTGTCTCGAATACTGTGCTTTCTTAAATGAGAGCGGTTATCTGATGATGAGAAACCCTTATCGGTCAGTAAACGTTTACCATGAGTATAATAGACTTCTTTCGAAATTAAATTTTTGATTATAGTATCCTATTTTAAAAGTAGGTTTGTATCATGAAATTTGAAAAAATTCGAGCTTTGAAAGATGAAAAGTTTCGTCGTTTAACGGGTATAAAAAAATCAACATTCGATAGAATGATATTCATATTAAACACATCAATTAAAACCGGAAGAACTCTTACCGGAAGAAAAAAGAAACTAAGTTTAGAAGATACATTATTAATGACTTTAGAGTATATGAGAGAATATAGGACCTATTTTCATATCAGTCAAAGTTCCGGTATAAGTGAAAGCAGTGCTTATAAAAGTATAAAGTGGGTTGAAGGTACACTTAATTAAGCACCCTAATTTTGCTTTACCCGGTCGTAAAGCACTTTTAAAAAACGATTCGGTATATGAGCTTATTTTAATAGATGCCACGGAAACAGCCGTTGAAAGGCCCAAAAAAAATTCTACTCGGGGAAAAAGAAAAAGCATACCTTAAAGACTCAGGTTATAGTAGATAAAAAAACACGACAGATTATTTGTACTGCATTTTCTAATGGTAGGAGACATGACTTTAGACTGTTTAAGGAATCAAAAATAAAAATTCATCCGGGAATAAGCGTATTAACGGATACGGGATATCAAGGATTAAAAAAGCTTCATGCTAATACCAATATGCCAAAAAAGAAAAGTAAGAAGAAGCCTCTAACTAAAGAAGATAAGAAAAATAATAGACATTTATCAAGGGAACGTGTTTTGAATGAAAATGTGACAGGAGTGATCAAACGCTTTAAAATCATTTCCGATCGTTATCGAAATAGACGAAAAAGGTTTGCATTGCGGTTCAATCTTATTGCGGGAATTTATAATTTAGAACTCATATGATGCATTTCGAAAGAAGTCTAATAGAAAATGCATTAAATAATAGACCAAGAAAAAGTTTGAATTTTAAAACACCTATAGAGGTTTTCAATCAAAGAAATTTGAGGTATAATGAGGGGCCTATTTGTTGCACTTCATAGTTGAAAAGGCATTCTAAGTGTGCATTAAAGTGTCGCAAGATCATAAAAAATTAAAATATTATTTGACTATTTACGCGCTCTCAATATATGCTGGTTCGTTTTTAGACATAGGAGAAAATTTTTATGAAAATACATGATTCGAATAATGTTGAATTCAGAAATCTTTTCAAAGAAGACGTTAAAAATAATAGTACGTCTGATATAAAGATTTCGAAATTAGTACAAATGGTTTTAAACGAGGAGGATGAAGATGATCCTACTTGGTCTAATAATGCTTGGTCTAATAATATATGGGATAAAGTGTTTTAATCAAAATTATTTTTAACGACAGTTAACAAGGTTATTAACGCTTTATGAAAAAAATCAATAATTTAGAAGTTATCTTAAAAACAGCTGAAAGGTGTAATCTAAACTGTTCGTATTGTTATTTTTTTCAAGGTGAGGATAAAAGCTACCAAAAGCATCCTTCTATTATAAAAAGAGATACAATTAAACGTCTAACACTATTCTTGATTAACGGCGTGTCTTCTTTGGGGATTAAAAATCTTCAGATATACCCCTTATGAATCAAAGTGCCGATTCTAAGACTTGAAAATGATCATTGATTCGTTTCCTCATTGATTGAGCAATAGAGGGCCAAGTATTTTCAAAAAATCCGGTAATCGATCTCCGAAATTCTTTAGCAGAATTAAAAAACCGATTATTGCGACAATATTCATTCATCACTTTCCATAATCGTTCAATAGGATTGAGGTTAGGACTGTAAGAAGGTAAATAATAGAGAATAATACCTTGTTTTTCTGCTTCTTGTTTGGTCTGAATACTTGTATTATAAGGACCTTGATCTAAAATAAGATGGATATTTGGAGCTGAGGGATATTTTGACCGTAATAAAGCAAAATGTTTTGCCATGGTACCGCTATTTAATGTTTCATAAGCATCTATTGTTACCTTCATACTGTTTAAATTGATAGACCCCATAAGATTCATTCGAGTTCTAGAAGCTGTTGTTGCGATTAATTTACTTGTTCCCGGTCGAATCCAACCATAAGAAATTTTAGTTGCCATAGTTGGATGCACACCATCAGCAAATTCAACAGGTTCATTTTTAGGCAGAGATGCCATAAGCTTGGTGTAAAATTGCATCCAAGCTTTT
Organism: Chlamydiales bacterium; assembly: GCA_965206695.1. GTDB lineage: Bacteria > Chlamydiota > Chlamydiia > Chlamydiales > JAAZZY01 > CBDBKM01. The sequence goes on along the minus strand of CBDBKM010000010.1, from coordinate 364,622 downwards.
TGTTGATCAGAATTTGCCTTAGCCGGTGTACCTTTAGGCTTTTTATAGGAAAAACCATGTGAGTGTAGCCAAGAAGTCATCCCTGAAATCGTATAAACAATGCCATATTTCGCGAGAACATAAGAACAGATATCTTCTACTTTGACATAGGTATGAGTTGTTAAATGTTTAATGAATTCTTCTGACTGTGGCGCAAGAAGTTTACTGACTGAACCACCGCTTTCTACATGCAATTGCTGTTTATTTTGATATTCTTTAATGTGACGAGACACTGTTTCATCGTCTAAAAGCACAGCTTCAGCAATACGAGTATTACTCCAACCTTTATTCGACAATAGAACAGCCTTGATACGATCTCGTATACGACCATTCTTTTCTCGTTTATGTTGCTGTCTGAGATGCTTTTCTTCTGATAGTGTTAAAAATGAATTCATACAAAATAATTTACACTATACGAATACAAAATATCCGGAGGTTTATTCGTGATGAGTATAGATCTTCATGGAGGTGAACCTCTCCTCCAAAAGAAGAAAGATTTTGATTTTATGTGTCAGTATTTTAAAGAGTCTTTCGCTCATATTACAGATTTTCGTATAGCTATCCAAACAAATGCAACACTCATTGATGATGAGTGGGTAGATCTTTTTCACAAACACGACATCTATGTCGGGATAAGTCTTGATGGGCCGAGAGAAATTAATGATAGGTTTAGAGTGGATTTCAAAGGAAAAGGCTCTTATGATAAAGTTATTTTAGGTTTGGAACAACTTAGAAAAGAGAAGGCAGGAAGAAAAGGTTTAGTCCCTGGAGTTCTTTCCGTAGTTAATCCTAAATACAATGCTTTTAAACTATATAATCATTTTGTAAATGAATTAAATGTAAGAAACATGGATTTTTTGCTACCTGACTATACATACAATAATTTCTCAGGTGAAAACCCTGATGACTACGGTCGTTTCTTGTGTAACCTAATGGATGCGTGGGCGCAGGATGACGATCCATCTATAAGGGTTAGAATATTAAATTCTGCCATCAGCCTGTTCCTTGGTAATCGAACTAAGCTGATGGGTTTTGGTCCAACGAATCCTAATGAAAATCAAGCTATTACTATAGCTTCAGATGGTTCGATTTCCCCGGACGATACCTTAAGGTCCGGGATATCCGGTCTAATGAACAATTACCATATTGATGATATTTCTTTGATTGACTTTTTTAATACCGGATTAATGCAAGAAATCATTATTGCTTCACAAACCCTCCCGGATAAATGTAATACATGTTGTTGGAAAAAAATATGTAACGGTAACAGACTACTTACACGTTATAAACAAGACTTCAATAACCCTTCTGTTTATTGCTCAGGACTAAAAATGTTTTATAAACATGTGGTAAATTATTTGCTCAAAAATGGTATAGCTATTGCAAAAATCGAAAAAACATTGTTTCACCAAGAATTAGTAACATGCTAAAAAAACTGCGTATTACTAAGTTACTTTTTGTTTTTTTTGTCGTTTCCGGTGTGATTTTTTTCATTTGGAAAACTCAATTAAAACCTACTGAACAAAGCAGTTTTCAATTTGAAACACTTTATGGCTCTCCGCTAGTTAAAACAAAGGTTAATGGGCATGAAGTTAGCCTTGTCTTAGATCTGGGATCTTTTTTTTCAAGTCTAGACTCGAAAAGTATTTCTAATGCCAAACTGAAAGAAACTGAAGGAGCACACAATTCTAGAGGAATATATGGTGATAAAAAGAGCAAAAAAATTTTTAAGGTCCCGGAAGTATTAATAAATAATATTATTTTTAAAAATATCACATTTTTTGAATCCGCAGGTTGTGATTCTGAAACAGAAAAAAGTATTCCAAGAGAATTGACCTATGGTAGAATAGGAAGGGAACCATTTTTGAATAAAATTCTTTTTATAGATCGTAAAAAGGAAAAATGCATTGTTGAGACATCTTATCCCAATAAGAACATAAATCCGGAAAAGTTTGATAAGGGTATTTGGATTGAAAGTGATTTCAATCTAGAAAAAGGTATAGGTATTGTTCTTTCTGTTATTATTGAACATCTTGGTTTAAAACGGCTTGTATTAGATACCGGATCTAATGTGTCAATATTAGATAAAAAAGGTATACCAAAATTACCCTTGACATTTTGTGAGGATGGAGGAACCGCAGAATTAAAACTAAAAAATGGGGAATCATTAGGCAGTCATGACTTTCTTTATTACGATCTTTCTGAAGTAGAACTACAAGGTTTTTTAGGTTTTGATTTCCTACAACATTATATGGTCTGTCTAGATTTTTTAAATAAAAAGATTTTCTTCAAAAAGTATGTCGAATAGTAAAAAACAATTTTTATTGAGTCTTATTTAATCTCAAATTTACCCCCGGAAGAGGACTTCTTTAAAAACTATAAAATCACAATATCTGAATTAGAAAAAAAAATAAAACTTCAACTGCCGAATATATATAAGCCTATATGGTTAAAAATACCTCTCCAAATGACGCTAAATTGGATGCAATATAACAATTCCCGTTAAATAATTTTTCGCAATGATGTATACTTTTTTTTTATTATTTTTTCTTAAAATGGAGAAGAAAATATGGCAGTGCATTCTATTGAGAAAACCCGGCTTTCGGCTAAAGGGATGTTGTTATAGTCATTTAATTTTACATTGATAAGATTGCTTGATCAATGGCGAATTTAAAATTCGTAACTTTTCGTAATATCTCTCTAACTTTATTTTTCATATTAGCCCAATATTTTTCTATAGGATTTAAGTCCGGAGAATAGGGAGGAAGAAACATAAGCTTACAACCGGCAGATTCTACTGTTTTCCTGCTTTCCGCTGACTTGTGAAAACCGGCATTGTCAAGAATAAGAACACTACCGGGTGTAAGCTGAGGAGTCAAAACTTCCTTAAGCCAAATATTGAATAACCCGGTATTACAAGTACCTTCAAAACACATTGGAGATAAAAACTGCCCTTTAGATAGGGCTGAAATAATATTTTGCCTTATAAAGCGGTTTCCTGAAACCGCTCCAAAAACTTTTTTGCCGCGTAAGCTTCTTCCGGACTCACGAAATAAAAATTGATGAATCCCGGTTTCATCGAGATAAATTCTCTTGTCAAAGGGAATATTTTTTAAATCTTTCATAAAAGCTTCCCGTTTTTTTTCATCTCTTTCCTTATAGCGAGTAGTTTTTTTTTTCGTGTAATTTTTAATCTTTTAAGGGCATAAAAAATCGTTTGCGGAGTGACTGAAAAATAATCAGCAATTTCCGATAAAAAATAATCCGGATGTTTTTCTACATATTTAGATAACAACTCATCATCTAATTTCTTATAAGCATATTTTCTGCGGATTGGCTTTAAATGTCCTTTTTGCTTTTTTTGCAAGATCCATCGATATATTGTTGCGATACCTACTTGAAAAATATGGCCGGCTGTTTTTTTATCATGATGTTTTTCTATATGTTGTCATACTTTCTCTCGAAGATCTACTGAATAGGCTCTAGGCATTGTTTTGTCCTTACTGTTTGTATAAAAAAAGAAGGATAACATATTATCAAATAAAAATTAAAATACTATATACAAAATCAAAAAAACAAGTAGATGCTCTCATCCCAATGCTAAAGCAAAGGGTTTTTTCGCTTGATTGTCATAAATCTAAATTATGAATAAAACGTCCATATGACTCATGAGCCTTTCTTGTAGATTCCGGCAAGCTTTCAAAATATGCAATTGAACGCTTTCTGATTCCTGTAACCGGCCGATTGTCAAGAAGAGCTTCATTTTCAATAATTTTTAGCACCTCTTCATTTTTTATGTTAGGAAGTAATGCGGTTATTGCCATACCATGGGCATTTTTTTCTGGTAACCAGTCACCGATTGCCTCTAGTGATGTTTCCGTAAAGGAGCGAGGGTGAAAGCGAGCTATAAAATCTTGACCATCGATTTTAAATTGTATTATCTTAGTGGGATCATTAGGTGCTTATTCCGGAAAGGAACTTCCTCTATAAACATAAGCTATCTTATCATGTCCTAATGAGCTTCTACAGTTCTCAATAGTTGTCATATCCTCTCGGCATTTTAAAGCTCTAATTGCACTATTTAGGGAGTCTTTTCCAAATTTTTTCTGATTTCCCCTCCCAATATGCGCTGTCGATTTAGCTACATAAAGGTGAGTCATTTCACCCCTATCTGTAACGGAAATCAATGTAAGTCGTGAATGTGTAGTTAAGAAGCCTTTACGATGAATAGATGATATTCGATGAAATGCTGTCTGTACCTTTAGACTCGTTTTTCTCCGGCCCTCTGAATAAGAAGTCGCCTTTTTTTCAATTGGTAAAGCTATATTATTATTGGTTCCATATTCTTGATATACCAAGCTTCCATAAGCAGCAATATAAACATCAGTACTACCTTCTACATCGCTCATAACAGTTTGAATATTATGACAATTAAGCGATAAAACCCTTTGCTTTAGCATTGGGACGGGAGCGTCTTGATTAAAGTGTTGTTTCGCATTCTTATTAATTCTCATATTTTGTATACTCTTCCTATCTTTTAGATCTACCGTGAGGCAGTCGGTAAGTTAAGCCTTTGGAGCTTATGTCAGATTCGGAAAGCTGCGGATGTACTTTGACATAGCTTGCATTAACCATTCATAATAAGCTTCTTCAAATATAATCGCCAATAAAGATTCCCAAAGACCTTGATCTCTCTATCGGCAAAATCTTCGATGAGTATTTTGCCAATCTCCATAGTCCTCCAAAGATATGTGATCTGAAAAAGTCCGGCTAAGTCGCTGATAACTTGTAGAGGTTTTTTTACTAATCCGGGATTTACGATACTTTTTTAACGCAGCCTCTTTTTTTACATATTATTAAACAAAAGACGTTTAAAGTAAACGAAAAAAAGAAAATAACTTTAAACTAATTTAATGAATCTATTTACTAACAACTAAATCAGTTATTCAGAAGTGTCGGAGTAATAAATTAAAAATAATTTGATGGTTTTAACTGTTTTTTTTAAAAAGAAGTTTAATAATAGACTTGTTGCGATTTAAATTTTTAGTGGTTTTTGATAAGTTTTTTTAGAACAATATAGGGGCAAGCAGATGATTAAAAGACTTTTAGAATGATCTAAACTCATGAACCTATCCCATTAATGTAATTTAAATTTGTATTTGGTATGCTCCCCTTTCATAAATTATGAAAGGGGAGAAAAAATGTCTAAATTTGAAGGGTTAACAGATAGTCAATGGTCGTTCTTAGCACCATTAGTACCTCAAGAACCGGAGAAAAGATCTAAAGGATATCCTCATGCATCTTGGAGAAAGGTATGCCATTCAATATTTTGGATTTTAATAACAGGTAGTCGTTGGTGCGACCTCCCAAAAGGTGAAGCTTGGGGAGCAAGAACCACTTCTCATAGCCGGTTGAGTGTTTGGCAAGAGGACGGGACTTTGGATGCTATACTAAGTGCCGGATTATCCTTGTCCGAATTGAAAAACTTATTCAATTGGGAACGAATAGCCGGTGATGGGTTTGTTTTCAGGAGGTAAGGGTGGCGGAGAAGAAGTTACGTACGGCTATAAGGGAAAAGGAGTTACCGGACATTTACTTGTAGACGGATATGGCTCACCTATTGCTCTTATCCCTACAGGAGTCCATGGAGACGAGAGGAAATAAACCAATCCCTTTGATTAATAGAGTACAAAATAGGTGGAAGCATCGTAATCTCACACCTATTTTTGAAGCGGATAAAGGCTACGACTCAGAGGCGTTACGAGAGGCTCTTTTGATAAGGGGTATTTTTCCATGGATTTGTAGACGAAAAAAGCCCGGACAGAAAGCTTCTAAAAAAATTAGGGCGATGATAAAGCGTAAACGATGGCAAGTAGAGAGAGTTATTTCATGGCTACAAAGAAAGTTTCGAAAAGTCGTTATCCGTTGGGAAAGAAAGATGAAGTATTGGAAAGGCTTTTTAACTCCGGTGCTGATTAAATTTTGGATAGATAAATTAGTGGGATAGGTTCATATAACTTTTATTATGTAACAACTCTAATTGTTTTAAATAGAAGGTTTAGATATCACAAGTATGTTAAAAAATAAAAGATATGCGAAAGGTATATCAGATGCAGGATGGCGCCAATTGTTAACATATTTAAAATATACATGTGATTGATACGAAAGAAGCATGGTAGAGAGCTACCTCAGAATTTTCCCGGTACACAACAATGCTCCATATGCAACCACAATGTAGGACAATTAGATTGCGAGATAAGATCTTGGAAATATCCCACATGCAATATTTTGCATGACAAAGATTTTAATGCGGCTTACAATATAGATACCGGCAGTCGGTAATTTAAGCCTTTGGAGATCGTATTAGACTAACACCGGTTAGCGAGGGTCGTTGAATTAGGCATTCCTTCCCTTTAGGGTCGGGAGCTGTCAATTCCTTGTCTTACTAGTGATTTTTATCTTTTGGCCTAATAGCCTATTTTATGTTATCATTATTTCTTTATGTTGGAGCGAAAAATGATAATTTCAAGGACCCGTTACGAATGAGTTTTGCCGGTGGCGGGACGGATTTTCAGGCCTTTTATCAGGATCATATCGGAGCAGTTGTAACAACGGGAATAAATAAGTATATCTATATCACTGTAAATAAAAAATTTGATGATCTGATTCGTGTTAGCTATTCTAAAACTGAAATCGTGAGCAATGTTGAAGATATTGAGCATAATATTATAAGAGAAGCTCTAAAGTTAGTTGGAGTCGACAAAGGAATTGAAATTGTCTATATGGGAGATATTCCCTTAGGGACAGCCGGTATTGGATTAGGTTCTTCCGGTAGTTTAGCTGTTGGTGTTTTGAATGCTTTGTATGCGTATATTGGTAAACATGTATCAGCTGAAAAATTAGCACTAGATGCTTGTAAAATCGAAATTGATGTATTATCGCAACCTATTGGAAAGCAAGATCAATATATAGCAGCCTATGGTGGTTTTAATCATTTGCAGTTTAATTCCGATGACACCGTTTTTGTAAATCCGATTATTTGTTCATCATCATTCAAAGAGCAGATTAATCGAAAGGTGTTACTTTTTTATACAGGGTTAACAAGAAAATCTTCCGAAGTTTTAGAAGAGCAAAATAACAAAACAGAGAAAAATTTAGATTGTCTTATGAAGATTAAGCAGCTAGCTGCTGATTTGAAGTCTAGCTTAATTGAAGAGGATTTAAGCTCTTTTGGAGAAATTTTGCACCAAGGATGGCTGTTAAAACGTGGTTTAGCTTCGAAGGTCTCTAATTCATTGATCGATGACTATTATGAAAAAGCTCTAAAAGCCGGATCCATAGGCGGGAAAATTTTAGGTGCCGGTGGCGGCGGTTTTTTACTGTTATGCTGTGAAAATAAAAAACAAGAAGCGGTGCGTTCAGCTATCTGTGATTTAAAAGAAGTGCCATTCTTCTTTGAACCTCAAGGTAGTAAAATCATCTATGTTCACGATTAAAAGTTTAAAAAAGAAGGCGGATCAAATAACGGCTGTTTTACTTGCCGGTGGCAGGGGCACCCGGATGGAGTCCTCTTTGCCTAAGCAATATCTATTACTTAAAGATAAATGCATCGCTCAATATAGTTTCGATTTGTTTTTAAGCCACCCGGAAATATCTGAAATTGTCCTTGTGTGTGAAGAGGAGTATCGAAATCTTTTTATGCAAAAATCAAATACAACTCTTATTACTTTTGCAACACCGGGTAAAAGACGGCAAGATTCTTTTTACAATGGGTTACAAGCTTCTCAGATAAATAATAGCTTTATTTGTGTTCACGATGCTGCTCGCCCGGTCTTAACCTATAAATTACTGGAAAATGTTATTGCAGAAGCCAGGACAGTTGGGGCTGCCGTTTTAGGAATGCCTGTAAAATTTACTGTTAAAGAAAGTGATCAAAATGAATTTGTCAAAAAGACGTTGGACAGAAATTATATCTGGGAAATTCAAACACCTCAAATTGCAAAGAAGAAATTATTCGAAGAAGCCTTTATAATTGTAAATGAGAAGGCGCTTTCTATTACGGATGACATGTCCTTAATAGAAATTCTGGAACATCCTATTAAACTAGTTAGGGGATCTTACTCTAATCTTAAAATAACGACGCCGGAAGATTTATCTATTGCCGGTAAATTTCTTGAGATAGTTGATCTCTATGCAAGATAACCAAAAAACGATGAGTACTTATAAGCTGGTACTTGCTTATGATGGTACAGCTTATTCCGGATGGCAAATTCAGCCGAATGCTCTTTCTATTCAAGAAGTTTTAGAATCAGCTTTAGCTTTATTGTTTCGAAATAAGATTAAAATAACAGCTTCAGGAAGAACAGATTCGGGTGTCCATGCTTTAGGTCAAGTCGCTCACTTCCGCTATTCTAAAAACATTGATTTTACTCGCTTTATCAAATCGATCAATGGAATATTACCTTATGATATACGTATAAAGTCTATTGAAAAAGTATTCGACGATTTTCATGCACGTTACCTGGCTATTGGAAAAAGTTATCATTATCACCTTTGGTTAGAGTGTGTACAGGACCCATTTAAAAGAAAGTATGCTTGGCATGTTCGTAGTAATGTGAATAGAGAATTACTTAAAAAAGCCACAGTATATTTCATTGGCGAGCATGATTTCACTTCTTTTTCAAACTCTTCCAATGAAGGGGCATGTGCAAAGAACTCTATTCGTACGATATGTCATGTTAATGTCATTGAGCAATATGGGGGACTTCGAATTGAAATGGAGGGGAATGGTTTTTTATATAAAATGGTTCGTAATATTGTAGGTACTCTAGTAGAGGTAGCTACTTCTAAGCTTGAACTCAGCATGCTGCCTAAGCTGTTTGAAGCTAAGGATCGGAAAGTTGTTGGAAAAACGGCTCCTGCGCAAGGGTTATTCCTGGCTTCGGTATTATACCCGTAAGTTTTGTGAAAAAAGCTCTTCTAAGCTTTGAAAATGAATGAATTTTTTCTTTTGCCATTCCTCTTGAAGAACCTTTGGAATACTATCTCTGATTAAAACGGGTGTTGCCCTTGTTTCCATTAGAGAAAAAAGGCCTTTTGGTGAATCTTCAAATCCAATAATACGATCTTCAGCTTCAGCTAGTTGATTGATAGCTTTTTGATAACATTCGGGGTTAGGCTTAGGCATGTGATAATCTTCACGTGTTATCCAGTAAGGGATTGTGCCTAAGATATCGTTTCGTTTTCTAATGGTATTAATTTGTGCAAATGTAGAATTTGTGACCACACAGCGTTTGATGTTATTTTTTTTTAATTTTTTTAATAAGAGTTTCGCTCCGGGCATTAATTTAATATCCAGCATTCCCAGAAGATCCATATAATACTGTGTTTTTTCTTTATAAAGAGTTTCCCAGCCGATATTTGCCTTCCCCAAATCAGGCACTTCCCGGGCAATGGCAGATCTTAAAGTATGAGTATCTTGGTGAGCAAAGTGGCAGAATTGTGTAAAATCCCAATTTAAATGAAGGCCTCTTTCACTACACATTTTCTTGTATGCAGCAAAATGCACTGCTTCTGTGTCAACCAAAAGACCGTCAAAGTCAAATAGGAAAAGTTGATATTCATTAATCCATTTCATATAATGACAACTTATAACATAATTTTCATTTTTTGAGTTAAAATATGTTTATTTCTAAAACACTAGTATTGTCTTTTGTCTTTCTCTATCTTTTAGTCAGTTGTCAAGGGCTTAAAGAATCGGAATATCAAAAAAATCGAAAAAAAAACACTGTGGCTGAGTGTATTTATCGCATGGAAGGGGATGAGTATTTTGCAATACAAGAACCCCAATATATTGAGAGACAGCGATATTCATGGGAAGAGGTTTACATTGGGGACATTCCAAAGATTAATAAAGAATTTTTTCGCTGTCGGGGGGATGCTGTAAATCAAGCATATGTTTTGAAAAATAAAAGAGGAGAGCCGGAGCGAATCACAGATTGTGTAGGCAAAGATAGACATAGCTTGCCAATTATTAATGATAAAGAAAATATCTACCCTGCTCTTATAGAAATTTTAAATTTCATACAGAAAGAGTCCGGTAGAAAAGTGATCATTACGTGTGGTCATCGTTGTCCAATGCACAATCGATTTTCCGATCCTTCTAATTATAATCGAACGTCAAAACATATGGTTGGGGCTGAAGTGGATTTTTATTTAGAAGGCTTGGAAAATAAACCTGAAAAGGTTATTGAGCTAATTATGCTCTATTATAATCAAACGATTCCTTTTGCCGGAAAAAAGGCATATGAATACTTCGAACGGTATGAAAAAGAAGATACAAATGTATCCACTTACCCCCGGTATAATAAAGAAGTATTCGTGAAATCATTTAAAGCAGATGAGGGAAGAGACAAGGATAATGATCACTCTTTTCCTTATATTAGCATTCAAGTTCGTAGCAATAGAGACGACGGGAAAAGAGTGACCTATACTTGGGAGCAAGCATTTTATGGGTTTTATAGATACTAAATCATAGAGAGATAAATATTTGTGGCTGATTTAACAGAAAATGATACATCGACTTCCTTAAAGAAACAATTTCATCTTCTTCCTTGGCTAATCTGGGGGTTAGGCGCCTTTTTCTTCTTTGCTGAGTATTTTGTTCGGGTCTCACCCGGTGTCATGGTTACTGATTTAATGAAAGCTTTGCATGTTAGAGCTTTAGAATTAGGAAGCTTATCGGCTTACTTTTATTTAGCATATATTATTATGCAAATTCCGGTTGGTGTCTTAGTCGATCGTTATAGCGCTCGTTTTTTATTGACGCTTACTGCTTTTATAACAGCTATGGGTTGTGTTCTATTTGCCGTCTCAGACTCCCTTATGATTTCTAAGCTTGGTCGTTTTATGATGGGATTTGGTGGAGCATTTGCTTTTGTAGGAACTTTAAAACTCTCTTCCATTTGGTTCCCACCCACGCGTTTTGGCCTGTTGGCAGGGATGACACAAGCATTAGGAATGGCAGGGGCTGCAGTAGGAGAAGCTCCTGTGTCTGTTCTTGTTGGACACATTGGATGGCGAGATACGATTTGGTTATTTGCAGCTGTTTTTATTGTTCTTGCCATTTTCATAGGTATTGTAGTTAGAGACTACCCCCCCAAATATTTTCATAAGCCTGCGAATAAAAAGATTGAAATGCATTCTGTTTGTTCAGGTATAAAGATAGTATTGACTAATAGCCAAACATGGATAAATTGTGGATATATCGGTTTTCTCTATGCCTCTAGTGCCGCTTTTGCCGAATTATGGGGTGTTAGCTTTTTATCGACAGCTTATGCTCTTCATCGTAATGTAGCAGCATCTGCAATAAGTATTATTTTTATTGGATGGGCAATAGGTTCACCTTTGGCGGGATGGTTTTCCGATCGCATACAAAAACGAAAGCCTATTATGATTCTTTCTAGTCTTCTTGGTATTATTTTGATGTCTTCTGTCATCTACATCCCAAATATGCCTATAACTGTCGTTTTTATTCTCCTTTTCTTCTATGGCTTTACAAATACGGGAGTGGTTATTTCTTACGCTGTAGCCAGTGAAATTAATCCTCAAAGAGTAACAGGTACATCAGTTGCGATTACGAATATGGCATCCGTGTTAATAGGCTCGGTTTTTCAACCTATTATAGGATGGTTTTTAGATTTAAAATGGTCGGGGCAACTGATGCAAGGAGTGCCATATTTCTCAGTTACGAATTATAGGTGGGCTTTAATTACCCTTCCGATATTTTTAGTTATTAGTCTTACCTTTTGTTTTTTCGTAAAAGAAACAAATTGTCACAAAACGATTTAAGCTGCTTTTTCTAAATATTTACTTGATTTAATTTTTAGAGCTTATTTTAAGCAATTGAAAGTTAAGTATCTATAATCCGTTTGCTGATAAAGCAACTCACAGGTTATATATAAAATAATTTTTTAAGGAAATTCTTAGGGGGAATCAGATGAGAACAATTGCAATCGTGAATCAAAAAGGCGGAACAGGAAAAACCACAACAGCGGTTAACTTGTCGGCATCCTTAGCCTCACTAAAGCGGAAAGTTCTATTACTTGATTTAGATCCCCAAGCGTCCACTTCATATTGGTATGGTTTTAAGAAACAAGGCCAGGCGCTATTAGATGTATTTTTAGAAGATAAATGTCTTAGTACCATTATTCAACCAACTCAGACACCTAATTTAGATTTAGTACCGACCTCTCCTGTAATGGCAAAAGTAGAGAAGTGTTTAGCAACAGAAGTAGGGGCTGAAAACATTTTGCGTGATAAAATTAAACTTCTAAAAGATAAACCATGGGATTACATTATCATCGATTGTCCTCCTAATTTAGGTACCTTATCATTAAATGCCTTAACAGCAGTAAATGAAGTAATCATCCCTGTAGAGTCACATGTGATGGCATTACATGGACTTGTTCAGCTACTTAAGACGGTAAAATTAGTAAAAAGTCGTTTAAATCCGGACTTGGAGATTAAAAGTATATTACCATGTCGAGTTGATTTCAGGACGAAGCATTCGAAAGAAGTCTTAAACCAGTTAAGTAAACGTTTTGGTGAACAAGTCAGTAAAACAGTGATCAGAGAAAATATAAAGCTTGCTGAAGCCTCTTTGCATCTGGTACCGATTACAGAGTACGATCCTTTTTGCAATGGAGCTTTTGATTATATGAACTTGGCTAAAGATGTCATAGCTCAAGAAACACCGAAAGATTTTGTTAAATTGCCGGAAGAGAAGGTACAAAAAGAACACGTTAGTGCTCATGAAATGGTGAAAGAAATCATTGAAAAAGAGAAAGCTAAAGCCTTGGAAAATAGAACTAATGAAGTCAAACAAGACGGATAATACAAGCTTGTAATTCTTTCGATTTTTCTTTGTTATAATTCAATCCTATACTATTATCTTCCTCACATTAAATTATTTATTGCCGATGTGGCGAAATGGTAGACGCGGTAGATTCAAAATCTACTCCTAGCAATAGGGTGCTGGTTCGATTCCGGTCATCGGCACATCACCGGACAAAGTCTCTACAAAGAAGTCTTATCCGGTTTTTTTATTTTCTAAACCCTTTTTTTTCTATAGGATAAGCGCTAACGCCGGATTAATAAGACTTCTGCATAACTGATTCCTGATAATGATTTTTTAATCATGCATTGATTGGCAACCTATTCGATGCTTACTAAAAGGCATACATAACAATGAAATTAATCCTCAAGGTATGATAATCTTGCCCTGTTTAAGTCGATATTATGGGGTCACCGGCACAGCTTAAGCGAGCCTGCTTTAGAAGAAGCTTTAAGGGATGCGGCCTTTAGGAATACCATCATTCATAAAGGGCTTCATGAGCGCTTATTTCGCGAAATTAACCGGCAATTAGAAAAGCATGGGATTAAAGTGAAGCTGAAGGGGCTCTTCTTGATGCAATCATAGTAACTTCAGCAACATGCCCGAAAAAAACAGTCGAATCTGATCATACCGTTAAGCAATCGGCAGATCCGGATGCCTCTTGGATTAAAAAAGGGAAGCAAAGCTATTTCGGTTATAGGGGTTATTTTGTTTCCGATAACCGAGAAGGTTTTATTCATCATATACACGTCAGACCGGCAAATGCATCTGAGGTGACCCAATTGCCACAGATCATAGGTTATACTCACGGTAAACGTTTACTGACCGAGAAGGGTTTCTCATCATCAGATAACCGCTCTCATTTAAGAAAGCACAGTATTCGAGGCAGTCTTTTTCATCAAGCGGTTAGGGGTCATCCTTTAAAATGGAGTCAACATCTATTTAATAAAATGATTGCGAGAAGATGATTTCGTATAAAGCAAGCTTTCGGTACTTTAAAAAGAAAATTTTGTATGGGTAGAGCTTCTTATTTTTCTCGATTAAAAGTCGAAGGACAATTTTATAACCTGAATTTCGGGTTTAAATTACCATAGGTAAAATATTTTGATGCTTTTTCCAACTTAATCGAAGGTTTTTTTTCTTGATGAGAGTACGTAATAAGAGACCCAAGTAAGTTAATAAAACAATTAGAGATACTACGATGGCGTGTATAGTATTTTAATTTTTATTTGATAATATGTTATCCTTCTTTTTTTATACAAACAGTAAGGACAAAACAATGCCTAGAGCCTATTCAGTAGATCTTCGAGAGAAAGTATTACAACATATAGAAAAACATCATGATAAAAAAACAGCCGGCCATATTTTTCAAGTAGGTATCGCAACAATATATCGATGGATCTTGCAAAAAAAGCAAAAAGGACATTTAAAGCCAATCCGCAGAAAATATGCTTATAAGAAATTAGATGATGAGTTGTTATCTAAATATGTAGAAAAACATCCGGATTATTTTTTATCGGAAATTGCTGATTATTTTTCAGTCACTCCGCAAACGATTTTTTATGCCCTTAAAAGATTAAAAATTACACGAAAAAAAAACTACTCGCTATAAGGAAAGAGATGAAAAGAAACGGGAAGCTTTTATGAAAGATTTAAAAAATATTCCCTTTGACAAGAGAATTTATCTCGATGAAACCGGGATTCATCAATTTTTATTTCGTGAGTCCGGAAGAAGCTTACGCGGCAAAAGAGTTTTTGGAGCGGTTTCAGGAAACCGCTTTATAAGGCAAAATATTATTTCAGCCCTATCTAAAGGGCAGTTTTTATCTCCAATGTGTTTTGAAGGTACTTGTAATACCGGGTTATTCAATATTTGGCTTAAGGAAGTTTTGACTCCTCAGCTTACACCCGGTAGTGTTCTTATTCTTGACAATGCCGGTTTTCACAAGTCAGCGGAAAGCAGGAAAACAGTAGAATCTGCCGGTTGTAAGCTTATGTTTCTTCCTCCATATTCTCCGGACTTAAATCCTATAGAAAAATATTGGGCTAATATGAAAAATAAAGTTAGAGAGATATTACGAAAAGTTACGAATTTTAAATTCGCCATTGATCAAGCAATCTTATCAATATAAAATTAAATGACTATAAGAGTCGATTTTAGGAGAGTGCATTTCCTCACAAATACCTTTATCTTAGAACAAAAGACGGAAAAGAGCTTGACTTTCTAGTTAATATCGATGGGAAACCATCCCACTTAATCGAAGTAAAAACCGGTAATGCAGCACCTGCCCGAGGGTTTCAATATTATGGTGCAATATTCCCCACTGCTATACGTCTGCAGCTGGTTAGAAATCTCTCACGTGACAAGTCCCTACCCGGGGGGCTTCTTATCAAGCGCTTATTGCCTTGGCTTGTAAACTTATCGTTGTAATATCCAAATCGAGTATTTAGATTTGCAAAAAATATTTGTTTTAAAGAATCTTACCACTATCTGAGTAGATAGGATCTTTACCTAAATCTAAGCAGGCTTTGTATCGTTATATTGCAAATAAGTACCACTGTGTAGTATTATTCTTAGTATGAAAAGAAGCATTATCCAAACCTCTTTATTTAGTAAGCTATTAGATGAGTTGATATCTAAACACAGATTGTTGAAACAGGACTATGAGGATTTCGAGATCTCACTAGTGAAAGATCCAAAACAGGGGGGCGCTGTTATAGGGACCGGTGGTATTCGCAAGACTCGTATGAAATCATCTGCTAAGGGGAAGAGTGGAAGTTATCGAGTCTATTATGTCGATATTACCGAGAAAGGCAGACTCTATTTGCTGGTTTTATATGCTAAGAATGTCAAGGAAGATCTATCACAAAAAGAGAAGAAGCAATTAAAAGTTTATATTGAAGACTTAAAGAAGGAGCTTAGGTAATGGGACAGTTATTTGATGATTTATCCAAAGGTTTAAAAGAAGCTAAGGCACATGCAACGGGAAAGAAAAGGCTTAGATCTAAAAAAGTAGCGGTTAATCCTCCACCTGAATATGAGGCAAGGGATGTGAAGAGGATACGTAAAAAATCCGGGTATTCTCAACTTACCTTTTCTTTAGTCTTGAATGTAAGTATCAAAACCATTCAAGCTTGGGAGTCCGGCTATCGAAGCCCATCGCAAATAGCGTTACGCATGCTCCAGGTTGTAGATAACGGTTATTATCAGCCTAGAATTTAAAAACCCATTACATCAGATATACAATCCGTTGCATGTCAACTGCTTTTAGGTGACAAGTATTAAAGTAACATACCCAAATAGGACAATAGCGGGACATTAACATTGTTTTTACTAATATTTTAGGGTGCTTGATAGGCAAATGGAAAGAAGAAATCTGTCTGCTTACGAACGCGGGATTATTGTTTTAAAGAAGAAAGGGTACTTAGCTGAATTGGCTAAAGAAAGACAAGGAAATAGAAATGACTTGTCCAACATTGAGATAACATTGTCACAAGGTAGAACCAGAACAATTATTTCAAAAGACTCTAATATTAGTGAAGGAACACTCAATAAAATAGAAAAGATCCAAGAAAAAGCATCTGACGAAATGAAGGAGGCATTGTCTAATCAAGATATGACTATTAATAAAGCCTTTTTCACTATCAAAAAAGAAGAAAACAGAATTGCTAATGAAATCCTTAAAAATACACCTACCAAATGATGAGAAATTAGGTTCTATACTGCGTGAGATAAAAACCGTGTAATGAATTGTTTGGATTCGAAATATCATTATGATAATCATAATGGATTAGGGGGTAGAAGTGTTCTCTCTCGTGCAACTCATAAGTTCTTCTCGAATTAAAATTGGTCACGAGCCGGGTATTTGATACTGGGTCATGTAAAGCCTGTTCAACAATAGAAGCGCTCAAAGAATTCCCGGTTGTTGCAACACGCGTATTATTTGTTCTTTGCCAAATGCTCTTTATTGCACTATCTATTTCATTGAAGTAAACAAAGGCAGCAATAGCTGTTGCCGTTGTGACTGTCGCTGCAATAACCACGGGTAACCTTAACATAAATCAACCTGGGTTGTTAAAACACTGTCGGAATTGGAAGCTTATGAGATTAAAACATTAGATAAATCTAAATTACAAATGCCATATTTGCTCTTGATTCTCTCTTCTATCACTTCCGGCTGTATAGCTTTTGTAAAAAGAGCGAGCATACTAACATTAGCCGGGTTAAATAAGAATACGAAGATTTTTTTTAATAGCTTTGTATCTCTCCCGTCATTAAATCAATGACATTTGCTTAGTCGGGTTGTCCGCCATATCAGATTTGTTATAGTATGATATCATTTTCAATTCTACGTGACCCGAGACTTTAGCTATTTCATCAGCAGAATATCCTTTTTGAGCAAACAATGTTATTGAAGAGGCTCTTAGTGTGTGGGGTGTGACGCGATTGCTAAGGCCGGCATTTACGCTCGCCCCTACAAAACTTCGATATGCGTGAGATTGCTGTAGCCTTGTGCCGTTTCTTGATTGAAAGATATATCCCGTGGCTCTTCCTTGTAGATATTGTTTTAATTCATTCATATAACTTTGGGGGAAAGTGATTACCGTATGAGATTCTACATCGGATTTTGATTGCTTAAATGTAATTTGGTTTTGTACCCAATCAATTTGATTTGCCGTAGCGGCACTAACTTCATTTATCCTTTTAGCCCCTTGTAAAATACATTTGGCGAATAGATAATCTCTAACGCTCATTTTTCGCAACTCCCCCAGGAATAATTTCAAATCTTTCTCGGAGAATGCTGTTGTAACTGCTTTATTGCGAATCTTTTTAAATGTTTGCTTCCCGTTTTCTTTACATGCCACGGCTTTTTTTATCAGATTATTTGAACGTCTTTGCATAAAGGCGGTAAATGCCACAAATGTTGCAGATCGACTTTGTTTTGTAGCTTCGCTTCCCATAGTGGTAGTTTTGATGCTATCCAGTATCGTTTCAAGATTTAGTAGCGCAAATTGCTGTAGAGACCAATCCGTATTTAATATTTCACCTTCAAAAAATTGATTAAATGCTGTGCTGTATGCCCTTTTAGTGTGGTGTGTCAATGTATCTAAAAATTCTTGTATGGCGTCAAATAAGGAAATTGAAGATGCTCGCTCCCAAAGGAATTGTTCTTTTGCGGCAACAATCTCTTGTCGAGTTATTGAATCTGCTGAAATGAGTTGATTCTTAGTCATAATTCACCCTAACTGTATAATAAATATTTCTAATGATAAGGGGTATTATCATACCAATTCAAGGAAATTAATAAAACCTGAAATCCGTATATAGTAATATCCGTAAATATTGATTTCTTATTTTTCTGGTCTTTCTACTCCAAAAACATGCCTATAATTTTGGTTGTGGAACTTAAAAATAAAAAAAATCTCGTTGTTTTCTTCCACTCGATCGAAAGATTTTAGAAATCCTATAACTTTTTGTTTCTTTCCAAACTCTTCAAGCTCGTCAATGTTCCTTTTTATGTTTTTCTTATCATCTACCCATATCTTTAAGGCCCACACACCCGCGTTCCATTTAAAGCCTCTTTTGCTTCTATTGCTAAAAGGAGCAACTTCTTTTAGATGGATAAAGAACTTTTCTTGAGCTGTTGTTAACTTAGGGGGGATTGATCTAAATATTAGCCTTTCATTCTTTGGGGACTTAAGAAACCGATCTTTTTCTAACAGGTTTAATAACTTAATTGGGATTTCCACACAAAAATACCTGCCCTTTTCGACTCCCCCCTTAGAAAGCTCATAGGCGAAAGATGTTCTAAGTACTGGCTCTTGGTGTAAAATATAATCTTCTGTTCCGTCATCTTTATCTATTACCCAAGTGACTAGTTTTTGGGATAAAGATTCTACCGCTTTGAAGAACTGTAATCTTCGCATTCCATCACTTGTCCCCCCGATATAGCACATATTCAAAGCCTCCTCCTTGGCTATAAGCACATGCCATACAAGCCTACTTTCGGTATTTGCAAAGGGGTCTAGCTTTTGAAGAACTTCCAATTCCTTTTTGCTCATGTTCTGGGATTTATGCCACGCAACATGAAGAACGTCCATTTCATTAGGCTGGAACACTGGCATTGAATCTTTTGGGTTTGATTGTTTTGCAGAGAGCTTTTTTAACATCTGTTTCGGGAAAGTGCTAATTTGTTCTTCCTCCAAATCTTCTTTGTATAAAAAATCGTTTATTTCTTCTTCTAACAACCCTTGCTTAAACTTTTTTTCTAAGTATTCGTATATTAGGGTGGTCGCTTTTAATCGCCCCTCAATTTCCTTTAAAAGGGTTGTGTATCTCTTGCTTACTTCTTTAGATTTCTCTTTTACTAATTTCTCATAAATTTCTATATTGGTCTTTTCTCCTCCTATTACAGGGTATATGCCTATGTGGTCATATATATTGTCACCTTCAATGTGCGCTATATGCAAGTCCTCTATCTCGGGATTTAATTCTTTTTTCAGCAAATGAACAAACTCTTTACAACTATCTTTAATTAATCTGTTTTTAGAGATTATTTCTTTTGCTCTTCGGTATGTTATTGCTTTTTTAGCTCTTAAAAACTCCAATGTTCTTTTCTTTATTTCCCAACAGCACGGCATTACTTCTTTTTTACGGCACTCTTCTGCATATTCCAGGTTTCTTTTTAAATCGTCATTTTTCATTTTTTATCAACTCCTTGGATCGCTTTTTTAATCCTTTTGGGGGTGAAATTCTTATTGGTCGCTTTTTTCTCTACAAGGTTACCTTCATTTACTTCTTTTGTTTTGTTGCATTCTGTTGCGTTTGTTGGTACTAGCTCGTTATTTTCAAACTTAACATTTAATTTAAAGTCATCTTTTGCGTAGCTTGCTTTGATCAAGTTCACTGTTTTTTTCTTTTTGTCTGCTGTAGCGTCTAGAGAAATAAAACATTTTGCGTCTCCTACGATAGCTCCCGCCCCCCTAACGCTGTTTATATCTGATTCACCCGAACTTTTGTTATCGCTTTTTCTAAGGTGGGTTACTTCGATAATTGCTGGCTCATTCTTTGAATCATGTAACGTTCTTAAGTGATTCATAAAGACTTGATTTATTTTCGTATTATCATTTTCCGACAAACCAAACGCTTTTCCTAGGGGGTCTATTACGATTAAAACAGGCTCTAGTTTCTCACATTCTTTTTTTATCTTTAAAAATGTCTCGCTTGGTTTAGTTCCGTTATACTGTTCTTCAATAAACAGGCCTTGTTCTAATTCAATAAAATATATGTCTTCTTGAAGCTTTTTTATTTGTTCTTTATAGTTGTTAAAACCCTTAAATCTGTTGACATGAGTATATAACGGGTTGTCTTCTGCACAAATGTACACCACCCGCCCTTGTTTTGTTGGTTTGAATTTTCCAAGAAAAGAAATCCCTGTAGCTATTGAAGCCGCCATTTGCAAAGCTAGTACGGATTTACCAACCCCAGGGTGTCCGCCAATAACCGATCTGGTTCCTTTTAGAGGTATTAACTTATGGTTTTCCCATTTTTTTTTATTCGGGTCGTCCTCTTCGAAAAGGTGTGGATAGTCTGGAATACTGTAGATGTCTTTAATGTTTTGTTCTTTCAGTAACATAGTTGTGTTTTTGCAAAGCTTTAGGTCTTTTTTTAATTCTTCCGCCTCTTTTGTATTTTGGTCTTTGGCGTGGTTTCGTTGTTTTTCTATTAGGTTGCCAAGTTTATCCTCCAACCCAATTTCTTTTTTTTTTATAGCTTTCATGCGTTCTCTCTTTTTCTAAATGTTTTACTTTCTATTATGTCTAATAAGTCACCTTTCCAACGCTTTGCTTGTGGCAATACGTCAATAAAAGCCTGCTCCATTCTTTCTATTATTCTAGGCTTCCAATCTTCTATTTTGTTTTCATCTACGCAGAAGATAAGTTCATCATGTATTGAGTTAACTATATCGCACTCTGAGTTATCTACTCCGTATGACTTATTCCATAACACCATTGCTTGAATCATAATTGACCCACCTGCTCCTTGTACATGGTAGTTAACAAGTTTATGAGTACCGCAAAGAAGGTTAACGTCTATTATATTCCTATACTCTCCAGAAGCACACGGTACTTTGATACTCTTTTCTTTTTGCCAAGATTCTTTTAGCGACATCTCTAATCTCGAAAGATGGGGGAAAGTATCAGAAATTAATTGTTTTTTTCTTTTTGCCTCTTTCAGGGACACTCCTAAATTTTCAGCTAATTTTTTTACACCCATTCCATAAAGCAACCCAAAACTAATTGTCTTAGCGTCTTTTCTATATTTTGTTTCCTTTGCCATATAGGGGACATCAAAAGCCAAGTGGGCTATATGACCGTGAATGTCTTTGTTGTTGTCAAAAGCCTGGATTAAGCCATTCTCATCTGCCACTAAAGCGAAAACTCTTAACTCTTGTTGTGAGTAGTCGGCTAGGACATACCTTTTGCCTGTAGGGCATTTAAATAAGCCTCTTGTTGATTCCTCGTATTCCGAGTCGTTTTTTATGTTTTGTAGGTTCGGTTTAGAACAAGTGAATCTTCCAGTTATTGCCCCGTTTAATGCTAACATTGTATGGATTTCCCCAGAAGGAGAGCAATAATTATAGTATTGTTTTAGATTACTTAAGCCTTTGCTTGCTTTTTTGTAACTCCTTATAGCCTGTGCAATTTCTTCATAACCTAATTCTTTTAAAATAATGCAAAACTGCTCCCAGCTACCGTCCCCCAATGATAACGACCCTTTTGCAGTGACCAGCTTTTGACTTAACGCTTTTTCGTATATTTTGGGGTGTTGGGATTTGAAATAATCTTGTACCTGTTTTGTAGAGTTTAAATTAAACCCCACCTCTTTAGAAGATTCGATTAAGCATTTTTCTTTTTTGCTAATTTCATGTTCTATCTTCCCTAAATCAATAGAAAGGCCGTTTTTGTATATCATGAATACCGTAGGAAAAGCAGATATAAAAATATCATAGGTTTTCTTGTTTTCTTTAAAATCTGACCTGGTATGGAAATAATCAAAAAGATCCAGCGTATTCACCACGTCTAATGCCGCATAGACAAGCTTTCTTTCAGGCAGTTCTGGCCTATGCCAATTGCTGTGTTCTTCTGAATAGTCGGGTTTATCCAACCAAAAAACACAAGCCTGTTTTAAGCCAACTGCTCTATTCTTCAGTATACGGGTTTTTTCTTTGCTTAAATTTAAAACATCACCTTCCCTATACAAGTTCGGTGGCATAATGACCCTATTGAAAATGAGTGTATCAAAGAAATCTCTTATTATTATCCCCTCTCTTTCAAGCAAAAAAAGATCGAACATTGCGTTATGAAATACACACCTCTTTAATGCTAATAATTTCAGAAAGCTAAAATCCTTTATGAACATCATATCAAAAATAGTAGTCCCCGCTCCTTTTGCGTGGAGTTGGACCAATCTGATCTGGTTCTTATAAGGAATTAACCCAGCTTGTCTATCTTGGAGACAGTCTTTTAATGGCATTGTCTCTATATCTACCGCTACTCTTTCCTCATTTCTATACGTTGTAACAGTCTCTTTTGCACTCTCTAGGTCTTTAATGTATTTATACGTTATCTTATGTTTTACTCTCTTTTGTGTAGGTTCGTGGTCTTTTAAATGCTTTTCTTTTGTATCTGGTTCTAATTCCGTTATTAGTTTGTCAATGAAACCTAGACCGCACCTGTTATCGCAAAATAAATCTGCCACATCTTTAAAGTCTGAATCCAAAACAGCATTTATATCTGAAAAGCCCAAAGGGTATCTTACTCTAGAGCGAGTATTTAGTAGTTTTTTCAGTTGACCACACAACTTTTCTGCTTCACCTTCAGAATCCCAGTCTAACCAAACAATAACGGTTTCGTAATTCTTGCAAAATGGCGCTATATTATTTGGTGTAAATGCCCCCCAGTAAGTAACAATATCTCTTTTTGCATAATAAGACAAAAGTACAGCGTCAATAGAACCATCAACGATAATCACTGTATTAGAGTTGTTGTTATAGTGGCTAACAGGTTTTGAACCCGTAGGAGTTCTATATTTTGGTTTCTGTGTATCTAGAAAACGCCTAGTGTAGAACTTCCCGTCAGCAGAAGGAATTATCAAGGCCAACCTATTGTCGAAAAAACAAGCCCCCAAACGATATTCTTTTATTATTTCCTCTTTTAGCCCCCTAGATATCGCATAGTCGAATACTTGTTGATTCCCCCATATCTTTTGGTGGAAATAATTGACCTCGTCTGAATAATCCACATCTTGAGGTTTCTTTGGATTTGTTGATTGATTTTGTATCGCCCCATTAAATGCAGCCCCCTCCTCTTTATTCCTGTAAAACTTTTTACCGCAACCAGCTCTTCCTTGGTCTCGGCAAATAGCTATAAGCTTACCCAACCCAGCAAAAACAGAAACTCTGTCATGTCCCCCACAGTCTGGACATGAACTGGAATATTCGTAAGCTTCAAAAGATTTGTTATAGTAGCTCTTTGGAAGCGGTAATAATTGATATCTGTCTTCCCATATTTCAGTATTATCTTTCATGTCTTCATAATCTCATATTTAATTTACGATCTTTATTTCCTTAGTTAGGTTTTCTTTTTGCTCTCGTTTATCATAGGCGTTTACCACTTCAGAGCTGGCATGACCAGAAACCGCCATAATAGCCGAATCACTGTAACCTTGTGCTTTTAAGTATGTAATAGCAGAGGCTCTCAATACATGGGCTTTTACACGAAACGGGACTTTAGAACGTTCACCACAACGCCCGAAACTGTAATTTATTTGTCTTAGAGATATTTTGTTTTTGTTAGATGTTAAATCAACCACCCCTCCTTGCGTTGTCCAACATGGGCTTTTATGTCGTTTATAAGTCCCTTGGAATACGTAATAACCACCTGCTTTTGAACCTTGGATTTCGAAATATTAAAACAGATTTGGCCATTAGCAATATCTAGGGAGGAAACATCCAATTCCAACACTTCGGATATTCTACGACAACCCCCTAATACAACCCTAGCAATAATCCAGTCTCTACGGTTCATTACCTTTAGGTATTGTAACCAATCAACCCATTGTTGCTGGTTCATAGCAGGTGTTTTGATCTTTTCACGGATTTTGTAAAATGTCTTGTTAGTGCCCTCTTTGCTTGGGGTGGCTCGGCGTATAAACCCGTTTGTCTTTCGGCTTAGGTATCTTTAGAATGCTAGCAGGCTTGCGCAACGGGATTGTCTTGAGGCTTCACTCCATTCAGCGACCTGCTTAATAGAATCAACCACATTATCAAGATTCATTAAGTGTACTTGCTGTAATGAAATATTCGGGTTCAATATACTTTTTGCGAATATTTGATTAAAAGCACTGGTATAGTTTTTTTTTGTATGTTTGTTTCCAAGTGTACCAAGCCAATCATAGACAGCAGTTAATAAAGAGGTTGTTTTTAATTCTTCCCAGCTAGCTTCATGTTTAATTGTAATTATTTCTTTATAAGCAGCTGGTTTGGTGGCTGTGGGGACATCTATCTTTTTTACTAAATCCATTTTCAAATATCCTTTAATGTCATATAACTAGCCTTATATATAACATAACTGTGAGGTATAGCCCTAGATAAAAATAAGTAAAAAGACATATAACAACAGGTCGGTATAAAGAGCGCTACATACCAACAGATAAGAGGCATTTAATGAATAAAGAAATATATATATCCGTAATTAATACAAAAGGGGGAGTTGCAAAAACAACCACCACTCATAACCTGGGGTATGGCTTAGCAAGCAAAGGAAACCGTGTACTTTTAGTGGACCTTGACCCCCAAGCATCATTAACTAGGTCCTGTGGGTTGAAGCCAGATGAACACATATAATATAGCAGAGGTCTTACTTGAAGATATGCCCGCCAAAAAAGCGATTATAAACACGGGTGTTAGGGGTATGGATATAATAGTAGGCAATCTAGCACTATCTAATTTTGATTCATTCGTTTCAGACGAAGACCAGAGAGAATATAAGTTAAAGAAAGCACTATCTAAATTAACAGAGTATGATTACGTATTGATAGATTGTACACCCAGCACCTCTTTGATTAATATAAATGCTTTAGTAGCTTGTAATTACTACCTGGTACCACTGACACCCCAATATCTATCTTTGGAGGGGCTGGCTAGTTTGCTGAAGACAGTAGACCAAATAAAAGTGTCTATAGGGGATATTGGTGAACTTCTAGGGGTTTTATTAACCCAGGTGGATATACGTAACAGGGCAACCAAGGCAATTATAGATATACTAAAATCTAAGTATGGAGAAATAGTACTTAGTACACAGATAAAAATAAACACACGCATAGCAGAAGCCCCAAGTTTTGGTAAGGCAGTCATACAGTACGACTGGGGGTGTAGCGGTTCAGTTAATTATACTGCGTTAACAGACGAGGTTATTTCTAGATTAAACCAAAGAAGCAGGGTAAGAACATGAAAAAAAAGAAAAAAGATATACTAGGTGTCCAAGCAGCAGAATCACTAGATACGGTAGCACCACAAAAAAAGGTAGGTAGGCCGTTGGTACATAAAAAAGGCAGGGTAGCAAAAACAATGGTAACTTTAGATAACAACGATGTTGTAGATTTAGATATTATGTTATCTGAAATGCGTAGAAACACAGGAACCATTTTAGACAGAGGATTATTATTGCGAGCATTAACACGCTTTCTTTTGCGTTCGAATATAGATATAACACGCGCCACTAACCAAAAAGACATAGAAGAGATCCTTTTAAAGGAAATAAAGTAACAACACAACGGAGGGGTTAAAGAAACTTCTCCTAATTAGGACTGGTTGGATGCCAACAACCACACCCTAAGAAAGTGGAATCTCTATCTTCATTTAAATAGGCCAGGAGTGAAATTTTACAGCAATACTCCCACTGACTACGTTAATAAGACAGGCGAGGTATTGTTTCATTGGACAATAGTTCCTTTATCCTGATTTACTGTCTCTCATTTCAGAAAAAAACCCCTAGACACCTACTGTCCCAATTAATCTTGCTGTTCTTGTTTAATAAGAGCCCTTAAAACCTCAATCTCTTTAGGGAAATGAATAACTTTAAAACCATATTCTTGTTCAATTTTTTCGCGATGCGACCAGATATCTTTTTTATCTGATGTCAAAAATATCTGACATTGCATAAGAATAGCAGAAGCAAGATGTTTACAATCCCGCTTATTACCGTATCCTACTAAACTCTTAAGTATCTCCGGAACAGAGTATCCGGCATCTGCGAAAGTAAAATTAGCCTCTTCCCACGGACAATTGGCCTCCTCCCAAGTTAACTCACATGGTAGAGCTAATGCTATTGATCGTTTTTTTGCACGATGTTTTGAATCATAAGGAAATTGATAACATTCACAATAAGCTACAAGATCTTTAGGCAAAGAAGCTCCTGAATCAAGATATACTCTAATTTTCTTCATGTAAAGAAGCAGTCCCCTTCATGATTAATTTTTGAAAATGATCGTAAATACTCGTGGCCTGTATAGCCGGCTCGTGCCAGAAATCAGGCTTAACCAAAATCAGCTGACAGATTTCCATAGTCAGTGCAGTAATCGAAAAAAGAAAGTCATAATAGATAAGGCTATTGTTTGAATATAAAGCCGTTGAGAATGTATGACATTTAAATGTGATAATAACCCCTCGCGTGTCTGCATTTGTCGTGCTATTAGCTCAAAAGGAACATGATAGAGGATTTTAGATAAATCTCCAGCTTATATAGTGAATAAACTTTAATATTTCATATATTACACACCTCAACAAAAGCACTATCGATAGCTTCTGCTAACCCTGAATAGAGCTTAAGAGTTTCTTTTATTTTTCTTTTAAAATTTGCCCAAAATTGCTCAATTGGATTTAGATCAGGAGAATAAGGAGGCAGAAATAAAATACGGCACCCTTTGCTTTGGATAATGTCTATGGTTTCCTTAGACTTGTGAAAACTTACATTATCCATAATAACAACCTGCCCGGGCTTCAATTCAGGAATAAGTACCTGCTCAAGCCATGTATTGAATAATAGCGTATTGCAAGTACCGGTATCCCAAAAGGGAGCAAAAATACGTGATTCATTTTTTGCTGCTATAAAGCTTTCCCTCTGATAACGATGACCTGATACGGCTCCATAAATCAATTTTCCCTTCAAAGCTCTGCCATGTTGACGATCGAGATATTCATTGATACCGCTTTCATCAATATAGACTCTATTTTCAGGAGGGATGTGCTTTAACTCTTTTTGAAACACCTCTCTTTTTTTCTCATCCCGTTCCCTGTAGAAGGGCGTCTTTTTTTTAAAGTGATCTTTAAGCGCTTACATGCTTTGCATATGGCGTTAACGGATACACTGAAAACAGCAGCTATTTCTCTCAAATAGCTGTCAGGATGCTTTTCAATATAATGATTCAGTTTATCTCCGTCAATTTTATAAGGTTTGCGTTTTCTTGTTGTCGCGGCAGCTAAACGACCTGCTTTTTTTCTATTTATCCAATTCAATAAAGTACGTGTTGTTACACCAAAAATACGCCCGGCCTCTACCTGAGAGCCTCCTCCTTCTATATAGGCTAAAGCCTTTTGTCTTAAATCACTTGAATATGCCATGTCAAAAAAATAATATATGTAAAAGAAAAATTAAAGTTTATTCACTATAGAAAGTCCGAATGGCAGTTTTATTGGATTACCTCCCGATCCAGTACTGCTATAGTTGTTCCGACCACACCACAGGTAAGCATAACTCTAAAAACCTACAAAAAATAGAACTAAAAATAACTTTAAAGCCTCACCAGTGCCCCATTTAGATATTGCAGTTTAAGATTTGTCACCTGAAATAGTGCAATATGTAACGGATTGGCAATCTAAGGTATTGAGTTTACCGCTAAAGAAATGTCTTAAATGGAGGATATTTACTCTGACTGAGATACTCGCAGAGAGGATAAAAATACGCACACACGAACAGTTAGGTATTACAGAAGGAAATTTACTAAAAATTTGCCCCTTTGCTCCAAACGCTAGGCTTTATGACGAGGTAGGGACCCAAATATCCGAGTTGATAAGATTATACAAACCGACTCAAGATTCTTGAGTGTTTTTCATAGCGTACACACGATGGGCATGGGGAAAAGTATTCATTTTCATTAACTTTTTTTCAGTAGTATTTTTTTCAATACAAGTGAGATTTATTTTTGTCATGTTTTGATCCATTCAAAATAATGAAGTTAAAGTAATTTATTTATGCATTATTGCTTACAATTTATATATCATTTATGTCAATAACAAAAAAATAATTGACAAAAAGAAGGAAATATTTTTTTATTGTTTTTATTTATAGTGTATTTAAAATAAAAGACTTATAAAAAAGGGTGGGGGTGTGGGGGGTGCGTTTAAAAAAGGTGGGGGTTAAAATTCCTCCCCCACCTTTTTTAAGACATTATATTTAAATGATTTAAGTGATAAAAAATCACAAAAGTGGGGGTGTGGGGATTTAGACACCCCCTGGACAAAAAACAAAAAAAGTTAACGAAGGATAAATATAGTTAACTATCTTATTTTCTATTTTTATTCTTTTTTTTCTAAAATGGGGTCTACACCCCCACACCCACACTTTTTTATCATATATACATTATAAACTACTATAAATAAGACATTTAAAAAAGTGGGGGTTGATGTAAAATAAGTGGTGGTTGTGGGGGTTAGAGACAAAAACGGGTTTTATCCCAAATAAATGCACGAATAATAAATAGTATCTTTTTGAATGGTATATTAAAGTGCTTTTTTTATAAACTAAAAAATAGACCTTTACAACTAATAATTCATTTAGTAAACTATGTTAATAATTTTTTGAGATATTTTTACTAAAAATATATAAAATAAATATATAATTTATAATACCATTTTAATTAATTTTATAATTTCTTTGGTTTTGTAAAAAAAATAGTAATAAAAAAACTTAGTTGTAAAAGCATCTCCTTTAGTTTACAAAAAAGTACTTTAATATATAAAAAAAATCAAATTATAAATTATAGGCATGACTTTTTCCAACTGTTGCATTTTTGTAAAAACCGGGGAAAAATAAAAATTACATATGATTTGACTCAAAATAGAAAAAATATCATCTTTATTTCGAACATTGAAGACTGCACGGATGCAGTCGACCCGCGAGTGACGGTTGCGTATCGAAGAGAAGCAGAGGAACGAAAAGCGCATTAATTATTGACGGTGGCGGTGCTAGTTTGATATACTAGCTTCTTAAAATAAAGAGTTTACAGTGAAAGCAGTCAAACTAAGATTTTATCCGACACTCAAGCAGAGGCGGCAACTTAAAGAAGAATTTAGATCTTCTAAGTTTGTTTATAATGGGTCTTTAGCACATAGATCAAAGCTTTATGAAGAAAAGAAATTTTCCATTAATTGGATTGGTCTATCTCGTGAAATAACTAAACTTAAAAAAGAAAAACCCTTCTTAAGGAAGACAACGGGAACGGTTCATTGTAATACTTTAAAGAGTTTGGAGTCCGGATATCAACGGTTTTTTCGCAAACAAGGAAAGTTTCCAAGGTTCAAAAGGTTCAAAAGATCTTGTACCTATACACTTGACAAACGACAAAGTAAAAATATTTTTAAAGATAAAACGATATTAAAGCTTCCAAAACTTGGAAAAATTAATGTTATATGGTCTCAAGAAGTACCTATATTTCCAAATAGTGCAACAGTATCGACAGATTCCGCAGATAGATGGTTTGTATCCTTACAGGTTGATTGTAAATGCAAAAAAGAGATTCCCTATACAATGTCTGCTGTTGGAATCGATCTTGGTCTTCATTGTTATATCGCAACAAGTGAAGGTGAAAAAATAAAATCGCCTAAAATATTAAGAAAAAACTTAAGGAAACTGAAAAAGAAAAGTAAATTTCTTTCTAAAAAAAAGAAGAGATCTAACAATAGATTAAAGGCACGTAAAAGGCTTGGAAAGCTTCATGCGCGAATAGCCGATAAGAGGCGAGACTTTTTGCACAAATTGAGTACGACTATTGTTAAGAAGCACCAAACGGTGGCAGTAGAAGACCTTTCTGTGCGTAGAATGATGTCTAACAAAAAGTTAAGTCGATCGATCGGGGACGCGTCTTGGAGTGAGTTCCGCCGACAACTTGAGTATAAATCTAATTGGTATAAAAGAGATTTTATGCTTGCTAATCCAAGGAATACGAGTAAAACGTGTTCGAGGTGTGGGTTTGTACTCAATGAGTTGAGTCTTAATGTGCGACGTTGGTGTTGTATAAGTTGTGGTGAAGAGCATGACAGAGATATCAATGCCGCGAGAAATATATTAGCCACTGCAAGGAGTGCAGGTAGTGCCTGTGGAACGTCAAACAAGCCGAAAGTAGCCGCTTAGCGGTAATGATAGGGACGTATTGAAACAGGAAAAGCGCAATGAGAAAACCCGCACGATGCGGGTAGTTGAGTTAATCAACGATTTCGAATGTTAGCCGCCGTCTCCGAAAATGGATGCATATAATAAATTCTTTACTGTCGGAAAAGACTTTTATTGACCGAGCTTTTGAAAGGGATTGGCTGAATAAAAGAGGCCTTTCCGGCGAAGCATGTAAAAAACACCCCACTGCATTCTATCAGCTATTTTGAAAAACTCCACCTTTTGGGACTCAGTTTTCGCCTTGTAGGCAATAATCTTTTTGTTTGACTCATTGACTACCGAGGTTATACGGATAACAAGTTGTTCCATTTCAAAGTTATTTATTTTGTATTCCTTATCGGATAATATTTTTAATAATAATATGATCGGGTTCTTGCCTTACTACACTAATGAGTAACAAATAATTTTTTTTAAAAACAAACTTAATAAATGTTTTAGTTGTTTTTTCGTAAGAAAACCAATAAAACAAAACTAAACTGAATAAAAACATTAAATAAAGAATAAACAAATACACAATAACAGCAGTAGGACTAATAACTAAGCCAACACAAATCAACAACTGCAATAAACTAATACAAAGGGCTGCTTTATTAAAAGGTTGTGTTTTAGAGCTGTTCCACAGAAAAATAAGTACCCAAACCCTAGACACGTTTTTCTCATAAATGCGATCCGGCAGCCCATACTAAAGCAAAGGGGGTTGCTTGCTTGTCACAAGGTGGATTTTAAGCCTTATTTAAAGACGTGTGTTAAACGATAACAGTAAAGACAGGTTAAACCATATCTTTAAGCGATTGGCTAAATACAAGGTTTTAAAAAAAGTTCGATCTAGAAGCATAGCTTCAAAGAAGCAAGCAAAAGAGATGGGTAGACTAGGGCTCCCTTTGCTTTGGGTGAATTTTGCGGGCTGTAGCGTTAAGCGTAGGCCCAAGCAAAAGAGGGCAACGCCCTCTCTTCGAATATTCTTAAAGAATATTCTTATAGTCATTTAATTTTATATTGATAAGATTGCTTGATCAATGGCGAATTTAAAATTCGTAACTTTTCGTAATATCTCTCTAACTTTATTTTTCATATTAGCCCAATATTTTTCTATAGGATTTAAGTCCGGAGAATATGGAGGAAGAAACATAAGCTTACAACCGGCAGATTCTACTGTTTTCCTGCTTTCTGCTGACTTGTGAAAACCGGCATTGTCAAGAATAAGAACACTACCGGGTGTAAGCTGAGGAGTCAAAACTTCCTTAAGCCAAATATTGAATAACCCGGTATTACAAGTACCTTCAAAACACATTGGAGATAAAAACTGCCCTTTAGATAGGGCTGAAATAATATTTTGCCTTATAAAGCGGTTTCCTGAAACCGCTCCAAAAACTTTTTTGCCGCGTAAGCTTCTTCCGGGCTCACGAAATAAAAATTGATGAATCCCGGTTTCATCGAGATAAATTCTCTTGTCAAAGGGAATATTTTTTAAATCTTTCATAAAAGCTTCCCGTTTCTTTTCATTTCTTTCCTTATAGCGAGTAGTTTTTTTTTTCGTGTAATTTTTAATCTTTTAAGGGCATAAAAAATCGTTTGCGGAGTGACTGAAAAATAATCAGCAATTTCCGATAAAAAATAATCCGGATGTTTTTCTACATATTTAGATAACAACTCATCATCTAATTTCTTATAAGCATATTTTCTGCGGATTGGCTTTAAATGTCCTTTTTGCTTTTTTTGCAAGATCCATCGATATATTGTTGCGATACCTACTTGAAAAATATGGCCGGCTGTTTTTTTATCATGATGTTTTTCTATATGTTGTAATACTTTCTCTCGAAGATCTACTGAATAGGCTCTAGGCATTGTTTTGTCCTTACTGTTTGTATAAAAAAAGAAGGATAACATATTATCAAATAAAAATTAAAATACTATAGTCGTGCAAAAGTCTTTTTGGGCGTTTCCTAACACACAATCGAGGTTTCAATAGTCATTGGCGGATATGGTGTTGATGCACCCCGAACGTGGACGTATCAAGGACCTTAATGTCGAGGGGCAACCATTCTTCCCTCTAGAACATGTTTTTCCTAATCATCTTCCGATAACTTGGGCCACGCAGGAGCGATTTTGGATTGTTAATGAAGGAATTCAAAAACAAATTTGTAACGGCGTTATCCTAGCGTCAGTGCCTTGTGGTTTTATGGGTGATTGATGAAAGTAATCAAATGCTACTACTCTTCATCAAGTAGATCTCGTTGTTCTGTTAAATTTTTTGGATCTACATGAACAGCTAAAACATCACATTTATTTTGTTGTAAAATACTTTGTGAGGTCGATCCATAAATAAATAGTCCCAACCCATGTTGGCCATGTGAGCCTAAAACAATAAGATCAGCTTTAACATTTGCTAAAACAGCCATAATAGCGGATTTAGCTTGCCCACTCGTAATGATCCGCCTATCTTCCGGAATGGATAATTTCTCACCGATTTGCTTCATCTTATCCTTAGCTTTTGTTTCCATTTCTTCTTGCCAAGAATGTGTCTCTTCAACGTCGCCCGGTATTCCATAGGTATAAATATAAGGTACTACATGAATAAGATGTAATTCAGCTCCACAACTTTGAGCAATAGCAGCGGCTTTTTCTGAAACAGGCTCATCATCTTTAGGTACTAAATCGACTGCAAGGAGAATTTTTTTATAGTTTAACATCGTAACTTTCCTATATTGACTTC
Organism: Chlamydiales bacterium; assembly: GCA_965206695.1. Lineage (GTDB taxonomy): Bacteria > Chlamydiota > Chlamydiia > Chlamydiales > JAAZZY01 > CBDBKM01. The sequence continues at coordinate 331,464 of CBDBKM010000010.1, read as the reverse complement.
TGATTAATATTATGTATTAAGAAAACCGATTCTATTCAAGAAAATTCAATTCCTCTTCATTTAAATAATTCTGCATATCCTGAAGCTGCTCTAAAGCTTTGCATGGGAGATAATTAAAATTAGTATCTTGTGCATTCCGAGACGATAGTGCATGAAATTTTGTTTTTCATTATGATGATATATCATGCACGAATGGCTTACTCACTTGATTTAAGAAAAAAAACCCTCAAATATATTGATCTTGCTACACTTTAATGCACACTTAGAATACAGGTATAATGGATAAAATTTTTACCCGGAATGCTCAAATTATAAAATTAAGCATGACAGAGATTGTAATGCATCATATAATATATATACCGAAGGGCAGTCGGTAATTTAAGCCTTTGGAGATTATGTTAGACTAACTCTTTTGTTAGCTGTGGTCTGTGAATGAGGAATCCTTCCCCTTGAGGGTTGGAAGCTGTCAAAATATTAAATTTGGGAGAAATAGATAAGGAATCAAGGTGAAGCAAGAAATTTCCTATAAGATTGCCGGACTCGACTGCGCTGAAGAAGTCAAAGTGCTAAAAAAGGTATTCGCGAATCGAGAAGGTATTGATGATTTATTTTTTGATGTCCTCAATGGAAAGATGACAGTGAATTATAACAGGGAAGTCATTAGCACTAAAATGATAGAGCGCTTGATTGCATCTACCGGAATGCAATCTTATTTATGGGAAGAGCGGCTACTTCAAGAGTCCGGATCCTTTTGGTCAAGCAAAGGGCCTCTTATTATGGTTTATTGCAGTGGCATCTTTCTAGTCATTGCTTTGATTTTAGAGTTTCTCGTATTTCCCGATTTTCAAGATTTACTTCTTGGAAATAGAAAAAAAACGGGATTTCTTTTTCTATCGCTGCCCTATAGAATCCTTATTTTCTATTTATTTGCTATTATTACAGGTGCCTGGTTTGTTTTTCCAAAAATGATTAAAGCTATTAGTCATTTTAGAGCCGATATGAATCTTTTAATGACCATTGCTGTTATTGGTGCCATGATTATTGGAGAATGGTTCGAAGCTGCGACTGTTTCCTTTTTATTTGCTGTCGCCTTGCAACTCGAACATTGGAGTATGGCTCATGCTCGTAAAGCCATTTCATCATTAATGGACCTATCCCCTACGACTGCTCGTATCCAAGACTCCGAAACAGGTAAGTTCATTATAAAGCGTGTCGAACATATAGAAAAGAGTACGACTATTTTTATTCATCCGGGTGAGAAGATCCCTTTAGATGCTATGGTTATTAAAGGGTCTTCTAATGTCAATCAAGCTCCGATTACAGGAGAATCGATACCGGTAGAAAAAAATCCTAATGACACTGTCTATGCCGGAACTATTAATGATGATGGCGCTTTAGAATGTCTTGTAATCAAAGATTCTAAGGATACGACTTTAGCCGGAATTATTAACCTAATTGAAAAATCGCAATCTAAAAGAGCTGCGACTCAAAGGTGGGTTGAAAAATTTGCACAAATTTACACACCAATCATGGTAATTTTAGCTTTTTTCATCATTGTGATTCCTCCTCTTCTATTTGATGCTTCTTGGATAGACTGGTTTTCCAGAGGTCTTGTCATATTAGTAATTGCTTGCCCTTGTGCTCTTGTTATATCGACTCCTGTCAGTATAGTATCAGCTTTGACTGCTTCTGCAAAACACGGTATTCTTATTAAAGGAGGGATGGCTCTTGAGTTACCCGCCACACTTCAAGTTTTAGCTTTTGATAAAACAGGAACGATTACACAAGGTCAGCCCGGTGTACAAAAAATTATTTCTTTGGGTGATTATACGGAGGCCGAAATTCTAAAAATAGCTGCCTCGATAGAACTATCAAGTGAGCACCCGCTTGCCGGAGCCATTATAAAACATTCCAAGGAAAAGAAAATAGAAATCAAGCCCTGTAGTGATTTTAAAAATTTTAAAGGACTGGGAGCTGAAGGAGTTGTCGATAATCAATTATTTTGGATTGGCAGTCATCGATTTATGCATCAGAGGTTCAAGGAACCTATTAATATTCATGACATCGCAACTAAATTAGAAGAGACGGGATGTAGTGTTGTTGCTCTTGGTAATGATACAAATGTGTTAGGATTGATTAGCATTTCCGATGCTCCCAAAAAACTAATCACAGAAATACTTATTTCAATGAAAGCAACAGGGATAAAACATCTTGTTATGCTTACAGGTGACAATATCCCTACAGCTAAGGCATTAGCAGAAGAGATTCAAATTGATCAGTTCTATGCCGAACTTTTACCTGTTGACAAGCTGAATATTATTGAAGAATTAAAGGCAAAATGGGGCCCCGTCGCCATGATTGGAGATGGTGTTAATGATGCCCCCGCCATGGCTGCTTCAAATTGTGGTATAGCAATGGGAACGATGGGAACCGATGTTGCTATTGAAACCGCAGATATCGCTTTAATGTCCGATGATCTCTCCAAAATCCCCTGGTTAATTAGACATTCAAAAAATACTCTTAAGATCATTAAACAAAATATCTATTTTGCATTAGGGCTTAAATTTCTCTTTATGATCTTAGCTCTCTTCGGCCTATCTACTTTATGGATGGCTATTGGAGCCGATATGGGAGCTTCCTTACTCGTTGTATTTAATGGACTTCGATTACTAAAACGCTAAATATAATTAACAATATAAAAATAATTAGTTGTTAACTAATTGCATCCTATACTTTATTTTAAAGTATATGTTTTAACCCAAGTTCGATATAACTAACTCATAATAACATTCTCGATATTCAATTAATTATTTGAAAAAGATCTAAAAGAAAAAGGCTTCTTCCTTCAGAATAGTTGTTTTTCACGAAACATATCAGTTAAAGGAGGAAGCCATGAAGTTTGAAATATGTGCCATCTATTGTATTTGTGATGACTATTTAAACGAATTAAACACTATATACTCATCACGGATAAACCTCCGGATATTTTGTATTCGTATAGTGTAAATTATTTTGTATGAATTCATTTTTAACACTATCAGAAGAAAAGCATCTCAGACAGCAACATAAACGAGAAAAGAATGGTCGTATACGAGATCGTATCAAGGCTGTTCTATTGTCGAATAAAGGTTGGAGTAATACTCGTATTGCTGAAGCTGTGCTTTTAGACGATGAAACAGTGTCTCGTCACATTAAAGAATATCAAAATAAACAGCAATTGCATGTAGAAAGCGGTGGTTCAGTCAGTAAACTTCTTGCGCCACAGTCAGAAGAATTCATTAAACATTTAACAACTCATACCTATGTCAAAGTAGAAGATATCTGTTCTTATGTTCTCGCGAAATATGGCATTGTTTATACGATTTCAGGGATGACTTCTTGGCTACACTCACATGGTTTTTCCTATAAAAAGCCTAAAGGTACACCGGCTAAGGCAAATTCTGATCAACAAAAAGCTTGGATGCAATTTTACGCCAAGCTTATGGCATCTCTGCCTAAAAATGAGCCTGTTGAATTTGCTGATGGTGTACATCCAACTATGGCAACTAAAATTTTTTATGGTTGGATTCGACCGGGAACAGATAAATTGATTGCAACAACAGCTTCTCGTACTCGAATGAATCTTATGGGGTCTATCAATTTAAACAGTATGAAGGTAACAATAGATGCTTATGAAACATTAAATAGCGGTACCATGGCAAAGCATTTTGCTTTGCTACGGTCAAAATACCTCTCAGCTCCAAATATCCATCTTATTTTAGATCAAGGCCCTTATAATACAAGTATTCAGACCAAACAAGAAGCAGAAAAACAAGGTATTATTCTCTATTATTTACCTTCTTACAGTCCTAACCTCAATCCCATTGAACGATTATGGAAAGTGATGAATGAATATTGTCGCAATAATCGGTTTTTTAATTCTGCTAAAGAATTTCGGAGATCGATTACCGGATTTTTTGAAAATACTTGGCCCTCTATTGCTCAATCAATGAGGAAACGAATCAATGATCATTTTCAAGTCTTAGAATCGGCACTTTGATTCATAAGGGGTATAGCATGGCACAATGAAAAAATGAAAGACTCAGAAGTCATGACTTCTTTAATTGTTGCTACTCAGTTTTTTTGGAGGCAATATTATTCAAGCCGGAAGCTTCCTGTTGGAACATGGTTATATGCCCGATATGCTTAGCATTAACCGATTGAACGAAAGAATACATCAAATACCTTTATCCGTTTGGGAACTTCTTATGCGATTTATGAGGCGTTACGCGCCTCTTAAATCGCATCAATGTTTTATCGTGGATTCATTTCCTGTTCAAGTCTGCAAAAACGTTCGTATCCGGCGTTCTAAGCTAATTAAAGGAAAAGAGTATCATGGCTTTAATGCGAGCAAAAAGAAATATTTTTATGACTATAAAGGCACGTAAAAGGCTTGGAAAGCTTCATGTGCGAATAGCCGATAAGAGGCGAGACTTTTTGCACAAATTGAGTACGACTATTGTTAAGAAACACCAAACGGTGGCAGTAGAAGACCTTTCTGTGCGTAGAATGATGTCTAACAAAAAGTTAAGTCGATCGATCGGGGACGCGTCTTGGAGTGAGTTCCGCCGACAACTTGAGTATAAATCTAATTGGTATAAAAGAGATTTTATGCTTGCTAATCCAAGGAATACGAGTAAAACGTGTTCAAGGTGTAGGTTTGTACTCAATGAGTTGGGTCTTAATGTGCGACGTTGGTGTTATATAAGTTGTGGTGAAGAGCATGACAGAGATATCAATGCCGCGAGAAATATATTAGCCAATGCAAGGAGTGCAGGTAGTGCCTGTGGAACGTCAAACAAGCCGAAAGTAGCCGCTTAGCGGTAATGATAGGGACCGTGTTGAAACAGGAAAAGCGCAATGAGAAAACCCGCACGATGTGGGTAGTTGAGTTAATCAACGGTTTCAAATGTTAGCTGCCGTCTCCGAGACCTTTTTTAACTAACTCAAAAATTGTTAATTACAGAGCAGGATCTTAATATGGATGATTGGGATGATGCAAACGCTGAATATAGCCGGAATATTCCTTCTATTTTAGATCAAATCCAAATGAATATTAATCTCTAAGTCTATCAATCGGATATTTCTCGATGATTTAGAGGAAAGAAGCATTTCTTAAGCTAAGAAGTGCTTCTTTGTTAGTATAAAAACTATTTTTTTTCCGCTTCTGCAGCTTTTTCAACATCAACAGCTACCGACATAGAAATGATCTTATCAGGCTCATCTACAGTACCATTATTGGCACTTTCTCCCTTCTTGACCTTATCAACAATTTCCATTCCTTCTATAACAGTACCCCAAGCAGTATATTGATGATCTAAATAACGAGCTTCTTGAAAAACAATAAAAAACTGACTATCAGCACTATTTACATCAGGACCTCGAGCCATGGAGAGTGTTCCTCTCACATGTGGATAATCATTGAACTCAGCTTCCAAGTTTTGACCGGACCCAAACATTCCTGTTCCGGTAGGATCTCCGGTTTGAGCCATAAAGCCATCAATAACTCGATGAAAGACAATACCATCATAGAATTTCTGACGAACTAATTCTTTAATTCGAGCAACATGCTTAGGTGCTGCTTCAGGATGCATTTGAATAACAACCCGGCCATCTTTTAAGTCTAAATATAACGTATGTTCAAGATCATCTGCACACATAGTTGCTAAGCCTCCGAAAAGAAATAAAAAAGTGAATAATATAGTTTTAGTTACACATCTCATAACTAAACTCCTTAGGTTTATCAAATGGTTAAACGAAAACAAGAGAATATTTAATAAATGGTGATTACCATAACATTATCATATTAATTTGTGAAAGATTTTAAGACACTTTTTTTCATAATCTTTAGATTTTAATTCTGCTTCCTTAAGTCTGCTTCCTTAAGAGAATGTTCATCGATACCGACACCATACAGTGTAAAATCCTTCGTTTCAGAGGAATCAACTGTTAATAGGTATCAGTTTTAATTGTCAATTTATTATTTTAGTATTAAGTGTATTTAGATAAAAAAAAGTAAAAAGCTATAACAATTACTTTCTTTTTATGGGTGGTTGCTAAATTTAGGGCAACTTGTTAAGATAGTCCAAATTTTGAGCTTCTCTTCGTCTTTTTGACAAAAAAGTCATTTTTTTAGACTTGAAAGAGACTAAAGATAGGAGCTATTTATTAGCTCATTAAACAATTAACTTAATGGAGATACCTTCATTGCAAGCGGATAAACCTCTAATACCGCTTTTAAAGTTTCCACTCTCTCTACTTCAAGAAAGGATCGATTGTCTCGATTCTATTTTCTTTTACTTATTTTTTATATTACTGATATATCTTCTTAACACAAGGGCTCAATATGTTAGCAAAATGTAAAGCCATTTTCCAAGATATATGCCCTGTTGGACGAAATGAATTAAAAAAATTTATTCCAATGTTTGTCATCTTCTTTTTGATAGGTTTTATTTATAATATTTTGCGTAATGCAAAAGATGCTTTGATTATTACAGGTCAAGATTCAGGTGCTGAAATTATTCCTTTTATTAAGGTCTGGGTGATGCTTCCCGGCGCCATTCTTATGACATCTCTTTTCTCTCGTTTATCGAATCGATTTAGTATGGAAAAAGTATTTTATATCATTTTGTCTATTTTCTTAAGTTATTTCATGATTTTTACTTTTTGCCTGTATCCTTTTAGAGATGCTATGCATTTACATGCTTTTGGAGATATTCTTAGTGAAATTTTGCCAAGAGGTTTGTCCGGATTTGTTGCGATGATTCGTTATTGGTCTTTTACCGGCTTTTATGTGATGTCTGAGCTGTGGAGCTGTATCGTTTTGTCTATGCTGTTTTGGGGTTTTGCCAATGAAATCAATACGGTTGACGAGGCAAAGCGTTTTTATGGCCTTTTAGGTGTAGGGATGAATTGTTCGGGAGTAATTGCAGGTCAGGTCGCTATTTTCTGCTCCGGGCATTTTAGATCCGGATCCAATGCAACTGATGCTTGGCAAGCGTCGTTAACTTCTTTAACGATAGTGATTGTCATTTCAGGCCTTATTATTATGGGTATTTTCCGTTGGCTCCATCTAAACGGGTTTGATAATTCGGAAAAATCATTTCAAGGTGGCCGGTATAAACAAAAGGATCGAGGCTCTTTTAAGATGTCGGTAAGAAGAAATTTTGCTTATCTTGCCAAATCAAAATACCTTATTTATATAGCCGTCATTGTCCTTTCTTATAACTTAGTCATAAATCTTGTAGAAGTTCTTTGGAAGCATCAAATTAGGCAGCTCTATCCTGATGCAAATGATTATCATATTTATATCAATACTATTACAACATGGACGGGTATTGTAGCTATTATTTTAGCTCTGGTAGCAGGAGCTTTTATCAAAAGATGCGGTTGGACATTCTCGGCTCTGATATGTCCTGTCATTCTATTAATTACAAGTGTTGGATTTTTCAGTTGTTTATTCTTTTCTGATGCTTTGGACTCAGTATTAAGACCTTTACTGGGAATATCTCCTCTTGCATTGGTTGTTTTATTCGGTTCTACTCAAAATGTATTAAGTCGGGGTTGTAAATATTCATTATTTGACGCGACTAAAGAATTAAGTTTTATTCCATTAAGCACCGAGTCCAGACAAAAAGGAAAAGCTGCTATCGATGGTGTAGGTTCTCGTATTGGTAAATCCGGAGGATCGTTAATTCATCAGGGTCTGCTTATGATTTTTAGTGGCTTGGCAGCAAGTGCTCCTTTTGTAGCAGGTTTTTTAATGATTGTGATCGTCGGTTGGATTGCTGCCGCTCGCTTATTAGGTAAAGAATTTAATACTCTGGTAGCTCATAATGAAACGCTTAATATAGATGAAAATAAAGTCGTTGAATCTTCTAACAAAAAGGCATCTGATCCACAGGTTGTTTAGATTTAAAATCATTATAAAACAAACTAGCCACTTCTCGAGCTTTAGAAATACATGCCGGAATAGACACGCCGTAAAAACTCCACCCTAACAATTGTAAGTTAGGTGTTATTGTATTTTGAATATTTTCAATCAACTCAACTCGCTGATGATGACCGATGAGATACTGAGGGATAGCATGATAATGTCTCGTAATGCACGACGTATTCGGATGTTGTTTAATTCCTAAATGTCTATTTAGTGCGTTAGCAGATATCAACAAAAGTTCTTTGTCATCGTAATCTAAGAGATCGGGCCTTTTGGCTCCACCTAACATTAAAGAAAGCCTTGTTTCATTTGGAAAATGGTTGTGTTCAGATAACATGTTAGAGCTTTGTATAACGCCTAATATATCTTCTTGTTCTTTGGAAGGAATGAGGTAACCAAAACCTTTTTTGATAGGAAGTTTTTCCGGATAACCCAAGTTAATGGTAATGATAGAGTGTAGAGGGATTTGATCCAAGTAGGTGGCTATCTTTTCATTATGAGGTTTTAATAATGGGGAGAGTGTTTGAGATGAAAGAGTTGAAAATACATAATCGGCATCCAGGACTTTCTCCGGAGTGCGAACCTTTACTTTATCAGAAGAGAAGTCTAAAGAAGTAACAGGAGTAGAAAGAAGATAGGATATTTTAAGTTTTTTTAAAAATGCTTGAGGTAGGCTTTTCAAGCCATTTCGAAAGGAAAATATTTTACTTTTATGTAACAGTGGTGAGTTTGTTGTCATTTCTTTTTTGCTTTTTCTAAAACCCTTAATAATAGAGCCATATTTTTTTTCCAGTCCTTTTAAGTAAGGTAAACAAGCATTCGCTGAAAGTTTTTTAATATCTCCGGCATAAATACCACTCATCATAGGATCTATGATAGTTTCTGCAATTTCTGCGTTTAACCTTCTGGAAATAAAGTCGTAAACACTTTCGTCCTCGTCTGTTTTAGGAAGCACGCAGCTTTCTTTAAAAAGGGTTTTTAAATGAGTACGTGTGACAGGTGATAGGATAAGGCTAAAAGGATTTTCCGGAATTTTACTAAGACGATCGTTTAACCAAAGGTAACGATTTTTGACACATGGATCGGTAAGAAGTAACTCGTGATTTAAACCAAGTTCTTGTAAAAGATCAAGAACAGCCGGTCCTTCAATGGCCTTCGCTCTGATAGTATGAGGGCCTGTTTCAAATAGAAAGTTATCAATAACTTTAGTTTGTAGAAAGCCGCCTATATATGGATTTTTTTCAACTATTGTAATCTCGATGGTATCTTTGAAAAATTTTTTCAGATACCATGCTAAAGTGAGTCCGGAAATTCCGGCTCCTAAAATAACAACTTTTTTTCTATTTGATGGATTTGACATAATCGATTACAAATTTTGCAGAATCAACCGGCGTATCGGGTTTGATTCCATGCCCTAAGTTAAAAATATAACCTTTATCATCTTTCATACCGGCTAAAAGATTATCTAATTCCTTTTTTATAACATGCTTGGGGGCATATAACAGATCAGGATCTAGATTTCCTTGGAAAGAAATATTGGGAAATGCTTTTCGCATTTTAACCATATCAGCCTGCTGGTCTAAACTAAGGCAATGCGGGTTCACCCGGATAAATTGATCAATAAATAAAGACATCGAACGAGCGAATAGAATGATAGGGATATTAAAGGGACGAAGAGCATCTACAATACGTTTTAAATATTGAGCAGAAAAAGTATGAATAAGATGATGAGGAATAATATGCGCCCATGAATCGAAAATTTGAATGGCATCAACACCGGCTTTAATTTGTCCTTTAAGATATTCAATGACAGTGGTTGTTAGAGTATCTAAAAGCTTATGAAGCTCATTTGGGTGATTGTATATCCATTCTTTTGTTCTTTTGAAACTTGATCCTGTTTTACCTTCAATCATATAAGTAGCTAAAGTAAAAGGAGCACCGGAAAATCCAATTAGTGGAACAGAAATATCTTTTTTTAAAAGTTTAATGGTTTCAAAAACATGAGATAACTCTTCAGTAATATGAGTTAGTTTCAATCTAAAAAGATCTCCGGGCTTTTCTAAAGGGTTAGAAATAAGAGGTCCTTGTTGCTCTTCAAAGCTCAAATCCAGACCGAACGGGGGGAGTAAAAGAAGAATATCTGCAAAGAGAATGGCAGCATCCGGATTTAATATATTAAGGGGAAGGCAAGTCACTTGAGCAGCAAGCTCAGGAGTCCTACAAAGGTCTAAAAAAGAATGCCTTTGACGTAATTGTCTATACTCCGGGAGGTATCTTCCGGCTTGTCGCATAAACCATGCGGGGATTCTATCAGGCCCTTTGCATAACAGAGCCTTAATTAATAAAGAATTATCCATTCAAAATACGTTCTAAAATTGATTCTACGGTAAATCCATATTCAACATATAAAGCATCGGCAGGAGCTGATGCACCAAAACCTTCAATACAAATAGCGATACCTTCAAGGCCGATATACTTATGCCAGCCTAAGTCAACACCGGCCTCAATACTCACTCTCTTCCCGATATCGCCACCGATAACACTTTCTTTGTAACTGTCGGGTTGCTTATCAAAAATTTCCCAGCAGGGGAAAGAAATGACTCGAACATCTTTACCTAATTTCTCGAGCTCTTTGGAAACATCTATAGCTAAAGATAATTCTGATCCTGTTGCAAGCAGTGTAAAATTCGGGTGGCTTTTCTCTTTTTTAACAACATAGGCGCCTTTGCTTAGTCCATCAGTATAAGAAACATCCGTATGATCTAACACGAGAAGTTTCTGCCTCGTTAAAATAAAAGCGGTAGGACCTTTGTAGTTAAGGGCCGCTATCCAACCCATTTTAACTTCATTGGTATCTGCCGGGCGAATAACCTGTAAATTAGGTATCGTTCTTAAAGAAGCGTAATGTTCTATAGGTTGATGAGTCGGGCCATCTTCACCTAAAAAGATAGAATCATGAGTAAATTGATAAGCTTCTTGATATTTGGATAAGCACGCTAGACGAATGGCATTACGCATATAGTCAGAAAAAGTACAGAAAGTACCACAGTAAGGAAAAATCATGCCGGTTTGAGAAAGCCCTGAACTGATAGCAGACATAGCGAATTCTCTTACGCCATACTTCATATTTCTTCCCTTAAAATCCTTCGGGCCTACTATATCGAATTCTGTCATCATCGTCATATCAGATCCTGATAGATCAGCAGATCCGCCATATAGTTGAGGCAGTAAGTCTCCTAGCTTAGCAAGCACGGCCTGTGAGGCTGAGCGCCCTGCTATGGGATTGGGTACTTCTAGTTTTTTTAATTCTTCTTCTAAGTTGTCAGGCAACCTCTTGTGGCTCATCCATTCAAATTCTTGATAGAGCTCAGGATTTTTCTTTGACCAAGCATCGAAATTGTTTTTCCATTCATCTTCTAATGCTTGTAATTTAGGTTGCCTTTTTTCAAAAAAATCTTTTACCGCTTGAGCAATATAAAAATCTTCCAGAGGTAAACCTAGAGCCTCTTTGGTTGCTTTAACCTCATCAGGTCCTAAAGGAGATCCGTGCGCTTTATGAGTGCCTTGTTTATTAGGAGAACCCTTACCAATGATAGTATGCATAACAACCAAAGCGGGTTTTTCTTGGTGCTCTTTTAATTTGTTAAATAGATCATCTAAAGCATCGAAATCATAGCCGTCTACTTCGTATACTTCCCAGTTATATGCTTTATAACGAGCTTTAGTATCTTCAGAACAACATTCTCTCAAAGGACCATCTAAACAAATCTTATTGGAATCATAGATAAGTATAAGGTTATCCAAACCTATATGTCCGGCAAAAGAGGAAGCTTCGGAAGAGATCCCTTCCATAATACAGCCATCTCCTGCTAGGCAAAAGATTTTGTTATTAAAGATAGCATGTTCACTTGTATTGAATTTTTCTCCCAGAAGTTTAAAGCCTAATGCCTCACCTACAGCGTTGGCAACTCCTTGTCCTAAAGGACCTGTGGTGGCCTCAATCCCGGCAGTATGACCATATTCAGGGTGACCCGGAGTTTTAGAGTGTAGTTGACGAAAGTTCTTTATATCTTCTAAGGAAAGGTCATAACCCGATAGATGTAAAAGAGAATATTGCAGCATACAACCATGACCTGCTGATAATAAAAAACGATCTCGAGCGGCCCATTTAGGATTTTTTGGATTGTAACGCATCGCTTTTCCCCAAAGGTATGCCCCAAATTCAGCACAGCCTAATGGCAGGCCCGGATGTCCTGAATTAGCTTTTTGTACAGCATCCATAGATAAAATTCGTACGGTATTAGCCACTTTCTGCAAGATCTTTTTCTCGTCACTATCCATTCTCTTAACTCCTTGTAGGTATCGAGATAGGTTTTATTTCAAATAACATAAATAGTCAAAGGCACAATGATAGATAATACTACTTATGTTGCAATGAAAAAGATAGAAGATGTTTAGTATTGAACCTGTAAAGGAGTTTCGCACTACAGATATGCGTTATTAAAATAATTGTTTAAATAATTTTTTAAATCAGGGTATTATTTTTCTCTTTATCTTGGGGGTGGAAATGCCGTTACATAAATGCATAAAAGAATGATATAGCACCTTCATTCAAGTAAGCAGTATGAGATATTCCGGGCTTGTGATGTCAGAAGTTTGTCCTGATTACTTGTCACATGACAGCATTAGCCGTCGGTTAAAGGATAAACAATTTCACTCTAAGAGACATTTTCGAAACCGTCAAGTACGATATCGATCCGGATGAGCCGGGTGTACTTAAATTGTGGATAGTACCGTTCTTTCAAAAACGCATAGTAAAAAAATAGAGATTGTAAATGACCAATATTCCGGGAATGTAGATGATGTTATAGCAGGAATCGGTTAGGTCAATTTTTATGGTATTGGGATACAAGCGGAGCAATACGTTTCTGTGGATTGTAGGATAGTGACGGCAAAACAAAAAATGCTCATTGTTTAAAAATGCTTACACTGATCATAATCGAGGTTTTATAGTCATTTAATTTTATATTGATAAGATTGCTTGATCAATGGCGAATTTAAAATTCGTAACTTTTCGTAATATCTCTCTAACTTTATTTTTCATATTAGCCCAATATTTTTCTATAGGATTTAAGTCCGGAGAATAGGGAGGAAGAAACATAAGCTTACAACCGGCAGATTCTACTGTTTTCCTGCTTTCCGCTGACTTGTGAAAACCGGCATTGTCAAGAATAAGAACACTACCGGGTGTAAGCTGAGGAGTCAAAACTTCCTTAAGCCAAATATTGAATAACCCGGTATTACAAGTACCTTCAAAACACATTGGAGATAAAAACTGCCCTTTAGATAGGGCTGAAATAATATTTTGCCTTATAAAGCGGTTTCCTGAAACCGCTCCAAAAACTTTTTTGCCGCGTAAGCTTCTTCCGGACTCACGAAATAAAAATTGATGAATCCCGGTTTCATCGAGATAAATTCTCTTGTCAAAGGGAATATTTTTTAAATCTTTCATAAAAGCTTCCCGTTTCTTTTCATCTCTTTCCTTATAGCGGGTAGTTTTTTTTTTCGTGTAATTTTTAATCTTTTAAGGGCATAAAAAATCGTTTGCGGAGTGACTGAAAAATAATCAGCAATTTCCGATAAAAAATAATCCGGATGTTTTTCTACATATTTAGATAACAACTCATCATCTAATTTCTTATAAGCATATTTTCTGCGGATTGGCTTTAAATGTCCTTTTTGCTTTTTTTGCAAGATCCATCGATATATTGTTGCGATACCTACTTGAAAAATATGGCCGGCTGTTTTTTTATCATGATGTTTTTCTATATGTTGTAATACTTTCTCTCGAAGATCTACTGAATAGGCTCTAGGCATTGTTTTATCCTTACTGTTTGTATAAAAAAAGAAGGATAACATATTATCAAATAAAAATTAAAATACTATACTGCATCAAAAAAATAGATCTCTTCACTATTTTGAAGGCCTGCTTTTAATGCTTCCTATTCTTTAATAAATTGTGCCTGTTTCTCTAAGTCAAGCCTACCGGGGACGTTAACAGGGCTTTTGAAAACAAAATGATGATGCTTTAGCCAAGATGTCATCCCTCCTGTGCTATAGGAAATCTTATATTGTTCTAAGACATACGCACATACATCCTTAACCCTTCTATAGGTATATTGAGAAAGATGGTCCACCGGTTCTTTAGTTTGCAGTTTGGATAATTTACCGGCTGATCCTCCCTTGGGATCAGGCTCCGGACCGTCATCTCGTGCAAGAAGCACACACAAACGATTACGTTCATTTATATCACAGGTCTTTTTTACCTGAAATTCAAAAGTGCTTCTTTGAGTTGAAGTTAATCGGTTCATGCAAAACCAATATCATAAGTAATGATTAAGTCATTGATGTCTAATAGGTTTAATCATTCGGGAATCGCTGTTATGTCATTTGATTTATCAGAAACTTTTAACTGACCCAATACGAGTCTTGCTTCCGTGGCAAAAGCACTAACTGAATGAATAGCTGATTGATTATGAATCTTATCATGACTACGTCTTAGTGTCTTGCCGTCAATGGCTACTGTTTTAAAAACTCTTTGAAAAGAATCTATCCAAGATAAAAAACAGGTTTTAAACTGTTCGGGGTTAATCGAAGCAAATAATCTAGAGAAAGTATTTTTACACGGAACTCCATGTTTAAAAGGAAGATAACGTTTCAAATGTTCAAGCTTTTCTTCTCCAAATGTAACCAAATCCCTCCCACTGTCTGCTCCACAAATAACAGCAGAGAGTGTAATAAGTAAGATCTCATTTAACGGGTATAACTTTTTTCTATCAATTCTAGGGTCTTCAAGGGTCTCAAAGCTTTCTAAAAATGGGATAACTCTATTCATTCTATCTCTCCAAAAATTATATTTAATTCAGAGAGAATAAATGAAAAACAAGTTAATTTAGAATTATTATTTTAATGGGACAGCCCTGGGTTGGGAACTGTCAAGGATCTCTAAATTTGAACATGATTTTTTTCAAAACGTTACCCAAATAAAAACTCCTGCACCTGATCTAAAAGAGTATTATCTTTTGAAACAGTCCAGGATGGTGTTCCTGCTGCCTGTCCGGCTTCTTGATCTCGTAATTCATCTCCTATAAAAGGAACAATCGATAAATTAAGATCAAAGTCTTTTTGAGCTTGATAGAGTAAACCCGGTTTAGGTTTTCTACAATCACAACCATCGTCCCAACCATGTGGGCAATAATAAATTTTACTTATCTTTGCTCCAACTTCAGCCAATTCTTTTTGCATATTATCATGAATAGCCGTTAAATCATCCTCACTCATTTGCTTCCTTGCAATGCCGGGTTGATTAGTGATTACAAAAACACGATAATGTTCTTTATTTAGTAGGGCGATGGCTTCTTTAGCCCCTTCCAACCAACTAAATTCTTCCCAATTTTTTACATACTCGCCTTTCTCCGGACGCTTATTTAGAACACCGTCTCTATCTAAACATATTGCCGGTCTAAATAATAAAAATTCTTCTGTTTGAGAAAGTCTTTCATGAGAGCTTACACTATAATAGCGGTGATCTGTTTGAAATGCTTTTAAAGCTGTTTGTTCTATCAATTTGGTATAAACGTCATTCTCGAAATTCACATTACCATCCGGCAATAAGTCCAGAGCCTTTTTTTGCATCAATACAAAACCAATATCAACCCCATTTAGATCTGTAGCTTTACGACTCTTATCATATTGGGTAACAGATTGAGATTCATCAACCAATACATTATTTTTAGTATAGTGATCTTTATTATTATAAACGGTAATTTGCACCAAATGTTTTGATTGAAAAAACTGCTTTTCCATATCGTTTAGTCTCAATGGCCAATAATTGTCGCAATACATTAAAAGGAAGTGTTCGTCAATTTGATCCATCGCAAGTTTTATGCGTGTTGCCGTATCGTTTTCGACAGGACTAACAGAATAGGAAATGTCAACGCCGAATCGCTTACCGTCTTTAAAATAATCTGAAATTTTTGCTGATAAATAGCCTGTTAATAAAAGAATTTTTTTTATGCCTTGTTTCCGTAGCATATCAATCAGGTATTCTAAAAAGGGCTTCCCATGAAAAGAAATCATCGGCTTAGGCAAATTATCTGTTAAAGGTTTTAACCGTGAGCCAATACCTCCTGCTAAAATAACAGCTTGTTGTATCTTATTTGAACTCATAATCTGTCAATCTTTATGTGGGTGTGATCAGGATGAAAATGAAAGAGGAGGGTTATATCCCCTCCTTTTAATCATGCGTCTAAGAAAAATGTTTAGAAAGTAATTTTGTCATTTGAAACATATCCACAGGTTGTTTCGTATTAAAAACTTTCTGTAATTTATCATCCGGAAGAATATTACGCTTGTTTTTAGGGTCTTGCCTGTTATTCTTTTTGATATATACCCAGATGTTTTTTACTACTTTGGTTCTAGGCATGGGGCCCTTCCCTACAACAGCCTCTAATTCTTTACTCAGTGTTACAGGCTTCATAAATGCTGACGTGGCCTTTTTTTTCTCTGCCATTTTATTCTCCTTCTGCTTTAATCATTACTTGCAAATATCATTTAAGAAACTCTCTATCATATACGTCGGGTTCTTTTAAGTTTCCAATTTTTAAAATTCCCTATATAAACTCAAAACTTGTAGTTTAGCAATACTTCATATTTAAACAAACGATTTTACATGCATCTAATCCCGATTGATATTAAATCGGTTTTTCGGCATTTCAATTCTTAATAATGATTCTTTTATCTTTGATCCTTTTTTAAAGTCAAAACAATTCTATAAAAAAGATTGTCGCAATTCCTACCGGAACGAATCCTGATATTGATGTTTTTGATAAGCCGCAGCTATGCAAAGAACTCACTTGAATTTCATAGCTGCGGCTTTTTAAAAAATCAGATGACATTTTAACTCTATTGTGATAATGCTTGCGATACTATAAACTCTATTATACTCTTGGTTTTGATTCCAATTAGTTTTATAATTAGCCGGATTAAAAAGTAATGCCAATACCCTTCTCTAAATTAAGACAGCAACTGCTATATTTAAACAGTCTGATCAAAAAACAAAATGAGGTTGTAAGCCTACCTGAGAAAATTAACCTCTTAGACCAAGAAAGTGCGGTTCACTATTTTCTCAAATCTCATCCCAAAATAAAGAAATTTATTTCTCGTCTTGATGACCCGGACAACCATGCTGTTAAATCCGTTATTGTAATAGAACAAGGACCAATTGTCTTTAGAATGCCTGTTGATATGGTAAATGCTTGGAAAGCTTTTTCCGAGTTATTAGGTCATCTTCATTTGGTTGAAAAGTTTTATGATAAAATTGGTGGCATCCTTGGATATCATGCAAAAGTTCTTGAGTTCTTATGTGAACAAGATAAACATAATCCTCCTATACGGAATAAACAATTCCATCAACCTATTGGAGTCGATTTATCCGAACAAACACACAAAATTCATGAGTTTATTATCGAAGGGTTAAAGTGTTTACCTCAAATGACCGAAATCTATCCTATTGGAGGGTCAGGAGATCGTCTGGATTTACATGACAGTGAATCAGGGAATCCCCTTCCAACAGCTAAACTTCAATTTAACGGTACAACCCTTCTTACCGGTCTAATAAACGATATTCAAGCCAGAGAATATCTTTATTACAAGTTATTTAATGAACAATGCGTAACTCCAATCGCCATGATGACCTCCCATGCTAAAAACAACCATAAATTCGTTTTAGAAATTTGTGAAACCAATGCTTGGTTTAATCGAAAAAAATCATCCTTTATTTTTTTTAATCAACCCGGCGTTCCTGTCATTACCGAAGAAGGCAACTGGGTTCTAAAAGATCCCTTCAAACTCTTATTAAAACCCGGAGGACATGGGGTTCTATGGAAACTTGCTCATGACGAAGGTATATTTAATTGGTTTAAAGAAAAAAAACGATCTATTGCCTTAGTCCGACAGATCAATAACCCTTTAGCAAACACAGACCACGGTCTCATAGCTTTTGCAGGAGTAGGATCAAGCCAACAAAAGAGTTTCGGATTTGCTTCTTGTCATCGTCTTCTTCATGCCAGCGAAGGCGTCAATATTTTAACGGAGCAAAAAGAAAATAACATCTATTCTTATGGCATCTCTAATATCGAATATACTGACTTTTCCAAATATAATATTCAAGATTCTCCTACAGTACCTAAAAGTCCTTATTCTATCTTTCCTTCAAATACTAATATTCTGTATGCAGATCTACAAGCCGTAGAATCTGTAATTAAAGAAAGCGGCATTCCGGGCCTTTTAATAAATATGAAAAAAAAATTCCCTTTTATCGATGCAGCAGGCAAGACTTCAGAGGTATTTGCCGGTAGACTTGAATCGACGATGCAAAATATTGCCGATGTTTTCGTAGATACTTTCGATCATCCTATTTTTCATGAAGATGTTCACTTACTCAAAACATTTCTGACATTCAATAAACGCCGTAAGACAATATCTGTAACTAAAAACGCCTATTCACCGGGTAAAGGCTTAATGGAAACTCCTGAAGCTTGCTTCTATGATTATTTAAAAAATGCTTATGACCTTCTTCATAGATATTGTAAGATGGACATTCCGAAATTAGAAGGTCTCGATAACTATATCAAGCACGGGCCTCCTTTCCTTTTTACCTACCATCCCTCACTAGGACCCTTATTTTCAATAATTTCGCAGAAAATTAAAGGCGGGTCTTTCATCAAATATTCTGAATTGCAATTAAAAATCGCAGAATTGAATTTGCAAGACCTTCATTTAGATGGCAGCTTAACTATTACTGCTACAGACTGTATGGGCTCAAAAGATTCCGAAAACATACTAACCTACTCAGAAAAATCAGGTAAATGTACATTATTGAACTGTCAGGTCTCCAACGATGGTATCGATTATTCAAAAAATCTTTTATTTTGGAAACATGAACTCTCTCATAGAGAACAAATGACGATTAAACTGGATGGAAATGCTGAATTCTATGCCGAAAATATCCACTTTAAAGGGAACCATTTTATAGAAGTCCCCGAAAACCACCGTATAGTCGCTGCTGAAAAAGATGGAAGTATCCGGTTTGAAATAGAAACCTTAAAAAAACCTTCGTGGCATTGGAAATACAATATAAACAACAAATTTAAAATAGCACTAGAAATATCAAATAAATAACATCTAATTAAATAAAAATTGATTTTTATTTGATATTTCTAGTTGCTGTTTTTCTGATAACTTTCTTTGACTTTTTAATCTCAAACAGCTATCTATTTTGCCTTGATTTGAAAATTTTAAAAATAAAAGGACCCCTCTGTGCAAGAAGAAACTCAACAACGTGTAAAAATAATCGAAGATCGACTACTGCATATGTGGAGGTATCTTTGACCTTGAAAACAAGGAAACAGAAGTTACACAATTAAAATTTAAAATGGAAGATGCTCAATTTTGGGACGATAATGCCCAAGCTCAACAAATTATTAATCAGTGTAATGAATTGAGTGCTTGGACAACACCTTATAACAATATTAAGGAACGTTTCGGAGCTGTTATGGAGCTACTACCGGAAGCTTATCAGACAGAAGAGCAAGACATTATCAATGAGCTCCTAAATGAATTGGATCAAATTGAAAAAGCTTTATCTGAACTTGAAATAAAAAAAATGCTTTCAGGGGAGCTGGATCAAAAAAATTGTTACCTTCATATTAATGCCGGGGCCGGAGGTACTGAGTCTTGCGATTGGGCAGAAATGTTATCCCGAATGTATCAACGATGGGCCTCTAAAAGGAACTGGAAGTCTGAAATAATTGATCAAGTTGATGGTGAGGTCGCAGGAATTAAAAGTGTAACGATAAAGGTTTCCGGTAGCTTCGCGTATGGTTATGCTAAAGCAGAAAAGGGGGTCCATCGATTAGTACGCATCTCCCCTTTTGATAGTAATTCAAGGCGACATACCAGTTTTGCTTCAGTAGATATCACTCCGGAAATTACAGATGATATCAATATTGAAATAAAGCCCGACGACTTAAGAATTGATACGTATCGCGCCTCCGGAGCCGGAGGCCAACATGTGAACAAGACAGATTCAGCTGTAAGGATTACTCATGGTCCATCAAAAATAGTTGTCTCTTGTCAAAATCAACGAAGTCAATTGCAGAATCGAGAAACATGTATGAAACTCCTTCGCTCTAAATTATATGAAGCCCAAGTCATAGAGAGAGAAGAAAAATTAAAGCAATTGAGTGGTGAGAAAAAAGAAATCGGTTGGGGAAGCCAAATTAGAAGTTATGTTTTTCAACCCTATACTTTAGTTAAAGACAATCGAACAGGCTTTCAATCAGGAGATATTCAACGTGTTATGGATGGTGAAATCGACGACTTTATTGTTACGTATTTAAAGGAGTTTGGATAATATATGGATCAAAAAAAAGAAAAAGTTAGTTTCCGTTTTACGGAAACCGGTGATGATAAATATTTGGCTCAATGGTTATCTGAACCCGGCATACTACGCTGGTTCCCTTGTGAGGATAAGGCAGAGGTGGAAGATACCGTGCGCATGCTGGTTAGTTTTAGTAAATGGAGATGTAGTTTGACCCTTTTAGTGGATGGAGTGCCTAGCGGAATTGCAATCCTTTTTCTTCATGCCTATAGAAAAATTGCCCATCAATGTCTCTTTGGCATCATCATTGATGAGAAGCAACGTAATAAAGGATATGGTACCCAATTAATTGATCAGCTTGTTCATTTAGCACAAGAATCATTCAAACTTAAGGTTCTATATTTGGAGGTTTTTGAAGGGAACCCTGCCATTTCGTTATATAGACGTTTTGGTTTTAACGAAGTCGGCTTCCAAAAATACTGGCTCAAACAGAATGGTAAATACCAAGCTAAAGTAACGATGGAAAAACTGTTATAAACACTACAAATATTTTGTTATAATAATAAGTTAATAATAGGAACTACATTATGTCAGTTAATTATGAAGCACTTCACGATCAATTGTCACATATATCCGGTCTAAAACTCAATATTATCCTCAATGAAAATCATTCGACTATGTTAAGTGTCTTAGATCGCAAAAAAGACTCGGCACGAATCTCCTTGCACCGCATGTTTCTAGAAGCTCCGGAAGAAGTTTTAACAGCAGTAGCGGACTTTATTCGAGGAAAACAACAAAAACGTAAAAACACGACTCGTTCGACCATTCAAGATTATATTCAAACGAATCTTAAGAAATTCGATTATAGTCATCGCATCAATGATAGAGTTCTTATCTCAAAAGGTTACGCTTACGATCTTAAAAAAATATATCAAATGCTTAATGACAAATATTTTAATGAACAACTAGATCTTTCTATTACCTGGTTTGGCAAACGTTCTAAATGTACGACTTCTCGTATCACCTTTGGTCAATATCATGAGCCTTTAAAGCTGATTAAAATTAATAGAATGTTAGATAACAAACGATTTCCTGATTATTTTGTTTCATTTGTTGTCTACCATGAGATGTTACATGACGTTCATCCTCCATATATTGACTCAAGTGGCATTAACCGTATTCATAGCGAAGAATTCAAGTTACAAGAACAACGATTTGAATTCTTTGCCAAAGCAAAACACTGGGAAAACAAACATCGATTTTCATTTTTTAAATAAGGTTATACGCTGTGGCCGGACATAGTAAATGGGCAAATATAAAACATCGTAAAGGACGTGCCGACGCACAGAAAGGTAAAATCTTTTCTCGTATTGCAAAAGAGATTATCAGTGCAGTAAAATTAGGTGGTTCTGATCAAAAAAATAATGCTAAATTACGAGTAGCGATAGAAAAGGCTCGGGCAGCTAATATGCCGAATGAAAATGTCGAGCGTAATATTAAAAAAGCTGCTAACATAGAGCAAAGTAATTACACTGAAATTGTCTATGAAATTTATGGCCATGGTGGTGTTGGTATCATAGTTGAAGCCATGACAGATAATAAGAATCGTTTTTCTTCTGACATGCGTATTGCGACTAATAAATGTGGTGGAAGCATTGCAAATCCGGGTGCTGTAGTGTTTAATTTCGACCGTCAAGGTATTATTCAAATGTCAAAAAATCAAGATAATGAAGAAGCTCTCTTTCAAAAAGCCTCTGATGCCGGAGCCGTTGACTTTGATATAGCTGATGATATATTTATCATCGTTACAGCTCCGAATGAGCTCTATAGCATAAAAAAAAAATTTGATGATGCAAGTATCAAATGTCTAGACGCTAATATTACCATGGTTCCTAAAACCATGGTAGAGGTCGATGCTGAGACAGCACAAGCCAATACTAAGTTAATTGAATGGTTAGAAAATCTTGAAGATGTTGATGCTGTCTATCACAACATGCAATCTGCATGATTCATAATTTTTCATTCTCTTGTTTACCTGAAGATATTTTATCCCTAGCTCAATTTTTTTCACCCTATGAAGGCACAGCGCTGTTTTTTTCCGGTAGCCATTTGAATTCAGCAAAACAATCCCTTCTTTTTCTTTTTCCTTTTAAGAGGATAACAATCGATCATACCATTTTACCGCATACCCATCCGTGGGATAGTTTAAGAGAACAAATCAATGATTTTGATTCAACGACTATGGACTACCCTACCTGGTCAGGTTTCCTAACATATGAAATGGGGGCCTTTAGTGAAGAGGATATTACTCTAGACTATCACCCCGGCTCACTACCCTTTTGCTTTTTTCAAAAGTGCGCTTGTACAATTGTTTACGATCATGCCAAGAAAGAGGGAGAGCTTTATAGTAATTTAGCTAAGATTTCTGTTCTTTCAAATGAAGAGCAGAATTGGCTGAAAAAACTTTCTAAAAAGGCTTTTTTATTAAATTTTTTATATGAAATAAAACACTCTCAACCAATCTATGATTCAGTTGATCTTTCATTAAAAGAGCAAGAAGAAGGTCTAGAATCATATACGAAGAAAATTAACCGGATAAAAGATCAGATCTCTAATGGCACCTTTTATCAAATTAATTTATCTCGTGAATTTGTGATATCGGGAAAATGTGATCCTTTTTCATTATTTCTTACTATCAATAATCTTAATCCCGCCCCTTTCTCAGCTTTTATTAAATTAAAGGATAGCGTCATTATTTCTTCCTCTCCGGAACGCCTTCTAAGCCATAAACAAGGCCTTTTAGAGACCCGACCTATAAAAGGAACCATGCCTAGAGGAGCGAATCCGGAAGAAGATTTAAAAAACAAACAACTGTTAATAAATTCTGAAAAAGAAAAATCGGAACTCTTGATGATTTGTGATTTGATGCGTAATGATTTAGGGAAAATCAGCAAAACCGGCACGGTTAAGGTAAAAGAACTATATCGCTTAGAGGACTATACCAACGTCTTCCACTTATTAGCTATTATTCAATCTCACGTAAAAGAGCATATACATCCAATCGATATGATTAGAAACTGTTTTCCCGGAGGTTCGGTTACCGGATGCCCTAAATTAAAAGCTATTGAAGCCATTTTTCAACTTGAAAACCGCTCTAGGGGTATTTATACCGGCTCTATTGGTTATTTTACCAAAAATGGAAATTTTGATTTTAATATCGCCATTCGCACCTTTTTAATTTCTATGCAAACGATTCTATTTAGATTAGGCGGAGCTATTATTTACGATTCAGACGCAAAAAAAGAATTTATGGAAACTTTTTATAAAGGTTTATCGATTTTTAAAACGCTTAATATACAAACAAGCACTCTACAACAGGTCTCAGTCTGATGTTTGTTCTATTAAACGGTGATATCGTATCTGCTGACAAAGCACAAATCTCTGTAAATGATAGAGGATTTCTTTTTGGCGACGGCCTTTTTACTACTTTAAAAGTACATGACGGCAATGTTTTTCTTTATACAGAACACATTGAAAAATTATTTTCTCAGTGTAAAGAACTAAATATTATTCCTCCTTATATCGATCCCAAACAAATAAATGAACTCATCACAAAAAATAACGCTGAGACTCATACTTGGAGATTAAAAATCATTATTACAGGTGGTACATCGACAAGCTTACACTTCAATCAAAGAAAACATCAAACCTGCCTTATCACCTTAAAACGATACCGCTCATCTATTACTCAGGCTCTGAATATAGGCATATCATCCAGATCTTTTGTAGACCCCTATGCTCAATATAAAACGTTATCCTTTATCTCTCGCCTAGGACTTAAACAAGCGGCAGAGGATACAGGATTTGATGATCTCATCTCTACCACTGAAAAAGACGTTATATTAGAAAGTGCTTTTTCGAATATTTTTTGGAAACTAGATGATAAGGTTTACACCCCCTCATCTACCTTGCCGCTATATTTTGGAACTACTTTATCTTTTCACCTTAAAACAGTTACGAATTTGGGCTATCACGTTCATGAAGTACAGCACACTCTCAATGCTATTCCATCGGATGCATGTGTTTATTTATGTAACTCTCTGAATGAGCTAGCCCAAGTTAATCGAATAGAAAACCGACGGTTTTCTTATGACCTTAACTTTGAGCATCACTTATGTACCGGAATGTATACTTTCGTTAGTAATAATTCAGGATGTGAATCTCTTAATTCCGGGTTCAAATATTCTGTAAAACAGAGTTGATCCCCGATTTTAAATCCACTTTTTGGTAACCATTGACCAAAAGCATAATCAAAGGTCTCTTCCAGCTTATGATAAGATCCTCTATGAATAAATATAGCATATGTGCCACCCGGAATTGTCTGAACCCCTGTCTCCCCCTCTTTTATAATCTCTTTGCCGGAGTGAATACATGCATCATATCTTAACATATTTTTTTCTGTAATATTAGGATCATCATGAGCCACTCCCAAATATCGAAGTTCATTTTTTTTTATATCATGAACATCGATATATTTTAAAAGTGCTTCCCATGCTTTTGCCGGTGACTCGTTATAAGATCCGACACGACGAATAAATAAAACAGACAATTTATCTAACCGACATTCCTAGACCTCTAAACAAGTTTTTCTAATTAAGCCATACATCCTCATTGCAGTCTTTCCAAACAAAACAATAATCTTTTTCCGAAGACGGGTTAAATTTGTGATCATTTCTTTACAAATTCTCCGGGAAGTCTTCTGAAAAAAACGGATTATTCCGATACCTTCCATAATTTGGAAAATCCATCTTAATGTTGGATTTTTGACTTCCTTTCCTAATTGGTTGGGTAATGTCTCTTCTGTTTCTATCAATTTTTGTCGAAGTTGATATTGTCCGATATTATAAACCATTAAACACAATGTCATAACCATCATTAATGCTTCAATGCGTCGAGGGGTTTTTAAAAAAATAGAATCAACCATAAACCAAGGATCTTTTAAAAAGCGAAACCCTCCTTCAACCTTTTGCTGTTCTTTATATTCTTCTAACATCATCTCATCTTTATAATTTTCTCTATCGGTGTCATTCGCAGCTAAAATAAACCGTCCTTTTCTATTCATCAGTTTATTAATTTCTTCTTCTTCCCTTTCAAAGCTAGCATGAATCTTGTATCCAACAACTTGTTTTTCCTCTCCTTGTTTAGGTTTGCCTAATTTACCATATTTTAGAATCGGCAATATCTCACTATTCATGGAATATAAATGATTTTTTTTAGTCAATCTGCCCCAAGCTTTTTTAGCATCACTTTCGCATTTAAATTCCTCATTACCCAAATGCCAAAGTTGTTTCTTGAGCTTTTCTTCTGCCTTGGTCAATTTTTTTTCTAATGATTTTATCTCTCTCTGATAGGCTTGCTCTGAAAAAACCAAAAGCCATCTTTGTTTAATCCCTCCATAAAAAGAGGTGAAGCTGTATGTTTTATATCCTTTCTCCTGATCAATCCAATCAATTTCTTCTTCCGGTTTTTCTACTAATCTTTTTGCTTCTCCTATTATCTCGGGAACTCGGGTGAGCCATTTATAATCATTATTTTTTAAGAGCTTTTCTTTTGTGTATAACGCTGAATCGGCAACCCACTTAAACTTTGTTTTTACATCAATCTGTTGTTGAAATTCACTGATTTTTTTGATCGTCTCATGAAAACTTGCTTTATCAGAACTATTGCCGTCTAAGGCTTCCATCCATAGAGGCATAGAACTCGGACCATTGGTAACGAGAGAAAGTACAACTTGTTTCAAATCAGGTCTATGATCTTTAGAATAACCCTGCTTAATCTCAATCACTTGCGGATCATCTTTCACTTCATACGACCCATGAACGGAAAAGCTTGTTGTATCTAGATGATGCGTTTTTTGTAGTAAATCATGGTCTAGGGCTATTCCAAAAGAAACTTCAGCAAATAATTTACTGCTCCCATATTTCGCAATATCATCCAAAGCATGACCTAAAGTATAATCTGTGAGATCTTCTGCTCGAAGATTGTTGCCAAGTAAATTCTCTATCGATTTAGAAGCAAAAAATTGATGTGTTAGGTAGAGACGTCTATTAGTAAACCCTAATCCATTCAGAATCATTGCAATTACTGCCTGTCCCGCACTTACTTTTCTTTGTGGATGATTTTTTAATCCGGTATCAATCCTTTCCGCTATTTTTAGATCGCTGCAAAGTGCTGCAATTAATCCATGGTGATCCATGTTCACTGTTTGAATATTATCTCCTGCAACTTCCGGCATAACTTTTCTCCTTGTATCAAATAAAAAGTAACAGGATAGGCAATCTATAATTCTAATTCAAAAAAAATATCTTACGGTCTAGGAATGTCGGATCTAAAGTTACAATTTCAGGATTCATAATATTGTTCTCCTTTTTTTTGATTTCAATTCTTTTAATAAGTGTAGCAAATGATGCAGCATCACGATAACTCTTCGGCGATACACCCATCACTTTAGTAAAGGCTTTTGCAAATGATGATGACGTGTCATAACCGGAATCTAATGCGATGTCGGTAATCATTTTCTTGGAATTCATTAAAAAACCTGCAGCTTTCTCAAGACGTAGCCTCCTTATATACCCCTTATGAATCAAAGTGCCGATTCTAAGACTTGAAAATGATCATTGATTCGTTTCCTCATTGATTGAGCAATAGAGGGCCAAGTATTTTCAAAAAATCCGGTAATCGATCTCCGAAATTCTTTAGCAGAATTAAAAAACCGATTATTGCGACAATATTCATTCATCACTTTCCATAATCGTTCAATGGGATTGAGGTTAGGACTGTAAGAAGGTAAATAATAGAGAATAATACCTTGTTTTTCTGCTTCTTGTTTGGTCTGAATACTTGTATTATAAGGGCCTTGATCTAAAATAAGATGGATATTTGGAGCTGAGGGGTATTTTGACCGTAGCAAAGCAAAATGCTTTGCCATGGTACCGCTATTTAATGTTTCATAAGCATCTATTGTTACCTTCATACTGTTTAAATTGATAGACCCCATAAGATTCATTCGAGTACGAGAAGCTGTTGTTGCAATCAATTTATCTGTTCCCGGTCGAATCCAACCATAAGAAATTTTAGTTGCCATAGTTGGATGTACACCATCAGCAAATTCAACAGGCTCATTTTTAGGCAGAGATGCCATAAGCTTGGTGTAAAATTGCATCCAAGCTTTTTGTTGATCAGAATTTGCCTTAGCCGGTGTACCTTTAGGCTTTTTATAGGAAAAACCATGTGAGTGTAGCCAAGAAGTCATCCCTGAAATCGTATAAACAATGCCATATTTCGCGAGAACATAAGAACAGATATCTTCTACTTTGACATAGGTATGAGTTGTTAAATGTTTAATGAATTCTTCTGACTGTGGCGCAAGAAGTTTACTGACTGAACCACCGCTTTCTACATGCAATTGCTGTTTATTTTGATATTCTTTAATGTGACGAGACACTGTTTCATCGTCTAAAAGCACAGCTTCAGCAATACGAGTATTACTCCAACCTTTATTCGACAATAGAACAGCCTTGATACGATCTCGTATACGACCATTCTTTTCTCGTTTATGTTGCTGTCTGAGATGCTTTTCTTCTGATAGTGTTAAAAATGAATTCATACAAAATAATTTACACTATACGAATACAAAATATCCGGAGGTTTATTCGTGATGAGTATATATTGATAAAGAGACTCACCCATATAAGAAGTAAACAATCGATGAAAATGATAGGGAGAGTAACAAGCAGCTTTAGCAACATCATCTAAAGTCAAAGACTCTTCAAGATGAGCTTCAATATACAGGGTTCCTCTCATCAATTGCTTTAGATTATATTGAGTTAACTCAATCTCTAACCCCATCCTCTTAAATTCCTACTTTTTGATTGATTGTCCCTCAATTATATGAAATAACGAGTTTTAAAGCTTTTCCGTTCTTGCGATTTTTCTCTTTAAAATAGCTCCTTATATTTCATCCGATCTAACTTATAACACCAATCCCATAAAATAAATTCATACATATTATTTGAGAAATATGTTAAGCTTTTTCTTAAAAAAGAAGCTTACAAATAGGCATCCAAATACATGCACTTAAAGGACTTTGGCTTTATGATTTTGATAAATCCGCTAAAACAGAAGGTAACCCCCCTCGAGAAAGAAGACGATATCTTGCTTTTGAACATATACGAAAGGGTAAAAATTATACCGAAACAGCTAAAGCTATCAGAGTAAATCTCAGAACTTTACAAAATTAGCTCCAACGATTTAGAGAAGATGCTATTGAAGGTTTAAAAGATCAATTCGGTAGAGGTAGAAAACCCTATCTTCCAAAAGAAGATCACGGGCTTTTTAAAACAGCTGTTTTAGAATTACCAAATAATAGAACCGGCGGGCGTATTAGAGAGCAAAATGTGTTAGAATAAATAAAAGAAAAGTATGGTGTAAATTCCGCTCCGGCTACCTTATACAATACCCTAAAAAGAATCAATTTAGTGTGAATTAAAGGAAGATCGAGACATCCTCAAGTAGATAGAGAACAACAAGATCTTTTAAAAAAAACTTCTTAAATAACGTAAAGAAAGTGGTGGCTGCTGATATAAATATTGATAAAATGGATATGTGGTGTCAAGACGAAGTTAGAATGGGTCAAAGAGGCTCGGTAACACGTATGTGGGCGGAAAAAGGTACTAGGCCACGGGTCTTAAGACAACAGGAATTTGAGTATGTTTATTTATTTGAAGCTGTTTGCCTTGCTAGGGATGAAGGGGTTGGTCTTGTAATATCTGTTATAAATACTGAAGCAATACTTATTCCTCTCGAACATACTTCAGCACAAATTTTAACATGACATCATGGTGTTATTATTTTAGACAGAGCTGCTTGGCCTACAACTCAACGCCTCAAAGATTTTTCTAATTTGAGCTCATTGCCTCTTCCAAAAGCTTCTCCCGAATTAAATCCGACAGAACAGGTTTGGGCAATCTCTTAAAGATGAATTTTTTGCAAATCGTTGTTATAAAGGTTATAACGATATTGTCAAAACCTACTGTAAACCATGGAATGCTTTTGTCGATACCCCAAACAGAATAAAACAATTTTGTTCCAGATCTTGGGCTAATTTATTTATCGTTAATAATAAATGGTTTAGAAAAAAAATAAAGATAAGGATTTACTTGCTTTAATTAAACGTAAGCCACTTACTTTTCGTCTCTTAGTGACTAAA
Source organism: Chlamydiales bacterium (assembly GCA_965206695.1). GTDB lineage: Bacteria > Chlamydiota > Chlamydiia > Chlamydiales > JAAZZY01 > CBDBKM01. The sequence continues at coordinate 301,779 of CBDBKM010000010.1, read as the reverse complement.
ATCCTTTTTTTTTGCTTCCAAAGTCTCTTGATTCTAAAGACCTTCCGTTCATGCTAGCCCTTTATATCTCTCATTCATCATAATCAACTATTCTGTCTTTAGTATATTTTCATTGTCAGGAATCGAAATCGGTGAAATCACATTATATCCCCCTCCTAAAGCTTTAATCAATTGCAATGCAACTAATAATTTTTGATGTTGGAAGGAAATTTGATTTAGGCGTTGATTATAAACTTCTTCTTGAGCTTCAAGTACAATAAAATAATTATCTATTCCATGTTCAAATCTGAGCAAGTCACGATCAAAAATAGCATCTGTTTTAGCTAGTATTTTAGACTGAATAGAGAGCTCTTCATCTTTTGATCTTAATGTATTTAAACGATCAGCCACTGCTTTAGCTGATTGAAGAACAAGATCGTTATATTCATATACTAAAGCGTTATAATCTCGGATCTTGGATTCTAAATTCGCTTGAAGTCTCCCTGCTGTAAAAAGCGGTAAATTAAGAGCCGGCTTCAAAGCCCCTATCCAACTTCCCGGGCTAAATAAATTATGCCACTTGATGGTATCAAAACCAATAAGAGCACCTATAGTATTTTAATTTTTATTTGATAATATGTTATCCTTCTTTTTTTATACAACCAGTAAGGACAAAACAATGCCTAGAGCCTATTCAGTAGATCTTCGAGAGAAAGTATTACAACATATAGAAAAACATCATGATAAAAAAACAGCCGGCCATATTTTTCAAGTAGGTATCGCAACAATATATCGATGGATCTTGCAAAAAAAGCAAAAAGGACATTTAAAGCCAATCCGCAGAAAATATGCTTATAAGAAATTAGATGATGAGTTGTTATCTAAATATGTAGAAAAACATCCGGATTATTTTTTATCGGAAATTGCTGATTATTTTTCAGTCACTCCGCAAACGATTTTTTATGCCCTTAAAAGATTAAAAATTACACGAAAAAAAAAACTACTCGCTATAAGGAAAGAAATGAAAAGAAACGGGAAGCTTTTATGAAAGATTTAAAAAATATTCCCTTTGACAAGAGAATTTATCTCGATGAAACCGGGATTCATCAATTTTTATTTCGTGAGTCCGGAAGAAGCTTACGCGGCAAAAAAGTTTTTGGAGCGGTTTCAGGAAACCGCTTTATAAGGCAAAATATTATTTCAGCCCTATCTAAAGGGCAGTTTTTATCTCCAATGTGTTTTGAAGGTACTTGTAATACCGGGTTATTCAATATTTGGCTTAAGGAAGTTTTGACTCCTCAGCTTACACCCGGTAGTGTTCTTATTCTTGACAATGCCGGTTTTCACAAGTCAGTGGAAAGCAGGAAAATAGTAGCATCTGCCGGTTGTAAGCTTATGTTTCTTCCTCCATATTCTCCGGACTTAAATCCTATAGAAAAATATTGGGCTAATATGAAAAATAAAGTTAGAGAGATATTACGAAAAGTTACGAATTTTAAATTCGCCATTGATCAAGCAATCTTATCAATATAAAATTAAATGACTATAGATTTAGATTAGGATAAAAAGCTGCTTTAGCAGCTCCTATTTGTTTAGCTGCAGCTTCCACCCTCCAGATTTGAGCCATAAGATCGGGGCGTCGAGATAGTAAATTTAATGGTAATTCATCCGGTAGCGGGAAAGGTTTTACAAAAGAAGCGTTCGGTATTTCTATCTCTTTTTTAACATCATCAGGACTCAAGCCCATTAAGATCTGTATCAAATGTTTTTCTAAAACAATATCATTTTCAATCTCAACGATTTGATTTTGTAAAAAAAGGATTTTTCTCTCAGATTGATCTAACTCAATTAAATTGCTTAAAGCGTAGATAACTCGTAGCTGCTCTAACTCATAACCTATCTCTCTTTCTTGCAAAATAGAGCGTACAATATCAAGTTTTCGGGTATCAAATTGAAGTTTGGCTCCCTTATAATCATAATCCCGATGAATATTTCGATGTCTCTTAACATTCATTTATCCATAAAAAAAAATGACTTTTTTATAAATACAATTCAAAAATAAATAGATTAAAAAAAGAAAAAAATAATTAGATTTCAATCAATTGAAGTATATTGTCTAGAGCCCAACTTTCCAAATCACCTTCTGAAATCAGTTGTTTCTCACCTACTCTAGGTTCAATTTCCAGTTTTTTAGTCTCCTCATAAGTTTTCCCAATAATTAATTTAAAAGGGATACCCATAAGATCACTATCTTTCAATTTAAGACCTAATCTTTCTTTTCTATCATCATAGATAGCCTCAATGCCCAGCTCAATAAGTCGTTTATAAACTTTTTCGGTAACAGCTACTAATTCCTCATTTTTCGGATTTGCTGCTGTGACTAAGATATGATAGGGAGCAATAGCCAGAGGCCAGACAATCCCTTTATCATCATATTTTTGTTCTACACAAGCCTGAATGACTCGACCAACTCCAATACCATAAGATCCCATCCAAAAAGGTTTGGCCTTTCCATTCTTATCTTGAAAAAAGGCTTTTAAAGCATCACTATATTTTGTTCCTAAGTTAAAAATATGCCCAACTTCAATACCTCTTTTGATCTCATAAACCCCTTCTTTAGAAAGAGGACATTGATCCCCTTCTTCAGCTAAAATAAAATCATAGAATTCCGGCATAGAACAATCCCTTTCCCAATTCACATTCACTAAATGCTTATCTTTTTGGTTAGCTCCCACAATAAAATTAGTCATAGCCTGACAGGAATTATCCGCAAAAAATTTGATGGGTGAATGTACAGGACCTATAAAACCCACTTCGACCTGAGTTAATTTTTTAACCTCCTCATTCGTTGCTAATATAAGATCCAAGGGAGCAAATTTTCCCATTAGTTTTGCTTCATTTATCTGTCTATCAGAACGAATACCAATAGCTACCCACTCTTCTCTATCTTTATAAATAAGTTTATAAATAAGAGTTTTAAGCATTATTTCAAGAGGCTGTTGGGTAAATTTTTGCAAAGCTTCGATTGTTTTAATATTAGGAGTCACAAGCTCTTCCATTGGTTTTAATTGTTGATCGTAAGGAAAAGCAGAAATAGTAACAGGAGCTTTTTCAACATTAAAAGCATGAGCTTGACAGACTAAAATAGCATCTTCTCCCACACCGGCCGTTACTTGAAATTCTTCTGATTTACCCTGTCCAATTTTACCCGGGTCAGCTTGCACAATAACAAAGTCCAATTCTAAGCGCTTGAAAATCCGTTCATAAGCCTTTCTCATTTTGCCATATTCTTCATCCATTTCATCTTCCGAAGAACAAAAGGCATAAGCATCTTTCATGATGAATTCTTTGGATCGCATCAAACCAAACCGAGGTCTTATCTCATCTCTAAATTTAGTTGCGATTTGATACAAATTGATAGGTAACTGCTTATAACTGGTAACCCAATTTTGTAAGATATAGGTAAAAGCTTCTTCATGAGTAGGGGCTAGGCAGTATTCATGTCCCTCTCTGTCTTGCACAGTATAAAGAAGTTTCGTTATCGTATATTCATCCCAACGATCACTTAACTCCCATAATTCCTTTGGATGTACTTGAGGCAGTAATACTTCTTGAGAATCCGCTTTATCCAATTCTTCTCTAATAATATGCATAGTCTTTTGTAAAACACGCCACATTAATGGGGCATAAGCATAATGGCCACGAGCAAGACGACGAATATAGCCCGCTCTTTCTAAAAGTTGATGGGATCTAATATCGGCATCCTGAGGTGCATCTTTAAATGTCTTGAAAAAAAGCTTACTGAGTCTCATCAAATTTGTTGTTCTTTTTTATAAAGTGTGTAATTTTAACATATTATTTTGCTGTTTTCCAGCTAAATTTCAATTAACCCCTTTTTAATATCATGTGTTTAAACATCAAAAAAATATTTTTTTTCTTCATGTTTCTTATACCATCAACTTTAACTCTTTACGCCTCTTTTCAATATAGTGATTTTGATGCTTGGCAAGACAAATTCTCTTCTAAGGAAGTCAGAGACAAAATTGACTCCCATTTAAAAAAAGATAAAGAGATAGAAAACTACTATTTAATTGATGATCACGCTTTATATTTATTTTCCTCATTAGACGATAAGATAAATCAAATACCGGAGTTCATTCTCACGTTTGGTAAGGGTTATGAGTTTAAACGAAAAATCCCTCCCCTCGTTAATAAGAAAAAGCCTCTAGAAGGCGTTCGCATTGCTATCGATCCCGGTCATATTGGAGGTAAAATGGCCCGTTTAGAAGAAAAATATATTGATATGCAAGCTTGCAAGCAAATAGAAAACCGTGAAGATATCCAATTTGATGAAGGAACTTTAGCTTTATCGACAGCCAAACTCTTAAGAAATGAATTAATAAAACTAGGAGCTGAAGTCATCTTAACCAGAGAAAGTAATGGTCAGGCTGTTTACGAAAAAGATTTTGATGCCTGGTATTCACAAGATTTTGCTAATGCTGTGAAAATCTTAACTTCCTCAATTAAAGATTCTGACAAAAAAAAAGAGCAACAAAACTGGTGGCTGCAATCAGCTTCTTTAACAGAAATTTTTCGCTCGACTTATAACTTCCTGGATACAAAAAAAAGAGCTGATATCATCAATGCATTTCAACCTCATTTAGCCATTTCTATTCATTACAATTTGGGGGGTATCTATGATCAAAAAACGGGAAAAACTCCGGGAACTGAAGATAACTACAGTCTAACTTTTATCCCCGGAGCCTTTCGAAAAGGGCATTTAAAAGACGAAGCATATCGCAATGAATCTCTAAAAGATCAAAGATCGCGTTATGAGTTTATTCGTTTAATTATCACAACAGATATTGAAGACTCTCAATCTTTGGCAACAATTGCTCTAGAAGAACTGAACAGACATATACAAGTGCCTACCCTTCAAAAAAATTTCCGATACTTATCCGCTCTTTGTTTGAAGTCAGCTCCGGGAGTTTATAATCGTAATTTAACACTAACACGCCTTGTACATGCCCCGGTACTCTATGCTGAACCTTTATGCCAAGATAATTATGATGAATGCCTATGTCTCTCATCAAATGACTTGCTTGTAGAGGGGCAACCTGCTCCTAAAAGGATTAAAGAGGTAGGAGACGCTTATTTCAATACTATTGTTAGATGGATTGAGGCGAAGCGAGCAACAACAAGTAACTTAAAGTAAAATCTTTTTTAAATAATCAAGAAGATCTGATGTTTGGGGGGGGCGATTAATAAACCCGATATAATTATCGGGTCGGATAAGATATAAAGTAGGTCTATCTGCTCCATATATCTCATGTACTTGATTGTTCGGATCTAAATACTGATTACAATTCTTATCTATGAAAGCAAGAGGTTCTTTACCCCTAACAATCAAAGATGTCGTTATAATATCGGGAAACCGTTCATCGACTACCTGAACAATTTCAATTAAATCTTTTAACTGTTTACTTTTAAGCTTACCACTTAAGAAAAGAAGCAGATGAAATGGGGTGCCTCCTAAGATATCGTAGAGCTTTATCTTGCCATTCTTATCATCGATTAACGAACTGTCTAAAGCTCTATCGCCTGCGCAAGGCCCGGCTCCTAAAGCCCACGACAACCGATTAATTCCTTTGGCTTTTACAAGAGATGTTTTTCGATAGTTATAGTTGATTTCTGCCAAAACCGGGACCATTGTTCTTTGTGCTATCTTAGTCCAATCCAAAATCCGAAATATAATATCTCTCAATTTTCGTTTCATAGGTGATTTTAAAGTAGCTGTTTTAGTTAATTTATCTGTGCCTTTTAAGACCTGTTTTCCTATTGGATAACGCTCTTCATGATAACTATCTAAAATAGAGCTTTTTCCCAATCCCCTCTCTACTAAGGCTAACTTCCAAGCTAGATTTTGAGCATCTTGAATACCTGTATTTAAACCTTGTCCTCCTGCCGGGCTATGAATATGTGCTGCATCCCCAACTAAAAAAACTCGATTATATCGATAATGTTTCACCTGACGATGATGGATGTTAAAATGAGTCATCCACGTTGGATCACTCAAGTGAATACTACCACAATCTCTTTCATCAATTACCTTTTGAAGATATGATAACGTCACTTCTTTATCTTGATCTTTTGCATATGGCCGGTTGCAAACGATACGGTAACGATCATTTCCCATAGGAAAAAAAAACAAAGGACCTTTTTTATGAAAGAAAGCTCTTAATCTATCTTCGGAATAAGACCATTTTATTTTAACATCTCCTAATACAAAAGCTTGTTCATAAACATGCCCTTCAAATTCGGCTCCGATAAGATTTCTTACTTTACTATGAGCCCCGTCACAAGCAATCAAGTAAGGCACACTGAACGGTTCTTCTTGTTTATCATCTCTTAAAATTTGGGCTTCCACTTCTGTATTATGTTGTTTTAAATCGAGGAGCTTGGTGTTTCTCTCAACTTCAACACCTAAATTACTAAGATGATCAATCAGTATTCGCTCGGTTCTATTTTGTGGTAAGATATGGATAAAAGGATAAGGAGAATTAAGATGTGTGAAATCAAGATCTAATATTTTCTTCTCTCCGGAAAACATACTGGCGCCAAAAACATTATTCCCTTCGTCTAAAAAATCATCAATTAATTCCATTTTAGCAAATAATTCTAATGTTTTAGCATGTAAGCCTAATGCTCTTGATTCTTGAGTAGGCACAGGATTTTGATCAATAATTCGAACAGGAATATTATTTCGAGTTAGTTCAAGTGCCATCATTAATCCGACAGGACCTGCACCAACAATTAAAATAGGGACCTTTTTAACAAACATCTTTTAGCTCCGAAGTATTATCTTTTAATTAATACACTTACGAATTTTTTAATAGATAATTAATAAAAGCGAGGGATTCGTTCATTAAAAGCACATAGAATCTCATGAGGAATCGTATCACATAAAGTAGCCACTTCTTGAACCGTTATTTCATTATCCCCCTGCCTCCCGATTAAGACCACTTCATCACCTACATAGGCTTCATCAGACCCGATATCCACCATAAATTGATCCATACAAATATTACCTACAATAGGATACCGTTTTCCTCTAATTAATACAGATCCTTTATTTGAAAGAGCTCTCCGAAAACCATCACCATAACCTAACGGAATCGTAACAATTCGAGTCTGTTTGCCGGTAATGAAAATGTGGCCATAGCTAATACCCCCTCCTTTACTAATCACCTTAAAATAAGATATTCTGGCTTTGAGCGTAAAAAATGAAGCTAAATCTTCTAATATGGGGTGAATCTGATTTTGCAGAACACCAAAACTTAAGATACCCGGCCTAACCATATCAAAATAAGCATCAGAAAAATACAAAACCCCACCGGAATTTGCTAAATGAAAGATCATATTGGATTCATCTTGTTTAAATTGTCTGATAAGCTCTTTAAAATCATGTATTTGCTTAGAAGAAAAGGCATCGTGCGGATCATCTCCTTTTGCAAAATGAGAGTATACTCCAACGATTTCAAAATAATTGAGGGATTTTAAATAATTATAAAGCTCCATTGCACCGGAACAACGAACCCCTGTTCGATGCATCCCTGAGTCTACTTCTATATGGATACTACATCTCTTATTAGTAAGCTTACATCGCTTAGCGACCAAATCTGCTTTGTATTTAGAGCTGATGGAAAATTCAAGATTATAGCGTATCAGCTCTTCGATTTGATCTTCATGAATGGCTCCCATAACCAATATGGGGAGATCAATCTTGGCCTCTCGTAATAAAGCACCTTCTTTAAGGCAAGAGACTCCTAAATAATCTACTCTTGCTTCTATAGCAGCTTTAGCAACTTCTACAAGCCCATGACCATAGGCATTTGCCTTAACGGGTAGGCAATATAGCCTATTACCAATCAATTTCCTTATATTCACAATATTTTTTTTAAATTGACTGAGATCAATCTCAATCCATGTAGGGTGTGCAAAATTAGTCATTTATTAATATTTTTTCTTGTCAATTATTTATAAAATCCTATTAACAACTATAATTAATTAACTTAATAAACTTTATTTTTTGTTTAATTGACTAGAATAGAGTTATATTAAAAAATTAAAAAAGGTTTTATGTGAGTACCGGATCCATTTCAAGAAAACAGCCTTTATCCGCAGAGTCATCATCTTCTGAAATATTAAGTCACCTTAAGAATCACAAACCTTTGACTTCTGCCTTAAAAAGCTGATTTAAAAGTACTTATATGGCTTAATTCAAATTAAGTATTTTGCTTAAAGTAGTTAATAAGTCCATTTGTTGAGGTATCATGTGAATTCACTTCACCCGACTGCTTTAATTCCGGTAAAATTGCTTTGGCTAATTGCTTACCTAATTCCACACCCCACTGATCGAAAGAGTTGATATTCCATATCACACCTTGAGTGAAAATTTTATGCTCGTAAAGGACAATGATAGAACCTAGAGTTCTGGGACACACTTTTTCAAATAGAATACTATTAGTGGGTCGATTACCTGTAAAACACTTATGAGGAACCAATTTTTCTATTTGATCAGGAGACAGATGAGAATCTTTTAGCTCTTCTTTTACCTGCTCTGCTGTTTTGCCTCGCATTAAGGCTTCAGGCTGAGCAAAAAAATTAGCCAATAAAATCAGATGATGTTCCCCGATAGGATTCTGTGTTTTCATTGGAGCTAAGAAATCGCAAGGAATGATTTTTGTTCCTTGATGAATGAGCTGATAAAAGGCATGTTGACCATTGGTTCCGGGTTCTCCCCAAAGAATTGGCCCCGTACTTAAATCCACTTTCTTACTAAGTCGATTAACCCCCTTTCCATTACTTTCCATATCCCCTTGCTGAAAGTAAGCAGAAAAACGATGCATATATTGATCATAAGGTAAAATGGCGTGAGTTTGTGATCCGAAGAAATTGTTATACCAAATACCTATTAAAGCAATCGTAACCGGTAGGTTTTTTTCAATCGGTGTGGTTCTGAAATGCTCATCCATTTCATGCCCACCTTCCAGAAGTTCCGTAAAATTTTTAAATCCAATATAAATCGCTATAGATAGACCAATAGCCGACCAGAGAGAATAACGGCCCCCTACCCAATCCCAAAATTCAAACATATTTTTCGTATCAATGCCAAATCTAGATATTTCATCAGCATTAGTAGATAACGCTACGAAATGTTTCGCTATATAACTCTCCTCTTTAGCCGCTTTTAAAAACCAATCTTTAGCACTATTGGCATTCGTTAAAGTTTCTTGCGTCGTAAATGTTTTTGAAGCAATAATAAAAAGAGTCGTTTCCGGGTTTAAACCTTTTAAAGTCTCAACAATAAGAGTACCGTCTACATTCGATACATAATGAACATTTAATCCTTTTTGAGCATAAGGTTTCAAAGCCTCTGTCACCATAACAGGTCCTAAATCAGAACCCCCAATACCAATATTAACAACATCAGTAATAGACTTGCCGGTATACCCTTTCCAAGATCCACTTCGAACAGCCTCGCTAAACTCTTCCATATGCTTCAAAACGCGATTCACATCTTCCATTACATCCTTTCCATCCACTATAATCGGAGCATTAGAACGATTACGAAGAGCTATATGTAAGACAGCGCGGTTTTCAGTAATATTAATTTTCTGACCTGTAAACATTTTCTCTGTCCAACCTTTCAGATCCGCTTCTTCGGCAAGCTTTTGAAGCATGGCAAGTGTCTCATCAGTGATCCTATTTTTTGAGAAATCTAAAAGAATATCTTTGAAACGCAAGGAAAACTTTTTGAAACGATTTGGATCGTCTGCAAAAAGATCTTGCATATGAATATCTTCAATCTTTTTTTTATGTTCATCTAATGATTTCCATGTCTTTGATTGAGTGATACTCATATAAGTTTAGCTCCTGATACTATTGATTAAATTGACGTTTTTCAAAAGATTGGAAAGATTCTTCAGACTCTAAATGTAATGGATTCTCCAAATGAATAACCTTACCGTTAGCAGCACAAAAACCTTGTAGTTTACGCATCGCTTCTTTATTCACTTTTGGACTTAAAACAATCAGTTCGTCTAACCCATCCCATTCCATTGTCAGATGACGCTCTAAAATAGGGCGAAAAAACATGTTATATTGCTTTAACAAATCAATTGCTTTGTCCAATTTCATATAATCATTTGGATCGAATAGTTCTTCTTCGGGAATCATCACTCCAATTTTCGGCAAAGCATCCAGAAGACAATCATCACATTTTTTTCCCCCAATATAACCCACAATACTCTTCCCTCTGTCCCAGACTAAAGAAGGATAATATAAATCTGCACCTCTAATCGCTAAATTAACATATTCAATACTTTCCTTACCTAAAAGCTGAAAAAGATGTGTTGGCGATTTCACTCCTTTTACATCTAAAAAAATAAAAGCCTGCAACTCATCAGGAAAATGTGAGACTAATAGATCGATATAATCTAGAGCAACATCTCTTGAATAAAGACGAAGAAGGTTTAAACCTTTTTCATTTTCTTTAAGTTGCTCCATTTCTAACTTGTAAATATCATTTAAATCGATTTCCGTCTTTTTTTTGAAATTTTCCGTATTTAAGAATCGGTCTTCAATCCAACCTCTTACATTAATGACTTGTTCGATATCCCGGACAAAGTTTTTACTAAAATCTATTGAACCACGAAAAAGGGAAACACCCAGCGTTTTATATTTAAATGATTTCCAGCAGGTTTCAAAAAAATGGTCGAGAGCTATCAATAAGGAACGATACTGGGTTGTATCTGATAAAGGAAGGGGTAGATCACTAAATAGTCCCATTTCCAATTCCCAAAATATGTAATACCCCTGATCTATATATCGCTTAGCTTGCTCTAATTTAGAGTCCCATTTCAAATCGGATTCTAAATTAGCCGGCAGGCAAACTTTCACCGCATTAAAACCTTGAGGGATTTCTTCATCGGTTTTAAGATCATAAATAATAGGAGAAAAAGGCTTTCCCTCAATTTCTATCATACCATTTCCGGGATTAATTTCTACAATAGCGCTCATATTCAAATACTTATATCATATTAAGATCGTAAGAGTTTATCTTACTGCTTTTCTTATCATAATAAAAGGAAAAATAACGAATAATTTTTTCTTTAGAGTTCCATAATTCTTGAAAATAGGATGTCCCGTATTCCGGACAATGACATACATAATAAGGCTTGAGGTAACAGGATTTAAAATCTTTGAAACGGTCAAAAATTTCAAGAATATATTCAGCATAAGGCCTATCATCAGTAACAATACTTAAAGTAGACTCATGCTTTAAAATCCGCGTCAGCTCATTTAAAAATGCATCATTAATTAAACGATTTTTAGTATGTTTTTTCTTAGGCCAAGGGTCAGGGAAATTAATAAAAACCTGTTCAACACTTGCATTCGGGATATAACTCTTTGAAATGAGATTTGCTTCTCCACAAATAATAAACAGATTATCAAGATTTTCATTGCATCTTTTTGAATATATCTTTTGAACCCGGTCGAAACGTTTTTCAACGGCGACCCAATTGATATGTTTATTTGCCTTGGCCTTATTTACAATCCAATGCCCATGACCGCTACAATATTCAATATAAACGGGCTGCATATTCCCAAATAGCAAGGGACTATCCCATCCGGGAAAAGTATATTCCTCATAATGATCATAGTAATCAGGGACATACAGAATACATTCTTGTCGAGAAAAAACGACTTTCCGCTCCTGCCATTTGTAAGGAAGTTTGAGTTCTTTAGGTTTCATACGTGAACAGATATCCTTATTTATGATCATTAAGCGAGAAAACTCTTTGCTTTAGTATAGTATAATTTTACCTTCTCGTATTATGTGCAAAAGCAAGATATCGTCTTCTTTCTCTAGGTCTACCTTCTATTTTAGATAATTTATCAGAGTCGTAAGACTCAAATCCCTTTATTCGTCTACCCATTTGTAAGCTCCTTGTTTTGAGAAAAAGTTTAACATATTTATCAAATAATATGCATGAATTTATTTTATGGAATTGGTATAAATTCTTCGTTTTTATTTCTATTTTCTAAAGCCATTTAAAACTTTACAGAAAAAGAAATTCTATTAAGATTCAATGGATTCAATCAAAAGAGCGTATAAAGACACATAAGTTTTGTAAGCCTTGATTTTTTTCTGCGTTCAAAGTAAAGTTTATTGCTAGCCTTCTAATTATTTTGGATTAACGGGGATTATATGAACATTTTAAAAATATCTGATTTTCTGCTAACTTCATTAGGTGTTCAGGAGTCTTTTCAAGAAACCCGAAATCCACCTGTTTTTTATGTTCTATGTGATGGGTTAGTCCTTAATAATCCTAGTTTAGGACAAAAAGTAGCGCATTTTGCTGAAAGAATTATAAAAAAACATTTGCAGAATCATTTAGAAAATATAAATGAATCTGTTGCTAAAAAAGCCTTAGAAATCGCTCATCTCACTCTTAGTAAACAATTAAATTTACCTAAAGGGTCCTTTAAAGTTTCTTGCCTGATTCTAGCTGAGATCAACCCAATAACTAATCTAAATGGAAAAGATTCATCTCTAAAAAGAGAAATCCTTATGGCCGGTGTTGGTGACTGCTTAGCTTACCAAATCAGTTCAAAAGAGATAAAAGAAGTTTTTCTCGATCCCGTTATTGATACACACCGTTCTTCATTAACTCCGGATGAGCGTTTTAAAAAAATAAATAATGCTTTAGGGGCCCGGCAAGGAATAAAAGTACATATCCAAAAGCTTTCTGCCGAGTTTTTAGATAATTATGTCTTAGCCTGCTACGGTTTATATTCTAAACATTCTCAACAAGACATTCAAGATTTTAGTCGGTCTCCTTTCAATAAAAAAACAGGCGTGACCAAGCGCATTAGCCAAATGAGTACCTCTGCTAATACCGTTCGATTGATCTCCTATTCTTGTGAAGATGTTAACACACCCATTCCTGCAATAAACGCTTCCCCTATAGCTCAAAATAAAAGTTTTTTTTCACAAAACCTCTTTTTTCAACGCTCCTATAAGCGATACTACTCTGCAGTTTTAGGCTTAATCCTCTTAACCTGTTTATCTATCTTTGGTGTTAGGTATATCATTAAACCGAAACAAAGCCACTTAGCTTTGCATGTCTATGCTACATCATCTAATACTTTAAGTGAACAAGAAGGTCCTAAAATTTTAAGATATGCTATTCCACAAGAGAATTCTGAGCTATCTCTTATTGCTGCTTTAAAGGAACAAGATCAAAAACAAGCAGAGCTTATTGAAAAACAAACTCTAAAAATTCGCTCTCAAAACCGGGCTCTTAGAGACTTACAAGCTAAAATACGAGACCCACAAGCCATCTGGACAGCTCAGATGCAAAAGAAAAAAATAAAAAAAGAAACCCACTATTAACCTAAAAATGAAAAATCATGGCATCAAGTACGGGATAACATTATGCTTGCATTATACCGATCTGACTTCTATCTTTAGCTTAGTATTTATCATAATAGGTAGTGTTTAGATGAAAAGAACAAGTTTTAGTGGCTTTTTTATTTTTTTTACTCTTCTTTCTCATGCAAATATTTTTGCCCAAGAGTCTCTAACCATTAAGCCCGTTGCGGCTATACCGGATCTAAAGAAAGTTTTTTTAGCCTCACCTATTATTTATACGATATTATTTGCTCTTTCATTAACTGCATGTGTCATATGGTTCTATAGTATCATCACTTTAAGAGATAGTGATAGGGCACCACAAGTATTTTTAAAACAAGTTAAGCAACAGATATTAGAAAGAAGGTTTGAAGCCGCCTTAATGAAGTGCCGGCAAGAAAGTAATTTCACAGCAAATATTATTGCTTGTGGTATCCATGCACGCAATCACGGACCTCAAATAACTATGGACGCTATGCAAGCCGAAGGTAAACGATTTGGAACGACACTATGGCATCGGCTGTCTTTATTAAATGATATTGCAATAGTGGCACCAATGTTGGGATTATTAGGTACTGTCACCGGAATGTTTTACGCTTTTTATGATATCAATAGAACAGCAGAAAGTATTACAGCTATATTTGATGGTCTAGGCATCGCTATTGGAACCACTGTTGCCGGTTTAATTGTGGCGATTATAGCCATGATTTTTCATTCTACATTAAAATATCGGATTGTTCGTCTATTAAATAATATTGAAAATGAAGCTCTTGCTTTAGGAAGACTTATTCATACTAAAGCAGCCTTATCGACCACCTAAAAAAGGAATTTAAGTTTAATGATCTTTATTCCTGAAGAAGAATTAAAAGCGCAAATCGGAATCAATTTTGCTCCTATGATTGATTTTCTTTTTCTCATGGTAGCATTTTTTGCTTGTCTTGCAATTTCACGAATCGCTACAAAAGATACCGATATTGAATTAGTGAAAATGCAATCCGAATCCAATAACTATTCTGTTAGTGCTGATTTAGATTATCAATTTATCACTATTAATATTCTAAAGGATGGTCACTACAACTGGATGACAGAAATAAAGGATTATCCTTTAATGAACGCTAATCATATTTATGAAGAGTTGAAAAAACAATACGAGATGGGATTACTCCCTAATGATAAACATATGACGCAAGTCTTACTTAAAATTGATAAAGATGCAACTTGGGAGCCTATTCTTAAAGCAATATTTGCTGTCAGAGAAGCCGGATTTGAAGTACGCCCTGTTTATGAACCGGACCAATTTATACAAAACCGGTTACCTCAAGCAACAAAGATAACAGCCCAAACTTCACGGAGATGCTATGAAAGTCATTAAACTTTTGATCTTATTCTTTTCAACTCTCAGTTTGGTTACTGCCTGCCATAGTAAAGCGGGCCGGGCTGCTCACCAAATGCTTAAAGACAATCCTCCTGATCCTGACCAAGGGTCTTTAATAGAAAGTTGGTATGGTAAAGATCACTTTAAACCTTCTAAAGGTGACGAAAAATCCGAAACCGAAACAACTATTCATTCTGATATTCCTGCTTTAAATAAACCGGCTGAACCATATGACCCTGATAAGGATGAATCCGGAACATCTTCACAACACTCTTCTTTCACTCAAGAAATGAATAGATCAAAAGCTGATGCTGCTGAAAAAATATCGGGTCAACCGGTCCCTGCTACAAGAACGAAACAACCAAACTACTCTAATCCTTATCACAGTCAAAATAAAAGACCATCTTCTAGCCGACAAAATGAAGATGATAAATACAGTAACCCATACCGACCTCATATAAATTCATCATACACTCCAACCTCTCCCCATGATGAACCATCGAATCAAAATCAGGGCCGTTATCCTAATCAAATAGAACAAAATAAAGAACGTTATCAAAGCTATGATTCGCTAAAAAATCGATCAGATTCAGATGCTAGGCAAAATCAAACTCCTTATCGTAAATCTCAGTCGCCGGAAAATAATCAACAAATCCCTCACCAAAGAAATGACGATCAAGCTGAAGGTCAACAATCTCACAATCCTTCCATGTACAGACCATCATATAATAAGCAATCAAAAATGAAAAATGAAGAAGATTCCTCTTCTTATCTTTTCAAGCAAAATAGCCCTCTTCCAAACTCTCAATTTAAGGATTTCTCTGATGATTTTAATGGAAATAAAATAACAACGATTGCTTCTGAAGACGACCATCTAATTATTAAAACGTAAGAAGAAGTAGCCCACGTTTCCTATCGTAGATCTACATCCTGATTTGTTGCATTTCTTAGCAGAAAATAAAAATAGACAATATTTTGATTTAACTCCCGGGTGCTCTATTCATCAATTGCTAAAAGGAAATATTATCTTTCAAATCCTTGCAGCTTATGCGACAACAACTAAAAACTCTACCAAAATAGGAATGAAAGAATGTGATATTTTTCCCCGGCTACCGGTCAAATACCCCGAATATTTCGTACATTCTAAGTCGTTACTTTCTCCTGAGGATACCCCTTCTTCATCCCCCCAAATATATATAGTCATTTAATTTTATATTGATAAGATTGCTTGATCAATGGCGAATTTAAAATTCGTAACTTTTCGTAATATCTCTCTAACTTTATTTTTCATATTAGCCCAATATTTTTCTATAGGATTTAAGTCCGGAGAATAGGGAGGAAGAAACATAAGCTTACAACCGGCAGATTCTACTGTTTTCCTGCTTTCCGCTGACTTGTGAAAACCGGCATTGTCAAGAATAAGAACACTACCGGGTGTAAGCTGAGGAGTCAAAACTTCCTTAAGCCAAATATTGAATAACCCGGTATTACAAGTACCTTCAAAACACATTGGAGATAAAAACTGCCCTTTAGATAGGGCTGAAATAATATTTTGCCTTATAAAGCGGTTTCCTGAAACCGCTCCAAAAACTTTTTTGCCGCGTAAGCTTCTTCCGGACTCACGAAATAAAAATTGATGAATCCCGGTTTCATCGAGATAAATTCTCTTGTCAAAGGGAATATTTTTTAAATCTTTCATAAAAGCTTCCCGTTTTTTTTCATCTCTTTCCTTATAGCGAGTAGTTTTTTTTTTCGTGTAATTTTTAATCTTTTAAGGGCATAAAAAATCGTTTGCGGAGTGACTGAAAAATAATCAGCAATTTCCGATAAAAAATAATCCGGATGTTTTTCTACATATTTAGATAACAACTCATCATCTAATTTCTTATAAGCATATTTTCTGCGGATTGGCTTTAAATGTCCTTTTTGCTTTTTTTGCAAGATCCATCGATATATTGTTGCGATACCTACTTGAAAAATATGGCCGGCTGTTTTTTTATCATGATGTTTTTCTATATGTTGTCATACTTTCTCTCGAAGATCTACTGAATAGGCTCTAGGCATTGTTTTGTCCTTACTGTTTGTATAAAAAAAGAAGGATAACATATTATCAAATAAAAATTAAAATACTATAAGAGCAATCCAATTAATCGATTTTTTCTCTTCTTTATATAAGGTGCTTCTTCGGTTTAAAGCCCGGTTATATACAAATTTAGAACAACTAAACTCATGGGCCAGTTGCCTTCTTTATTTGAGGGTTGGATAGAATCTTAACTTGACAGCTGTCATCATAAACTCTTTATTTTAATCAACTAGTGTATCATCCAAGCACCAGCACCGCCAATAATTAACACGCTTTTCATTCCTCTGCTTTGCAACCGTCACTCGCGAGTCGACTGCATCCGTGCAGTCTTCATTGATTTCCTGATTTTGAAGATGCCGGCTGCTATCCGACTCTTTTGTCTTTAATCCAATTAGGGCCAGTAACAAAAAAAATCTTTTTAGAAGATTTTAGCATATCGCAATTCCTTTCATTTTTTTTCTAAGCTATGGTAGCTTCCAACTTAAGATAAAGATCGATAAAAATTCTTAAGTTACAATGAGGTAAATTCATGAAAGTCAATTGCTTAAATAGTTTTATTCTCATATCGCTATTCTGTTGCTGCTCATGCAAACAACAAGAAAAGATCGCTCAGGTTCCTAATTATCTCAAAGGTCAAACGATCGAGTTTCATTATACTTCCACATCCGGAATATTTAAAAATCTACAGGGCCATACGCGCGATACTGTCTTTGAAGATGCTTCTATATATAAGAGTAAATTACGATCCGGAATTGTTCGTTCATACGGCCATTATATTTATAGTCTTTTCAATGACCGGATAGCCACTCTAATCTTAAGAACAGATTCACCCATGAGTCATGGGAATGAATTAGAATTAGAACTCTACTTTCTCACGCCAAATTCAGGTGATTTTAAAGGAAATTTGGTCAATGGAATTGATGGATATGTTGAAGGAACGTTTGTAATCAGCTCATAACTATCCTAGTAATAATCCTTTAGCTTTTGTTTATACAAGAGCTTTTCATATTTTTTTAAAAATGTTAGTTTGATGATTAAGATAGGTTTTATTTACATAGCCATTTCAAGGAGGATAGGAGATGAAAGCCAAGATCTTAGGTCTATTCGCTTTATTGACTGCTTTAACTCTAAGTAGTTGTAGTTCAAGTGAGCTAAGAGAGAAATGTCCCAAATCTTATGCACCGGAAAATATTTCCGGAATGAGAATGGAATTTTATTATACCCATGCAAAAGGGGCATTTCATAATTTAACTAAACAAACACTTTATACAACCTTTGATAAAGGTTCTATGACGTATACAACCAAAACACAAAAGGGAGACATCTATGCATCAGGTTCTTATGCGTATTTAAAGTCCGGTCCTGATCACGCAGATCTGATATTCACTAGTGTAGAAGGCCCCCAATTTAATAAGTTGAATCTAAAACTTCATTTTACAGATAGTGATGAAGGTAAATTTAGAGGAGAACTATCAGAAGGGGCTGTCGGTTATCAGAGAGGCACATTTGAACTAGATGACTGCTAGTTACTATTTTTTCAAGGGCTTGGGTCAAAATGATTTTATATAATTATTTTATCAAGCCCTAATTTTATTCTTCACTATTTCACTGAATCGAAATACTATAGATAATTTCTTCTCTTTTTTTTCTTTCTATGTTAGTAATGGTTTAAAGTGTAAAGGGAGCTTACACTGCTGCCAGTATAAGGAGGTAAGGCGATGAAAACTAAATTATTAGGGTTACTAACCCTGCTTTTAGCTGTTTCTTTAGCAAGCTGTAATCAACAGCAACAAAAAGGACAAGCTAAACCGGGGGATTCAACTAAAAGAGATCATAGACACGAACAAACAACATATTCAAAACCCGGAAGTCTTTCAGAAGAAAGTATAAAAGATGCTGTTGCAATTAAAACAATTGCAGGAAGAACGATTGAATTTCAATACACTTCCACTACAGGATTTTATGCTGAGTTACATGGGAAAAAGCAATGTATTACTTTTGATGAGGACTCTTTGACTTATCAGGTAAAAACTGATTCGGGTCAATTTGTATCATCAGGGTCATATGCTTACCATCAAACCGGGCCAAGTAAAGCGGACCTCATAATGATTTCCTCATCAGGAATGCGAGAAATGAATAAGTTAGATTTAACTCTTCGTTTTACTTCCAAGAAAGAAGGGACATTCAATGGTAAGCTACAGCAAGGAGCTGTAGGTAGACAAAGAGGCAAGTTCATATTTGTTGATTCTTAATTTCTACTTGGGAATAGGGGATCGGAGTCCTAAATCCGATGTTAGAATTATAAAATGAATCATTCATCCTATTCCCACTATTTTTTCTTATAAATTCTTCCCTTTTTTTTACTCATTTGATAATTTCCGGTTAGGGAAAGGATACCCAACTACATGGATACAGGAGGTAAGCAATGAAAACTATGCTAATAGGAATATTATCGCTCTTTTGTGCGATATCCTTAACGAGCTGTTCTAACAGCTGCGATGGTGTCAAATATGGTAAGGCTCCAAGAAGAGTCTCCGGAAAAACCGTTGAATTCACATATACGGCAACTACAGGGTTTTTTGAAAACCTTGAAGGTAAGAAGCTTTATGCTACTTTTGATGATAACTCACTTACTTATCAAATGAAGACCGAAAATGGGTCATTTTTTTCATCTGGTTCGTACGTTTATAGAAAAGTAGGCCCTAATAAAGCAGATTTAATTATGACTTCAGCGTCCGGGTTACGCGAATTTAACAAATTAAATTTACGATTAAAGTTTACTGGTTGTGATGAAGGCGATTTCCAAGGGGAGCTCTCACAAGGAGCTGCAGGAAGGCAAAAAGGCGAATTCGAAATTCGATCATAAATATCTAATTCATAATTAGTTAATATTTATAGTGCCTTGCTAAATACCGTACGGTTAGAAAGAAATGGGTTGTTTTTCTCGTTTAACAAAACGAGGACAACCCTTGACCAACATTTTCTGCTGATGCCTTTTTCTCAATCTTTGCTTGGTCGTTTCGGTATAACCTTTTAAAGCCCCGCTTAACCGAGTGCGCCTTGACGAAATAATCGAGCGCTTTTTGACGAAAAAAGAGGGAACATGCATAGCATACCATCTCTCTTTTTTCGTTTCTATATCCTCATTTACTTCTTGGATAACCTGTAGATATAACAATAATTTAGTCTGTTCCTTGGCCGCCCTATCTATTCCATCTTTACAGGTGATATTAAAAGAATCTGCTGCAGTATAATAAATAAGAAAAAGCTCTAATAATGTATAATAGTGTTCAATAAAATTTCTTAAGTCCGGGCTTTTTAATTCACTCTTATTCCCAAAAAAATCTTCGTGTACTTCATCTAATAACCTTTTTAATTCTAATATAAATGCCTTATCCTCTTTCCATTGCCCGGGAAAATCAAAATCACCGGTATCTGAAATAAGGACCTGAAAAAATATTTCCTTAAACTCCTCACCGGATAGCGCTTCTGTCCCCTGTTCATAAAATACCCCATCTGATGGCAGGCTAACGCAATAAAAATTATTGAATTCTAATTGAAGATCTTTCAAAGCTTTTGATCTATAACCTTCAACTCCCTTTAACTGTTGCTTGTTAATATAGAGATGAACTTGTCCTTTTTCTTGTAGAAATCTCAAATAAGATTTAAATTCAGGTATTATCTTTGCCTTACAACCGAAAAAAAATTCTTTGGTTGGAGTACCCATTCGAATAATAGAGACTTCCTTCACTCCTCCATCAGCTTGTAATAGGTCAAAGGTATAGAGTAAGAAGGGATGATTGTATTGATGTGGATCGAAAAAGGTATTCGTTCTACCAAACAACTTCCGAACCGCCATAAATAGAAAAGGAGCTTTCAAATGCTTATCTGCGTTACTGATACAAAAACATTCCTCATCAAAAGGAGCATTTTCTAACCATTGATCTAAGTTATCTAACGTATCAGATTGGTTTCTTTGACTTAAGCCATTTAAAATTACCTGCTCTATAAGATCCGTTCCAAAAGTAAAACAATGGATACCCAGAAAGCGAACAGAAGATAGGTTATTAAGAGCTTCCTTACATACAAGTGCTATAGGATCATCTATAACCTTTTTATGCTCTAATTGATTCAATGCCTTTCTAAAATTTCTTAAAAATTTAGAATGCACTCGTCTATAATTTAAGGATGTCGATTTTGTCTGCCCGAGTATCAGGTTTTTTAAAGTCTTTAAAGTATAATATACCAGTAACCGGTACTTTTTTTGGGTGGGGAGAGCAGCACTTAATTGCTTAAATAATTGCTGAATCATAACTTCTCCGGTACTCTGATAAAGTTCTTCTAAAGTCACCTGATATTTTCGAGCTCGCCATTGCTTGCAGCGTTGTAAATCTTTTGTTTCCATGTAAATAAAATTCAATATTTAGATAAACTATTGTAATAAGAATAATCGTTTAAATAATTTAAAAAAACATTATTTTTTTTTAAAAAACAATAGGTTGTATTCAACGACTAGAAAAAAGCGTTTGATGAGCTTGTGATCTTGCTACACTTTAATGCACACTTAAAATACAAATAAAATAAATACAATTTTTTACTTGGAGTCTATTAAAGATGAGGCGTCAAACTAAACAATATGACCGTCAATTTAAACTAGATGTAGTAGAGCATTATCTTTCTTCAAAAAAGAAAGTAAGAGAAACAGCAGAAGCTTTTGATGTCAAGCTCGAAAGAGATATCTTAAAAAAGACCGCCGCCATCTTCTTAAGCCAAAAAAAGTGAGGTTTCAATTTATGAGAGAACAGACTTATTTATTTCCCGTAAAGAAGATAGCATTAGTGATGCGAGTTTCCTGTAGAGGTTATTACTCTTATCTTAAACACGATATATCTAAAACTGAAAGAGGAAATATACAATTAAAAAAAGAAAATCCAATCTATCTATTTTATACAGTCAAGGATACACTTGTTCAAGAAAAAAAGCAGCTCAGTTAATGAAACAACTAGGTTTAAGAGCTCTTATGAACAGAAAATATCGCCATCGTAAAAAAACAGTAGTAGAGACCGCTCCGGATAGATTGCAGCGAAAGTTTCAAATAGATTCTCCTAACAAAGTTTGATCGCTACTAATGAAGACAGACTGTGCCTAGCGGCAATATGAGATCTTTTCTTTAAGAAGGTTATAAGATAATTCCATTCAAGAGCATATGCGTTCTGACATAGTAGAAACAGCTCTTAAACAAGCTTATTTTAGCAGAGCTCCTGTCAACAATCTTATCCATCATTCAGACAGAGGCTCTCAATATACAAGTAAAAATTTCAAAATGCTGTTAATCAGAGCATGAGTCAAGGGAGTTATTATGATAATGCTCCGATAGAAAGCTTTTTTCATACAGTAACAACTGAGCCGGCTTATTTTAAAAAATTTCAAATTAAAAAAGAGGCTAAATTGGCAATATTTGAATATATTGAACATTTTTATAATCGAAAAAGACTGCATTCTTCCTTAGGATATAGATCTCCTGAGCCATTCGAAAAAGCCTATGATCAACAAAAATTACGTGTTTCATGTGTATAAAAAAAGGTTGCAAGATCATAAGGCAATCATAAAAGTATCGCCCCACCATCAATAACAACACAGGTTCCATTCACATGGTTTGACATTGGAGAACATAACCAAAGAACGGTTTGAGCAATATCTTTAGGAGTAGCAATTTTGTTCAAGGGGTTAGATTGCTTTACTTGCTGCACTTGCTCTGAATTATAGATACGTCGTAGCATGGGTGTATCAACAGCCCCCGGATTGATTGCATTTACTCGAATGCCATGGTTGCCATATTCAATAGCGGCAACCTGCGTCAATGCATCTACACCGGCCTTACCGGCTACATACCCCGCCGTCCCCAGTAAGCCCAATCTAGTCAGGTTGGTCGAAGTATTAACAATGGCTCCTCCGCCACGATGCAAAATTTCTGAGAACTCATATTTTAAACAGAGCCACATCCCTTTCAAATTAGTATTGATTACATCATCCCAGTGACCTTCTTCCATATCCGCAATAGGACCCAAAACGCCTTCAATGCCTGCATTGTTAAAAGCATAATCTAATCCACTAAATTGCTTTTTGGCAGTACCGACAAGATTTTGAACGGATAGTGCATTTGTAATCTCTGTTTTAACAAATATGGCCTCTCCGCCATCTTTTAAGATTTCCTTGATCAAATGAGAGCCTGTATCCTCATCACGGCCGGCTGCCACGACTTTAATGCCACGAGAAGCAAACAATAACGCAACTTCACGACCAATACCTGATGTAGCTCCTGTTACTATCGCGACCTTCCCTTTCATTTCATTCATAGCGAATTTTTTGAGATTTGTAACTCACCTTACGCAAGATCAAGTAGCATGTCATTTTTTCAGTTCATAAACGGTTACCTGATTTGCCTTAATTAACAATTGATATTTAAGAGCAAAATGATTTAAGCGGGTCTTAACTTTTAACAATTCTAGCTTGCAATAAGCAACAAGAGATGCAAAAATATGCTTTTTTTGAGATCTCTCAACCTTGGTAGGCGATTTTGCAAGGCTTACATTTTGCTTAATAGATTCATCATTCTTCGCACGTTATTAGAAAGCGAATGATTTCATATTTGAAAATTACAATAAAGACTTACCGTTAGAGTTGTTTTGGGTCTCAAATAGCCATTTTTTAAAGAAGTGAGGCTTATTGAAAGTCTTTATTTTATAAAAAGATGAGCTGAAATAGAAAGTTGTTTTTATTCTTGTGACTCACCTTACGCAAAGGTGATGTAAAGAAAGTTTTTTATCTTTATAATTTTTTCTCTAATTATGAGGAAAAAATATGTCAAAACAGCTCCTAGATATATATACAGATTACCTTATCAACCTGAGTTTTGGGTTTAAATGTCCTTTTTGTTTTTTTTTGCAATACCCATCGATATATCATGGAAAATCTAAGCGACCGAGAACTAGAACGCTACATTCAAGAGAATACTCCTGATCATACCACTTTTTGTAAAGTTAGGCACAAAATAGGGACAAAGATCCTAACTGTTTGTATAAAAAAAGAAGGATAACATATTATCAAATAAAAATTAAAGTACTATATACTCATCACGAATAAACCTCCGGATATTTTGTATTCGTATAGTGTAAATTATTTTGTATGAATTCATTTTTAACACTATCAGAAGAAAAGCATCTCAGACAGCAACATAAACGAGAAAAGAATGGTCGTATACGAGATCGTATCAAGGCTGTTCTATTGTCGAATAAAGGTTGGAGTAATACTCGTATTGCTGAAGCTGTGCTTTTAGACGATGAAACAGTGTCTCGTCACATTAAAGAATATCAAAATAAACAGCAATTGCATGTAGAAAGCGGTGGTTCAGTCAGTAAACTTCTTGCGCCACAGTCAGAAGAATTCATTAAACATTTAACAACTCATACCTATGTCAAAGTAGAAGAGATCTGTTCTTATGTTCTCGCGAAATATGGCATTGTTTATACGATTTCAGGGATGACTTCTTGGCTACACTCACATGGTTTTTCCTATAAAAAGCCTAAAGGTACACCGGCTAAGGCAAATTCTGATCAACAAAAAACTTGGATGCAATTTTACGCCAAGCTTATGGCATCTCTGCCTAAAAATGAGCCTGTTGAATTTGCTGATAGTGTACATCCAACTATGGCAACTAAAATTTCTTATGGTTGGATTCGACCGGGAACAGATAAATTGATTGCAACAACAGCTTCTCGTACTCGAATGAATCTTATGGGGTCTATCAATTTAAACAGTATGAAGGTAACAATAGATGCTTATGAAACATTAAATAGCGGTACCACGGCAAAGCATTTTGCTTTGCTACGGTCAAAATACCCCTCAGCTCCAAATATCCATCTTATTTTAGATCAAGGCCCTTATAATACAAGTATTCAGACCAAACAAGAAGCAGAAAAACAAGGTATTATTCTCTATTATTTACCTTCTTACAGTCCTAACCTCAATCCCATTGAACGACTATGGAAAGTGATGAATGAATATTGTCGCAATAATCGGTTTTTTAATTCTGCTAAAGAATTTCGGAGATCGATTACCGGATTTTTTGAAAATACTTGGCCCTCTATTGCTCAATCAATGAGGAAACGAATCAATGATCATTTTCAAGTCTTAGAATCGGCACTTTGATTCATAAGGGGTATAGAATGCTCAGTAAAGACATCTATGAAGCTCCCATCTGGGATGATATCAAAACATTCCCGACAAATGAGATTGGAGATATCGACATCCTGTATGGGGGATTCCCTTGCCAAGACATCTCCATTGCAGGAAATAAAAATGACTAAGCCAGCCGGGTCAACAAATAACCACCAATTAATTTAGTTAATTAAGTTGGTTTTTGGGGGTTTTTCTAGAAAGAGTTAATAGTATTTTGACAGCTCCCAACCCTAAAGGGAAGGGATTCCTAATTCATCGACCACTGCTAACAAACAAGCTAGTCTAACATGATCTCCAAAGGCTTAAATTACCGACTGCCCTGCGGTATCGAGATTAATAGATGCATTAAGATCTCTATCGTGTGTTACTTTGCAGTTTGGACACTGCCAACTTCTCACACTTAAATCTAAAATTTCTATTTGGTACCGGCAGGCAGAGCATAGTTTTGAACCGGCAAAAAATTGATCTAATTCCACTATATTTCTTCCGTACCATTCACACTTATACTTTAAAAATGTTAAAAACCGGCTCCATCCTGCATCCGATATATGCTTGGAAAGTTTTTTATTTTTTAACATCTTATTAATATTTAACCCTTCTATCGTGATCGTTTGGTTTTCACGAGCCAACTTTGTAGAAAGTTTATGATGAAAGTCCTGCCTTATATTTTTTATCTTCGAATGTATCGAAGCCACCGATCTTCTTTTTTTGAGTCTGTTTTTACCTTTGACTTTAGCTTTGCTAAGAGAACGTTGTTTTCTTTTTAGTCTTTTCTTATGAAATCTAAAAGGTTTAGGTGCCGTAATCTTTTTCCCTGTAGAAAGAGTTGCGAATGTCGTTAATCCTAAATCTATACCGACAGAATTATTTCTCTTCTCAAAAGGGATCACTTCTTCTTCTACTAATAGGCTCACAAAATACCTGTCACAAGAGTCTTTTGTGATTGTTATACCTGTTGGTGTACCTAAAAAACACCTTGACCAATGTATTTTTAATCTGTCTTTAGATTTTGCAATCTTAAGATTAACCCCATCCCAACTAAATGCTGACTTAGTTAATCGTATTGCCTGCGTACTGTGTTTGTTTTTAAAGCGAGGGAAATTTGACCTTTTTTTAAAAAAGTTTAAAAAAGCTCTATCAAGATCTCTAAGACTTTGTTGCAGACAAACAGAAGAAACTTCGTTTAACCAAAGAAACTCTTTGTTTTGCTTAAGACTTGTCAAGAATGCCGATGTTTTAGAATAACTTACATTCTCTTTGTATTCCTGATATTTCTTGATCTTAAAATTTAAAGCTTGATTATATACAACTCTAGAACATCCAAAGCTTTTTGCAAGCAACTCCTTTTGTTTTTTCGTTGGATAGAATCTGAATTTATATGCTTTTTTGATCATCATGTATTGCATTATATGTCCGGTACATATATATTGTCTATCCGGAAAGATGAAAAACCTCTAAAACAGCAATTTTTAACCTTAGTTACCATGTTATTTGGTGTCCTAAATATAGGAGAAAGGTTCTTGAAGGTGATATTGTTGTTCGTTTAAAGGAATTATTAGAATTAAAAGCTCTACAACTAAATATAGAGATTAACGAACTGAATATTATGCCTGATCACGTACATATTTTTTTAAATACCAAGCCTATATATTCACCACAATTTTTCATAGGACAACTTAAGGGATATACAAGCCGAATATTAAGGCAAGAATTTTCAAGCTTAAGATCCGGGTTACCCACACTGTGGACACGGTCTTATTATGTTGATAGTGTTGGAAAATTAAATGAATATACAATCAGAAAGTATATACGGAATCAAAAAAACAAATAGACACTTTCATCCCACTCTTAAAAAGGTGGGTTTTCTCGTTTAATTGTCATAATAATAAAGAACCACTACATAAACTTAAGGCCACCCTCACCCCTTTAAAAAAGACGAGTACTTAAAATTTTTATTATTAAAAAAAATTATTTATATTATAATTAATAATTTAATAATAATTAAAATATTAATTGTTTAATCACACACACACAAAACACACATACATCAAGCATTTTATTAATTAAAAGTTTATTTAAATATATTAAATAAAACTTTAATCTTATCTATAAAATATATAATAATTTAATTAATTAATTAAAATAATTATTTTT
The DNA here is from genome assembly GCA_965206695.1 of Chlamydiales bacterium. Lineage (GTDB taxonomy): Bacteria > Chlamydiota > Chlamydiia > Chlamydiales > JAAZZY01 > CBDBKM01. The sequence goes on along the minus strand of CBDBKM010000010.1, from coordinate 274,470 downwards.
ATTGCATTAAATAAATTTTAATTAAGTCTATATTGTTAGTTATAGTTAATTAAAGTTTTAAGGTAAAAATGAAAGGGTATCTTTGGAGAGTAATCTGAGGAATTCGGTTATAATGACACAAAAAAGGGATAGTGTTATGTTGCAACAAGAATCTTATAGCACATTGTGTGCGATAGCACTAGAAGATTATTTAAATAATAAACAAGTCAGATTTTTTACTGTAAAGATGGGACATGGCATTAAGTTAATGATAAGTAAAGTAGACTTTGACAGGTATCTGCCGGATATTATCAATCAGTATAGACAGGGTTGCTCAATAGAATTAATCGATCATCTAATGGCAGTGAGAAATGGATGGGAGGGCATTAATCCTACTGGTTATATTGTGTTCAACAAAAAAACTAAAGAGCTTTATTTATTAAGCAAAGATGGTTTTAGTTTGTCATTTAAAGAAAAATTAGAAGAATTATATTAAGGGGTAATCATGAGTTTTACAGTTGCATTTATATGCACAATCCTTTTTTGTTTCGGAATGGCTTTCAGAGAAGTACGCCGATCAAACAAAGAAGAGAGACAAAATAAAAAGCTCCAGAGGGAGTATGATCTTATCGACAGGATTTATCTGCTAGAAGCTAAGCTGCACTCATTAGAGTTGTCTGTTGGTAAAGTAACAGATGAACAGACTTTTGAGGTTGAAATGGATAAAGATGGATTTTATAAAAATTATCTCGCAGGATGCGAAGGAAAATAAAAATGGAAAGTAAAGAATAAATGATACAGCACGAACAGTTAGAGTCAATTTTTAAAGATGAATTGCATTTAGCCGGCATCTTGCACGAGTCGGATTGTCATATGACAACATTAGCCGCCGGTTCAAGGATAAAATTCATTAGCCTTGACTCAATAACTCCTTATATTCTGTATAAGATAATAAACTTGTCTCCGGGATCTCATCTATCTTAATTTTAACTAACCAGCCTTCATCTTCCGGGGAACGATTAATAAGCTCAGGAAACTCCTCTAGCTTTTCATTTACAGCTACAATCTTACCTGATACAGGAGAATAAACATCGGCAGCTGCTTTGGTAGATTCTAAAACGGCTAATTCATCATTTATATTTATTTTACTCCCTACTTCCGGCAATTCAATATAAACAATATCACCTAACTCAGATTGAGCATGTTGAGTTACACCAATTAGCCCACTATCTAATTTAATCCACTCATGTGATTCTGTGAATTTCATACTATCCTCTTCAATTCAATGATTTTTAATGAAAGGCAAAGAAACAACTCTCGCTTCTTACAATTTATTTCTTATGACAATTAAGCGAGAAAACTCCTTGCTTTAGCATTAGAATGAAAGCATTTATTTGTTTTTTTTGATTTTGGATCTACTTCCTAATTGTATATTCATTTAGTTTTCCCATACTATCAACATACTACAATCTTGTCCATAATGGAGGTAATCAACCAGCAATTCCCGTTAAATAATTTTTCGCAATGATGTATACTTTTTTTTCATTATTTTTTTTAAAATGGAGAAAAAAATACGGCAGTGCATTCTATTGAGAAAACTCGGCTTTCGGCTAAAGGGATGTTGTTAAAGGTTCGTTCCGTATTTAATAAGATTCCCAATAAAGACCGAGATGCAAGAGGTTTAAAAGCAACAATTGCATTATCTGATTGTTTGATGTCCGGTTTAGTTTCCTTCACTTCTACAATTCGATGAAGGACGTCAAGATGAGATCATTCAACATAATTTAAGCACTTTTTACAATATTACAAATATTCCTTCCGATACTTGTATGAGAGAACGACTTGAGCAAGTTGATTCTCGATGGATTAGACCTGCTTTTACTGCCGTATTCTCTCTTCTTCAAAGAGGAAACGTTTTTGAAGATTACACATTTTTGAATAAGTATCTTTTAATTGCGTGTGACGGAACGGGTATGTTTTCTTCAGCATCTGTTCATTGTGATAATTGTTGTGAAAAACATTCTAGAGACGGTCGTATGACTTAATTATCATCAGATGTTAGATGCAGTAGTTATTCATCCCGACCGGAAAGAAGTGTTTCCTTTATGCCTCGAACCGATCTCTAAATTAGACGGTAGTACTAAAAACGATTTTCAAAAAGAACATTCCCGTTTGGAAGTCATTTTTACGGAAGATGCATTGTCTGCAAAAGGCCCTTATCTGCAAAAAATTTTGGCAATAGGAGCTCACTTTATCGTAGGAGCTAAACCGCCGGGTAATCCCGGTTTATTCGCTTGGTAAAAGGAGCCCCTCTTAAGAGAAAAACGATAACAACAGACAAGGAAGTCGTAGAACCTAGTTTTTATAACGGTGTTCCTCTCAATGATAAACATCATGATTTAGAATTAAATTTTATTGATTGTATGATAACAGATAAAAAAGGCATTTTTCTTGGATGACTGATATTACGGTAACTACAGAGAATGTATATCACCCGGCAAAAGGAGGTAGAGCAAGCCGGAAAATAGAAAATGAAACGTTTAATACTCTTAAGAAGCAAGGCTATCAATTTGAACATAATTTTGGGCATGGTTGTAAACACCTCAGTCATGTTTTAGGGTTACTTATGTTTTTGGCATTTTTATTGGGTCAAGTACAGCAAAGATGTTGCGGATTATTTCAAAACGCATTAAAGAAAATGAAAAGAAAGATTGTATTATGGTCTCGTCTAAGATCTTTATTTTTAATTTTTTATATTGATTCACGGGTAGATTTGTTTACATGTATAGCACATAAAAAAGGAGCGAAGTTAAAAGATCTATTCGATACTTCATAATGAGCCGAGTGCAAAAAAATGTCTTGATTCTAAAGGGTATACTTTTTTTTATCGAGGGTGAGCCGAGATGACTTTATCGGTAGGATGTTTTTTATTCCAAAAATTATCGATCTTTATTTTTAGAAGTCATTTTATAAAAATATCTTTTTAACGGGAGGATCCGGTAATCAACGCATAAGGACTTGTTATGTGACATCAGATATATCATGGCTTCATGATAAAAAGCAATATCGAGTCTTTCTGCAAATGCCAAGCAAATAACAGCCGCTATCCATAATCATTGGGGAATAGAAAACCGGCTTCATTGGACTTTAGATGTTATTTTTAATGAGGATCAATCGTGAATAAGGAACAAAAAGCGCAATGAGAAAACCTGCACGATGCGGGTAGTTGATGTAATCAACGGTTTCGAATATTAGCCGCCGTCTCCGACATCATCCTCAGTTTCAACAAGTTCTTGAAGGCCATCAAAATGAATTGCTCGTTTTTCCTTGATAGTCGTTAAAACAGATTGCATAAAACAACGTTTCGTATCGTTGGCAAGCTCTTGTTTAACTTCATGAAGAAAAGCATGGTTACCGTCATTTAAAGGAATACGATTTTTGATATGAATAAAACTTACATCTCCATCAAGAGGATGAAAAACAGAAGAGTAATCCCCTGCCTCCTTTGAAAATACGTGGGCTTTATCATATTGAGAATGCTCTCCTCGCCCAATCCTCTTCTCTTCTTTTAATATATGAAATTGATCCCCTAAACCTATAGAAGCTACATCCTGTAAATAGCTATCCTGCATTAGACCGTTTAGTTTTTCTCTCATATAAGCAAAGAATCGATGACTCGCATAAAAACCGGGAGCTTCAAGCATCGTTGCCTTATTCTGATTAACAGAAAAATAATCTTTTTTAATCGCTTCTTTTAATGGAGCAAAAAGCATCTCGGCAACTTCATCCTTAACTTCATCAAAACTCTTTCGCAACCCTGTCTCAGATTTAAATAATTTAGCATTCAAATCAATGAGACTATAATAGTGCTTTTGCAACTCTTTATCTAAGAGCTTATCTAATGTCTTATTTTGCAAGGCTGTCTCAAAGGAAAGAATCTCTTTAGATTCACCTTTATCAACGATTTTGAACCGGTAAAATGTTTCATCATCAAATACAAAAGAGAAGGTCGCCTCTTCATCTATTGAAGAGCTCGCTTTATTCAATAATTTCATAAACTGTTGCTTTTTTTCTTGATCGAAGCTCCCTTTAAACGGCAAATCTCCTACTCTAGAAGATATATTCAAAGATATTTCCTTTTCATTCGCATGATCCATTGCTTCATCAAGCCAATTTAAATGTTTTGCTAGAATACTCTCCCGAGCTATTTCATCAATACGCACTCTTGTACGTTCATCTAAATTTTCTAAAAGATCAAAGCGAGCTTGCTCATCTACAATCTCGGCCTTTGCCAACACAGGAAAGATGGATTTTAACTCATCAAAATTACCTTCCTCCAGTTCCCAATCCCAGACTTCACGTATACCTATTTTAAGTTTAAGATGACTTCTATTCAACTCTTTAACCTTCAAGGTATAATGTTGCTGAACTAATTCGGGAAAGGATTCCTCGATACTTTCTAAAGATGAATATGATGTCGGAATCTCTAAAGGATCTTTTGAATCAAATGCTTTATTTGCCGTTGCATGTAAATACATCTCAAATTTTTTTACATCATCGAAATGATGAAACCTTAAGGCATTTGGTAGTTGATAATTATCAACTTCAATAGCTTCATTAGCATAACTTTCAAACTTTTCAACTATTAAAGGATCTAAAAATACAGAATTTCCTATTTCATCAAAAAGACGACGGAATAACAGAACTTTTTGCCAAAGTTTTACCCAGACAGTTTTATCCAATCCTAAACGATTTAGTTTTAACTGCCATAACTCTTGGCTAGATGAAATTTGCGAATGACCTAGCGATATTAATTGGCGAAAACTATTTTCATTTTGCATTTGTAAGTCAAGTAAAGCTTCATCATATGAGACTTGATAACCTTTCGACTCTGCTAAATCAGCAGCATTGATAATAAATTGGCTGACAAGTTGTAAAAAAGTTGGGCCAAACCAGTCTTCTATACTTTGATAATGGAACAGCGATAAATTTTGTGGCAGCAAATTTTGATCCGGTTTTAACCAATCATAATCTTGTTCTTGGTATTTAATAACTTGCCATAATACAAAACATGGAAACTGTTTCTCTTGAAGAAAGAGAGTTACTCTCTCCTTAAAAGCCGTTTTACTTGTGGCATCCGTATTTCTTTTTATCTGAGTTAATTTTTGATTCAAATTTGGATTAAAACGGGCCCAAATATCACCGGCTTTAATAAAGGAAGCATTAGGGTGAACATAAGGAATAAAGTTTTTTTCCTTTTCGAGCCTTGATTCAAGATCTGCGCTTAGATGATCACCATATTGCTCTACTAAGAGTTCAGCAAGACCATCCTCTAAAAAATCCTTGATAAGGATTTCATTTGGAGAAAAATGCGGACCTAATCCCCTTATAAATAAATGATCTCCATTATTACTATTTAAAAGAAACGCTAATGATTGCACCTCTGAATGTTTTATTTTCTTTCCGGCAATTGACTTGCCTATAATTTTATCAGCAAATCGTGGTGTATGACTAGGAGAAACACCAAAAAAAACAAAACTGATGACTATAAAAAATGTGATAGCAAAGAAAAAAATACGTTGATAGCGACGCAAAAATTGCAACATAGAGACGGTTTCCTCTTAAAATTAGTTACTCAGTCGGGATGCTTTACTTAATAAAACAAAAAATGCTAGCAAAATAACTTCTTTCAAACCAGCTTATTTTTTCCGGAAACACTTGACAGGGAAACAAAAGAGACCTAACGTCAATTTTTTTGACATATAAGACTTTTTCAATGCAAAATGTGACTTTAATTGGCGCAGCCTCCGGGTGGGGAGCCCAAATAAAAGGTTGTGAAGATGGACCCCAAGCTATACTTGGTTATCATATTCTAAATAAACTTCAAAAAAAGGGTTTATCCGCAAACTGGCAAATAACCCGGTCTTCTCACCTTTTCAAAGAAACAATTTTACCTACACAAGACATCCTTCCTGTTATTGTAGAACATAATCATCGACTTGCTAAAGCAACCTATCAGAGTATAAAGAACCGATCTTTTCCTATAATTTTCGGTGGTGATCATAGCATTGCCATTGGTTCGTGGCATGGAATATCCAAAGCATTAAGAGAAAAAAACTCCAAACCTATAGGTATGATTTGGATTGATGCTCATATGGACGCTCATACTCCTCAAACAACCCCTTCTAATGCCCGGCATGGTATGCCTGTGGCCTCCCTTTTGGGTTATGGCCCCAAAGTATTTACTCATTACGAGAGGAACTCTTCTGTTTTATCCCCTAAAAATTTATGCCTTATCGGTATTCGTTCCTATGAAGAAGGTGAACAATCTCTCTTGAATCGGCTGGGAATAAAAATTTTTTATATGGAGGACTTAGAACAAACCGGCTTAAAACAAGCCTTTAAAAATGCCTTGGCAATAGCCACTAATGGTACGTGTGGATTTGGGATAAGTCTCGATGTTGATGTCTTCGATCCTATTCATGCTCCCGGGGTTGGAAGCCCTGCATCCGGAGGAGTTAATCCCCTTGAAATGCTCGATGCTTTAAAAGAAATTTGTCATCATCCCTCATTACAAGCTTTTGAAGTTGTCGAATATAATCCTCATTTAGATGAAAAGCAAAAAACGCTTAATCTTATTTTTAATTGTGTGGATGTCTTTTTAGACTCATGGCAATTTCCCGGTCAAAAAAATCGATAATTTACTACCGATTTTTTTCTTTTTTTTATAAAAATATTCTTTTCTTATTTTTTAATTGTATGTTTTTAAGGGATGATGAGGCGATTTATAACGATTTGATATTGCAAATCGAAAAATTTGACAGAATGTAGGCATAACTATCTTTAAAACTTTAGCCGGATCGCAACACGCCCCTTCTGCTATTTTTTGATAGCTCCAACCTTTATCATATAGCAATACCGCTTTAATACGATCACGAATATGATCATCTTTTTCGTATTTATGATAATCAAGCGAGAAAATCCTTTGCTTTAGCATTGGGATGAGAGCGTCTATTTGTTTTTTTTTGATTTTGTATACACTCATTCACATTGGAAGCCGGACAAGCTTAAGACACGAATGAATGATACATTTCAAGTACCGGAACTCAATCCTGTCCGGCTTCCAATGTGAATGAGTATATACCGAAGGGCAGTCGATAATTTAAGCCTTTGGAGATCATGTTAGGCTAACTCTTTTGTTAGCTGTGGTCTGTGAATGAGGAATTCCTTCCCTTTTTAGAGGTTGGGAACTGTTAATAAATCGAAACAGGCCCTTTAGATATTCAAGCAGTGGACGAAAATTATAATATATTAATATTTTCTCAACTTATGAATGAACAACTCTTTCAAGTTTCGGCGAGCCTTTTGGAGCTCTTTATAAGACCATTCAGGACCCAACAGCGTATAACTATTTTCTTGCATTGCTTCTAATACTCCGGACTCAGAAAGAAGGATATCTTGCAGATAGGATGCTTTTAACATCCCTAAAGCAATAGTCCCATGATGCAATACTCCATTTTTCGTTTGACGTTGTGCAGCTCCCCCTACCTTTTTACCATCAATCATGACATCATAAATGGTAGGTTTCGCCATACAAAAGTTTTTCGATAAAGAATTATCAGAAACACTTTCTGTTGATAAAAGAAAAGCTTCAACAGTCTTTCCCATAAAAGCTTCAACAGCTTCAATTACAATTGTATTAACAAAAGCATAATTCGCCATGGTATTTGAAGAACACTTTGGATGATTGGCCGGGATAAATAAAGAAAAGGCAAAATCCGAAATATGAAAAATAATCCCTCCCCCGGTTACTCTTCTAGCCAATTTCAACCCTTTTTGTTTGACTCCCTCCATATTTAAAAGTTCTTCCGGATTAATAAAATGCCCATATGATGCGCTATCTTGTTCCCAATCATATAGATGTAATAATAAATCTCCGCTTGACTTAAGGCAGGTTAAAAGTTGTTTATCTTTGTCCATATGTTCTTGAGCTCGTCCTAACCCGCTATCTAAAATACTAACTTTCATAACCTTCACCTCTTAATACATGAATTGATGCAATATTTTACCCTTATCACGTTTTTAATTGCATAAAAACGCTTTAATAAGCAAATTTTCAACCTATAAAACCATAGCTCTTTATTTAGGTGATTTGCTACAATTACAATTTGAGGGATCGTTAGAGAAAACATTTTTTAAAGAAATTTTATCTTCATTTGCAAAAAATCAACTTAACTTCTAAGATCTGCCCTAGAATGAATATTTAAAAAAAATTTAAGGTATTTAAAAAGAGAAGCTTATGTTTGAAAAATTTACAAATCGAGCCAAACAAGTCATTAAATTAGCTAAACGAGAAGCTCAAAGGCTTAATCACAACTATCTTGGTACAGAACATGTCTTGTTAGGTCTTTTAAAATTAGGGCAAGGAATTGCTGTTAATGTACTTCGAAATTTAAACCTTGATTTTGAAACTGTTAGAGCTGAAGTTGAGCGACTTGTTGGCTATGGTCCTGAAATTCAACTCTATGGAGATCCTGCTCTTACAGGAAAAGTAAAAAAAGTTTTTGAATACTCAAATGAAGAAGCAGCTAACCTTAATCATAACTATGTCGGCACAGAACATCTCCTGTTAGGTTTGTTGCGTCAAACAGACGGAGTAGCCGCACAAGTACTTGAAAATCTCAATGTTAATCTAAAAGAGATCCGAAAAGAAGTTTTAAAAGAACTGGAAACCTTTAATCTACAACTTCCTCCCATCGGCACAACCTCAAGCACCGGCGACGCCGGCTCTCATCAAAAAAGCTATGAAAAAGGTGGTATCAGTGCAGATAAAACTCCGGCTTTAAAAGCCTATGGTCATGATCTAACCGAGATGTGTAAAGAAGGCAAAATGGATCCTGTTATTGGAAGGAAGGAAGAGGTAGAGAGATTAACTCTTATTCTTTGCAGACGTCGTAAAAATAATCCGGTATTAGTAGGTGAAGCCGGAGTCGGTAAAACAGCGATTGTAGAAGGTTTAGCACAAGCCATTGTTAGTGGCGATGTCCCTGATAATTTACGGAAGAAAAAGCTCATCGCATTAGATTTAACTCTAATGATTGCGGGAACGAAATATCGAGGCCAGTTTGAAGAAAGAATTAAGGCTGTCATGGATGAGATAAAGAAACATGGCAATATCTTACTTTTTATCGACGAACTTCACACTATTGTTGGCGCGGGCGCAGCAGAAGGAGCTATTGATGCTTCCAATATACTAAAACCGGCTCTATCTAGAGGTGAAATTCAATGTATAGGGGCAACAACATCAGATGAATATCGCAAACATATTGAAAAAGATGCCGCTTTAGAAAGACGTTTCCAAAAAATTCAAATTGCTCCACCTTCCTTATGCGAAACTGTAGACATTTTACAGGGTTTGAAAACAAAATATGAAGAACATCACAAATGTATTTATACTGAACAAGCTCTACTATCAGCTGCAGTTCTTTCCGATCGATACATCTATGCTCGTTACCTTCCTGATAAAGCAATTGATCTTCTTGATGAAGCAGGAGCAAAAATGCGTATCGCTATGATGAATCAACCGGGTGATATAGCTAAGCTTGACCTTGAAATCGAAGAAACTCGAATAGCGAAAGAAGAAGCTATTGGTAGGCAGGAATATGAAAAAGCTGCCAAATTGCGAGATAATGAAAAATCCTTACGAGAACAACTGGAGCAAATTCGAAATGAATGGGAAGTCAATAAAGAAGAACATCAAGTGATCGTTGATGAAGAAGAAGTTGCTTCCGTCGTAGCCAAACAAACAGGCATTCCTCTTAACCGCTTAACTGAAGGTGAGACTTCTAAAGTTCTTAAAATGGAAGAAACATTAGAAGAAGGTATTATTGGCCAGGTTGATGCTATTAAAACTGTCTGTCGTGCTATTCGCCGTTCTCGTGCCGATATTAAAGATCCGAATAGACCCATTGGCGCATTTTTATTTCTTGGACCAACAGGGGTTGGTAAAACTCTTCTTGCTAGAGAGCTCGCCATACATATGTTCGGTGGAGAAGACTCTCTCATTCAAGTGGATATGTCCGAATATATGGAAAAGTTCGCTATTAGCCGTATGACAGGTTCCCCTCCGGGATATGTTGGACATGAAGAGGGCGGACAACTTACTGAACGTGTTAGACAGCGTCCCTATAGTGTTGTTTTATTTGATGAAGTTGAGAAGGCACATCCGGATGTAATGAATCTCCTCTTGCAAATCCTTGAAGAAGGAAGGCTAACTGATTCATTTGGCCGAAAAATTAACTTCCGAAACACTATTATTATTATGACATCCAATCTCGGTGCTGACCTTATTCGAAAATCTAACGAAGTAGGATTTGGAGCCAAAGATGGAGTTCCTAATTTCCAAAAAATTCAAGAAAAAATAGAAAGTGCGGTTAAAAAGCACTTCAAACCTGAATTTCTTAATCGTTTAGATGGAACAGTCGTATTCAGATCTCTAGAAAAAGAAGACCTTAAAAAGGTTATCCGCATTGAGGTTAAAAAATTAGAAGGTCGCCTAAATAAAAAGGATATCTTTATCGAACTTTCTGATCCGGCTATTCACTTCCTTGTTGAAAAAGGATTTCAACCTGATATGGGTGCAAGGCCCATTAGGCGTACTATCGAAGAATATCTGGAAGATCCGCTTGCTGAAACATTACTGTTCTCACCTGTTGATAGAATTCGATCTTATCTCGTAACAATTGAGAACGATAAAGTTAAATTTGTTGAAAAAGGTACTTCGGAAAACGTAGATGCTTCTGAAGAAGAACAGGCGCTGGTTACTAATACTAAAGACGAATCTTAAGTAACCACACGCACTTGTTGTAGTTTACTTTCCCATTCTTTAATGTATTGTAGAATATCCTCTTTATCGGGTTGCTTCTTTAAAAATCGGGTGTTCTCTTCTGCGCTACAGAAATGAGCGATTTTAGCCAGAAGATTTAAGTGACGCTTATCTTGACAGGCAAATAGAAAAAATAGAGTATGCACAGGTTCTTCGTCTAAAGCGCCATATTCAATCGGCTGATCCGGATATACAATAGCGACAATATCATATGCCTCACTTAAAAGAAAATCTCTGGTATGCGGTACAGCGATGCCTTTATTAAGAGCAGTTGGCATCAATGTTTCTCGATCAAGAAGTAATTCGGTTAGCCCTTCGGCATCCAGATCAAGGTTTTGAGCAATCTGTTGCATAGCAAGTTTGATAATTTCTTGCTTGGTATCACCGGGAACATTCCTAATAACGAGACCTCTATGAATAGCTCTAAAGAAACTAAAGGGCTGAGTACCCCCTCTTGCCTTTCCATCGTTGCTCTTTAAAAAATGAGACAATTTGTCCTCTGATGAATCAAGTGAATGTTCAATCACCCAGTTCTCAATTTCAGTTCGGTTAAAACGAAATTCATCATTCAAACGATAAAATGGAATATTATTTTGTTCGATGAGCTTTTCAATAGCTTCTTCTGAAACATGTAATAAAGTTGAAACGTCTTTAATTTTTAAATCCATACATCCCCACTATTCTGACTTAAAAAATTTAAGAATCTTCTTCGAAGATGTATAAGTCAACAATTTCTTTCGTCTTTTCTTATCTCTTAAGAACAAAGTAAGCTCTGATAATATTTTAAGATATTGAGTTTGCCTATCATCAGGCCCTCCAATCATGACAATTAAACGAACAGGTATATCATCTAATGATTGCCAATCTAAGCCCTTTTCTAAAATACCAATTGCGATAAAAAAATTATCATATTCAGGTAACTTTGCATGAGGTATTGCTATACCCATTCCGATTCCTGTAGAAATAACACCTTCGCGTTCTAAAATAGCTTGATAAAATGCCTTTGGATTGTTTAGTTTTCCGTTAGCTGCAAGATTTTCAATTAATTGTCTTAAAGCTTCGTCTCTTGTTTTAGCCGTTAAAAAAATAATCTGTTCTTCATTTAGATAATCAGTAAATTTTACCATGCTATTGGATACCTGTATGACCAAAACCACCTTCTCCTCTGGCAGTTGCCGTCAGATTATCAGCTGAAATAAATTGTCCATGAATAGTAGCAGCAACAACAAGTTGCGCGATTCTCATACCGGGTAGCACTCGAAATGCGAATTTTCCATGGTTGATTAAAATAATGCCGACTTCTCCTCGATAATCCGCATCTACTGTTCCCGGAGTATTAAGAACCGTTATTTGATGTTTTAGGGCTAAGCCACTTCTGGGCCGAACTTGAATTTCATAACCTTTTGGAATAGCAAATTTTAAACCTGTTGGTATCAAAGCCGATTCACCGGGCGGGATAATAAGCTCTTCCGGAATATGCGCTTTCACATCAGCTCCCGATGCTAAATCAGAAGAGTATTGGGGTAATTGTATCGTTTCGTCTACAGTAATTGTTTCGATTTCGACCATCGTCATTATGCCACTCCAACCGGTTAATTAATTTTTTTTTCTTCTACAAATCCATCTTCAGATGAGAAAGATACTAATTTATGTAATTTCTTAGTAAGCTGTTCTCTTATATTTTTACCCTTCTCTTCTTTAGAAGAGATAATATCTTTAACTTTAAAATGAAAAAATTCTCTTTGGTTACCCGAAAAGAAATCTATAAAGTTAATTAACATTTTACGTATATTATGTCGTTTCACGACACAATCTATCATGCCATGTTCTAATAAAAATTCAGATTTCTGAGCTTTATCCGGTAATTTTTCTCCTATCGTTTGTTCGATAACTCTAGGACCTGCAAAGCAAATTAATGCATCCGGTTCAGCTATAATAACATCACCTAAAGAAGCAAAAGAAGCTGTCACCCCTCCGGAAGTAGGGTTCGTCAAAATCGAAATAAAAAGCAGATTGTTTTCATGTAATTTAGCTAAAGCTACGGAAGTTTTCGCCATCTGCATTAATGAAAGTACAGACTCTTGCATGCGCGCTCCACCGGAAGCCGAAACGATAACGAGAGGTATGGACTCTTTAAGAGCAAGTTCTATTAACAACGTAAGCTTTTCTCCAACGACAGATCCCATAGATCCACCCATATAACTAAAGTCTAAAACGCCCAAAGCGATAGGATGGGAGTCTAAAGTCGCGGTACCAACAATTACACCCTCTACTCGACCTGTTTTTTTCTGTGTTCTTGCTATACGATTCGTATAGCTTTCCGTATCTTTAAAATTCAAACAATCCACAGGCTTAATATTGTCAAATAACTCTTTAAAGCTACCTTCATCCGATAATTGTTGAATTCTTTTTTGAGCGGGTAGTCTGTAATGATAATCACATTTTGGACAACAGTTGTTCTTAGCTTCTACCTCATTAGCATGAGTCAATTCTTTACAATGAGTGCATTTAAGCCAGTCATTAAAGCCTTCTCTTTTGGTTACTTGGACCTTGATTTTAGGTTTATTTCGTGAAAATAACTTCATATAAACATTCTCATTTTACCTCAAAAATTCAATTCTAGTTAACAAAATCATTAAATTCAAGTCGATAACACCCTCATAATAAAGACAAAAAAAAGGACTATATTTATTAAATTAAAACAAATAACGCCCTTTCAACATTGAAGTGCAACAAATAGGAAGAATTTGAAAATGGCCAAATGCCGGCAAAATCTCTATAGTAAATTTTTGCAAAAAAAAACTATGGAGGGATTTTTTATGCCTAAAGGCTACCGGCATTTAACCTACGAACAAAGGTGCCAAATATGTACTTCGCCCTTTCAACATCGAAGTGCAACACTCGCTGCTTCCTTACTGAGACGGTTAAACACCTCCTCCGGTGTTGAAAAGTTTAACACTTTTCGGGGTCTATTGTTAAGCAAGTTCTCAATCTTTTTTAAATTACCTGCTGAGACTTCATCAAACCGTTTATTTTTAGGGAGATATTGTCGAACGAGTCCATTCGTATGCTCGTTCAGCCCTCTCTCCCACGAATGATAGGGGGTAGCAAAGTAAAAACTTGTCTCAAGTAATTGGCTCACTTGTTTATGGTAAGTAAATTCTTTCCCGTTGTCAGCAGTTAATGTCATGACAAATTTTTGGACCGGTCTTAACCTGTTTACTAGCGCATCCTTTACTTCCTCAGCGGTTTTACGCGAGACTTTTTCCGGTTTTGTTAGCTTTGAGACTCTTTCGACCATTGAGACAATGACTCCGCTCCCTTCTGTTCCTATGATTGTATCTAGTTCCCAATCGCCTAAACGAGTTTTCTTCTCTACGATATCAGGCCTTTCAGAAATATCTGTCCGTCCGGGAATACATCCTCGTCCGGCCCTATTTTTACCTCGCTTGTTATATTTCTTCCCACTATGTCTAAGGTGTTTATACAACAAGCCTCCTCTTTTTTTGTCCTCCCAAACATAGTTATAGATTGTCTCATGGCTTACAGCTTCTTGATACCCTTTCTTCTTCAGCCATCCCGATATTTGATCGGGGCTCCACTGCACGCTTAACTTCTCTTCGATAATGGCAATCATTACACTGCTCATCTTTCGTTGTTGAGTTTTTGAGCCTCGTCTCTTTAAAGCCTTCTCTTGAGCCTGTTGATACCGATATCCACGCTTTCCACAATTTCGTTTTAGCTCGCGATAAACAGTCGATCGATTTACGTTTAACTCATTGGAAATTAAGGTGATAGGACCTCCTCTTCTTATTAAGGTATACAATTGGCATCTCTTGTCTTTGTTTAAGTGACGGTAGCCGTTTGGCATCTTTCCTCCTTGGTTTTCTTACGTTTACCATAGGAGATTTTTTACCACCTTCAGACAAGTTTAATTTGTAGCGGTTTGTTGCACTTCGATGTTGAAAGGGCGCTTTAAAAAAAAGAGGAGATTCTGTTGATTCTATTTCGCAGGAATTAAATGTTAATAAAACTACTGTTTATCGAGAGTTAAAAAGAAATAGCTATGAAGGCAGATATATCTATTTTGCAGCACAAATCAAAACTAAAAGAAGGCGTTCAAAAGCGAGCAGTAAAACAAAGAAAATGACCCCTGAACTACTTATGAAGATAGAAAGTAAATTACTGCTTCAATGGAGTCCTGTTCAAATATCCGGTCGATTGAAAGAAGAAGAAGGCCTGCTTATCAGCCACGAAAGTATTTATCGTCATATTTGGAAAGATAAACGAAATTGGGGCAATTTATATAAAAATTTAAGACACAAACCGACATTCCTAGACCGTAAGATATTTTTTTTGAATTAGAATTATAGATTGCCTATCCTGTTACTTTTTATTTGATACAAGGAGAAAAGTTATGCCGGAAGTTGCAGGAGATAATATTCAAACAGTGAACATGGATCACCATGGATTAATTGCAGCACTTTGCAGCGATCTAAAAGTAGCGGAAAGGATTGATACCGGATTAAAAAATCATCCACAAAGAAAAGTAAGTGCGGGACAGGCAGTAATTGCAATGATTCTGAATGGATTAGGGTTTACTAATAGACGTCTCTACCTAACACATCAATTTTTTGCTTCTAAATCGATAGAGAATTTACTTGGCAACGATCTTCGAGCAGAAGATCTCACAGATTATACTTTAGGTCATGCTTTGGATGATATTGCGAAATATGGGAGCAGTAAATTATTTGCTGAAGTTTCTTTTGGAATAGCCCTAGACCATGATTTACTACAAAAAACGCATCATCTAGATACAACAAGCTTTTCCGTTCATGGGTCGTATGAAGTGAAAGATGATCCGCAAGTGATTGAGATTAAGCAGGGTTATTCTAAAGATCATAGACCTGATTTGAAACAAGTTGTACTTTCTCTCGTTACCAATGGTCCGAGTTCTATGCCTCTATGGATGGAAGCCTTAGACGGCAATAGTTCTGATAAAGCAAGTTTTCATGAGACGCTCAAAAAAATCAGTGAATTTCAACAACAGATTGATGTAAAAACAAAGTTGAAGTGGGTTGCCGATTCAGCGTTATACACAAAAGAAAAGCTCTTAAAAAATAATGATTATAAATGGCTCACCCGAGTTCCCGAGATAATAGGAGAAGCAAAAAGATTAGTAGAAAAACCGGAAGAAGAAATTGATTGGATTGATCAGGAGAAAGGATATAAAACATGCAGCTTCACCTCTTTTTATGGAGGGATTAAACAAAGATGGCTTTTGGTTTTTTCAGAGCAAGCCTATCAGAGAGAGATAAAATCATTAGAAAAAAAATTGACCAAGGCAGAAGAAAAGCTCAAGAAACAACTTTGGCATTTGGGTAATGAGGAATTTAAATGCGAAAGTGATGCTAAAAAAGCTTGGGGCAGATTGACTAAAAAAAATCATTTATATTCCATGAATAGTGAGATATTGCCGATTCTAAAATATGGTAAATTAGGCAAACCTAAACAAGGAGAGGAAAAACAAGTTGTTGGATACAAGATTCATGCTAGCTTTGAAAGGGAAGAAGAAGAAATTAATAAACTGATGAATAGAAAAGGACGGTTTATTTTAGCTGCGAATGACACCGATAGAGAAAATTATAAAGATGAGATGATGTTAGAAGAATATAAAGAACAGCAAAAGGTTGAAGGAGGGTTTCGCTTTTTAAAAGATCCTTGGTTTATGGTTGATTCTATTTTTTTAAAAACCCCTCGACGCATTGAAGCATTAATGATGGTTATGACATTGTGTTTAATGGTTTATAATATCGGACAATATCAACTTCGACAAAAATTGATAGAAACAGAAGAGACATTACCCAACCAATTAGGAAAGGAAGTCAAAAATCCAACATTAAGATGGATTTTCCAAATTATGGAAGGTATCGGAATAATCCGTTTTTTTCAGAAGACTTCCCGGAGAATTTGTAAAGAAATGATCACAAATTTAACCCGTCTTCGGAAAAAGATTATTGTTTTGTTTGGAAAGACTGCAATGAGGATGTATGGCTTAATTAGAAAAACTTGTTTAGAGGTCTAGGAATGTCGGAAACAAGAAGCAGAAAAACAAGGTATTATTCTCTATTATTTACCTTCTTACAGTCCTAACCTCAATCCCATTGAACGATTATGGAAAGTGATGAATGAATATTGTCGCAATAATCGGTTTTTTAATTCTGCTAAAGAATTTCGGAGATCGATTACCGGATTTTTTGAAAATACTTGGCCTTCTATTGCTCAATCAATGAGGAAACGAATCAATGATCATTTTCAAGTCTTAGAATCGGCACTTTGATTCATAAGGGGTATAGAGCGTAATATACGTGCGTTTTTACAGACTTGAAGAGGAAATGAATCTACAATAAAACATTTTAGCGATTTAAGAGGCGCATACCTCCTCATAAATCGCATTAATCCTTCTCATACGGATAATGGGATTCGATGAATTCTTTCATTTTTTCATTGTGCCATGCTATACTGTCCAGTTCCTTTAAGTAGTCATTACAAATACAATAGATGACGCATATTTCAAGCTTCATGGTTTCCTCTTTTTGGTGTTATCTGTTTCGTCAAAAACAAATATTCTGAAGGAAGGAGCCTTTTTCTTTTAGTACTTTTTCAAATAATTTATTGAATAATTAGAGAGATAATATGACTTCATTACATCGAACTCGGGTTATTAAATATTTTGTCGATTCAGCTCTTCCAATCAACTATAGTGAAAGAACAAAATCTATTCTGTTTCTGTTGGTTCTTGTTTTATTTCACAATCATAAATAGGCCCATAGTCTACAAAAAACTCTTCCCCCTTATCGATATCTCTATTAGCCACATAAAAAATGAGACTTTTACCTATCTGGACTGCAGATGTATTGTTGTCTTCTATTCTTTCACCCTTGCCAAGCTGACCGGTATTTACCAAGCTGAGGGTGTTTCCTGATCCGAATGCGTCAATAGCACGATGCTCTGAGATTGTTCCAAATAGATATGCTGAAAAGTTTCTCTTGCCGATTTTCCTCATTCCTTGCTTGAAGTCTTTTTCTCCTTCACGAAGAACCCCTGCATAGGGCCCTAAAACCTCGAATTGTTTTATCTTTCTTTTTGCAAAGGTGGATAATCCTCTAGCTGCTCCAAAATCTATAGGGATGATAACTGTATAAATATCATCCAAACGATTTTTATATTTGTCTCTCTCCTTACAGGAGATATCTCCATCAGATATTCCCTCAGACTACCCCAAGATCTTACCCTGATCGATTCTATCTCACCTTCCCTTTCAAATAGAAGACTCTTGTTTCTATCGTTTGGGTCCTGTAATACAGGAAGGCTATTGTCTATTTTGTTCCTGAAAATAGACTGGCCGATAATCAGAGGCTCTGAACCAGTCCCGCCACCCAGCTCTTGTTTTATAATAGGTGAATTTGTATCATTGGCTGTGCTTTATTTTCCAGGTCATGTTGTCTTTGTACAAAGGAACTTTATTTTTCAGTGATTTGGTTGCGTCAATATAAGCCTTACGGGCTCTCTCCGGCTGTGTTTGAGATCTTGTATCTTTAGTTTTTTTAGGAGTTTCTTTAGGCTTAGTCTTGCTTTTGGTCCCCGCTGGGTTGCCTTGCTGTGCAAACATGTTCCCGGGCGGGCCGGGTCGGCGCGATAAAATACTCTTTTTCACTCCTTTAGATATGTTATGTTTGACGTTTTGAGGACGGCTCCTACCTGTCAGTGATTCAGCTATTTTCTTTCTGGTTGCTTTAGTGTGAGGCTTACGAGGTTTGTTTCTATCTGATCGAGGTTTTTTGCAAGACGGAGGAGAAGCTTCATCTTTCCTGTCCAAAATAATATCATGTGAAATTTCCGAAATAGAGACATCTTCTTTATGACAATTAAACGAGAAAACCCACCTTTTTAAGGGTGGGATGAAAGTGTCTATTTGTTTTTTTGATTCCGTATATACTTGCTGATTGTATATTCATTTAATTTTCCAACACTATCAACATAATAAGACCGTGTCCACAGTGTGGGTAACCCGGATCTTAAGCTTGAAAATTCTTGCCTTAATATTCGGCTTGTATATCCCTTAAGTTGTCCTATGAAAAATTGTGGCGAATATATAGGCTTGGTATTTAAAAAAATATGTACGTGATCAGGCATAATATTCAGTTCGTGAATCTCTATATTTAGTTGTAGAGCTTTTAATTCTAATAATTCCTTTAAACGAACAACAATATCACCTTCAAGAACCTTTCTCCTATATTTAGGACACCAAATAACATGGTAACTAAGGTTAAAAACTGCTGTTTTAGAGGTTTTCCGTCTTTCCGGATAGACAATATATATGTACCGGACATATAATGCAATACATGATGATCAAAAAAGCATATAAATTCAGATTCTATCCAACGAAAAAACAAAAGGAGTTGCTTACAAAAAGCTTTGGATGTTCCGGAGTTGTATATAATCAAGCTTTAAATTTTAAGATCAAGAAATATCAGGAATACAAAGAGAATGTAAGTTATTCTAAAACATCGGCATTCTTGACAAGTCTTAAGCAAAACAAAGAGTTTCTTTGGTTAAACGAAGTTTCTTCTGTTTGTCTGCAACAAAGTCTTAGAGATCTTGATAGAGCTTTTTTAAACTTTTTTAAAAAAAGGTCAAATTTCCCTCGCTTTAAAAACAAACACAGTACGCAGGCAATACGATTAACTAAGTCAGCATTTAGTTGGGATGGGGTTAATCTTAAGATTGCAAAATCTAAAGACAGATTAAAAATACATTGGTCAAGGTGTTTTTTAGGTATACCAACAGGTATAACAATCACAAAAGACTCTTGTGACAGGTATTTTGTGAGCCTATTAGTAGAAGAAGAAGTGATCCCTTTTGAGAAGAGAAATAATTCTGTCGGTATAGATTTAGGATTAACGACATTCGCAACTCTTTCTACAGGGAAAAAGATTACGGCACCTAAACCTTTTAGATTTCATAAGAAAAGACTAAAAAGAAAACAACGTTCTCTTAGCAAAGCTAAAGTCAAAGGTAAAAACAGACTCAAAAAAAGAAGATCGGTGGCTTCGATACATTCGAAGATAAAAAATATAAGGCAGGACTTTCATCATAAACTTTCTACAAAGTTGGCTCGTGAAAACCAAACGATCACGATAGAAGGGTTAAATATTAATAAGATGTTAAAAAATAAAAAACTTTCTAAGCATATATCGGATGCAGGATGGAGCCGGTTTTTAACATTTTTAAAGTATAAGTGTGAATGGTACGGAAGAAATATAGTGGAATTAGATCAATTTTTTGCTAGTTCAAAACTATGCTCTGCCTGCCGGTACCAAATAGAAATTTTAGATTTAAGTGTGAGAAGTTGGCAGTGTCCAAACTGCAAAGTAACACACGATAGAGATCTTAATGCATCTATTAATCTCGATACCGCAGGGCAGTCGGTAATGTAAGCCTTTGGAGATCATGTTAGACTAGCTTGTTTGTTAGCAGTGGTCGATGAATTAGGAATCCCTTCCCTTTAGGGGTTGGGAGCTGTCAAGAATTACAAGTCTTGGATATGTTTTTTCCTGCAAAGGAATGATAATTACTTGTGGCTGCATATTATTAAAAATAGTCATAATAGATTTCTTGTTTTATATTGCGATCTATTAACTAGAGTAACTTTTATGTTTAAATTTTTTATTAAGAAATAGGTTTTTATAAATAGTTGAAGGAAGAAAAATTGTCGATTCTAGCTGTGGAGGTAAAGATTCTACAGCTCTATCATCATCTCTATAAAAAGAATATCCCGATGCTATTCAAAAAAATAATATTTTACGCATACGTATTTAACTGCCAAGACATTCCATTTGCAGTTATTAAAACCGAAAAAGTAGTTGCTTGGCACTGTTATAATCGTTTAATTTTATATTGATAATATTGCTTGATCAATGGCGAATTTAAAATTCGTAACTTTTCGTAATATCTCTAACTTTATTTTTCATATTAGCCCAATATCTTTCTATAGGATTTAAGTCCGGAGAATTATATTTAATGAATTTATATACATCGCCATTGGTATGATATGATTGACCTTCTTCATCGGATTGATTTATGATATCAGATGAATCTGACATGTTACTTATTACAGTATCTTCAGGGAAAAATATTTTATTGTTAACTGCATCTATTTTATTACCTCATTTATAAAAAAGTTTTGCGCGTAAGTTTCAACCCATAACCAAAATATTTTTCATATTTGAAATAATGGCAGACTTTATAATCTATATTCTTGCTATAAAAAATATTATACAGCTGGTTTATAAATAAAACATTAAGATTCGACACGTTAAATTAAAAATAAATAATGGTTGATGAAATTAAATTATGTTTAATTTATTTTTAAATTAATAGATTATATTATATTTTTAATTTTGACAAATAATCTGCCACCCTTTCAACATCGAAGTGCGAAAAATAGGAAGTATTTGAAAATGCCCCAATCTATACTCTTTGCTACTGAAAGGCACACAAAAAAGTATAAATACGATATTAGTGTTGATATGAATTAGTTAACTTCACATCAAAGAAGCACTTTTGAATTTCAGGTAAAAAAACCGTGATACAAATGAACATAAGCGTTTGCGTGTGCTTCTCGCACGAGATGACGGCTGGGGCATGACCTCATTGCTCATGTTCTGCGCTTAAGCCGCTCGAGTGTTTATAAGTATTTGATGAAATTTCAATCAGAAGGAAAAACTCAGCATGATACCAAGGGAGGATCAGCCGGTAAATTATCCAAACGGCAAACAAAAGAGTCGGTGAAACATCTTTCTCAATACACTTAAATAGAAGGATTAAGGATGTATGTGCATCCGT
The DNA here is from genome assembly GCA_965206695.1 of Chlamydiales bacterium. Lineage (GTDB taxonomy): Bacteria > Chlamydiota > Chlamydiia > Chlamydiales > JAAZZY01 > CBDBKM01. The sequence goes on along the minus strand of CBDBKM010000010.1, from coordinate 252,698 downwards.
CTTAAAATAATATAAAATTTCCTACAGCACAGGAGGGATGACATCTTGGCTAAAGCATCACCACTTTATTTTCAAAAGTCCTATTAATGTCCCCGGTAGGCTTGACTTAGAGAAACAGACACAATTTATTAAAGAACTTGATATTATACCTGACCATGTACATATGTTTATCAAGATTCAACCCATTCAATCTTCACAGCTTGCAATTGGTCAACTTAAAGGATCCGGTAGTCGCTTGTTAAGACAAGAATTCTCAAGTTTAAAATCTCGATTATCTACATTATAGACAAGATCGTATTATATTGATAATGTGGGAAAACTAAATGAATATACAATTAGAAAGTACATACAAAATTAAAAAAACAAATAAACGCTTTCATCCCAATGCTAAAGAAAAGGGTTTTTTCGCTTAATTGTCATAAATAAACACGGCCACAACATGCAATTTATTAACCCTCAGTTACTCAAACAGAATCTGGAAAGTCTTGAACGATTGGATCCTGAATTAGTAAAAGTCATTTTAGAAAAAGGAGAGCCGAGGCACTTAAAATTTGTCAAAACAGAAAAAGATGAATTAAATCTGCAATACGAAAAAAATGGCCGATCATTTTTTTTACATTCAGAAGAGGGAGCAGCCAAAGAAGCTGTTGAATTTGTAGCAACACTTTCTTTAAAAGAAGAAAAAATTAAAACTCTCTACCTTTTTGGCTCCGGAATAGGTTATTTTTATAATGCCTTAGAGGCTTGGCTTAATGACAATGCTGCCCATAGCTTAGTTTTTATTGAAAATGACCCTGCTATTTTTTCCTGCCTATTACAAACAGAAACGGGAAGGAATATTATTCAAAACCCTAAGGTCGAATTTTTTTATTTTAAAAATAATTCCGAAGGGCGAAACGCTCTTGAAAAGGAGGGAGCTTTATATGCGCCTCGCCGCATCAAAATTTCAGCTCTTCCCTCTTACTTAAAACAATATCCTGATTTATTCGAGTCTATAAATGAAGTAATGCAAGAAAGCTGGACAGATGCTCACAGTCTTATAGCTCGGTTTTTAACATTTGACGATACCGTAATATCGAACTATATCAGAAATGCTTTTTTCATTCCGGAAGCCTATCGAGGCAATCATCTTTTTGGTAAATTTAATCAGATTCCCGCAATTATTTGTGGCGCAGGTCCTTCATTGGAAAAAAATATCGACCAATTAAAAAATCTAACTTCAAATGCTATCATCTTTGCGGCTAGCTCGGCCTTAAATGCCCTTACAGCTAAAGGTATTCAACCTCACTTTAGCACTTATATTGACACCAAAGAAAGAGTCTATGAAAGATTTTTGGGTACAACAAATTTTGAAGTTCCGGTTTTCTATTCTTCTAGAACCTTTCATCGCTTACCTCCTTGTATCCAGAGTCCAAAACTTTATATCAATGGTTTAACAAACTATGAAATAGCAACTTGGCTAGAAAAAAAATTTAATATCGATGAAGAGCCTTTAGAAGAGGGATTTAGTGTTACTTGCTTTACGACTCAATTAGCTACACTTTTAGGATGCAACCCTATTATTTACCTTGGATTAGATTTAGCTTATACGAACATGCAGCGATATACCTCAGGTGTGCGAGTAGGCCCCCTCCCAAAAGATGAACAGATGATTATGGATAACCGTCTTTTAAAAAAGGATATTTTCCAAAACCCCATTTATACCAATAGACATTGGCATAGTGAATCTTGCCTGCTTTCTAGGTTTATAAAAAAAAGAGATGATCGTTGTTTTATTAACGCCACTGAAGGAGGCCTTGGTATAAACGGAGCACCGAATATCTCCCTTGAAGAGGCGACAAAACAACACCTTAAAAAAAGTTATCCAATAAACCAGCTAATACATTCAGAAATTCTCAATACAAAGATTTCCAATATCAGTAAACAACAAATCTATCATTACTTTAAGCAATTTCTCAAAAGTTTAAAATCTTGTGATAAATATTATCAAAAAATACTAAAAGAATTTGATCACATTTATACACTGATTGACAAAGAAAAAGATTTATCGGAAAAGCTTAGAACAAAAAAATTATTCCATTTTGAGGCTCTTTTAAAAAATGAACTTGCTTATAAAAACATGATGTACCACATCCATCTTGTTTTTTCGATGTATGTAAAAAAAGAATCCCGCTCTGCTAGATACCTTCCTCTATCTAACTTTAAAAAAATAGCACAATTACTTAAATGGAAGTCTTTACATCAACAGTTTCTCCATGCCGGTTTTGGAGCGAAAAGGTATGCAGAGATATTTGAAGATAATATACAAAATAATTGATTAAAAAATGAATGAAAAAGAAATTTATAAAATCGAAAATAATACCATCCTTATCGTTGAGCCGAAACTCGATCTGAAAATTTCGACTCCTTTTAACTCTCAGCTTATACCGAAAAATTTGGATGAGAAAATAGTAGAAAATGGCTATGTGATTTATCTTGAAAAAGATGACAATCAGAGAATAACGTTAGTTTATCTCTTAAAAGACGGAACCCAAAATGGTCAATGTTTGATGTATCACCTAAGCGGTCGGATCAAATCCGAATGTTTTTATAAGAATTCAATTTTACACGGTCCTTCAACTTTTTTTGCTGAAGATGGAACTCTCTTATCAAAAACCTGGTATATCGAAGGATCTGAAACAGGTAAGGCCACCCAATATTATTTAAATGGACATCTATATAGTGTCCGGTATTATAAAGAAGGGACCCTCACCGGCAAGCAACTGTATTACTATGATAATGGCGCATTAAAATCGTCTATGTTTTATAAAGATGGCTTCTTAGATGGTTTTGTTCGTCTGTATCATCCAAATAAACAATTAAAAAGGGAAATCTACTTTGAAAATAAACTACGAGAGGGAAAAGACTGTCAATGGGATCCGAAAGGTCTTTTAATTGAAGAGGGATATTACCATGGTCATATTCCTTATAAACATTTAAAAAAATGGCATCCCAATAAAAAGTTAGCAGAAGTTAGATATTTCACTGAGCTTCCGAATTATTCTAATGCAAAAAAATGGGATAGAAAAGGTCATTTAATTGAAGAAAAGAAATTCGATCCTTCCAATAACACCTATACCATATACAAATACGAAACAAATAAGCTTGTTAAAACCGAGATTGCTACCTGGAATGGAAAAGAAATGATCTATGAAGAGAATGATGATGACGAATGAACCCCTAAGTCAATTTGATGGAAATTATGAAAAACTTAAAATCCTTCAACCTGAAACTGCCCTTGCCATTTTAAAAACATCAACTACTTCCTACCCCGTAACGCTAACGGAAGCAAATGAATTAAATTTACTAAAAAGACACCGTACAAATTTCTTTTTGCTACATTGTCAAAAAAGCGCCTCTGAAGAAGCTCTGCAATGGTTTCGAACACTTAATTTAAAAAATACTCTACTTTTATATGTTTATGGTATCGGTTTAGGGTATTATTACGATGCGGCCAAAATATGGTTGGGAAAGGGAAATCGCCACCATCTTATTTTTTTGGAAGATGACATTGAAGTATTAAAAGCTTTTCTAAACACTAAGAAAGCTACTGAAATTCTTGATCATCCCCAAGTCCGTATTTACTACATTTCAAAAGTCTTCCAAGATTGCTCCTTATTAGCAGAACTAAAAACTTATTTTATGACACTTCCGGCAAAGGTGGATGCCCTTTTATCTTACAAAAAAAATCACAAGGAAGAATTAGAATCCTTAAAAGAGATCATCATCTATCAAAATATCGATGAAAATACTAAATCCTATGAATATCTGTGTGCCAGTAAAAATGTTTTCAAGAATTTCATCTCTAACTTTAACAATATACGATCCTCTTATCACGGTAATAAATTATTCAATCAATTCAAGGCTATTCCTGCTATAATAACAGGAGCCGGGCCTTCACTGAATAAACAGATGGAAGAACTAAGACAAATAAAAGATAATGCACTGATCTTATCAGGAGGCAGCTCTTTAAGTGTTCTCTCGTCAGGAGGAGTCATTCCTCATTTTGGAGTCGGGATAGACCCTAATCACTTTCATTATCAAACTTTAGTTAATAACTGGGTCTTTAATATCCCATTTTTTTATCGACTAAGAATGCATAAAGAAGCTGTGAATATGATCCATGGGCCTCGATTATATTTAAATGGCGCCGGAGGGTATCCATTAGCCTCATGGTTGGAACACAATATTGGACTTATTGGTGATCATTTAGATGAAGGCAATAATGTTGTTAACTTTGCTATAGAAATTGCAAAAGCCTTAGGATGTAATCCCATCATTTTAGTCGGTGTCGACCTTGCATATACAGATCAACAAACCTATTCCACTATGCTACCAAAAGATCCTCTCTTGCCGGAAAATGTTAATGATGAAGATATTAGTATTAACAAAGTATATTTAAAAAAAGACATTTACGACAAACCTATTCTAACTTTATGGAAATGGATTCAAGAAGCAGAATGGATTAGTCATTTTGCTAAAAAAAACCCTGATATTACTTTAATCAATGCAACTGAGGGTGGTCTGGGTTTCGATAACATTGCTAATCTGCCCTTAAAAACAGTCCTTAAAATCTATTGTCAAAAAACCTTTCACTTAAAAAATTTCATTCATTCAGCCATCCAAAATGCTTCTTTGAAATCTATTGATCAGAATCAAATTATTCAAACGCTACAATCTTTAACAACCAGCCTTTCTACAACGGTTTCGCTTTTAAAAGAAATAATCCATGAACATCATATGACGTTGGATACATTAACAGATGAATATAATCTTCTTCAGACATGGGAAACAAATAAAATGATCCTTTGTAAAATGGATCTTTATGATGAACCGGCGATGAAATACTTACTTCAACCCATTGATTTTATAGCTAAAAAAATTATGAAGCAACAAATTGAGCAATATAAATATATAGGCAAAAAAGCCGATCAAATGGAACAAAAAACCAAAACCATTCTAGCTCATAAACATAAATATCAATTTATTCTAGATATGGCTAATGAATACCTTCCTATCTTTAATTCTAAATTAATGATGTAAAAATTTGTGGCTTTATTCTTTGCTTTCAACTATTGCTATCCAAGTAATTGGATTTATATCTTTATGAAAAAATATTATGTTACCAAAGCCTAAAACTACTAAACATAAAATTCTATATCTCTGTGGTATCGTTATTCCAGGCTTTGTCATGTTATCACTCATTTATAATTTCACAGTAAAGTTTAACAATGCCCTTCCTAATGAGGCCATTCCTAAATCTTCATTAAATATGACAGATAATGTGTTTCTGGCTCTAAAATCAGATAAAAGCGAGTACGTTCGAATTTTAAGTATCGATGGAGGTGGTGTCAGGAATATTATAAGCTTACATGCCCTCGTCTATTTAGAAGAAAAAAGCGGAAAACCAATTAGCGAACTATTTGACATTATAACAGGGGTGACCACCGGTGGTTTCATTGCAGCTATTCTTACTATCCCGGACGAAAATGGATCTCCTAAATATACGGCCAAAGACGTCCTAAAAGGATATCAAACTATTATGAGTGAGAGCTTCCATAACCCTGTATACCACAAACTATTTACTTTAAATGGATTCATCGGTCCTGAATTTCTTCCACGCTTTAAAAGAAGAATGTATAAGCATATCTTCCACGACCTTACTTTAAATCGCCTTTTAAATAATGTCTTCATCCCTGCCTATGATCTTAAGACAAGATCCCTTGTACTTTTTAATAATCAAATCTCTTCAGATGAACCGAATTATTATTTAACCGATGTTTTAATGGGAGCGACGGCATCTCCTACTTTTTATCCTCCTACATTACTCACCGGTTTAGATAAAAAAAAATCAATGGCTTTATTAGATGCAGGACTATTTAACAATAATCCCTGCCTCCTTGGATTATTAGAAGGTCATAAGTTATATCCTAATAAGAAATTTGTTATTTTATCCTTAGGAACAGGAAGTAATGTTCCGGTTATTCCCCCTGAAGAATCAAAGCTTTGGGGATTTCTACAATGGGGATCACAACTTCTGAATGTTACATTTACAGGTACAAGCGAAATAACCGATCTTATTATTAGAGATTACAAGCAATTTGAACATCTATCTATTATTAATTACTTACGATTGAATGTTCCCATTGACGAGCTTAATGAACATTTTCACGATACATCTGAGGATAATTTCGTTTTATTAAATAGATATGGACATCGGATGATTTTACAACATGAGAGAGAAGTAAATGATTTTCTGCATTATTTATATTAGCATATAGTAATCAAATGAGAAGAAAGCGATTTTATTTTTATTTTACAATCCGGCTAATAATATGGGTCATTCTTCTATTGGCCTTACTTATTATCATTCACCAATTCTTCCTATATAGTCAAACGCGGTATATCAAAGAACGCGTGAGCATCACAGCACCTCTTCATTTATCTCCGGAACCTGAACCCTTAAAAAAAGACTACGTGCGCATTTTATCGATTAATGGGGGCGGTGTACGAACTCTAATCCCTCTTCATGTACTTATATATATCGAAGAAAAGTCAGGAAAAAGAATTGGTGAATTATTCGATATTATTGTCGGCTCTTCTTCAGGAGGAATCATTGCTGTAGCTCTATCAACGCCTGATAAAGACAACAACTATAAATTTCGAGCTGTTGATCTCTTAAATAATTTTGAAAAAACAGGGAAAAATATTTTTACCATTTCTTTCATCCATCGATTTCTTACAATCAATGGATTAATAGGCCCTCTATTTAATCCGGAAAAGCTATTAATAGAATTTCATAAATTATTCTATCCTTTAAGTATGGCCGAATTAAAAAATAGAGTCATCCTCCCTTCTTATGCTATTTCTTCAAGACAACCGTTTCTTTTTCGAAGTCGTGGTTGGCCTCTGTATTTTATGAGAAATTTTTACATTGATGAGGTGTTAGCAGGGGTTTCTTCTGCCCCGGCATTCTTTCCTCCGGTTACAGTTAAGAGTGTAGACAAAGAAGAGACTCATACTATTTTAGGAGCTATACTATATGCTAACAATCCGGTTTTTTTGGGCCTATTAGAAGCGTTACGACTCTATCCTAATAAAGAGGTGGTTATCCTTTCACTAGGAACAGGTAATCATATCCCTAGTATTTCAGAAAAACAATCTGCGCATTGGGGAGAGTTCCAATGGGAAAAAGACCTTATTACTTTAAGTCTTTCCGCCTCTTCAAGCAATACCTCTGCTCGCTTTAACGAACTTTACAACCTCCATCAACTTCCTATTCTTAAATATCTATTCTTAGACATACCTATAGATAAAGAATCTGAAGGCGTTTTTGATTTATCTAAAAAAAATCTTATCCATCTTAATAATTATGGACATCAAATTATTCATGAAAATAAAACAGAATTGGACAAAATGATCAAACAACTATACTAAGACCTCTGCATAACTGACTTGATAAGATTTTTTAAAACTCACTGATTGTCTAAACTTATTTTTCATTTATTTTGATAAATTTTACGCCCTTTCAACATCGAAGTGCAACAAATAGAAGGAATTTGAAAATGGCCAAATGCCGACAAACTCTCTATAGAAAATTTATTAAATAATAGACCAAGAAAAAGTTTAAATTATAAAACACCTATATAGTCATTTAATTTTACATTGATAAGATTGCTTGATCAATGGCGAATTTAAAATTCGTAACTTTTCGTAATATCTCTCTAACTTTATTTTTCATATTAGCCCAATATTTTTCTATAGGATTTAAGTCCGGAGAATAGGGAGGAAGAAACATAAGCTTACAACCGGCAGAGTCTACTGTTTTCCTGCTTTCCGCTGACTTGTGAAAACCGGCATTGTCAAGAATAAGAACACTACCGGGTGTAAGCTGAGGAGTCAAAACTTCCTTAAGCCAAATATTGAATAACCCGGTATTACAAGTACCTTCAAAACACATTGGAGATAAAAACTGCCCTTTAGATAGGGCTGAAATAATATTTTGCCTTATAAAGCGGTTTCCTGAAACCGCTCCAAAAACTTTTTTGCCGCGTAAGCTTCTTCCGGACTCACGAAATAAAAATTGATGAATCCCGGTTTCATCGAGATAAATTCTCTTGTCAAAGGGAATATTTTTTAAATCTTTCATAAAAGCTTCCCGTTTCTTTTCATCTCTTTCCTTATAGCGAGTAGTTTTTTTTTTCGTGTAATTTTTAATCTTTTAAGGGCATAAAAAATCGTTTGCGGAGTGACTGAAAAATAATCAGCAATTTCCGATAAAAAATAATCCGGATGTTTTTCTACATATTTAGATAACAACTCATCATCTAATTTCTTATAAGCATATTTTCTGCGGATTGGCTTTAAATGTCCTTTTTGCTTTTTTTGCAAGATCCATCGATATATTGTTGCGATACCTACTTGAAAAATATGGCCGGCTGTTTTTTTATCATGATGTTTTTCTATATGTTGTCATACTTTCTCTCGAAGATCTACTGAATAGGCTCTAGGCATTGTTTTGTCCTTACTGTTTGTATAAAAAAAGAAGGATAACATATTATCAAATAAAAATTAAAACACTATAGAGGTTTTCAATCAAAGAAATTTGGAGTATAATAATGTACGAATTTGTTGCACTTCATAATTGAAAAGGCGGGGGCTTAGAAAAAAAGCAGGTTGGGGAATTCATACTTTAGACTCAATCTTAATACAGAAAAAATTTTAATGGAACAGCCCTGACCTAACTATACCAAATATTGTCAACATCTTCATATCATGCTAGAGTATTCCCAATTTATATACTTTGATAGGTCTCATATGTCAGAAACAACTCCTTTAATTGGGGCGCATACCTCAATTGCCGGTGGTGTCCACCATGCCCTTGAACACGGGGCAAGCATTGGCGCCACTACCATTCAAATTTTTACTAGCAATCAAAAACAATGGAAAGGAAGAACCTTTTCTCAAAAAGATCTCGACCTTTGGTTTAAAACATTAGAAGAAACCGGAATGACAAACCTCATGTCTCATGATAGCTATTTAATTAATCTTGGCTCCCCTAATGAAAAAGGTTTATTAAAAAGCCGTCAGGCTTTTTCAGAAGAGATCGAGCGCTGCCTACAATTAAATTTAACCTTTTTAAATTTTCATCCGGGATCCTATTTAAAGGAAGAGCCTCAAGATTGTTTAGATCGTATTGCAGAAAGCTTGCTTGAAACAGAAAAACAATTAAAGGGTCATTCATTACGACTCTTATTAGAAACAACAGCCGGCCAAGGAACTAATATGGGTTATAAATTCAAGGAATTGGGATATATTATTGATCGAGTTAAAGATCGTATCCCTATTGGAGTATGCATTGACACCTGTCATATATTTGCTGCCGGTTATGATATTCGAGATATGAAAAGTTGGAAGACAACGCTTAATGATTTTGAAAAACATATTGGTATCAAACACCTTTACGCTCTACATGTTAATGATTCGATGAAAGAACTGGGCAGCCGTCGCGACCGCCATGCTCATATTGGAGAAGGAGAAATTGGAATAGAAGGATTCATAGCAATGATGAATCATCCTGCATTAAAAGACTTGCCAAAATACTTAGAAACACCCGGTGGCTTGCCTGTATGGGTAAAGGAAATTGAAATGCTAAAAAGTTTCATTAAAAGGAAAAAATATGTTAATCAATAGGACTAACGCTATGCGTTTGAAAATAAAAGAGATTCTTTTTGGAAGCAAAGCTTCTCAAATAGGAGAAGTTATAACATTAAAAGGTTGGGTCAGAACAATACGTCAGCAAAAAGACTTTTCATTTATTGAAATGAACGACGGCTCTACATTAAGCAATCTACAAATCATCGTTCCAAATAATCTTCCTGATTATACTAATATTATTCCCTCCATTTCAACAGGAGCCGCTTTATCGATCACAGGTGCTACAGCTGAAAGCCCCGGAAAAGAACAAAAAATCGAAATCCATGTATCAAAGGTAGAAATAATTGGCCCATGTGATGCGAATAGTTATGTTCTTCAAAAGAAAAGACATTCGTTTGAATATTTACGTACGATTGCACACCTTAGGCCCAGAACCAATACCTTCGGAGCCATTGCAAGAGTCCGAAATGAATTGATTATGGCATCACACCAATTTTTTCAAGATCGTGAATTTTTATATATACATACACCTATCATTACGTCAGCTGACTGTGAAGGAGCAGGTGAACTATTTCATGTTACAAGTTTCAATAAGGACAACCTGCCTCTTAATCCAAACGGTGATTTAGATTACTCAAAAGATTTTTTTGGAAAACCGGCTTATCTTACTGTTTCAGGGCAGTTAAATGTTGAATCTTTTGCTTGTGCCCTCTCAGATGTATATACCTTTGGCCCAACCTTTCGAGCAGAAAACTCCAATACGTCTCGTCATTTAGCCGAATTTTGGATGTTAGAACCTGAGATTGCCTTTGCTGATCTTAATGATGATATGGACTTAGCTGAGAGCTATTTAAAATTTGTTATTCGAAAAGTGTTAGACAACTGCACAGAAGAAATACCTTTCTTCGATAAATTTGTTAGTAAAGGTTTGATTCAAAGACTAGAAGGTACCATTAAAAATCCCTTCGAAAGAATTACCTACACAGATGCAGTTGATATTCTTTTAAAGGCAAATAAGAAATTTGAATACCCTGTTAAATGGGGACTCGATTTGCAATCTGAACATGAACGTTACCTTACCGAAGAGCATTTTAAATGTCCTGTTCTTGTAAAAAATTATCCAAGAGACATCAAAGCTTTCTATATGAGAGATAATGACGATGGACTAACCGTCGCTGCAATGGATGTTTTATTCTCTCAAATTGGAGAAATTATCGGTGGTGGCCAAAGAGAAGAGCGGTATGATATTTTAAAAAATAAATTCCGAGAAATGGACCTCGATAAAGAAGCTTACTGGTGGTACTTGGAATTAAGAAAATATGGTTCCGTTCCTCATGCAGGTTTTGGCTTAGGTTTTGAAAGACTGTTGCAGTTTGTAACCGGAATGGAAAATATGAAAGATGTTATACCTTTCCCACGAACACCCGGACATGCCGACTTTTAATTGGAAAATAAATTATCCCAATTACAAGTTACGTTTTGTTTGATAATGGCTTTAAATCTCCTTCGAACAAGATAAGCGCTCCCGAAGCCCCAAAAGAGTGATAGGAAGATAACAATGACCCCTACTATGGGAATTAATGTAATCAAAAAATAACACAAAAGAGCGAAAGAATAAGCCCAGCCAACAGCTAACTTTTTCCACATTCTTTTAAAAACAAGTATTCCGATAGGGAAAATTGTAAATATTTTGATTATGTAAATTTGAATGAGGTAAAGGGCGATCAAGTTAAAGGCCAGAGGAATACCAACTAAGGTAATCAACAGAAATAGAATAATAATCGGTATTAAAATCACCAATATTATTCCGGTCCATAATGTTTTTATTGGGTACTCTTTCAGTATCTCGGTAGCCTTATACAGATTTTGAGGACTTTGATGAATAAAGAATAAGCCTATGACTAAAAGAGAAATAAAGCTGGCTATTTTAGTGAAAATATAGGGCTTCATAAATCTTCTAAAAGTTTTTTTGCTATAACTCATTAAAGAAAGAGGTCCTCTCATTGGAGTTACCTTTCCCTTAATAACAGATCCCTTTTGCATGGAAATTTTTTGCCGGCTCCAATAATCCAATGAACCTTCAATAAAAGCATCTTTTAACAACCTTATTTTGCCTACTGCTGCATGCACATTTCCATCGATATGTCCCGTCAGTGTAAAATATCCGGAAAGAACAGTAAAATTCTTCTTCAAAAACCCATCAAAGCGTATATTTGCTGCTGCGGCTCTAATATTTCCCATAATGACAGTATAGGGGCTCACCTCCAAATCACCGGTACAAACGGTAATATTTTTGTCAATTGAACCACTAATAATAACTTGAGCCGAAATCAAATGTACACTCCCTGATACATGACCGGATATTTCTATATTAACTGAAGCTGCGTATACATTCCCGTCTACCGTTCCATCAATTAGTAAATACTGAGATGCAACATAAACATTCCCCTTTACTTTCCCTTGGATACGAACCTTCTCTCCAAAAGCGCGATAATTCTGTTCTATTACTTCATCCACAGGAACTAATATAACTGCATGCTCTTCGTCTTCAACATCAGAATAAAGAAATGGCTGTAATAAAAGGGTAAGCAAAGCAAGAGAAAGGAGAAAAAAAAGGAACTTTTTCATGGCTTTAGCATCCATTTATCTTGGAAGACCTTTTCTTTTTCTTGAAAAATGAGCTTTTGCCTTTTGACATTTTCATTAATTAACATTTCAATATGCTTGACTTCTTGTAAGGTAATATGACGAATCTTTTTAATCATTTCGTTCAATTGATCGATATTAAACAAGGTAAGTTTTGGTATGCGCTCTATAATGGGGTCAACGTTTCTAGGCACGCTTAGGTCAATAACGAGTTTCGTCTTCTTAACTGTCATCTCCCGGAAACTATCATCGATTAAAAAATAGTGATACTTTGTTCCTAAAATAATAAGATCATATTCATACCATTCCGATAATGAATGCCAATCTTTTGCGATGATACCAAACTCTTTGGAGACTACATTAGCCCGTTCTAAAGATTGGCTAATAAGCGTGATATTATTGATATGCTTACCTTTAAAATATCGAATAATCTGCCGATTGATGGATGAAGATCCAATAAATAAAACCCTCGAAGAGGCTAGATTCTTTAAGATATCGTGACTAGTCGTATACAAGATTTTTTCTAAAGTTGGCATTTTAGGAAAGAATCCCAATTCAGCACGAACCTTTTTACCGATACGTAAGCTCTTTTGAAAGATAAAATGTAATTCTTTACAGACGCCGCCATTTGAGCAAGCATCAAGATATGCCCGTTTGACCTGCCCTTGAATTTCAGTCTCCGCTACAATAGCACTATCTAGCCCTGCTGTTACCCTAGACAGATGCTTGAAACATTCCTCTCCATGCTTGGAGTAGAGTGTAAGATCCAAGTTCATATCCAGCTCTCTTATAAGAATCTCATTTAAAGTATCTTGAGCTGATGCTAATTTGGATGAACTAAAGTAAATTTCGATTCGATTACAAGTGGCTAGTAAAACAAAAGAAAAATGGTCTTGATAAACAGATGTCCGCAAAAAATATCTCTGACAGATATTTGACACTCTTTCACGTAAATCTAGAGATGCATATTCGTGGTTAAAACCTAAAAGACCAACCTGCATGACAAGAAATCTCACCTAAGATTCTAAAAAACAAATTTATAAATATATGACAATTTCTTGCCAATGAAATACCAATGATTTGTCTTATAATGTCTATTCTTTAGAAAATAGATGCATAAGTTCTTTAGAAGTTAACCACTGCGAATTCGTATTTGAAGCATAGGAAAAGTGTTCATCTACAAGTACGCCTCCCATTTCTTTAAAGATATTAGGTCGGAATAAACGTCCTTTAGTAACTAATTGAGGAGAAATAATATAATGGCTTGGGAATTCAAAAGAAGACCTTGCATCTTCATTATTAATTAAAGATTCATGTAACTTTTCTCCCTCTCGAATGCCACAAACATTCACCTCTGCATTGGGTGCAATAGCTTTTGCCAAATCTACAATTTTCATACTTGGAATCTTTGGAATAAAGATTTCACCTCCGACTAATTCCATAAATGCTTTGAGGACAAAATCAACAGCTTGATCTATTGATATCCAAAAGCGCGTCATTCGTAAGTCTGTAACCGGCAGAGATAAGTTCCCTTCTCTTAAAAGATTTTGCCAATATTGAATAATACTGCCTCTGGAAGCCAGTACATTTCCATATCGTACGACACCGAATTTCGGATTTTCTTGATCTCCTACATAAGCACTACCGGCAACAAAAAGCTTATCCGAACATAATTTCGTAGCTCCATAAAGATTAACAGGAGCCACAGCTTTATCAGTAGACAGAGTAATAACTTTTTTTACAGAGCTATCAATAGAAGCCTCAATAACATTCATAGCTCCATTGATATTGGTTTTAACAAACTCGGAAGGGTTATATTCTGCAGCCGGGACCTGTTTAAGTGCCGCAGCATGCACAACATAATCCACCCCACGGAAACTTCGTAATAAACGCTCTTTATCACGAACATCTCCTAAAAAATAACGAATACAATCATGATCAAAGATAGGGTCAGATGTTCGCATCTCCCATTGCTTGCATTCATCGCGACTAAAAATAATAACTTTACGAGGCTGATAGTTTTTTAAAATTTTTTTTGTAATAGCTCTACCAAAACTTCCTGTGCCTCCGGTAATTAAAATAATACTGTTATTAAAAAAATTACTTTTATCTTTATTGTTATTTTGTGTCGGGTTCAATTGTAAAGCCTAAAGTTGAGTTGCAAAAAACCTGTCTTTGATCCAAAATGAAACTTAATAGAATGTATCATTTCAATTTATCTTGCAAGGTATGGCCAAAAATTACGACGAAGAAGCAATCCAAACTTTAGATGCCCTTTCTCATATACGCTTGCGTACAGGAATGTATATTGGACGCTTAGGGGACGGCTCTCATCCGGAAGATGGTATTTATATCCTTTTAAAAGAAATCATTGATAACAGTATCGACGAATTTATCATGGGGAAGGGTAAGAAAATCCAAATCTATTATGATCGTAAGTCAAAGCAAATTTCTATCCGTGATTTTGGTAGAGGAATCCCTTTAGGAAAGCTCATCGAATGTATCAGCCAAATTAATACCGGTGCTAAATATAACGATGACGTTTTTCAATTTTCAGTCGGCCTTAATGGCGTTGGTACGAAAGCTGTTAACGCTCTCTCTTCTCACTTTCTTGTCAGAAGTTTTCGAGATGGAAACTTTGTCGAAGCCGGTTTTTCTCAAGGCAAGCTTCTCAAAAAAAAGAAGGGCAAAAGCAAGGAAAAAGATGGCACATATGCCGAGTTTATTCCGGATGCAGAGATCTTCAAAAAATATAATTATCAAGAAGAGTTTATTTTAAAACGTCTTTGGAATTATGCCTATTTAAACCAAGGCCTAAAGCTTTATTTTAATAAACAAGAAATCTATTCTGAACACGGTCTTTTAGATTTACTTAATAATGAGGTACACGATGATCAACTCTATAAACCTCTTCATTATAGGAGTAAGACACTTGAATTTGCTTTTCTACATACTCAAAGTTATGGAGAAAGTCATTTTGCCTTTGTCAATGGACAATATACGGCTGATGGAGGCACCCATTTATCCGCTTTTCGAGAAGGAGTCTTAAAAGGGGTTAATGCTTATGCCAAAAAAAATTTTCAGGGTATCGATGTCCGAGAAGGTATTGTATCTGCCATTTTAATTCGTATCAAAGACCCTATCTTTGAATCTCAAACTAAAAACAAGCTCGGTAACACCGAAATACGAGCCCCTCTTGTTCAAGAGATTAGAGATGCAGTAGCTGAGCTATTATATAAAAATGAAGATAGCGCTAAAAAAATTATCGAACGAACCGCTTTTAATGAAAAGCTACGTAAAGAATTAGCTTCTGTAAAAAAGGTTGCCAAGGAAAAACAAAAGAAGATCTCTTTTAAAATTCCGAAGCTGCGAGACTGTAAGTATCACTATTCAGATCAAAATGAAAAAAGTGAAAAGTCTATGATCTTTCTCACAGAAGGAGATTCTGCCAGTGCTTCTATTGTGGCTTCTCGAGATCCATTCACTCAAGCAGTCTTTTCCTTAAGAGGAAAGCCGTTAAACGTTCACGGTTTAAAACGAGATCAGCTGTATAAAAATAAAGAAATGTTCAATCTTATGAACGCATTAAATGTGGAAGAAGATCTGGCTAATTTAAGATATAATAAAATCATTTTAGCTACTGATGCTGATGTGGATGGGCTACATATCCGCAACTTATTAATTACATTTTTTCTTACATACTTTGAAGGCTTAGTTCTTAATAATCATATCTATATTTTAGAAACGCCTATTTTTAAAGTTAGAAATAAAGACGCTACTCTCTATTGCTACTCTGAAAATGAAAGAGATAAAGCTATCAAAAAACTTAAAGGTAAAAATATTGAAATCACTAGGTTTAAAGGATTAGGGGAAATTTCGCCCAATGAATTCAAGCAATTTATAGGAGATGAAATGCACTTAACTCCTGTAACCGTTAATCAGTTCTCCGACATCAAACCTACCATTGAATTTTACATGGGGAAAAATACCCCTGATAGAAAACAATTTATTATGCAAAATCTTATTAATGAAGAAGCATTGTTAAAAGACCTCGAACCTTGTACTGCTAAAGAACCTAGTGAGGAAAGCTAAACATGGATGATCTTAAGCAGTTAATGCGTAAAAATTATATACAGTATGCCTCCTATGTCATTTTAGATCGGGCTATCCCTGATGCAATTGATGGTTTAAAACCTGTTCAGAGAAGAATTTTGCACACTCTCTTTACCATGGATGATGGTAAATTACATAAAGTTGCTAATGTTGTCGGACAAACAATGGCTTATCATCCTCATGGAGATGCTCCCATTGGAGATGCATTGATTAACATAGCCAATAAAGGCTATCTTTTAGAAATGCAAGGAAACTTTGGTAACATTTATACAGGAGATCCCGCTGCTGCTGCCAGGTATATTGAAACCAAACTATCTTCTTTAGCAAAAGAAACGATTTTTAATCCGGATATTACCTCTTATATCCTTTCATATGATTCGCGTAAAAAAGAACCTTTAAGATTACCGGCAAAAATACCTCTTTTACTTTTACAGGGTGCGGAGGGAATAGCTGTTGGAATGGCGACTAAAATTCTACCTCATAATTTTGTAGAACTTCTAGAAGCTGAAATTGCGATTTTGCAGAAAAATAAATTTGAAATTTTTCCCGACTTTCCTACCGGTGGTATTATTGATATATCTCAATATGACAAAGGTCAAGGTAAGATTAAATTACGAGCCAAGTTAAATATTATCGATTCCAAAACCATTGTTATTTCCGAAATATGTTATGGAACAACGGCCGAGTCTCTAATGAATTCAATCGATGACGCCGCTAAAAAAGGAAAAATCAAAATTGAATCCATTAATGACTATACAACCGATAAAGTGCAAATAGAAATTAAACTGCCAAGAGGACAATATGCAGCTGATCTCTTTGATTCGCTTTATGCTTTTACTGAGTGTGAAGTCTCTATTAATTCACAAATTATAGCGATTAAAGATAATCTCCCATGGGAGACAAATACTCATGATGTATTACATGAACATTCCTCCTTTCTAAAAGCCAGCTTACAGCAAGAATTAGAAATTGAAAGAAAACGATTCGAACAAAAAATCTTCGCTCAAACCCTTGAGCAAATTTTCATTGAAAACCGACTTTATAAAAAACTTGAGGAAATTAATTCCTATGAGAAAATCCATGCTACTATAGAAAAAAGCCTTCAACCTTTTCATAAACTTCTTAAAGGACATATCCCTATTTATGAAGATCGTGAAAAGCTACTGAATATTCCTATCAGACGAATTTCTCGTTTTGACTTAGAGCGTAATCAAAAAGAAATTGCCCAATATGAAGATAAGCTTTCTCAAATCCATAAGAATCTTTCTAATCTAACCCGTTTTACCGTCAAATACCTTAAAGATCTTCTGAAGAAATATGGTTTTTTATTTCCTCGAAACACTCAAATTACCTCAATTGAACAGATCGATTTAAAAACTGTTTCCAAACGAGACATAAAAATAGGCATAGATTATAAAAAAGGATTTGTAGGTTCAAAAGTTGCTGATCCAACCGGCATAACCTGTTCTAACTTGGATAAAATTTTATTATTTTTTGAAAGTGGATCCTATAAAGTGATTAATCCACCTGAAAAAGAATATGTTTTAGCAAAGCAAGACAAGTTAATAGAAGTCATTGTTGCCGATAAAGAAACCGTTCATACAGTGATTTATCGAGATCCGGTCACTAACTATCCTTACGCTAAACGATTCATCATTAAAAAATTCATCCTTGATAAAGTCTATCATTTTATTGAGCCCGACATGTTGCTTGAATTCTTCTCTTCTGAAAAAGAACCCACCGTAATTATTCATTTCAAATCGAGAGCCAAGCAAAAGCTAAAAAAACTGACCTTCAACTTTGATGACGTCATGATCAAGGGGGTCAGCGCCAAGGGCATTCGTGTTGCCAATAAAGAATTCAAAAAATTGACTCCTTTTTTAAATAAAAAAACTAATTAATAATAAACCATTTATGTATAATATGTCTTCTATAACCCCTGTACAATCTTCCTCCGCTTGTTTTTCTAACCAATCCAATCAATCGCTATCCTCTGAATTCACAATTGAATCGGATAATAAAAAAGCCGCTTTTCAAAAACGATATCGTGAAGTAATGGATTCAATGATGCGTACGATGCTTCTTGATGCTCTTAATCGATTTAAAATCAAATATCATTCAGCTTTTAAAGAATAGATTTTAAATCGCTTACTATCAATCAGTTAAAAAATAATTGCCTTTTTAGCAAGTTATTGACTCTTAGTTATTTAATATGAATATATAGTTAATGTGTTTAAAATAATTAATTGACTTTTACTTATAAAATTGCTATAATTGCTTATATAAGATGCTACTATAAACAAGCGCCAATACAAAGGAGTGTATAATGGCTACTCAAACAACTACAACTGTTCAAGCTGATAAGCAACAGGATCAGGTGAATCTCTTTAAAGAAGCAGAAAGGAATAACCCAACCTCAAATTTCAAAGCTTATATGGCTAAAGAGCAGGAAGATGATGCTAAGAAGGATCTTAAGAAAAAGAAAGAAGACGGCAAAAGTGGCGGCGGCTCATCGGCATCGCATGCTAAAGCAGAAAAAAAACTCTACGAAGCTTTTACTATGAACTTCTACACGGCAACTAAAGCTATTATGGGAAAGATAGGTAAAGGTCCTGATTCCGCTTGGAATTAATAAAACCCACTTAAAAAATTCATAATCAATATCAAGAGCGTTAATTTAATTAGATCTCTTGGTGTTGATTAATTACTTTACTTTTAATTAATAAAATGATATAATGTTGTTTATAATAAGACATAATCTAGGGAGACATATATGTCCACAAGTATGATACTAAATCAAGGCCCCGATAAACTATCAGCCTCGACCATTCCTGTTCACCCTAATAATAAAGCTGTAGAAGCTGCTATGATAAAAAAGGTTATCGCAGACCTTTTAAATAATATTAAAGCTCTTATGGGCCATATTGGCGATATTAAGCAAGACGGTGGATCACAATAACTTGTAATAGTCTGATAATACTTAAGATTTTAAAATTACATGTATATAGAACATTCAGATTAAATAACTTTTAACTGAATGTTCTTTTTTTTCTCATTTCGGTATTTAGAAGCTTAACGAAAAATCCCTTTTTCGCTATCCTTCCATATCATCATTTTATATAAAATGATGATATGCCGTAGAAGATAAATAATAGTAATACTCGTATATAATTTAAATGAGTTTAACCCATCCAGTTCAGATCTCTATCCTACAAGAAGAGACGGTCCTCCGTATGGATCAATTATTAGCCAGGCGTTTTCATGATTTTTCCAGAACCTATTTTCAGAATCTGATTTCTAAAGGCTTTGTGTTATTAAATGGTCAGCCCATAAAAAAACGCTACAAACCTCATTTAAATGATACAATTGAAATAAAATTTGCTCCCTTTGAACAAAGTACAAAGCTACAACCTGAAGCCATTCCTCTTGAAATCATTTATGAAGATGAATTTTTATTAGCAGTTAATAAACCTGTTGGTATGGTTGTGCATCCGGCCCCGGGAAATTGGTCGAAAACATTTGTAAATGCTCTTTTAGCTCATTGCCAAACCCTTGCTGAAACCGATGAATGTCTACGCCCCGGTATTGTGCATCGTTTAGATAAAGATACCTCAGGGATTATATTAGCAGCCAAAACGAATTTGGCTCATATGCGACTCGTTCAACTTTTTTCAGAAAGGAAAATGCATAAAGAATATCTTGCTATCTGTCTGGGACACGTAAAAAATGGTATTATCGATACTCCTATAGGACGACATCCTATGCATCGAAAAAAAATGACCGTTTTAGAGGAAAAAGGAAAATCTGCCGTTACAGAAATCTCAAACTTAATATACAACGGCCGATTAAGCAAAGTTAAGCTCCTACCTAAAACAGGGCGAACACATCAAATACGAGTTCATATGCAATATAATCATACCCCTATACTTGGAGATTTTGTTTATGGCAACTCGTCAATGAATCAAAAATTTGGGGCAAAACGACAATATCTTCATGCAGAAATATTAGCTTTTAATCACCCCATCACCGGTCAATATTTAGAGTTAAGAGCCCATGTGCCCAATGATATGGAAGAGGTTTTTCTATGCGCGTTCTAATACGGTGTGGCTTGTAAATAAATGCCTGCACCTAAGAGTCTTTAGTGATGAAAACGATAAAATGAATCTTAGTCTGAAAGGCATTAACGGAAAAGTTCTTATGTCGGTGAGTATGTTCCCCTAATTTATGACCGCATGCAGAACACTTTTGTGTACCGGGAAAATATTAGTCTAATTCTACTATATTTCTCCCGTACCACTCGCTTTTATATTTTAAAAAAATTAAAGACTGTTTATCGATTCAAGGAAGTAGGATAAAACAATACTTCCTCATTATTCGAATTCGGGTGATCTTGAACTAATTTTTTAAGATCAATTACCTCGATATTCGAGGACGCATCGCATACTGTCACTTCGGATATCAAATCAAGAAGTGGGACCAATACAAATAAACGCTCTTTCCAACATGGGTGTGGAATAATAAGATCTTCTAGAAGAATCTTTTTATTATCATAAAAAAGAATATCGATATCAATAACCCTGGGATGGGTTTTAGGTTTTGGCCTTTTCCCTAACTTTCTTTCTATAGATGTACAGCACAACCAAACATCTTTTAAAGACAAAGAGGTTGTTACCCGACATACTGCATTTATGAAGGAAGAAGAAGTAATCGTATTAACCGGTGTCGTTTTATAAAAACCGGAAACATCGATATTCGAAACATTTCGAAGTTCCTCTAGCATTCGAATGGCTTGTTTTAGAATATTTAACGTATTCTGACGATTACCACCTAGACCTAAAAACACCTCTTGTTGTATCATTACCACTCCATTTTATTTTAAAAGTATCATAATTCTTACATTTATTTTCTTCATGCTATAAAAGGTATATTGATCAAATAGCTCTTAGAAAGAACTTGAAAAAATTGCTATGAAGAATTTAGAATGTATCAATTCAGGGACTGATAGCTCAGCTGGATAGAGCATCCGCCTTCTAAGCGGACGGTCGCAGGTTCGAGTCCTGTTCAGTCCGTTTTTTAATATTTTGAAATAACCCGATATAGATGAAAAACAAACAAAATCCTTTATCTTCTGAACCGGACCTTTTAGGTCATTATGTCATCAACCATCAAAAATTTCCAAATATCGACAACATCTTTTCTGACTTTCGATTAAAAGGTTTTAAAACCCTTACACTACCTCAACGCAATGAAAAAGTGAATCGTATCCTACTAACTTTGATCCGGCAATCTCCCTCAGAATCATTTTTATTACCTGCTATAATTGATTACATTTCTAAAATTAATAAAGATCGAATTCTAATAAACTACTCATTTATTAATTTTGAATTTTGGTTGAATCAATATTCTAATTTAAACAATGAAGAAAATTATAATATCCGATCAAAAATAGTAGGAAAACATATTCCAAGGGAAGACTACCAGGTCTTTTTCCCTGTTGGAATGGGGAAAGTACATAAAGGAACACACTTTGTAACGGCACATAATTCACCCGATCTAGATACCACCATCGCTTCTTTTTGGGGTTGGGTAGACGCTTTTGCCGCGCGTTTAGGAAACGGCCTTCATATTTGGAATTTACCTCCCGGGGGCGCTCCTACCACCCATAATGCTCATTCCTTTTATGAATTATTCAATCAAAATATTTTTTCTAATATCTCTCAATCTCGAACATCTTTAAGTTTAACGAGCATGCACTTTATCAGTCAGAAATCACTGATAAAAAAACATCCTCACGACCCTATTACCGGTGTGGATCATGAACGTTATCAAAAAGCTATTATAGTGATTGACGAACAAGGTCGTTATTTAGGAGATTGGAAAAGTGCCGATGTTGAAGGAGTACGACAAGTTCAAGTTAGCCTGAATACGATTCTTAGATGGATAGAAAATAATCTTCACGCCAATCTGATTGCTCTTTTCGCTCAAAAAGAATTAACGTATGACTCCATTCCGGCTTTTATTAATTCAACATTCGATCTTAAAATTAAAGATTGTGAACCAAATAAAGAATTCACTGAAATTCAAAAACAACAACTTCATGATTACCTTTCGAAGGTACTGGAAATTAAAGAAGGATCGGAATGTAGCTTTGGGAATTTTTGCGAAGCAATGACCCATTTATCTCTTACCGAATTCCTTCATTTTCGAAGAGTTTTAGAAAAATCTCTTAAAAAAGGCAGCCTCTTTGATTCAAGTGGGCATTTATTTGAAAATAGGCCACGTATTTTTAATTCTTTCAATGAAATTGTTAAAACATTAGATGCTGCTATTCAAAGAATGCGAAGTTTTATCGAAACGATGGAAATCGCACTCCTTATTAAGGAACGGGTGCTTCAATACCCTACCAAATTTGTAACCCTCCATGCTGATATTGAAGAAATTTTAGAAAAAATGGGTTCGCATAATCATTTGACTGTTATTCAAGTAGATGAAAATAAAAGGTTATGGCCCTTAGGAGTTATCCATGCTAAGAATCTACGACATCTTCCTTTGGGGACTGTCACGCTGCGAGATTTTTGTAATAGAGAAGAAGTAAAAATAGCCTCTTATTTAGATATTATTAGTGTTGTCGATCATCATCGAACACATTTAGCTACTTCCTCAGCCCCACAAGCTTTAATTGGGGACGCTCAGTCATGTAATGTTTTGGTCGCTGAACAGAGTTTCATTATTAATGACAAATATAGTTCCGGTGGAATGGCAAAAGCAACCATTGATCAGCATTTAAAATCACTGAATAAAGATACATTGGCTCAATACGAATTGCGTAGTAAACATCGACTTTTTCAACGAAAAATCGCCATAGAAAACACCACCGCGCATTACATCCATCCTGATCGGGAATTTGCTGAATATTTACAATTTTTATATGCTATTTTAGAAGATACAGACCTTTTATCAAAAGTATCCGGTCGGGATGTCTATTGTGTCGCTTCTCTTTTAAATCGTTTAAAATCCTTAATGTTAAAAAAAGACGCCGAGATTATCCATCTGGAAGACATTCCAAAAGATGATCAATTTGCTTCTAAAGCAGCAAGATATATGTTGCAAAATGAAGACCTTTTTTCTTTATATGGAAAAATCTACAAGCTAAAAGAAAAACACATTGAATTGGCACTTAAAGAGTGTGCTGAAGATAAACCTAGTGATGTCTTTTCTGATACTAAAGAACAGAATGGTTGCTGTAGAGTCTCCCAAACTAAACTATTCGCTAAAAATTATAATACATTCCGTGAAAATGCAAGAAAAATATCTGCTCAATGGCTAAAAAGAGCACAGGAAGCTTTTCGCTCGGATCGAGAAATTGATTTACATATTCATATGATCAGCACCATTCCGGGAGCTGAAGAAGTCTATAATGATGATGTTAGAAAATATTATCATAAAGATGAGATGTGGATTTGGACCCCTTTAGATAGACAAGCCTCAGATCATCTAACAAGTTTTCTAAATGCTTTTAAATCTGCACCGGAAATAGTAAACAATCACTTAGAAGTAGAGTTCTTAGGTACCCACTCCAAAGAATCCGCCGCTTTGTTTACAAATCATTTCTTAGATATACCTCAGAAAGCGTTTCCAAATGCACTAAAGGGAGTTCGAATGGTTGTTTTAAAATTTGATGCCGGCTCTATTAATTCACGGAAAGCAGTTATAACCCCATATCTTCCTGTACTTGTAAAATAATGACTTCTGAATAAGAAGATATGAACGACTCCAAACAAGACCCGGAATACCGAGTCCTATCTGAATAAAAATTAATCGATTAAAGAGGTGTTTTTTCGCCTTCTTCCAAGATTTCTAAGCTAACACGTATACCATTACGACTGGCAACTGACATTAACAAAGTTCTAATTGCATTAATAGTTTTACCCTTTTTTCCAATGATCTTGCCTATATCCGATTTTTGCACCGAAAGTTCGATAATCAGTGTTTGAGTTCCCCCGATTTCATTGATTTTTACATCTTCCGGATAATCTACTAAATTTTTAACAATATATTCGACAAATTCTTTCATAGTGCGCCCTCAGTTGAAATATGATACAAAATTGTGATTTTCACTATGCAATACCAGATGTGTAATAAGGTACTGCCCCTTCAGTTTTCATGGTATTATAGTAAGCTTTATTTATCTATAAAATTTAGGAGGCTAATAGTGATTTGAACATAAGCCATTATATTATAGTAACTTTAATTTGATCAAGATATTTTTCATCAAATAGTTGAATCCTTCTATTGCAAAAAGAAGGTCCAATATTCTATGCTTGTAGATTGATAATTTAATAAGAGCATCGAATGCAAATCATAAAAATCAAAGGATTTATGATCGGAGAAAATGAGCCCTTGGCTGTTATGTCAGGTCCTTGTGTCATTGAGAGTGAATCTCAGTGTTTGAAAGCTGCCGGACAATTAAAAGAAATTTTTGAAAAATTTGATGTCAATTTTATCTTCAAGTCCAGTTATGACAAAGCGAATCGTTCATCTATTCATTCTTTTCGCGGTCCGGGACTTAAAAATGGTTTAAAAATTCTGGCACAAGTGCAACAAGAATTCAATCTTCCGGTTATTAGTGATGTTCATTCTCCTGAAGAAGCACGTATTGCCGGTGAAATTCTTGATATTATTCAAATACCCGCTTTTTTATGCCGCCAAACTGATCTCATTGTAGCAGCGGCAAACACAAAGAAGCCTGTGAGCATAAAAAAAGGTCAATTTATGGCCCCTTGGGATATGGCCCCGGTTGTTGAGAAAATGACTGGCTCTGACAATAAGAATATTATTTTAACGGATAGAGGAACTACTTTTGGTTATAATAATCTAGTTAGCGATATGCGAGCCATTCCTATCATGCAAAAATTAGGATATCCTGTATGCTATGATGCTTCTCACTCAGTTCAACGGCCCGGTGGACAAGATACCTCTTCAGGTGGCAATAGAGAGTTTATACCAACGTTAGCAAGGGCAGCGGTAGCAAGTGGTTGTAATGCTATTTTTATAGAATCTCATCCTTCACCGGAAACTGCTAAAAGCGATGCTGCAAGTGTTTTTCCTTTTGATCAATTACCTCAATTAATGGAACAACTTTGTGCTATTTATAAAACAGTCAAAAAATTTTAAACAATTGAATTCATGTTTCGAATAAAAATATTTCTATTCATCATCATTTTTCTTGTTTCATTGATGTTAGTTGTTGTTTTTCTATTCGGAATATCTCCAAAAGATTATCTATCCTATCATAAGCTTATGGAGAGTAGCCAACCTCAACGCTATTTGAATACTTCTCCAAAAAATGAAAGCCTTCAAAAACGCCAAAATGTCACAAAAAATATTTGGTTTACGGATAATAATAAACGAATGCGTTTTTGGTTAAAAAGCGAGACATCAGAACTTTCCCTATTTCAGGAAAATAACAGCATATGCGTTATAGAGAACATGTATAATGTCACCGGATTTATGCAGCAAAAGCTTTATTATACGCTTCTAGACGGTAGAGAGGTAATTGAAAATAGTTCAGGCAGTTACTTTGTTAGAGGGCTCGAAAATACGAATGAATTAATTCCTCTAAATGAAATTTCAGAACTTATTCCTATGCAACAAGTACGCTATTTTACTGCAAATCAAGCAAGTTATCATTTTAAGAATCGTACTTTTTTAGCAAATGATGTTACTATTTATGTTTATAAGACGCCGGGGCATCAACTTACTTTAACTTATAATCCGGAAAATACCATCATGGAAGGAACAGCCGAATCAGCTGAATTTACATTTTTTCATGAAACCCCATCTGTTAAAATGTATAATCTAGATGCCTCTTTTTATAGCAAAAAAGGCCTATTATGAGATTAATCATATTTATTACCCTTCTTTTTACAACAAGTCTATTTGCTGATTCCTTAAACGAATTCTATTGCGAAGGAAAAACATCCCTCTCTTATCTGGATGAAGAAACAGCTGAGAAACATACTCTTACCTGCTTTGGACCTGTCACTCTCGATAATCAAAAAGGTATGCTGACTTTAGAGGCTCGCCATAAAAACTTACTTGATAACCGGAATCAGCAAATCTTATTTCAAGATCGGATAGGAGAAATTAAAGCTGATTTTATAGAGGCCAATTATACGACGAATGTTAGGCAAATTATCCCTAATAAAATTGTATTAAAAGGACATATCAGTATCATTCAAAATGGTCATGTTAATACGGAGGATTCACGCCCTCTTTTACAATATGCTCTAGCCGATTCTATTGAATTCTTTCCGAACGATAATATTATGATCCTTTATGCTGATGAAGGTAACCGAGTTTTATTTTTTGATAAAATCCAAGACTTTCAAATGAGCGCTGATAAAGTTATTATCAAACGCAATGAGTTGAACAAACAAGAGTCTATACAAGGAATAGGAAAAGTCCATTTTATTTTTAACGAAGATGAATTAGTAAGATTTCAAAAAAACTTTTTTATACAAGAGGATTGAAATGACGGATCAAAATAATTCTCGCATTTTTTTTTGCGTAGAAGGACTTGTAAAAACTTACGGCGGAAGGCGTGTTGTTAATGAACTTTCTTTCTCAATGAAAGAAGGAGAGATTATTGGATTATTAGGTCCAAATGGTGCCGGAAAAACAACCGCTTTCTATATGACTATCGGATTAATACGACCGGATGAAGGCAAAGTTTTTTTCAATAATAAAGATGTAACTAATATCCCTATGTATAAACGAGCAAATATGGGTATGGGCTATCTTGCACAAGAGCCTTCAGTATTTAGAAACCTAACCGTCGAAGAAAATATTCTGTGTATACTTGAAACATTCAAATCCACAAAAAAACAACGTAGAGAACGTCTAGAAGAATTACTGGGTGATCTACGCCTAAAACATCTCATAAAGAAAAAAGCCGGTGGACTATCGGGTGGAGAAAGAAGACGGCTCGAGATCGCAAGAGCACTCGTTACTAAGCCTTCTTTTTTATTATTAGACGAACCTTTTGCCAACATTGATCCTTTAACGATTCATGATGTAAAAGAAATGATTCGTCATTTAGCTCGAAAAAATATTAGTATTTTAATAACAGACCATAATGCTCGTGAAATCTTCTCAATTGTTGATAAAAGTTATCTTATCCAAGATGGCCGAGTTGTACTCTCAGGATCTGTTGAAGAACTTATCAATAATGCACATGCACGTCGCACTTATCTTGGTGAAGATTTTAAAATGTAGCAGATAGAAAGGACAAAAAAAGCAAGTCCCCTTCTTTAGTTAGAGTAGATTCCGGATGAAATTGAACCCCTTCTACAGGATAATCTTTATGTTTAATTCCCATAATTTCCCCTTCACTTGTTTTCGCCGTAACAATTAAGCAGCTTGGTATGCTATCCGGATCAATGACTAATGAATGGTATCGAGTAGCCGACATTCCTAGACCTCTAAACAAGTTTTTCTAATTAAGCCATACATCCTCATTGCAGTCTTTCCAAACAAAACAATAATCTTTTTCCGAAGACGGGTTAAATTTGTGATCATTTCTTTACAAATTCTCCGGGAAGTCTTCTGAAAAAAACGGATTATTCCGATACCTTCCATAATTTGGAAAATCCATCTTAATGTTGGATTTTTGACTTCCTTTCCTAATTGGTTGGGTAATGTCTCTTCTGTTTCTATCAATTTTTGTCGAAGTTGATATTGTCCGATATTATAAACCATTAAACACAATGTCATAACCATCATTAATGCTTCAATGCGTCGAGGGGTTTTTAAAAAAATAGAATCAACCATAAACCAAGGATCTTTTAAAAAGCGAAACCCTCCTTCAACCTTTTGCTGTTCTTTATATTCTTCTAACATCATCTCATCTTTATAATTTTCTCTATCGGTGTCATTCGCAGCTAAAATAAACCGTCCTTTTCTATTCATCAGTTTATTAATTTCTTCTTCTTCCCTTTCAAAGCTAGCATGAATCTTGTATCCAACAACTTGTTTTTCCTCTCCTTGTTTAGGTTTGCCTAATTTACCATATTTTAGAATCGGCAATATCTCACTATTCATGGAATATAAATGATTTTTTTTAGTCAATCTGCCCCAAGCTTTTTTAGCATCACTTTCGCATTTAAATTCCTCATTACCCAAATGCCAAAGTTGTTTCTTGAGCTTTTCTTCTGCCTTGGTCAATTTTTTTTCTAATGATTTTATCTCTCTCTGATAGGCTTGCTCTGAAAAAACCAAAAGCCATCTTTGTTTAATCCCTCCATAAAAAGAGGTGAAGCTGCATGTTTTATATCCTTTCTCCTGATCAATCCAATCAATTTCTTCTTCCGGTTTTTCTACTAATCTTTTTGCTTCTCCTATTATCTCGGGAACTCGGGTGAGCCATTTATAATCATTATTTTTTAAGAGCTTTTCTTTTGTGTATAACGCTGAATCGGCAACCCACTTCAACTTTGTTTTTACATCAATCTGTTGTTGAAATTCACTGATTTTTTTGAGCGTCTCATGAAAACTTGCTTTATCAGAACTATTGCCGTCTAAGGCTTCCATCCATAGAGGCATAGAACTCGGACCATTGGTAACGAGAGAAAGTACAACTTGTTTCAAATCAGGTCTATGATCTTTAGAATAACCCTGCTTAATCTCAATCACTTGCGGATCATCTTTCACTTCATACGACCCATGAACGGAAAAGCTTGTTGTATCTAGATGATGCGTTTTTTGTAGTAAATCATGGTCTAGGGCTATTCCAAAAGAAACTTCAGCAAATAATTTACTGCTCCCATATTTCGCAATATCATCCAAAGCATGACCTAAAGTATAATCTGTGAGATCTTCTGCTCGAAGATCGTTGCCAAGTAAATTCTCTATCGATTTAGAAGCAAAAAATTGATGTGTTAGGTAGAGACGTCTATTAGTAAACCCTAATCCATTCAGAATCATTGCAATTACTGCCTGTCCCGCACTTACTTTTCTTTGTGGATGATTTTTTAATCCGGTATCAATCCTTTCCGCTACTTTTAGATCGCTGCAAAGTGCTGCAATTAATCCATGGTGATCCATGTTCACTGTTTGAATATTATCTCCTGCAACTTCCGGCATAACTTTTCTCCTTGTATCAAATAAAAAGTAACAGGATAGGCAATCTATAATTCTAATTCAAAAAAAATATCTTACGGTCTAGGAATGTCGGTTGTTTGGTCTGAATACTTGTATTATAAGGGCCTTGATCTAAAATAAGATGGATATTTGGAGCTGAGGGGTATTTTGACCGTAGCAAAGCAAAATGCTTTGCCGTGGTACCGCTATTTAATGTTTCATAAGCATCTATTGTTACCTTCATACTGTTTAAATTGATAGACCCCATAAGATTCATTCGAGTACGAGAAGCTGTTGTTGCAATCAATTTATCTGTTCCCGGTCGAATCCAACCATAAGAAATTTTAGTTGCCATAGTTGGATGTACACCATCAGCAAATTCAACAGGCTCATTTTTAGGCAGAGATGCCATAAGCTTGGTGTAAAATTGCATCCAAGCTTTTTGTTGATCAGAATTTGCCTTAGCCGGTGTACCTTTAGGCTTTTTATAGGAAAAACCATGTGAGTGTAGCCAAGAAGTCATCCCTGAAATCGTATAAACAATGCCATATTTCGCGAGAACATAAGAACAGATCTCTTCTACTTTGACATAGGTATGAGTTGTTAAATGTTTAATGAATTCTTCTGACTGTGGCGCAAGAAGTTTACTGACTGAACCACCGCTTTCTACATGCAATTGCTGTTTATTTTGATATTCTTTAATGTGACGAGACACTGTTTCATCGTCTAAAAGCACAGCTTCAGCAATACGAGTATTACTCCAACCTTTATTCGACAATAGAACAGCCTTGATACGATCTCGTATACGACCATTCTTTTCTCGTTTATGTTGCTGTCTGAGATGCTTTTCTTCTGATAGTGTTAAAAATGAATTCATACAAAATAATTTACACTATACGAATACAAAATATCCGGAGGTTTATTCGTGATGAGTATAGATAGAAGAACGCCTTGAGCGTATTTATCAATTTCACAGTACGCTTTTGGCTTAACGAAGGATCTAAGGGCATATGCGATACCTCCGATTCCACTGAATAGATCCAAACCACTTAATTTCTCCATCGTATTATCCGTTTAATTTACTCATACCCATATTATTTAAATTATACAAATATAATTTTATTTTTTATATAATGGGAATATATGTATGTTAGACAGATTCAATGAAGACTGCACGGATGCAGTCGACCCGCGAGTGACGGTTGCGTATCGAAGAGAAGCAGAGGAACGAAAAGCGCATTAATTATTGACGGTGGCGGTGCTAGTTTGATATACTAGCTGCTTAAAATAAAGAGTTTACAGTGAAAGCAGTCAAACTAAGATTTTATCCGACACTCAAGCAGAGGCGGCAACTTAAAGAAGAATTTAGATCTTCTAAGTTTGTTTATAATGGGTCTTTAGCACATAGATCAAAGCTTT
This sequence comes from Chlamydiales bacterium, assembly GCA_965206695.1. Lineage (GTDB taxonomy): Bacteria > Chlamydiota > Chlamydiia > Chlamydiales > JAAZZY01 > CBDBKM01. Next base: position 221,684 of record CBDBKM010000010.1, on the reverse strand, counting down.
ATGAAGAAAAGAAAAACCCTTCTTAAGGAAGACAACGGGAACGGTTCATTGTAATACTTTAAAGAGTTTGGAGTCCGGATATCAACGGTTTTTTCGCAAACAAGGAAAGTTTCCAAGGTTCAAAAGATCTTGTACCTATACACTTGACAAACGACAAAGTAAAAATATTTTTAAAGATAAAACGATATTAAAGCTTCCAAAACTTGGAAAAATTAATGTTATATGGTCTCAAGAAGTACCTATATTTCCAAATAGTGCAACAGTATCGACAGATTCCGCAGATAGATGGTTTGTATCCTTACAGGTTGATTGTAAATGCAAAAAAGAGATTCCCTATACAATGTCTGCTGTTGGAATCGATCTTGGTCTTCATTGTTATATCGCAACAAGTGAAGGTGAAAAAATAAAATCGCCTAAAATATTAAGAAAAAACTTAAGGAAACTGAAAAAGAAAAGTAAATTTCTTTCTAAAAAAAAGAAGAGATCTAACAATAGATTAAAGGCACGTAAAAGGCTTGGAAAGCTTCATGCGCGAATAGCCGATAAGAGGCGAGACTTTTTGCACAAATTGAGTACGACTATTGTTAAGAAGCACCAAACGGTGGCAGTAGAAGACCTTTCTGTGCGTAGAATGATGTCTAACAAAAAGTTAAGTCGATCGATCGGGGACGCGTCTTGGAGTGAGTTCCGCCGACAACTTGAGTATAAATCTAATTGGTATAAAAGAGATTTTATGCTTGCTAATCCAAGGAATACGAGTAAAACGTGTTCGAGGTGTGGGTTTGTACTCAATGAGTTGAGTCTTAATGTGCGACGTTGGTGTTGTATAAGTTGTGGTGAAGAGCATGACAGAGATATCAATGCCGCGAGAAATATATTAGCCACTGCAAGGAGTGCAGGTAGTGCCTGTGGAACGTCAAACAAGCCGAAAGTAGCCGCTTAGCGGTAATGATAGGGACGTGTTGAAACAGGAAAAGCGCAATGAGAAAACCCGCATGATGCGGGTAGTTGAGTTAATCAACGATTTCGAATGTTAGCCGCCGTCTCCGAGGAATAATCATGTTAAATTAATAGTCTGCATTAGTAAATGCTATTTTTCCGAATATTTAAAATCGATTGCAAAACTCAGGACATACTGCTTGATAAGACTTTGGATTCCAGATTCTACAAGAGACCAGACAAATCATTTTATTAATCGTTGAGCCTATGCTTTTAGAAATTATCCCGGCGCCTGCATTCGCATTAACTGCGACAAAGCATGTAGTTGCTAATCCAAGTGCTACAAGAAGGCCAAATCCTACCGGCGACGACAATGCAAAAATACCGCCGGAGCTTTTTTGTTCCGGTAATTTGTTTATTTTTTCATTAAGGTTAGCATATGTTAAATTGTGTGATGCTATATTGCTTATCATGTAATTACCTTTTTTTTTGATATGTGTTAATTTTTGTGTTAAAAATATTAATACATATAAGTATTTAAATATATGAAAAATTTGTTATGACAATTAAACGAGAAAACCCACCTTTTTAAGGGTGGGATGAAAGTGTCTATTTGTTTTTTTGATTCCGTATATACTTTCTGATTGTATATTCATTTAATTTTCCAACACTATCAACATAATAAGACCGTGTCCACAGTGTGGGTAACCCGGATCTTAAGCTTGAAAATTCTTGCCTTAATATTCGGCTTGTATATCCCTTAAGTTGTCCTATGAAAAATTGTGGCGAATATATAGGCTTGGTATTTAAAAAATATGTACGTGATCAGGCATAATATTCAGTTCGTGAATCTCTATATTTAGTTGTAGAGCTTTTAATTCTAATAATTCCTTTAAACGAACAACAATATCACCTTCAAGAACCTTTCTCCTATATTTAGGACACCAAATAACATGGTAACTAAGGTTAAAAACTGCTGTTTTAGAGGTTTTCCGTCTTTCCGGATAGACAATATATATATACCGGACATATAATGCAATACATGATGATCAAAAAAGCATATAAATTCAGATTCTATCCAACGAAAAAACAAAAGGAGTTGCTTACAAAAAGCTTTGGATGTTCCGGAGTTGTATATAATCAAGCTTTAAATTTTAAGATCAAGAAATATCAGGCAATACAAAGAGAATGTAAGTTATTCTAAAACATCGGCATTCTTGACAAGTCTTAAGCAAAACAAAGAGTTTCTTTGGTTAAACGAAGTTTCTTCTGTTTGTCTGCAACAAAGTCTTAGAGATCTTGATAGAGCTTTTTTAAACTTTTTTAAAAAAAGGTCAAATTTCCCTCGCTTTAAAAACAAACACAGTACGCAGGCAATACGATTAACTAAGTCAGCATTTAGTTGGGATGGGGTTAATCTTAAGATTGCAAAATCTAAAGACAGATTAAAAATACATTGGTCAAGGTGTTTTTTAGGTACACCAACAGGTATAACAATCACAAAAGACTCTTGTGACAGGTATTTTGTGAGCCTATATAGTAGAAGAAGAAGTGATCCCTTTTGAGAAGAGAAATAATTCTGTCGGTATAGATTTAGGATTAACGACATTCGCAACTCTTTCTACAGGGAAAAAGATTACGGCACCTAAACCTTTTAGATTTCATAAGAAAAGACTAAAAAGAAAACAACGTTCTCTTAGCAAAGCTAAAGTCAAAGGTAAAAACAGACTCAAAAAAAGAAGATCGGTGGCTTCGATACATTCGAAGATAAAAAATATAAGGCAGGACTTTCATCATAAACTTTCTACAAAGTTGGTTCGTGAAAACCAAACGATCACGATAGAAGGGTTAAATATTAATAAGATGTTAAAAAATAAAAAACTTTCCAAGCATATATCGGATGCAGGATGGAGCCGGTTTTTAACATTTTTAAAGTATAAGTGTGAATGGTACGGAAGAAATATAGTGGAATTAGATCAATTTTTTGCTAGTTCAAAACTATGCTCTGCCTGCCGGTACCAAATAGAAATTTTAGATTTAAGTGTGAGAAGTTGGCAGTGTCCAAACTGCAAAGTAACACACGATAGAGATCTTAATGCATCTATTAATATCGATACCGCAGGGCAGTCGGTAATTTAAGCCTTTGGAGATCATGTTAGACTAGCTTGTTTGTTAGCAGTGGTCGATGAATTAGGAATCCCTTCCCTTTAGGGTTGGGAGCTGTCAAAAAAATGGAACGTATAAATTGGAGACGTAATGAAATTCTTAAAAGTAAATGACGATGACATAGCTTTTAGTGCCGGTAGATTGGTTCAATTTGAATATGATGATAACAAAGGATTAATTAATATATTTGTAGATCTTAGTGAAAAAGAATTAAGGGTTTTTAATAAACAATCTTCTTACCGACATTCCTAGACCGTAAGATATTTTTTTTGAATTAGAATTATAGATTGCCTATCCTGTTACTTTTTATTTGATACAAGGAGAAAAGTTATGCCGGAAGTTGCAGGAGATAATATTCAAACAGTGAACATGGATCACCATGGATTAATTGCAGCACTTTGCAGCGATCTAAAAGTAGCGGAAAGGATTGATACCGGATTAAAAAATCATCCACAAAGAAAAGTAAGTGCGGGACAGGCAGTAATTGCAATGATTCTGAATGGATTAGGGTTTACTAATAGACGTCTCTACCTAACACATCAATTTTTTGCTTCTAAATCGATAGAGAATTTACTTGGCAACGATCTTCGAGCAGAAGATCTCACAGATTATACTTTAGGTCATGCTTTGGATGATATTGCGAAATATGGGAGCAGTAAATTATTTGCTGAAGTTTCTTTTGGAATAGCCCTAGACCATGATTTACTACAAAAAACGCATCATCTAGATACAACAAGCTTTTCCGTTCATGGGTCGTATGAAGTGAAAGATGATCCGCAAGTGATTGAGATTAAGCAGGGTTATTCTAAAGATCATAGACCTGATTTGAAACAAGTTGTACTTTCTCTCGTTACCAATGGTCCGAGTTCTATGCCTCTATGGATGGAAGCCTTAGACGGCAATAGTTCTGATAAAGCAAGTTTTCATGAGACGCTCAAAAAAATCAGTGAATTTCAACAACAGATTGATGTAAAAACAAAGTTGAAGTGGGTTGCCGATTCAGCGTTATACACAAAAGAAAAGCTCTTAAAAAATAATGATTATAAATGGCTCACCCGAGTTCCCGAGATAATAGGAGAAGCAAAAAGATTAGTAGAAAAACCGGAAGAAGAAATTGATTGGATTGATCAGGAGAAAGGATATAAAACATGCAGCTTCACCTCTTTTTATGGAGGGATTAAACAAAGATGGCTTTTGGTTTTTTCAGAGCAAGCCTATCAGAGAGAGATAAAATCATTAGAAAAAAAATTGACCAAGGCAGAAGAAAAGCTCAAGAAACAACTTTGGCATTTGGGTAATGAGGAATTTAAATGCGAAAGTGATGCTAAAAAAGCTTGGGGCAGATTGACTAAAAAAAATCATTTATATTCCATGAATAGTGAGATATTGCCGATTCTAAAATATGGTAAATTAGGCAAACCTAAACAAGGAGAGGAAAAACAAGTTGTTGGATACAAGATTCATGCTAGCTTTGAAAGGGAAGAAGAAGAAATTAATAAACTGATGAATAGAAAAGGACGGTTTATTTTAGCTGCGAATGACACCGATAGAGAAAATTATAAAGATGAGATGATGTTAGAAGAATATAAAGAACAGCAAAAGGTTGAAGGAGGGTTTCGCTTTTTAAAAGATCCTTGGTTTATGGTTGATTCTATTTTTTTAAAAACCCCTCGACGCATTGAAGCATTAATGATGGTTATGACATTGTGTTTAATGGTTTATAATATCGGACAATATCAACTTCGACAAAAATTGATAGAAACAGAAGAGACATTACCCAACCAATTAGGAAAGGAAGTCAAAAATCCAACATTAAGATGGATTTTCCAAATTATGGAAGGTATCGGAATAATCCGTTTTTTTCAGAAGACTTCCCGGAGAATTTGTAAAGAAATGATCACAAATTTAACCCGTCTTCGGAAAAAGATTATTGTTTTGTTTGGAAAGACTGCAATGAGGATGTATGGCTTAATTAGAAAAACTTGTTTAGAGGTCTAGGAATGTCGGGAGTAGCTAAAAAATTTTGAGGCAACCTTTTGAAAACACCTTGATTTGCATGCTGAATTTGGCTGCATTTTCCATGCATCGGCTTTTTAGCTTTTATGATATCAGACCCGAAAACTTCAGCCATGCTTTGATGCCCCAAACAAATCCCTAAGATTGGTTTTTTATCTGCATAATATTCAATGCATGCTTTAGAAATTCCTGCATCTTTTGGAGCTCCCGGACCGGGGCCTATTACAATTTTTTTAGCTTCTTTAAAATATGAGTGATGAATATTGCATTGATCATTCCGAATGACTCGAATGCGCTCCCCTAACGATTCTAATGCCTGAACAATATTATAAGTGAAAGAATCAAAATTATCAATTAAGAGGAGCATTGGAATGAGATTAATGTGTGTAAATATGATGTTTATCGAAAAAGAAAGCTATTTCTATAGCTGCATTTTTCGAACTATCTGACCCATGAACAGCATTAGCTTCAATACTGTTGGCAAAATCAGCACGTACTGTGCCCGCAGCAGCTTCTTTTGGATTTGTAGCTCCCATGATATCTCTATTTCTTATAACAGCATCAGGGCCTTCTAATACCTGTACAACAACAGGCCCGGAGGTCATAAATTTCACTAAGTCGTTATAAAAAGGACGATCTTTATGCACAGCGTAGAATGCTTTGGCTTGGTCTTCAGAAAGTTGAATCATTTTAGAGGCAACAATTTTAAGGCCCTTATCTTCAAATCGCTTAACAATAGCTCCGATGTGATTCTCTTTAACAGCATCAGGTTTAATAATAGAAAGTGTTCTTTCTTCTTTCTGCATATATACTTCTCCGGTTATTGACTTGGCTGAAATAATTGAGAGTGGGAGCAGACCCCCGATTAAAAAAACAGCACAAACTAAACGTGTACAAATCATAATGAATACTCCTCTTGATAAATGGAAATAGGATAGTTTAAATACTAATTAAGTTAAATAGAAAATTATTTTATGATTCTTTGTGTTATGGTTTAACATTCAAAAGCTTATTAAATGGAATAATCATAATTTTATTATGACTTGAATCCCCATAATAAGGAAAGTTCTTTTTAACGTCAGCTAAATGATACGGATCTAGCAATCTACATGCTTCGGGCCTTTTTTGAGATACGGCAAGCCATGTATACTCTAAATCTCCAAAATGAATATTGAAAGCTAAAGATATCCTGGTTTTATTTCCTTGGCTAGGTTCAACACTATGAAACATATCACTAGGAAAAAGACATAGGCCTTGTGCTTGAGGATTAATAGTTGCCAAAACACCTGCTTTTGCCTTCTTATAAAAGGTAATAGAACCACCGGGCAATTCACTATCTTCATCTATCTGTAGATAGTAACAGCCACAAAAAAGAGCATCATCATGACAATGCGCCACATTATAATCGCCATCCCGATTTATATTCGCCCAAGCCGCAAGCGTTAACTGATCGGTTATAAAACCTAAATAAGACGCATATTGACTGATGGTCTCTATCAAAACAGAACATAATTGTTGAATGGGAAGATATTTTAATATATCCCGACTTGAATGCCAACCTCCTCGATTGGAAGCATCTAAAGAAGTTTCTTTTGACAAAGATAGAATTTGTTCAATAGCGATTTTAAGATAGGGATTTGGCACCGGGGTATAAGACAAATGATGATTATTTGAGGCTATCTTATGAAGACTCTCGATCACACCCGTTCTCTCTGCTAAAAATCGGTGATCATCTGCATTCTTCATGAAATTGATCATTACATTACGATTGATTTAGTCGATCTTCTAATGAGAATAACTCATCTTGAATGCCTTTAGGAAGCCTATCTGAGAATAATTTAAAGTACGCCTTTAATTCCTCTACCTCTTTCAACCAGGCTTTTGTATCAATATCAAATAATTGTTTAAGAGTAGCCGGTGATAGATCTAAACCTTCAATATCAAAAGCCTCAGGATCAGGAAGAAAACCTATCGGCGTCTTAAGTGCATGCTCCATGCCTGCACAACGTTCAAAAATCCATTTCAATACACGACTATTTTCTCCAAAACCCGGCCATAAATACTTCCCGTCTTCATTTAATCTAAACCAATTGACATAGAATATTTTAGGCAACAAATTCGGCTGCGTTTTAGTTCCCATATCTAACCAATGACCAAAATAATCCCCCATATGGTAACCACAAAAAGGTAACATAGCAAAAGGATCATGACGTAATTTTCCAATTTCTCCCGCTGCTGCTGCAGTTGTTTGAGATGAAACTATGGTTCCCAGGAAAGTGCCGTGTTGCCAATTCAATGACTCATAAACAAGAGGAACAACCGAAGACCTACGCCCACCAAAAATAATCGCTGAAATAGGCACTCCTCCCGGATCTTCCCACCGGGGATCAATTACAGGGCACTGTGAGGAAGGAACCGTAAAGCGAGCATTAGGATGAGCCGCTTTTTCATCTGATTCGGGTGTCCATTCATGCTGAAGCCAGTTGGTCAGTTTTTTAGGAATTTGGCTAGTCATGCCCTCCCACCAAATATCTCCTTCAGGAGTTAAGGCTACATTTGTAAAAATTGAATTTTCAGACATCGAAACCATCGCATTTGGATTGGATTGATCCGATGTTCCGGGAGCCACGCCAAAAAAACCCGCTTCCGCATTGATCGCATATAAGCGACCGTCTTTTCCGAATCTCATCCAAGCAATATCATCTCCCACACATTCTATCTTCCATCCGGGTAGAGTAGCATTCAACATAGCTAGATTCGTTTTACCACAAGCAGAGGGAAAAGCTGCTGCAATATATTTTTTCTCTCCATCAGGGTTGGTAATACCAAGAATTAACATATGTTCAGCCATCCAGGATTCATCTCTAGCCAAAACCGATGCTATTCTTAAAGCAAAACATTTTTTACCTAATAAAGCATTACCTCCATAACCACTACCAAAAGACCAAATACTACGGTCTTCAGGAAAGTGCACAATATATTTGTTTTCCGGATTACAGGGCCAACGATCATCTTTTTCACCCGAATCCAATGGTTTCCCAACAGAGTGGTGGCATTGAATAAAATTATTATTACCCAAGGCTTCTAAAGCAGATATACCCATTCGAGTCATGATATGCATATTACATACCACATAAGCAGAGTCAGTTATTTGAACTCCAATACGAGAATGCAAGGACCTTAAAGGTCCCATAACAAAAGGAATAACATACATAGTCCTGCCTTGCATACATCCTGTAAAAAGCTTAACAAGAGTACTTTTCATCTCTTGAGGATCAGCCCAATTATTAGTCGGTCCTGCATCAGATTCTTTTTCGCTACAAATATAGGTGCGATTTTCTATTCTAGCTACGTCATCAGGATGAGACCGGCATAAAAAACTATTTGGACGGAGATTTTCATTCAGTTTAATAAAAACTTCAGATTTAATTAATGCCTCGGATAACTCTTTGTATTCACGAGATGATCCATCACATAGATGGACATCATCAGGTTGACATAAAGCAACCTGATCCATAACCCATTTTTTCAGCCTTTCATTAGGAGTCCAAGCTTGAAGCTTCTCTTGAATTGACATGTTAAATAACCATTAAATTCTTGCTTTTCTAGGCTTGAATTTGTCCAGATATTCCAAAGCCTTCCCTGTTCCCAGACATACCACTAATAAAGGATTGGGAGCAACTATAACAGGCAAACCCGTTTCTTTAATAAAAGCTTTATCAAACCCTTTTATTAAGGCACCTCCACCGGCTAATACCATTCCTCTTTCAACTAAATCAGCTGCTAATTCAGGAGGACATTTTTCTAACGTAAGTTTGACGGACTCAATAATTTGCTGAATAGGTTCAGCAAGACATTCTCGAATTTCAACAGAATTAATTCGTTTCGTTACAGGGAGACCTGCGACTTGATCTCGTCCACGAACTTCCATTTCTAATTCATTATCCCCTAAAGGATAAGCCGACCCGATTGTAATTTTGATTTCTTCAGCTGTTCTGGGACCAATCATCAAATTATAAGTTCTTCGCATATAGTTGATCACGCAATCATCAAACTCATCTCCTGCTATCCTTAATGATCGAGATTCAACAATACCTCCTAAAGATATTATCGCAATTTCAGTTGTACCCCCTCCAATATCAATAATCATATTAGCACAAGGCTCATGGACCGGAAGGTCCACCCCAATGGCAGCGGCCATCGGTTCTTCAATAAGAACAACTTCTTGAGCTCCTGCATGGATAGCGGAATCCTCTACAGCTCTTTTTTCTACTCCTGTGATACCGGAAGGAACTGCAATTAAAATTTTAGGGCGAAATAAACTACGGGCCGGAGTAACTCTTTTTATTAATGCTTTCAGCATCCCTTCAGCTATCTCAAAATCAGCAATTACCCCATCTTTCATTGGCCTTACTGCGTGTATCTTTTGAGGTGTTTTGCCCAACATGGCTTTTGCTTTAGATCCAACAGCCAGAACTTCATTCGTACGTGAGTCAACAGCAACAACAGAAGGTTCTGTTAAAACAATCCCTCTCCCTCTTACATAGACTAGTGTATTCGCTGTCCCTAAATCTATTCCAATATCACTTGAAAAAAAACCCGCTAATTTATTGAATCTTCGCAACGAAGACCTATGCATTTTTTCCATTATTGCGCTAATATGACTTTTCTTTATCATCCTTTTTCCTTACTCAAAACTTCAATGAGTATCATCACATATTTTGTATTTTATTGGAAATTTATCATTTAAGTTTGTAATAACTCTAAGACTTCTTCCCAAGTTAATTTCGAAATAGCCTCATCATCAGAGCTTATTATTTTTTTCACTAAACCCTTCTTGCGTTCTTGCATCTGCAGGATTTTTTCTTCAATTGTGCCTAAAGTAATTAACTTATACGACATGACAGATTTTGTCTGACCTATGCGATGTACACGATCTGTAGCCTGACTTTCAACCGCCGGATTCCACCACATATCATAATGAATAACAGTATCAGCTCCAACAAGGTTTAAACCTGAGCCTCCGGCTTTTAGAGAAACTAAAAAGACTGAAATGGAAGGATCCGCATTAAATTGTTTAACTATTTCCAACCGATTCTTAGATGAACCGTCTAAATAACTAAATCGAATACCTTGTTGACCAAGATCCTTACGCATGATACCCAACATGCGAGTATATTGGCTAAAAATAACCACTTTATGCTGCCCTTCTATCAGCGTATCAAGCAGCTCTAAAAGCATTTCATATTTAGCGGAATCAGCCTTTTCTGCTTTTTCTTTAGCAAAAATTGCAGGGTGACAACAAATCTGCTTTAATCGAGTCAATGTTGCTAAGACATGTATTTGAACTTTTTCAAATCCTTCCTTCTTAACAAGATTAGATAGTTCTTCTCGTGCGGAATCAGCATACGATTTGTATAAGTCTTGTTGTACTTCAGAGAGTTGAGTATGATAAACAATTTCAGAAACAGGAGGTAAGTCATCTAAAACATCTGCTTTCATCCTTCTTAAAATAAAGGGAGAAACCTTTTTCTTAAGCTTTTCCATATTCCCTTTATGTGTGTGACCTGAATCTCTTACATATTTTTCAACAAAACGTTCATAGGTACTAAGAAGTCCCGGCATTAAGAAATCAAACAAGCTCCATAATTCAGCAAGAGAATTTTCAACAGGTGTACCCGTCAATATTAATTTAAAGACAGATTGCAATAGTTTTACTGATTGAGCATTGCGTGTGCCTCTATTTTTTATATGTTGAGCTTCATCTAAAATAACGTAGTCAAATATTCTTTTCTTATAAGTTTCCACATCCTTTTGCAATAAGCTATAGGAAGTAATGATAACATCATACTTATCAATTTTAACCAGCAATTTTTTCCGTTGAGCGGGAATACCGTCAATAACCAAAATTGTTAATTTTGGATTAAAACGGCTAATTTCTTCTTGCCAATTATAAAGTAAGGATGTTGGGCAAACAACTAATGAGATAGCTTCCGGGTTATTGATTTTATTTTGTGTAATGGCTACAATCGCTTGCAGCGTCTTTCCTAACCCCATATCGTCAGCTAAAATACCATTAAGATGCATGGATCTCAAACGCTCTAACCATTCGATACCTTCTTTCTGGTAATTGCGAAGTTCCGCTTTAATTTCTTTAGGTATTGGTGTTGATTTAATAGAACGCAATCCCATCATCTGTTCTTGAATCTTTTTAAGATTGTCACTCATTGTAACTTTAATGGGGAGATCATCAAATTGTGCCACTGCAACACTCGCTAAACTCCACAATGGTCTAAATTCTTTATGATCTTCGACCTTTGCTAAACCAATTTCATCAAATATTTGAATAACCGGAGTTATTCGATCTAGATCAAGCACTAATATCTTATGCTGTTTACTTGGACCGCTTCCGCCTTTTTTACGTTTGGTTCTGAGTGCTTCTAATTCGATATAAGTTTTTCTAGATGAACAACACTCCCAAAGTAAATCAAGTTTAATATCTTTCAAATGACCATTAACTTTTAACTCAACTTTATAGGCGTCTACACGATCAGTTTCTCTAAAATTTAATTCAAAATCTGTCTCATCATAAATAAACTGATCAAGTAAATTGTGTGGACATTCAAATTGAACTCTGTCATGGTTTCGAGGAAGCATTTCAGTCATAAACTCGACAATAACCTTATCAGTTTTGGCAATAAAGACACCTTGCTCTTTATTAAAAACAAACCCTTGAAATAGGTCCTTGATAATCTCTTGTTCTTGTACTAAATTTCGAGCTAGAATTCCTTGATCCGTAATAAACAAAGAGACATCATCATATCCTAATATATTACCGGCTGCCGGTACTTTAATCTCATCATATAAGAAAAATAAAGATGCCTCCATTTCTGCATCTACATAAGAAATATCGCATCTAGCTGTTAGCTTACTAACAAAAGGTAGGGTAATAAATCGTTCGATTACCTCTTGATTTCCAACTGTTGCAAATCGTTGCAATTCGGTAAGTGCATTCTCTACAAAGGTACCAAATAATGGTTCAGGAATAACCATATCACGAATTTTAGAAAGATACCGCAAATGAACACGTCTTAAATGACCGGGGAAAACATAATAACAATTTTTATAAATTAAACCCGGTTTTGCACATTCAAATAAGAAACTTTCTTCAGGTTGAATCGGTGTATTATCTATTAAAATGAAAGGTTCTAAAAAGAGTTTTGGAGCCGGCGATTCAAGGTATTCCAATTTAAATTGCAGGCCGGCTTGCATATTAGAAAATCTAAGGGGGGTTTCAATGCTCGCATTATAAAGACAAGGCATCAATAAACCTTCAGGATCTTTAGTACTCTTATGGCTCGAGGTTTGTTCAGTCGCTAATTGGTAAACTTTATTTAACATATCTCCAAATACTTCAGCTTCGACTTGAACAATCCGTTGATTTCTTTCATGTCCTTGAGAACGATAACTGAGTTGGTTCATCAATACTCTTAGAATAGAAATACTTTCTAACGGAAAAGAGTGGGTCATGAATAGATAACGTTTACCGGAAATATAAATCGGCTCTTGATAACGAATCGCATTAATGAATGCTTTGATATTCGGAATATTTAATGGCTTTGAACGAAAGGGTAATCTTAGGGCTAATTGTATTTCAGGATTTTTATTGCAAAATTCTCCCGGAGTTGATTCCAGAGTATTAAAAATAATCGCCAGTTCTGCCTTATCTACTTGCTGAGATTCTTCTTTGGGTAAAAAATATGGAGCTTTTCCCAGTATCTCAGAAGCTCCAATGTATTCGATAAGTAATTCCTTCTGGGATTTTTCATTTATTCGGCTTTTTTCTTTACTCTCAGCCTGCTCAAAAGTTTCACGTAATCGATCTTTTTCATCTTCATCAACATGTTCATTTTCATCAAGATCCGCTTCTTTTGAATAAGAGACCAGAATCTCATCAATATGCTCCTCTAAAAAGAATAGTAGTGCTGCTAGATGTTGACAATCATAGGTATAAGGACAGTCGCAGTTAGAATCCATTGCAGAGGATTCTGTTCGGTCTATTTCAATTTCACTTTCATAGTTATTATCATAATTTCCCCGGACTCGTCCGCTTAGTCTAATAACATCTTTATCCAAGTGTAAAATCTTGGCAGTTGATACCATTTTCTTATCATATAATCCACGACCTTCCTTCAATATATTAGAAGAAAAATCCTGTCGAAGCCTACGAAAATTTAGCATGATTTTCTATCAGTCCTAAGTTATAATTTGATCTTAAGTTGTAACAATTATCTCCTAATTATACCCAGCCTACAAATGACAAGCAGCAAAGAGCTGTAGTTTGTAACTCTTTCATCAAACAACCGCAATAAAAATTAACAAAAAATACCATAAGGAACTCCTTTTAAAATTATCCTTATTATTGTTCAAGTCTATTCCTCTGTTTCATGCCTATGAATCGCTATTGAAAACAAAAAAATACAACCTAAATCACTTACCTTACGCACGCACTCTCGTAAAGAGCGTTTGATTCTATAACCTGCTTAGTAAGAAGGTGAGCGTAAGGTGAATTAATTAAGTTACTTAATTATGATCTATTGAATTTTTTGGAAATTTGATAAGCCAATCTAGTCCAACATTAAATTTATCCACGGTATTATAGTTCATACATGGGTATTTTAAGAGTTTATACTTGAGTAAAATATAGATTAAAAGGTAAAATGCTTAGTTCAAAATCACGAGATATTTTGGAATGTGCGGGTGTAGCTCAGTGGTAGAGCATCACGTTGCCAACGTGAGGGTCGTGAGTTCGAACCTCATCACCCGCTATTATTTAACTAAAATAACACCCGTTAATACAGATGCGGCTTATCTTAAAGAAATTTAATCAAATATTTATAAGAGGCTCCCTTGCCAGAAAAACAGAACGCAGATAATCAACCCTTACAAAGTGATCATGTCAAGGTTACAGTCACGCAACACCCGCACTGTAAAATTGAATTAAATGTCGAGGTATCTCCTATTACGGTCAAAGCTTCTTTTCAAAAAGCTGTGAAAGAAATAAAAAAAGATATCTCTTTGCCCGGCTTTCGTAAAGGTAAAGCACCTGACGCCGTTGTCTTAAAAAAATACGCATCTTATGTTGATCAACGTTGGAAAGAAATTACTGTTAATAACAGTTTAAATGAAGCATTGGTATTAACAAAACTTCATCCGATTTCAAATAAGCAAGTTCAACATACTCTTGAGAGTTGTTCTGATGAAGAAGGCGCAATCATCCGTTTTGAATTTGAATCTGAACCTGAAATACCCGAAATAGATATTCAATCCATTGACTTGAAAAAGATAGAAAAGGAAGAAGTCGAACAAGAAAAAGTCGATGAAGTCATCTCTATGATGCTATCGTATCATGTTGAATTCGAAGACATCAAAGATAGACCTATTGAAGAAGGTGATTATGTCGATTTAGATATCCAAGATTTGAAAACACAGAAAATGATTGTAACGGATCGACGTTTTGAAATGAAAGAGAAGAAAACGGGTAATTGGTTACGTAAATTAGTTATTGGTTTATCCACCGGTGATACAGCTGAAGGAATGAGTGAAGCTGATGAAAACCTACCTAAAGAATCTTTAAAAAACTTTAAACCCACTAATTGTCGGTTAACAGTTAAAGGCATTTTCAAAGGAACTCCTCCTGAAATTGACGATGAGTTTGCAAAAAAACTTGGTGCTACCTCTGTCGCAGAACTAAGAACTAACATATACTTACGTTTGACTGCAGAAGCTGAAGCTAAAGCTCAAAAAGCTATAAAGGATCAACTAGAGGAAGCTTTGACTAAATCTATTGAATTTGACGTACCGGAAACTCTTGTTGAAACAGAAAAACAAAACCGAATGCAAGATCGTATTTACAAATTGAAACAGTCCGGTTTAAGCGATGAAGAAATTACTAAACAACAACCTGAAATCGAAAACGAAATTGAAGCCGCTGCAAAAAGAGCTCTTAAATTATATTTTATCTTCAGAAAACTAGCTTTTGAAAAGAAGGTTCAAGTCACAGAAGATGAGCTGAGAAAATCAATTATGCATCATCTTTCTGAAATGGGTTTATTGCAGCACAAAAATCCGAATTTAGATGAACGCTTAATAAGTGAATTACGAATGTTATGTTATATTGAAATAATCAATGATAAAGTAAAAGACCTCATCATTCAACAAGCTAAAGTAACTTAAAATGACAAGTTGAAAAGACCGAATAATTATAAACGCTTAAGATATCGAACCCATATACTTAAGATTATTTCTTCAATAGCAATGATTTAAAATGAATGTTTTTAATTCCTGAAAAACTTTGGCATAAAAATGAGTTCTTTGAAGACTGCACGGATGTAGTCGACCCCCGGACTCGCTTGCGACGGCAGAGAGTTTGAGAGGCATTTAATTTTAGTTGGGCTATGCGATCTTTTCCTCTATTAAAATAGCCTCGTATGCTATAGTTTGGTTGATTTTTAAATCTGATCCGCTGCGCGAGCGGTAGAGTGCCTGTGGAGTTGTGAATAATTTCTGAGCGTCGCCCAAGGTTAGCAGAGACGGAGCAGCGTAGAAGCAGGAAAAGAGCGGTGAGCTAAACACGATGTTTGGCAAGATCATAAGCCTCCAACACGAATGACTATAATGGGAATAATAAGCTTTAACTAAAAGAGGAAAATACATGTCTCTGACTCCATATGTTATCGAAGATACCGGACGTGGTGAGCGTTCAATGGATATTTATTCACGTCTTTTAAAAGATCGAATAATATTTATCGGAACAGCTATTGATGATCAGATTGCAAATGTCGTCGTCGCTCAGCTTCTTTTTTTAAGAATGGAGGACCCGAAAAAGGAAATTAGCATTTATATCAACTCGCCCGGAGGATATATCTCTTCCGGCTTAGCTATTTATGATACAATGTTGTTTTTAGGTTGTGACGTGAATACCTATTGTATTGGACAAGCTTCTTCAATGGGTGCAGTTCTTCTTGCTGCGGGAACCAAAGGTAAACGCTACGCTCTACCACATAGTCGTATCATGATCCATCAACCGGATGGTGGCGTCATTGGTACTTCGATTGATATTAACATTCAGGCGAAAGAAATTCGCAAAATGAAGGAAAATTTAGCAGAAATAATGACACAATCTACCGGCCAAGATTTAAACCAAATTCTCATCGATTGGGATAGAGACTATTTTATGAGTCCTGATGACGCTGTTGAGTATGGGATTGTTGATAAAGTTATCAAAAAGCAATCCGAATCCTCCGCGTTAGAGAATAGTATTGATAAAGTCGAAGTTTGATTATAATAATTTAACCAAATTGCAATAGAAACATTATGGGAAGAAAATCATTTTCATCAAAAGATATAGCGAATTGTTCATTTTGTGGCCGAACTGAGGATGTTGTTGAAAAGCTTATTTCAGGGCCTGACGTTTACATATGTGATAAATGCGTTCGGTTATGCATGGGTATTGTAGAAAAAAAAACCACTACTCATGAACTCGTTATTTTAAAACCTAAAGAAATTAAGAGCCTCTTGGATGAGTATATCATTGGACAAGAAGAAGCTAAAAAAACTATATCTGTTGGCGTCTATAATCACTATAGACGTATTCAATTAATGAGTAGTGGGTCTGATATTGAATATAATAAATCAAATGTACTTCTTCTCGGCCCCACAGGATCAGGAAAGACTCTTATTGCTAAAACATTAGCTAAAATATTAGATGTCCCCTTTACGATTGCAGACGCGACAACATTAACAGAAGCAGGTTATGTAGGCGAAGATGTTGAAAATATCATTCTTAGACTACTCCAAGCTGCAGAATATGATGTAGCACGAGCAGAGCAAGGTATCATCTATGTTGATGAAATTGATAAGATTGGAAGAACGACATCGAATGTTTCTATTACAAGAGATGTTTCAGGTGAAGGTGTTCAACAAGCTTTATTAAAAATTGTTGAAGGAACAGTTGCTAATGTTCCTCCAAAAGGCGGAAGAAAACATCCTAACCAAGAATACATTCGAGTTAATACTGAAAACATTCTTTTTATAGTAGGTGGCGCATTTGTTAATTTAGATAAAGTTATCGCTAAAAGACTAGGGAAAGGAACCATTGGTTTTAGCGTTTCAAATAAGAAAGCTCTTGATGCTCATGAAAAAAGTTACTTGTTATCCAAAGTCGAACCACACGATCTTGTTCAATTTGGTATGATCCCTGAATTTATTGGTCGTTTCAATTGTTTTGTTAATTGCAATGAATTAACTGAAGAAGATTTAGTCAATATTCTTACTCAGCCTAAACATGCTTTAATCCAGCAGTTTACTCACATGTTCAAGCATGACAATGTTAAACTCACTTTTACAGATGAAGCTTTAACAGCTATCGCCGGCAAAGCTGTCAAAGCAGGCACCGGAGCGCGTGCTCTTAGGATGATTTTAGAAGATCTCTTGCGAGATACGATGTTTGAGATCCCTACCGACGATACCATTAGTGAAATTATCATCGAAGGTGATACAGTTAGCAAAGGTAAGGATCCGATTATTAAACGATCGGATGAGAAAATAGCTTAAATATTACTTAATACCTTACACACACCTTCTACTAAGCAGGCTATAGAATCCAAACGCTCTTTACAAGAGTAGATGTGTTGTGATCTAACAGGTTTTTATGCTTTAGAAATAAAAAAAAACGGATTGGATTTTAATCGTTTATTGTAGAAGCTTTTAAAGCTATTTATAGAAGTTTGCTGTTGCAAGCCGGAAAACTTGACGGAACGTAGACATAGCTATCCTTCAATTTAAACAAACATTTGGGAAATAAAGCACCAATAAGCGTTTTAAATGAAAGCTTATCGCTTGCATAAAGGCCGAAAATTGGTTCTTAGCAACACCCCGATAACGGATGCGCTTAGGATCCTGAGAAAACACTCGCTCATAGGGCCGAGCGTAAACCACTATACCATCGATCGCAGTCTTTATTCTTTTCCTTCATATTATTTTTCTTAATAGCCGCTAAATGACATGTACGTTTAGCAGCAGCTTGCTTAGCCGGATTTGTACAATAACCTTTCTGCATAAATGGTTCCTTGAGTAGGACAGACATGTTCCAAACCTTGAGCATCTGTTTTATTATCCGGTGTAATGGCTACTTTATTAATTAAACCACTTTGCATATCTACACTGATATGTTTTTTATAACCGTACCAAAATTTATCATTACCTTTACAACCAATACGGGCTTGTCCGTCGCCGGCAACCTTCGGTAGTACCTCATTATTTAATTTCTCGTATTTGGTTTGTAGGGCTTTATCTCGTTCTTTCCATAAATTGGCTTTAGTAATTAAATGAGTGGCGTCTACGAAACTAAAAACCTCATTCATCACTCCTTGGTTGCTTAGTTGATCTCTTAAGTCAGCAAAAATTTTGGATAGGATCTAAAAGACCAAATTTGATCGAATTTACGGTAATTATGCGTTTCGGGAATTAAATCTTCTAAACTGATCATTTCAATTTGATTCATCACACCTCTCCTTTAAAAAAAAAGCATAACAGCTTTTTAAAAAAATAGTCACTTATATTTCAAGACTCCCAGAGTGTGTGCGGAAGGTGAATTAAATAAGTAAATGAGTGATGAATTAAGTTAATTCCTGAAGCTAAACATGTTAATCCTGTTATGATTCCTATTGCCCCGGCTACACCCAAAGTCGCAACGCCCAAGTTATATACGACATCGGCATTCATACTTTTAGGATGTTGACGAGCATACTCTTTAGCTCTTACCCAAAGCTTTCCTTTAGAAGCTCCACTACAATTAACCGCTGCTGGCGCCCATTCATCAGACCAAATCTTCCACCAGCTTTCTTTTACAAAAGGATCCGAAATACACCCTCCTTTTATAAAAGTATCACCTGCTTGAATTGTTTTAAAAAGAATAACAACGCCTACTGCACTTAATAAGATTCCTTCAGTCAAAACCATACCTGTTTTTGTAAGAGCCAAAATAATCTCTTGACAGGTAGGTGAACGATATTGAACATTAACTTTTAATTGATCAGAAACCGCAGTTAAATTTGCCGGACTTAAAGTTGTCATAAACTCCTCTTGGTTATTCCTTAATAAAAACACTAGAATGTCTCTACAAATATAGTCATTTAATTTTACACTGATAAGATTGCTTGATCAATAGCGAATTTAAAATTCGTAACTTTTCGTAATATCTCTCTAACTTTATTTTTCATATTAGCCCAATATTTTTCTATAGGATTTAAGTCCGGAGAATATGGAGGAAGAAACATAAGCTTACAACCGGCAGATTCTACTGTTTTCCTGCTTTCCGCTGACTTGTGAAAACCGGCATTGTCAAGAATAAGAACACTACCGGGTTTAAGCTGAGGAGTCAAAACTTCCTTAAGCCAAATATTGAATAACCCGGTATTACAAGTACCTTCAAAACACATTGGAGATAAAAACTGCCCTTTAGATAGGGCTGAAATAATATTTTGCCTTATAAAGCGGTTTCCTGAAACCGCTCCAAAAACTTTTTTGCCGCGTAAGCTTCTTCCGGACTCACGAAATAAAAATTGATGAATCCCGGTTTCATCGAGATAAATTCTCTTGTCAAAGGGAATATTTTTTAAATCTTTCATAAAAGCTTCCCGTTTCTTTTCATCTCTTTCCTTATAGCGAGTAGTTTTTTTTTTCGTGTAATTTTTAATCTTTTAAGGGCATAAAAAATCGTTTGCGGAGTGACTGAAAAATAATCAGCAATTTCCGATAAAAAATAATCCGGATGTTTTTCTACATATTTAGATAACAACTCATCATCTAATTTCTTATAAGCATATTTTCTGCGGATTGGCTTTAAATGTCCTTTTTGCTTTTTTTGCAAGATCCATCGATATATTGTTGCGATACCTACTTGAAAAATATGGCCGGCTGTTTTTTTATCATGATGTTTTTCTATATGTTGTAATACTTTCTCTCGAAGATCTACTGAATAGGCTCTAGGCATTGTTTTGTCCTTACTGTTTGTATAAAAAAAGAAGGATAACATATTATCAAATAAAAATTAAAATACTATAGTGTTTAGTTCGTTTAAATAGTCATCACAAATACAACAGATGGCGCATATTTCAAGCTTCATGGCTTCCTCCTTTAAGTTTATCTGTTTATCAACAAGATTGGGAAATGATAAAGCCCGCTATTACTTTAAATATGACAAATATGTTGGCTATGTGTTAACGTTTACGCACGAAACTCCTGAAGCCAAGTAATATGAAATTTCCAAGTGAGGTTTTCAATGAAAAGTATCATCTATTCAAGAATGCGTAATTATTTCCTTATCTGTTTTATAACCTTCTTATCTTTATTAATTAATTCCTATTTATAAGCTAATGAACAGGAGCCTATTCAGATGGATATTTATGTCCCTACACACAATCCCATTCTTCATAAACCGGCCCAAGCAATTCTTCCGGAAGATATTTTAAATGAAGTCAATCAAGACTGCATTAAAACCATGTTGAAAATCGCAGCTGATGAAAATGCCGATACGGCTATGAGAGGAATGGTAGGCCTTGCTGCCCCTCAAATCGGAATAGATAAACGTATTATCTTAGTGACCTCCGGTTTCGATTTAGAAGAAAGAGAAATAGATGCTATGAAATGTTACATCAATCCTGTCATTATTTCTCATGGTGATGAAATAGAAGAGGGAAGAGAAGGATGTTTTTCTATTCAGAATATAGTAGGTCTAGTACCTCGCTATTTGACAGTCACGGTCGAAGCTTTTAATGAAAAAGGTGAGGCAATTACCGAAACTTTTACCGGCTTCTTAGCAAGAGTTATGCAACATGAAGTTGATCACTTAAATGGCTGTCTCTTTCCTGAAAGAGTCAAAATAGAGAAAAACCTACATTGGGTCGAAGACTCTGAAATACTCCGATATAGAGAAGAAAAAGAAAGCCGGAATCAGATTTGTACCTTTGAACAATGGGAAGCTATTAAAAAGGGACAATTATAATATCCAATATAATTAAACTACTTATATTAAGCATCTTAGTTGGTTTTAATTAAAAATATCATCATATCCCCTTACTTGATCTAATGAGTGACCGATAAATTGGCTACCTAACAAAGTAAATCTTTTCGGATCATCTGATACAAAGTACTGATGTTCCCCTAATGATATGTTTGGATTTGCTAAATGATGTTTTTCTAAAAACGCTTTTACAACTTTTACCAGTGATGATGCTGAATTGATTAGATGAACCTCTGCACCCATAACTTCTTGAATGAGATTTTGAAGTAACGGGTAATGAGTGCACCCTAAAATTAACGTATCAATTTGACTATCTTTTAACGGCAGTAAATAAGACTTCACTATTAATTTGTTAATTTTAAAAGGAAGCATTTTTTCTTCTATTAGAGGAACAAACAAAGGACATGCAATAGCTTGAATGTGAGCTTTGGGTACTTTTTGTAATATCCTATTTTGATATACCTTAGATTCTATTGTGGTATGAGTTCCTATAACACCTATTCTTTTATTCTCGCTTACTGCAATCGCTTCTTTGACTCCTGATGCGATTACACCTAATATGGGAATAGAAAAATAATTGTGTAAATATTCCATAGCAACAGCTGAGACGGTATTACAACCTATAATTAAGAGTTTTATTGGGTGCCTCAATAAAAATTCAATAGATCGCTTAGCATAGCGTCTAATGGCATCAACACTTTTATTACCATATGGCACATGAGCAGTATCGCCAAAATATATAATGTTTTCGGATGGCAATTGGCTTTTTAACTCTTTCACGATAGTTAAACCGCCAACACCGGAATCAAATACAGCTATACTATTATGAACTGTTTGTTGTTCAGACATAAGATAAGAAATTACAATTGATTAAGGAATTTGAAGTCGTTGTCCTACGACGATCAAATCACTGGAAAGATGATTCAATGCTTTGACATTTTCCACAGAGGTATTATGCTCTTTTGCGATACGCTCTAAAGAATCACCCGGCTTAACTGTATAGGCCGGTTGGGTACCTAATATAGCTTCCGGATGACTTTGATCTTCTAAAACTCTCATAACGGAGGCCAAAGCATCCTTTAAGTTATCAAGATTTCTGCTTTGCTGGCTAATCAATCGTTCAGTATCATCAAGCTTTGCTTTAAATTGAGCCAGTGAAGCTCCGGTACTATTGGCATGCTCTTTTAGTTTATGAAGGTCAGCTATAACCATTTCTTCACTTCTTTCTAAAGCGCTCAGACGATATTCTAAAGTTGTAAGCTTGCCTTCTATAATATCTTTACTCGCCTGATTAACGCGAACAAAATGATGTCTTAATTCACCTAAATCAGTCTCTTGACCATTAACTTTACCTTCTAGGATTTGAAGCTCTACTTCATAACTATTAATTTGATATTTAAAATCTTCAACTTCAGAACGCATTTCTCTTAATGTTAACTCTACTTGAGCTTCATGCCCTTTAATATGCTTGGGCACAGCACAAGCCGTCATCGCAAACAAACAAAAAATTGGTAAGATGCGTTTTAAAACAACTGTGTATGCCCTTTTTTTCTCCATAAATATCAAATCCTAACGGACCTTGTGAATTTTAAATTCAGCGCGACGATTTAATTCCCAATCATGAGTTGTTTGCTCCATTGCTATAGGTCTTTCTTTACCATATGAAATAGTAAACACCCGGTCTAGGTTTACCCCTCTTTTAATTAACTCATTGCGGACCATATTACTTCTTCTTGATCCCAAAGCCATATTGTAATTGGCTGTGCCTCTAGTATCACAATGGCCGGCAACATATATGTAATAATCGGGATGATCTTGTAAAAATTTCGCTATTTGATCTAATTTGCTAATATTGTCACTACCCAATATCGTGTGTTTATTCGTATCGAAATAAACTTTCTCAAAAACTTTGGCAATACTACCGTCCGGATCCATAAAAAAATCAATACTTGGTAAAAAACTACCCAACTCACCCGGATTTTCTTTAGAAAGTGAAAAAGATTCATTTTCTTCGAAATGAACGCCGGCCTTTTGATTCTCATCGCGCAAAGAAATAAATTCTTCTTCCTCCGGACCATTAAAATCGTGAAGTTGACGAAGTAGGCGAGAATCACCCTGTTTACCGCCTAAGGCTCTTAACCCTCTTCCCATGTGACGTCCGGCAGTTTTCGTGTCTTCCCAAATGTTTTGTGGCGATCGATAACCACAGGAAGACAAACATAAAGACAACAGAGAAATGATCACTAAAAAAGGTGAGTATATTTTTTTCATAGGTTCCCCAAGTCATTAATAGATAAATCACATACAATAACTAAATAACTATAAAACATGAATCCCTCTTTTTTTTCCAGAAGCATTTCAATATTACCTTTTGATTGGTTCCCAACTAGGAAAGCGTTGCTTACCGGAACCCTCAGTTATTTTTATCGCATTGGGCTGATTCAAGTTAATTAGATACAAATCACAAGAGTCCAATTCGGAAGAATTAAAAACGAGATGTAAACTATCGGGGGCCCATGTAGGGTTTTCTTTATTACCCGAACCTACAGTTAGTTGTCTTTCTTTTCCTTCATTAAAGTCATATATCCATATTTGTCTAACTCCTTTGGAACGAGAACTATAAGCTAGCTTTGTTCCATCAGGTGACCAAGTAGGGCTTGTGTTTTCTCTATTCTGTTTAGTCAATAACTTTATCTGAATATCTTGCTGACTATCCTTTAAATCGGGTACTTTTATTGAGTAAATTCTAGGAGTGCCATCTTTATCTGAAACAAATGCTACTTGAGAGCCATCCGGACTTAAAACAGGAGAAGCCTGGGTTGCTCGTCGACACGAAAAAATTTGTCTGGGTTTTCCTAAAGGTCCGATCTCAGGATTAAACGGTTGTAAGAAAATTTCAGGATTACCGGGAGCATCATTGATAAATAGAACTTGATCTCTAAAAGAAGAAATATAAGGCATTAACTGGTTACCTCTTAGAAAACTAAAACGTCTACTGTCCCCATCTTTCAATGAAGCCATGTAAATTTTGGGTTGTCCCATTTTATATGAGACATAAAAGAAACTGCCACAACTATAACCCGGCTTTGGGGGCAAGTAAACAGGCGTGATACAAAAATTATTTTCGAAAGTGACCTGTCTTTTATTCTTACCGTCATAATCACATTCCCATATCTCCGATATCCATTCATATACTGAATTGGTATCCGGATTTTTCGTTTTAACAGAATATAAAAGTTTAGTGGTTGCTATTCCTTTTTTATTAAATAGATGGGCATGAATACTATCAGCTAACTCATGAATAACTCTACGATCCTCACTTAGTTTTCCGGAAAGAGCAATCGTATCTGAAGTTTTTAATTTATTATTGCCTACGGAATACAGATCCAAAAGAAGATGATTCCCTTTCAAGTGACAACAAATAACATAATAAGCTCCAATTTTTTGCCAATAACTCCGGTCATAAATGATTTTTTTCTTTAAAAAAGGAGCTTGCCTTTCCTTATTATGCAAAAGCAGTTCACTTCTTCCATTATATTGAAGATCGAACCGAAGAACTTCCTCTAATTCTTGAACATATTGTTCAGATACCCCTAAATGATCAGCAATAAATGGGGCTAAATACATCGGAATTAATGCGCTTTGAGTATCCAGATGAATACGAATCTCACCGGAGGGAAAAAAATCGCCTTCATCAGCAAAAATATGAGCAAAGGCAACAACAGTAAATAATAATAAAACTATTTTTTTTTTCATGAATGACTACTTAAGCAAAGGTTAAAGGTCTGCTCAGAATCCCCCTTGAACTCTTTACCAAAGGGAGGGAAACGCATCTGTGGAAGATTATTTTCGACATAATAACGATTTTTCTCACTATTCGATTCGATAATTTCTACTTCAATAACAGACCCTGATCGACGCAAGATTAATTTTACTCTTACATCACCATGTTCTGGCAAGCGTAATTCTAACCGGATACGCTTTTTTAATTCATCATTATAATACGCCATATGATTTTGTACGGCATGAGAACTTGTCTCTTGAGATGTCTCCATATCTATTGGAACAGGAAGAGATACCCGTCCTTCTTTTGCCCCTTTAACTGAGGAATCATCCGCTTGTTTCATTGAAGCTACTTTTTCTTTAGCTTGTTTCAAAAGAGCTGCTTTATTTGAAACACAGGTATTTGGAATATGTTTCTTTATTTGTTTTTGTGTCTCTATTTTCTTTTTAGATATCGGAGCGGTTTCTTTTTCATTTTTAATAACCACCTTCCGATTAGACTCGTTCTTAGGAATAGCTGCTATTATTTTAGGTTGTAATTGAATAGTTTTGACTAACACTTTTTTATTCGAATGAGTCGGCATTTTCCATGATTTCGATTTTATAAATATTTCGTAACAACATTGCCCATGCACTAATGCAACAATCAAAAAAATAAAATATATGACAGTATTACGGCTGATAGACATAAACTTATATCGGTTTCAAGATAACATCAATTTGGTCAAAACCGGCTTCTTGAACAGCATTTTTCACTTCTTGGTAGGTACCAAAATAAGCAAATTGATCCTGAAATAATTTAGGCGTTTTATTTGGATATTGCATATTGGCTTCTTTTAAGAAGAAGGGCAATTGGTCCACAGTCACTAAGCGTTTATTTAGCCAAATCGAGTTATCTTTATGAACGTGAATATTAATATCCGTATCACTTTGAAGAGATGCGATATCTTCAAACGAATTCGTACGATTGCCGGAGGGTAACTCCAATTGGTCTATTTCAAGCATGGGAGTTACCACAATAAACATAATTAAAACAACAAATACGACATCAATCAAAGGAGTTAGATTAACCCAAGCGTCCTCTAATTGAGGCGTATTACTTTTAGTAATCCGTCTTCTAATCATATTTCACATCAACTTTGCGATACTGAAGCTCAACAGCTCCTAGCATGCCATTAGCAAAATCTTCAATCTTGGTAATATAATTGGAAATGGCTTGTTTAAGATAATTGTATGCAATAAGAGCCGGTATCGCTACGACTAAGCCTAAAACAGTCGTACCTAACGCCATAGCCAATCCACCAAGAATCATATCATGACTATGCCCGGCACTTCCTTGTAGCTCACTAAAAGTTAACAATATTCCCCAAACAGTCCCCAAAAGGCCTAAAAAAGGAGCTAAGCTAACAATCGTAGAGAGAACAAATAAATGTTTTTCCAATGTCTTCCTATGGCCCGAGATCATGTTGCTTAAATGAGCCCCTAAATAATCAATATCGGATGGCGAAAGAAAGGCCTGAGACTTCCCTTTAACTGTCAGACGGTTTTTTCTCAAAAGCTCACGTGTTTGCTTTTTTAAAACCTGAAACAAAGATAAAAAAGGATGTGGAATGCCTTTAACAATTTTAATATTACCAACTTCCAGTCCTAAGGGATGATGTCGCATTGAATTAAAATGTTGATGAAAATGATCTGATAAGCGGGATATAACACGTGTTAACCAAACTTTATAAAGTAACACCCCCCAACTTAAAAATGACAAAGCAAAAAGACTCAAAAAAATAATACGCCCAAAAAAATCTGACTGTGAATAAGCCTGCGTAATGGGATTAGCCGCAATAAAAATTCCGTTCACAACTTAACCTCAACTAAAACAATATGATAGATCATTAATGCAAATTAAAATAAAAATGACAAAATGTCAAGGCCATGTAAAGAGGTTGTGTTGAAAAAGTCTTTTTTTAACAAATAAAAAAGCCCTTTCAACATCGAAATACAACAAATAGGAGAAATTTGAAAATGGTCAAATGATGATAAAATCTCTATAGTTAATTTTTTAAAAAACTAATAATTATGGAGGGATTTTTATGCCTAAAGGCTATTATCATTTAACTTATGAACAAAGATGCCGAATATATGCATTAAAACAAAGAGGAGATTCTGTAGATTATATTGCTTATGAAATAAGAGTTGATCCATCTACTATTTATAGAGAGCTGCAAAGAAACCCTTTTCAAGGTAGATATATTCATATTGCAGCTCAAATTAAATCAGAAAACAGGCGATTAAAAGCAAGTAGTATAAAGAAAAAAATGACTTCTGAAATAGGTCCGGCCATAAAAAATAGGTTAGGGTTTCAGTGGAGTCCTGTTCAAATAGCAGGCGGGTTAAAAACGAAGGGTGTACTTATTTAGCCATGATAAGGATCTATCGGTATATTTGGAAAAACAAGCTGATAAGGAGGTTGTTTATATAAAAGTTTAAGGCACAAAGGCAGGAAATATAAAAGACGAGAATCTTTTAAATCCGCTCGAGGATGTATTCCCGATAGGAGTGATATTGACGAAAGGCCGTGCCTTGTCGATAAAAAAATAAGAATAGGAAATTTCGAATAAGATCCCATCATAGGTAAAAATCACCAAGGAGCGATTGTATCTATTATTGATCATGCCTCTAAATATACGACGCTTATAAAGGTAACATCTAAACCGGCTTATGCCCTTAATTGACTGCTTAGAACCTATCAGGAGTTTCGCGTTAGAGAAATGCTAAAATACTTGTTTAAGTAATTTTTGAAATCCGGATATTATTTTTCTCTTTTATATTGATATGATGTGGTTACCAAATATTGAAGAGCTTAGTCGTAGTGACGTTGAAACAATCATGAAGATTCGTTGGAAAATAGAAGTTTATCATAGGAAATTGAAACAAACTTGTGGCCTTAAGCACAGTCAGTCTCATAACGAATAAGTGCAACGAAATCATATTTTTATGTCTATTTATGCTTGGTTACATAAATTTAAGCAAAGGAGGCAAGATAAAATATCTTTTTATCAACAAGATTGGGAGATTATCAAGCTCGCTATTACTTTAAATATGAAAAATATTTTGGCTATGTGTTAACATTTACGCACGAAACGCCTGTTATAGCCTTAAAAACTCAATAATTTGGACGGGAATTAACAAATGTTCATAGACTCTCATGCTCACCTTTCCGGCGATACCTTATGGCCCAATATTGACTCTCTTTTAGAAAGAGCCAAACAGGCAAATGTAAATACCATTATTAATATTTGTACCGATCCGGTCACGCTAGAGAGAGGAATAAAGCTTGCCTCTAAAAACCCATATATTTTTAATGCAGCGTCTACTACCCCTCATGATGTAGATAAAGAAGGCGAACTCCTCTATCCCGATGTTGCTCAAGCAGCTAAGAAAGAACAACTCATTGCTATTGGCGAGACAGGGTTAGATTATTACTATGAGCACTCTAAAAAAGAGACGCAAAAAAAATTTTTAAAAAAATATTTACATCTAGCCCTAGAATATCAACTACCCGTTATTATTCATTGCCGGGATGCTTTTGATGACTTTTTTGAAATCTTAGATGCTGAATATTCAAAAAATGGAAAACATGCCCCCGGCGTCCTCCACTGTTTTACCGGAACGACTAAAGAAGCAGAAGAAGTCATTAAAAGAGGATGGTTTTTATCGCTTAGTGGGATCGTAACATTTAAGCGAAGCAAAGAGCTGCGTCAGGTAGCTAAAATGGTGCCATTAGACCAATTACTAATCGAGACGGATAGCCCTTATCTAGCTCCACAAAGCAAACGCGGAAAAACGAACGAGCCCTCTTATCTACCGGAAACAGCAGACATGATAGCCAAAGAAAAAAACTTATCCATACAAGAAATTGCCGAGCATAGCACTTTTAATGCCAAAAACCTATTTAGACTAGACCGCTATTAGTGGTATCTTATCTTCATTAAAACCGCATGTGGGGCATAAATCTCCTCTTAGCTCTAAAAGAATATCGTAGATTCTATCCCTTTCCTTTTCTGATAATAAATAATCATAGCGACTCAAATGCTTTTCCATTTTCATGATACTAATAGTAATAATTTCTTCCTTAGTATAATAAAGCGTATAATCTTCTTTCGGCAAATACAGTAACTTATACATGAGTTGCTCTAACACTTTTTTATAATCTATAGCATAATTGATAGAATAAAGCTTATTAAAAACCTGAGATCTGGCTCTCAGTAACAGTTGTTTATAATCAGATAAAGAGGGCATATTATAACGCAAGTAAGCACAAATGGCTTTCCATGTACAAGTACCGGATCGCTGAGGCGTCATAAACTGGTTAGGATCGCTCGGTAGTCTTTCTCGTACTCCATCAAGTTGAGGTAATAATTCATCATAAAGTTCTTCCGAAAATTCCATCCAATAAACATTATCCATAACTTCAAATTTCAAAAGCTTTTCTAGAAATAAAGGAAAACACATCCGTTCTTTGGAAATAGAATGAATCTTATATACCCCTTGAACCCTTATTATTTGATTTTCTCGTTCCGGTAATAACCAATGCCTCTCTACCCCTGCACCTGTATTATAGACTGAGAATTGAAATGAACCACCGGGTTCACGCTTAATTTCATACAAAACCACATGTCTAAGTGATCCACCGGGAATAAGTACACTTTGCCCTGCCTCTAATGCTTGTACTTTTTTAATGATCTGTTCTGATAATTCTTTAACTTCTACAGCTTGCCTCGATTCACAATCCCACCTAATTCGAATTTGCGAAATTTCACCTTGCAGAGCTAAAGCATCTTCTAACTTTTGAATAAAATCATCAAATTTCCCTACTTCATTATTCTCTTTCAATACAAGAATCATATGCATAAGAGCATCTTCAGTATACCAGCCCTCTAGATTAGAGCCTTCAATAAAACTATCTCCAAATAAATGGGCGATATATTTTGAACTCATTAAACGGTCAATTTCGAAATGATCAGAAGAAAAAACATGTGTTGCCGGTTCATTGAAAGCAGGTTTCGGATCAGATAGATAGGGTTTTGAATCAAAAGCATTGTAATCTTCATTCGATTGAATATTTGTAGGCGTTTTATTCACCATTATTGAATGTAATGGTTCCATATTTAAAGAATAAGATACGGGCCTTATTTCAGTCATAATTATACCTAATTAATAAAAACTAAATTAATTTTATAAATTATGAATAATACACGGGAAATAAAATAATATCCAAGTAAAACTTCAAGAACATCCGATTAATAACTCATCTTATGCAAAATCAAGTAGCATATCATTTTTTCCGTTCATAAAAAGTTACCTGATTTGCCTTGATTAACAATTGCTATTGAAAAGCAAAATGATTTAAGTCGATCTTAATTTTAACAATTCCGCCTTGCCATAAGCAACAAGAGATGTAAAAATATGATTTTTTTGAAATCTCTCAACCTTGGTAAGCAATTTTGCCGGACTTGCATTTTGCTTAATAGATTTATGGTACTCTTCTATTTTCCACTTTTTTTGTGGATCTCATAGAATGAGTCCGTATCAAGCTCTAAGTTGTTGCTTATCATAAAAGTTTTACTTGGCAAAAGTCGGATATATTGTTAATGTAAAAAAAAATTGTATAAATTTATGTTTGAATAATATGAGCACTCCAAGTCTCTCTACAACATTTATAAACCGAAGAATACATTCTTTTTTCGGACTTTGGATTGTTATTTATTTAATTGAACATCTTGTCACTAATTCACAAGCTGCTCTTTTTATTGGAGGCACCGGGAATGAATTTGTAAAAATTGTTAATGGTATTCATAACCTCCCGTATTTACCTGTAATCGAAATCGTTTTGTTGGGTATCCCTATTTTAATTCACGGTCTTTTTGGAATTCGATATATTTTTACCGGTAAATTTAATTCTTTTCCGGGTGGTGGTAAAGCTCCCGCGTTATCTTACTCTCGTAACAGAGCCTATAGTTGGCAAAGGATCTCCTCATGGATATTACTCATTGGCATTATTTTACATGTTATTCAAATGCGATTTGTAGATTATCCTGTAAGTGTTCATGAAGGACTAAACAAAAACTACTTTATGATTCGCCTTGATATGGATAAAGGCTTATATACGGTAGCCAATCGATTGGATGTACAATTATTTGATAAGAGCACTATACTCAAAGCAAAATCTGAATTAGAATCATCACAATCAAAGCCTTTTTCATCTTCGATATCTCCTCTTGAACATTTTAATCCTGTTTATCAAGAAGGTATGGCAAGCGAACTAATCCGGAAGCAACAAACTGCCTTAAAGGCTGAATTCATCAAAGGCTTAGAGAAAAAAACATTACAGTCAAATCAAGTCATTGCTGTTTCTAAAGAATTTGGTTCTGCTGTTCTTCTGACTGTGAGAGATACTTTTAAAAATCCTCTGATGATCGCTTTATATAGCATATTGGTAATTACAGCCTGTTATCATGGCTTTAACGGACTTTGGAGCTTTTGCATTACCTGGGGTATCACTTTAACCAAACGCTCTCAAAAAATTATGCTGGGAATTTCATGGGCTTTAATGATAATAATGTCACTCTTAGGACTTGTTGCTATATGGGGAACTTATTGGTTCAACCTAAAATCTTAAAAATGATATGGAGAAAAAACGATGATTCGACCTGTTCGACTTGGCCTTGCATTAGGAGTAACCTGGGGGTTATCTCTCTTTATCATAACTCTATTAGCTGTAGGGATTGGCTATGGAATTCTTTTCTTAGAAGTAGTCGGTAGTGTATATCCCGGATTCCATATCAGTGTATTAGGCAGTATTATAGGTCTTATTTATGGCTTGATAGATGGTTGGATCGCCGGATTAGTAATTGGTTGGTTTTATAATCTTTTTTGTGGAAAAGAATAGATAGATATTTAGTTTAAGGTGAGCAAATATGCATACGGTTATTGTTGTTGGGGGAGGATTAGCCGGCTTATCCGCTACCATGAAACTTGCAGACAAAGGAGTTCATGTCAAACTTATCTCTGTCACAAAAGTGAAACGTTCTCATTCTGTTTGTGCTCAAGGAGGAATTAATATCGCACTTGATACAATGGGAGAAAAAGACTCTCCTATTGTTCATGCTTATGACACGATGAAAGGTGGTGACTTCTTAGCTCACCAACCACCTATTTTGGAGATGTGTTTGACAGCTCCCGCTATTTTACAAATGATGGATCGGTTTGGCGTCCCTTTTAATCGCACCCCTGAAGGAAACCTTGACTTTCGACGGTTTGGAGGAACGCTATATCATCGAACTGCTTTTTGCGGTGCTTCTACCGGCCAACAACTTCTTTACGGATTAGATGAACAAGTCAGACGCTATGAAGCCAAAAATCTGGTTGAAAAGTTCGAAAATCATGAATTTATGCGGCTTATTATTGATGAAGAAAGGAGAGCTCGAGGTATTGTCCTTATGAATCTCTTTAATCTCAAATTAGAAATACTAAAAGCCGATGCTGTTGTAATCGCGACCGGTGGCCCGGGTCTCATTTTTAAAAAATCTACAAACTCAACTTTTTGTACAGGTGCTGCAAATGGTCGTTTGTTTATGCAAGGCATGCAGTATGCTAATGGTGAATTCATTCAAATTCACCCTACTTCTATTCCGGGAGAGGATAAGCTTCGCCTAATTTCTGAATCAGTACGTGGAGAAGGTGGGCGCATTTGGGTATATGGCGATTCATCTAAAGCCATAGAAACACCTGAAGGAAAAGAAATCCCCTGTGGCGAGACAGGAAAACCATGGTATTTCCTTGAAGAAATGTATCCGGCTTTTGGAAATCTTGTTCCGCGTGATATTGGAGCACGAGCAGTCTTACGTGTCTGCGAACTTGGGCTGGGAATTGATGGGCAAATGCAAGTATTTTTGGATGCTAGCCACTTAGATATAGCAACAAAAGAAAAATTAGATTCCGTATTAGATATTTATGAAAAATTTACCGGAGATGATCCCAGAAAATTACCAATGAAAATCTTTCCCGGTGTTCATTATTCTATGGGCGGAGCATGGGTAGATTGGCCTGCTATAGATGACGCTGATCGTCATGAACGCTTTAGACAGATGACTAATATCCCGGGATGTTTTCAAGCCGGCGAATCTGAGTATCAATACCACGGAGCTAACCGATTAGGAGCCAATTCTTTATTATCATGTATTTATGGTGGATTGGTAGCCGGAGTTGAAATCCCCGGATATCTTAGTACTCTAAATAAAAGAGCTACAGAACTCTCTACCTCTTGTTTTGATGAAGCTCTTCAACAAGAGGAAGCCTTAAAACAAGAAATTTTATCTCGTACCGGTAAAGAAAATGTGTTTCAGCTACATACCGAATTAGCTGATTGGATGGTACGTAACGTTACTGTCAAAAGAAACAATAAAGACTTACAAGCTACAATGAACAAAATAAAAGAAATACGTGAGCGATATCAACAAATTGGGATACATGATAGAAGCCGGTTTGCTAATCAAACGTACATGGCGGCAAATCGTTTCGGACCTATGTTAGAATTAGCTTTGGTTATCACAAAAGGAGCTTTATTAAGAGATGAATTTAGAGGCTCACACTTTAAACCGGAATTCCCTGAAAGAGATGATAAAAATTGGTTAAAAGAAACTATTGCCACTTACAATCCGCAAACAGGCGAACCCGATATTACTTACAATCCTATCGATTTAAGACATATGCAACCTGTTATGCGTAATTATACTACCGCAAATAGAATCCTACCGACTTTAACCAATGTGCCTGATCATATTGATATGCCATTTTAAGGAGGAGTCAATGGTTAATAACTTTATTTTAAAAATATATCGTGGCCATCCCGGTAACCAATATTGGGAATCATTTGAATTAGAAGTCACCCCTTTTGCAAATATCATCTCTTCTTTAATGAGAATCCGTGAAAATCCGGTAAACACAAAAGGCAAACGAGTCGAGCCCATCGTTTGGGAAGACGGTTGTTTAGAAGAAGTTTGTGGTTCCTGTTCAATGTTAGTAAATGGAAAGCCCAGGCAAGCTTGTACGGGGATCATTAAACGTCTTATTAAAGAGAGCAACAATACTACGATTATATTAGCCCCTTTTACAAAGTTTCCTTTAATCAGAGATTTAATAGTTGACCGTAGTGTGATGTTTGATAATTTGAAAAAAGTCAACGCTTGGATTGAAAGCGATGGTGCCTATGAAAGAGGTGTTGCTCCCAAAATTAGTCAAGAAAAGCAACAGATCATGTATACTCTTTCCACTTGTATGACTTGTGGCTGTTGTTCTGAATCTTGTCCGCAAGTCAGTAATAGATCTAAATTTATGGGCCCTGCACCTATATCACAAGCCCGATTATTCAATGCACACCCTATAGGGAAAATGCAAAGGCATAAAAGGATACATTCTATAATGGAAGAAGGCGGAATTAGTGACTGTGGAAATGCTCAAAATTGCGAAAGAGTGTGCCCTAAAAATATCCCTTTACTTGATTCAATTGCTACTTTAGGAAGAGATGTATCGCTTCAAGCTTTAAGAGATTTTTTTAGTTTTCACGACAGAGATGATTGATTTATTTCATAAACGAACATATTCTGAAATCTCATAAAAATTATCTATGAAG
Source organism: Chlamydiales bacterium (assembly GCA_965206695.1). Taxonomy (GTDB): domain Bacteria; phylum Chlamydiota; class Chlamydiia; order Chlamydiales; family JAAZZY01; genus CBDBKM01. The sequence continues at coordinate 187,008 of CBDBKM010000010.1, read as the reverse complement.
ACTGCACGGATGCAGTCAACCCCCAAACTCGGTTGCGACGGCAGAGAGTTTGAAAGGCATTTAATTTTAGTTGGGCTATGCGATCTTTTCCTTTATTAAAATAGCTTCGTATGCTATAGTTTGGTTGATTTTTAAATCTGATCCGCTGCGTGAGCGGTAGAGTGCCTGTAGCGTTGCAAATAATTCCTGAGCGTCGCCCAATATGGGTTAGCAAAGACGGAGCAGCGAAGAAGCAGGAAAAGAGCGGTGAGTCAAACACGATGTTTGGCGAGATCATAAGCCTCCAACACGAATATACGCTAATGCAAAGACTATTTTCAGGCCGAAAAGATTTACTTTTTTTATCACTCCTCCTTTTATTCAAAGCAGTTTGGGCGCTATCTGAAATATCAATAGGATACATTAATTTAGCCCCTGATGAAGCTCAATATTGGACATGGAGTCAATATTTAGACTGGGGATACTATAGCAAACCCCCCGGGATTGCCTGGCAAATCTATATCGGATGTCAGATATTTGGCAATACCGAATTAGGTGTTCGTTTCATGTCGGTAATCTTTTCTATATTATCGGCTTTTGCTATCTATTATTTAGCTTTTTGTTCGGGTCTACAAAGAATCACAGCTTTTTTTATCGCTCTTGTTCTCACTTTTTCTCCAATAGGACTTCTGGGGAATTTTGCCGCCACTACAGATGGTGGGCTTATTCTATTCTGGATTTTAACCTGTTGCCCTATTTGTTACGCATTAACAGCCGGTAAAAAACCTAATTATTATTTAATTGGTTTCTTAATTTTCTTAGGGGCCTTATTTAAATGGCCTATTTATATTTTATGGATCCCAATTCTGCTAACTTGGTTTTTCTATTCTAACATGCGCTTTTTTAGTATTATTGTGGGTTTTATCATTTCCCTTTGTGGACTTATTCCAAGTTTTATTTGGAATTTGAACAATGAATGGGCGACTTTTAAACATGTGTTTACCCAGTCTACCGGTGGACACCGTTGGGTATCATCGAAACCCCTATTTCATGGGAATTTTTGGGAATTTTTTGGCGCACAGTTTGCTATTTTATCCCCTATTTTATTTATACTTTTGCTCTTAGCTCTCTTTCTTATTATAAAAAAAGCCAAACAGATGCAACCGGCTATTCTATTTTCAGGCGGCACCTGTATTCTGATCCTGTTTTTTTTCCTTATTTCATCGATTTTTAATAAGATGCAGCCCACTTGGGCTTTATATGCTTACCCTACAGGTGTTATTGCTCTTGGTTGGTATGCTGTAGAATATCTCAAAAAAGGAATTCGTTGGATTAATTATGGCTTAACCTTATCTATTATCCAGGTTTTTTTACTTTTGATCATACCCTTTTTGCAACAAAATAACCTATTAACCGGTATGAAAATCCCTTATAAAATCAATCCATTTAGACATAGTTTAGGATGGAGCTACTTAACCCATGAACTAAACCAAGCCGGTTATAAGAAAGAAAATAGCTTCTTATTTGCAGACAGCTATCAAATGAGTAGTATTCTAAGTTTTTATGCTCCCGGTCAAGAGCTTGCTTATTTTTTAAACCTAGACGGGAAAAGAAAAAATCAATTCTCCTATTGGCCCCGAATGAATCCCAACAAGATCGGTCAAACGGGTTACTATGTATGGAGTCAAAATTCTGATGAGTTTCTTAAAGAAATTGATGCTCGTATTCAACATCACAAAGAAAAACTCATGCCATACTTCCATGAAGTGGAATTTATGGGAATTGCTCCTCTTTTTTATAGCTATGGTACCTTAGTTAAGGGAGCGTTAATCTTTAAATGCATCAATTATAACGGGCTTACGCCTAAGACTCCCGATCACTATTAAAAACAAGCGTTAATTTATAAAATTGATAGACTCTAATAATCGCTGTCAAAAAGACTAAAAAGCTAAAAGTAATCGATAGGAAAACAAACGCGCTCGGCACCAAGATCATCGCAAAAAAAAATATAAACGCTTCCGCTCTCTCAATAAGGCCCGGACTATATTAAAAACCTTTTTCCGATTGATTTTTTTTAAAAATCCCAACGACTAAAAATGAAGTAATACACAACAAGATGTTTCCCGGCATCAGTAAGCATAATACGATCTTGTCCATACTGTAGCATTTGAGTTGAGCAATTGTAAACTGTGGAGAGAAGGTTCTTCAAAATAAATATCTGAAGATATCTACGCTCAAACGGGAATTCCACAAGATAGCGTAGCTTCTTTTATAGGAGTATTATACGAAAAATAGAAGATTCTAAGTGCCTATGTTTTATATAGGCGCTTATCTTAAGCTGTCTGAGGATCAATAGTAGATGTTTTAGTAAGGGAAGGTTCCTCATCTTCTATATGCATCGTTTCTTGAGCTTTCACCAAAGTATTGAATTCCTTACCTAATACTTTAATAGATATTATCCAAACAACAATCATAACAGCTAAAAGACAGGCTACAATTGGTGCTGTTGCAGTCAAGCCACTACATCCCATTAATAGTCCCTGGAAAATCAAAGAGCTTCCGGACTTGCCCAGTCTAGATCCTACTCCATCAATAGCTGCTTTTCCTTTTCTTTTACACTCATCGCCTAAAGGAACAAAAGCGAGTTCTTTCGTCGCATCGAATAAAGTAAATTTCATGGCCCTACTCATAATATTTTGTGTTGAACCAAATAAAACAACTAAAGCCAGTGGAGTAATACCTAGAGCTGAAACAATACCCGCGTATAGCATGTCATTGCAAAAGAAGCAAAAAAAGAAAACTATACTGGTTGTCAATAAAATGACCGGAACAATTAAAGCGGTCTTTGTCCACCCACATATTTTGATAATGGTCGCAGAAAAGAAGGCTATTAGTGTCGCAATAACCCCTGTACACATCGTTACTTTATTTATATAGATATTATAATCATTAGGGTCGGGATACAGCTGACCTATTTGATCTTTCCATAAAACTTCAACGAAATTGATCACAAGACTATATGATAAAACAATCAGAGCAATAGAGATAAGATATTTTGATTTCGCAAGGTAGCTAAAGTTTTTTCTTAGCGACATCTTATAAGAAGCTTTTGTTCGTTTCGAATCTTCTTTAAGAGAGTAGAAGCGTTTATCAGGTAGAACATAAACGATCATCCAACGATACATCAGCATAATCAAAAGGCCTACAACGATCACAGCCATTGTCAATAAAGTTAGCGTAGTTTCCCAGGATCCCCCATCAGATGCCATATGGAAACGCGATAATAATATCGAAATTTGACCCGCTGCTATTGCAGAAAGATTCATTCCAATCCCAAAAAGCCCATAAAACCTGGTCGCTTCTCCTACAGATGTCACTTCATTAGCAAATCCCCAAAATAGCATAGACAAGACAATACAACTCCACAGTTCAGACATGACGTAAAATAAAGTATAAGACCAAAAACGAATCATCGCTATCAACCCGGCACATCCGGTCGGTAAGATATTCTGTAAAAAATCGCCAAAAGTATGTAAATGTAACCGTTCTGCATGGGGATATAATAAAAATGTAAAAAAGGCGAAGAAGACGATAAAAATTGAGATCATGATATAAAAAACTTTTTCCATGCTGAATCGATTTGATAATTTAGAAAAAATCGATGTCATCAACAAGGCTCCGGGAAGCATCAACCAGACCTTAATAAAGGGAATAATTTCAGCGCCTGAATCCTGACCTGTTATCACTAAAGCATCCTTAGTATTTTTTAAAATATTATAAATGAAACCAATCAAGAAAAAGATAATAAGCATAGGTATGAATTTTTTTAATTCATACCGTTTTATCGGCCAAATGTAAGTCGCAACTTTCTTACTTTTAAGCAACATAGCAAAACCTTTTAGGAAATAGTGAGTGTTTAATATGAAATGAAAATGATTGCTCGATACTACTACCGAGATTAGAAAAACAAATTTCTCGATTTATGCAGGAAGGACAGAAATAATTCTGCAAAAGCACAGCTAACAAAGGTAGCTCCAAAAAAAAAGTTAAAAAAAAAACCGTGAACACTTAAATTAAATGTTCATTTCAATCAGCCTCTCTTCAACACTAAATATCTGTTATGAATTACCCATTTAGAAAAGGGCTATTAGCACTAACTTTGCATAATAACCTTAAGAAAAAGGTTAGCATCTCGAACCTATTAAAGCAATACAAGGACTTATTAAAAAAAATAAGTAGTGTTATTTTTTAATTCAAACAATTGATTGTTAGGTTTTTTTTAGAGATAAAGCCTCGATGCCGGGAAGCTGCCCTTTTTCAATATATTCCAAAGAGGCACCTCCTCCGGTTGAAATATGATCTATTTGATCCGCTAAATTCAAAGAATTAATCGCAGCTACTGAATCCCCTCCTCCAATAATAGTAATCGCCTTAGATTTTGCTAACATATTTGCAATTGCTATCGTTCCTTTGGCAAAAACAGGGATTTCAGTTACACCAACGGGTCCATTCCAAAAAATTGTTTGTGCTTTATCAAGCATTTTTTTACATGCCTCAATTGTCATAGGGCCTATATCTAAAGCTTGAAAATCTGCTTCAACGCCAACATCTATTGAAATATATTTTGCAATAGCGTCATCCGCAATTTCTTGAGCTACACAAACATCGATAGGTAGAAGTAATTCAATGCCTTTTTTTTTTACTAATACAATAATTTCTTCTGCCAATTTTAGATAATCCTTTTCGTAAAGAGAACTACCAATGGAATACCCTTTCACCTTTAAGAATGTATTGGCCATAGCTCCGGCAATCATAAGGCTATCGACTTTATCAATAAGAGCCTTTAAAGCACCAATCTTAGAAGAGACTTTAGCTCCACCAATAATTGCATGAAAGGGACGCTTCGGATTTTGAAATGCTTCTCCTAAAAAAGCAATTTCTTTTTCCATCAAAAAACCTAAAGCCCCTTTTCCCGGAAAATAAGAGGCTATTGTATAAGTAGAAGAATGTTTTCTATGAGCAGCACCAAAAGCTTCATTAACATAAAGATCCGCTAGACCGGCTAATTGTTTAGCAAAGTCAGAATCAGGCTTTTCTTTCCGCTGCATGAAATCTTAAATTTTCTAAAAGTACAATTTCTTGAGGTTTTATGTTATCCACTAATTCTTTTACCTCATCTCCAATGCAATCCGGAGCCATTTTAACAGGTACTTGCAGCAACTCTTCTAAACGTTTGGCACACGGCAATAAGCTATATCTTTCTTCTTTCTTACCCTTCGGCCTCCCTAAATGGCTCATTAATATTAACGCACCATTTTTATCGAGTATATATTTAATGGAATCTATTGCCTTTTTAATTCTAGTATCATCTGTGATATTAAGATCTTTATCTTGCGGAATATTAAAATCTACTCGCATAATTACAGTCTTGCCATCTATATCAAGATCTTTAATGGATAGCTTCTCGGACATAAAAACCTCTAACTTAACAAAAAAACAGAATCATATCTTATTTAGAAAAAATTATGAAAAAAATTATGAAAATGTTTTGATAAATGATCATTAGATTTGCAATATTATCTTCAAAAGAATTAAATCAGCAAAAAAACAAATTTTTCTATAGGGGGGATAATTAAAGTGATAAAAAAATATGGTCCTTTGTTAATAGCATCAATTCTACTATTAACGATCTCTAGTTGTGGTGGAAAACCTCCGCCACAAAATCCTTACAATAAAATAAGAAAGGGCGAAGGTGGATGTGGTACTAACAATAGTAACTTTAATTGACAGCTCCCCCTAAAGGGAAGGGATTCCTTATTCAACGAGCACTACTAACCTGAGTTTTGGGTTTAATCCTTAATATTTCATGAAGTTAGAAATTTTTTAATGCAAAAAGACCTTTTGTTTTTGTAGAATATTTTGACAAAAAAATAAACAAAAGGTCTAAAAATGAAAGATTTAACTGCTCTATATTACTCTATCGATGATTTTTGTAAAGTTTTCAAAAAAGACCGGGCGAAACATCTTATTGAAAGTAAACAAAATAGACGAGGACCGGCACCTCTATTGTCAGTTCCGGAAATGATGACTATTATAGTTATGTTTCAGCAATATTATTACCGTGAATTTCCCAAATTAATCAGTTATTCAAGATTTATTTAATAGACTTCTTTCGAAACTAATTTTTTGATAATAATGTTCTTGTTAAAATAAGTGAGGATAACATGAAGTTTGAAACAGTTAAAAGTTTAGACGATGAAAAATTTCGTCGGCTAACGGGCATTAAGAAAGCTACATTTGATAGGATGCAGTTGATTTTAGAAGAATCGAACAAACTCAAAAAAGTTAAAGGTATTAGGAAGAACAAACTAAGCATAAAAGATATGCTGCTTATGACTCTAGAATATATCCGAGAATACGGGACTTATTTCCATGTGAGTCAAAGTTACGGTGTTAGTGAGAGTACTGCCTATAAAACTGTAAGGTGGGTCGAGGATACATTAATCAAGCACCCTGATTTCTCTTTGCCCGGACGCAAAGCTCTTCTAAAGAGCGATGTTGAATATGACGTTATTTTAATCGATGCAACAGAAACGCGTATTGAAAGGCCAAAAAAAAACAGAAGTATTTTTACTCAGGAAAAAAGAAAAAATATACGCTAAAAACTCAGGTTGTTGTGAACAAGAAGACGCAACAAGTAATCTGTACGGCATTCTCGAATGGCAAGCTACATGATTTCAGATTATTCAAAGAGTCAAAAATACAAATCCGTCCGGAAATAAATGTGTTGACTGATACCGGATATCAAGGTCTACAAGATATTCACTCTAAGACCCAAATGCCAAAGAAAAAAAGTAAAAAGAAGCCATTGACTAAAGATGATAAGAAACGCAATCGACAGCTTTCCAAAGAACGAGTTCTCAATGAACATGTCATTGCCCGTTTAAAGCGATTCAAGATTATAACTGATCGTTACGGAAATAGGCGTAAAAGGTTTGCTCTTCGTTTTAATCTAATTGCCGGCATTTACAATTTGGAGGTGGCACAATGAGTTTCGAAAGAAGTCTAATGTATAAAAAATATATTTCTTCCTCTATACGCTTATATAGTCATTTAATTTACATTGATAAGATTGCTTGATCAATGGCGAATTTAAAATTCGTAACTTTTCGTAATATCTCTCTAACTTTATTTTTCATATTAGCCCAATATTTTTCTATAGGATTTAAGTCCGGAGAATAGGGAGGAAGAAACATAAGCTTACAACCGGCAGATTCTACTGTTTTCCTGCTTTCCGCTGACTTGTGAAAACCGGCATTGTCAAGAATAAGAACACTACCGGGTGTAAGCTGAGGAGTCAAAACTTCCTTAAGCCAAATATTGAATAACCCGGTATTACCAGTACCTTCAAAACACATTGGAGATAAAAACTGCCCTTTAGATAGGGCTGAAATAATATTTTGCCTTATAAAGCGGTTTCCTGAAACCGCTCCAAAAACTTTTTTGCCGCGTAAGCTTCTTCCGGACTCACGAAATAAAAATTGATGAATCCCGGTTTCATCGAGATAAATTCTCTTGTCAAAGGGAATATTTTTTAAATCTTTCATAAAAGCTTCCCGTTTCTTTTCATCTCTTTCCTTATAGCGAGTAGTTTTTTTTTTCGTGTAATTTTTAATCTTTTAAGGGCATAAAAAATCGTTTGCGGAGTGACTGAAAAATAATCAGCAATTTCCGATAAAAAATAATCCGGATGTTTTTCTACATATTTAGATAACAACTCATCATCTAATTTCTTATAAGCATATTTTCTGCGGATTGGTTTTAAATGTCCTTTTTGCTTTTTTTGCAAGATCCATCGATATATTGTTGCGATACCTACTTGAAAAATATGGCCGGCTGTTTTTTTATCATGATGTTTTTCTATATGTTGTAATACTTTCTCTCGAAGATCTACTGAATAGGCTCTAGGCATTGTTTTATCCTTACTGTTTGTATAAAAAAAGAAGGATAACATATTATCAAATAAAAATTAAAATACTATATGTGGAGCCTTCAAGGCAATATCACAGGCATTGCTTTCATCGATGCAACTTCACTAAAAGTGTGCCATAATAAACGTATTTCAAGAAATAAAGTTTTTAAAGGAGTAGCAAAAAAAGGTAAAACAACATCCGGATGGTTTTATGGCTTTAAACTTCATTTAATTATTAATGATAAAGAAGAGATTATAGCTTTTCATATCACCCGGGGAAATGTTTCCGATGTCTCTGTTGTAGAAAAATTGGCTGATACAATCACAGGAAAATTTTTTGGTGATAAAGGGTACATCTCTTCTCCTCTTTATAAAAAACTTCTTAATAAAGGTTTGCAGCTTATTATTACCATTCGGTCAAATATGAAAAATAGATTGATGTCATTAAAAGATACAATCTTATTAAGAAAAAGATCTATTATTGAAACAGTAAATGATCAATTAAAAAATATTTCGCAAATAGAACATACACGCCATCGTAGTATCTCTCATTTTTTTATTAACTTACTTGGTGCTCTTATTGCGTACTCTCATCAAGAAAAAAAACCTTCAATTAAGTTGGAAAAGCATCAGAATATTTTAACTATGGTAATTTAAACCCAAAACTCAGGTTACTAACAAGTGTTAGTCTGACATGATCTCCAAAGGCTTAACTTACCGACTGCCTCACGGTAGATCTAAAAGATAGGAATGGTATACAAGATATGAAAATTAACAAGAATACGAAACAAAAATTTGATCGAGGCGCTCCTATCCCAAGACTGAAGTAAGGGATTTTCTCGCTTAATTGTCATAAGAGATTAGATTTATAAAATATTGATGGACACTCAAATCAGTCGTTAATTCGGGATGGAAGGTAGCAACCAAATGCTTATCTTCCTGCAATAAAACCGGTTTTTGTTCTAAATGAGCGAGTACTCGAACATTTGGTCCATAATCGATAACAACCGGCGCCCGTATAAAAAAGGCAGGAATTTTATTTGGGCTAGTACTTGGTATGTCGAGATGAGTATAAAAAGATTCCGTTTGAGGCCCATAAGCATTACGCTGAATTGAAATATCCATAAAAGCAAAGGATTCAAAAGGATTTTTAACAACTTTTTTAGCCATCAAAATAGCCCCGGCACATGTTCCAAAAAGAGGGTTATCTCTTCCAAATGCTTTTATGTCATGAAATAAACTATCCTCGTTCATTTGTTTAGCAATAGTAGTAGATTCTCCACCGGGTATAATCAACGCGGATATGTCGTTTAAATCATTTGAAGTTTTAACTTCCTTGTTGATAACACCTAAACAATCCAAAACAGATCCATGACGGGCAAAAGCCCCTTGCAGTGCTAAAATTCCTACCACTTTGCTCTGCATGCGTTACCAACCTCTTTTAGCTAACCGCTTGTCTTCTTGCAGTGAATCGACTGCAATCCCTTGCATACCTTGAAGCAATTCTCTTGAAATCTCTGCTAATTTTTCCGGATCCTTATAATGTGTCACAGCTTTTACAATAGCAACGGCTCTTTGTGCAGGATCATCAGATTTAAATATACCGGAACCAACAAAAACCGATTCTGCACCTAATTGCATCATTAATGCCGCATCGGCGGGAGTTGCAATACCTCCTGCAGCAAAATTAGGAACCGGTAATTTTCCTTCTTTAGCTACTTGGCAAAGAAGCTCGTAAGGAGCTCCTATCACTTTAGCTTCCGTCATTAACTCGCTAGGATCAAGATTAATCAAACGCCTAATTCCCTGTTGTACCGATCTCATATGTCTTACCGCTTCAACAATATCCCCTGTTCCGGCTTCCCCTTTAGTCCTAATCATTGCGGCACCTTCAGCAATCCTTCTTAGAGCTTCTCCCAGATTACGACAACCACATACAAAAGGAGCTGTAAATGGGTGCTTTAAAATATGATAGTCGTCATCTGCAGGAGTCAAGACTTCACTTTCGTCAATAAAATCGACTTTTAAAGCTTGCAAAATCTGAGCTTCAACAAAATGGCCGATTCGGCATTTTGCCATAACAGGAATAGAAACCCTCTTTTGTATATTTTGAATAACTTCAACGCTAGACATACGAGCGATCCCTCCATCAGAACGGATATCAGCAGGAATCCTTTCCAAAGCCATTACAGCAGTAGCGCCTGCATCTTCAGCTATTCGAGCTTGTTCCGGTGTTGTCACGTCCATAATAACACCGCCTTTAAGCATTTCTGCTAAACCTACTTTTACACTTTGTAAACCTTTTTCCATTTGTTGCTCCTAAACAATTATTGAAATCATTTTTAAAAAAACACTTACTTTTCATAGGGTAAGTTAAGAAATATTTTCTCAAATAAGATCTTATAACCCATGAAATGGATTGCTTGATTGCGAGAAATCTTTTGTCTGTGTACGTCTTTTTAATTCCCATCGAATCGAATAGATTAAATCCTTATCGAAATCTTTATTTGATACCCATTGCAGATATTCAATAGGAACTTCTTTCATAGCACGCCCTCTATGTTTACCAAATGGCATACTTTTCAAACGAATAGGCTTTGCTAAGATATCAAAAATTTGCTCAATCGTTTTATAAGTTTTTATGAGCTGCTTAAATACTTCCATATTAACTCTGACATCGTTCATTGCTCGATGGGCCCCTTCTTCCGGTATATTAAAATGCTCACGTAGTCTTTCCAGTGAATTGGTAGGACTTCCTCCATACTGTCTGGCTAATCGTAATGTATCAAAAAAACGAGCAGACTTAATCGTACAAGGTATATTATGTCTTTTTGCTTCATTAGCAATCATATTTATATCAAATTCAATCCCATGACCGACAATAATTCTATTGCCAATCAGTCTTAATACCGTTGGCAAAACATCAGAAATCTTTGGCTTACCCGCCACCATTCCATCCGTTATGTGATGAATTTCCATTGATGCAGCAGGTATAGGCCGCTCCGGATCCACTAAAGTCTCAAGATGATTCAATTCCTCAGTTAAAGTAAATCTTACCACAGCTACTTCAACAATACGGTCGTCATCCAGATCTAGACCGGTTGCCTCACAATCGATACAAACAAATTCTGTATTTTTTATTAAAACCATTCAATTTTTACCTTTTCATCATATCTCGTATCCGGGTTATAAGTAGCGTGCGCCCGATTCGTTTCTTAGAAGAATAATGCAAATATGGTAAATCCAAATTCTTAAATCCATCTAAGATCCTCTGAGTATTTTTCCTGCGAATTGTTAAATTAACCTTATCAACTTTTGTTAAAATTAAAAGGATCGGAATCTTGTAATATGAAATCCACTCTAAAAAAACTTTATCATCTTCATTAGGTATTCTTCGAATATCCAACAGGATCAGAATAAGCCCAAGAGATTGACGGTTTTCAAAATAGGTTTGAATCATTGGCCCCCATTGCTCCCTAATCGCTTTAGGGACTTGAGCAAAACCATACCCGGGTAAATCTACAAAAGAATATTCATTACCTACTCGAAAAAAATTGAGAAGTTGAGTTTTTCCGGGGACACCTGATGTTTTTACAAGATTTTTTGTTCCAAAAAGATTATTAAGGAGACTAGATTTCCCTACGTTGGATCTTCCACCCACCGCAATTTCAAACAAGGGAGTTCCGTTATCAAGCTGAGAGGGATAACCCTCTAAATCCTTGGCACTTGTAACAAATTGAGTCTGATTAAAATTTATTTTTTCCATCAAATGATTCTATTATTATCTCTCTTTTATCTTGTTCTTTATGAAAGATCGAAATCATCCATGTTGTATAAGGTAAAATACTCGATACTCGTTCCGCCCACTCAATACAACAAATTCCTCCGAATTCAAAATATTCCTCAAAACCCATAGATAAAAATTGATCTAGTTGTGTTAATCGATAAAGATCGAAATGGTATAATGTCTTTTTACCTTCATAAATATTCAGGTAAGTAAAAGTCGGACTACTAACAATTTCATTATCACAATTAATAAAATTACTGGCTAATCCTTTAATAAAGGTCGTTTTTCCGGCTCCAAGGTCACCATAGAAAGCTAAAACACTATTTTCACCTATTCTTTGCCCTAATTCAGCGCCAAGATCATAAGTTTGTTCAGAAGAAGCGGTTATTAATTGTAATTGCATTGAATTTCAACGTTGATTGAAATCATTACTCAGATTCATCCTCAAGCCATGTTTCTATATAAGGAGGAAATTCAGGATATTCTGAAAGAGCTTCAATAAAGGTCGTTAAATTATCCTCTGCAAGCTCATCTTGAATAAACTTTAAAAAAGATTCTTCTAATTGGTAACGATTTTGGTTAAGAATTTCCTGAAGGCTAATTTCTTTCACAAAATTTTGTTTAAAATCTTCAATCACGGATTCTTTACTATTAAAAAGAGAGCCGGTAATAACGGATGAATAAACACCTTTAATAGTAGCAACTTTATCGGCTTTAATATATTTTTTTATAACTTCAGGATCTTCAGAAACATAAAAACGTTTAACCCGCATACCATCGTTTCTTTCGGTATTTTCGGGACACTTTAATACCCAGTCATAAATAGCATCCTGAGGATTAGGGTGGGTATTATCTGCAAATACTTTTCCGGTAAAAGGACAAATATAAATCTTTTTTGTTTGCCCGTTCACACTAGAACCTTGAGAACCTATACGTATTTTTGTCTCACGCCATAATTGACCCGATTCGCCTAACATTTTTACCGCTTCATCCAAACTACGATAAACTATTTTATGTTTGGGGGATAAAGTAGGGTGTATATCAAATTTTTTAGAAACATAAAAAAGATAGGTACTAATCAACTCCGGACGATGATGACGTTTCAAATATCCTTTTAAATCACTAATTAACTCGCCCGAAATGGTTGTTTTTCCCATAGGAACCTCAAGCATCTTTTTAATCTTCCGTTGTATTTAATTGTTAACTTTAAATTAGCTAAAACTTTTTACGCTCACACAAGTAAAAAAATCTTACATATCATCTATATATTTTATTCATAAGCTATTTTAAATGTGATTAAAGTTTAACTTAAGAAATGGTTTTAAGGGAATATAAAAACATATTCAATCCGGAGAAACCTTCTCAATAATCCTTTTAATCTTTTTCAAAGGCCCAAATATAAATGATCAAAGCTCTTTCAAAGAAAAAATAAGCAATTTAAAAAATTTATTATAATTTCCTTTTATTATCTAAATGTTTTAAAATACTGTGCTTTATAAATTGGCAAACAAAAGAGATTATTATGAATCTTTCTATTGAAGTACTTGAAATTAAGGGTTATGAGAAGGTTATTGAAGTTAAAGAAAAAACCTCTAATCTTCATGCAATTATTGCCATTCACAATACAACGCTTGGTCCGGCTGTTGGAGGTGTTCGAATTCATCCATATAAAAATTTTGATGATGCTTTAAATGACGTCTTACGACTAGCTAAAGGAATGACTTATAAAGCTGCTCTATCCAATAGTCATTCCGGAGGAGGAAAAAGTGTTATTATAGCTGATTCTAAGACTCAGAAAACAGAAGCTCTTCTAACCTCTTTTGCTCATGCCGTAAAGTATCTGGAAGGTATCTATTATTGCGCTGAAGATCTGGGTTGTAATGCGGATGATATGTCCATTATCAATAAAACGACCAAATACGGTTTAGGCGCAAGCCTGGCCGGAATGAGTGGGAACCCCGGTCGATTTACTGCCAGAGGTGTTTTTCTGGCAATGCAATCAACAGCACAATATCTTTGGGGGAATGTCTGTCTAACCGATAAGCGTATTGCAGTCCAAGGAATTGGAAATGCGGGTATGGCTTTAGTAGACCATCTCTTCTGGAATGGCGCAAAAATCATAGTAAGCGATATTAATCAAAAAGTACTGGAATTTGCTCAATCTCACTATAATGCAACTATTGTATCTCTTGAAGAATACATGGAAACTGAATGCGATATTTTAGCCCCATGTGCCATGGGGGGTTCTCTAAATTCTGAAACCATACCTATGCTAAAATGTGCTGCGATAGCGGGAGTTGCCAACAATCAATTATTAGAAGAAGAAGATGGGCTTAAATTGAAAGATAGAGGGATCCTATATGCACCCGATTACGTCATTAACTCCGGGGGCCTTCTTAATGTTGTAGCCGAAATCGATCCGAATGGATATAATCCCCAAACCGTCTTGAGTAAGGTAAATAAAATTCATAATAGGCTTTTAAATATTTTTGAATACGCCGACAAGCATGATTTAGCAACAGCGGAAGCCGCGGATCAGCTGGCGATGAAAGCAATGAACTCTCAAGTATTGGAAGAAGAGCTTTTAGTTACTTAAATTTTTGATTTTATGAAAACTATTGTCAATCTACTATCTAAGCAATTTCAGGCTGCTATCACAGCTATTTTTACAGAGATTTCTAATGAAGAAACTTTTTTAGCTTTAGAAGTTGTTCAAAGCACAAGTCCTACTTTTGGTCACTACCAATGTAATAGCGCTATGAAGCTAGCAAAGGTATTAAAACAAAAGCCTCGAGATATTGCCCAAAAACTTATCAAGTATTTAGATGAATTCGAAACAACCGAACAATTAATTGAATCTGCCTCCATTGCAGGACCGGGCTTTATCAATATCAAAATTTCTCTCTCTTTTTTGGAAAAAAAAATCCCTGAAATACTTAGCAGTGATAAACTTGGCATCGACATGCCAACAACACAGCAACGTATTATTGTAGAATTTTCTTCACCGAATATCGCTAAAGAATTGCATGTTGGACACCTTAGATCAACCATTATCGGAGAATGTTTAACTCGTCTGTTCGAATTTTTCGGTTACGATGTCCTACGCCTTAATCATATTGGAGATTGGGGTACACCCTTTGGTATGCTTATAGCTTATATGAAAGACAAAGCTCCAAAAGTTCTCTCCGGCGAACAAGTCACTGACTTATCTCACCTTGCTAAATGGTATCAAGAAAGTCGCAAGCTTTTTGACAGCGATGAATCTTTTAAGAAGCGCTCTCATGAAGAAGTCGTTAAACTGCAAGCTAAAGAATCAGATGCTTATAAAGCATGGGAAATTATTTGTGATATTTCCAGAAAGGCGTATCTTGAAATATATGACCTATTGGATGTTACAAATAATGATCGAGGCGAATCCTTTTATAATGATCAATTGCCTCAGGTCATCAACGATTTTGAAGCAAAGGATTTAGTGACGATCTCAAATGGAGCAAAATGTGTCTATTTAGAAGGCTTTACTAATCGAGAAGGTGATCTACTACCCATTATGATTCAAAAATCCGATGGTGGTTATAATTATGCATCCACAGATCTGGCAGCGATCCGCCATCGGGTTGAAGTAGAAAGGGCTGATAGAGTTATTGTCGTAACTGATGCGGGACAGAGGCTTCATTTTCAAATGGTTTTTAAAGCTGCCGAACTTATCGGATATCTTGATCGTAATAAAGTTCAAGTAGATCACGTCACCTTTGGTTTGGTTTTAGGCCCGGATGGTACTAAATTTAAAACTCGATCCGGTAATACAGAGAAGTTAATTGACTTGTTAAATGAGGGTATTTCTAAAGCCTTAGAGATTATACAAGAACGAACCCCTGAAATGGATAAAGAAGAACAAAAAAAATTAGCTAAAGCTCTAGGTATTGGATCTATAAAATATGCTGATTTATCTTCTTTAAGAACAAAAGACTACATCTTCAGTTATGATAAAATGCTCCGATTTGAAGGCAATACGGCAACTTTTTTACTTTATGCCTACGTTCGCACTCAAGGAATTAAACGAAAAGTCCATTTTGATATCAATAAAATTGAAGAAATTTCCGTCACTCTTGAACATCCGACGGAACAAGCTCTTGCGCTTTATATTCTTCAGTTTGGCGAAACCTTAGATGATATTATTCGTGACCTTTTACCTAATCGGTTAACGGACTATTTATATAATTTAGCTGAGAAATTCCATGCTTTTTTTAGAGATTGTAGGGTGATCGGATCTGATTTAGAAAAGTCTCGCTTGATTCTAATAGAAGCTTGTGGCCAAACCTTATCACAAGGGTTAACTATTTTAGGTTTAGAAACTGTCGAAAGAATGTAACCTAAACTGTTTGCCTATAACCTAAATAAAGTTCTAATGTGGTAAAAATTCCCAATGGGATGAATAATAACAATACAAAATCCGGAATAACAACACCGGTAACGATAAGTATAACAACTAAAAACTGACAGACCGTTGTAAGCTTTCCCCAAAAATAAGAACGACAACGATATTTGTCCCATGCTCTAACTAAACTCAAATAAAGAGCAAATATACACAAAAAAAAATCTCTTGAAATAATCGCTGCCATTTGCCAAAGCTCTAATTGGTGTTCAAAAACAAGAACCGTCAAAACGAAAAAATTAAAAAATTTATCCATCATAGGATCCAAAACGGCCCCAAGTTGAGTGACAGTTTTCCGTTTTCTTGCCAAATAACCATCTAAGCAATCGCTTAGCATAGCTAAAGCTATCGCTGACAATCGAACGTAAACATTATCCACTAAGAATAAAAGAGCTGCAGGAATTCTTAATAACGATAAAGTATTTGAAATTGTTAACATAATTATTCTCAGCCTAAATCCAATTTACACACAATTCAAAGATATATTACAGATTCGATCTTTTAAAACTATTTTTCCAGGATAGAAACATACGCAATTAATTCCGTCAACCATACAATTCTAATTCTAAGTATGGTCACGACTGAACTTAATTACAGAGGACTATCTTCTTTGATTACTTTTTCTACTTTCTACTTCCAATCTCATTTTCTGAATTTTCTATCTTGGATTTCTCTTTCCTTTTTTTAGAATATTTATACCAAATAATAAAGATTACAGTCACAGCAAAAAGAGAGAAAAGAATAACATTAGCTGCTTTTATATAATTCAATAAACTTTCATAATGTTGACTGAATGAGTAAGATAAGAAAAATAAGGTACAGTTCGAAAGTAGACAAGCCACTCCATCTGCTAAAATAAATTTCCCAAATTTCATTTTTCCGATTCCGGCAGACATAAATAAACAATTTCTTACTCCGAATGGAATAAATCTTCCTATGAGAAGTGTCAAAATGCCATACCGTTTATAAAAAGAATGAACCTGATTCAATCTCTTCTTATTCACCATCCGACTCAACCATTTGTGTTCCAAAAGCAATGGTGCAAATTTCCGTCCAATCCAATAAGCAACCCAGTCAGATAAGTAACTGCCAATAAAAACTAAGGCTAATAATTTAAACGCATTTTCAGGAACAACCGTTGCAGCCAACACTCCACTAGCTATCAAAATAACATCTTCACTTATTGGAAAATTTAAGCCGGCCAACATTAAAAGACCAAAAAACCACCAATGAGCGTGTGGAGCATGTTCTGACATTAAACTTATTAGTTGTTCCATATATAATAATTAATTATAGAAATTTAAATTCTTTATAATTTTGAAAACAAAAATGGACATTCTAGCACTTTACTTAAACAAAATTCAAGTGTTAATTACCTATTTTACTTATACTCTTTTTATGCTTTCTAGCCGGCTATGAAATCTATTGATTATTCAAAGCTCTATCAATTAATAACAAACCTTAACTATCTTAATATAAGTCTATTAAATTATTGTTTTTGGTCCCCTTAGTGATATAACTCACTTTACTTCAAGATGACCTTATCCGCTTCACCTCTTCTTTTTTACCTCATATATTTATATTATTTTTTTTTGAATAGTAACTTGATTTTGATAAAGTGACTATAGAGTCAATTTCTATAAACAACTCATTTGTAAAAAGATAAAATATTTTATCACCGTATAATAAATTATTGGGCAAAAAGTAGGTGTTATTACCAATTCAAATCCGATTAAAATCAAAATTAATGCAAATACTGTCATTAATCCGCCCGATTTAAATATCTCTTTTATAGAAAACATATTGGTAGAAAAGGCCAACGTATTGGAAGGAGTAAGAACAAGGTGTGTTGCGCTCCGGCTAAATTTCCCGGAATAATTTAATAGACTTGTTGCACAATAAAAGTGGTATCAGTGTAGCTCGTTTTACAAAGCCCTTCAATCATCTGCCGGCCTCTACATTTTTCTGAAAAAACTTCTCAGGGCGCATTTTTTTAGTTTAACAACAAGCTATTGATCGTTGTTCTTCAGATTTTTTTTGTGCTGAAAAATAAATATACTGTCGGCCGTCGCTATTTTTTTGTAACTCTCGATAAACGGTAAACTTGCCTACTTTAATTTCTTTGCCTATGCAGGCAATTGAATCTCCTCTTCATTTTCAAGTATATATTTGGCACCGTTGCTCATGGGTGACATGCCGGTAGCTTTTAGGCATAAACATCCCTCTACAATATTTTTTATCAAAAATTTACTATAGAGTTTTTACCGACATTTGGCCATTTTCAGATACTCCCTATTGGTCGCACTTCATAGTTGAAAAGACATATTTAAAAAGTTTGTTCTTGTAATCTGTAAAAAAGAATTTATCACGTAAATATTTTAGAGGAAAATAGATTGCATAATCCGGCTAGCTCATAGAAGAGGAGTCCGTGTTCAAAAATCGCTAAAATAGTTATTTCTTAAAGCCTTCCATCATTATATCTTGATTGGGTAGATCTAAGGTCCTTGTCGGAAAGGCAATGTCAGCTCCATGATCTCTGATTATTTCTCCAATCTTTAATAACACATCTTGTTGAACCTCTAACCATTCTTTCCAGACGATTGTATTTGCATAAGTATATACTAAAATATCTAGAGAACTCTCGCCATAACTATGGAAGTTCACCAACATTGTATCTTCTTGATCGATTCGTTTATGCTCTCTAAGCATTTTATAAATAGTTTCAGTTATAGGAGCAATAGCAGCAAAGTCATTATAACGAACCCCTATTGAGTGCTTAATTCTTCTTTTACTCATTCGAGAAGCATTGACTATTGTTGATGAGGAAAAAAGCGCATTAGGTACATAAATTGGTCGCCTTTCAAAACTGCGAATTTTGGTCATATAATATCCAATTTCTAAAACCGTTCCTTCAATTTTCCTATCAATTGTATAAATCCAGTCCCCTACTGCAAAAGGACGACTGATATGAATCATCATACCGCCAAAAAAATTGGAAATAATATCTTTAGCGGCAAAACCCACAGCGATACCACCAACTCCTCCAAAAGCGATTAAAGCGGCAATATCAACTCCTAAGGTTTCAAGGAGGATCAAACCGGTAAGGATAATGATCGTGATCGTACCTAACTTGGAAAAAAGATCTATCTTGGTATAATCTAGCGATCTTTTTTTACTCTTACTTTTCTTTATTACGGCATATTTAAACTGTTTTTTAAGTTCAAATATAAACCATCCCACAGCGACCACTAAAACGACATCCCTAAACTGATCAAAGAAATTGCTTAAATTCTGTTCACCATAAAGAGCAATAAAAAGGCGATGGAGCATATAGGCAATACCAAGCACCCAAATTAATATTCTTATGGGGCGTGATATATCACGGACAAAATATTGATGAAAAAGGTCATTTTGTTGCTTTTTATTTACACTGCATTCGATTCGTCTTATGATAAATTTAATAATAAAATTTACAGCAAAAATGAGTGCTAAAATAATACATTCTTGAACGATCAAACCGATATTGCTTTCAAAAAAAATCTTTATGCCTTTCATGCCTTTCCTTGACTAATACTAGCTACTTATACCAAAAGGTTATAACTAAAAGAAATTAACAATGCAAGATCTTGAATTTTTGAATAGACGTGTTGTGATTTAAATTTTTACCGATTTCTGATCTGTTGTTTCAGAAAAATATAGAGGTGGTTAGATGATTGAAGGACCTTTAAAACGAGCTAAACTGATACAACTTTTATTACGCAACAAGTCTAATCATTGGATTAAAAATCACCGCCTGTTATCATGCTTTTCTTTGATTAATTATCACTTTAGGTCTACTCCATGAAAATTGCTCGGGAATCAATCTTTAGTTCTTCTATTCGCTCTTTGTGTATCGCTTTTTTTTCTGTCATTGGATTCTTTATAGCTCTTATCCCTGTAAGCTTGGCTTTTGGATTTCTTCTCTCATCAGCCGGTGAAGAACCTTCAAATATTGAAATTATCGAACCGGATTCCGGAGGGAAACGAGCGCTGGTAGCCTCTAACACACCTATTATTTTAAGAATAGATATTAAAGGAATTATTGGAGCGGGAGAAGTAACCGGTGAAAAGATTCAATCCTATTTAAATGAATCTAGAATAGGACTCTTCAGAAATGATCAAGTAAAAGGCATTCTTCTATATATGAGTTCTCCCGGGGGGTATGCCGTACCCGCAGATACAATCTATAGACATCTACTGGATTATAAAAAGAAATATAATATTCCTATTTATACATTTGTTGATGGCGAATGTGCCTCCGGCGGAATGTATATTGCCGCTGCAACAGATAAAATCTATGCTACAGACATGAGTATCATTGGCTCAGTAGGAGTGGCTCTTTTCCCATTTTTTAATGTCTCAGATGCTCTTACAAAATTAGGCATCGAAACAATGACCGTCACTGCCGGTAAACAAAAAGATGCCATGAACCCTTTACGCCCCTGGCTCCCTAATGAGAGTGACGGATTCAGAGTGATAACAGATTATTACTATAATCGATTTGTCGATATCGTAGTAAAAGGACGTCCTAAATTGAGTAAGGAAGAGTTAATTAATGATTATGGCGCTAAAATTTTCACTGCTCCCAAAGCGACAGAATTGGGCTATATTGATGATTATGGATATAGTATGACAGAAGTCTTAAATAAATTAGCCGGTGATGCAGGAATTAATGAACAACAGCATTATCAAGTTGTTCAATTTAAAACGAAACATAAGCTTACTGATCTATTTAAAATACAATCCCCTATGATCACCGGAAAATTAAAGCACTCCTTAAATCTAAATGCAGGAATGAATGAAGGAATCTTAAATGAAGCACTATACATTCGCAGTTAAAGTAAAGACTCTCGATCTCTTTAAATGATAAATGCTTCTTTTATCCTGTAAAAAATCAGATGGTTTTATGCAAAAATTGTTTATTCTTGACGCCTCATGTTTTTTATTTCGTTCTTATTTTGCTATTCGCTATCTGACAAATAGTAAAGGAGAATCTACTAACGCACTCTATGGCTTTATACGATCTATTTTACGATTATTTAAAGATTTTAATCCGTCCCATATCGTTGCTGTATTTGATGGTCCCGGCAGTATTACTCACAGGCTAAAGATCTATCCTGACTACAAACAAAATCGCAAAGAGACACCTGAAGATCTTCGTTATCAAATTAAACGGGCCCGCCAATTCTGTAAATTGGCGGGTATCCCTTTTTTAAGTATTAAGGAAGTAGAAGCGGATGATACAATAGGTAGTATTGCCCTATGGGCATCTAAACAAGGCTCCGAAGTTTTTTTATGTTCTAGTGATAAAGATCTTTGCCAATTAGTTTCTGATCGTATTTTTCTTCTCAATACTCACCAAGATAATTTAATCCTTAATAAAGAAAAAGTAGAAGAAATCTATGGTGTAAGGCCGGATCAGATTATTGATTATTTAGCCATTGCCGGAGACGCATCAGATAATGTCCCCGGCCTTTCCGGATTCGGCCCTAAAACAGCCGCGACTCTATTAAAGCAGATGAACACTCTTGAAAATATTTTAGCAAACCCTGATCAAGTTCCGGGAAAAAAGAAACAAGAAACGATTAAAGCCGAATCTGAGCTAGCAAAACTAAGCAAAGCCTTAGTAACATTACATACAAATGTTCCTTTTCCCAAAGAGATTGACTTTTTCAAATTACAACCTAGTGATCAAGAAAAATTAAAAGATTTTTTCTCTACAATGGACTTTCACACCCTTATCAAGGATATGAGGTTAGGCGCGGAACAAGAAGTGGTCGAAGACACTGATCCTTCCTTTACCTATCATTTAATTGATACCGCTTCTGATCTGGATTTTTTAATTAAGGTGTTAGCAAACGAAAAGTTAATTTGTTTGGATACCGAAACGACCAATAAGCACCCTATCGCAGCAGAACTTGTAGGTATAGGTGTGGGTATCAAAGAAAAAGAAGCCTATTATATCCCGGCTAATGGTCAATTAGGTTGTAAACAAGTCATTGAAAGGCTTCGTCCATTATTTGAAAACCCATCTATCGGTTTTTACGGCCATAACATTAAATATGATTTCCATATCTTATTAAATTATGGAATTACTATTGCCAATATCGCTTTTGATACTCTCTTAGCATCTTATTTGCTGACTCCACATCTCAGACAACATTCTTTAGACGCATTAGCTCTAAAGTATTTTGATACGCATAAAACACCTATAAGTGAGCTTATCGGAAAGGGGAAAGATGCTATCACTATGAAAGATGTCCCTATTGATGATGTTAAAGATTACTGCTGTGCCGATGTAGACTATACCATACGCCTTAAAGCCCTTTTAGAAAAACAACTACATGATTCAAGCCTTTGGGATTTATTTAATTTTATTGAATTGCCTCTTATAAAGGTCTTAGCAAAGATGGAGAGGAATGGCATTTTTGTTGATATCCCGTACTTGAACAATTTATCTTTAAAATTAAATCAACAAATTCAAGTACTTGAAAAAGATATTCATAATATTGCTGAAGAAGACATTAATATAAAATCGCCGAAACAATTAGCTTATATCCTTTTTGATAAGCTTCAGATTACACCTCCTAAAAAAAATAAAACGGGTTTTTCTACAAATGCTCAAGTCTTAGAATCCTTAAAGGGAACTCATTCTATTATTGAAAAAATTCTTGAGTTTAGAACTTTAGAAAAACTGCGCTCAACCTATACTGAATCATTAATCAAAGAAGTTTATCCGAAAACCGGGCGAGTTCATTGCAGTTTTAATCAGTTTATTACAGCAACCGGAAGGCTTTCATCTCAAAACCCTAACCTTCAAAATATTCCGGTTCGTTCAAAAGCAGGAAAAGAAATTAGAGCAGCATTCAAACCTGAAAAAGCAGGCTGGAGTTATTTAGCGGCTGACTATTCTCAAATTGAATTGCGAATTTTAGCACATTTTTGCCAAGACCCGAATCTGTTATCCGCATTTAGAAATAATGAAGATATTCATATTTCTACTGCTTCACATATGTTCCATATTCCGTTAGATCAAGTTTCAGATATACAGCGATACCAAGCAAAAGCTGTGAATTTTGGTATTATATACGGTCAGCAATCCTTTGGTCTTTCACAACAGCTCGGCATTACCGTCAAAGAGGCCAATGAATTTATTGAAAGGTACTTCGATCGCTACAGTAAAGTAAAAGAATTTATTAAAAGCTGTAAACAAAAAGCTAAAGAGTCAGGGATAGCAAAAACCATTGCAGGAAGAATTCGCCCTATTCCTGAAATCAACAGTAAAAATAATAATTTAAGAATGGCCGCTGAACGTCTCGCTATTAATACTCCTATTCAAGGATCAAATGCCGATATTATAAAAAAAGCAATGATCAAACTTGATGAACTCTTGACACAAAAGCAAAAGCAAAGTTTTATTATACTTCAAATTCATGATGAACTAATTCTAGAGGTCCTTGATAATGAACTGGTTGAAATGCAAGAAATTGTTCGCCTTGCAATGGAGCATATACATCATTTAGATGTACCATTGCTCGTAGATATTAAGATTGGCAAAAATTGGAAAGAATGTTAAGTTCAAATAAAATTGCAGTAACAGGCAGTCTATCCTCCGGTAAAACTACTGTTTGCAATATTTTTAAAGATAAAGGCGCCTATTATATTAGCGCAGATGCAATCATTCATAAATTACTATCTAACCAATCCTATTTGAAACAGAAAATTATCAACCTGTTGGGTAAAGCAGTAATTGTGAACGATGAATTACATCGCAAAAAAATTGCACAAAAAGTATTTAATAATTCACAATTATTACAAGATCTTGAAAAAATCCTTCATCCTGAAGTCAAAAAAGAAATTGAAAACGAGTATAAAAAATTTCAAACCGGGCAGCATGATTCCCTCTTTGTAGTCGAATTTCCTCTGTTATTTGAAGTTGGAGACAATGATTGTTATGATGTAGTAATTACTGTCATATGTGATGTAGAACTGTCTCAAGAAAGATTTAAAAAATCAACCGGTTACACTGACGAAGAATACGATTTGCGAATGGTAAGACAGATGAATCCAAAAGAAAAAGCTAAAAAGGCTGATATTGTAATTAAAAATAATGGAAGCTTTGAAGATTTAAAACAAACCGTAGAACAAGTCTTTTCTAATCTCATAAAGTCAAGATAAGATCTTGTGTTTAAACTTACTATTTAAGGAGTGAAATATTCAATGAAACAAGAACATAGCTTATCAGATGTACCAAATGGACACGATAATGATACTGAAAAACGAGATACAAAAAACTCAACTTCAGATGAAAAAAACAAAAAAAACCCATCTCTAAAAACAGATTTTCAATCTCCCCCCCATCAGATGAACCCTAATCACAAGCACAATATCTCTTACACTGATAAAAGAAACCCAAAAGACAAGCAAGAACCTGAAATGAATGGCTCTTCTCAAGAAAATACCCCGGCTCCTCAAAAGATTACGAAAGTCTCTGAATTACAACGAATGACTATCGAAGAGCTGAATACTTATGCCAAATCAATCGGTATCAAAAATTTAAGTTTATTAACCAAATCTCAAATGGTTTTTGAAATTGTAAAAACTAAGTCCAATCGACCAAATGAAGTACTCTATGCTGAAGGTGTCTTAGAAGTCTTACCTGATGGCTTTGGTTTCTTGCGTTCGACTACCTATAATTATCTTCCTTCTGCTGAAGATATCTATGTCTCCCCTGCACAGATTCGTCGTTTTGAGTTAAAAAAAGGAGACTTACTTAATGGTTCAATCCGTCCTCCAAAAGAAAAAGAAAAATATTTTGCTCTTTTAAAAGTTGAAAGTGTCAATCGAAAATCGCCTGAACTCGCTAAAGAAAGAGTGTTATTTGAAAATTTAACTCCTCTCTATCCTGATGCACGCCTTGTTATGGAAACGGATAAAGGGAACTTAACCACTCGTGTTCTTGATCTGGCTGCTCCAATCGGAAAAGGCCAAAGAGCTCTTATTGTTGCCCCTCCAAGATCAGGGAAAACAGTTATTTTGCAAAATATAGCAAACTCAATTGGAGTCAATAATCCGGAAGTTACTTTAATCGTTTTATTAATTGGTGAGCGCCCGGAAGAAGTTACCGATATGCAACGTCTTATTAAACATGGTGAAGTCATCGCATCTACATTTGACGAGCCACCGGAGAGACATGTCCAAGTATCTGAAATGGCAATTGAAAAAGGCCGACGCCTAGTTGAATGTGGTTATGATGTTGTTATCTTACTAGACTCTATCACGAGATTAGCTAGAGCTTATAATACCGTGGAGCCACACTCCGGAAAAATTCTAACCGGTGGTGTTGATGCCAATGCGCTTCATAAACCTAAACGTTTTTTTGGTGCTGCCAGAAATATCGAAGAAGGCGGTTCATTAACCATTATTGCCACAGCGTTGATTGATACAGGTTCTAGAATGGACGAAGTTATCTTCGAGGAATTTAAAGGTACAGGTAACATGGAACTTGTTCTTGATAGACGACTCTCCGACCGAAGAACTTACCCTGCTATCGACCTTCTTAAAAGCGGAACACGTAAAGAAGAACTTCTTTATCATCCTTCTGAGTTAGAGAAAATTTACGTTTTGCGCCAAGCAACTGCTGACTTAGCTCCTCAAGATGCGATGAAACTTTTATTAGGAAGATTAAAGAAAACGAATAGCAATGCTGAATTTCTTCTTTCAATGAAAGACTAAACCTTTTAATAAAGTATTATAAGGAATAGGGTATAAAATATAGAGGTAAGGTAGTTGATATGATCCGCTTAATCATCACAATTTTAAGCATTACAGTACTCGGTTATGGTATTTGGCATTTTGGTAATAATAACAAATATGTCAGACAATTTACCCAACAACACTTTGATACGGGAGAATTTCATACTTTAGAAATTCGTTATTCAGCTGAAGCCATTATGGATACTCATCGCCGAGAATTATTGAAAGATGAGCAACATGAATTTTTAGAACCCGTTCTTCGTTTTTATCCTTATCTTTTAATGAAAGTGAAATATAGCCGTCCTGATGCTACTACCGGGGAAGGGTCTATTTTATGGGGAATGGATGATGGAGAAATGGTTATCTCAACTCAATCTTGGGAAAAAACCCACGGTTTTGAAGACTGTATCAATGCAAATGCAGACCAAAGCGATTTTAAGATAATTAATGCCCTTTCCGGTACCGGTGGTTCAATGAGCCGTAAAGAACTCGGTAACCGTATTCATATCGAATCGGAATTATTAGATGCTTGGATCGATAGTTGTAAGAAGAAGAAATTAGTCGTTCAAAGTGGTAATGATTATCGCTTGCATTTTGAAACACCTAAAATACTTGTTTTACCGGCAACACGCATTGATCATTGGTTAGTGACTCAACCTTATAAAGGTGCTAATCGAGCAACCAAAAGATATAGTAAAAGTCAAATTGAAAAAATTGCTAACCTCGCTTTCGGACAAGATTTTTCCATTCGATCTGTTACTGAGATATTCTTACCCGTTTTTCGAATCGAGGTTCAAAATCCTGATGGTTCAATTTATACCACCCACTGGAATGCGTTAAATGGCAAGCGCTTAAGAAATCTAAGTCATGCAATCTGATGTTTGAACTTTTAAACATGCTTTAACGTCGCATACTCATTTCCGATTTCTTTTGAATAATCATCTCAGCAAAAGTTTCTATATGAGCATCGGGCCGGAAAATAGAAGCCCGACCAAAGCTATTAGGGGTTTTTCCCATTTCGCCCAAAAATGATCCCGAACCGCTAGTTAAGTGCCTGTTTTAAGATTTTATTCAGGGGAGGCAGTTTTTTATCTGCCAATATCAGTAACTTATATGGAAGTTGGATCGATTAGGGCGCTCACTGCAACATTTAATTGATACCATGATCGTGCTTGAAAAGCAGAAAGTAGCTTTCACGAGTTTGCAAGAAAATATTGATACCGGCAGCACCGGCGGGAAACTGATTTTCCATATTTTCAGTGCGCTAGCCGAATTTGAGCGAGATTTAATTCGTGACAGAACCAATGCGGGATTAAAGGCGGCACGGGCGCGTGGACGAATTGGTGGTCGTCCTGCATTATTAAATGCCGATGACACTAAGAAACTCAATGCCCATTATAACGAAGGTAAATTAACCGTTGACGAAATCTGTAAAATTTTCTCGATCAGCCGGCCTTCGTTTTACAACTATTTAAAAACAGGGGAAAAAGCCATTGGCTAGATCACATCGTCTACAGTTACTAAATCCTGTTGATTACGAATACTACTATGGCTTCCCCCATTTTGGTGAACAAGAACGTGCTTATTATTTTCAATTGTCACAGGAAGAAAGTATTTTCATTTCGGGCATAAAAAAGGCGCATATTGCCCTGTATGTCCATTTGCAATTGGGTTATTTCAAAGCGAAACAACATTTATTTTCTTTTACCTTTTCTGAAGTTAAAGCGGACATTCGTTATTTATATCGCCATTATAATAATGCATACAAGTGGCACCTCCCTTTCCCATCACGTAACACTGTAAAACGAAATCGCAAGCGTATACTCGATATAACAGGTTATATAGATGAGCATGGTACCCAAGCGCTCATTAAAAAAACTACCGCTGATGGTACGCCAATTAAGCTGCCCTAGCACCATTACCAAAGAATTAATTCGTTATACTGATATCAACTCGATCTTTTTCGTGTTGGAGGCTTATGATCTCGCCAAATAATGTTCCCTCTATAAACTTTTTCCCCACCATTCTTATAAGGTTTCCCGGCACGGCGTAAATATTTATATATACCCCTTATGAATCAAAGTGCCGATTCTAAGACTTGAAAATGATCATTGATTCGTTTCCTCATTGATTGAGCAATAGAGGGCCAAGTATTTTCAAAAAATCCGGTAATCGATCTCCGAAATTCTTTAGCAGAATTAAAAAACCGATTATTGCGACAATATTCATTCATCACTTTCCATAATCGTTCAATGGGATTGAGGTTAGGACTGTAAGAAGGTAAAGAATAGAGAATAATACCTTGTTTTTCTGCTTCTTGTTTGGTCTGAATACTTGTATTATAAGGGCCTTGATCTAAAATAAGATGGATATTTGGAGCTGAGAGGTATTTTGACCGTAGCAAAGCAAAATGCTTTGCCATGGTACCGCTATTTAATGTTTCATAAGCATCTATTGTTACCTTCATACTGTTTAAATTGATAGACCCCATAAGATTCATTCGAGTACGAGAAGCTGTTGTTGCAATCAATTTATCTGTTCCCGGTCGAATCCAACCATAAAAAATTTTAGTTGCCATAGTTGGATGTACACCATCAGCAAATTCAACAGGCTCATTTTTAGGCAGAGATGCCATAAGCTTGGCGTAAAATTGCATCCAAGCTTTTTGTTGATCAGAATTTGCCTTAGCCGGTGTACCTTTAGGCTTTTTATAGGAAAAACCATGTGAGTGTAGCCAAGAAGTCATCCCTGAAATCGTATAAACAATGCCATATTTCGCGAGAACATAAGAACAGATATCTTCTACTTTGACATAGGTATGAGTTGTTAAATGTTTAATGAATTCTTCTGACTGTGGCGCAAGAAGTTTACTGACTGAACCACCGCTTTCTACATGCAATTGCTGTTTATTTTGATATTCTTTAATGTGACGAGACACTGTTTCATCGTCTAAAAGCACAGCTTCAGCAATACGAGTATTACTCCAACCTTTATTCGACAATAGAACAGCCTTGATACGATCTCGTATACGACCATTCTTTTCTCGTTTATGTTGCTGTCTGAGATGCTTTTCTTCTGATAGTGTTAAAAATGAATTCATACAAAATAATTTACACTATACGAATACAAAATATCCGGAGGTTTATTCGTGATGAGTATAGCGTTCCTCCATTTGCTCTATCAGCATAGATGTATTCATAGATTGTTTGATCGCTTACGTAAAAATCAATCTCAAAGTTACCGCAAAGCCAACCACTAATTTGTTCGGAACTCCATTTTTGTTTCAACAATATCCGTACTAGCGTCCGGTTTTCTTCGCCAATAAGGCTGTCTTTTGAATCGGCTCGGCGATCATCGTGCAGTGTTTGGGCCACTATATGACAATATTTTCCGTTGCGTGAGTTGCGCCCAATTTCGCATGATATACACGATTCACTTCTGTCTAACTGTTTCCGCTATAGCCGCTTGTGATTTATTTCCCTGTAGTAGGCTTTCAATTTGTAGGCGTTCTTGGATTCTTATGTGTGCCATCATCGGACCTCTTATTATAATTTTTTATATATTATAACCCATTTCCTTGCACCTCAGGTCTGGATACGCAGTCTTGTTTTTTGCAAAAATTTGCTATAGAGATTTTGTCGGCATTTGGCCATTTTCAAATTTCTTCTATTTGTTGCACTTCGATGTTGAAAGGGCGATATTAATAGCAGCTTTTCTCATAATAACCCTTCTTCGTTTTTTTTAACTCAAAAGTTAACATGCCAACCACTAACCTTAATTCTCGAATTTCGGTTGCTAAGCGTTGTTCTTTTGCCGCTTTTTTAGGTGAATCAAAGGCTTGATTGATATTATTTAAAAATTGATCACGCCATTTCTAGTACTGCGATTGAAACATTTGATAGCTGCTACAGATCTGTCTGTGAGGCATTCAAGAATAATTTTTGATTTTGTTTTACTCTCTCATTTCTTCGTCTTCATCAAGAGTCTCCTTAACTTAAAAAGTTACCGATTTACTCCCTTTTGCAATTGTTATCCTTACAATTGTTATCCTTAATGGGGGTCAGTGTAAGAGCTTTTCTCTTTTGATAGATCATGTAAGAGACATTAAATAAAATGAGGAGAATTAAAAGAGGATAACAAATGCTTAATATAGGAGATGAGACTCTAGTAATTCCTTCTAGGCCGAAGATAGACATAGTGAATGTGCCTAGTAATGTTAGAGTAATTGCCCCTCTTGAACTATTAGAATTATTAAATAAGTGCTTTCTTAAGAAATTAGTATACACAACGACTAAAGCGATAGAAGTGGTAAAACAGGCTAAAATAATCGCACTAACAGCGATAAGGCTTAATCCGGGATTAAGAAGTACTTTGGATATATAAGCTAATAGTTGATCTTTGGGAATACCTTCTAAAATAGCTGAATTATTAGCAGCTAGGTATATCAACCCCAGGTAAACAGTACTTAGTATTGAGATTGCAATAATACAAGCTTTAAAAGTCTGTTTAAGAGCTGATTTTTCATCATTTTTGGAATTCTTTAATATACTAATAATAGTAGCGGAGAAAAAAAAGGATGCTATTAGGTCCATAGTATTATAACCTTCACTTAGACCTCGGAAGAAGATGCCAATTTCACTAAAATTCGATATTTTTATAATATTTGATTTATCAACTCCTTTGATAATTATAATGAATAAACAGATTAAAAGCAGAGGCGTCAAAATATAGCCTAAGAGATCTAAGATACGACTTTTTTTAAAGCTGACAAAATACAATAAAACGCAATAGATCAAACTAAAAAGCCACAGAGGAGGCAGCTCAATGAATTGAAGAAGGCTGGCATAAGCTAAATTGATACAACGAGGAAATGAGCCGATGGGAATCCAGACAGTTAAAAGCACAGCAGTTAAGATCAATCCCATTTTATTACCTATACGATTAAAAAAACGGGTATAATCGCCCTTATAAATTAACATTGCAATAATGCCGGTAAAGGGGAGTAAAGCTGCTGTAAGTAAAAAACCTAAGGCTCCAAATAACCAATGACTTTGTGCCATTTGGCCTATAAATAAAGGGAAAATAAGGTTACCGGAGCCAAAAAACATGGAAAATAAGGCTAGGCCGATTACTAAAGTTGAGGGTTTTTTTGAACAACTGCTCTTCATAAGATTCCATAGGTTATCTTTAAATTAAATGTTAGGCAAAAGTGGAGTATTTACTCATATGATTTTAAAGAGGGGGATTTTAGGAAGAGTAATTGAAGAATAAAGCATAATATCATATATAGAAGTTTGTTAAATGATTCATTTCTGCAAATTTTAGCAAGTAGTATATAGAAATTTATCCTTTCTTTCAATTAAAAAATTATTTAATTCAGTTCATAAAAGGCTACTTGATGGTAGTATATCATCTTTTCTATAAATTCATTTTAGATAATAAACTTTTTACTCGTAGGTTGGGTTGGAAAAGAAAAAGGTGAAAATTTATAAACAAAAACAATAAGGAGAAAAAGATCTTAACTTTTACAGAAAAGATGTTGCTTAATCGCGCTTATTTCGCAAAATTAACCGGCAATTAGAAAAGCATGGGATGAAAGTTAAAGAAGCTGAAGGGGCTCTTCTTGATGCAACTATAGTAACTTCAGCAGTACGCCCGAAAAAAACGGTCGAACCTGATAACACCGCTAAGCAATCGGCAGATCCGGATACCTCTTGGGTTAAAAAAGGGAAACAAAACTATTTCGATTATGAGAGAAGAACGGAAAGAGTGGGATTCGAACCCACGGTACTCTTACGAGTACGCGTCCTTAGCAGGGACGTGCCTTCGGCCACTCAGCCATCTTTCCTAAAAAAAGAAGAATATTTTACTGATCTAATCCTTTTTAGCAATGTATTTTAGATGAAGACTTAAAAAATCACAATAAGATCTAAACATACGGCTTATAATAAATGCTGTCGTCCAAGCATTTTGCAAGTTAAATCCTCCTGTCCCCCCATCAATTTTTAATATTTGCTGCTGCAAATATTCCCGCAGCATCTCCGGCAATAATGATGATATCATATGTATTCATAATGAGCTTAATGGATCATGTAGGTTTAGATTTGTTAAAGCAATCTGCCACACATCCGATTAATTTTCATGGCTATTTTTCATATAATAATCGGATTATCTGATAGTTTTTATGGACTTTTGACAGGATTTTTTCTATTGTTTTTCATATTCAAACTCTAAATGACACCCAATTTTAAGTTATGTCTGAAAACCAACTAAAAAGTATTATTCCTCCTCATACCAAAGATTCTGAAATGATGGTCTTGGGCTGTATGTTAACCAATATTAATAGCCTTAATATCTGTTCCGATCAACTCGATGACTCCGACTTTTATTTCACAGAACATAAAATTATCTTTCAAGTTTTAAAAACCCTTTATAAATCAGATAAGCCTGCTGATATTCATCTGGTATGTGAGGAATTAAAAAGACAAAATAAATTGAAAACGATCGGCGGTGTTGGTTATGTTACTACTTTAGCTCAATTTGCCGGAACATCAGCTCATATAGAACACTATTCCGATTTGGTGCAAAATAAATCCATTTTAAGACGAATGATACAAGCTTGTCGATCGGTGGAAAAACTGGCAAATTCAGAACCAAAAAATGTTTATGACGCTTTAGATGAAGCTCAACAACTTTTTTTTAAAATTAGTCAATATTCTTCTGTCTCAACAGGAGTCTCAATTATTGATATTTTATCCGGAACCAAATCCGAATCAGGTGTAGCCTACTTAAAAGAGTTAGAAGAACGACAAGAAACCTATAAAAAGCGGCCGGCAGGCGATCCCGGTATTACGGGAATACAAACTCACTTTTTAGACCTGGACAAATTAATAAATGGTTTAAATAAATCCAATCTAATAATCTTAGCCGGAAGGCCCGCTATGGGTAAAACAGCTCTTGCTTTAAACTTAGCTGAGAATATTTCTTTTAAATCCCAAGTTTCTGTCGGTATTTTTTCATTAGAAATGACGGCAGAACAACTTCTCCATAGAATCATTTGCTCACAATCTGAAATTGAATCCAATAAAATTCAGACAGGTTCATTAAATGGAATGGAATATCAACGTGTTGTCGCAACAGCTAATGATATAAAAAAACATACCCTCATTATAGATGATCAGCCCGGAATCAAAATAACTGATTTAAGAGCTAGAGCCAGAAGAATGAAAGAAACTCATGATATCGGTTTTCTAATCATTGATTATCTTCAGTTACTATCCGGCTCTGCTCGCAATATGGAAAATAGGCAAAGTGAAATATCTGAGATTTCTCGGATGCTTAAAAACTTAGCAAGGGAGTTAAACATTCCTGTTCTTTGCCTTTCCCAGCTATCAAGACGAGTAGAAGAGAGAACCGGCCATCGTCCAATGATGAGTGATTTAAGAGAAAGTGGTTGTCTCTCGGGAGATACCCAAATTCAAGACGCGGATACCGGGCAAATGTATGACATGAAAGAGCTTGCTAAAAGAACAAAACAAACTCCTCTTACCGTATATGCGCTTGATAAAAATCTTAAAATTTCCAAACATACAATGACTAAAGTATTTTATTCAGGTCGGAAAACTTTATATGAATTGCGAATGCGCTCAGGTAGGACGATTAAGGCAAGCAGTAATCACCCATTCCGACAATTAAATAATTGGGTCGCTCTAGAAAATTTATCTCCCGGTGATCAAATTGCAATCCCTCGTTCATTACCTGAACAGAGCTCTACTCAAAAAATCCAAAATGATGAACTCATTTATTTAGCACACCTTCTTGGAGATGGTTATATTTTACCGAAACAACCTGATCACTATACAAGTGCTAATGAGATAAATATAAGTATTGTAAATCAGTGTGCCTTTTCTCTATTTGGCATCCAACCTAGAGTCGTAAAACAAAAAAACCGGTTCCACTCCTATTTCCCAAGTCCCTATCCTCTAACTCAAGAAAAATTCCACCCTATCACACTTTGGTATGATAAGCCGGGCATTGAACGAGTCCGAGCCCCTCAAAAAAGGATTCCCGGGGTTTTATTTTCATGTGATAAACAGCAAATTTCTCTATTCCTTCATCATCTATGGGCTGCAGATGGAAATATCAGCATGAAAAAAAACAAAGGAAAAAGCTTAGGAGCTTCTATTTATTATGCCTCTTCCGGCCATATTCTCTCAACCCAAGTACAACAATTACTCTTACGCGTTGGAATACATAGTACAATACCCTCGGCTCCTTCTAAAACAGGATATAAAACAATGTGTCCCGTACTCATTCAAGGCGCCTCTCATCAAAAAACATTTTTAAAAAATATTGGCTCTGCCGGTCACCGTAGTGATATAACTCCTGTTTTCTTAAAATCTTTAGAAGAAACTGTAGCGGATCCTAGTATCGATGCCATTCCTGCTGAAGCATGGAGGCTTTTTGTTCAACAGGCTAAAGATAAGGCTCAAATGAGTTGGCGCGATATTTGTGCCGGACTTAATACCGCCTGTTCTAGTTCTATTTTATTGAAATCAGGAATCTCTCGAAAAAGGATGCATGCCCTTTATGAAATCTGCAACGATCAAACTCTTTTAAATTTAGCAACCTCAGATATTTTATGGGATGAAATAACATCAATAAAGGAGTTAAATGAAGAAGATGTCTATGATGCTACAGTAGAAGGCGTTCATAACTTTGTTGCAAATGATATCTTAGTTCATAATAGCATCGAGCAAGATGCAGACATCGTAGCCTTTATGTTGAGAAGAGAATATTACGATCCTTTGGATAAGCCCGGACTGGCAGAACTCATTATTGCTAAGAACCGCCACGGTGCTATTGGTAATATTAACTTAACATTTCGAAAGGAATTTGGTAAATTTGCTAACTATATTCCCCTGGATGAGCCAAATGAAGGATAATCAACTTTACTTTTATTCATAATCTAGTTTAAAATCATTGGCATATTTTTTATTTTAATTACAGTCTATTACCTCCGGAGAGAAGAACTACATGTCGTCTGTTTTAAAAAAGCGCAGAAAAAAAATTGCAAAGCACAAACGCAAAAAACGAAGAAGACGAGATCGTCACAAGAAGAAAAAATAAATTTTTTCTTATATAAATTAAATCTCTATTTTAATCATGTGGACATACCCGAAATCTTTTTTCGATGTTATTGTAGTTGGAGGGGGGCACGCCGGTTGTGAAGCTGCATTTGCTTCAGCCCGAATGGGAGCAGCTACCCTTCTACTAACAATGAATTTGGATACCATTGCGAAAATGAGCTGCAACCCGGCCATTGGTGGTATCGCCAAAGGGCATATGGTCCGAGAAATCGATGCCCTTGGTGGAGAAATGGGTCATGTCACCGATCAAACCGGTATTCAATTCCGAATGCTCAATGCTACAAAAGGTCCTGCCGTTTGGGCTCCTAGAGCCCAAGTCGATAAAGTTGCTTATCAATTTGAAATGAAAAAGCGACTTGAAAAGACTAATAATCTGGATATCATGCAAGGGACTTCAGAGGACTTAATAGTAGAAAATGGACAAATATGTGGAATTATCACTAAAGAAGGCATCAGATACTTAGGTAAAACCGTTATTTTATCTTCCGGAACTTTTATGAGAGGCCTTCTTCATATTGGGAAGACTAATTTTTCAGGTGGAAGAGCAGGAGATGCTCCTTCCATTGGGTTATCATTGGCATTGGAAAAACTGGGGTTTAAATTAGGCCGTCTAAAAACGGGTACTCCACCACGAGTAAATATGCTTAGTCTTAACCTATCTCAACTACAAGAACAAAAGGGAGAAGAAGGGATCACCTTTTCTTATGATACTGATAAAAGCCCTCCCCTTTCTCAAATCTCATGTTATATCACCTATACTTCTTTAGAGACCAAAAACATTGTAAAAAAACATCTACATAAATCTCCTATGTACTCAGGCAAAATCCAAAGTAAAGGGCCTCGGTATTGTCCTTGTATTGAGGATAAAGTTGTGCGTTTTGCTGATAAAGACAGACATCAAATCTTTTTAGAACCTGAAGGTATCCACACTCAAGAAGTCTACGTGAATGGCATCTCTACTTCCCTCCCCTTTGATGTTCAAATTAACCTCGTTAAAAGTATTGCAGGGTTAGAAAATGCACAAATTATGAGGCCGGCTTATGCGATAGAATATGACTATGTCCTAAGTGGTCAAATTTCTCATAACTTAGAGTCTAAAACCATAAAAAATCTATTTCTAGCCGGCCAGATTAATGGAACGACCGGATACGAGGAAGCTGCGGCTCAAGGCTTAATGGCGGGTATCAATGCTGTATTAAGTATTCAAAATAAAGACCCCTTTGTTTTGGATAGATCAGAAGCCTATATTGGAGTCATGATTGATGACCTTATTACTCAAGAGCTAGAAGAACCCTATCGCATGTTTACCAGCAGAGCTGAATATCGATTATTACTAAGACAGGATAATGCTGATTTACGATTAAGATCCTACGGTTATCAATTAGGTTTAATAGATCAAAAACGCTATGACCGACTCCTACATAAACAAGACACCATTCAACAAGAAATCAAGCGTCTTTCTAAGAGTTTTAAACAACTAGATGGAAAAGGTATTTCATTAGCACAATTGTTAACACGATCGGAAAATACCTACTCTGAGCTAATCAAAAAGCACCCTAAAGATTTCTATAATCACGGATCAGACATCAACACACAAATTGAGTTAACTACCAAGTATGCCGGTTATATCAAACGCCAAGAAGCGGAAATCTTAAAACTAGGACAAGTAGAAAAAATCGCTTTTCCAAAAGATTTTAATTTTGCTGCGGTTAAAGGTCTTCGAAATGAAGCAAAGGAAATGTTAGCAAAATATACACCTGCAAATTTAGGCCAAGCTTCTAGAATTTCCGGAGTCTCTCCTGCTGATATTTCTATCCTTATGGTTGCTTTAAAAAGCTCTTCAATAAAGAGGGCGATTTAATATCTTCCTCAACCCCCCCGGGAATGAATCGATACCAGTATTATTTCCAATCACCATTTTGTATTCCTTTCAGAGATTTTCGTGCATAAATATTAACACATAGCCAACATATTGTTCATATTTAAAGTAATATAGTCATTTAATTTTATATTGATAAGATTGCTTGATCAATGGCGAATTTAAAATTCGTAACTTTTCGTAATATCTCTCTAACTTTATTTTTCATATTAGCCCAATATTTTTCTATAGGATTTAAGTCCGGAGAATAGGGAGGAAGAAACATAAGCTTACAACCGGCAGATTCTACTGTTTTCCTGCTTTCCGCTGACTTGTGAAAACCGGCATTGTCAAGAATAAGAACACTACCGGGTGTAAGCTGAGGAGTCAAAACTTCCTTAAGCCAAATATTGAATAACCCGGTATTACAAGTACCTTCAAAACACATTGGAGATAAAAACTGCCCTTTAGATAGGGCTGAAATAATATTTTGCCTTATAAAGCGGTTTCCTGAAACCGCTCCAAAAACTTTTTTGCCGCGTAAGCTTCTTCCGGACTCACGAAATAAAAATTGATGAATCCCGGTTTCATCGAGATAAATCCTCTTGTCAAAGGGAATATTTTTTAAATCTTTCATAAAAGCTTCCCGTTTCTTTTCATCTCTTTCCTTATAGCGAGTAGTTTTTTTTTTCGTGTAATTTTTAATCTTTTAAGGGCATAAAAAATCGTTTGCGGAGTGACTGAAAAATAATCAGCAATTTCCGATAAAAAATAATCCGGATGTTTTTCTACATATTTAGATAACAACTCATCATCTAATTTCTTATAAGCATATTTTCTGCGGATTGGCTTTAAATGTCCTTTTTGCTTTTTTTGCAAGATCCATCGATATATTGTTGCGATACCTACTTGAAAAATATGGCCGGCTGTTTTTTTATCATGATGTTTTTCTATATACTCATCACGAATAAACCTCCGGATATTTTGTATTCGTATAGTGTAAATTATTTTGTATGAATTCATTTTTAACACTATCAGAAGAAAAGCATCTCAGACAGCAACATAAACGAGAAAAGAATGGTCGTATACGAGATCGTATCAAGGCTGTTCTATTGTCGAATAAAGGTTGGAGTAATACTCGTATTGCTGAAGCTGTGCTTTTAGACGATGAAACAGTGTCTCGTCACATTAAAGAATATCAAAATAAACAGCAATTGCATGTAGAAAGCGGTGGTTCAGTCAGTAAACTTCTTGCGCCACAGTCAGAAGAATTCATTAAACATTTAACAACTCATACCTATGTCAAAGTAGAAGATATCTGTTCTTATGTTCTCGCGAAATATGGCATTGTTTATACGATTTCAGGGATGACTTCTTAGCTACACTCACATGGTTTTTCCTATAAAAAGCCTAAAGGTACACCGGCTAAGGCAAATTCTGATCAACAAAAAGCTTGGATGCAATTTTACGCCAAGCTTATGGCATTTCTGCCTAAAAATGAGCCTGTTGAATTTGCTGATGGTGTACATCCAACTATGGCAACTAAAATTTCTTATGGTTGGATTCGACCGGGAACAGATAAATTGATTGCAACAACAGCTTCTCGTACTCGAATGAATCTTATGGGGTCTATCAATTTAAACAGTATGAAGGTAACAATAGATGCTTATGAAACTTTAAATAGCGGTACCATGGCAAAGCATTTTGCTTTGCTACGGTCAAAATACCCCTCAGCTCCAAATATCCATCTTATTTTAGATCAAGGCCCTTATAATACAAGTATTCAGACCAAACAAGAAGCAGAAAAACAAGGTATTATTCTCTATTATTTACCTTCTTACAGTCCTAACCTCAATCCCATTGAACGATTATGGAAAGTGATGAATGAATATTGTCGCAATAATCGGTTTTTTAATTCTGCTAAAGAATTTCGGAGATCGATTACCGGATTTTTTGAAAATACTTGGCCCTCTATTGCTCAATCAATGAGGAAACGAATCAATGATCATTTTCAAGTCTTAGAATCGGCACTTTGATTCATAAGGGGTATAGATCGGATCTTTGCCTAAATCTAAACAAGCTTTATAACGATGGTGTCCATCTATTTTAACCTTTTTCTTTAATGCTAGTATATAGCGAATGCCACTCCTCTTCTTTGTGTTTGGGGAGTACGTTATACAATTCTTCGGTCATCGAATAAGTTATCGGTTACTGTTTTGGCGAAAATATCTTAAAAATCCATAAAGCCGGGTAGATAAAGACCTCTGCATAACTTACATTTTTAATCACAATCGAACCTTCAGGTGTAAGTTAAAGACATTATAAATATATTTTTGACAAATTGACGACTAAATCAATAAGTTATGCAGAGATCTTTAATAAGTATTATATAAGAAAAGGTCCTTTCAACATCGAAGTGCAACAAATAGGAGAAATGTGAAAATGGTTAAATGATGATAAAATCTATATAGTTAATTTTTGAAAAGACTAATTAACTATAGAGGGATTTTTATGCCTAAAGGCTATCACCATGTAACCTATGAACAAAGATGCCGAATATATGCATTAAAACAAAGAGGAGATTCTGTAGATTATATTGTTTATAAAATAAGAGTTGATCAATCTACTATTTATAGAGAGCTGCAAAGAAACCCTTTTCAAGGTAGATATATTCATATTGCAGCTCAAATCAGATCAGAAAACAGGCGATTAAAAGCAAGTAGTATAAAGAAAAAAATGACTTCTGAAATAGGTCCGGCCATAGAAAATAGGTTAAGGTTTCAGTGGAGTCCTGTTCAAATATCCGGCAGATTAAAAGAGAATGGGCTTTTTACCGGCCATGAAAGTATCTATCGTCATATTTGGAAAGATCAACAAAATAGAGGCCGTTTATATAAGAATTTAAGACATCAGGGTAAGAAGTATAACAAACGAGGTTCTGTCAAAACAGGCCGTGGATATATTCTCAATAGGATTGATAGTGATGAAAGACCTGAGATTGTCGATATGAAAACAAGGATAGGAGATTTTGAATGCGATACAATAATAGGAAGAAATTATAAAGGGGTGCTTGTCTCTATTGTTGCCGGAGCTTCTAAATATACAATAGACTAAGCAGGCTCATGGTGTTGCTAATGCTTTAATTGAACGTTTAGAGCTTATTAACCTGAGTTTTAGGTTTTATACCCTGAAATTTTAGATTTATCCTATTGTATCCAAAATAGATAACTTGATTTTTATTTTAAAAAAAACTTGTTATTGTCCGCAGTACTCGCTTATATTTGTGAAATAGGGTAGCTTTTATCCATACTATCAATTAAATGTTAATGACTTAAACCCAAAACTCAGGTTATTAAGGACAAGGTGTATACATTAACGACAGATAACGGTTGAAAATGTTCCGGGCATAAAGAGGTTCGTGCAAAACTTAACGCAGAGTTTTATTTTGCTAAACCCTATCGCTCCCGGGAAAGAGGATTGAATGAACATACAAATGGACTTGTCAGACAGTATCTCCCTAAAAAAACTGATTGATCAAAAGTAACGGATGAAGAAGTAAAAAGATTTGAATTTTAAAATGCCTATAGAGGTTTTCAATCAAAGAAATTTGAGGTATAATAAGGTGCTTATTTGTTGCACTTCATAGTTGAAAAGGCAAGACATCATCTCCATATATATATATAAAATTTTATAATAATTCACCAAAACAATACATTTTATTGAATTTCTTAATATCTTAAATAAATACTTTATTAATAATTAAAATTTTAATTATTAATTCTAGATAAAAATACAGATGATCGCTATAAGTACAATTAGGCAGGTTAACTCAAGCAAGATGCCTGATCTTATCATGTTGAGGAAAAAGGTTTTAACGCTATTATTTTGCATTTTTTTTACTTCTCCAATGTATGCGTATACAGTATCGTATATCTTTGATGAAGAAACAGAAGGTGAACATCATAAGACGATCTGGAATTTAGAAAAAACACATGATTCCTATCATGTTATTTTTGATAATCCCTTCGGAACTATAAGACTCGTTTGTTCAGAGAATTACCTTATTACATCACTTAGCAAACAATCACAAAATAAAATGAAATATAAAATGACCTTAAAAGGTAAGACTCTAACTGCTGAAGGTGACATTGAAGGAACATTTACAACAAAAAAGATAAAATTGGGAAAACGACCTTGGGTCCAGCAGTTCGGATTTGGATTTAAGCCCTTTGCTATTTCATCGGATAAATCTTTAGTGTTTTACTTTATAAATCCCACAAATTTCCACCCTATCAAAATGATCGCAAAAAAAGAAAAAATCGAGACCTTAACTATAATGGGAAAGGAAATAAAAGTTCAAAAAATTAGAATCACTTTAACCGGTTTTATGAGTATGTTCTGGCACGCAGAGATTTGGTTTAATTTAGAGAATAATAGTTTAGTGATGTATAAATCTAATGAAGGACCGGGAACACCGGTAACTACTCTTACTCTTATAGAGGTTAAACAAGGAGATGAAGCAGAGCTGGGTTTTTGTGAAGAAAAACATCAATCATTCCCCTATCGATGTATATGGATAAAAAACACCTTTTGAAATGAAAATTTCAAAAGGTGTTTAGATAAACTTGATAACTTAAGCTAATGCCTCTTTTGCCATTCCTGCAACAGCGGCGAAACCATCCGGATCTCTGATAGCCATATCAGCCAACATTTTTCTATCCAAATCGCATTTAGCCCTTTTTAAGCCATCAATAAATTTACTATATGAAATTCCATTAATCTTTGCTGCAATACCAATACGTGTAATCCAAAGACGACGGAAATTTCTTTTATTCTGCTTTCTATGGCGGTAATTAAATGCCATAGCACGCATAACTGCACCACTCGTTAAACGCAAATGATTTTTGCGATCGCCAATAAAGCCTTTAGCTTGTTTAAAAATTCTTTTTTTTCGACGACGAGATGCAACTGCATTGGTTACTCTAACCATTATTCCTCTCCACTAGTACTCATTAAAACCGGTAAACATGTCTTACAATCAGAAATTAAACTGATTATTTATTCATTTACATTAGCTATTTCTTTATTTACGCACCCATTAAACGGAAATACACTTTTTCTTGACTCTTATCAACAAGAGTTGGCTTACCTAATCTACGCTTACGCTTAGAAGGCTTCTTTGTTAAGATATGACGCTTTCCCGGTTTACGACGCTTAAGTTTGCCTGTCCCTGTAACTGAAAATCTCGAAGCTACAGACTTATTCGTTTTCATTTTTGGCACAATTAAACTCCTTATTCTTGTCCGAAAATATTTACTTCTTTGTATTAGGTATTAAAACAACAGAGAGATTCCGCCCCATCATCTTTAAAGACGCTTCAGGAACAGCAACCCCTTCCAGTTTATCAATTACCTTTTGTACAACACTTCTCCCGACCTCTGTATGTAACATTTCTCTACCACGAAACATACAGGTAACCCTAACTTTATATCCTTTAGAAATAAATTCTTTTGCATGATTAATTTTATATTCCAAATCATGGACATCAATGTTAGGTTTACACTTAACGTCTTTAATTTTTATTTGATGTTGAGATTTCTTGCTTTCTTTTTCTTTTTTTGTCTGATTATAACAAAATTTTCCATAATCTACAATTTTACATACAGGAGGATTAGATTTAGCTGAAATTTCGAGCAAATCAAGACCCACATTTTCTGCCATCTTCAAAGCCGTTTCAATATCAACCACTCCGACTTGTCCACCATATTGATCAATTAAGCGAACTTCTTTTTCTCGTATTTTTCTATTAATTCTCAATGTCGTCCTCTTTGCTATTATCCAAGTATCATTATCTAAACCGTGAATTTTCTTGGCTTAAACGGCTGATAAATTCAGCTCGGTCCATTTTTTTTGAATGTTGTGCATTCAAAGAACGAACCGTTAACTTATTGGTTGCCTTTTCATTATCCCCTATAACGATCGTATATGGAATCTTTTCTGTAAAGGCTTCATGCATTCTCATATTCAACTTTTCTGCTTTAGCATCAATTCTAACACGTAAATCATGAAATTTCAACTTTTTCTGCAGATCTACCGCATCATTAAAATGCGATTGTTTTAACGGTAAAATTCTTATTTGTTCAGGAGCTAACCACAAGGGTAAGGCTTCAGCCCGACAATGCTCTAAATAAATAGCTATAAACCGCTCAATTGAACAAAAGAAAGAACCCACAATTAAAACCGGTAACGCTTTCTTATCAAAAGAACTTAAGTCTACCAAGTTTTTCTGCATTGATATCGCCAAATCGACACCTAATGACGGCCCCTCCCACTTTCGCTTTAGTGAATCCTTTAATACAAATTTAATTCGAGGACCGGAAAAATCATCTTCTTCACGATCACTAACCGGGTAATTCATGCCACTATCATCAAGAACATTTTTTAAAATGTTCGAACATCTTTGAGCATGTCGTACATCACCTCTATAAGCGAATTTCGATGAAAATCGTAATTTACATGAAAATCCAAATATTTTAATTGTTTTTTCAATGAATTGCAAGGAAGAAATCAGTTCATCGTATAGATGATTTTCAGTACATAATGTCACAAAATGATCCACATGCTGGGAAGTGGCTGCAAAAAGGCCTGTATAATATGAATTTCGATTGTCATATGCAATTGCCTTACATTCATATAACCTGATTGGTTGATGTTTCAGAGTGGGTAAACCGGAGATAAATATTGGGATATAATCCGCTATTTTTTCTTGGTATACTTTAAGCGGTAATGAGCTTATTAGGCATGTTTGTGCAGCTGATTCTTCACTAAAAGAAATTTTAAAAGGCCCGGTAATAATCGGTTCGAATTGTAGTTGTTGTAACTCAGTCTGCCAGAAGGTAATTAATTTTTGAAAAAGAACGGCTCCATTTGGTGCCCACGAATATGCACCGGTTTTAAGATTCCCTTTTTCATAGAATAATTTTTGATTTTCTCCTGTGATTAGATGATGAAATTTTTTCGTTAAAATTTTATTTTTTAATACTTCTTTTAAATTTTTGGAAGCCGACGATGCGTAGCCACTAACACGAATAATATTGACTTTTTTCCCCGTAACAACCTTTTCCATCTCTTTAAATGTTACGATTTTAAAAAATGCAATATTACCCGTATGCCCTATATCAAGCCTAGGACACAAATCATGAAATTCCTTTAACCGAATTAAGGAAACAATATTTTGTTTCATTTGGCTTAATATGGAAACTTTTAAAGGCTGATTAAAATGTCTAAAGAGTTCCATCGCATTTTCTTTCATCATCTCCATTACATGAATCTCATGCTTTTCTCTGATCAATTGATGCATATAATCCTCAATTGATTGGAGATAGGATTCATAAAAGGGCCGGTTAAAAATAAAGTCGTAATGGAAACCCTCCTCATTCACAAAACCATCAATAAGATGAACTTTTGGATATAGTTCCGTAACGGAACAAGCTAATACCTCTGTGGCAGAAAGAGACAGGGATTCTAAAGAAATGTTTTTATTGGTCATGTAGCTAAATAATAATTAAGAATGATGGGATATAGCTGACTCGAACAGCTGACCTCCACGATGTCAACGTGGCGCTCTAACCAACTGAGCTAATATCCCATTTTATCCTGATAAACAAATTTTCAACTAAGGAGATTTTAGTCGAAACAATATTTTTTTTCAAGCAGATTAAATTCTATTATTACTAAAAAACAGTTTCTTATTATTAAAAAAAATTAAGTTAACGCAAAGAAGTTCTTGAGAAACAAGAGAAGGGTTTAATAGAATAAATGATTTTATTTTTAAAGGTTATTATTGTTAAATTAGTGGAATTATGAATTCAGA
Organism: Chlamydiales bacterium; assembly: GCA_965206695.1. GTDB lineage: Bacteria > Chlamydiota > Chlamydiia > Chlamydiales > JAAZZY01 > CBDBKM01. Next base: position 142,163 of record CBDBKM010000010.1, on the reverse strand, counting down.
TTGTTATAAACCCCATATTAAATTAGCATCAATACCGGAAATCCTTACTGTCTTTCGTAATTGATGCTACCTGTGGTAATGGCCACGATACCCTTTTTCTTGCAAATTGTGTTCTATCGCCTCAAAAGGGCAATGTCTTTGCTTATGATATCCGACCTGCGGCAATAACATCAACCCATAAAAAATTAGAAGATTCTCTTTCTAATGCAATTCCGGAACGTATTCATCTAATTAAGCAGTCTCACACCCATTTTTCTAACCGGACACTTCCGCAAACGATTCAATTGATCGTATATAATTTAGGATACCTTCCCGGTAGCCCAAAATCAATTATGGCAAGAAAAGGTAAAATAAAAACAAACATCCCCATGAAGACTGCACGGATGCAGTCGACCCGCGAGTGACGGTTGCGAAACAGAAGAACGAAAAGCACATTAATTACTCATGTTACGCAAAATCAAATAGCATATCATTTTTCCGGCTCATGAAAGGTAGGCTGATTTGCTTTGATCAATAATTTGTATTTTAGGGCAAAATGGTTAAGATAGGTTTTAATTTTTAAAAATTCCGGCTTGCAATAAGATATGAGAGATGCAAAAATATGGTTTTTTTGAGATCTTTCAACCTTGGTAGGCGATTTTGCAAGGCTTGCATTTTGCTTAATAGATTTGTGATACTCTTCTATTCTCCACCGTTTTTTGTAGATCTCATAGAGTGAGTCAGCATCATGGTTTAAGTCGTTGCTCACAAGGTATAGAGTCCCCGTGGAATTATCTTCGTTTTTGAAGACTTTTTTCACTAAGGAAACGGGAAAAGATAAATCTTTAAGCCGGACTATCTTTTTTTCTCCATCCTTGAAATTAACCGATTCAAGATTGTGATACTGACCTTTTTTTCTTGCTTCTTCTGAGAAAGCGATGAGTCTGTTGGACTTCATGCCTAAAATAAATTTCTTATCTGTATCATAATGAATAAACTCCCTATTTTTTTTAGCTCCAAACCAATTATCTGCAAGAATATAATCAAACTTGACCTGATTCCGTATAGCTTGCTTTATTTGTTTTTGAAATAATTCATTTTTAGTGACATCGGATTTTCTTGTTTCCTTGTTGGTTTTGATATCACAAAAACGTACTGTTTTAGATATGACTTCATATCCGATAGGAAATGCAATGTCATCATAACGAACAAGAGTAGATAAAATGTTAACCCCTTTGATACACCGACCTTTAGCATGAGAAAAATGCCATGCAATAATATCATTTTCATCCGTATTAAGGCTTCTCTTCGATAGAATCATCTATAATCAAAACACCGGCTTTACCTCCTGAATATTTTTTCAGCGTGTCTTTTACATAGCACCATAAATCTTTTCCTGAAAATTCTATCTTATTGAGAAAACGAGTAATTTTATTATGGCTGATCTCACCATCTAAATAAAGCTGAAAGTCCGGTAGCCGTAGCATATTGGTTTTGGCTGATAAGGTAATCTGTATATATATCCGGGAGCTGTTTTGACATATTTTTTCCTCATAATTAGAGAAAAAACTTTCTTTACATCACCTTTGCGTAAGGTGAGTTAATTATTGACGGCGGTGGTGCTTGGACGGTACACTAGTTGATTAAAATAAAGAATTTATGATGAAAGCTGTCAAATTAAGATTCTATCCAACCCTCAAATAGAGACGGCAATTGGCCCATGAGTTTGGTTGTTCTAAATTTGTATACAATTGGGCTTTAAAACGAAGAAGCTCTTTGTATCAAGAAGAAAAAAAATCTATCAATTGGATTGGTCTTAGTAGAGAGTTAACACAGCTAAAAAAAGAGAAGCTATTCTTAAAAAATGTATCTGCTACAAATTTGTGTAATACCCTTATAGTCATTTAATTTTACATTGATAAGATTGCTTGATCAATGGCGAATGTAAAATTCGTAACTTTTCGTAATATCTCTCTAACTTTATTTTTCATATTAGCCCAATATTTTTCTATAGGATTTAAGTCCGGAGAATAGGGAGGAAGAAACATAAGCTTACAACCGGCAGATTCTACTATTTTCCTGCTTTCCGCTGACTTGTGAAAACCGGCATTGTCAAGAATAAGAACACTACCGGGTGTAAGCTGAGGAGTCAAAACTTCCTTAAGCCAAATATTGAATAACCCGGTATTACAAGTACCTTCAAAACACATTGGAGATAAAAACTGCCCTTTAGATAGGGCTGAAATAATATTTTGCCTTATAAAGCGGTTTCCTGAAACCGCTCCAAAAACTTTTTTGCCGCGTAAGGTTCTTCCGGACTCACGAAATAAAAATTGATGAATCCCGGTTTCATCGAGATAAATTCTCTTGTCAAAGGGAATATTTTTTAAATCTTTCATAAAAGCTTCCCGTTTCTTTTCATCTCTTTCCTTATAGCGAGTAGTTTTTTTTTCGTGTAATTTTTAATCTTTTAAGGGCATAAAAAATCGTTTGCGGAGTGACTGAAAAATAATCAGCAATTTCCGATAAAAAATAATCCGGATGTTTTTCTACATATTTAGATAACAACTCATCATCTAATTTCTTATAAGCATATTTTCTGCGGATTGGCTTTAAATGTCCTTTTTGCTTTTTTTGCAAGATCCATCGATATATTGTTGCGATACCTACTTGAAAAATATGGCCGGCTGTTTTTTTATCATGATGTTTTTCTATATGTTGTAATACTTTCTCTCGAAGATCTACTGAATAGGCTCTAGGCATTGTTTTGTCCTTACTGTTTGTATAAAAAAAGAAGGATAACATGTTATCAAATAAAAATTAAAATACTATAAACCCAGGATTTCTCCTTTTCCAGCCCCTGTAGTAAGAGCTATTAAAACAATAGCATATATATAAGGATGACGATATTCTTTACAGACCTGTAATAATAGGATAGCTTCTTCATCAGATAAATAACGATCTCTACCGGAAGACTCTTTTAATTTTAATAATTTATTACAGGGGTTTTGATCAATCCAATGCAAGTGCTTGACGGCATATGTTAAAATAGACGATAAAGTAGAAAAATAGCGGTTGACAGTACCCGGAGTACATTTTTTACCATATTTCGTATCTGTTTCTAATAAATATTTACGCTCTTTACTTATGAGCTCCGAGTTAATATGACAAAGGGCATAGGAGCCAATCCGTTGATTCCAATATTGTAAATGTCTTAAGGTATCTCTAACAGAACGATGATACTCTAAAGCTCCGTCAGAAGTATAACGCTCCATTAATAGTGAAAAGGTATGCTTATTTTTATGGTAGGAGAAATTAAAACGACCGGATTTAATTTTTCTTTCTGTTTCATGTGCCCAATCTTCAGCCTTTTGTTTACGGTCAAACGATTGGCCGGTAGTTGGGAAACCTTTTAGTCTAATAACAGCTCTCCAAATGCTTCCGGTAATGGTTTTTCTTTTGAAAATTGATGCCATACTATGCCTCTCTTTAATTATTTTGGTAAATCAAAAGATTGGATAGTACCGGTAAAACTATTGTTCACTGCACCGTTTTTGCACCGCAAGAGATAAAATATTATTATTTAAGAACTTAGTATTTATTCTAATTTTTCTTAAGTCGCTTGTTTCTAATAAAATAAAATTTGGGGGGCGGTTGGACGCATTCAGAACTTTTGATTGGAAATATTTTCATCACAGTAAATACATATCTAACTTATTATTAGTAACATAAAAATATAAACAGTAAATTATAGAGTCTGCTTCAGGTAAAAGATATATCCGATTGTTGAAAAAATAGTATTTACTTCAAATTTTCGCAATCGAAAATGGAATCCAAGAAATTGCTACACTACATCAAATCCTATTGTGGTTTATATAACAGATGTTATATATCATAAGAAAATCAAACTTAAAAAAAAGCAAAGATGCTCCTCAAGAACACGCTTACATCAGATTTTATTAAAAATTCCAGGCTACAACTTAAGCTCACTCAGGTAGAGCTTGCCAGGATCCTAGGCGTAAGCTTTGCTACCGTTAATCGCTGGGAAAAGGGACAGACAAAACCCTCTAAACTTGCACAACAACAAATCGAGCGCTTCTTTTATGGCTCAACGAAAACTTCTACATAGACACTAATGGCTTAAATAAAAATATGGCAAAAAAAGAACCTAATTTAAATATGACTAAAGAGCAAGAGCGTTCAGAATTACATCGTGCTATTTGGAAGATAGCCAATGAACTCCGTGGGAGTGTAGATGGCTGGGATTTCAAGCAGTATGTACTCGGCATGCTCTTTTATCGTTTCATTAGTGAAAATTTAACCAACTATATAAATGCTGATGAACACCGTACCGGTGAAAAAGATTTTGACTACACCACGCTTTCAAATAGAGAAGCTGAGCTCGGCAGGGCCGATACTGTCAAAGAAAAAGGTTTTTATATTTTACCAAGCGAGCTTTTTATAAATGTTAGCAAAAATGCTCGTAATGACGCCAATCTTAACGAAACTCTTACCGCAGTTTTCCGTAATATTGAAAATTCTGCAAAAGGTGCAAACAGCGAAGATGATATCAAAGGTTTATTTGATGATCTCGATGTAAACTCTAATAAACTGGGAGGTAATGTAGAAAAACGAAATCAAAAACTCACAAAACTTTTTGAGTCTATCAGCGACCTTCAACTCGGAAACTACTCAGACAACACCATAGATGCTTTCGGTGATGCGTATGAATTTCTGATGGCCATGTATGCCTCAAATGCCGGTAAGTCGGGCGGTGAGTTCTACACTCCACAAGAAGTCAGCGAACTCCTTGCTGAAATTACAACAGTCGGTAAAAAAGAAGTGAACAAAGTTTACGATCCAGCTTGCGGTTCCGGCTCTCTCCTCCTCAAATTTGAAAAGGTCCTCGGGAAAGAAAATGTTCGGCTAGGTTTCTTCGGACAGGAAATCAACCTTACCACCTACAACCTTTGCCGTATCAATATGTTCCTGCACAACATCAACTACAACAATTTTGATATCGCTCATGGCGATACACTCACTGATCCCAAACACTGGGACGACGAGCCGTTTGACGCTATCGTTTCCAATCCTCCCTATTCTATCAAATGGGATGGTGACAAGAACCCGCTTCTCATCAATGACCCGCGCTTTTCCCCAGCCGGAGTACTGGCACCAAAGAGCAAAGCCGATCTCGCTTTTACCATGCACATGCTCTCATGGCTCTCTACTAGTGGAACGGCAGCGATCGTCGAATTTCCAGGAGTTCTTTACCGTAGTGGTGCAGAGTGTAAAATTAGAAAATATCTTATAGAGAACAACTATATAGATGCCGTTATTCAGCTACCACCAGATCTCTTTTTTGGCACCACTATCGCTACCTGTATTATCGTGCTCAAAAAGAGTAAGAAAGATAATAAGATTCTTTTTATTGATGCTTCTGCCGAGTTTGCTCGTGGTGGCAACAAAAACAAATTGAGTGAGAACAATCGCCTTAAAATTTTAGAGGCATTCACAACTCGTAAAGACGCAAAATATTTCGTCAAACTTGTCGATAATACAACCATTGCCGAGAATGGCTACAATATCGCCGTATCAAGCTATGTTGCGAAGGAAGACACTCGTGAAGTAGTAGATATTACAGAACTCAACACAAGCATCAAGAAGATTGTTGCAAGACAAAATGAACTTCGTACTGCCATTGATGAAATAGTAGCTGATATTGAAGGGGAAAAATAACTTATGAACAACAATAAACCAAACAATGAAATCATCATCTACCAATCAACCGATGGCACGCCGAATATCGAGGTCCGCGTTGAAAATGAAACAGTGTGGCTCCCACAAGCAAAGATAGTTGAACTCTTTGCGTCAAGCAAAGCAAATGTTAGCGAACATATAAAGCATATTTTTGAAGAGGAAGAATTACAACGCGATTCAGTTGTTCGGAAATTCCGAACAACTGCCACAGACGGAAAAAACTACGATGTTGAACACTATAATCTTGATATGATTATATCTCTTGGCTACCGGATAAAATCCTCTATTGCAACAGATTTTCGCATCTGGGCTACCGCACGCCTGCGCGAATACATCATCAAAGGCTTCACCATGGACGATAAACGCCTGAAGAATGTTGGTGGTGGCATGTATTGGAAGGAACTGTTGAATAGGATTCGTGATATTCGAAGCAGTGAGAAAGTCCTTTACCGCCAGGTACTCGACCTCTATGCGACGAGTGTAGACTACGATCCAAAGGGCAACGAATCTAAAAGTTTTTTTGCGATCGTGCAGAATAAACTGCACTATGCTGCAAATGGCAAAACAGCCGCCGAATTGATATATGAACGAGTCAATGCAGACAAGCCATTTATGGGGCTGATGACTTTTGGTAAGGATGGCATTCGCAAGACGGATGTAACGGTTGCAAAAAATTATCTATCCGAGATAGAGATAAAAAAATTAAATAATGTTGTTTCAGCGTATTTTGATATCGCGGAATTGCGCGCATTAGATCAAAAGCCCACGGCAATGCAAAACTATATCCATCAACTCGATAAATTAATTTCCTCGATGGACCGTGCCGTATTAAACAATGCCGGAAAGGTTAGCCACATAGAAGCGGAAGCCAAAGCCCATTCCGAATACACAAAGTATCAGGTTAAGACTCTTTCGCCTGTAGAGGTGGCGTATCTAGACAGCATCAAAACCGTCCAGAGAAAAGTTGAGAAAAAAGTGAAAGAGCCAAAACCAAAGAAATGACTATGACAAAACACGTAAGCAAAATTGAAAAACTGATTGATGAGCTTTGTCCTGAGGGGGTTGAGTTTAAGGAATTGGGAGACTCGGATTATTTTCGTATTATCATGGGACAATCACCTGACGGAATGTCTGTATCAACTAATAAATCTGGAATTGAATTCCATCAAGGGAAAACCCACTTTACAAGTTTTATCATTACAAATTCTGCGCAATATACATCAAAGCCTGCAAAAATCGCTGAAGCGAACAGTGTATTGATGAGTGTTCGGGCACCTGTCGGTGCAGTCAATTACACTGATCGAAAAATATGTATCGGGCGTGGTTTGTGTTCAATTCATACAACCAAGAATGTTTTGAGTATGTATCTGTTTTATATCATGCAAATACTTGGACAAAAACTTGCAAGAACGTCTACTGGCTCTACATTTGCATCAACTAATTCAAGTAATGTGAGAGCTATTAAAATCCCCCTCCCGCCCCTTGCCGTTCAAGAAGAAATTGTCAAAATTCTTAATACTTTTATAGAGCTGGAAGCAGAGCTGGAAGCAGAGCTGGAAGCAGAGCTGGAAGCAGAACTGGAAGCAAGACAGAAACAGTATGAGTATTATCGGAATGAGTTGTTGATGTCTAATAAGTTGATTATGTGAGTGATTATATTTTCGACAACAACTATTTGCTTATATCTGAAGATGGGGCAAATTTACTAGCTCGTAAGACTCCCCCCATAGCATTCTCTATCTCTGGAAAGACATGGGTAAATAATCATGCGCATATTCTTCAGTTTGATAGTGCGACGACTCAGAGATTCGTGGAAATATACCTGAATTCAATGGACTTAAGTTCATATATTTCCGGGGCTGCTCAACCAAAACTGAACCAAAAAAATCTCAATCAGATTGAAATTCCTTTACCTCCTTTTACGGAACAAGAACGCATCGTTTTTATCCTAGACAAATTCAACGCACTCGTTAACGACATTTCTATCGGCTTGCCGGCTGAACTCTCCGCACGCAGATCACAATACGAATTCTACCGAGAGAAACTTTTAACTTTCAAAGAAAAAGAATATGCAAAACAATAACAAATACAATCTGGTAGCGAAAAACCCGCGAAGCACGGTCATGGCAGAATATACACTGGACAAAAAGCGTGCCACGCACTACCAAAGCGAAGCGGAGCTTGAGCTTGCCTTTATTGAACTGCTAGGCAAACAGGCTTATGAGTATTTAAACATCACTGCAGAAACAGATCTTACGAAAAACCTCCGTAAACAGTTAGAGAAGCTGAATAATTTTGAATTCACCAGTACCGAATGGGATCATTTTTTTACGAGCGAAATTGGAAATCCCAATCACAACATAGCTGAAAAAACAGCGACCATACAAGACGATTACATTAAAAATTTAACGCACGATGACGGCACAGTAAAAAACGTCTACCTTTTGCGCAAAGACAAGATCCACAATAACAGCCTGCAGGTCATAAACCAATACGCCACCGAAGAAGGTCAACGTAAGAATCGTTATGATGTGACAGTTCTTATGAACGGTTTGCCACTCGTGCATGTTGAGCTGAAACGACGTGGGATAGCCATTCAGGAAGCGTTCAATCAAATCAATCGCTATCAGCGGGAGAGTTTTTGGGCAGGTTCTGGTCTGTTTGAATACGTGCAACTATTTGTTATTTCAAACGGTACGCACACCAAATACTACAGCAACACCACGAGATCAGGTCATATCAAAGAAGTGAGTGAAGGTGCGGTAAAAAAAGGAAAACGTTCCAGCAACAATTTTGAGTTTACCAGTTGGTGGGCGGACGCGACCAATAGACCAATTATCGACTTGGTGGATTTTGGTAAAACGTTTTTTGCCAAGCACACACTGTTGAATATTTTGACTCGTTATTGTGTATTTACGACTGATCAACAGCTTTTAGCAATGCGCCCTTATCAAATCGTGGCGACAGAAAAAATATTGAGTAAAATTGAAGTCAGCACAAACTATAAAAAGCTCGGCACCTTGGAAGCAGGCGGATACATTTGGCACACTACCGGATCAGGGAAAACATTGACCAGCTTCAAAACAGCACAGCTTGCAAGTAAATTACCCGATGTAGACAAGGTGTTGTTTGTTGTCGATCGTAAGGACCTCGACTATCAAACCATGCGCGAGTATGACAGGTTTGAAAAAGGTTCAGCCAATAGCAATACTAGTACAGCGATTTTGAAACGTCAACTCGAAGACTCGAACACGCGTATTATTATTACTACCATTCAGAAACTCGACCGATTTATTAGGCGGAATAAGGGGCACACTATTTTTGATGGGCATATCGTACTGATTTTTGATGAATGTCATCGTTCGCAATTTGGTGATATGCATGCGGCTATTACCAAAGCGTTCAAAAATTATCACCTCTTCGGTTTTACCGGTACGCCGATTTTTGCTGCAAACTCTTCTTCCGGCGGTCGCCCTAATTTCAAAACCACAGAACAGGCTTTTGGCGATAAGTTACATATCTACACCATTGTAGATGCCATTGCCGATAAAAATGTGTTACCGTTTAAGGTTGATTATGTTTCTACCATGCGTAAAGCCGAGGATATTGAGGACAAAAAAGTAAGCGATATAGACCGTGAGAAGGCACTTGTAGCACCTGAACGTTTAACAAATATCGTGAGCTACATCCTTGAGCATTTTGACCAAAAAACCAAGCGAAATAACTTTTATAAATTAAAAAATCGCCGACTGGCTGGGTTTAACTCGATTTTTGCCGTTTCTTCAATTGATGTGGCAAAAAAATATTACGCTGAATTCCAAAAACAGATGTCTGATCTGCCAAGCGATAAAAAGCTGAAGGTGGCACTGATTTACAGTTTTGGAGTAAATAATGAAGATAATGCGGATGAAGTGATCGACGAAAATTCGGAAGATACAAGCGGACTGGATGCAAGCTCAAGAGATTTTCTTGAGAACGCCATCACAGACTACAATGCAATGTTTAGCACATCTTACAATACTTCATCCGATAAATTTCAAAATTACTACAAAGATTTAAGCTTGCGAGTAAAAAATCGCGAGGTTGACATTCTTTTAGTGGTTAATATGTTTTTGACGGGCTTTGATGCCACAACACTTAATACTCTATGGGTAGATAAAAACTTGCGATCACATGGCTTGCTCCAAGCATATTCGCGCACAAATCGTATTTTAAACAGAGTGAAGGTCTTCGGAAACATTATCTGCTTCCGTAACCTAGAGAAAGCAACTAACGAATCTATTGCACTCTTTGGCGATAAAGAAGCTAGTGGAATTGTGCTTTTGAGATCTTATGATGAGTACTACAACGGCTACAAAGATGGAGAAAAAGAAGTGCGTGGATACAGAAGTTTAGTCGAGGAACTTTTGAAAAAATTCCCGATTGGTGAGCCTCTTATTAGCGAACAGGATCAAAAAGAGTTTATCAGGCTGTACGGTGGGATTTTACGCGTGCGTAATATTTTAGTTACTTTTGATGAATTTGCCGATAACGAAATTTTGACTGAACGAGACATACAAGATTACCACAGCACCTACATTGACCTATACAACGAATTTCGCAAAGGAGAGAATAGCGAAAAAGAAAACATCAACGATGACGTTGTCTTTGAAATGGAGCTAATCAAACAGATTGAGATCAACATTGATTATGTGTTAAGACTCGTCAATAAATATCATGAAGATCACATTAAAAATCGTAAACTATTGATCGATATCAACAAAGCAATAGACTCTAGCGTCGAACTACGCAATAAAAAAGATCTAATCCACCAGTTTATCTCTTCGCTCGATATACAGTCTGTGGTTGATGACGATTGGCAGGAGTTTGTTGAAGAAAAAAAAATAGAAGAACTTGAACAAATTATTACCAATGAAAATCTTGACCACGATGCGACCTATGCATTTGTACAAAATTCGTTCCGTAATGGTAGTGTAGTAACAATTGGCACAGCCATCACTAAAGTTTTACCAGCAGTATCCCGCTTTTCTCCAACTGGTGAGCGCACAAAAAAACGTGAAAGTGTTATAAGTAAATTGATAAGTTTTTTTGAAAGATTCTTTGATATTTCGTAACCATTCAGGGGGTAACATTTAATGAATGAGGAGGCGGAGTAACTACAAAATTTATCCAATCGGAAAAATCTGCTTCTTTTAATAAACTAATAGAACCTCCTACCAAATAAGCTGCATTTTTTTTAGTTACATACAATTTGTTTAATAGAAATTCAATAATAATCTATAAAACAGCATTAACTATATAGTTAATTTCATAAAGTCAGAAACCAAACGGTGTTTAATATTCTTTTTAAATCCTGTTAAAATCGTTCCCTTAAACATGACCCTGTTTCCTTGAGATCGTCCGAAAAATATCTTTTTTAGCTCACCAGTGAATCCAAGACGTCCGATGAATTTTGGAATAGACTCTGATTCTCTAAGATCAACTTCAACCTCTCCTCCTTTAGGATATTTATCGAATAACAATTTGATAAATTCATAAGGTCTCTGACCATCATTAAATTTCTTTAAGCAATATTTCTTAGTAGCTTCACCTGCAATAATCACTGACAACCATAATGCATCTCTATCCAATCCTTTATCACCTGCATCTAAACTTAATTCGACAGTTACTTCTCGATCACCAAGCTCTTTATTTTGACAAAGACTAGAAAAAAACTCCCTGACAGCAGTAATTACAGTTAATAACCCTTGTTTAAATAAGCGGTCAGTAAAAATAATCGGCTCTTTCATATATAGAGATTTGTCTTGTACACTTGCTATTTCACTCCATCCGCCGACACTACCAAGAGCTTTGGCATGCTTTTCACAAGCTTTCTTAGTGTTTAACTTCGGCCTAGGCGTATCAAAATAAGATTTTGGTGTATTCCAAAACCATAACGCACTTTCAAAATACCACCATACGACAACAGGATCATGAACTTGATCCCAGAGAATTGCTTTTCTTCTAGCAGAGACATCTTCTAAACATTCAGCAAAAGTATACTCACTCACACACGGGTTATCTACCCATTTTTCTATAGATGGATCATATTCTCTAACCGTACCAATTTTAACAAACCGTTCGCATAAGTCTGTATATCCTTCATTCAATAAGCAATTGAATAAATACTTTAACTCATCAAAAACAACATCATGAAGAGGCGGTAAAATATACAGATATCCTTCCTTTCCTTTGATTGTATTTTCTACACGAGCAATCCTCTTAATAAGGGTATCACTAATATCCGCCCCTAATCTTCTCCTTACTTTTTCAAAGATCTTTATAAATTTATCTAATGCTGTTTTTTCAGATTCTTTGTAATCATAATTCAAACATTCTCTATCCTGACGCCATCGGTCTATCAAGGGTTTTAAAGCAATACTCTTTTGTAAAAATGGAATGACTCTTTGGCAAAAAACAACCACTAATTCATTACGGCTTGTAATATCAACACATTCTTTTTCAAATTGAAGCAGATTATCAATAATAAGGCTTTGAGAATCTACTAACGTACTCATAATATTTACATCCTACATTACAATTTTAATACTTTGTTTACTCAACACAATTTTATATTTCCATGCCATTCCCATAAAATCAAGGCTCATTCCCACAAATTTGCTTGCCATTCCCATTAAAGACCCTCATTTTCATAAGCTATTCCCATTTATAGGCATACAGCAAGATAAAAGCACCCCATATGTTATATGTAAGGGTCGAATTAAACAAATTGTGCCATGAAAAAATTGCATAAACAACCAAATAAAAATCAAACACCTTTAGATACAAAAAATAATAGTAACTGCTTGGGTCAATTTTTTGAATTACTTCTTCTTATAGATCAACGTAAACAGGTAACAAATTATGATTACAAAAATAGAAATACTACCAATACGCCCAAGTAATGGTCTCATAGCTTTTGCAAGTATAGAGATTGATAATCGTCTATATATTTCATCTATTGGAATACATCGTAAATTAAACGGCTCCGGATATCGTATCACCTATCCCGGCAAAAAGATTGGTAAACACAATATAACAATATGTCATCCAATAGAACCTAAATTAAGCCGAGAAATAGAACATAGCATTTGTAACAAAGCTCAAGAACTTTTTAGTAACGATTAACTCATAACAAGGAAGTAACAAATGAGTAACCTGGAAGCATTATATCAACACATGGCCACTAACGGCATACCTTATGATGACGTTATTGAATGCGATGGCAAAATTCATCGCTTTTCAAAAGATCATAAACACAACAAACGTGACGAATGGTACGTTGCCTACGACGGAATTTCTACTAAGGGCAAGCATTATCTTATCGTGATTTACGGATCTTGGAGCGATGGCTCTAAATTCATCTTCAAATCATGGGAAAACACCGAAAATATATTTGATAAAGAAGAACGAGAAGCATTACAGGTAAGTTGGAAGAAAAAGAAAGAGAAAGCTGACAGGGTCATTGCAGAAGTCAAAAATCAAGTTGCCTTAGAAGCTCAAGAAATCTGGAAAAATAACTCAGAAATACCACCATCTTCAGAATATCAAAAATATGCTGCAATAAAAAAGATTAATCCTGTTGGAATACGATATGGAAACAATCCTCAAGGATTTCCATCTATGATTCTACCATTACACAACATTCAAGGAAATATACAATCACTTCAATTCATATCAGTGACTGAAGATGGGAGCATTTATAAAGCTTTTCTTTCTGGAGGAAATAAGAAAGGTAATTTTATGGTATTGGGAACGATTACAAATGGAGATCCTATTCAGGTAGCTGAAGGTTACTCGACTGCTTGTAGTTGTTATTCAGCGATGAAGAAAACTACTGTAGTTGCTTTTGATTGTGGTAATATCAATCCTGTTGTGAAACAATTGAGGCAAACATTTCCTGGTTCTGAAATTGTGATTTGTGCCGATAATGATACTCATACTGCTAACAACCCGGGACGAACCACTGCATTGCAAGTCGCAGCTCAATATAATTGTAAAATCGCCATACCCCTATTTCCTGATGCTTGTAACAACAAAAAGCTCACGGATTTCAATGATTTGATGCAAGAAGTCGATATCAACGAAGTAAAAACACAGATTGCGTCTGCCAAAATACCGTTGAAGATCTATTTGGATGATATCAGTAACGATACTACTAACATCCAATTAAGAAAACCAATTTATCAATTGGCATATCAAGCCAAATCATCGAATAATTTTCCTCAAAAAGATATCATACTCAATCAACTGCATGAAATATTAAAATCTCAAGGTATCAGCAAACATAGTATTAATCACGAATTTAAGGAGTATTTGAAAGAATGCAACCTAGAACAGATAACAAATAATCTCCGTGAAGCCTCTGATAATACAGATCAGAAAGTTATTGATGATATGACAAAAAAATTAGGTGATCCCATCATAGAATCCGAAAAAGGACACAAATCGATTAATCAATTATTTTTTGCAAATAAATATGCTCATGAAAAACTTATAGTGTATGAATTAAATGAAAACTCTTTTTATCAATATAAAGCAGAGACAGGTGTATGGGGTTGGGAAAGCGAACATTCAGTTAAAGTTGACTTAGGTGATTCTTTCTTCAATTTGATTACTTTGCTAGGTCATAGAGAATTACTTATACAAAGAACTGACAATGTGCTTAAGCAGATATTAAATTTATTAAAGGGCGGTGTTGGAGGAGATAATATCTTCCAAAATCAACAGCACATTATCCATGCAGGTAACGGTCTACTACGTTTAAAAGAAGACCTTGACATTATCCATCCTTTCAGGCCTGACTATTATTCCAGAAACCGATCTGAAATTATAATCGATCCAAAAGCTGAATGTCAACGATTTTTAGAAAAACTGGTTCAACCAGCCGTATCAGAAGATGATATAGAATTACTTCAAAAATACTGCGGACAATGTCTGCTGGGAAAAAATCTCTCTCAAACTATTCTATTAATATCAGGCACACCTGGAGGAGGAAAATCTTGTTTAGTCAGCATTATTGAAAAAATCATAAGTTTACATAATGTTGCCCAACTGAAAATTTCTCTTTTATCGGAAAAATTTGAAACAGCTTCTTTTGTTGGCAAGACGTTGTTAACTGGAAAAGATGTCCCCAGTAACTTTCTCAATCACAATAAAGGAGCCAGCGTATTAAAATCTCTTGTTGGAGGAGACCGTTTATCAACAGAGCAAAAGAATGCCAAAAAACGTATTGAAATTAGAGGTGAGTTTAATATTTTGATCACAAGTAATGCTAGACTCCACCTGCGTTTAGATTCTGATACAGGAGCTTGGAGAAGAAGATTGTTGATTATTGCCTTTGAGAACTCTCCTCCAGAAATTCCCATTGCTAATTTTGATGATATTCTAATCAAAGAAGAGGGGTCTGGAATATTGAATTGGATGATTGAAGGAGCTGTTAAATTGCTTGATGATCTAGAAGTTTACGGAAGGATTCAACGTTCTGATGATCAAATAAACCATGTTGAAAGCCTGTTATCCGAATCAGATTCCATAAGAGCTTTTATTTTACAATGTACACAATCAGAGCATGGAGCTGATGTTACAGTCCACGCATTAACAGAAGCTTATATGGAATTCTGTAACTGTAAAGGCTGGCAGGCAGAGCATGTCAGAAGCTTTGAAACCCAGATCCGCAATATTATGCTGGAAGTATATCGCAGTAACCGACGCAACGATATCATGAGAAATGGAAAAAGCCAAAAAGGATTTAAACATATCTCTCTAAATATGGATATATTGGAGTCAAATAATGGGTAATAAAACTGAAAAACTCGGACGGTTCGGACGGTTAAAACAAACCCTTTTAGAAAATAGAAAAATAAAAAAAAATAATATTTCATTAAACAATGAAGGAACGACACATAAAAAATCAATACCCACTACTATTGTGGATAAGAATAATAATATTTTTATTTCTCAAATTATAAAAGATGAAAAACAACCGTCCGAACCGTCCGAAAATAAGAGAAAGAGGCAATTAATTTTAGACTGGTTGTTGATTTGCTTAGAAGAAGGACATATTGAACCATCTCAGCCATGTACAGGTCGTATCTTAGGATGGCCTAAAAGGGCTTTTTTAAAAAACTCGCTATACACTGATTTCAAATGCCGGTGTTTAGATCAGAAGATTCCTGAATGGAAAATACCAAGCAATAAGCATTTTTACTCAATAACAGACAAAATATTCACTTCTAAAAATGATTCTTACCTTTTTCCTTCACTTCAGGAATTCCGTAAAAAAATGCATTCTATTATCCAAGAATACTATTATTCTGATAATACGGGAAAAAAAGGAGCTGCTCATGACATCTATAAAAAAAATACAAGCTAATAGACGAAATTCAAAAAAATCTTCAGGAGCAATAACTTCTAAAGGTAAAGCTATAGTGGCTCAAAATGCTGTCAAACATGGTATCTTCAGTAAAAATCTACTATTGGAAGACGAGTCTAAAGAAGAGTTCCAGGATTTGGTTAAAGAATTTTATGATGCATTTCAACCCTCAGGAGCATTAGAAACTCTATTTGTAGAAAGAGTGATATCTGCTTCATGGAGGCTCTCTAGAATTATACAACTAGAATCTGCATTGATGGATCAGATCAATAATACTCTATTCAATGATGACGGTCTTACCAAAGTCTTAGAGGAATTAAATGGCAACAAATTGATGCTGTTATCAAGATATGAAACCAAATTAGAAAATACATTATTTAAAGCCCTAAAGGAACTACGTTTAATCCAGCTTAGCAAGCAATTTCAAGCAAATAATAACACTAGTAATAATGGCTTTGTTGTGAAAAATCATACGGAAGAAATTGTGATGAATTGATATCATATCTAAAAAATTAAAAATATAATAAGGATGTAACATGAAAGCTATATTATTAGCTCGAGTATCTAGTAAGGAACAAGAAGAGGGACAATCTATACCAGCTCAAGAGCGTCGCTTAAGAGAATACAGTGAGAGAAAAAGTCTTGATATTGATGAAGTATTTAAAATTACTGAATCTTCTACTAAAGACACTCGAAAAGAATTTGAAAAGATCATCGCAAAAATCAAAAAATCTAGAGAGCCTTATGCCCTAGTTGCTGATACCATAGATAGAGTTCAACGCAGTTTTAAAGAATCAGTAGTATTAGAAGATCTAAGAAAAGAAGGTAAAGTAGAAATTCATTTTATTAGAGAAGGTCTTATTCTTGATTTAAAATCTAATAGTGCTGATATTTTACGTTGGGATATGGGCGTGATGTTTGCTCGAAGTTATGTGTTACAGCTAAGTGATAATGTGAAAAGGAGTAAAGAACAGGCAGTCAAAAATGGTACTTGGATAGGTCTTGCTCCTATTGGTTATATACATTCTATTGATGCTCAAGGAGACAAAACCATTATCCCCGACCCTGAACGCTCTCATTTTATTCAAAAATTATTTGAATTATATGCTACAGGCAATTACTCATTGTTGAAATTACAAAAAGAAATAAAAGAAATAGGATTTCGTACTAAAAAAGGAAAACCTGTTGCTAAATCTCAAATTAATGAAATTCTAAAAAAAACTTTTTATTATGGAATTATGGAAACTAAGTATGGGCTAATTAAGCATCATTATAAACCATTAATTTCTCATGCTTTATTTGATCAAGTACAAGAGGTCTCTAACAGCTACCATAGAAAGCCTCATAAAGCTGTCAGTCAAGCTTTTATCTTAAAAGGATTAATATCTTGTTCCAAATGCGGGTGTGCTATTACAGCGGAGATACATAAGCAACAGTACATCTACTATAGCTGTACCAATGCTAGAGGTATATGTAAAAGACAGTATATAAGAGAAGAAAAGCTCCTCGATATCTTGTCTGGATATTTTGACCGTATAGCTCTTACTGAGAAACAAATTGAAGAGGTTACACAACATCTAAAAAGTATCCATGAGTCTAAAGCTAAATTTCATGCTGATAGTCTACATGCTCTAAGAAAAGAGCAGGATCGTTTACAACAGCGTATGGATCAAATCTATGAAGATAAACTCGATGGATTGATTGATGAAGCTATGTATGTGAAAAAAACCTCTGAATATAAGAAGAGACAGTTGGAAATTGTTAAACAACTCGAACGACATGAACAAGCAGATAAAAATTTCTACATCACAGCTAATCTGGTAATGAAACTAGCTTCTAAAGCAAAAGGACTCTTCAATAGTTCTGAAGTAGATGAAAAACGACAATTGCTGAATTTAGTGTTTCAGAACTTACAATTAGAAGACCTAAGTCTCTCATTATCAATAAGAGAACCCTTCTTAACTATCATGAATTTTAAGAAGCATCCAGAAGAATGGGGGCGGTTGGATTCGAACCAACGTATCCATTACAGAGACGGAGTTACAGGGCGGTGTATTACCAAACTAACCAATAATATCCAATCACAATGAGCATTATTATACTGAAGAAAAGACAAGAAGTCTATTGGTTTGTGTTGGATGATACCGGTTGTTTACCAAGTTCACTGCACCGTATGTGCACCATTTAGCTGAATCTATTTCTGCTGAGTTATAGAAATATCTTTAGAAGCAATCTGAGCACTCCTTCCTTTATTCTTTTCCAGGAGTTTCGCGCGGCAGCAATTAGTTATTGAACTATACCCCTTATGAATCAAAGTGCCGATTCTAAGACTTGAAAATGATCATTGATTCGTGTCCTCATTGATTGAGCAATAGAGGGCCAAGTATTTTCAAAAAATCCGGTAATCGATCTCCGAAATTCTTTAGCAGAATTAAAAAACCGATTATTGCGACAATATTCATTCATCACTTTCCATAATCGTTCAATAGGATTGAGGTTAGGACTGTAAGAAGGTAAATAATAGAGAATAATACCTTGTTTTTCTGCTTCTTGTTTGGTCTGAATACTTGTATTATAAGGACCTTGATCTAAAATAAGATGGATATTTGGAGCTGAGGGATATTTTGACCGTAATAAAGCAAAATGTTTTGCCATGGTACCGCTATTTAATGTTTCATAAGCATCTATTGTTACCTTCATACTGTTTAAATTGATAGACCCCATAAGATTCATTCGAGTTCTAGAAGCTGTTGTTGCGATTAATTTACTTGTTCCCGGTCGAATCCAACCATAAGAAATTTTAGTTGCCATAGTTGGATGCACACCATCAGCAAATTCAACAGGCTCATTTTTAGGCAGAGATGCCATAAGCTTGGTGTAAAATTGCATCCAAGCTTTTTGTTGATCAGAATTTGCCTTAGCCGGTGTACCTTTAGGCTTTTTATAGGAAAAACCATGTGAGTGTAGCCAAGAAGTCATCCCTGAAATCGTATAAACAATGCCATATTTCGCGAGAACATAAGAACAGATATCTTCTACTTTGACATAGGTATGAGTTGTTAAATGTTTAATGAATTCTTCTGACTGTGGCGCAAGAAGTTTACTGACTGAACCACCGCTTTCTACATGCAATTGCTGTTTATTTTGATATTCTTTAATGTGACGAGACACTGTTTCATCGTCTAAAAGCACAGCTTCAGCAATACGAGTATTACTCCAACCTTTATTCGACAATAGAACAGCCTTGATACGATCTCGTATACGACCATTCTTTTCTCGTTTATGTTGCTGTCTGAGATGCTTTTCTTCTGATAGTGTTAAAAATGAATTCATACAAAATAATTTACACTATACGAATACAAAATATCCGGAGGTTTATTCGTGATGAGTATAAGAGCTTAAATATTTTTTTGAATTAAGTTATGATTTTTTCTTTTTTTAGGTAGAGGAGAAAGAGAAATGTCGTTACATAAATGCACAAAGGAACTGTATATAGTCATTTAATTTTATATTGATAAGATTGCTTGATCAATGGCGAATTTAAAATTCGTAACTTTTCGTAATATCTCTCTAACTTTATTTTTCATATTAGCCCAATATTTTTCTATAGGATTTAAGTCCGGAGAATATGGAGGAAGAAACATAAGCTTACAACCGGCAGATTCTACTGTTTTCCTGCTTTCCGCTGACTTGTGAAAACCGGCATTGTCAAGAATAAGAACACTACCGGGTGTAAGCTGAGGAGTCAAAACTTCCTTAAGCCAAATATTGAATAACCCGGTATTACAAGTACCTTCAAAACACATTGGAGATAAAAACTGCCCTTTAGATAGGGCTGAAATAATATTTTGCCTTATAAAGCGGTTTCCTGAAACCGCTCCAAAAACTCTTTTGCCGCGTAAGCTTCTTCCGGACTCACGAAATAAAAATTGATGAATCCCGGTTTCATCGAGATAAATTCTCTTGTCAAAGGGAATATTTTTTAAATCTTTCATAAAAGCTTCCCGTTTCTTTTCATCTCTTTCCTTATAGCGAGTAGTTTTTTTTTTCGTGTAATTTTTAATCTTTTAAGGGCATAAAAAATCGTTTGCGGAGTGACTGAAAAATAATCAGCAATTTCCGATAAAAAATAATCCGGATGTTTTTCTACATATTTAGATAACAACTCATCATCTAATTTCTTATAAGCATATTTTCTGCGGATTGGCTTTAAATGTCCTTTTTGCTTTTTTTTGCAAGATCCATCGATATATTGTTGCGATACCTACTTGAAAAATATGGCCGGCTGTTTTTTTATCATGATGTTTTTCTATATGTTGTCATACTTTCTCTCGAAGATCTACTGAATAGGCTCTAGGCATTGTTTTGTCCTTACTGTTTGTATAAAAAAAGAAGGATAACATATTATCAAATAAAAATTAAAATACTATAGTTCATTCATTCAAGCAAGTAGCATTAGATATTCTAGCCTTGCGATGTCGGAAGTTTGTCCTAATAAGTTATCACATGACAGTATTAGCCGATGGCTAAAAGATAAAAAATTTCAACCTAAAGAAGTCTTTGAAACGGTAACACATTATGTCGATATTGATGAGCCTTGTGTACTTA
Organism: Chlamydiales bacterium; assembly: GCA_965206695.1. Taxonomy (GTDB): domain Bacteria; phylum Chlamydiota; class Chlamydiia; order Chlamydiales; family JAAZZY01; genus CBDBKM01. Next base: position 121,402 of record CBDBKM010000010.1, on the reverse strand, counting down.
TTATTGATGATACCACCCTTTCAAAAACGCATAGTAAAAAGATAGAGCTTGTTAATTATCAGTATTCCGGAAATGTACACGATATTGTAGCAGGGATTGGTTTAGTCAACCTTTTATGGTATGGACTAAATTCAGAGCAATATGTCCCTGTGGATTATAGGATTTACGATAGGAATAGTGATGGTAAAACAAAGAATACCCATTGTATAGAAATGCTCAAACTCAGTCAAAACCGGGGCTTCAACCCCCAAGTAGTTGTTATGGATTCATGGTATTCCGGTTTAAAAAACTTAAAGTCTATCAGAGATATGGGCTTATATTTTGTCACTACTTTACGTAAAAACAGGAAGGTTAATCGGAACGAAACTTTGGAAAATTTGGATATTTCGGATGAAGGACTAAACATTCACTTACGAGGCTATGGTTTTGTTACGGCTTTCAAGTTTGTGGCTAAAAATGGCCGCGTTGACTATGTGATCACCAATATGGAGGATTCTAGCCGTAATGATGTAGAGAAGATCATGAAAATTCGTTGGAAAATAGAAGTCTATCATAGTGAATTGAAACAAACCTGTGGCCTTGAGCGCTGTCAGTCTCGTAACGCACGAGCGCAACGAAACCATATTTTTATGTCTATTTATGCTTGGCTAAATAAATTTAAGCGAAGAATGAAAGATAACACATCCTTTTATCTGCAAGATTGGGAAATCATAAAGCCCGCTATTACTTTAAATATGAGGCATATTTTGACCAACAGCTAATAATTTGATGCGAAACTCCTGGTTTTTTCTAAAATAGAAAGAGCTTCTTGGAAGGTTTCTCGGTCTTTTGCAATATAACCGTACTTCTTTTCAAGTGACTGAAACTTATACCTGATACCACCTTCTATTGATCCGAAAACACAGATATCTGGATAATATACTTTATTACCTTGAGAATCTTTTACAAAGATATCTAATCGAATATTTTTCTCGGTGAATACTACACCATCCAAATAAGGCTTTAACGCTTCATTAGAGTTCACATTAGATATAAATTCTTGCACACAATCCACTAACATTGCTCTAGCCTCTTGCTTATCTATGACTCTACGTATTTTAAAAGATAAACCTAATTTCTTATCACCACACCATCCTCCACCAAAACCGATACATTCCATATTATAACGCTCTGATAAAGTTGAAGCGACATCCTTCAATATCCCATTTGTAATACTCCCACGATCAGAAGGTAGAGTTTTTCCCATTTCATTTAACGCTTTAGTTAAACGGAAAGTATTCGGATCTTTATTCAAACTATGAGAACATGAATATAAACTCATAGCTAACAACAAAATATTCATTACAACAAATAAGCTAAAGTACTTATTTCGCATCTATTAATCCCCCGTCTCTATCTATAAAATCGTCTATAATATTTATGACAGCTTCTTGATATGTTTCATTCAAAAATCCATGATCAAATTTCTCGGATGAACCTAATGAAGCTTCTAACACTTTCACGGTTCCTTGTTTTTTGGCAATGGCTCTTTCTTTATCAAGATTTGGAACAAGAGTATCATTTGCACTGACATAATGCGTTATATAATCACATAAAGTGTTATCGATGTATTTACTGGGCGCAACAGCAGCTACCTCGATTCGTTTTCTTATTTCTTCAGGAAGTAAATATAACGTATTATTTGTATGAGCTGTTCCTTGGCTATGGCAAACAATTAATACTTTTGAATTATCAGGATGAGACTCACAGTAAGAAATAATCTCGTCCGCTAAAAGTTTCGAAGGTGTTGTTGCTACCCCCTTAATATTCCTATTAGCCTCTAATAAATCATTAACCTTACCATGAGATGCATTATAAACCCCTGTCACCTGAGCTCCATCCGCATACTGGGATAGAGCATTAGCTCCATTTTGTGAATCGTTTAAAGTATTATCTATTCCATTAATATAAATAATCTTACCATTTTTTAACTCATTATCTCCCGTTTGATAGACTTCTGACATAGCAAAATTTTCTCTTGTTCTTTCTTTTCCAAGAACATCGTAAGCGTTGTTTGCATGCCAATTACCACAGTCCTCTTGAAACCTCTCTTCCGACCCGAAATCTTGAACAATATTTAATTCTTCCATTCTGTCAACCGTTTCATTAATAAGCTGAGGATAATTTGAGCAGTCATTTAATACTTCTTGCAATTCATGTGGTCTTCTATCCCAAACATTTTCATTTAGAGATAAAGTATGATCAGATAAGACCGTATTCTTAACTAATCCACTTTGTTTAGCCTCTACCTCAATAATATCTAAACGCTCTTTAAATTTACTCATCGATACCAGTTCACTAGGGATGGTTGCTCGAGGTATACTTGATGAATCTTTTAGAAAAGCTCTTGTGTCGTCCAATTTATTAGCAGCTAATACATTTTTTTTGGTAGATATGCATGGTTTACCAAATGAACTTGATAATGGAGGACCTATAAAATCTTTATCAAAGGGGTTATCTATTTTAATTGAGTCTAGAGAGGAACTATTCTTGAAAGGAGCTAATGAAGTTTCTTTGTCATCGATACCGGAACTATACTTATTAGCGGTATCCCCTGCTAATGTTCCTCCAAGCCCACCGATAGCAGCTCCTACTCCTGGTGCTTGAGCAGCAGTTGTTGTCATTGCTGATGCTATAGCTACGGCTGCAACAGCTGCCACTGCAATAGCTGCAACTATGGCAACACCAATGATAATTTCTTTCTTATGATCCTTACAAAATTGACCTACCTTTTTGGTAAGGTCTTTGGTTTGTTTAGCGGTTTTTCTAAAGACTTTTTTGACGCTTTTAACAACACGTTTTGTTGTTTTGACAATGACATCAACGGTTTTGTTATAAATCTCTTTGGCTTTACGAGCAGCCTTTTTGAAAAACCCTTTAGACTCTTTAGGTTCAGGCTGAGACTCTGTTATCCTTTCTTCAATAATGATCTCTTCTTCTATCGTTACTTCTTCTGTTGCATTTAATTCATCGGTTAAGACTTTGATATTGCGATTTAACAAATTGGTATCTGTAGAGCCCTCAGCACCCTTTTGGCTCAAATCAAGAAGATGAGTGGTGATATTTGTTACGAGTTTTTCATCACCCGGATTCTGTTCAATCATCAATTCAAGATCATGAACATATTGCCCTGCTTCTTCAAGAGTTGTGGGCGTTCGATTAAACAGGAAGGTTGGATTGTTAGAGATTGTCGTCATCGAAAATCAGCGATAATTTTAATTAAACGCGTATTTTCACAGATATACTTTTATTAAATCAAATAGTTTATTTATTAAAAAATAATTTATTAATTAATTAAAATTTAAATTTATAATAAAAGAACTAAATAACCATTTCTATAGGTTCGATACCTCTTCTTGGGCAACGCCTTATCGCTTCCCAAAGCTCATAATTGATTTGTAGATTTACGCAGAATTCGGGTGTTGCTCTAAGGGCAGCAGCCAAATCCAAAACCAAATCAACTGAGATTCCCTATTTGAGATTGATAATTTCATTAAATCTAGAAGATAAAAATAAAATACAATTTGATATCAATCTCGTTATAAACTAATTGACGATTTATCAAAATTCTAATATGGCTACTGATACAGGGATGTATACTTACAATTGCTTATATAACTATCCTACATAATGTAAAGCATTTGTAATAAGGAAGGTTAATATCTATATAATGCAGGATGCAAAAATATGGTAGATATCTCAATAACAGAGATAGAAGAAAATATTGAAAAACTTCTTCAGAATTTCTCACAAAAAACATTTATCTATGACCTGCTCTTAGCTTATGGAAAAGCTAAATCATCCTATTAGTCGTTTGAAAAAAGGGGATTACAACCAATTAAAGAATGAACTAGGAACAATTCTTTGGAAAAAAGAACTATTTTTTAAAGAAACCACATCCATTAAATTAAAAAGTGAGCATGAAAAACTAATAAAAAGAAAAGAAATATTAAAATACAAACCTAGATTTATTATATTAACTAACTATAGATTAATATCTGCGTTTGACACACACACACGAGAAGCAATCGAAATTTCGATTCAAGATCTAAGCGAGTATATTAGTTTTTTCCTCCCATGGACGGGTAATGAAAAAGCCGAAATATATGATGAAAATCCGGCCGATATTCAAGCAGCTAAAAAAATCGCTGCATTATATGAGCAAATACAAAAGGATAATACCTCAAAAAAATCAATTTCTCGACACGCCCTAAATTCCTTTTTCACACGACTATTATTTTGTTACTTTGCTGAAGATACGGACATATTCAAAAATGATTTATTTACAAAGACTGTAGAATCTCAAACTAATACAGATGGGCAGGATCTAGGAGAATTCTTATCTCGGCTATTTAAATCCTTAGATTGTAAAAACAAAGGATCATATCCAAAATTCTTACAAGAATTTCCATATGTAAATGGAGCCTTATTTAGTGATCAAGAAAAGATACCAAATTTTTCTAGATACTCAAGAAAGCTGATTATTGAATCCGGAAAATTAGACTGGTCTCTTATTAATCCCGATATATTTGGCTCTATGATTCAATCTATTGCAGACCCTGATACACGCAGCTCTACAGGAATGCATTATACTTCTGTAATAAACATTATGAAAATCATAAAACCATTATTCTTAGATGAGCTCTATGAAGAATTTAATAAAAATAAAAACCATGCCGGTCGACTACAAAAATTATTAAAACGAATATATAGTTTAAAAATTTTTGATCCTGCTTGCGGTTCAGGAAATTTTCTGATCATCGCTTATAAAGAGCTCCGCCAATTAGAAATTGCACTATTTCAACAAGTAGAGAAAATTACAGGGGAACGCCGGCTTCCCATATCATACATTATGTTGTCTCAATTTTATGGAATAGAAATTAATGAATTTGCTCAACAATTAGCACTACTTTCACTTTGGGTTGCTGAACATCAAATGAATATTAAATTTAAAAAAGTTTTTGGAGAAGTCCGCCCCTCTCTTCCTTTAAAGGATAGTGGAAATATTGTTTGTGGAAATGCTATTCGCATGGATTGGGAATCTGTATGTCCTAAAAATCGTAGTTCAGAAATTTATATTTTAGGAAATCCCCCTTATTTAGGAAAAAGCCTCCAAACAAAAGAACAAAAAAGCGATATGAAAGAATTACTGGAACCCATTATTCCTAAAAGTGGAAATCTCGATTATATCTCTTGCTGGTTTTTTAAAGCCTCTGAATATATTCAAAATGCATCAGCTAAATATGCTTTTGTTTCAACAAATTCTATTTGTCAAGGCTTACATGTACCAACTCTTTGGCCTTATATCTTTAAAAAAAATCTAGAGATCGAATTTGGATATAAACCTTTTAAATGGAAAAACAGCGCATTAGATAATGCCGGTGTCATATGTATAATAGTTGGAATAAGAAATATTTCAAAAAAACAAAATAAATATATTTATGATCAAAATAACAAACAAAATTATAAAAATATTAATGCTTATCTAATTGATTCTAAAAATATTTTTATAAAAGAAGTTAAAATTCCAATTTCTCCGGAATTGTCTATTATGACCTTGGGCAGCATGCCGGTATGTGGCTCTTCTCTTCTTCTTTCTCATGAAGAATATAAAAAATTAACTAATTTGTATCCAAGCTCTAAAAAAATAATAAAAAAAGCAATTGGGTCCAAAGAATTTCTCTATAAAGAAAATCGATATTGTTTATGGATAGAAAATAACAACTTAACTATCGCTAACAAGATAGCTGAAGTAAGGTCCCGAATTTCCCAAGTAAAAGAAGAGAGAAAGAAAAGCCCCAAAAAAGCAACAAATAAATTATCACAAATCCCACACAAATTTGGAGAAATAAGATATCGTAAATCTGAAGCTCTACTAATCCCGCGAGTCTCATCGGTATCCCTCACTTATATTCCTATAGGATATATTAATTCAAATAGCATCATATTAGACTCTGCACAAGCTGTTTATGATCCTGAAATACATATCTTTTCTCTCATATCATCAAATCTACATATGGTATGGGTAAGAGCGGTTGCAGGTCGCTTAAAAAGTGATTTACGTTACTCTTCAACTATATGCTATAATACATTTCCTGTTCCTAATCTATCTAGGACACAAAAAAACACACTTGAAAAGCTTGCATTTGATATTCTTAAGATAAGATCTACTTATTCCGGAAAAAACAATAGCGTGGATGTATAAACCTGATACAATGCCAGATGATTTACGAAAAACACACCAAAAGTTAGATCTATCTGTAGAAAAATGCTATAGATCAAAACTATTCAATAACGATGCAGAAAGACTAGAATATCTTTTTGAACTCTATGAAAAAATGACCATCGATCAATAAGTTCGTTAATAAAATCAAATCTATTTATTATAAAAAAATATAAATTTATAAAACAATTTTTATCTAAATGTCCTTTTATATAAATTGACTTATTATTATCTATCCCATATCATTCTTTAAATAAACATCAATTATATACAAGAATGAAGTATGTCCAATTTATTAAACATTAAGTATTCTCAGACAAACAAAAGCACACAAACTAACCATCTAGGCATGAGAGAGATGCAGTCCCGCGCTTACTTAAGAAGAAACTCCCAATACCTAATTATTAAATCACCACCAGCTTCTGGAAAATCTAGAGCTTTAATGTTTATTGCTCTTGATAAACTGTATAATCAAGGAATTAAAAAAATTATCGTAACTGTTCCCGAAAGATCTATAGGAGGATCATTCGACACCACTAAATTAAAAGATAATGGGTTTTTTACCGATTGGGAAGTAAACCCCCAATATAATCTATGTAGAACAGGAGGATTAGATGGTAAGGTAAAACAATTTCTTAACTTTATTGAAAGCAATGAAAAAATTCTTATTTGCACCCATTCAACACTACGTTTTGCATGTGAAAAAATTGAGGAAGATAAATTTAACAATACCCTACTGGCTATCGATGAATTCCATCATGTCTCTGCTGATGAAACTAATAATAGGCTCGGATACCTTTTAAAACGCATTATCACAAAATCTAACGCACACATTTTGGCTATGACGGGATCATATTTCAGAGGTGATAAAACCCCTATATTACAACCTGAAGATGAATCTTGTTTTGATATTGTTACTTATACTTACTACGAACAGTTAAATGGATATAAGTATCTTAAATCCTTGGGTATAGGATATCACTTTTATCAAGGCCGTTACACCTCGGCAATCAATCAAATTCTCGATACTAATAAAAAAACTATATTACATATTCCAAGTATACAATCAGGTGAATCCACTAAAAATAAACATCAAGAAGTCGATGAAATTTTGGATACAATAGGCGAATTTATAGATCAAGATTTAGAAACAGGAATTATTAGCCTGAAAAGAACAACCGATGGAAAAATTTTAAAAATTGCAGACTTGGTTGATGATACTACTAGAAGAAATAATACAATGAACTATTTGCGTAATATTAAATCAGAAAACGATATCGATATCATCATAGCTTTAGGAATGGCTAAAGAAGGTTTTGACTGGCCTTTTTGTGAACATGCGCTAACAGTCGGATACCGAGGCTCTCTTACAGAGCTAGTACAAATCATAGGACGGTGTACAAGAGATAGCCCAAACAAAAAGCATGCACAATTCACAAATCTGATAGCACAACCGGATGTTGAAGATGATCTCATCAAGGTTTCTGTCAATAATATACTAAAAGCAATTACCTGCTCATTGCTTATGGAACAGGTACTCTCTCCTAATTTTAAATTTAAAAACAGAATAACAGATCAAGATGAAAATGAAGCCGATATCATTCATATTCGTGGGCTTAAAACCCCGAGCTCAAAACGTAGCGCTACCATTATCGAATCGGATATAGAGGATATAAAGAGAATAATTCTTCAAAATCTAGAAATACAAAAATCAATAATCAATGAAGATGATGCTGAATATATAAATAAGCACCTTATTCCAAAAATTATCAAAGAAGAATACCCCGATCTTAATGGAAAAGAGATAGAAGAAATTAGACAGCATACTGTAGCAAGCATGGTAATAAATAATGAACCTATCGAAAAAACAGCTAATACTAGATTGATTAAAATGGCTAATGAATTCATTAATATTGATGAACTACATATTGATCTAATTGATAAAATTAACCCCTTCCAACAAGCATTTGAAATTATTTCAAAATCTTTAACATCTGAACACTTTAAAGCCATTCAAGATTACATTAAAACGGTCAGTATGAAAAATTCAGTGACAGAAGAGGAAGCAATAAAGTTGTGGCCAGAAATAACTGAATTTCGCAGAAAAAATAAGCGGGAGCCCAATCTCAATTCTATTCATTCAATCGAACAACGTATGGCTCAAGTTTTAATTTATGTAAAATCTCAGCATCTAAATTATATAAAATCTCAGCAACAAAAGCATGGAGCTCATTCATAATGAAGGAAGAAACCTTGCTTACCTTATTGGCAAATGATGAATTTGGCTTATTAAAAATTAAACATAAAAGTTCATCGCATACCACTGAACAAGAGATACTAATAAGTGAATTTCAAGAAATTAATAACTTTTACCGTATAAATAACCATGAGCCTGCAGAAAATAAGCAAAACAGGGAAGAATTTGAATTATATCACCGTTTAAGAGGAATTAGAGAGCAGAATAATAAAGTCTTAATCTTATTAGAATATGATGAATTCTCATTACTGGGGCTACCTACTCGCATCAATTCAATTCAAGACATCTTTAAAAACGATGAGTTTGGACTTCTACATATTAGTAGTGATGTGAAAGAGATATTTAACCTCAAGCATATCCCTAAAAAAACAAATTCGCCAGACTATATTGCACAACGTAAACCTTGCAAAAATTTTAATGATTTTGTTGATCTTTTTCAAAAATGCCATAAAGATCTGAACTCATCTAAAAGAGAGCTAAGGCCATTTAAATATGATCAATACCAAAATATTGATAAAAATCGATTTTTTATTTTGAGAGGCATTTTGGTATATGTTGCAGATGTAAATATAGATGAAAATAATGCTGATGATGACAACCCTCGATTGCATTGTATATTTGAAAATGGAACGGAAGCTGATCTCCTAAAACAATCATTAATCACAGGGTTATATCAAGACGGGCGCATAGTAACAGAATATCAAGACGACTTACTAAATGGCTTTAATCTAGATCAAAATTGCATCTCCAAAAATGATCATGAAGATGGATATATTTACGTATTACAATCATTAAGTAAAAATAGAAAAATTAAAGAAATCAAAGATCTTTATAAAATAGGTTTTTCTAAATCATCACCAGAAAAACGCATTAAAAATGCAAGTCAAGATTCCACATATCTCTACGCACCTGCTAAAATTATTGCTAAATATAAATGCTATAACCTTAATCCCCAAAAATTAGAATTTTTACTCCATAAATTTTTTGCCTCTTCTTGTTTAGACATCGATATATTTGATCGAAATAGAAGACGTTTTAATCCTAGAGAGTGGTTCATTGTGCCACTTGAAATCATCAATCGTTGCGTTCAACTTATTACCAATAACAAGATAGATCAATATGAATATGATCATGAAATCAAAAAAATTATAAGGAGATCTTAAATACGGATGCCCAGAAAAAAATTATACAATCCTTCATGCAATGAACCTTTTAAACTAAGTCGATCTAAAATAGATTTATATTTTCAATGTCCCCATTGTTTCTATTTGGACCGTAAATTAGGCGTTTCACAACCCCCTGGATTTCCGTTTAATCTAAATAGTGCTGTTGACACACTGTTGAAGAAAGAGTTCGATATCTATCGACAGCAAGGGAAACCTCATCCTCTCATGTTACAAGAAAAAATTGATGCTATTCCGTTTTCTCATGAGAAAATAGACGAATGGCGAAACAATTTTAAAGGAGTTCAATATCATCATGAAGACACTAACTTCATAATACATGGTGCCCCTGATGATGTTTGGATAACTTCTGAAGAGGAACTCATACTTGTTGACTATAAGGCTACTAGTAAGTCCACAGAAGTAACTATCGATGCAGAATGGCAAAAATAGCTATAAAAGGCAAATAGAAATTTATCAGTGGCTCTTAAAGAACAATGGCTTCAAGGTATCGGATACATCTTACTTCATATACTGTAATGGTAAAAAAGATCGTGAGCAATTTGGGGGCAAACTAGAATTCGATATACATGTACTTCCTTATCTTAGGAAAAAACAGATTGGATTGAGCCAACTTTTAGAGGAAATATTAGTATGCTTAAAATCAGATACTATCCCCGATCCTTCTTCTGATTGTAAAATCTGTGAATATCGGAAAAAACACGCTTTTCAGACTGCTTATAGTCATTTAATTTTACATTGATAAGATTGCTTGATCAATGGCGAATTTAAAATTCGTAACTTTTCGTAATATCTCTCTAACTTTATTTTTCATATTAGCCCAATATTTTTCTATAGGATTTAAGTCCGGAGAATAGGGAGGAAGAAACATAAGCTTACAACCGGCAGATTCTACTATTTTCCTGCTTTCCGCTGACTTGTGAAAACCGGCATTGTCAAGAATAAGAACACTACCGGGTGTAAGCTGAGGAGTCAAAACTTCCTTAAGCCAAATATTGAATAACCCGGTATTACAAGTACCTTCAAAACACATTGGAGATAAAAACTGCCCTTTAGATAGGGCTGAAATAATATTTTGCCTTATAAAGCGGTTTCCTGCAACCGCTCCAAAAACTCTTTTGCCGCGTAAGCTTCTTCCGGACTCACGAAATAAAAATTGATGAATCCCGGTTTCATCGAGATAAATTCTCTTGTCAAAGGGAATATTTTTTAAATCTTTCATAAAAGCTTCCCGTTTCTTTTCATCTCTTTCCTTATAGCGAGTAGTTTTTTTTTTCGTGTAATTTTTAATCTTTTAAGGGCATAAAAAATCGTTTGCGGAGTGACTGAAAAATAATCAGCAATTTCCGATAAAAAATAATCCGGATGTTTTTCTACATATTTAGATAACAACTCATCATCTAATTTCTTATAAGCATATTTTCTGCGGATTGGCTTTAAATGTCCTTTTTGCTTTTTTTGCAAGATCCATCGATATATTGTTGCGATACCTACTTGAAAAATATGGCCGGCTGTTTTTTTATCATGATGTTTTTCTATATGTTGTAATACTTTCTCTCGAAGATCTACTGAATAGGCTCTAGGCATTGTTTTGTCCTTACTGGTTGTATAAAAAAAGAAGGATAACATATTATCAAATAAAAATTAAAATACTATATGATGGAGATCCTCAAGTGAAAGACCTTTCTCGAGTGATGAGATTACCCGGGTTCTTGCATCAGAAAAAGGATCCGTTTGTAAGTAAAATCATAGAGATCAATTCTATAGATTTGTACAGAGGATCTTTTTTTGTATCTGAATCAGATAAGCATATGAAGATCCATTCACCAAAACATAATGAGGTAAAAGAGAATAAGAATAAAATTTTAGAAGCTATCTATAATCATGGATTATTTCGAAGTGCCAAAATCCATCCGAAAAGATGTTATGATATTGAGTGTCCTTGGAAAAAAGATCATACGTCATCAGATAATACAGGCGATACAAAATATTTTGAACCGCATAAGGATGGTTATGATAGCCATGGTTTTAAATGTTTCCATAACCACTGTAAAGATAAAAATATTAATGATTTATGTTCTTTTTTGGGTCTAACAATTTATCAGCATCTTGCCCAGCCAACCCCTTTATTTAGAAAGGTACAGGATCCGGTAATCTTTCCGGTAGAGGCCTTAGGAGTGCGATTATCGGCAGCCTGTAGGGATTTAAATGAAGTAGTACAAGCTCCAATGACTATATGCGCACAAAGTCTTCTGAGTGCCACAGCACTAGTTACACAACCTTTTTATAACATAATTATCGATGGTAGATCAATTCCTCTTTCTCTTTATTTTATTACGGTTGGAGAAAGTGGGGAACGTAAGACAGGTATCGATAAAGTTGTACTTCATACAATCAGGGAGTATCAAAAAATGACACTTCAAATTTATTACAAAGAAATGTATCAATTCAAAAATCAATATGATGCTTGGTCTCACAAACGAGATAAAGCTGTAAAAGCAGGTAACGTACCGGAAGTGGAAGAGGCTCCTAAGCCACCACTAGATCCTATAATGCTACTGGCTGAGCCGACATTTCCATCTCTTGTCACTCATTTGTCTAAAAGTATACCTTCCATAGGGTTGTTCTCTGATGAAGGAGGACGGTTGATAGGAGGTCATGCTATGCGAGAAGAAAATGTTTTGTCAACAGCAGCGGGTCTTTCTGCTCTTTGGGATGCAGGAGAAATTGACAGAGCTAGAGTAAAAGATGGTGTGTATAATTTGTACGGTAAGCGTTTAAGTCTTAGCCTTATGATTCAACCCATAGTAGCTCAACAGATATTTTCCAATCCTATTTTAATTGGGCAGGGTCTTTTAAGTAGATGCCTCATACCATATCCCAAGAGTACCATAGGAAGCAGAATCTATAAATCGGAAAATATTTATCTTAAGCCCGGATTTAAGAATTTTAAAGATCGAGTAGTAGAGTTAATGGATAGATCTCTCTCAATATCTCCGGATAATATTGGTGAGTTAAGCCCTTTAGAATTATCGCTATCACAAGAATCTTGTAATCGGTGGATAGAATTTCATAACGAGATAGAATATGAGATGCGCCCCAATGGTAAATATGAGCAAATAAAAGCAGTAGCGGCTAAAATTGCTGAGAATGCTTTGCGTATAGCGGAAATTCTGTCAGTCTTTGAATATATCAATCCTAGTGAAGTTAAAATAACGGAGATTAACAATGCCATTAAGATCTGTGAATTTTATCTTTCGGAGTCTCTCAGGCTTCCGGGGCTGTCATCAATGGATCAAGATCTTCTTCAAGCCAATAAACTATTGGCGTGGTTGCATGAAAAGAAGGTTAAAAGGTTCCCTACAATCATGATTTATCAAAAAAGCCCTAATTCAATTCGATCACAAGCTGTAGCAAAAAAATTGTTAAATATTTTGAAATCTCATGGATGGATAATTGGCCCTGAAAAAGGAGAGATTGATAATATTAAGCATAAGGAGATTTGGATTGTGAGATAGTACCCTTGCTATTTCTGCTATTCTGCTATTCTGCTATTTGGGGGTAATATACCCCTTATGAATCAAAGTGCCGATTCTAAGACTTGAAAATGATCATTGATTCGTGTCCTCATTGATTGAGCAATAGAGGGCCAAGTATTTTCAAAAAATCCGGTAATCGATCTCCGAAATTCTTTAGCAGAATTAAAAAACCGATTATTGCGACAATATTCATTCATCACTTTCCATAATCGTTCAATGGGATTGAGGTTAGGACTGTAAGAAGGTAAATAATAGAGAATAATACCTTGTTTTTCTGCTTCTTGTTTGGTCTGAATACTTGTATTATAGTATTTTAATTTTTATTTGATAATATGTTATCCTTCTTTTTTTATACAACCAGTAAGGACAAAACAATGCCTAGAGCCTATTCAGTAGATCTTCGAGAGAAAGTATGACAACATATAGAAAAACATCATGATAAAAAAACAGCCGGCCATATTTTTCAAGTAGGTATCGCAACAATATATCGATGGATCTTGCAAAAAAAGCAAAAAGGACATTTAAAGCCAATCCGCAGAAAATATGCTTATAAGAAATTAGATGATGAGTTGTTATCTAAATATGTAGAAAAACATCCGGATTATTTCTTATCGGAAATTGCTGATTATTTTTCAGTCACTCCGCAAACGATTTTTTATGCCCTTAAAAGATTAAAAATTACACGAAAAAAAAAACTACTCGCTATAAGGAAAGAGATGAAAAGAAACGGGAAGCTTTTATGAAAGATTTAAAAAATATTCCCTTTGACAAGAGAATTTATCTCGATGAAACCGGGATTCATCAATTTTTATTTCGTGAGTCCGGAAGAACCTTACGCGGCAAAAAAGTTTTTGGAGCGGTTTCAGGAAACCGCTTTATAAGGCAAAATATTATTTCAGCCCTATCTAAAGGGCAGTTTTTATCTCCAATGTGTTTTGAAGGTACTTGTAATACCGGGTTATTCAATATTTGGCTTAAGGAAGTTTTGACTCCTCAGCTTACACCCGGTAGTGTTCTTATTCTTGACAATGCCGGTTTTCACAAGTCAGCGGAAAGCAGGAAAACAGTAGAATCTGCCGGTTGTAAGCTTATGTTTCTTCCTCCATATTCTCCGGACTTAAATCCTATAGAAAAATATTGGGCTAATATGAAAAATAAAGTTAGAGAGATATTACGAAAAGTTACGAATTTTACATTCGCCATTGATCAAGCAATCTTATCAATGTAAAATTAAATGACTATATAAGGGCCTTGATCTAAAATAAGATGGATATTTGGAGCTGAGGGGTATTTTGACCGTAGCAAAGCAAAATGCTTTGCCATGGTACCGCTATTTAATGTTTCATAAGCATCTATTGTTACCTTCATACTGTTTAAATTGATAGACCCCATAAGATTCATTCGAGTACGAGAAGCTGTTGTTGCAATCAATTTATCTGTTCCCGGTCGAATCCAACCATAAGAAATTTTAGTTGCCATAGTTGGATGTACACCATCAGCAAATTCAACAGGCTCATTTTTAGGCAGAGATGCCATAAGCTTGGTGTAAAATTGCATCCAAGCTTTTTGTTGATCAGAATTTGCCTTAGCCGGTGTACCTTTAGGCTTTTTATAGGAAAAACCATGTGAGTGTAGCCAAGAAGTCATCCCTGAAATCGTATAAACAATGCCATATTTCGCGAGAACATAAGAACAGATATCTTCTACTTTGACATAGGTATGAGTTGTTAAATGTTTAATGAATTCTTCTGACTGTGGCGCAAGAAGTTTACTGACTGAACCACCGCTTTCTACATGCAATTGCTGTTTATTTTGATATTCTTTAATGTGACGAGACACTGTTTCATCGTCTAAAAGCACAGCTTCAGCAATACGAGTATTACTCCAACCTTTATTCGACAATAGAACAGCCTTGATACGATCTCGTATACGACCATTCTTTTCTCGTTTATGTTGCTGTCTGAGATGCTTTTCTTCTGATAGTGTTAAAAATGAATTCATACAAAATAATTTACACTATACGAATACAAAATATCCGGAGGTTTATTCGTGATGAGTATAGTGCAACGCTATCTAAAAATTGTGCTGATGAATGGTATGTTTCGCTTCAAGTGGATGTGAACTGTACAAAAGAAGCTACGACAACAAATGCAAGGATAGGAGTAGATCTTGGACTAAAAACTTTTGCAACTGACAGCAATGGGAAAAGATATAAACCTCTTAAAGTTTTAGGAAGGTTTCTAAAAAAATTTAGAAAAAAATCAAGATGTCTTTCAAAAAGACTGAAAGGCTCGAAAAACAGAAGAAAAGCACGCAAGAAACTAGGTAAACTTCACCGGCGAATAGCCGATAAGAGGCAAGACTACTTGCACAAGTTGAATACTTCTATCGTACGCGAAAACCAAGTAATAGCGCCGGAAGACCTGCATGTGCGTGGCATGATGGCCAATAGTAGATTGAGTCGATCGATCGGGGACGCCGGTTGGAGTGAATTTAGTAGACAAATCGAGTATAAGTCCAAGTGGTATCGCAGGGATTTGCATATCATCGGAAGATATGAGCCTACAAGTAAAACTTGTTATAAATGTGGCCATATTAAGAAAGATCTTGTCTTAAGTGTGCGCTCGTGGCAGTGTGAAAAATGTGGAATCGAGCATGACAGCGATATCAATGCCGCAAGAAATATATTACTCACCGCAACGAGTGCGGGAAGTGCCTGTGGAGCGTCAAATAAACCGAAAGTAGCCGCTTAGCGGTAATGATAGGGACCGTGTTGAAACAGGAAAAGCGCAGCGAAGAAACCTTGCAGGACGCAAGTAGCCGGACGTAGTCAGTGATTCTAAGCGTTAGCCGCCGTCTCGGACCTTCTTTAATCATGATACACAAGCACGCACCTCATTAAGTTCGACATCATCCGATCTCTCTTTAAATCCTAAAAATTTTCGCGCTTCAGACATAATAAAAAATGATCCCGTAATTAAGACAATCTCTTTATTTTTTTTGGCCGGAGAAATCGTATCCGATAAAGTTTCTTGCATACTCTTATTAGAATTTTTTAGCTGATAGCCCAGTCGATCAAGGACATGAACTTGATCCGAAAAAGAGCATAGCCGAGGATGAGTACCATTAATGAGATCAAGAGTATGGGCGTAATCAAGAATAATTTGAAAACAATGCTTTAAATCTTTGCCTCTTGAAAGACAGGTCACGACTCTTATACTTTCATATGGCCAACGTTTTTTAATATGCTCAAATACTTTTTTCAAAGCTTTTGGGTTATGTGCTACATCCAAAATTATAATATCTTCTGAACCCGGGTAAGAGACAATTTCAAAACGACAAGCCGGGCGCAACTGCAATCCTTTGTTTAGATATTTTAAGGCAACGGGAAACTGATGTTGTATTAAAGAAATCGCAAGAGATGCAATATTTTTATTTTCATCATCATAAAAACTCTCTGTTGTATGCAATTTAAAAATACAACTATTTTTATCTCTTGCAAAAGAACTTACTATTTCAGGTACAGTTGACCCTAAAACAACAGGGATAGAGGGTTTAATAATAGCAGCCTTTTCCTTAGCAATATCAACAATTGTATCACCTAATATTTCGCAATGATCTAAACTCACTGATGTAATAATCGATACAAGGGGAGTAATAATATTAGTCGTGTCCAATCGCCCTCCCAAGCCTGTTTCAATAATAGCGATATCCACTTTTTGTTGAGAAAAATATAGAAAAGCTAAGAACGTTATCATTTCAAAAAAACTTATTTCCAGTTGATTCTGATCAACTATTTGCCTTATTTGCACAACTAAATCTACCACTTGTTCTTCTTCAATGAGTTGATCATTTATCCTAATTCTTTCACGAAATGAACTAATATGAGGAGATGTATACACTCCGACTCTATAACCGGAAAATTGTAAGCTTTTAGCAATCTTAAAAGCGACGGAACCTTTTCCGTTTGTTCCGGCAATATGGATTGAAGAAAAATCATTAATCGGTTCTTTTAGAAGCTGATTTAGCTTGTGCGCATTCCTCAAGTCCATTTTTTTTAATGGAGAGGTGTTGATTTGATATAATTGCTGAAGAATCTTTAAATAGTTCACAACGGGTTATTTTTAATGAAAGTTTGATGTAAATAATTAAATATTTTTTCTGAGACCCAAGAAGCGCCCAAAGGAATATGCGGTTTAGGCATCCCATGAAAGTCAGAACCTCCTGTAGCTAACCATTTTTTCCCCCTCGCTATTTGAAGCCACTTTTTTTCTTTATTAGAAGGAAAACAAGCATAATATACCTCAATGCCATCAAAATCATAAGTTAAAAGATCTTTGACTATGCGTTTTCTTTTAATAAAATGAGGATGTGCAATACAGGCTAATCCACCGGCTGAATGTATGATATTTATCGTATCCTGTATGGATACTTTTTGCCCATGAGTATAGCAAGGCTTGCCTTCTGCCAAGAGGCGTTTAAAGGCATCTTGAATATTTTTTACATACCCCTTTTTGACAAGCAGGTTAGCAATATGAGGTCTTCCTAAGCTGCCTTTATGAGCTTCATCGGAAAAACTATATAACAATTCCTCTTCTTCCACTTTCATACCACGCTCCTTTAACTTCTTCAAAATCGAACGATTGCGTTCGATTCGATGATTTTGACAGAGCTCAGAAAAGCTGTTAATTTTGGGATTATTTAAAGAAAAAGCATAACCTAAAATATGTACGGGTTCATCGTTATATTCAGAACTACATTCAATCCCGGATATCAATTGTATATTACATTCTTTAGCAACAGGAAGAGCCTCTTCATAACCCAAAAACGTATCATGATCTGTAATCGACAGTCCTTGTAATTTTTTTTCTTTAGCTAAGTAAATTATTTCTGTCGGCGTTAAAGAACCGTCTGAAAAAGTCGTATGACAATGTAAATCTGCTCGAAATATTGGGATTTTATTTTCATTCATAAGGAATATAACGCACTTCCGGTCGGAGTGTCACTCCTTTTGATTGTTTTACTTTATCTTGTATGTAAGAGATTAATTCCAAAACATCTCCGGCTAGGGCTTTTCCTTTATTTACAATAAAATTTGCATGCTTAAGCGAAACCTGAGCATCCCCTTTTGAATATCCCTTTAAACCTATTTGATCAATAAGAAATCCTGCAGAGGATCCTTTAGGATTTCGAAAAACACAGCCCGCACAATGCTCGTTTCCGGGTTGTAAATCTTTGCGTCTTTTGAGTAAAATCAATTGTTTGGCTCTTACACCTTCTACTTTTTTTAAATTAAAAGAAGCTGAAACAATAACACCATTTAAGTGTTGAAAGGAAGAAAATCGGTAATCAAATTGTAACTGAGCTTTTTGAAAAAGCTTTTTTGTACCATCATCATGAATAAATTCAACTGAGGAAATCGTATCGGCTATTTCTTGTTTATCTGCTCCGGCATTCATAAAAACAGCCCCTCCTACAGAAGCGGGGATACCTGCTGCATACTCAAGACCGGAGAATCCCATTCGAGCGGCCCTTAATCCAAGTAAAGAGAAACTATAGCCTCCTCCTGCTGTAAATAAAGATCCTTTTTGCTCTAAGAATTGAATCTTATTTAAAATAACAGCCCCATTAAAACCTCGATCATCAAAGAGTATATTGGAACCTTTACCAAGAATAAAATATGGAATCCTATTGTCTGAACAAAATCGAAGAGCTAAATTCATCTCTTCTATATTCGAAATAGAAATAAAATATTTAGCCTTTCCTCCAATAAGAAAAGTTGAATAAAGCGCCAGGGATATATCGCGTTTCCAATTTAATGATTCAATCTTCATAGGAAATGATCACCAAACATAAACATAAACATAATACGATTTATCGAACTAACTTGAATGACAAATTGACTCTATAGCAGTACTCTCCTTAGGCAGCCCTATCTCAGTCTTCTTTTTATAAATCTTGTCTAGAAGAGCGTTAACGAAATTTGCGGCTTCTTTAGTACTAAATTTACGGCAAAGCCTTAAAGCTTCAGATATGGCAACTTTATCAGGCATAGAAGAATCAAAAAGGAGTTCGTAAATTCCCAGTCTTAGTATATTCCGTTCTATTCTTTGAATTCTATTAAGAGCATAAGACGTACTCACTGCGGAAATTTCACGATCAAGATCCTCGTTTTTTTCACAGATTTGATTCATACGCTGTAAGGCTGCAAAAACATCCTTATAGCTGACTTTAATCTCTTTCATAATAAAAGGAATAATCTCTTCATCAGAAAAAGCATAATAGTCTTGTGATACCAGTAACTGAAATACAACCTCACGGAATTTTACTGGTGGAATGCCCATTGCTTCATTTACCTGTATAAATTTTAGAATAGATATAGCACACCGATTCTTTCTAATCTATAGATCCTAAAACAATCTTTAAGAAATCCAAGATTATACAAAATTTGGTGTTTATAAAAAAACCAACCCGGTTTTTTTTGGATAAGACTGAATCATAATTATATTAACAAATAAACTGATTTAACGCTCTAAAATACGGTCTTGCAAATCACTTGATAAATCAGGATAAAATATATTTAGAAAAACATAAGTTTTAAAACTTAAAACCCTGCAAATTATTTATTTAGAAATCTGCTATAAGAAAAATAAATAAATTTGAAGCTACTATTGCATTGTTACTTGCTTATTTTCAATAAAACACTGTAGGCTATTATCTGCTTTTATCTTGCACCATTACGGGATTTAGGAGGATATAATGCCCTTTGACCTGAATATAATCCAAAATTTTTATAGTGAACTCTCGCAAAAGCTTGAAGCTATACGCAACTTATTTAAGCGACCAATGAATCTAACTGAAAAGATTCTCTATTCACATCTATCCTCTCCCTTAAATAAGCCGGCACAACCGAGTGTTTCATATATCGATTTTGCTCCGGATAGAGTGGCTATGCAAGATGCCACAGCTCAAATGGCTTTATTGCAATTTATCTCCTCTAAAAAAAAGAAAACCACTGTTCCTACTACTGTTCATTGTGATCATCTTATTTTAGCCGAGATAGGTGCGGAAGAAGACCTCAAACGCGCTAATACAGAGAACAAAGAAGTCTTTGACTTTTTACAAAGCTCCTCAAATAAATATGGTATCGGATTTTGGAAGCCCGGATCAGGAATCATCCATCAAATCGTTTTAGAGAACTATGCATTTCCGGGAGGAATGATGATAGGTACTGACTCTCATACTCCTAATGCCGGTGGATTAGGTATGGTAGCCGTTGGTGTAGGTGGAGCTGACGCTGTTGATGTTATGGCGGGAATGCCTTGGGAATTACAATTCCCTAAAACCATTGGTGTGAAATTAACCGGTGAATTAAAAGGATGGGCATCCCCTAAAGATGTGATTTTAAAAGTTGCCGGCATTTTAACCGTCAAAGGTGGAACCGGTGCAATTGTCGAATATTTTGGACCGGGGACTCAATCTATTTCTTGTACAGGTAAAGGTACCATCTGCAATATGGGAGCAGAAATCGGAGCTACTACTTCTATTTTTCCTTATGATTCTAGAATGGCTGATTATTTACGAGCAACAGAACGTGAAAAAATTGCTGTTCTTGCTGATAAAATCCAAGATTGTTTGAAACCGGATGATCAAGTTCTAGAAGATCCGGGAAAATACTATGATAAAGTAATCGAGATTAATTTATCTGAATTGGAACCTCATATCAATGGACCTTATAGTCCTGATAGAGCTTGGAAATTATCGGATTTCGCTCAAGCAGTTAAAAGACACAACTATCCGGATGAGCTAAAAATTGCCCTTATCGGTTCATGTACTAACTCGAGTTATGAGGATATGGAAAGGGCTACCAGTATTGCTTCTCAAGCAAAAGATAAAGGTTTACAAGCCAAATCCGAACTGATTATTACTCCCGGATCCGAACAAATACGAGCAACTATCGAAAGAGATGGTCACTTAAAAACATTTACTGAAGTAGGTGGCCTTGTCTTAGCGAATGCATGTGGTCCTTGCATTGGCCAATGGAAAAGGCATGACGTCGCTCCGGGAGAAAAAAATTCAATTATAACCTCTTATAACCGAAACTTTTCCGGTCGTAACGATGCTAATCCCGGTACCCACGCTTTTGTTGCCAGTCCTGAAATTGTGATGGCTTTTGCCTTAGCGGGCCGACTTTCTTTTAATCCTGAAAAAGATATTCTTATCAATGATAAAGGTGAACAAGTTCATCTTGACCCTCCTTATGGCAAGGAATTACCTCCCAAGGGATTTGACCGTGGTGATGTCGGTTTTATTGAACCTGCGAAAGACGGTGCTCATATTGACATCATCGTTAATCCTAAGAGCGAGCGACTGCAATTACTCGAACCATTTAAACCTTGGCAAGAAAAAGATTTGCAAGATATGCGTGTTTTGGTGAAAGTCACCGGAAAATGTACAACCGATCATATATCTCCGGCCGGTAAATGGCTACGTTATAGAGGACATTTAGATAACATATCTGACAATATGTTTTGTGGAGCCGTAAATTCTTTTAGAGAAGAAATCGGTCATGGTAAAAATTTACTTACCGGAAAAATTAATGCCTTTTCAGAAATCGCAAGAGACTATAAAAAAAATGGCATCACGTGGGTTGCGATTG
The DNA here is from genome assembly GCA_965206695.1 of Chlamydiales bacterium. Taxonomy (GTDB): domain Bacteria; phylum Chlamydiota; class Chlamydiia; order Chlamydiales; family JAAZZY01; genus CBDBKM01. The sequence continues at coordinate 99,501 of CBDBKM010000010.1, read as the reverse complement.
GAGATGAAAATTATGGTGAAGGCTCGTCAAGAGAACATGCAGCGATGGAACCTCGTTTTCTTGGAGGAAGGATTGTGATAGCCAAAAGCTTTGCAAGAATTCATGAGACCAATTTAAAAAAACAGGGAATGCTAGCTCTAACTTTTATGAACCAAAATGATTATAATAAAATTTTAGAAGATGATCTTTTATCTTTAGATAGTCTATCAAGCTTTGCCCCCGACAAGCCGCTCAATCTAAAAATTGCACATTCGGATGGTTCAGTAGAGAATATTCAGCTCAAGCATACCTTTAGTAAAAATCAAATTTGTTGGTTTAAAGCGGGCAGTGCGTTAAATCTTATTGCGAACAAAAATTAATTATGCAAATTTTATTTAAATTATGAATAACCCATGTTTAATGTGTAGAAAGGAGTAAAATGAGTCTTCTTGTTTGTAATATTGTCTCAAGTCTATTTGTAACCTTCTTTATTTTAAAGATTTTGGCTACAAGTCGAAAAACCACGCTTCTAACTCCTTATCCGGAAAGCCCAAATGCTGAAAAAAATCTCAATAAAATCTTAAAGGATGATCTTGTTTCCGTTATTATTCCCGCACATAATGAAGAAGAGTATATCTGTAAGTGTGTTCGCTCTCTTCTAGATGGAAGCCAGCTTCCTCATAACCGGATTGAAGTGATTGTATTGAACGATCAATCGACAGATAATACGAAAATTCGCCTTGAAGAGTTAGAAAAAGAGTTGAAAGATCCTCGCTTAATTATTCTTAATGGCATCCCAAAGCCTGATAATGAAGTTTGGATAAATAAGAATTGGGCTTGTTTTCAAGGCTCTAAGCAAGCTAAAGGGGAATATTTTTTATTTATCGATGCGGATATTTTTCTTAAGCCCGGTGCAGTGAAAGCGGCTTTAACTCATATGTACAAATGTCAAGCTGATCTTTTAAGTTTCTATCCTAAAAAAAGTCTAAAATGTGCAGCTGAGTGGATCGTTGAGCCTCCATTAGTGCTAAGTAATTTAGCCTGGCCTCGTTTTGTTCATGTTAGTGATCCAACCCGACCTGAAGTGTTCACTCCGGGGTGGTTTATGTTTTTTAGAAGTTCCGTTTATAATAAAATTGGCGGACATCGCAGTGTCGCGAATGAAGTTTTAGAAGATATTGAACTTGGTAAGCGTACGAAATCTTACGGATATAGGGTCGAGTTTTGTTTGGGCCCTAAACTAGCTACCATGCGGATGTATGAATCCTTTAGTGAGCTCTGGGAAGGGTACACCAAAAATTTCTATTGTGGACTTGATCATAAATTTTGGTTTGCCATTTCTGTTTCTATGGCCTTTTTATGGATTTTCACTATACCATATATTGGTTTTCTTCTTGCTTTATTGAGTTTAATGATTCATGGCCCTTCTATGATTATTTTATTTGCCCTAGGGTTATCAACCCTTACCATAAGTTGCCATTATATGCTTAGAAGAAAAATTCAATCCTTATTGCTGCTCCCTACCTACTATTGGTGGACGATGGGAATTGGAGGTGGATTGCTGTCTGCTCTTGTTATTCATTCAATTATTAAACATCGAAGCGGAAGAGGATATACTTGGAAAGGACAACCTTTGCCAAAACACTAGGATTATATATTCTTTGCTTTAATCTCTTTTAACGTTTTGAGATAAATATAATAATTATGATAAGAGAAATAGCTGTAAAGATAAGAGGCATGATATATGCATTTTCTATCTTAAAAGCACTCATCAAAAGCACCCCGAAAGTAGCGACTGACATATTTATAAAACTAATACCTGAAGAGGCATGTGCTTTATCGTCGCTACATGCAGTAGCTAAAGCTAGAACATTGGAATAAACTAATGCCAGCCCAAAAAAAACGGCCGCCATCAATAAAAACAAACTCCATACATTCGATATCTCAAAAATAAATAAAATAAACATTGCTAATGAACAACCTAACATAACCGTCTCACCCATAATAATCACAGATGTCGCTTTCATGAGTTTCACAAGCTTTGCAGCAATGACATAGCCAATAAACATCCCTACCGGCGGAATCATATTTAATGCTCCAAACTTATCGGGAGCAATTTTCCATAGATGAATAACAATAAATGGAGCTCTGACAGCAAATATATAAACTATTGCTGTGGTGCCTCCTGCAATCAATGCGTATGATAAAAGGTATCTTTCTCTAAAAACTTTGGCGTATGCTTTTACAAGCCCTTTTAATTTGATTGGTCGAACCTCTGTAAGTGGTGCTGTTTCCGGTAAAAAGACAGATAAAATAAAAATAAATACTCCATATAAAGCCAAAAAATAAAATGTAGTATCCCATCTCCAATAAGTTACTAAAACACCACCTATAGCAACAGATAAAGCAGGCATAATTGAAAAGGCTAGTGTCGCATATGCAATAATTCTACGTGCATTTTCAGGATTATAATAATCGGAAATAATATTTAGAGTTAGAGTCAAACCCACTGCTCCACCTAAAGCCATAATGAAACGAGATATGATTAATAGATAAAACGAATTCAACGGTTGAGAAAAAGCGCATAATAAAGCGCCTATAATTTCTATAAATATTCCAATATAAAGGGTTAATTTTCTTCCATATCTGTTAGATATAGGACCATATATCAATTGCCCTAAAGATACCCCCACAAGGAAGATGGTAACGGTGAGTTGTGCACTAGCTGCATTTATCTTAAAAAAAACAGCAATCGAAGGAATTGCGGGAGTAAATAAATGAATAGATAGCAAAAAGGTAGCTTTCTTTTTCCCAATTCATAAGACCTCTGCATAACTGACTTGATAATATTTTTTTAAAACTCATTGATTGTCTAAACTTATTTTTCATTTATTTTGATAAATTTTATAATAAGCAGTTTTTTTATTATGAGTGCAAAGCATCGCAATAGGCGCCAAGAATCGTTACCGGAAATCAGTTATGCAGAAGTCTTATTAAATGCAGTACATGGAGACAGTTGAAACGATCTTTCCATTCTATTTTTTCTAACTTTTTTGATATAGACATATTTTTTTTGCCTTTATTTGTAAGCTGTACAGCTTAAGAGGAAAAAGTTACTTGGCCTTACCACATAGCCAAAACCCAATTACCCTGACTCTTTTAAATGATGGCATCAAGGGTTCGAATTGGTTGTAATGACGGACCCGACTGCAACCAATTCGAACCTTTTCTGAAATTCCCTTAAAAGTCAAAATCTACTGCCACCACACAGTACAAATTTATCAAATATTGTCTTTTAAAATTAAAGATCGATATCAAAACTGTAAGTAAAGGCGCTTACCGAAAACCATATAATCAAAATCATAAGTAAATCAGTTCTTCCCGAATAAATTCTTCAAAATAACCCTTAAGTAAACTATAATATTCTTATTTCAAGGCCTAACGGAGCTAAGCTTTTGAGATGGTCGAAATTCAAGTTTGAAGATTTGAAAACAGCATTTGGGAGAGTCTTGGACACAGCCCAAAGTTAGTGAAATTATCAACAAGAAGCCTCGAATAACAGAAAGTATAGCCTTAGATTTTGCAGATGCCTTGGGAACTTCTCCTGAATTTTGGTTGAATCTTCAAATTCGTTATGACTTATGGTTTGCTATAAACAACTTTTAAAGTTCTTTAGAAGAAACGTATTCAAGTTTTTTCTCGGCGTATTTTTGTCTGTATCTGAGAAAAAAAACTGTAAAGTGAATGAAGGAACAGAGTGCAATTGTCATCCAGGCAATGCCACTTCCCCGGTTCATCTTAATTAGCAAGAGATATGCTAGTGGTAGGTAAAAAAACCAGTGAATAAATGTACTGCATACAAATATAAATACAGTTTCTTTTATTGAAGTCAAAAAACCAATTATGATCCAGCTAAATCCATCTAATAAAAAGAAAAGCAGCATCCAAAAAAATGCGGCTATGAAGCTTTGTCTGAAATAAAGGTTTATCAAGAACTCCGGTTGACTCTTAGAAATTAAAATTCCCAGAATAAGCCCCGGAGCTAAAGTAAAGAGAGAGAGAAGGGCAAGAAATAATAAAGCATGAAATGAAAAAGCGGTCTTTATAACTTTTGGAACATAGCTAATAGATTTTGAGCCAATCAAATTCGAAATAATAGCTGTCACGCCCTTAGACTGAGCTTCTATTAAAAAAGCCACGAACATAGAAAAACTCTGAACTACTACAACAATTGTTAAGCAATCCGCCCCTGATTTAATTAAAATTCTAAAAAATAAGTAATGAGCTGAAACTTCCATAAAATGGGCCGCTCCAGCCGGTAAGCCGAGTTTAAAGCTTTCACTGAATGAAGCACAATTCCATCTAACTCTAGCTACTCCATATTTAACAATATTTTTTTTAGTAAAAAAAAACGTAAAAAGTGCAACACACTGAATAATTTGTGAGATTCCCATTGCCACACCAGCACCTTTAACACCTAAACCTAAGAATCCTTGACAACCTAATATAAAAAAATATCCCAGAACCATATTGGATAAATTACCTATTAAGGTACTAATAGCCACAAATTTTATTTTGCCAAGGCCAATAAAAAAAGCATTTAAAGCCATGTTACAGCACGCAAAAGGAGCAAACGTTAAAAGCGTTGAAAAGTACAGAATTTCATTTGCTTCGTTTCCCGTATTTAAAAAAAAGTAGGGGCTCAAATATTTTCCTATTAAGAAAAATAAAGGAGAAAACATAAGTGATAGCCAAACCATCTGCCATGTTACAACTCCAATATTCGAAAATTTATTTGCACCACGAAGATGACCCACAAGCACTTCAGATACTGCGCATATGGCCATCGGAATTACGGTTACAGAGTAATAGGCTAAGCTTGAGTTTGCAACTGCATTCAATGAATCAATTGAGTAGCGTGCCAAATAAAGCCTATCAATAAAAATCATTGCATGACTTGATAAAAAGCCTAACATGAGTGGCCATGAAACACTCCAAAACTCTAATAGAGAGCCAATAGGGTATTTAGTGAGTGCATCTGGCTTTAAAGTTGTCTTTTGATTAAAGCTAGTTGTCATTTCAATCCCTTACAGAAGATAGTGGACAGCCAATACGGTGAATTTTAATAAGCATTTCATTGATAAAGTTGATTCCCTCCGAGGATGTATCTAATGAAGGATTATAATCTACGATTTCAAAAGCAACAAGAGAATAACCTTCAAAAATTGAAAGACTTGGCAAGGATTCTTTTCTTCCTATTCCTCCTTTTACGGACGTACCTACAGATTTAATAATAGTATTATCTAAAACATCTAAGTCAAAGCTGACACCGTACTTAATCTGTCTTTCAGCAAAAAAATTCACAGACTCCTCTAAAACTCTTTTCAAGCCAAGATCATTTACGTCTTCAATATAATAAATTTTAACACCAAGTTGTTTCAATAATTGGTGTTCACTCTCTGCAAAGCTTCTAGCTCCGATAATAATTAAATTTTCAGGCTGGATTTTGACATTAGTAGAAAGAATTGATGTGAACTCAGTTTTTCCATATCCAAGCAAGGCAGCAAGAGACATCCCATGAATATTTCCAGTTTCAGAAGTTTAAGGGGTATGGGCATCTAAATGAGCATCAATCCAAATAAGTCCTAAGTAGTTTTCAGGTGCTAAGGCTTCACTCACTCCGCTCCATGTGCCAACAGCTGAAGAATGGTCCCCTGTTTTACTGCAGTAAAAAAAGAATTATTTGTTACATACTCGCAGGTTTGCTCAGCCACAGAAGTAAATAGCCGGTTCATTGATAAATATTTATCTAAAACCGTGGAGTCTGCTCGAAAAATAGCCTCTTTTTGAAACAGCCCCTTTTTTAGTATTTGTGCATTATTAAAAATATAGTCAGCAGCGTGATTAGAGTTTTCATTTGAGCCTCCTAAAGAAGGGGAAATACCAATTATAGGAATCATAGTTTGTTAATCCTAAGCTTTATATTATTTTTTAACCCTGTTCGGGGTGAATAAATTATATAAGGTTTTTGGTTTGTGTTTTCAATTTTATAATGCCTAAGTAGTGAAAACAAAATTAGTCTAACTTGCATATATATGTATTGCTTTGCAGGGCACATATGATATCCACCACCAAAAGCTAAAACGTATTTTTGACTTTCGCTCAGATAACGCCTAGGGTTAAATTCCATTGGGTCTTTGAAAATATTTGAATCAGTGTGAGAATGGTAAATTGAGGCTACAATTGTTGTTTCTTTCTTTATCAAATGCCCTTTAAAAAGTGTATCCTCTACCACGTATCTTAAAAAATAAGGTACTGGAGGAAAAAGTCGTTCAAGTTCTTGAATATAAAACTTCAAAAAAGGTAGAGAGGTTACTTCTTCAATTGAGGGATTTGGTGAAGTAATACTTTTAACTTCTGCTAGCAACGTTTCTCTAAAGTTTCTGTAATATCCGAGCGTTGACAGCGCAAAGGTCAAAATCATGCCTAAATCCTCCTGACCAAATTCAGCAAGCATGTAAATATAATTTTGTGCATTTTCATCTGTAATACTAGGGCATTTTTTCCGTTCACTATTAAAAGCACTAAGAATATCATTTGAAGGGTTTATAGCGCGGTCTTGTAGCAAATACCGGATTTGGCCCCAAAGAATTGGTTTAATTTTCATTGCTTTTTGAAAAGAGCTTTTACGAGTCTTCTTTTCAGACCCTCGTTTTGACATAATATTATAGCCATTCAAGAATGAATCAAATTCTGAATTATCATCGTTCAAACCAAGCAAGCTATTTAATACTATAATTGTAGCAAGGCGCATCATATCTTTCTGAATATCCACCTCGCCTCTTAGTTTATCGAAAAATTCTAGAGAGACCGTCACGGTTTCTTTCGCATATCTCAGTAAATAATTTTTTTTGAAAGCCTGCATAACAAATTTTTTATGTGCTATTTGCTTTGCACCATCCATTGTTGCAAGGGAAGTCGGGCCTGCCTCAGAGATGGGTGCTCTCTGCATATATTTTGGGTCCGCTGAAAAGAGAAACCTCAGGTTTTTTAACCCCTTCATAAAAAGATAAGTCCGCGCCTGAAATAAATCCCCCATTTTGTTAAAGCCATTTGCTAGTACTTTTTCTAGATTTCTTAGAACAAGCAATTTTAGAAGAGAAATTCCGTAAAAAGTTAAGGGAGGCTTTTTAAAAGGAATCACAGCACTTTTATTTTCAGATGGAGAGGCCGTTTTATGAAAGGGGCAGGGCATCAATGTCTCAATAAAGGTTATTTAAGGATTTGGACTGAGCAAAGCATTTCCAAATAATTTTTAAATAGATCTACAAATTTTTCAACATCTGCATGCTTAAAAATCTCATTCTGAAATTCTATTTCTACTCTTAAAACTCCTTCGGTAATAATTGAGTTAACTTCAAAAATATAGGGGCGACGATTTTCAGGCCCCCATATGTCTCCGAAACTTTCAGTCGTACTTTCGAATAAGTTTGTAGAGCCTTTTTTGAGCAAATCTTCATCAACCCTACCAAAATAATTAAATAGAATCTCGGGATTTTGTAGATCATTGAGAGGACTTTTCTTGTCTTGTTTACTTACTCCAAAATATATACCTTGGTTTGAAATTTCTTGTAGAGTCTTCACAATAGATCGGATAGTTTTTGAAATTTTGTTTTCTTTTCGTATCAAAACAGGAAAAAGAGCTGTAAACCAGCCTAATGTTCTAGAAAGGTCACAATTTAACTCCTCACATATCTCCGGATCGCGTCCAATGGATTCTAAATTAATCCACAAGTTTTCTCTTTTAAAAATTTTCATAAAGGCTTCTGCAAACACCCCAAGTAGGACATCTTGTATACTGGTATTATATTCATCTCGACTTACTACGTTAAGGGAAGAAGTAAGTATGGAAGAAAAAACAAGGCTCTTGTGAGCATATTTGTTCTTGGTACATTGAAATTTATCCTCAATACAGATCGAATCAGGTAACTGATTTTGAACCATGGACCAATATGATATTTTGTGACCTGGCACAGACAGAGTGTTTAGTTTATCCGTCCAATTTTTAAAAGTAGATGTTGATTCAGGAGTATATGAGTCTAATAGATAGAAGTTTTGCAAATCTTCTAAAAGAACTCTCCAAGAGTATCCATCTATTACATAATGATGGACTAAAATCAATAATCGCTTCTCATTTTCACTTAAATTAAAATAAAATGCCCTAATTGGAAGATCGTTAGCTAAATTGAAGTTTCTTTGCTCACTTGCAACGATTTGAATAATTTTATCTTCATGCTTTTTTTGATCTAGTTGCACTAAATCAAAAGTTTTTATTTTAAAACTAAATTCGGTTCTAAAAGTTTGTTTAGGATTTTCTTCTTGGAAGTTGTAGAAGTAACGAAGAGTTTCATGAAAGTCTATGCATTTTTCAAAAGACTGCTCAAGGCGATCAAAATCTACTGATTTTGAAACTTTGAAAAAGTATCCCATATTAAAGTAGTTGGGATTCTCAAAATTTTGATTCAAAAACCATTTTTGAATCGGCGTGTAGGTCATTAAACTTAAATTATCGTAACTTACCTTCAAAGAATCACATTTTTTTGCCTCTTTGGATTTTACTACCTTAGCTAAGGTTTTAATTGTCCTTTTTTGAAAAACATCTTTTACGGCTATTAGAATTCCTTCTTGTTTAGCGTAACTTAACATTCTCATTGCTGATATTGAGTCTCCGCCTAAGCTAAAAAAGTCATCTGTGATGCTGATTTGCTTTTTTGAAAAAAGTCTTTCCCAAATAGTTACTAACTGTTTTTCAATTACAGTGTCAGCAGGCTCATATTCTTTCTCGGCTAGATCACTTGGATTAGGCAACTTCGCAAAATCCATTTTACCATTTATATTCAATGAAAACTTTTGTAAATATACGAATTGAGTAGGAATCATATAATCAGGTAAAAAATTACCTAAATAATCTACAAGTTCTTCGGATTCAATCTTTTCTGGTCCGCTATAATATGCTACTAAGGATTCAGCACCTTTCTTATTTCCCACAATAGTTGTAGCTGCATCCACAATCTTTGGAAACTGCCCTAGCATTTGGTCAATTTCAGATAATTCTATTCGGAAAGATCTTAGTTTTACTTGCCTGTCTTTTCTTCCCACGTATTCAAGATTCCCTGAGGGTAAAAGGCGGACTAAGTCACCCGTCTTATAGAATATTTCATCAGTTCCAGAAGACGCCCATTTTTTCAAAGTAAAACTCTTCTTCGTTTTTTCTTTTAAATTAAGGTAACCTTTTGACAAGCATGCCCCCCCTAAATACAACTCGCCTGTTGCTCCAATCGGAACGGGTTTGCCGTAGTCATCAAGTATAAGTACTTTTACACCATCTATAGGTTTCCCAATTGGAACATTGGTATACTTTAACATCTCACTAGGCAATCCTTTGTAAACGATACACCCTACAGTTGCTTCAGTTGGACCATATTCATTATATATTCTGGTATTTTGGTTATTAACAAAAGGTGTCAAAGCATGCCCTAGTAGTGCGTCGCCACCTACTATGAGTGCATTGATATGGGATAAATCAAAATTTAAACCTTTTAAATAACTCAAATGTGCAGGAGTAATTTTAAAGCTATTTATAGTTTTGTCTGATGCAATTTTTTCAATAACCTGATCAAAACTACCTGATAAAATTTTCATTTGCCCTCCAGACAATAAAGGACAAAAAATACTTGTCAAAGTGAAGTCAAATGAAATTGAAGAATATAAAGGAAATATAACTTTCTCATCTTCGCTCCAGTAATATGAGAGCGACCAAAAGATATAATTTAATAAGCTTGAGTGAGATACAAGAACACCTTTTGGGCTCCCAATAGAGCCTGAGGTATATAAAACATAGGCAATGGCATCTTCTACAACTTTTGGAAAAGTTGCTTTGTTGGCAGATTTTAGATCTTCATTATTATAATGATTTTTTTGCTTTATGTTTTGCTGGTCTTTATTCAAGCACCCTCGATCTATATCTAAAAGAGCATCATAACGGTACTTGTTTAATTCATTTGAAACAGTGAATATTTTATTAGAAATAGAGATATCTTTTATAGATAAGTTCTCTACTTTTAAACTTTGAATAAATTCTTTCGAAATAAATAACTCACCATCAAAACTCAATTTAGTTTTGACGTTCTTATCAGGGTGGTTGGACTTATAATTTTTTAAGTCATCTAGTAATTGTTCCTTGAGATCCAAATCCATTAAATCTCCAAGAAATATTCGCCCCTTGCTTTTTAGAAGTGAATCAGTGATTTGTTTAAGCAGTTTTTTTAAGTATGCAATATCTGGGAAGCAATGGATTACACTATTTATAATTACCAAATCAAATGACTTAAGATTCAATCGATCTATTTCATGTGCCGGAACAGTTACAGCTTTGACATGATTAAGCCCTAAATGTTTTGATTTTTCATTGACTCTTTGAACAATCTTTTCAGATAGATCTGTTGCAATATATTCTCCAACATGTGGTGCAATAACTTCCATTGTTAAACCTGAACCGCACCCAATTTCTAATACTTTTAAGTCTTTCGAAAGGCTACTATTTAGCTTCCTATAAATATTTTGGCTGTATTCCGACATTTCAAGTACAGAAAAAGGTTGCCCAGTAAAACTACTGACCCAACCACTGGCCTCAATATCATCTGTTGCTTTGTCTGCAACATAATCCCAAAGGTTTTGATCCATGAGTTCTGAACTTTCAGTACTTTCAATTTCTGATTCATCATCAAAACAAAAGTAGGACTGAAGTTTTGAACAACTCCATTGAAACTCATCAGCAAGTTTTCTGTGCTTGTTTTTCGTAATTAGAAAAGAAGCTTCACAATCTTTTAAAATTAACTTTAACCTGCTTGCAGGAAATGAAGTATTAAGTGGCACATAAGCAGCCCCCGTTTTTAAAACGGCTAGTATAGATACTATTGTTTCCGGAGAGTTCTCCATTAGCATTCCAACAAAACAACCTTTCTTAATTTGCTTGTCTAGTAATAATTGAGCTAAATTGGTTGAGAGGGAGTCTAAATTTTTAAAGGAAAGTTGATCTCCATTTGAATGCACCGCAATTGCATTTGCTTTATGACTAAGCACTGCATTAAAAGCGTCTATTACAGAAGCAGGTCTTTTTTTCAGATTTGAAGTAGAGGAGAGCTTCAAAAGTTGATTTTTATGTTTTTTAGGTAAAATATCTACCTCTTGAAGAGGTTTGTGACTCGATTGAGCTATGTTATGAATCAAATGTTCATAGGTTTCAATAATACTTTGAATACGTCCATGAGAATATATACCTGTGTAATACTCTAAATTACATTGAATTAAACCGTTATCGAATTCTGTAAATTCAAATTCTAAATCCCACTTAGCAGTATTATGATCAATTTTTAATTGGTTCACTGATAAATCATCAGGCAAGAGGTCAGTTGGAATTTTTTTCTGATTTTGGAGAACAACATTAATAGTAAAAATAGGCGCCCGACTTGTATCTTTCGATAAGTTGAGCTTAGTTACGAGGTAATCAAAGGGATAATCCTGATTTTCGAACGCTTCTAAAACATCTTTTTTGACATTTTGAAGAAATTTCGCAAAAGATTCACTAGGATTCAAGTGTGTTTTCATAACTAGAGTATTTACGAAACAGCCTACTACTGTATTTAAGTCATGATGTGAGCGCCCTGAAACAGGTGATCCAACAAATAAATCTCTTTGGTTAGAGTACTTATAAATTAAAAAGTAGATCGTTGACAATAGTGTCATATACAGGGTTGCTTGATTGTCCCTAGCCAATTCCTTAAGGGCATAGGCACTGTTAGAGTTAATTAGAAAAGTTGCTTTAGCTCCTTTAAAATTGAATAGTTCAGGTCTGACCAAGTCACTCGGGATTTCGGTGTTGACCGGTGAATTATTGAGTTTTTCTATCCAGAATTTCTCCTGCTTATTAAAACCCGCACTTACCAAAAACTTTATCTTCCAAGCAGCATAATCTTTGTATGTTAGTCGTAATGTGTTACTTGGAAGCTTCGATCCCTTCAGCAATAACGAGTAGGAATGGAATAGTTCAATAATGAGTTGGTTTAAAGACCAACCATCGCAAATCATATGGTGTATAACAAATCCTACAACATATTGGTCTCTTTCCTCGATTTTAATTATATTAATTTTAAGTAGTGGGCCACTTGATAAATCAAATGGCTCCTCTAAAAAAGCATTAAATTGTGTTATTCCTTCCTGAATTGAATTAGCTTCTGATTTAATAATTTTTGATTTAAGTTCTTTATTAATTTTTTGAACAGGATCCCCCTCTACGACTTCAAAAGTTGTTCTTAACCCTTCATGCTTCTGAATGAGATGAGCACAAGCTAAATCAAATAAGGTCAAATCAAGCAGACCTTCTAAAAGATAGAAGTCATACATATTATATGCATTTTTTTGCTCTTGCATTTGCTCTAAAAGCCACAGTCTTTTTTGAGCTGAAGAAACTATGTATGAACTTTGTTCGGGCAAGTTTTCAATTGTGTCAAATTTACCACTATCTGAAGTCTCAATAAGTTGTAGAATGTCACTTAATGAACCGGAATCAAAAATATCGTCTAGTGAGATTTTTTTATTAAAATACTTATGCAGTAAATTGATGAGCTGGATACCTAGTAAGGAATCTCCTCCTAAATCAAAAAAGTCACTCTCCAACGTAAAGTTATCCATACCGAGCAAGTCCTGACAAATTTTCATGAATAAATTTTCTTTTTCTTCATATGTCATATTAACTTTAACGTTTTCCGATACCTTTTGTAGTGATTCACTGCGGATATTTTCGGTGACTTCGGGTTCAATTTGAGGGGGAGATAGCCATACTCTTTTTCGCTCATAAGGGTAATGAGGCAGCCCAGTAGTATAAGTATCCCATGCAGAATAAAGCTGCGCCCAGTCGACTCTAGCACCTTGAATATATTTCTCAGCAATTTCACTCAGCTGAAGTTTCGTTATATTAACTTCTTTGTCGGAATTAGAAGAACTATTTGAAACATAGATATGATTAGTTGTGTCGTTCTTCGGATTTTCAATAAATTGATCTAATTTGTGGAGAAGTTCAGGAACATTTTGAAAAATAAAACAAGCTCTGAAAGCTCTATGAATACGCTTGACTGAAGCTGTGTAACACAAGTTGAATATTTCCCCGGCATTCCAGTCTGAGCCTATAAAATGACGATACCGATCAACGAGATTAATCAAAGCCGATTCAGAATTTGCTGAAATTGGTAGAATATAAGTATCCGGAATATTTTCAAGAGGCTGCTGAAATTCGTAGTTCTCAAGGATTAAATGCGTATTCGTACCATTAAATCCAAAGGCACTAAACGCCCATTCGAATACATTTTTGATTGAGTTCTAAATTTTTATCGACTACATACACTGCTGAATTTTTAAAATCTATTAAGGGATTGGGGTCTTCATAATGCAAAATGGAGGGAATTAACCTATGTTTTAGACTTAATATTGCCTTCAAAACACCTGCTAGCCCCGAGGCTCCACCTACCAGGTGCCCAATATTAGTTTTTACAGACCCAAGTCCACAAAAGTGTTTTTTACTGGTGTATTTTGCAAAAGCTTTGTTTATAGCTTTTACCTCTATCGGATCTCCTAACTTAGTCCCTGTTCCATGTGCTTCGATGTAAGAAATAGTTTCTGGATCCACTTTGGATTTTTTCCATGCTTCCTGAATTAGAGAAGTTTGCGCCACTGGGTTTGGTGCAGTTAACCGAGCAGAATGGCCATCATTATTTGTTGCGCTTCCTAAAATCACTGAATGTATTTGATCATGGTCCTCAACTGCTTTAGCATAAGGCTTCAGCACAAGAGCAATACTCCCCTCTCCTCTTACTACCCCATTCGCTTTGCTATCAAATGTTCTACAGCGGTAATCTTCAGCAGAAATTCCAACTGTATAGACTGAATCGCTTTTAATGTTAGCAGGGAAAAGGTATAAATTTGTTGCTCCAACAATTATCATTTCACAATCTCCTGAGAGCAACGCCTGTGAAGCCATATGCATAGCAGTTAAAGAAGAGGAACACGTTGTTGCAATAGAGATAGCAGGGCCTTTTAAATCGAATAAATATGAAATTCTAGAGGCGATGAAAGGTATTAGGTTTCCAGGGATTGCTGCAGGATTTATTTCTTCAATTGCAGCTTGGTATTCATTGTCACAATGGCCGATATAAACCCCTGCCTTTGCCTGACTGAAAGGTGTACCAATATAGCCGGAGTCTTCCATAGCCTCATAAGCGACCTCCAGAAATAAACGCTGTTGAGGGTCCATAAACTTAGCTTCACCAGGAACTATATTAAAGAAGTCTGAATCAAATAGATCTACTCGATCAATAAATCCCGCAGGCCAATAAGGATCACTATCGATAAATAAATCCGGATTCACTCTCTTCAAAAACGGATCTGTATCTTTTTTTCTGGTCTCCGGGAAAGGACGGATACAGTCTTTTTGACCGGTTAGGTTCGCCCAAAATTCCGATGCGTTGCTAGCACTTGGCATGCGACAACTCATTCCAATCACTGCAATCCTGTGTTCATCAGATTTTAACAAGTTGTTAGAGCTTTCAGGAATATTGGCCTGATAGGACTTGATTAGATCATAGGCAACTTCCTTTGATAGTTTTTTATTTTTAAGTAGTTTTAAAACTTGGTTAATATACTGATCTGTCATTTTAGTGATCCCGAGGTTTGCTATTATCTTGACAATTCACTTGAAGCTTCTTCTAGAGAAACAGTTTCTTTCTCTAAGTTATCAAGCAACTCCATTAAATCGTCTTTTGTCTCTTCATGGTATAACTCATTAATTCGTTCATACATCTGATCAACAGTTGAGCAAGTATAGAGGTCGTCTACTTCAAATTTAACTCCAAAGCTTGCCTCAATTAGTCTTAAAAATTTCAGAGCTGTAATTGAAGTGCCTCCTGTATCAAAAAAGTCTGTCTCTAGAGTCACTTGGTCATATCCTAGGACTTCCTTCCATATTTGAAAGAGTTTATTTATTACGGATTCTTTATTAAATTCATCCGGGCTAATTTTAGAATTTGATAGTTGAACCGAAGATTCTGACTGAATTGTTTCGAGCAGATCGGCTGAAAAACGAATCTTAATTTTAGGCAGGACAATTTGCATAATTTTATAATCAAATTCAGCAAGTACAGCATAAGCTAATCCTCGTTTAAGAATTTGATCAATCCCAGATAAGAAAGCTTCATATGGAATAGGCGGAAGCATCGTAATTTTTTGTTCTGTCCCCCTTTTATCTTCTGTTAAGATCTCTGTAAGATTTAGGGTAAACGTATTATTACAAAATTGATTTCTCCAGTCTCCAAATGTATCTAAGAAGGCATTAACAGAGGTGCAATCGCTGTTAACAGGTCCAGCCATAATAGAAGATATGGATGCAAAGTTAATAAAAAAGTGTAAGTTATCTTTGCGAGTTAACTGATCTAGTATTAATGTTCCTCTTAGCTTGCTATCTAATGCAGCTTTATATTCATCTATGGGCATATCTTCGATGGTTTTTATATAGATGTCCTTCATAGCCAGTAAAGCTCCGTCAATATGCCCAAATTCTTTTCTAATGTTTTCTATAAGACTCGACATTTCGTTATAATTTGTAACAGACGCTTGTTTATAAATAACACGAGAACCAAGTTCTTCTATCTGTTTAAAACCCTTAATTTGATAATGCAACCTAGAGGTTTCGGATTCTTGCAATATAACTTTGTCCCATTCATATTTTGGTGGAATTGCAGATCGATTAATTAAAACAAAAGTGAGATTTTTTTGCTGCCCAGCCAAGTGAATACAGGTTTGAACTCCTAAATAGCCTGCACCTCCTGCAAATAAATAGACATCTCCTTCCTTGGTAATAAATTCACAAGAGCCTGTTTTACTTTTTGGCATTGGGGAAAGATATTGCAGATACCTCTTTTCATTACGGTATGCAACAAGATCATCACGGAACTTGGTAGAGACTTCCAGCTCTGAGAATATTTGGGATAGTTGAATTTCTGGAGTATCAACTTCAAAATCTAAATCTATTGTATAAGTGGCAATTTTAGGTAATTCTTGAGTAATTACTTTATTTAATCCTACGAGCACTGAGCGTGTTGGAT
Organism: Chlamydiales bacterium; assembly: GCA_965206695.1. Lineage (GTDB taxonomy): Bacteria > Chlamydiota > Chlamydiia > Chlamydiales > JAAZZY01 > CBDBKM01. The sequence goes on along the minus strand of CBDBKM010000010.1, from coordinate 83,311 downwards.
ATACTTCTCTGTCACTGTCAGTAACCTTATGAGCTTTAGAAGTAATGACATTAAGTTGCATATTGTGGTCCATTTGATGCTTGCAAACTAGCTTTGCTAAACAGAAAAGACTAATTGCTCCTTCATAAGGTGAATTTGTCACTAAATCTAATGAATTCATGGTCTTTTTGGATTCCAATAAATTCCAAAGATGAAAAACTTTGCGCACTTTCATGAGTTTTGTACTTCCTATGTCATTAAAAAGCCTCTCATAATGCTCAAGCTCTGTTGGTTTGAGATAAAACGTACTCTCATCCGAAAGCTTGTACTCATATTTGTCACCCACATAGATTGAAATGACGTTCATCCCCTCTTCTCTCAGTCGATTTGATAAAAGGTTCCCAAGAGGATGTTTGATATTATAAATAAGGCAAAAGTCATCCTTTTCAAAGCTTGCAATTCGTTCAGCAGCTAAATCTATTTTTTTAGGAATCCAGTTCAAATCAAAAAGAAGTTCATTCGGATCAAACCTTGGTTCACTTTCCTGTTCAATCTTTAGAGCAGGCCAATGGCGCACACTTTCGAATGGTGTTGGGGGTAGTGGAACAAATTGTAAATCATTCTCATTATAAAAGCTCTTATGATTCAGATTTTTTCCACTTAAATACGCACATTGATATTGTTTTAATTTAACATTTGAAGGATCTGTTGGTGAGCTACTTTTCTCTACGCTAGATTTGTCAATCTTTTGAACCTTAACAGGTTCCAGATAAAATTTAAGTTGTTCTAAAAGATCTTCAAGAGTTTCAACTATAAAGGCCGTCCTAAATTCATAATGCTCTCTTGTTATTGCTGCTGAATAGCATAAAGTTGCAAGGCAATTGAATGTTTTAGATGATAAATTATCTATATAGCGTCCCACTAAAGTTTGAAGTGAATTTTGACTTCTTGCTGAAAGGCAGAATAGTTGTAGGCTTGATCTTTTCCTTTTCTCTGCCTTATCTTCGCAGCTACTTAGTACTAAGTGAGCATTCGTCCCACTAATACCGAAAGAACTTATACCTGCTAAGAAAGGCTTATTTGATATAGGATTTAATTGATTGTTCACAAAAACAGAAGAGTTTTCAAAATCAATTAAAGGGTTAGCCTCTTTGAAATGTAATGAAGCAGGTAGTTGCTTATGCTGCATGGAGAGAATTAATTTTAAAACTCCTGCAATTCCTGCAGCTGCATCTAAATGTCCTATGTTTGTTTTGATTGAACCAATTGGGCAAAATTTCTTTTCATCAGTAAATTTTTTAAAAGCATCTGTAAGCCCTTTTACTTCAATAGGATCCCCTAACTTTGTAGCAGTCCCGTGTGCTTCAATATATGACAAATCAAGTGGATTAATTTTTGAATTCTTCCAAGCCTTTAAAATGACTTCAGTTTGAGCTTTGGGGTTAGGCGCTGTCAAGCCATTGGAAGTACCGTCACTATTTATTGCACTCCCTTTTATGACTGCGTAGATGTAATTTTTATCCTTAATTACTTCAGAGAGAGGTTTTATCACCAATGCACCCACACCTTCAGCAATATTTGTTCCATCTGCTGAGGCATCAAATGATTTACATTTTCCATCAGAGGACTCGTTTCCCATAGCGGACAGTTCATTCCAAACCGGAAGCAGTGATAGTGAAACCCCTCCTACAAGAGCAGCTTTACATTCTTTATTAGAAATAGCCTGACAAGCTAAGTGAAGTGCGACAAGAGCAGAGGAGCAACTTGTGTCTACAACTAAGCTAGGGCCTGTTAACCCAAATACATAATTGATCCTTGAAGCTAAAATTGCATGTGTATTTCCAATTTTTGCTTCGGGGTCCCCTTCAGGGAGAATTTTCTCATAACCCATGTCTCCTGATGAACCAACATATGTTCCAAAGTTTTTACCTTTCAAATCTGAGCGAGTATATCCGGCATTTTCTAAAGCTTCCCATGAAACTTCTAAAAAGAGTCTATGTTCCGGGGACATTGACTTAGCCTCTGATGGCGCAAGGTTAAAAAAAGCGTGGTCAAAAGTATCAACTGAATCAAGAAAGCAACCAGGCCTTGTTTTGCAATTACTATACTTATCCCATGCTTCTTGACTAACCCTTACTACATCATTTTTTCTTGTTTTCGGAAAAACTCCAGATGCATCTTTTCCATTTTCCAAAAGCTTCCAAAGTTCTGCTGGATTTTTTGATTTTGGAAAGTCACATGCGACACCAACTACAGCAATTTCCTCATGATCTAATGAAGTATTTTCCTGATTCAAAATAACTTTTAAGTACTTCTTTGCATCTTCATGGGATATGTTTTTCTCTTGTACCTGTTTTAAAATATACATTTGTAGAGAGCTAATGTCGTTATTCATGCGTTGATGACTCCATTTGTTTTCGTGCTTCTTCAGCAGAAATTAATCCTTTCTGAAGGTCTATTAATATTTCTTCAAGACTCTTAATTTGATCGCTTTCTTTTTCAAAAAATTTAGCTTGCTTTTGAATAGTATCATGTTCAAAAAGGTCAGCGATTGAAGCTTTTCCAGGAAAATTTTTATCTAAGAGATTAAATAATTTGAGCAATGAAAGAGAAGTCCCCCCTTGCTCAAAAAAACTTTTATTAGGCCCTATTGAAGAAGAGCCTAAAACCTCTTCCCAAATCTCAAAAAACAAAGGACTGATATTTTGCGTATCAATATATTCTGCTTGGAGGACGTTTTTGGGAGAGTTAATTTGTGTAAGGGATCTAACGTCTATTTTTCCATTAGAAGTTAATGGAAATTTTTTGATCTTTTTATAAAAACAAGGCAACATATAAGCAGGTAGTTTTTTGACTAGATACTCATGTAATTGTTCTTGATTTACAGCCAATTCCTCATTGTAGTAACAACCAATTGCTTGATTATTATTTACCGGAATCAAGATGGACTTCGTAACCCCGGGCCAATTTTCTACTAGATTAGTTATTTCCCTAATATTTACTCGATGTCCACGTATTTTAAGCTCATGGTCTATTCTCCCTAAAAATTCTAGCTCCCCAGAAAATAGAATCCGACCTAAATCACTTGTTTTATAGAGACGTTTACCGATTGAAAAAGGATCTGGAATGAATTTTTGCGCTGTTGCTGCAGGATTATCTAAATATCCCCTACAAACCCCTGTTCCAGCAATATATACTTCTCCAATACTCCCACGTGGTAAAGGCAATAAATGCCCATCTAGAATATAAAAATTCATATTAGGAAAAGCTTTTCCAATTGGGACAAAATTTGAGGCTAAGCGTTGATCATTTTGTTTTAGGCCTGCTTCTTCAAAATCTTCAAAATAAGTTGTATCAATTGTTGCCTCTGAAATTCCATAGGTATTAAACCAGCGGATTGAAGGGAAGTAAGCTTTCATTCTATTGAAGTCAATTCTAGATAAAGCATCAGAGCCCATCAAAGCTACCTTCATTGCGGGAAGAGGTAGTTTATTTTGGTAAATATACTCAAAAATAGGAATAATGAGCTGGGGCGTCGACTCTAAAATTGAAATATTTTGATTTTTCAAATAACAATAAAATTCAGGAGGATTTACTCGTACACTTTCGGGGCAAATTACCATTTTGCCTCCATTGAAGAATGTTCTTGCTATATCACCTAAGAACACATCAAAGTTCATGCTCGCAACTTGAAATAAGTGGACTTGTATTTCATCAAGAGCAAAGACCTTCCTCCATCCTTCAGCAATAGAAAATAGGTTATGATGTTCAACCATTACAGGTTTGGGTTCTCCCGTAGTCCCAGAAGTCAACACGATATAGGCTAGATCATTTGGTGAAGCTCTACTAAAGGAAAGGTTATTATGTTCAATATCCTCTTTAAAAGTACTTTGAATAGAATAGATTTGATCTATTTTTTCTAACTTGTCTTCTTTTTTTAATTCATCTGATTCAATAATAATAGTTGGCTGCAAATGCTTAAGAAAAGATTCCTTCCTCTCTTGAGGCAACGAGGGTTCTAAAAAGCAAAAATGAGCTCCTATCTTCCAAATTGCAAAAATAGTGGTGACTACAAGTGTAGAACGCTCCATGTGAAGCACTACACATTCGTTGCTTTTTAGGCCTATTTGCTTCAGGTTTGAAGCTTGTAGGTTAACCCTTTTGAGCATTTCTTCATAACTTATAGATTCATACTGATCGGCCAATGCGCATACTGAAAGTTTATGCGTAGCACACTCTACAAACCTATCGAATAATGTAACATTTGAATTAGTAAAATGCTTTTTCCTAGTTATTGATTGTCTTTTAGGCTGCACACCAGATATTTTTTCAATTAGCTCTTCAAGGCATAGTTCTTCATTTTTCGGTAGTAATGAGAGGATTTTTTTGAAGCACTTTAAAAGCTCTTCTATCAAGACTTGAGAAAATAGGTTTATTTTATATTTGAGCTCAATTCTAAGAGATTGGGCCTTCGTATATTCTATTGATAAGGTAAGAGGATAGTTCGTTGTTTCATTAGCCTTAAAACTCTTTATCTTAACAGGGGAATCATCAGGAGCATCAAAAGTTGGATAATTTTCAAATACTAATATTGATTCAAAGAGGTCAAAACCATGAGTAGCTCCAGTCCATGTATGAATGTCAGTCAGTGAACTTTGCTCCCACTGTGATTGAGCAACTACATTTGACTGGATAGAGTTAAGCCAATTTTTAAGGTTCAAATTGAGAGCTATTTGAATACGAACAGGAAGTGTATTTATAAACAATCCAACCATCTCATCAATACCTGAAATAGGTGCAGATCTACCTGATGTAGTCATTCCAAATACCACATCATACTGAGCAGAAAACCTAGATAAAGTTAGCCCCCATGCTGCTTGAAATAATGTCGCAAGCGAACAGAATACTTTTTTAGAAAAACTTTGCAAAAAAGCAAGATTGTTTTGAGAAAGTTCTAGTTCAACAGCATGAAAAATAGGCTTAGATGTGTTATGCTCTAGCTCTCTTAGTCGCTTTTGCTCTTCTATAGCGTAAAATCTAGATTTCCAAAATTTTTCGGCATCTAGAGCATCTTGAGTTTTTATCCAATCAATAAAAGTTTGGTAGGGTGGAGTAGTCAGCTTCAAAGAAGAAGTCTTGCCTTTTAGAAGAGCAGTATAGCCCTCAATCAATTGTTTGAGCACTACAACAATAGACCATCCATCCAAAATTATATGATGGTGACTCCATATAAATAAAAATAAAGAATCTGATTTTTTGAATAGCTTAAACCTCATCAATGGAGGCTTTTCAAGAACAAAGGGATGCTCTAAGTCTTCTTCTAAATATTTCTGAATTTTTTTATTTTGATATAAATCACTTCCACTAGAAAAATCTTCATACAAAATATTTATATTTATTTCAGATAGCACTGCTTGTAAGGGCTGCTCTAAATCTTTCCAAAAAAAAGCAGAGCGTAGAACTTCATTTTGAAGTATGACTCTGTCCCAGGCTTTTCTGAATAAATCCGGCTTGAGGTCCGCAGAAAATTCCCAGATAAACTGTTGATGATAAATGCCTTCTTTAAATGAATGGTCTTTTAAAGAATGCAACAACATTCCCTCTTGGGTAGGACTTAACTCGTAGACAGATTCAATATTTTTCGGGGAGTTACATTCCACGGATTTACCCAAACACTTCTTACAAGAATAAAAAGCATAGAAGTTTAAAATATTTTTTTACTAGCATAATTATTTTAATTGAGAAAAAACTTTTTCTAAACTACTAGCTGAAACACGTGATGTATTTTTGTTTAGCTTTTCTGAGAGCAGGTTGAACTGAGTCAACGCTTTTAACTTCTCTTTATAATTTTTAAGGAAAGCTTCTATTGTCATAGATGAATAGTTCGATTTACTATACTCACACTCAATGTGCAGTTGAGAACCAAGGGCGAATATATTAAATGCAACTAAATGAGGTGGATTAACTAGATCTGAAGCTACTTTACCTGTTTCAGGATTATACTCTTGTTCAAAGAGAGGTAGACCTGTCAAAACCTGATCTAATTTTCCATGAAAATTAAAGCAAATTTGTGAGCTTTGTAGAGAAGTTTTCTTCATCAAGTACTGGTGAACAGCAAAGTCAATTGAGTTTTTTTCAGCTGCTTTTAATGATTTTTTTATCAATTGAATATTATCAGCTATAGACTCACCTGAGTTAGATCTTAAGAAGACAGGGTATAGAGACGTAAACCACCCTAAAGTTCGTGAGTAACTCTTTAAAAAACGGTTACTTGTTCTTCCATGACTTTCAAAATTGATGGCAATAGAATCAATGTTCCATTTTTCATAGATCGAATCTAATAGTGCTTTAAGAAGCAACTCTTCTATCTGACATTTATAATGGGACTGTGAAAGTGTAAAAAGTTTATAAGTAACTTTCTCTTCTAAAATAGTTCTGTATTTATCTAACTTTTTAATAACCCGGTCTGGATTACCAAAATCTACAGGAAGGTAATACATAGGGGCAACTTGATTTTTCCAGTAATCAAGTACAAGAGGTTGATTGATTATAGATTGAATTTCATTTGCATAGCTCTTATAGGAATTTGTTTTAAAGGGTAGAACAATCTCAGCTTCAGTTGAGACCTGTCTATAAATATTACAAAAATCCTCTAAGAAGAAGCGCCAGGAAACACCATCTATGACTAGATGATGACAAATAAAAAGAAGTTGCTCCTTTCCTTCAGGCAGTTTCAAGTGTTGAATATTCAAAAGAGCTCCCAGCTCAATTGCTAAACTTTTTTGAGCACTATTCTTTACCTGGGCAAGTTTTTCATTTAAATCCTTCTTTTCATACCGGGAAAGGTCATGAAAATCAATGATGGGATTAGCATCTTCTAAGCACTCTTGAACCCAATTCGAATTTTGAATATAGAATTTAGTTCTTAGCATATCATGTAAATCGAGCAGGTAATGGATTGTTTTTTTCAAATATACCGGCTTAACAGGTTCTTTTAAGGTAAGTAAAATGGCTTGATTGAAGTGCGAAATGTCTTTTTTTGCAAAAGTGAAAAACCAAGCTTGAATTGGAGTTAATGGAAAGGCACCTAGCGTTTTTTCTTGATTAATTGGCGCTGCGCACTTAAGGGATAAAGTGGTCGAAATACTTCGAACAGTTTGTTTTTTCATAATATCTTGCACATTAAGGTTTAGCCCCTGAGCCTGCGCATTTGCTACCACCTGAATCGCTAAAATAGAATCTCCTCCTAATTCAAAAAAATTATCACGAGGATAAACCTTCTCTATTTTTAGAACTTTCTGCCAAATTTCTGAGAGTTTTTTGATGACTTCATTATTTTCTAAATCTGTAGATCCATTCGTTTTAAGATCAGAAGTTTCCAAATTGAGGCGCAAAGATTTTTCTTCTAGAAATTTATAGTCCAGCTTCCCGTTTCTTGTCAGAGGCAGCTTCTCAAGGACAATCAATTTTTGAGGAATCATATGCTCTGGGAGGACTTCCTTAAGGTCACTATTTATTTCTTTCTCTGACAAAGAATTTGATGCTAAGAAAGCAACAAATCCAATAAGTTTTCCGGGAATAGTCGAGTCCTCTTGATGATAAAGCACGGCAGCTTGTTGGATACCCTCAAGCTTAAGCATAACATCTTCAATTTCAGCTAATTCTATTCTCATACCTCGAATCTTTATTTGACGGTCAGCTCTACCTAAAAACTCAATTTCCCCATAAGAGTTAAAACGGGCAACATCCCCAGTGTCATACATTCTACATCCGGATATAAAAGGATTAGGAAGAAATTTTTTAGCTGTTAAGCGAGGTTCGTTTAAGTATCCCCATGCCAACCCAACGCCCGAAATATAAAGTTTGCCTGGAACTCCTGGAGGCTGAATATTCATGTATCTATCTAGAACATAAAGTTGATGATTCTGAATGGGTTTTCCAATTAAGACCTTTGCTGGATTGGAGGAGCAAGGGAAATGAGTGACATCAACCGTTGCCTCGGTTGGACCGTATAAATTTATAAGCTCAACATAAGAAATGGTCTGATAAAATTTTTTCACAACTTCTTTCGGTAAAGCTTCTCCACTTACAAAAATTTTTCTTAGTGGTAGCATTCCTAAGTTCGGCTGTACTTTAAGATAATCTAAAAAAGCATTTAACATAGATGGCACAAAGTGCATTACTGTGACTGATTTACTCTTAATTGTTTTCAAAAGAGCAGTTGGATCTTTTTCATCACCCTCATTTAAAAGGAAAAGTTTCGCGTTCGAAAAACTCCATAAAAAAAGTTCCCAAACTGAAACATCAAATGTTGAGGGTGTTTTTTGTAGGATTACGTCATCACTCTTTAGAGGGTATGCAGCTTGCATCCATTCCAGGCGATTGACAATACTCTGGTGAGAGATCAAGACTCCTTTAGGTAGGCCCGTTGTACCAGAGGTATAAAGTATGTAGGCTAAACTCTTGGGATTTGAGTTAAATGAATTCTCTATTGAATTTGAAACCTCTACTTCCAAATTTAGAAGCCTACTTTCAAAGATAGAACCCTTCAATAAGGTGAATCCGGAAAAACAAATTAAGGAGGGCTTTGCTTGATTTAAAAGCATTTTTTGACGTTCAACAGGGAAAGAAGGATTTATTGGAAGGTAGGCAGCTTCAAGTTTAAAAATAGCATACATAGTAGCCAACATCTCAATGGATCTATTACAAATAATCGCTACAACAGCCCCTTTTTGAACCCCTCTTTCTTTCATCTGACTTGCAATTTTTAAAATCTTTTGCTCAAAATCTAATGCGCTTAAAGAAGTTTTATTATCGGAAACTACAATTTGATTCTGCTCTCTAGCAATTTTTTCTTTCAGGACCTTGTCTAAAGTAGCCTTTTTTGAAAAAGGAGCTTCTGTTCTATTGAAGTCTATTACGATATTTCTTTCTTCATTCTGAGGTAAAATTTTGACTTCCTTTAGATAAGAGGAGTCATTTTGAATAAGAGCATTCAAGGTTTTTTTTAAACACTTAAGAAACAAGTCAGCAGAATTTTGAGAGGTCAGTTCGCAAGCATAGTCTAAATTCAGTTCAAATTTCCCACCCAAATTGAACACTTCAAGGCTTAGGTCGAATTTAGCTTCCTTAGGATTAAACTTTAACCTCTCTATTTCTGAACCTTGCATTTCAAGTGAATTCAGGTCCGGCTCTTGATAAGCCATAAAAAACGAAATAGGATTTATAGAGGGATCAGGGTTTAACTTTGAAAGAACGGGCTCTACAGGTTCATGCTTATGCTCTAAAATTTCTATTAAATTTTCCTTTACTAAATGTATTACATCAGAAATTTTAAAATTTGGTGATATCGAAGCTTTAAGGTAAAGTGTGTTCACAAGCATACCGACTACACTCTCTGCTCCAAACAAAAGATCCCGACTTGAAGCCGGCAAGCCAACTAAAAACGACTCTTGACCTGTATATTTTTGAAGCAAAATAACGCAAGCAGCTACAAAAAGGATATTCGGAGTTACCTTCTTTTCCTTTGCATATGATGTAATCTGTGCAGAAAAATTTTCTGGCCACTCATGAGTCTCTCTCTTTGCCCCGTAAGAGGTATTTACATTTTTAGCAAAATCGTAGGGAAAGTTAAGAAGAGGTAAGGTAGAACCTAAATATTTGCTCCAAAAATTTTGACCTTCAGCTTTTGTAGCTTTACTCATTGAAGCATAATAATCCAAAAAAGTTCGATAGCTTAGCTTCGGTTGCTCAAAATCTATTCCAGCATATAATTTAGTGAAATCTTTGAGCATAACCTCTAAAGAAATACCATCAGCGATGACATGATGAATATCAAAAAATAGGAGCGCTCTACTTGAATTATAGCGCAAAAGATAGCATTTGAGAAGCGGAGAATCTAATAAGTCAAAAGGTTGAGTGAGTTGTGCAACACAATATTGGCTACAATCTTCATTTACATTTTTATATACAATCTGCGCAAGTGGCTCACTTTGTATTTCTTGAACTACAGCCTTTTCACTGGTTTGCTTGATTTTAAGACGCAGTGCCTCATGTCTTTTTTGTAGCTCTCTAAATGCACTTTCTAATTTTTTATAAGCTATCTCTCCTTTAAGGATAAAAGTCCCCGGTAAATTATAAGCCGTAGAATCCGGAAAAATATTTTGATGTGCAAAAATCTTTTTCTGAGCAGAAGTTAATGGAAATTCATTTTTTTGACTTTGATCCGTTTGCGAAGTTATAGATTTATATTGAGGCTTACACTTTAATTGCTCATTCAAAAAAGCAAGATATGGGTTTTGGAAAAAATCTTGAATTGAAATCTTACGATTCAACTGACCTCTTATTTTACTGAGAAGGCTCATTAAGCTTAATGAATGCCCACCCAGCTCAAAGAAGCTTTTATTAAGGTCAAATGAACCTGATGTTAAATCTAAAGTTTCTTCCCACAAGGATAGAAGTTCTTTTGAAATTGAACTTTGAAAAGTTTGATTTATTGAAGAACCTAACTGCGCATTCACGTGAGTTGGATCAGGCAACTGTTTATAGTCAACCTTTCCATTTACTGTTAAAGGCACAGATTCAATTTCAATAAAAAAAGAAGGAGTCATGTAGGAAGGAATCTTAGTATTTAGAAAGGCACTGATCTCATTTATCTTTATAGTTCGATTGGGAACATAGTAAGCTACTAAGTCCATAGCTCCTTGGTTTTTAAAAGGTTTAACAACAGACACTTTAATTCCTTCGAAGCTAGATAAATGATGCTCAATCTCTTGTATTTCGACTCGATAACCTCTTACTTTTACTTGACAATCATTTCTTCCTTTGAATAAGAGCTTGCCATCAAAAGTGAAAGTAGCCTTATCTCCAGTATTATACATGAGCTGCCCGTATTGCTTTTTAGAAGGAATGAATTCTTCTGCTGTTAGCCTAGGTTCATTTAAATATCCTCTTGCTAAACCTACTCCTTCTAAATAAAGTGTTCCAATAACCCCTGGTGGCACATCATTTAATTCATCATCTAAGAGATGCGCTGAAATCCCCTTAATAGGGAACCCGATAGAAACAACCGTAGCATTTGGATCACATTCTTCTTCTGTAGCATAAACTGTTGCCTCTGTTGGTCCATAAAGATTTACGAGGCAGACCTCCTGAGTAATTGAATAAAACTTCTTGATGGTATCTAGACGAAGGGGCTCACCACACGAAAAAACATAACGTAAATTATGAAAAACCTCTTGGAGTTTTTTAGGCTCAAGGACCTCTAGAAAAATATGAAGCATTGAGGGAACAAAATTAATATGAGTCACTTTGTACTTGATGATTACATCAGCTATTGTTTCAGGATCTTTTTCATCATTTTCTTCTGAAATTATGAGTTTCCCTGACCCTAGAATCCAAGAAAAGAGTTCCGGACAGGAAATATCAAAAGTGTAGGATGTTTTTAATAGAAAGGCGTCTCCTTTTTTAAGGGGATATTTCCCCTCTAAATGAGTAAGTAAAGAGAGCACACTTTTTTGTTCAACCATAACTCCTTTAGGCTTGCCTGTAGATCCTGACGTAAATAAGACATACAGAAGTTGATTAAGGTCAGAAGTTATAGGCTGAAAGTTTTCTGAGAAATTTTTCCAAGCTTCTAGATCATAAATAAACTGTGTTATCTTGTTGCTTAATGGAAGCAGTTTTTCAGTGAGCAGAAAAGAGCATTTAGAAGTCATAAAAATCTGCTCAATGCGTATTTTTGGTGTTTGAGGAGCAATTGGAAGATATGTAGCTCCTGATTTAAGGACTGCTAGGATAGCACAAACAGTATCAATAGAGCGTGGAAGGATCAAAGCTACAAGGTCCCCTTTCTTAACCCCATTCTTTTGGAAAAATCCTGCTAAACGAGTGCTCATATCATCGATATAATGAAAGGTATAGCTACGATTATTATAAAATAATGCAACTTCATGAGGTATGGTTTTAACCTTGGTATCAAAAATTTTGATCAAAGGCTTTATAAAAGGATCACACTTAGTTTTTTTTGTTAAATGAAGGCATCTAGCTCTTTGAAACGCTGTATATTCTAGCTCACCGAAGTGCTTATTTAACAAATCTGTCTCAGAAATTAATGTGGTAAAGGAGCCTGCGACTTCATTGATTTGCTGTTCGGAATAAACATTCTTGTTAAAAATAAAATTCAGTTCTAAACAAGGATTCTTATTTTTGCCCTCTTCTTGTGAGTTAATGTAGAGGTTAAAATCATAATTTGTTTGTTCACGCATCTTAAAATTAGACAGGCTAAAGTTTCTATCTTTATTTTCTTTTTCAAGTGTCGCCTTTGGATAATTGCCAAATATCAAGAGATGATTGATAAGATTGGGAGGGTGATTTTTACGCTGAATAATTTCACTAAGTGAAATAAAATTGTTAGGCTGAGCTTCTAGAAAATCTTTTTGAACTTTTTTAACGATATCAAGAAGGCGTGCTTGATTTTTAATATTTACCCTAACAGGTAAGGTGTTTACAAATAATCCTACAGCATTTTCAATGTTTTCAAGGTCAATAGGTCTAAAGTTAGAAACCGTCCCAAATACTACTTTCTTCTGAAGGTTCCACTTAGCCAATAAAACACCCCAAGCTGCTTGTAAAAAGGCATTTAGCGTAATTCTATTCGAGTTAAGTATCTTTAATAATGAAACGAGGTTTCTCATTGGAATCTCTCTTGAGAGCTGGCCAAAGGAATAAATTGGTGATTGAGAAGAATTTCCAAGTACAAATGATGGACTCGTTACATTTTTTAAATAATTATTCCAAAAATTGACTGCTTTGCTTTTATCAGAGCCCATATACCAATGTATAAAATCTTTATACTCAAACCTTCCATTTTTCAAGTCATTCGAAAATTTCTGTGGATATGTAGAATACATTGAAAAGAAGTCTTTTAACAAAATGGTTAAACTCCATCCATCAAGTACAATGTGATGCGCGCACCAAATTAACTTTATCTCTGTCGCGCTCAATTTAAATGAAGATACTCTTAAAGGTGGCTCAGAATACAGATTGAATCCTTGCTCTAGATCTGCAATTTTGTACTGTTCAATCAGATGCTCTTGCTCAGCTTGACTCTTACAACTTAAGTCAGATACAGAGAATGGAATTTTGTGACCAACACCTAAAATGGTTAAAGCTTCCCCCGTATCTATATCAAGTAACTTTGAATCTAACACTTGGTGCCTCTTTTGGAGAGCTGATAAAACCTTCTCAAAAGAATCTAAACACCAATCCCCCTTGAATGTACACTCTAATTGCTCTAGATAAGCTAAACTTGCAGGGCTACTTTTATAGTGAAACAAGATTCCTTTTTGGATAGATGTAAGAGGAAATGCTTGCTGATGCTTTTTACTCAATTCAGAGTTTAGAGCCTTCAGTTCAGGAGATTGACAATACGCACTTTTAGGAGAATTTAAAAAAGAGTTAGATCTAGGTTTTAGCTCTGAAGCAAGTTCTTGAATTGTTGGATAATCAAAAAATACATTATATTCACACTCATAGCCTAGACGCCTTATTCTTGAAACAGTTTGAAGCAGCTTTACGGAATCTCCTCCCAAATCAAAAAAATTGTCATTTCGACTTATTGTGCCTAAATTCACTTTTAAAATTTCCGACCAAATTTGACCTAGAGAATTTTCAAGACTTCCGATAAGAGGGATTTGTTTTTTTTCTTCACGAACTTCAGTAATTATTTTTTTTAGAGTGGGTTGATCCACTTTTCCACTTGGGGAGAGGGGTAACTGATCAATCAAAATAAAATGATCAGGAACCATATATTTAGGTAATAAAGAGTTTACCTTTTTTTTAACCTGATCAAGAAATTCAGTTTTGTTTTTAACCTTTGCTATAATAATAGCAATTAATTTACCCTGGCTCATTAGAACTAGAGCTTCTTTAACTAAGTCAACTTGGTGAATAACATACTCAATTTCTCTTTTTTCAATTCGATACCCCCTAATCTTAAGCTGGGAATCGATCCGTCCTATATACTCAATTATCCCATTTGCTCTTTTTACTCCTAAGTCCCCGGTTTTATAAATTCTTTTGCCTGAAATAAATGGATGAGGAATAAATTTCTTTGCTGTTTCGACAGGCTGTCTCAAGTACCCCCAAGCTAACCCCTCTCCTGAAATATAAAGTTCACCCGGCACATCATAAGGCTGGATTTGTAAATCTTCATTCATCACATAAATTTGTGCATTTTGAATCGGTATTCCGATCGGGACAGAAGCCTTCTTATTTTCATTTTGAGTAAATTGATGAATCATACAACCTACTGTAGCCTCAGTAGGGCCGTATTCGTTATAAATCTTAATTTTGGATCCAATTGAGGATAATGCCTTTTCAGCTACTGCTGTTTTTAATTCTTCTCCGCCCAGAATCATAGATTTAAGCGAGGAAGAGCCTTTAGCCTCAGAAGCAATCTCAGTCAATCCTTCTAAATGAGACGGCGTGATTTTACAAAGATCAATTTCTCGATCAAAGGCAAGTTGTTTTAAATTATCTTCAATGTTCTCACTCAGAAGTATTTTTAAAGTCTTCCCTGCTAATAATGGAGCAAATAGTGCCGTCAGACTCATATCAAAGGCAAGTGAACCGAACAAAGTTGCAGTTTTGATGTGACTCTGAAAATAGGTTTTTATTGCCCATTCTAAATAATTGAGAATTGCTGAATTTGGAACCATTACCCCTTTTGCTGTTCCAGTTGACCCAGAAGTAAAAATAAGATAGGCGATTCGATTTTTGTTTAAACCTGCTTGTTTAGTTCCTCTTTCTAATTTGAACTGTTCCTTTTTAATATCCTCTAGATGAATAACTTTAACATCTGACTCAAAAGGAGACGTCGATTTGTACGATTTTAAAACAACCGCATCACAAGACTTAACAATACTATTTAGTCTCTGATTCGGACTGTTTTTGTCTAATGGTAAATATACTGCGTTTAACTTTGAGATTGCGAGAACTGAGGCAATAGTGTCCTCACTAAGGTCTAAGTATAAAACTACTACACTCCCTGTCTTAATCCCCTTCTTTTTCATGAAATGCGCTATCTGATTGACTCTTGAAAATAAATCCTCATAAGAAAAAGCTCTTTCCTCCATTGTTATAGCAACTCTTTTTGAATTTTGATGAACGGATGCCTCAAACCAATCAAATATTGAATCGAATTTATTAGCACAATTCTGAAGAGAACTTTTTTGTGTATCAGAGCAAGCATTCACTTCAAGCAACTGATATAGCGAACGATTACTTTGATTTAAAATATTATGTACGAATGTTTTATACTCGCACATTAGAGTTTGAATATCAGTTTTTGAAAAAATAGATGTATTATACTGCCACGATAAATTGAGTGCTTTTCCATCCACTGAAGCATTTACAACAAGTTCAAACTGCGCTAATAAATTAGTAACTTTCAGAGGTGAAAGTTTTATTTTTTCCTTTTTAGAAACGTTAATTTCTCGCTCAGTTTGCCAAAATGGCAATTTACCAACATAATTAAACATAACTTGAAACAAAGGATGAAAGCTCGGTTCCTTTTTTACTTCAAGCTTCTCTACCATAGTTGGAAAAGGTAGGTCACTATGCTTAAGATATTTTTGAATTTTTTTGAAGTTTTCCTCAAATAAGTCTTCAATATGGGTCTGTCCTTTTAGACTCAACAAGATCGGAATAGGATTAATAAAATATCCAACTGTCTTTCTGAAACATGCATGCTTTCGTCCTGCTGTGGTAGAGCCAATGGTTATCTCCTTTGCGCCTGAGTATTTATAATAAACAATCTGAAAGACAGTAAGTAAGAAAGAGTAGACGCTTATCTTAAGCTTTGAACTCAGCTTTTTTATTGAAAGATATATTTCAGGTGAAAGCATTAAGACTAACTCACTCCCTTCATAATTTTGAACTTGAGGCCTCTTTTTTGAAAAAGGTAAAGAAAGGGGGTCGTTCTTTTGCCAGCAATGAGGCTTCCAAAAATTAAGAAGGTCATCAATTCTTGTCTGAGTTAGCTTTTCGGCGTGGCACCGTACAAATGCTTCAAAAGAATCACTCGTCTGCTTCAGTTCAAGGTGCGAATCCTGCATAACAGAGGGTAGAATCCTTAAAAACTGCTCTGAAAGGATGATCTCAGACCACAAGTCAATTGAGATGTGGTGTATAACTAAAATGAGCACAATTTCGCTTTTTCGCTGAAGAAGATACGCCCTAAAAGGTACCTCTTCTCCAAGATCAAAAGGTTTTTTTTGCTTATTTTGAGCAAAAGAAGTTATTTCTAAATCAGTCCATGCTGCTGCATCGTACAGAGAACAATAGTTTGGCTTATTTAGAATATGCTGGTACAAGATATCTTCTTCCATACGAAAAATCCCTCTCAACGAAGGATGTAATTCTAAAAGTTTATCCAGAGTCTGTTCAATATGAGAGCTTGTGAGATTTCCTTCAAATTTGATTCCTCTAAGGATATTGTCAGCAAAACTATTTGGGTTTAGTTTTTGATTTAGCCATAGCCCCTTTTGACTTTCTAAAGCCTTATACTTATGTTGATTTTCTTGAGTCAAAATACACCAGCCTTTTGGTTTTTTAGTAACAAATGAAAGTTTTCAAATTTATTGAGTTGGTTTAATGCAATAAGTAACCCTGATAACGAGATTTCTTTCAATTGCACAGATAACGATGAGCCTCTTTGCGAGGCCTCTTTAACAGCCAAAGCAATTGAAACTTTTGAGCCCAAATCAACGGACTGAATTAAGCAACGAATCTGATTAATTTTAAAGACAGAAGGAGTACTTTTCATTAAATGTGGTAAAATTTGAACTTTTGAAAACTGTTCTCCTGTAATGCCCTCGCCTATGCATTTAAGAAGCGCCTCTTTCAAAGTCCACCAGTCATAAAAAGACTTTGTCAAGTTTTGCTGAAGTAAAGTGTACCAAGAGTGCAATTCATTTTTAGTCATTACAAATCTGACTAAGTCATCTAATTTTTTTATCTGTTTATGATACTCAATATCAACACCCGGCTCATTTTGACTAGACGCCACAAGCGTATAGTTGTAACTATGAGATAAATTAAACTTTAAGCCATATCTGGAGTCAATATAAGGCTTTCCTGTAATAGAGGTCGCAAAATGTAGAGTCTTAGCATAAACATCTAGCTGTGTACTTAAAACTAATCTAAGAAAAGCATGAGATATAGTATATCGCACTCTGTCTTCATATTTTCGGTATTTTTCAGCTTTAACTCTCTCCTCGTTAGAAAGTATATGTAAAAAAAGGTTCTGATCTATATTCAAAGCATCTTGATCAAACTTTAAGCTCCAAAGATCAACTTTTATTGGTTTACATTTAGCTCCCAAATCTCTCCCTTTCAACTATAGAGCAAGTTTTTTCGATTGTTGAGATAATTCTTTGAGGCTGATCATTGATAAAAAAATGATCTCCCTGAAATTTTTTTTTATGAAAAGATTTCTCCGTGCACTGCCTCCAACCCTCAATTGTTTGAAGTGGAATTTCCGGATCACTGTTTGCCCCGATTGCTAAAATTGGGCTTTGCACTTTTATTTCCTGCTTTCTGAACCTCTCGTCCAATTGTTCTAGAAGATAAAAATCATTTTTAATGATCGGAAGATAAAAAGCCATAAACTCCTTATTATCCAGAACTTCTTGAGGCACTCCATTTAGCTTCTTTAAGACCTTAATTAATTCTTCATCTGATAAACTTGCCTTGCTTGACTTTGGTCTAGCTATACGAAGTTTTGGCGGTTGACATGCTGATACAACTAACAGTCTCGGTTTTAAATCAATTATGGATAATAAATTAGTAAGCTCAAATCCAATTAGAGCCCCCATACTGTGTCCAAAAATGATAAACTCTTCCTTAATATTTTGTTTGAAGTAGTTCAACAGCTCATCGAAAAGTTCATCAAGATTTTGGTAAAAGGACTCCTTAATTCGCTTAGATCGGCCACGCAGTTCTAATGGAATTAATTGGAAGTTTATGGGTAAGAATTTATTCCATTCATAGAAAATCCTGCTTGATCCTCCTGCATAAGGAAGGCAAACAAGAGAAATTAATTTTAAATCTATTAATTCAGAGTTAAAAAAAAGATCCATTTTCACTTTTAGTGTTATTTTATAGCAATAAACGCCATTACTGTTTTTGTATCTGACTCATCACGAATTGCCGGATGAACACAGTCAATATGACTAAAACCAACTTTTTCCAGCAAAAAGTAAAATTCCCTTTTTGAATACCATTTCAATTCAGAAAGAACTATTTGAGAACCAATAAGCCCTAAAGCATTAAATATATCGTACTTTGTCCACTTTGATATAATTTGCTCTAAAACATCGCATTCGATTGAATAAGAGCATGTTACGTAAGCATTATCTTTCTTATTAATGGCTTTTTTATGTAAACGCCATGAAGAATCAGAAGCAAGCTCGAGGTCATCTAAGGGGTAGAACAGTTCAATAATTACCTGCCCTGAACTATTCAAGTGATTGTAGATTGCCCTCAAGCAGTTAAGTGCGCTCTCTTCAGATTTTAGAAGCATAAAAGTTCCACCCTCAATAAAAATTGAGTTATATTTCTCACGAAGAGAAAAATTGGTCATATCATCTTCATATAGATTGGCTTTCAACTTTTTCTGTGACAGTGAGTTTTGACAAATTTTAATCATATCATTTGACAATTCTAGCCCATCTACTATGATCCCCTTTTCTAGAAGAGGTATCATAAGTCTCCCTGTCCCTGATCCCAGTTCCAAGGATATTCCACCTTTTTTTTTAATCAATGAATGATAAAAAGAAATTTCCGAATCAGGAGCAGGGCCCCTTAAAAGATCATAGAGTTCTGCCTCAAGAGCAGTATACGGTTTTGTAAAAATTTGTGAATTTTGTGTACTCATAATCGGGTTTCTCATCTAGCGCTTAATGGCCGCATATCAATCCAAACCGACTCAATATATGCAAGACACCCGTCTTTTGTTTTCTCTTTTCCAATTACATTCCAGCCTTCAGGAACTGTCCTATATGTTGGCCAAATGGAATATTGGAGTTCATCATTCTGTACGACAAAATAGTTGGGTGTTTCGGAATCTTGCACCATATTAAATCTCCAATTTCAAATCTAAAGTAGTTATTTTAAGAAGAGGATACAAACTTCAGTATTTTTTTGAAATAACATTTATTTGATTGACTTTGGAATTAAAGTAAGTGTAGCCACAGGCTCTTCGCAATCTAGTTTAAAATACTTACCTTCTAGCCAAGGTTTATGATGATCTCGGTAATGGCGAGATAAAAAATGGCCACTTTGCCCACATGGCATACTAATTAGACATTGATCTCTTTTATTAGGAATGGTGATCATTCGAACTGACGCACCCACCTTAGGCCTACAAACTTTTGGGCAATATGCATCCCCCCCAGTCGACGTTTTTGGCATATCAAAAAGACCGGTTAAAGGACCTAACGCATCGCTAAGTGGATGTTGAATGGAAAAAATATTCTTTTGCCCCCAGTTCTCAATTGAGGAACTTTCGTATTGTTTCAGCAACTGCAATTTAGTTTTCTCAAGAATTTGGATAAAATCTGAAAAATCTTTTTCAGATCTATCTTTAGAGTCAAAAACAGCTTGCTTTGCAATTAAATAAATGGGCTCTTCCATATCCAGTAGATGCCATTTCAAATTCGATGTTATAGTATTTGCATCAGAAATAAACATCTCAATTACTGTTCTGGAAAATAATTTACGGAATTCTCTGACCCAATAATAGCCCTTTGATTCAGATGAGCATAATTCATTCCATTCATTGACTTCTTTCAATAGCCGGAGCTCTACGTCAGATTTGGAACTGAGACAGCCTGCAAGAAGCTTCTGCCACCTTTTAAAAAAAAAAGCTGATTCATCTAACTGTATGTTTTTCATTGAGCTAAGGTCATGTTCAGACGTTAATTCCAGATTCTTTTTTATTTGAAAAGCTCGGATTCCATTCATGTAATTCTTTCCAAGGAATTCTCGATTGACAACTTTATTATTGGCAGTACACAAAAATTTTTCAGGGGGATTTTTTATATACAGGTTACCTGAGTAACTTCCAACTCCTGACCAGCTTTTATCTCCCTCTGAGTATGAGATGGGTAATCCTGGAGCATAACCCCGGCGATTTGGAATTTTTCCCATATAGGTCCATGCAAGGTTTCCCTTAGAATCAACTGCCATAAAATTTAGAACCGGTATATTAATTTGAGATGATAGTTCTAATGCCTCATCCACTGATCTTGCACGCTCCAAAAGATTTAATTTCAAATTGAAAGCATCATTTTCATGAGCAACCCATTTAATTGCAGTTTTCTTTCCTTCAAATAGGTTCGGTGATACAGGACCCCATTCAGTCCATAAATACTTTTGATGTACGCAAGATTCACCCTTCACTTTAATCTTTTCAAGATGCTCGATAAAAGGTTTATAACCCGTACTACTTAAGTATAAGTTTTTATTCTCTTTATCTTCTTCAAGAACGATTAGGTCTGTAGTATCAATGTATGAAGCTGTAAATCCCCAGGCTAAGTTTAAATTGCTCCCTATGATAATTAAAGGGATTCCCGGAAGAGTGACCCCTGAAACAAAAACAGATTCCTCATTGCTTGATAAATAATCAAGTGACATCCTGAACCATGTGTTTGGAACAGCCAGGTCTAAGTGCATATCACAAGCTAAAATACAGGATCCATCTTTAGTTAACTCGGGTCCAACTGCCCATTGATTACTTCCTTTATTAACCTCTGCATCTACTTCAAATTCAGTTAATTCCTTCTGCTCTTTTGCTATAAAATCTGCTTTATCTAGCTTTTGGAAAGGGGTCTTCTGACCTTCTGGGATGCAACTCCATTCAGAACCGTTGTCAACCAGAAATGAAAATAATTTTTCAGGCAAAACTTTTTGGATGGCACCACGTGTTCTAGGGTAATCTCCTCCCGAATCTTGAAGGGCAAAGAAAAGCGCATATCCGACCAAAAGTGAGTCTTCTGCGGTCCATAATTCAGGTTTAGCCCTAAGTAGTAAGTATTCGATTGGTTTGCATTTTAAAGAGGATAAACCCTTATTTACTCCTTTTGCATAAGAAAAAAGTATTTCTTTTTCTTCTATAGTCATTGTATCCATAACTATTTTAGCTTGATTTCTAAAGCGATGCATTCTCAAGAATTTATCAAATTCAAGAGTATATTGTCCAAATAGCTCTGAAAGTTCACCTGCCCCTTTTCGTCTCAATAAATCCATTTGAAAAAATCTTTCTTGTGCATGTACAAAACCCATAGCATAAGCAACATCAGTTCTTGTTTTTCCTTTTATTTTGACGACCCCATACTTATCTCTAATAATTTTAACAGAGGCACTTAGAGCATTCACTTTTTTTACACCACTCTTTTGGGGCATGCTACCAAAAAGAATAAAAGTAATTAAAAATGCAATCACACAAACAGGTATTAGAGTAATCTTTAAAATTTTGACTTTCATAAACTATTTTGTCAGATATGATTTTAACGTAGCGAAATAACAACATATGAACTAAAGTTATATCCTTTGTCTTTTCAACTATGAAGTGCAACAAACTTGTACTCTATTATAGCACAAATTCTTCGGATTGAAAACCTCTATAGTATTTTAATTTTTATTTGATAATATGTTATCCTTCTTTTTTTATACAAACAGTAAGGACAAAACAATGCCTAGAGCCTATTCAGTAGATCTTCGAGAGAAAGTATTACAACATATACCCCTTATGAATCAAAGTGCCGATTCTAAGACTTGAAAATGATCATTGATTCGTGTCCTCATTGATTGAGCAATAGAGGGCCAAGTATTTTCAAAAAATCCGGTAATCGATCTCCGAAATTCTTTAGCAGAATTAAAAAACCGATTATTGCGACAATATTCATTCATCACTTTCCATAATCGTTCAATGGGATTGAGGTTAGGACTGTAATATTGTTACCTTCATACTGTTTAAATTGATAGACCCCATAAGATTCATTCGAGTACGAGAAGCTGTTGTTGCAATCAATTTATCTGTTCCCGGTCGAATCCAACCATAAGAAATTTTAGTTGCCATAGTTGGATGTACACCATCAGCAAATTCAACAGGCTCATTTTTAGGCAGAGATGCCATAAGCTTGGCGTAAAATTGCATCCAAGCTTTTTGTTGATCAGAATTTGCCTTAGCCGGTGTACCTTTAGGCTTTTTATAGGAAAAACCATGTGAGTGTAGCCAAGAAGTCATCCCTGAAATCGTATAAACAATGCCATATTTCGCGAGAACATAAGAACAGATCTCTTCTACTTTGACATAGGTATGAGTTGTTAAATGTTTAATGAATTCTTCTGACTGTGGCGCAAGAAGTTTACTGACTGAACCACCGCTTTCTACATGCAATTGCTGTTTATTTTGATATTCTTTAATGTGACGAGACACTGTTTCATCGTCTAAAAGCACAGCTTCAGCAATACGAGTATTACTCCAACCTTTATTCGACAATAGAACAGCCTTGATACGATCTCGTATACGACCATTCTTTTCTCGTTTATGTTGCTGTCTGAGATGCTTTTCTTCTGATAGTGTTAAAAATGAATTCATACAAAATAATTTACACTATACGAATACAAAATATCCGGAGGTTTATTCGTGATGAGTATATAGAAAAACATCATGATAAAAAAACAGCCGGCCATATTTTTCAAGTAGGTATCGCAACAATATATCGATGGATCTTGCAAAAAAAGCAAAAAGGACATTTAAAGCCAATCCGCAGAAAATATGCTTATAAGAAATTAGATGATGAGTTGTTATCTAAATATGTAGAAAAACATCCGGATTATTTTTTATCGGAAATTGCTGATTATTTTTCAGTCACTCCGCAAACGATTTTTTATGCCCTTAAAAGATTAAAAATTACACGAAAAAAAAAACTACTCGCTATAAGGAAAGAGATGAAAAGAAACGGGAAGCTTTTATGAAAGATTTAAAAAATATTCCCTTTGACAAGAGAATTTATCTCGATGAAACCGGGATTCATCAATTTTTATTTCGTGAGTCCGGAAGAAGCTTACGCGGCAAAAAAGTTTTTGGAGCGGTTTCAGGAAACCGCTTTATAAGGCAAAATATTATTTCAGCCCTATCTAAAGGGCAGTTTTTATCTCCAATGTGTTTTGAAGGTACTTGTAATACCGGGTTATTCAATATTTGGCTTAAGGAAGTTTTGACTCCTCAGCTTACACCCGGTAGTGTTCTTATTCTTGACAATGCCGGTTTTCACAAGTCAGCGGAAAGCAGGAAAACAGTAGCATCTGCCGGTTGTAAGCTTATGTTTCTTCCTCCATATTCTCCGGACTTAAATCCTATAGAAAAATATTGGGCTAATATGAAAAATAAAGTTAGAGAGATATTACGAAAAGTTACGAATTTTACATTCGCCATTGATCAAGCAATCTTATCAATATAAAATTAAATGACTATATAGGTGTTTTAAAATTCAAACTTTTTCCGGGTCTTTCATTAAGCAGTTTTTCTATCTCTTTTACATCCTCTTGTGTCACATTATTAAAGTTTGTTTTCTTAGGCAAATACTGTCTAACTAACCCATTCGTATGTTCATTCAACCCTCTTTCCCGGGAATGATAGGGTTTAGCAAAATAAAACTCTGCTTTGAGTGTTGAACTTACTTCTTGATGCCGAGAAAACTCTAAACCATTATCTGCTGTTAATGTGTGAACTCTATCCTTAACAGGCTTTAAACAGGTAATTAAAGCATCGGCAACACCGAGGGCTTGTTTAGACTTTACCTTCATAAGCATCGTATATTTAGAAGCACGATCAACAATAGAAACAATCACTCCTTGATGATTTTTGCCTATTATCGTATCTAATTCAAAATCTCCTATTCTTGTTTTTTCATCGACAATACAAGGTCTTTTATCAATATCGACTCTATTGGGAATACAGCCTCGGCCTGCTTTATCTGAACCTCGCTTTTTATACTTCTTACCTTTGTGTCTTAAATTTTTATATAAATTGCCCCAATTTCGTTTATCTTTCCAAATATGACGATAAATACTTTCGTGGCTGATAAGCAGGCCTTCTTCTTCTTTCAATCGACCGGATATTTGAACAGGACTCCATTGAAGCAGTAATTTACTTTCTATCTTCATAAGTAGTTCAGGGGTCATTTTCTTTGTTTTACTGCTCGCTTTTGAACGCCTTCTTTTAGTTTTGATTTGTGCTGCAAAATAGATATATCTGCCTTCATAGCTATTTCTTTTTAACTCTCGATAAACAGTAGTTTTATTAACATTTAATTCCTGCGAAATAGAATCAACAGAATCTCCTCTTTTTTTTAAAGTACATATTTGGCACCTTTGTTCGTAGGTTAAATGCCGGTAGCCTTTAGGCATAAAAAATCCCTCCATAGTTTTTTTTTGCAAAAATTTACTATAGAGATTTTGCCGGCATTTGGCCATTTTCAAATTCTTCCTATTTGTTGCACTTCAATGTTGAAAGGGCGTCTATTATTGAAACAGTCAATGATCAATTAAAAAATATTTCGCAAATAGAACATACACGCCATCGTAGTATCTCTAATTTTTTTATTAACTTACTTGGTGCTCTTATTGCGTACTCTCATCAAGAAAAAAGCCTTCGATTAGGTTGGAAAAGCATCAGGATATTTTACCTATGGTAATTTAAACCCAAAACTCAGGTTAAAAGACCAGAACATGAACAGATTCTTATTGAGAAAAAGGAACTTGCTATCATTGATGAAGACACTTGGGAAAAAGCCCAAAATAGATGGAATGACATCAAAGGTGCATTTCCAGTTAAAAAGAATGCACAACAACAGCAAAAAAGCTATGTGCATTCCAATCCAAATCATCTGCTTGCAGGATTAATGAAATGTCGATCCTGTGATGGAGCCATGGTTTTAGTCAGTGGCAAAGGAAGCGGATATTATGGCTGCTATAATGCAAAAAGAAAGACTTGTAACAATAAAATGCTCATTGCAAGAAATAAGGTCGAAAAAATTATCTTAAACGAACTCAAAGAAAAGTTACTCATTGCTGAAAATATCGAGTATGTTTTTAAAGCAATTGAAAAAAAATTAGCTCAAGGCTCAGGAGAACTCCCCGAAAAAATCAAAAAAAAGAAATCTCAGCATGAAAAAATTCTCTCCGAAATTCAGAATTATTTAAACTTTATTAAAGTAGGCAACTTCTCAAAAGCAGTATCCGAAGCCCTTGGAGAAGCGGGGAAAAAGAGCGAATTGCTGACACATGAAATAGAAAACTTAGCATTTCAAACAGAGAAAAATTTTAAAGCTCCGCCTAAAGAATGGATATAGTACTTTAATTTTTATTTGATAATATGTTATCCTTCTTTTTTTATACAAACAATAAGGACAAAACAATGCCTAGAGCCTATTCAGTAGATCTTCGAGAGAAAGTATGACAACATATAGAAAAACATCATGATAAAAAAACAGCCGGCCATATTTTTCAAGTAGGTATCGCAACAATATATCGATGGATCTTGCAAAAAAAGCAAAAAGGACATTTAAAGCCAATCCGCAGAAAATATGCTTATAAGAAATTAGATGATGAGTTGTTATCTAAATATGTAGAAAAACATCCGGATTATTTTTTATCGGAAATTGCTGATTATTTTTCAGTCACTCCGCAAACGATTTTTTATGCCCTTAAAAGATTAAAAATTACACGAAAAAAAAAACTACTCGCTATAAGGAAAGAGATGAAAAGAAACGGGAAGCTTTTATGAAAGATTTAAAAAATATTCCCTTTGACAAGAGAATTTATCTCGATGAAACCGGGATTCATCAATTTTTATTTCGTGAGTCCGGAAGAAGCTTACGCGGCAAAAAAGTTTTTGGAGCGGTTTCAGGAAACCGCTTTATAAGGCAAAATATTATTTCAGCCCTATCTAAAGGGCAGTTTTTATCTCCAATGTGTTTTGAAGGTACTTGTAATACCGGGTTATTCAATATTTGGCTTAAGGAAGTTTTGACTCCTCAGCTTACACCCGGTAGTGTTCTTATTCTTGACAATGCCGGTTTTCACAAGTCAGCGGAAAGCAGGAAAACAGTAGAATCTGCCGGTTGTAAGCTTATGTTTCTTCCTCCATATTCTCCGGACTTAAATCCTATAGAAAAATATTGGGCTAATATGAAAAATAAAGTTAGAGAGATATTACGAAAAGTTACGAATTTTACATTCGCCATTGATCAAGCAATCTTATCAATGTAAAATTAAACGACTATAGAGCATCGATTAGAGCGTTTACACGATACTCTACAACAAAATACGACAGGATCAGCGCTAGCTTTAAAAGAATTATTAGGAACTATTTATATGGAAGGGATTCCCGGTGAATGCAGGGTTGAAAACGGGAATTTAATTAAAGAAAAACCTTATTACATTGCACACTCTAAAATTCAAACCTTGGCCTTTTTAGATGATGGCACCAAGGGTTCGAATTGGTTGCAATGACGGAGGAAGTGGGATTCGAACCCACGGTACGAATTAACGTACACACGCTTTCCAAGCGTGCTCCTTCGGCCGCTCAGACATTCCTCCGGAAAAGATTAAGCATGATAATCAATAGATTACATATCTCTCAAGAAAAATAATTTCTTTATTTTAATATTGCTTGCTAAATAATACCTATTAAGAGAGAATTAATCGTTCAAAAATTATAATTTATATTATAATGAAACTTTTATTAAAATTGTTCTTTATATTCAGAAGAAACAAACTCTTTATTTTTATAATTGCTTGTTTATTCTTAAGCTCATTTTTTTTAACTCGCTCATATTCTGTTGAAGAATCTAAACCCAAAGATACTGTTTTAGTAAGTATTGCTCCTTATAAGTTTTTTGTTGATTATATTTCAGATAAAACGATACCTGTGACTGTTTTGGTCTCTTCCGGGTCTAGCCCTCACACTTATGACCCGACTCCTAAACAAACACTTAATTTAGGCTATGCATCCATTTGGATTACTTCGTCTGACCCTTTTGAATATCAACTAAAAAAAGTCCTTAAAGAACACAATCCTAATATAGATATCGTCGATACTCTAAGTGGCTTAGATTTAATTTATCATAATCACCATAATCATCAATGTACCTGTACTCAGCAAGAAGGTGCAGATCCGCACACTTGGTTAAGCCCTAAAATCGCTAAAGAACAAGTAAAACTCATTGCTAACGTTTTAATTAAGCACTACCCCGAAAGAGAAGCTTTGTTCCACCGGAAACTAGGCGATTTACTTCAGGAGCTTAATCAACTCGATGATTATATTTCAAATCTTCTAAAAATGAATAAAAACCGTACTGTTATGGTCTCTCATGCTGCCTTTGCTTACTTTTGTAGAGATTATAACTTAAACCAACTATCTATTGAATATGAGGGGCATGATCCCTCTGCTCAAGAACTAACTAAGATTATACAACAGGCACGTCAAGCGAATATTGAACGCATATTTTCGCAACGACAATACAATACGAAAGCTGCTGAGCGTATCGCGCAAGAATTACGTATAACAACAATTGATCTGGATCCTTATGCCGAAGACTATATAAATAATCTTCGTAACATTGCTGAAAACTTTGCTGAACTAAAGGCTTCTTAACAAAATGAGCACCGCTATTCATTTTGAAAACGTTAACTTCTCGTACGCGGACGCCCTAATACTCACCAACACTTCCGTATCTATAAATGAAGGCGAGTTTATTAGTATTATTGGGCCTAATGGCGGAGGCAAAACTACTTTTCTAAAGCTTATCATGGGTTTTTTAAGACCACATTCAGGCTTAGTTGCTATCTATAACACAACAGCCGGACAAGCTCGTCAATTAATCGGCTATGTTCCTCAAGTACTGCACTTGGATCGATACTTTCCTATCTCACTTTTTGAAGTTGTTTTATCAGGAAGACTGTCAAAGACCGCATGGTATCGTTCTTATACGAAAGAAGACAAACAGGCTGCTATGCACTGGATTGAGTTCGCCGGGTTAATTCCATTTATCAATCAATCTTTTGGTTCCTTATCAGGAGGCCAAGCTCAACGAGCTTTAATTGCCAGAGCTTTAGTATCAGATCCAAAACTACTATTATTAGACGAACCGACCGCGTGTGTTGATACTCAAGCTGAAGACGATATTCAGCGAATGCTAAGAAATTTAAAAGATAAAATGACTATTTTAATGGTCACTCATGATTTGGAAGAAATTATTGACCATGTACATAAGGTGTTATGCATACATGGCAATATTATCTCACTTGAACCAAGCGAAGTTTGTAAACACGTTACTATGGGTCTTTATCACCATAATCCTCTAATTAATGAAAAGGAGAGAAAGTGATTCCTTTTTTTCAAGCCTTATTGATTAATCCACTTTTACAATATTCCATTATCGCAGCTGTAGCTTCTTCTATAGTAGGAGGCGTTATAGGATCTTACGTTGTCATCAAACGCATCGCTTTTATTAGTGGAGGTATTGCTCATTCCGTTTTAGCCGGTATCGGGCTCTGCTTATGGTTAAATCGTATGTACGGTTGGTATTGGTTATCTCCTATTTATGGAGCTTTTGCAGCTGCTATCCTATCCGCTTTATTAATCGGCCGGATTCATCTATATTATCGTCAACGAGAGGATTCGGTTATCGCCGCTCTTTGGTCTGTTGGCATGGCGATAGGGGTACTCTTTCTTTCCGGAACACCGGGCTCAAACGTAGATTTAGATAATTATTTATTAGGTAATATTCTATGGGTTAGTTTCAACGATCTTATACTACTGATTATCTTAGATATTATTGTCATAATTATTGTCAGTATCAATTATAATCGTTTTCTTCTTCTTTGTTTTGATGAAGAGCAGGCAAAACTGCAAGGCATTAACGTACAAGCGTTATACCTATTACTTTTAGTGCTTATTGCCATAACAGTTGTTCTTTTAATTCAAATTGTCGGTATTATTTTAGCAATAACCTTGCTGGTGATTCCGGCCACTATTTCGAATATTTTTACAAAAAATTTAGTCCGGATGATGGTATCCGCTGTCATCATCAGCTCTATTTTTTGTTTTTCAGGGACCGTCACTTCTTACTATTTAAACCTCCCGACGGGAGCTACTATAGCTTTAACAGCTGCTATTGTTTACATGCTCTGCTTAAGTATTAGATCTAGACGCATTAAAACAGCTTAGACTGCTTGACATACTGAAATGTTAGATTGATTCATTAAAAGAGATGCCATTTTATGCTTTAACTCTTCAAGACCTTGATCATTGCTTGCAGAGATTTCAAATATAAGATCTTTATCAATAGGATGAGCCCTTTTAAAGGCTTCAATAGGCTCATTAGAGCCTATAAGATCCATTTTATTGAGAACAACTAAATAGGGCTTACCCGGCATCTCAGGATTGTAAGCTCTAATTTCTCCTTTTAGGATTGTAAAATCATCAATAGCTTGATGCCCATCAATACCTGAGATATCTAAAACATAAAGAAGTAATTTAGTTCGTTCAATATGCCTTAAGAACTCTAATCCTAATCCTCGATTTTGATGAGCTCCTTCAATAATCCCCGGAATATCGGCAATAACAATACGAGAATAGTCATTCAATTCAATAAAGCCAAGATTCGGTTTAAGTGTAGTGAATGGATAAGCACCGATTTTACTGCTCATATTGGTCATTGCTGAAATCATAGTTGATTTTCCGGCATTAGGAAAACCTACTAATCCAACATCAGCAATCAGCTTAAGCTCAAGTTCAATGTCCTTGATTTCTCCTTCTTTACCGGGAGTAGAATAGTTGGGAGCTTGATTGGTAGGAGTGGCAAAACATGCATTTCCTAATCCGCCTCTACCGCCTTGACAGATCAAAAAAATTTGTTGATCATCAACAAGATCACATAGTAATTCATTTGTCGTAGAGTCTTTTACAAGAGTACCGCAAGGGACTTTAAGAATTAAATCTTTCCCTCTTTTGCCTTGGCGCCTATTAACGCCCCCAATAGTACCGTTATCAGCTTTTATGATGCGTCTATTACGATACCAATCTAACGCTGATATTTGAGTATCTGCCTTCAAAATAATAGAAGCACCGTGGCCTCCATTACCACCGGTAGGGCCTCCTTTAGGGATATAACGTAACCGTCGCCACGCAACGATACCATTACCGCCCTTTCCGGCAATAAGCTGTACTTTAATCCTATCGGTGAACATCTAAAAAACCTCCGGAAACAAATAGAGTAATATCAATACAAATTCATATTACTCTATTTTAAAATTTAAGCAGAAAATCTCTAACTAACAGATTGGACCGTAACGTACGTTTTCTTCCCTTTTCGGAAAGAAACCGTGCCATCGATTAAAGCAAAAAGAGTATCATCATTTCCTCTTCCTACATTTCTTGATGGGTGCCACTTTGTACCTCTCTGACGAATAATAATACTACCGGCGCGAACAAACTGACCATTTGATCGTTTGACTCCTAACCGCTTAGAAATAGAATCTCGTCCATTACGAGTAGAACCTTGACCTTTCTTATGAGCCATTCAACCGTCTCCTTTACTTGGCGCTTTTTATATCGATGATTTTCACACGGCTATATCGTTGTCTATGACCAACTTTGCGATGATAATTCTTACGACGCTTATACTTAAAAGCAATAACTTTAGGTCCCTTAACCTCTTCAACTAATTCCGCCACAACACTGCATTCAGAAATAATCGGATCTCCAATATTAGGCGTTTTTCCATCATGGAAGAAGAGTACATCACCAAAAGTTACATTTTTATTTTGTTTTCCATCAAGTAACTCAACATCAATTATATCACCTTTCGTAACGCGATATTGCTTACCACCTGTTTTAATAATTGCGTACATCGGAACCCCTGAATTTACAATTTTTACGTCTATAGGAGAAATATAAGAAAAGAAGGATAACCAAATCAATTGATTAGTGTCAATTGATTTGGATTCAAGATTCAATTAAATTAAAAAAAGCATTACTAGATACTACTTCTTTTAAAAAGACACTAATAAATTTCCATCAATTACAATAGGTTTTTTCTCTTTTTTAAAAGAAAATGTTTCTTTAATACAAATCCTGGAAGGGTTAGGCATAAAACAAAGTTTTAATTCTGTTTTCCCCATTTCTTTCAGAGCAATACCCGCCTCATCCGTTTTTTCCTTAATCGAACTCACAAGACCTCTCTTTGTTAGCTTGATAATCTATTTTATATGTTATAAAATCTTTTCAAAAAGCGTTTGATTTCGGGCTTGCGTTAAAAGATTTTGTTGCTCTTGTATATAATCAAAAAGTGTGAGATTGCCGAGTTTGAAATCATCAAAAATATTAGTTTCCGAGGCTGTATTTTTATTCTTAGCAGCAACATATTTAACAAGATCTTCCCAAGCTTTTTGCTCTGAGAGATCCTCGCCCAACGCTTGTTCAAGTAATGCAATACGTAATAGATTATAGGCATATAAGGTTTTACCATAATCCAAGGCTTTATCAAACCCATCCACGGCTTCTATATCTTTTCCCAAATGCCGAGCTTCTGCCAAAGCTTTTTGATATTTATGGTCTACAATTAAAATAGATGTCTTAGCAAATCTATGGTAAAAAGGAAATTGCTTTAAATTTGTTCGGCTCCAAACTTGATCAATATAGGGCGACGCTTCAGTAATATTTTTTTCCCCCAATAAATGTTGTGCTAAAATCACATCGTAATGTGAGTGAAGCGACTTATTCCTCTTAACTATTGCTTTAATTCGGCTCATAGATTCATTCTCTAAATCCTTGCCTTCAAGAACTTTTTTCATATCCATTTTAGCTACGACAAGATCCGAGGAAAAGCTTTTATTTCGACTCGATAGAAAATACCCAATGATAAAACAAACAAGTAGCAGACTCAATCCTCCCATAAGAAGTGTATAAGCATATTGAATTAGAAAACGAATACTCTTAGTTACAAAAAGCGAGCGGGTCTCGTCCGCTTCAGAAGGTTCTTCTTTAAGAGAGCTCAATTGTATTTTGGCCATAGATTTACAACTTTTTTCGTAAAGATTTAGTTATACTCAATTGCACAGCCCCCTTTACATCCTTATATTCCAAAATATTACTTAAAAAGTTTAAGGGGCTAAAATGCAAGATTATAATTTTTTTAGAATTCAAAATAAAGCTTTTTTTTAAAGCTCGTCTTTTCTTTCGTTAACAGCTGTCCTCATTCAACGACCATTGCTAACAAGTGTCCTTTTAATATTGAAATGCGACAAATAGGAAGTATTTGAAAATGGCCAAGTCTATTGTTGATCGTGCCTCTAAAATATCCGATGTGTGTAAAGAGACAATCTAAACAAGCTTATGGTGTTGCTAATACCTTAATTTGTAAGGATAACATTCATACATTGGAGTACAAATTTGTTGCACTTCATAGTTGAAAAGGCATATCATTTATCAATGAGCTTAACGCTCCAAAAAATTTAGGTTCATCATGAAAAAATTCATCATTATTTCTTTAGACCAAGTCCAACAAAACCCCTATCAGCCCAGAAAAATATTCCATGAAGCTGAACTCCGGGAACTGGCTCTTTCCATTCAAAGCACAGGAATTATACATCCACCAACTGTTCGACCTATTGAAAATAGTGATCAATATGAACTCATTTCCGGAGAAAGACGTGTAAAAGCAGCTAAACTGGCAGGGCTTACTCAGATTCCTGTTATTCTTTCTTTATACAATGAAATACAAGCCGCTCAAGCA
This sequence comes from Chlamydiales bacterium, assembly GCA_965206695.1. Lineage (GTDB taxonomy): Bacteria > Chlamydiota > Chlamydiia > Chlamydiales > JAAZZY01 > CBDBKM01. Next base: position 50,459 of record CBDBKM010000010.1, on the reverse strand, counting down.
GCCGTAATCGAAAATATTCAACGTGTTGATTTGAATCCAATTGAATTAGCACAGGCTTTGAAAAAACTCATGCAAGAATTTGGATTAACTCAAGAAGAATTATCTAAGACTCTTGGCAAGAAACGTGCAACCATAGCAAATATTCTGCGTCTTTTATCTTTGCCGGATATGATAAAAAAAAGCCTTCTTCAAGAGTTTATCACCCTTGGCCATGCCAAAGTTATTCTCTCATTAAATGAAGAAGATAAACAACTATTACTTCATGAATTGATTTTACGAGACCATTTAAATGTCCGAGAAACCGAAAAAACGGCAAAAAAGCTATCTCTTAAATCCACTGCCTATAAAACATCTCCGTTAAAGAATAAAAATATCTATCTCGAAGAACTAAGAGAGGATTTGCAAAGATATCTTGGAACAAAAGTAAATATATATGGCGATGATCAAAAAGGAAATATCACGATTGAGTATCATTCTCTTGATAATTTAACCTATATTCTTGAAAAATTCTCTTATCAGAGTAATACACTTTAGATTTTTAAATAAAAAAAGCATATAATGTTATAGTAGATTGACTTTATTCTAAATTCTTAAATAGAAACTATCTAAATTTATGCTAAGTTTCCGCCAAAAAATTCTTTTATCGTACATTGTAGTATTCGTTCTAATACTCATTCTCCTTGTTCCTTTTTCGACAAAACTTATCACTAGAATTGTAAAAAAGACTCTAGAAGACCGAACACAGCACGTTATCCACAATATACAAGATTCGCCTAATCTTAAAACGATAATACGGAAGTTAGATGAACAACAATCCTTTGTGTTTTTTCGAGTCACTTTATTAACAAAAAAAGGAAAGATTCTCTACGACTCTCATCTCGATAAACTTTCGAGCCCGGCATATAGAAAACATCCTGATATTGAATCAGCTTCAGTCCGAGATATTGGATATCATGAAGACTATTCTCATCTCTTTAATCAAAGGTTTGCCTACGTCGCCAAAAGATTTGAATTCCATGACACAACCTATATTTTAAGAACCGCTTTTCCATTTAAACAAATCCGAGAACTAACAGAAGATTTTAAAATTGCTATCCTAACTATTAGTGTAGGTATGTTACTTCTTTTTAGCTTCATGACATGGATAATCATTAACCGTCTGACTCGGCCTATTTATCAAATCATCAAAGCAATCAAACCCTTTCAAGAAGGAAAGCAAGACCAAATTACCCATATTAACTTAGGAAAGCAAAAAGCTACGAAAGATTTTGAAAAACTTGCCTCTACCATAAACTCTTTATCCGATCGCATTCAAGCTCAAATAGAGACATTAACTCATGAAAGAAATGAAAAAGAGGCCTTACTAAATTCTCTTATAGAAGGTATCATTGCAGTTGACATGAATATGGACGTCACTTTCGCTAATGACGTGGCACTGACTATCTTTGATAGTACAAAAGATCAATTAATCGAAAAACCCTTTACTGCCGATATCGAAGCAAAGTGCTATGGATTACTCAATAGATGCCAAGGTGAGAATAAAATCGTAACGGACCGGTTAGAGTTAAAAAAACAAAATGATAAACGCGTTATTTTTGATTTAGTTGCCTGTCCAAGAAAAAACCATACAGGAGCTATCCTGGTACTACAAGATAAGTCCGGCCATTATAAAATACTTGAAATGGGTAAAGCTTTCATTGCTAATGCTTCTCATGAATTAAAAACCCCCATAACGATTATTAGAGGGTTTAGCGAAACATTACATGACCATCCGGAACTATCGAAAAATATGGTTGCCGAAATAACGAATAAAATTGTCCTAAACTGTCAACGGATGGAAACCTTGGTGAGAAATTTGTTGAGGTTAGCCGATATTGAAAACCTCCCGCATTCGAAAGTACAAGATTGTGATTTGTTAGTTCTTCTTCAAGGATGCCGCCATATTTTACAATCTGTTCACAATCATGCTGAAGTCAGCATAAATGAGCCCACTGATAAAACAATCCCCTTCAAAGCTGATCCGGATCTTCTGGAGTTAGCTATCATGAATCTCTTAGAAAATTCTGTAAAATATTCCAAAAATAATCCTAAAATTTCCATCACCTTAGAAGAAGATAAAGAGTATATGAAAATAATCATTTCAGATAATGGAATAGGCGTCCCTTCAAAAGACCTGCCATATATTTTTCAGCGATTTTATACGGTTGACAAAGCCCATGCACGTAAATTAGGGGGAGCAGGATTAGGCCTTTCCATTGTAGATACTATCATCAAAAAACACTCAGGAAAAATCATCGTAACATCCAAGATAAATGAAGGCTCCACCTTCACAATTTTCTTACCTAAAATACATCCTCAGACAGAAAAATAAATTTTCTCTTGAGAGGAAAATTGAAAATGTTGATATTAGCTATTTACCTGAAATATACAAAGGAGTGCTCCTTATGAATTCTTCTACAGATATTCGAGATCTAAATATGATTGTCCGAGAGGCTAATCAACCTTTTGCATCGGCCCGAGATGAAATTAGCAAAGTATTGGTAGGACAGCAGCTACTAATTGATCGTTTGTTAATAGCTTTAATTGCGGATGGTCATATTTTACTTGAGGGGTTACCCGGTCTTGCCAAAACACTCGCCATTACAACTCTTGCTAAAGTCATTAGCTGCGATTTTAAAAGAGTCCAATTTACTCCCGATCTCCTTCCGGCTGATTTAATTGGTACTTCTATCTATAACCCGAAAGACGGAACCTTTAGTGTCAAAAAGGGTCCTATTTTTACTAATCTGGTTTTAGCGGACGAGATAAACCGTGCTCCGGCTAAAGTACAATCCGCTTTGTTAGAAATAATGGCAGAAAGACAGGTCACGATTGGTAATGAAACATTTAAGACTGAAGAGCCTTTCTTAGTATTAGCAACACAAAACCCCATTGACCAGGAAGGAACTTATCCTTTACCTGAGGCTCAAACTGATCGATTTATGTTAAAGGTGGTTATTAATTATCCTGAACGCGCAGAAGAAAAAGAGATCATAGAGCGTATGGCAAGATTTAACAATAAACCGGTAGCTTCCTCTATTTTAACTTCAAAAGAAATTTTAAATGCTCGTACAATTATTGATGACGTCTACGTTGATGAAAAAGTAACTGATTATATTTTGGATATTGTCTTTGCTACACGAAAACCTGAAGAATTCGGTATTCAAATTGAAAACCTCTTAGATTACGGAGCCTCCCCTCGGGCAAGTATAGCTCTTATCATGGCTTCCAAAGCTCATGCCTTTTTAGCAGGAAGAGGTTTTGTAACACCCCATGACGTAAAGAGTATTGGTCGCGATGTTTTAAGACACCGCATCCGATTATCTTATGAAGCGGAAGCCGAGGAGTTAACAACTGATCATATTGTCAATCGTATTTTTGATACTTTACTGGTCCCATAAAAAATAATAGAGTAAAAATCCTATGTTAATTTCTAAGGAAGTCTTTAAAAACATTAGACGGATCCAAATCAAAACAGGACGTTATGTGCAGGATATGTTAGCCGGAGCTTATCATTCAGCTTTCAAAGGGCGTGGAATGGAATTTGAAGATGTGCGCGCCTATCAGCCGGGTGATGAAGTGCGCAGTATTGACTGGAATGTCACCGCTCGCATGAACTTTCCATATATCAAAAATTTTCGTGAAGAGCGGGAACTTACTGTTATGCTTTTGGTAGACGTTTCCTCTTCATCCGATTTCGGTACTACAGGAAGGCAAAAAAAAGAATTGATTGCAGAAATTGGAGCTGTGCTAGCCTATTCAGCGATCAATAATAATGATAAAGTGGGATTAATATTATTTACAGATACGATTGAAAAATACTTACCGCCCCAAAAAGGAGTTAAACATGTTCTTAGAGTTATTCGAGAGCTCTTAATCTTTAAACCCAAAAATCAGAAAACAGATATTGCTCAAGCCCTTAATTTTTTAGGTAAAATTCAAAAAAGAAGAGGCGTCGCCTTCATTATTTCTGATTTTATAAGCCCAAACTTTAAAAATAAATTATGCATTACATCGAAGCGTCATGATGTGATTGCTATTAGTGTCATAGATCCTCATGAAATGATTCTACCTAAAATGGGATTGGTTCACTTAAGAGATTTAGAAAATGATCAAATCCTTACACTCGACACCTCTTTATCAGAAGTAAGAGAGACTTTAGCCCGTCTTTCTCGAACTCGTTTGGAAAACTGTAAAAATACTATAGAACAAATAGGAGCCGGATTTATTGATATCCGATCAGGAAAACCTTACGCAACTGCTATCCGTGAATTTTTTCAACTAAGGGAGAAAAGAAGATGATAAAAAGGTGGCTCTTTCTACTTTTACTTCCATTATCTTTATTACAAGCACATTATTTTAATGACAACCTCCCATCCGGATTTAAAGCTAATATCGATATCTCTTCCGAACAGCTCGATCTTCATGATCTCGTAATGATTGATGTGCATTTTTCCTATCCCGAAAGATTTGAGATCATTGTCCCCAATCTTCGAGATAGTTTAAGGTCTGATGAATTTGTAAAAGATTTTAGTCTTATTTCAGAACATGTATCTGCTCTTGATATCCATGATGGCATCGTAAGTCAAACTATTTCCTATCAGCTTGAAGTATGGGAAGAAGGTCCCCTTTTCTTCCCTCTTCCTATTTTGCGCTTTATTCAACACAAAGAAAACACTTCTATACCTGTTGAAATCTTTCCTAATCTTTTAACAATAGATGTAAGGGCGCCTGACAATAAAGAAAATAAAGCCGTTATAGCCCCTCTTTTAGCCTTTTCCAAGCATGCACCGATAGAGATGAACTATTCTAATCGCCAAAATTTGATGGAAGGTGAAAATGTGGAAAATGAATCCCTAAGAAATCAAGAACTCTTACAAAATAGGGTGTTTCCATGGAAAAAATTGCTCTTCTGTCTTGCTGTTACAGCTCTATTAATTTTGACCTTCACTCAATTAAAGAAATGGCGTAACAAAACAATCCCTACCCCTCAAATAATAGATCCATACCAAAAAGCATTAGACGCTCTCAACCTTCTTCAATCTGAGAAGCTTCCGGAAAAGGGGCTATTTGATAACTTCTATGTTAGAGTTACTGACATTGTAAGACAGTATATTGAAGACGCCTATCAAATAAAAGCCCCTGAGAGAACCACTCAGGAATTTTTAAATGAAGTGATGCAAGTCTCTTGTTTTCAAGAGCAAACTAAAAATCACCTAGCTGATTTTCTAAAATTTGCTGATTTAGTGAAGTTTGCCAAGTTTCATCCTGCAGTCAAAGATTGTAATAAAACTATCCAAGCTGCTCAGAATTTTCTGAAGGGATCGACTTAACATGCCTCTATTTCTCTAAAAAAACCGGATTTTCTACCACGCTATCATCAGAAATCAAGAAACTTTTCAAACCACTAAATAATAGAACTCGAATTAAATAGCCTATTTAATATATTTGTTCTTTAAAGGTTATATTCAAAAAAAATAGATCCCATGACTAAAACACATGTTTTTGTTCTAAATTGCGGTAGTTCATCGATTAAATTCGTTATTATCAATCCTGATTCTTCACATGTTGAATTAAAAGGACTCGCTGAAAATATTGGGACAAATCGATGCCGGTTAAAATGGTCTCTTTCAAAAAAAGAAGATCAAAAAAACATCTCTTTATCTGATTATTCCTCTGTTATTCATGAAATCATGCTGTTGATAAAGGCATTTGAATCCACGATTTTTGCTATCGGTCATCGTGTTGTTCATGGAGGAGAATACTTCTCTCATTCAGTACTAATAGATGAAGAAGTTTTAAAAAAAATTCAAAAATGCAGCCCTCTGGCCCCTCTTCATAATCCCATAAATATTAAGGGAATCAAGGCTGCGCAAAAAGAGATGCCCGGATTACCGCAAGTAGCGGTATTCGATACTGCCTTTCATCAAACAATTAAAAAATTCGCTTACCTCTATCCCTTGCCCTATTCTTATTATAAAGAGTACCTAATAAGAAAATATGGTTTTCATGGAACCAGCCATTTTTTTGTGATCAACCAAGCTGCAAAAAAATTAGATATCCCCATTGAACAAACGGCTTTTATCAGCGCTCATTTGGGTAATGGCTGTAGTGTTACGGCAGCTTTAAAAGGGAAAAGTGTCGATACCAGTATGGGCTTAACCCCATTAGAAGGGCTTATGATGGGAGAGCGCTCCGGTGATATAGATCCCGGTATAGTAGGTTTTTTAGAAGAGAAGTTAAACTTAAGCGGGAATGAAATAACCGAAATATTGAATAAAAAAAGTGGTCTTTTAGGTGTCTCTGAAATTAGTGGAGATATGCGTTTATTAGAAGATGAAGCCCAAAAGAAGAATGAAAAAGCCATCATTGCTATCGAAATCTTTTGCTATCGACTATCTAAATACATTGCGTCCTATTTCGTTCCTCTTCAAAGACTCAATGCGCTTATTTTCACAGGCGGCATTGGTGAAAATTCATCTTTTATCCGATCGAAAGTAGTTCGATGGTTAAAATATCTTAATTTTACTCTTTGTAAAAAAAGCAATCCGGATCACGGGAAAAACACCAATAGCATTATCTCTGAGAAAAATAAAACTCCAATAGTCATGGTCATCAATACAAATGAAGAACTATCTATTGCCAAACAAACGAGTGCTATCGTTAACAATAAGGATATCGAATAATGAAACATACCTTGTTATTAGCTCCTATTGGATTAGGTGTTGGGCTTACAACTGTTGCAATGGGGCTTATTCGATCTATCGAAAATCAAGGGTTAACTGTCTATTTTCTCGATCCTATTTCTCATAGCCAACAACCGGAGAATACTGAATTTCATGAAGAAACAATTTTCTCCTCTGTTGGTCAACCGTTAAATATTCATTTTGTTGAGCACCTATTAGGAAAAGGCCGGGAAGATACAGTTTTAGAACACATAATCGCTCAACATCAAACCTTATCAAAAGATGCCGATATTGTTGTTTTAAAAGGTTTTATTTCTACTCAGCTAAGAACGTACGCTCCTGGTTTAAATCATGAAATTGCCAAAGCACTAAATGCAGAAATTATTTTTCTTACATCTCCCGGTAATCAGTCCCCTTCTTTTATACTGGATCAAATTGAAATTTCATCGCAAATCTACGGTGGCCTTTCTAATCCTAGAATCCTCGGTTGTATGATTAACAAGATTGGAGCTCCGGTAGATAAATTTGGAAATACTCGTATTGACCTATTTGATCCTATCGAAAACACGAACACGCAAGCAGATACTTTTATAGATTTTTTTAAAGATAAAAAAATCAAAATACTCGCCTGCTTCCCTTGGGATAGAGCCATTATGGCGCCTCGAGTAAAAGACGTCGCTAAATTTTTAAAAGCAGAGCTTATCTCTGAAGGAAAAATGCTTGAAAATCGGGTAATGCACTTTGTTGTAGGAGCAGCTTCCGTAGAAAATTTTGCGCCTGTTTTAAAACCCGATGTTATGGTTATCACTCCAAGAGATCGTTCAGAGACTATTTTAGCTACTTGTATGGCGTCTTTAAACGGCGTTAAAATAGCAGCCCTTCTTCTATCGGGAACCTATCCTATTCCGAAAAATACAATGGAATTATGTAGGCAAGCCATTCATCAAGGTCTTCCCATTCTATCTGTTCAAACCGATAGTTTAAGAACAGCGGTGTCGCTGCAAAACATCAACGCTGTTATCCCGGAAGATGATTTCGAACGAATAGAAGAGGTAAAGGAACGCTTATCGCAGTTTATTGATAAAGCATGGATTCATAAATTAGCATCGACCTATCCTCAGAAAAGTATGTCTCCTCCGGCTTTTCGCTACAAATTGATTGAAATGGCGAGAAAAGCCCATAAAAAAATTGTTCTTCCTGAAGGAGAAGAGCCCCGCATTATTAAAGCTGCTAATATTTGCACCAATAGACATATCGCCCATTGTGTTCTCCTTGGGAACCCTGATACTATCCACCAAATTGCCAAAGATCATGGTATCGAACTCAATCAAAACATTGAAATAATAAATCCTAAAAGTGTTCGGAAAAAGTATATCGATCCGCTTGTAGAGTTACGTAAACACAAAGGCATCGATCATCCGGCAGCCAAAGATTATTTAGAAAATTCTATTGTATTAGGCACTATGATGCTAGCCTGTTCAGAGGTGGATGGCTTAGTAGCGGGATCCAAACACACAACAGCTATGACCGTACGCCCTGCATTAAAGCTCATTAAAACCGGTCCCGATACAAGGATTGTCTCTTCCTTATTTTTTATGTGCCTGCCTACCGAAGTCCTCATCTATGCCGATTGCGCCGTCAATCAAAACCCTTCAGCTGAAGACTTAGCCGATATAGCCATTCAAAGTGCCGATTCGGCTAAAAAATTCGATATAGAGCCAACGATTGCGATGATCAGTTATAGCACAGGAACATCCGGAACCGGACAAGATGTAGAAAAGGTACAAAAAGCAACTGAACTAGTAAAAAAACTGCGTCCCGATCTATTGGTTGATGGTCCTTTGCAATATGACGCAGCCTATAGTGTTGATGTAGCCGGTAAAAAGGCCCCTGAAAGCTTTGTAGCAGGCAAGGCAACCCTTTATGTATTTCCGGACCTAAACACCGCCAACACGACTTATAAAGCCGTACAAAGAAGTGCTAATGTTTTATCGGTAGGTCCTATGTTACAAGGGTTGAATAAACCCGTTAATGATCTTTCCAGAGGGGCTACGATAGAAGACATCGTCTACACAATAGCAATCACAGCGATTCAGGCTAGTGAGAATTAAATGACTCGATATAGGAAGAAGAACTATCCGACACCATTTCTAAAAATTAATTTCATAAATTAGCCCAAGATCTATAGTCATTTAATTTTATATTGATAAGATTGCTTGATCAATGGCGAATGTAAAATTCGTAACTTTTCGTAATATCTCTCTAACTTTATTTTTCATATTAGCCCAATATTTTTCTATAGGATTTAAGTCCGGAGAATAGGGAGGAAGAAACATAAGCTTACAACCGGCAGATTCTACTGTTTTCCTGCTTTCCGCTGACTTGTGAAAACCGGCATTGTCAAGAATAAGAACACTACCGGGTGTAAGCTGAGGAGTCAAAACTTCCTTAAGCCAAATATTGAATAACCCGGTATTACAAGTACCTTCAAAACACATTGGAGATAAAAACTGCCCTTTAGATAGGGCTGAAATAATATTTTGCCTTATAAAGCGGTTTCCTGAAACCGCTCCAAAAACTTTTTTGCCGCGTAAGCTTCTTCCGGACTCACGAAATAAAAATTGATGAATCCCGGTTTCATCGAGATAAATTCTCTTGTCAAAGGGAATGTTTTTTAAATCTTTCATAAAAGCTTCCCGTTTCTTTTCATCTCTTTCCTTATAGCGAGTAGTTTTTTTTTCGTGTAATTTTTAATCTTTTAAGGGCATAAAAAATCGTTTGCGGAGTGACTGAAAAATAATCAGCAATTTCCGATAAAAAATAATCCGGATGTTTTTCTACATATTTAGATAACAACTCATCATCTAATTTCTTATAAGCATATTTTCTGCGGATTGGCTTTAAATGTCCTTTTTGCTTTTTTTGCAAGATCCATCGATATATTGTTGCGATACCTACTTGAAAAATATGGCCGGCTGTTTTTTTATCATGATGTTTTTCTATATGTTGTAATACTTTCTCTCGAAGATCTACTGAATAGGCTCTAGGCATTGTTTTGTCCTTACTGTTTGTATAAAAAAAGAAGGATAACATATTATCAAATAAAAATTAAAATACTATAGAGCAGAGTTGTGTTACTCAACAAAAGCATTCCATGCTTCGCAAAAAGACCTCTGCATAACTGACTTGATAATATTTTTTAAAACTCACTGATTGTCTAAACGTATTTTTCATTTATTTTGATAAGTTTTATAATAAGCGGTTTTTTTATTACGGATGCAAAGCATCGCATAAGCGCCAAGAATCATTGGCGGCAATCAGTTAGCTTAACTAAAGCCTTATTTTGTTCTTTAGACCTCTCAAGCCTAAAAATTACTTAGACCGAAACCAAGCAAGTCCATAATTAATTTATAATAAGGTATTTATGCGAGTTGATCTTGATAGATTATTTATCTTCATTAGTGATAGCGATAATGTTTTGAAAATCATCATATTTGTATCGATAGGCGGGTAATAGATCATAGCGAATAGCTTGCTGAAACTTATCTATAAACTCTTTATCTTGTACCTTTTTCAGCTCGTTTGCTTTATTGAAAATTTCATTTTTTAATTCTTGTCGTTTGTCAATAATAGCTTGAGCTAAAGCCGGATGATTGAATATCGCTTCCAATAAAGGTTGAGAAGCGGAGTTCATATTAATACGGTAGCCATTATACTGCTTTTGGGTAAGTGTTACAAAATCCAAAAGAGAAGGATACCCTCCGGTATTACCTGAGCCTTTCAGCATTTTATACCAGCAGTATTGAAAAGATTTATCTCTAAAATCAATTTCTGATAAAGAATCTATATTCTGTAAAATAAGTAAACCGGTTGGAGTATATTTTTTATCTGTTTTCAAAGTTGTGACACAACATTTTTTCGATAAGTGTGTGATAATATCGTATTCCATCCCTTCGTAATAAAAATCTGTTTGTGAATATAAAATTCGTATCAGGTTCTCAAATACCCTTGTTACATCTTGTCTAGGGTCATTCGCCCGCAAAAGCGCATGAAGATCCAATTTCGCATAACTTTTATGATAGGAATAACTTCTTTTAGACGTGATACGATTTTTCTTAGTATCCTTTTTGCGTACAAGTGTATCCGAAATCGGAGGTCCTGTTAAAGGCTTAAGATTATCTGTAGAAGCCTCTTTCTTTTTCGTTAAAACAAATTCATTTTGTTTATCCGGATGATATAATTTATTAGAGACAGTATAAAAAAGTGTTTTTTTCAATGCTAAAGAAGAAAACATTGTCAGAATAATGATAAAGATTAAAGTGAAAGGTAATATACTCATTTATTTATCTTCGAGATCATAGGTGTTAGTATTAAAAAGAAAATCTTGCCTTTTTTTTTGCTTGTCTACATGAATCGCTATGAGAGTAGGGATACGACTCTTATCACTCCATGTTGAGCGTTCATTTTCTTCATCAATAAAAGTGAAATGAAGTTTTTCAATATCTTTCATCAAAACTTCTTGGCGAAGGATCGGCGACCTCTTTAAATCTTCCGGCTTTTCCCATACAGCTAAACACAGATGTTTTTTCTCATTCTCCCTTTGGACAAACAACCCGGCTAAGACCATATTACAAGCCCTAGGATTGATATTCACTCCATTATGGTAGGTAAATACTAAAGAAGGAGAATTATTATAATGAAGAGTCAAAAAAGCAGCTGATTCATCATTGGGCATCAGAGAAGAAAACATACGTTGAAGTCTTGTTTTCATATACCTATTTTGAATAGCTTTCTCATGAAGAATCTCTTGAGAACGGTTTAAATGATTGAAAGAAAGATAGGTCCCTAAGAGAAAAGTTAAGATAATGGAAAAAAGCGTTAATGCCACTAATACTTCCATTAGACTGAGATATCTTCTTTGCCTTAAGAGCATGTCTATAACCTCACGAGTAAAAGGGTCGTTTAAGAAATCCGCACTACGTGAGGCATCCGTGATTGCGGCATATGTTTTTTATCCGCTTTAGAAAAAAAGAATTTTAATAATTCGTTTTTGGCTTTTTCATGATTCGTATCAATCGACAAGATATATTCGGCATAATTTACATAGCCTAATAAACCTAAGAGCATGGCCTGAATTAAAACTTGAGAAGAAGCATAAATGGAAGGGTCTGTATTGACAAATATAGTATCACAAAAAACAGCTCTTCCTAAGTTATCATATGCTTTATTGGGAGTGTGATAACGCCATCTTTCAGTTATGAGATCAAGTAGTTCAAAGCCCTTACTTAACATGTAAGCTACTACTTCATGAAAGTATGGCTCTTTTTTGAAAAAGGGTTGAAAACGACATTCCATTTGAAGGAGCAGAGTCTTTTTTATCCCTTCCCCCATAGATTGGATAACAGATAAATCTAAACCTTCTAAATCGGTCTTTATATAGTGCCAGTTAGCAATCTGATGTTTTTTACTAATCTCATTTATAGAAGTGCTTTCTTGCTCTAAGAGATTCGCAACTTCATAAAATGATGTTAGGTTATACGCTTTTATTAATTCTTCAAAAGGCAATAAGGTTGAAGATGTCGCTGTAAATTTTCTTTCAATAAATAGCACCTTTTTAGGTCTTGGAGTTATGATTTGACTGATCGATGTGACCTTATTATCTTCACTGGGAGACATAGCATCTAAAGAAAATACATTGAACATCTCTCTAATATTACCGGGGATTTTATACTTATCATCTATCGATCCTAATATCAGAAGATTAATGGGTTGATTGATTAGATGTTTGAGTTCAGTTAATGGCATATCTTCATTTAGAAAATTTTTTCTTTCATTTTGTATTTGAGAGAGTTTATTTTCTAAATCACAGATTTTATTTTGCTTAGCTTTTAAAGTCCGGTAAAGCGAGGCGCAAATATATTTGTGATAACATTTCATAAGTAGTTGAGATAATCGATTACTTTTTTTCATTATTTTACCATAAGATTCATCCGAAAAATGATCTCGTTATTATTAGATTTTGCCGTTTGACAGCTCCCAACACTAAAGGGAAGGGATTCCTTATCAACGATCACTGCCGGCAAATACTTGTCTAACACGATCTCCAAAGGCTTAAATTACCGACTGCCCTTCGGTATATATGCTATAGGCTGCGTTAAAATCTCTGTCATGCACAGTATTGCATTTGGGACATTTCCAAGATCTTATATCGCAATCTAATTTTCCTATATTGTGATGACATATGGAGCATCGTTGTGTACCGGGGAAATTCTGAGGTAGTTCGACTATGTTTCTTCCGTAGCAATCATATGTATAGTTTAAAAATGTTAACAACTAACGCCATCCTGCATCTGATATACCTTTCGCATATCTTTTATTGATTAACATACTTGTAATATCTAAACTTTCAATTATGATTGCTTGGTTTTCACGAGTCAATTGTATAGAAAGTTTATGATAAAAGTCATGTCTTATATTTTTAGAATGAATTTTGGCGACTTTGATTCTTCTTTTGTTCCTGTTTTTACCGGTAGATTTAAATTTACTTAAACGTTTTTGATTTTTTTAAAATTTCTTTTTACTGTTGGATGTTGTTATAAAACTTGCCGAGCCCACATTCATTCCAATAGAATGATTACGTTGCTTAAGTTGAATAGGCTGCTCGTCCGGTAGAATGCCGAGTGTTTCCTTCTGATTGCAATCCCCTCAAACATTCATAAACACTCGATCGGCTTAAGCACAGAACATGAGCAATGAGGTCACACGGGCCGTCATCTTGTGCAAGAAGCACATACAAACGCTTACGTTCATTTGTATCACAGTTTTTTCACCTGAAATTCAAAAGTGCTTCTTTGATGTGGAGTTACTTGGTTCATGTAATACTAATATCATATTTATACTGTTTTGTGTACCTTTTAGTAGCGAAGAGTATAGATTAGGTTTTCGGTATTTTAAAAAGAAAATTTTGTATGGGTAGAGCTTCTCATTTTTCTCGATTGAAGGTCGAAGGACAACTTTATATGAAAGCTTTGTGCTTTCATTTGACCAAAGCCTTAAGAAGGATTGTGATGAACCGGGAGAGGGTGTACTATTATCTATCAAATATTTATTTTAAATCTCTCTTTTCTTATATTTCGCTTATCTCACATCCAATCATTAGTCTCCTGCAGATGTTTTTTATTTGCACTAATCAGAGTTTAAAACGTGCCTGCTTCCGGCATCAAATCCGATAATCTTTGATTATACGAACGCTACCTAAAAATAAAGAACTACTACGATTCTTCAATATGAATCTGATAGAAATAATACAAGGGTTTTTGCTTAACTTTATTGTTTGGTTCCACCTCTATTCGAACCATCATTGTCTCTGTTTGATCCTCTTCTTTTTTTTCCAGATGGATATGCGAATGAATAAAATAATGAACTGTCTTTGATTGTTTTAAGACTGTATCTAACTGAAACATCTCTTCTATCTGAGGAAGGGTAAGACCTTCTCCGGTCTTTAATTTTTTTAATATCTCCTCCGCATTGAGGTAAACAGATTTAAAAAAATAGTTCCTTGCCGATTCAGAAAGAGCCTCCTTTTGAGCCGTTTGACATTGAAAAATTAAAAGATAAAGATGAGGTTTTAAAATCAATGACAGCGTCATTGCCAACAAAATAAAGGCAATACTAAATTCCAACAGTAGATAGGGTCTTCTTTTTCTGCAATACTTCATCGGGATAAGGAGCTTTTTCAAGAGTATTAATTTCCTTTAAATATCTTTGGATTAAATGCGGAAAGCTATTAAGACATAAGCAAATGGGATCGAACGAGTTATTCTTTGGATAAAAATAAAGTCTCAATGGATTTTCATCCGTTCCAAAAAATGAAATATACAAATACGCTTTTTTAGCATTTTTTGAATCAAAAGTAACTTTTCTCAAGCTACTAAAACATTCTTTTTTAACAATAAAAGGCTTGAGAGAAGGAGCCAAATCAATATCAGGATTAACACTTAACTCCAGACCTTTCTCATTTGTCTCAAAGGTTAATAAAACATCTGTATCATAATTTAAAACGAGATCATAAGCAAGTTGTATGCGTTCGCTAAGGTGATCTAAATCCGATTGAAACCGCCTTTCTTTCACCCATTGCATGCCATTTATAACAAACGTCCCTGCTAAAAGCGCCAGAATTGTCATGCATAAAAGAATCTCTATAAGCGAAAATGCATGATATTTAAATTTGATCATCAGATTCCATGTTTTTCTTCATGACTATCCCAGCCGGAAGAAGAAACTTCTATTTCACCATCATCAGAAATTTGAACCATATATTCTTTACCCCAACCATCCAAAACATCTTTATTTTTCTCTATTTTTATAAGAGGACTTCTTTTAACAATTTCCCTCCAATGTTGTTCTACTTCTTTAGCTGAGTAATTTCCACTTAAGAGTTCTAAATATAGTATCTCTTCTATTTTTTCTTTTTGATATCTCGTCTTTTCGTATTTACCTTTATCAAGCATCCCTTTGAAATTAAAAGCTAATGCACTACTGATAATTCCAATTAAGACAATAACAATCATGATTTCAATAAGAGTAATAGCATATCTCTTTTTCATTTTCATACTTAGGAATCTCCATATTTAATCTGTAAATGAACTTACATCTGTAAGGGGTAATAGGACAGCTAACATAATCGAGCCAATTACTATACCCATAATTAGTAACATAATGGGTGAAGCTAATGTGGTAAGCCTAGTTAAAGTTTTTTCTACTTTTGACTCGTAAATATCAGATAATTTTTCCAATGTATGTGACATACTACCACTTTCTTCACCTATAGAAAGCATTCGAATAACTATCGGTGGAAGCAAAACAGATTTTGCCAATTCAACACTTAAAGAACTTCCTTGCATAATCTTTTCCCTAGCCCTTGAAACCACCTCCTCTAAAGCCGTACTCAATATCGTTCCTTTGGATAATTCTAAACCTTCTACTAAATTAACTCCACCATCTAAGAGCGTGCCCAAAGTGTGAACAAAACGCGAAATTGATATCTCTATAATAAGCCGTCCTAAGATGGGAAGGCGTATCAATTGACTTTCGATAAAGGCTTTTCCTTTTCTCGTTCTCAATTTAATGGCTAAAAACCCGATCAAAGCAACCAAAATAGGCATATAAATCCACCAAAATTGCCTAAGAAAGTAACTGATTACCAACACGACCTGCGTAAAAGGTTTTAATTGCCTCCCTTCAAAAAACATTTCTAAAGATGGAACAATAAACGTAACAAGTAAGATGATTAACAAAAGGCAAAAAGCACCTAAAATCATGGGATACAAAAGTGCACCCATAAGCTGTTTACGTATCTTTAACTGCCGACTATAAAGTACTGCCAGCTTATCTAAAACAGCTTCTAGAGCCCCGGCTTGTTCCCCTGCAGCAATCATAGAACGATAAAGCATATTAAAACTTTCAGGAAATAAATTGAAGGCTTCCGATAATGAAGATCCGGCTTTAATTTTATCACATATCCGCAACAGGATATGCTGTAATTTTTCACCTCGATGTTGTTCTTCTAATGTCAGTAAACTCTCATAAAGAGGAAGGCCGGCATGTAAGAGCTGAGAGAGTTGAATCGTAAAAAGTAGTACCGCTTCTTTTGAAACCTTATGGTTTAGACCAAAATATGCTTTTGATCGAATCTCAGTAACCATTACTCCAAAAGCTCTTAATTTTTCCCTCGCCTCTTCTTCAGAATGAGCATCTATAAAACCTTTATGAGATTTTGAATTTTTGTTTATAGCTCGGTAATAATATAACGGCATATAAATTACCCTTCTTCTTCCGTTTCTTTTGTTACTCTAAGAAGTTCTGTTACTGTTGTAATACCTGCTAAAACTAATTCACTACCATGAGTATGTAAACTGAACATGCCTTCTTTTAAAGCCAGTTTTTTAAGTTTAGTGTGATCTAAAGTTTTCATCATCTGCCTTTTTAAAGATGAGCTAATCACCATAAGTTCGTACACGCCATGACGATCCTTGTAACCGGTACCAAAACAATGTTCGCATCCCAAACCTTTAGCAAACATTATCGCTTTAGTACCTTTTAATATACGAACTTCCGAACATTCTTCAGAAGAAGGTTCATATGAAACTTTACAGTGCAAGCAAATTTTTCTTACCAGCCTCTGAGCTAATACACCTATGACTGAAGAAGAAAGTAAATAGGGCTCAATACCCATATCTACCAATCTGGTAATAGCAGAGGGAGCATCATTAGTATGTAGTGTACTTACAACAAGATGACCGGTTAAAGACGCTTGGATCGCAATTTCTGCTGTTTCTAAATCTCGTATTTCACCAATCATAATGACATCAGGGTCTTGCCTAAGAATATGTCTTAAGCCACGAGAAAAATCCAAGTTGATTTTGGCATGCACTCCCATTTGAGCAATACCGGGTAATTTATATTCTACAGGATCTTCTATCGTCATAATATTTAAAGACTCACTGTAAATTTCTGAAATAGCGCTATAGAGAGTTGTTGTCTTTCCGCTCCCCGTAGGGCCGGTGACCAAAACAATTCCTTCAGGCCTACGAATAAGATCCCTAAAATTGCAAAGGAGTTTTTTACCCATTCCTATTGTATTCAATCCTAAAGTAATATTTTTTCTATCCAGTATACGCATAACGATGCGTTCTGATTCAGATATAGGAATAGTACTAATTCTAAAATCGATTTCTTTACCGCCCAATTTTAATTTAATACGGCCATCTTGAGGTAATCGATGTTCTGCTATATCTAATTTTGCCATCACCTTGATGCGAGTAAGTAATGGAAGGCGATATTCAGGAGGAGGAGCGTGACGATTTTGTAAAACTCCATCGATACGGTAACGGACACGTAAGCGATCCTCATAAGGTTCAAAATGAATATCGGAAGCACCTTGACATACGGCTTCTTGAATAAGAAAATTTAAGAGCTTTACAATAGGGGTTTTTTCTCTATCATCTAGTAGATCCAATGACTCAACGTCTTCTGAAGTATTAGATTTTACTGCTTGAGATAAATCCTGTATCAATCGAGAAGTAGCTCCTTCTTCTTGATGATAATTTTTATCAATAGCAGTAATGATTATATCACTAGGACAATACATCACCTCAACCGATCGATCGAGTAATTGCCGTACTTCTTCAATGGCATCCAAATTAAGGGGATGTGATATGGCGATGATAAGTTTTCCATCTTTATCTACTAGTGGAATAAGACAATGTTTTTTTACAAAAGGGTAAGGCATTTTCACGCCCAATTCTTTAACGAAGAGAAAAGAATTTAAATCATTTAGAACAGCTATTCCAAAATATTTCGCTAAAGCATTCATATCTTGCAATAGATCTTTATCTAAATATTTCAAAGCTAAAGGGTAGTTTCCTCCCCCTATGTTAGCTAAAGTGGGAGTATCATTCATTGTTTATTCAACTCCTGTTCGCAAAAAGAGATTGTAAACCATGATTCATTTGTTTAAACTGCTGTAACTCAAAAGCTTCGCTTAAACTCTTCAGAAATTCAGGAATATCCCCGGGACGCTTATTCAATTCTTCTTTCCTGATTTTCTCATATTCTGTTATCGGATCGGATATAATTTTAGGTGTAATAAAGACAAACATCTCGGTTGTTTTATCAACTTGTGATGAAAAACTAAATAATTTACCTAATCCCGGAATATCCCCTAAAAATGGAATTTTATCATACCCGTCTTCGGTAGTTTTTCGCCTTAATCCACCTAAAATAACGGTTTGCCCATCCGGTATGCATACCTGATTTTGAATATGTCTTCGAGATACATCAGGACGATCCTTTTGCTTAACTGAAGAAGTTGTATCAAAAGTAATATCTGTCTCAAGTGTCACATAAGATTGAAATTGATTATCCTCACTCCCAATATTGATAGTAGGAGTAATTTGAATAAAAATACCATATTGAGCACGCACAAATGTCTTACTGATAGTACTCGTTTTAGGATCTTCTACAGTACCCATATCAAGAGACTGCTCTTCTACAAGTTCGATAACAGCAGGGGTCTGGTTAACAGTTGTAACCGTAGGACTGGAATGAATTTGCACATCTTCTTGTGAAATCAAAAAGCTATAAGCAAAGTCATAAGCGGGAATACCCGAAGCTGTCTTTTTTCTACTGAAAAAAAAGTCTAATATTCCTTTCGTCGCTGTCTCAAATGGATCTACACTCCATTTTAAACCTAAAAGATGTTTGTTTTTAGCCGCATCGCCTAATTGAAGAATATTCAAACCAAATTGACTTTGATCCGTTACTTTCTTTTCAAATAAAAGCACCTCCAAATGAATCATCTGCTTAGGTATATCTAATTTTTTTATAAGGTCTTTCAATTTTCCAAGAGTATGTTGTTCTACTACCATAATGATCATTCCCGTTTTAGGATCGACAATGAAATTTCCTGAAGCTTCGTAAGAGGTATTATAAGAAGGGTTTTTCGGCGGTTCTACGGGTTTCGGATTCACGACTAAAGCAGGAACATCACAAATAGGTGGAATCTTGTAAAGATTTCGAGTCTCACATGCCTTGTTAGATGTCTGTGTGTCAGTTGGTTTATTGTTTGTTTGTCCCCTCGAAATATCGAGTAAAACACGATAAACCTGATCTAAAATTCTAGCCAAATCTTCTGCTTCTGAATACCTACACATATACCGGTTCACGGTCATCTCTTTAGGGTTAGCTATATGATTTTCTATATCTAAAACAATCTCTTCCGCTCTATCTAAGTCGCCTCCGGAACCAAGAAGAAAAAGACTGTTTAAAGAACATCCTAAAGGAAGAATCACAAGAGGAGTATAAGGCTCCGGTTGTGTCTTATCCTCAATTTTTTCAGAACGTTCAAAGAAAAACGCTTCTAAAATTTCTTGCATCTCTTTAGGTTCAATTTTCTTAAGAGGAACGATTTTATATTCTTTAGCTTTGGGATTAGACTGCACAAAATCATATAATTTGAGTAAATCCTTAATATGTTCTACAGATGAGACGATGACTATTTCATTACCGATAGCCTGTAGAAATGTCGTATGAGGATCCATAAATTTATTTAAGAAAAAATACCCCCTTTGTCTATCTGAACCTTCTAAAGAAAGAATAAAACAAGCACGTTGATAAGGAGGAATAAGGTCTAAATCCTCAACTCGATTACAAATATATTCTAAAGAAGCATGTGACTCCTCTTTATTCAGATATAGTGATTTCATATACGGATTCAACTGTTTTATACCAATACCATTTTGAGCCAGAATAAGCTCTAGCATTTCATTCCAAGATGATTTAGGTATCGGCAAAGCCGAACAAATACTAAATTTTTTTTCAGCCAGACCTTGTGGAATTAAATATAAAAAATCTTGTGCTCCATAATCAATGACGAGTTCTTCTACTGTCGCTCCCGGAGCATGCATAAGAGCATAACTCTCATCATCTATCCAAGCAGACATATCCTCTCTTAAGGCAGTCTCCTTATTCCTTAGTTCCGCCCGCTTTTGTTGGATTTCTTGTAATAATTCAGAATATTGACTTTCTAAAGCACCTTGTTCATTAAGATCACTTACTTGTCTAAAAAGAGATCTTAATTCATCTTTTAAAGACTTTAAATCCTTATCAACCATTGCCATTGCATAATCAAAATCTTGCACAGAAGGGCTTTCGATTGGCATTAATTGATTTTTTTTTTCAGAAATTGACTGCGCACCCAGAAAAACACTAACGAAAAAGAAGCAAAAAAAGGCAAATAAACTATAAGAATTCACGATATCTTTTCCTGAAACTCAACGTATGATTGTATACGTCACGTATAGCACAATTCTTCATACAATACAAATATTACCTTAATCAATAATATCGATTTTTTTACTTTATTTTTGAGTGCAAATAAGAGTTGTAGGATTTTTTGGGGCTGCTGTGTTTGCAAAGAAGCTTTTATACCGACTGCTTAGCTTTTGATTTTTTTGCTTTGTATCTTCAACGATTACATCGATTTCTTTAAAATCCGTTCGGGATATATTAAATAAGTTGCCACTTAATATTTTTTGTCCTTCTTTTAGCATCAACTTTTTTACGATAAATAATTCCCCTTTAATCTCTTGTTTGAGATAAGCCTCAATATCTTGTGGGGTATTGAGTTTGACCCATCCAAATTCTTTAGAATGCAGTAGCCAATCACCCGCTCCTAAACAAATGCGTTTATGGTTACTCTCAAACAACCATTTTCTATGAGTCCTTGCCCCTATATATTTTAACGGCTGTAATTCTTTTGGGATTTCATGGACGTTGAATCGACTTAAAATACATAGAACTTTTTTCTTTCCTTCACTAGACCAGAGCTTCAAATGCATTAACCGATTTTCAATTTTCTCAATCCTCATAAGAATATGCTTTTGAGCTTTTTCTTCTGCTGCTAAGAGTTCCCAATGGTCCTCCTCCCAGCTTAAAACGTCTCCTTCTCCTACAAAACACGAGTAATGATTCTCCTCATTTTGAAAATCAATTCGATGCTTTTCTGTTTGATTGAGATATTCAATACCACCATAGTGTGTAAGAAAGAGATCGGGACCGACCCAACAAGCTCGTTGTCTCATAAGAATATGAGGATCAATAAAAAACGAACCTATTTTGATAATATCATCTTGTCCTGAATATTCTTGTTTAGGGAAAAAATAGCTTTTAAGCAAAACCCTCTGGTTCTCCAAAGACCCATAGAAAAGAGATACTGTTAAAAGATCTTCTGTTCCTGAACATTCCAGCCATAAAGGAGTCGGTTGAGTCTCGGGACTAAAAATGGAATAATTGGAAGGGTGTCCTTTATTATCTCTAATATAATACATGGAATTAGGAAATAAGACCTTCTCTTGAGATATGGGCTTTTCTAAAATAAAAAAAGGAGAGAAGTCCGCATCCGGCCTCGTGTTTTGACCGAAAAAGATGAACTGATCACTTAAATCCGGATGATATATCTCAACTTCCTGATTCTTGAGACTTAAAATTCCCTTATCTGAAAGTGAACATTCTTGCGTTCCTCGTAAATGAAACAAGGGGAGAATATTTTTTTCACTTTGATCTACATTTCGGAAATTTTTGGCTGTTGAAGGAAAGGCCATAATGAATAGGCCCAAAAATATCAGAATAGAAGTAAAAAGAAGTAAAATTCGATTTGCTAAGGCCCACATTTTAATCTCGAAACAACAAAATCCTATTAATTTATAGAAGTTTAAGGCAAATATTGCAAAACTTTAATGATTTATCTTTGACTATTTGCACTTAAATTAGTTTTTATACTATATCTTAAATATAATGACCCTTTAACATTGGAGGTAGACATGGCTGAAGGGGATGTACCAACACCGCATAGTCCCGAAGACCCGAATAAACAGAATCGATCTAGGCGTGAGGGAGGACAACAAGAACAGGGAGGACAACATAATGAAACCCCTGAGTCCAAATTTGATACATTAAAAAAGCATCCAAAAATCAAAGACACAAAAAAAATACTGAATAAGTATTATATTGAGGTCTTTTATGTCATTACGATCATTATCTCAGTTATTGTTGGTATGGTGAATTACCCCGGCTTCAGCCTTGGTTTGACAGGAATCGGTTTTCTTGCTGCTTTCTTTCTTTATGACAATATTGATTCCGCTCTTCATAAAACCGGTGGTTTTATCAAAAAGCAAGACATTGTGACACAATCTATTATTGGAATCATTGCGATTGTTTTATCCTTTTTCATTCCTTACATCATGCTGGCTTTTTTAATGGGCATCCCTGCAGGAAGCGGGTCACGATCTTGCCTTCAATCGCATCATCATAATAAACCGGGACAATATCACGATTCTCCTCCAAAATAAAGTACGCCTTGCTTTAGACATTTCTAATCTCGGCTATACTATTCAGGTTCCTTCAACTAGGGGTGGTATTTGTCGATATACTCATCATATAGTCCAATACTTACATCAATCTAATGAATGCCATCTCTCCTTATACGTCAGTCGAGAACATTCTTATCTGAAAAAATGCCAAGAATATCTCCATACTCGAATGCCTTATGATTCGAATCATTTACCCTTACCTAAATACCTGAATGAAAAAAATTTCTTAGAAACCGATATCTACCATACCCCTTCTCATGACATCCCTATACCTTACCTTATTAAAAAGAATAAAAAAATCATCTCTTTTATCACAATTCATGACCTTATTCCGATTATCTATCCTCAATATGTTAGTTTGCCTTTTTTAAAAAATGTGATGAAAACCTACGCAAGCATCGATAAAAATAGTTGGATTTGTTGTCCTTCTGAACAAACCAAATCAGATCTTATCACTCATTTATTAGTCGATCCCAACAAGATCTTTGTTACACAAGAAGCTGCTGACCCCTCTCTTTTTTATCCCTGTCATAATAGTGATATATTTAAGAAAATAAGGAAAAAATACGCCCTTATAGACACACCGTACTTTCTTCATATCGGACGATTAGAATCACGAAAAAATGTTTCTATGATGATTAAAAGCTTTGCTAAATTGATACAAGATCATCATATAAAGGATTTAAATCTTCTATTATTAGGGCCTTATACCAGGTCAACTCCTGAAATTGCCAGAACATACCAAGAAGTGATCAACAAACAAGGACTTAGCAATCGATGTATTCATCTCCCCTTCGTAGAGGATCATGATTTAGCCTCTTTTTATAGCCATGCTATAGGATTTTTATTTTTGTCTCATTATGAAGGTTTTGGCCTACCTCTCCTTGAAGCCATGTCATGCGGAACACCTTTGATTGTTAGTAATACCTCTTCAATTCCTGAAGTCGTCGGTAATGCGGGTCTTTTAGTTCATCCTGAAAATCAAGAGGTAATTGTAGAAAACATGTTATCTCTTTATCAATCAAACCGGCTACAAGAATCTCTTAGTAAAAAAGGCTTATTGAGATCTAAACAATTCTCTTGGGACAAGACTATTAATAGGACTATTTTGGCCTATAAAACAGCACTTAATCAATAATTTTTCAATTTTAATGACAATACTTCAATTTCGATGTATCGTAGTTTACATTATAATTTTTATTACTAAGTCGATAGAATTGACCGTACAATTTGTATTCTATCGAATGAGTGATGACCGAGTTTTTATTGAAATTTATAATTTAAACTACTATTATATTGTCCACATGGAAAGACGGCAAACTTCAAATACGGTTATTTTTAATCTTAATTATCATATTATTTTGGTGTACTAAGTATAGAAAAAAAGTTCTCGATGGAAAGATTGAGAAAAAAATAAGAGAGTTATTAGACAGAAAAGTCAATCAACTCTCTATAGCGATTAAAGCATTTGATATTATGCCTGACCGTGTACATATGTTTATCAAAACTCAATCCATTTAATGTCAACAGTTTATAATTGGTCAACTTAAAGGATCCGATAATCACTTGTTAAGGCAAAAATTCTCAAATTTAAAATCTCGATTGCTTACATTATGGACAAAATCGTATTATGTTAATAGTGCGGGAAAACTAAATAAATATACAATTAGGAAGTATATCCAAAAGCAAAAAAACAAATAGACGCTTTCATCCCAATGCCAAAGCAAAAGGTTTTCTCGCTTAATTGTTATAAATAGAAAGAAATCTATATTCTAAAAACTTTATTATATCCTTTTTGGATCAAGATAGAGTTGTCTTTTTTCATCTTTACTCTTTAAAATGTTTCAATTAAAAAGAGTATTGAATAACCTTTTTATTCGTTTTAACTTACAGAAATTTTCTATCTAAGGATAAACACATGAGAGCAATCTCTACTCTATTCGGAAAGTCCCCATTTGCACCCATACAAACCCATATGGAGAAAGTGGCTGATTGTGTTGAAAAACTCATCGACATCTTTGAAGCGTTTGACAAGTCCGATCCGCAAGCTATTCAAGATATTGCTAAAACTATCTCAAGCTTAGAGCATCAAGCCGACCTGACGAAGAATGATATCCGCAATCATCTTCCAAAGAGTCTTTTTCTCCCAATGGATCGAGAAAACCTGTTATATATTTTATCTTTGCAAGATAGTCTTGCCGATCAGGCTGAAGATATCGGAATACTGCTCGCACTACGACCCATTCCTTTTCCTGAAGCGATCAGATCTGATTTTAAAGCCTTTCTAGAAAAGAATTTGCAGTCCTTTAGAATTGCTAAACAGATTATCTATGAGTTACATGAACTCCTGCAGTCTTCTTTCGGTGGCCTAGAAGCGGAGTCCGTTAAAGGAATGGTTGACGATGTTGCCTTTAAAGAACATGAAGCTGATCTTATTCAGCGAAATTTATTAAAAGTATTACTTAATTTAGAGAACGAAATCCCTTACACTGTTTTTCACATTTGGATGCGTATTTTAGAAGGGGTTGGTAATATATCGGATTTATCCGAGAAATTGGCTAATTGTATACGAATGACGATTGAAACAAAGTAGGTAACAACCTAAATGGATCAAGCGACCATACTTCTCATTCTTGCTCTTGCTTTTGGTTTTTATATGACCTGGAATATAGGAGCCAATGATGTAGCCAATGCTATGGGCACTTCTGTTGGATCCGGGGCATTAACGCTGAAGCGAGCTGTTATTTTTGCCTCTATCTTAGAATTTTTAGGTGCTTTTTTCGTAGGTGGCGATGTCTCCGAAACCATTCAAAAAGGTATCATTAATACTGAGCTTTTTATAGATCATCCCTTAATTCTTGTGTATGGGATGTTATCTGCGCTTTTAGCTACAGGTATTTGGCTACAATTAGCTACTTATTACGGATGGCCCGTATCAACGACACATTCTATTGTAGGCGCTCTTTTAGGTTTTGGATTAGTTTATGGAGGGATTCACTCCATAAAATGGTCAGAAACTCTTTCAATAGGGGCAAGTTGGATCATCTCTCCTTTAATGGGAGCCACTATTGCCTATGTCTTATTTACCTTTATTCAAAGAAAAATATTTTATTCTTCTACCCCGGTTAAAGCAACTAAACGCATTGCACCCTTTTTAGTCGCCATTGTTTTTACTATTTTATCGCTTTCTATGATTTATGGTGGCTTGAAACATTTACATCTTGATCTTCCTTTCTTTCCTTCCTTAGGAATTGCGTGTATTGTTGGTATTTTTTTTGGGCTAATCAGTCTTTTTTTTATTTTAAAAATTCATTCCGATAAAGAAGAAGCTAAAGAAGAAGCCTATGATTTTCAGGTTTTGACTAGTTTAAATAAATCATTAAAACATTTAAGACGAACCCGATCTATGGCTAAAGGGCCTTTACAAAAACAAGTTGGACACATCTTAGGTGATCTGGAGCAAGTTTCACATAATACTCAAAAAACCGTGCAACATCATATTACAAACGCTGATACGCTTAAGGTCGAAAAAATATTTGCAGGACTTCAGATCTTAAGTGCTTGTTTTGTTGCCTTTGCTCATGGAGCTAATGATGTTGCAAACTCTATCGGACCTTTAGCTGCTATTTTTTCTATATTAAAATCCGGTGTTGTAACCATGCAGTCAACAATCCCAATGTGGATGCTGGCCATTGGAGGTATTGGAATAGTGATCGGATTGGCTACCTGGGGTTGGCGAGTTATTGAAACGATAGGTAAAAAAATAACAGATTTAACCCCTACTCGGGGTTTTGCTGCTGAATTAGCTGCGGCCATTACGATAGTAGCCGCCTCCAAAATAGGCCTGCCCATTTCGACCACTCACACTTTAGTCGGCGCCGTTTTAGGGGTTGGTTTAGCCCGTGGTATTAGCGCTTTAAATTTACGGGTTTTAAGAGATATCGGCGTGGCATGGGTCATAACAATTCCGGCAGGAGCCGGTTTAACCATCATTATTTTTTACATCATCAAATATATTGCTCTTTGAAGTAAATCTTGACACCTCTCTTCTTTAACGCTATTGAAAAGAGCTTGATGTGATATTACTTCAAGGGCTAAATGCAATGGAGCAGGAGCTAGTGGGTTGGTTTTAGTTATTGGTTATGCTAAAGCCGGAAAAAATATTCTGTTAGTTGAAGCAGACAATTTTGGTGGTGACTGCACTAACTTCGGCTGTATCCCAAGTAACTTCCTAATTGCCGGCTCGAAAATTGCTCATCATTTTTTGGCGTTAACTTCTCCGGCTCTGAATTCAATTGTGATCAAGCAACAGACAGATGGTATAGTCATTTAATTTTATATTGATAAGATTGCTTGATCAATGGCGAATTTAAAATTCGTAACTTTTCGTAATATCTCTCTAACTTTATTTTTCATATTAGCCCAATATTTTTCTATAGGATTTAAGTCCGGAGAATATGGAGGAAGAAACATAAGCTTACAACCGGCAGATTCTACTGTTTTCCTGCTTTCCGCTGACTTGTGAAAACCGGCATTGTCAAGAATAAGAACACTACCGGGTGTAAGCTGAGGAGTCAAAACTTCCTTAAGCCAAATATTGAATAACCCGGTATTACAAGTACCTTCAAAACACATTGGAGATAAAAACTGCCCTTTAGATAGGGCTGAAATAATATTTTGCCTTATAAAGCGGTTTCCTGAAACCGCTCCAAAAACTTTTTTGCCGCGTAAGCTTCTTCCGGACTCACGAAATAAAAATTGATGAATCCCGGTTTCATCGAGATAAATTCTCTTGTCAAAGGGAATATTTTTTAAATCTTTCATAAAAGCTTCCCGTTTCTTTTCATCTCTTTCCTTATAGCGAGTAGTTTTTTTTTTCGTGTAATTTTTAATCTTTTAAGGGCATAAAAAATCGTTTGCGGAGTGACTGAAAAATAATCAGCAATTTCCGATAAAAAATAATCCGGATGTTTTTCTACATATTTAGATAACAACTCATCATCTAATTTCTTATAAGCATATTTTCTGCGGATTGGCTTTAAATGTCCTTTTTGCTTTTTTTGCAAGATCCATCGATATATTGTTGCGATACCTACTTGAAAAATATGGCCGGCTGTTTTTTTATCATGATGTTTTTCTATATGTTGTCATACTTTCTCTCGAAGATCTACTGAATAGGCTCTAGGCATTGTTTTGTCCTTACTGTTTGTATAAAAAAAGAAGGATAACATATTATCAAATAAAAATTAAAATACTATACAGCTTCATTGATAGATTCTTATACTATCAATGTCCGGTGAATCGATGGAAATTTAAAAATCGTAAAAAGCAAAAACTTTGCTATGATTTGTGGATCAACGCCCTTTATTCTTTCGATCCCGGGAATAGCAAATACCCTCTACTTAACGAATAAAACCATCTTTAATCTAAAAAAATTGCTTCTTCACTCCTTGTTTTAGAAGGAGGCCCTATGGGCAGTGAACTAGCGTAAGCCTTTTCTCGTCTAGGATCAAAGGTAAGTATCATGATCACTTACCTACAAGGGAAGAGCCCGAAGCTCAAAAGCTCATATCTGATACCTTAAAAAAAGAAGAAATTACCAAAGAAATATCGAGTGTAACTTTAACTATCAAAGATCAGAAGACAAATAAACAAATTTGCGCTGAACAGACCCTTACAGATCCTGAAATTGCCGACATAAGTCTTCCGGAGGAAGATGCTTTAAAAGAATTTAAGAAAGAGAAACTTAAAATCTATACCCTGCCTTTTACAGAAGTAGATAGAGTTATTATAGAGAACAGAAGGGAAGGATTCATTAAAATAGTCACTACAAAATGGAGCAGCCACATTCTAGGAGCAACTATTGCCGGGCCCGATGCAGGAGAAATGCTAAGTGAGCTATCTCTCGCCATGAAATTCAATATCTCTTTAAGAAAATTAGCTCATCTAATCTCTCCTTATCCCACTTATTCTATAGCTATTCGTAAAGCTGCAGACCAATGGTTAATCCAAGTTATTTTGCCGTTTTTTAAAAAGAAATAATTTTCACACCTTTATTGATTTCTATTTTTGACAACTACTACAACTATTCGGATCATTTGGATCGCAAGAGAATGGAAATTGAAAAACATCAATCGACCCACTATTAACAGCTTTTGGAACGGCGCTTGACCCCTCCTCACTTTGAATGATACTCTCTTGCTTATAATACTTTTCCATTACTCGAGACAGGCGGGGCTGCTGTTTAATCTCTACTAGAGATTTTAAACAAGGAATACCGGCTGATGAAGCGGGACACTTTTCATGACCGGAATAAGTAGTTCTTACTTTATAGATCTTTTTTAATTCCGGATTATCAGGACCTGCTATAAACAGATCTTTGCATTTAGCTAAGTTTATCTCTTTTGAAATCAGCACGTGATTCACTAAAAGAGAGGCTAATATAAAAGGAATTAAATATTTCATAATCAACTCGTTCTTAAATTCATCATCCTTAAATTCGGTAATAATCCAAATGGGCTTTTTTTGAAACCTCTCATTTATTTACAATAATTATAAATTAAAGATTATAAAGAATTTACATCCTTAAAAAAAGAAGTTGAAATTTCAGAGAAATATCGCTATGAAAAATCATTGTCTTATTTTAAACTTCGGATGTTAGTTAACAGAGAAATTTACAGCCCAAAATACACCTAGTTAATATATAAACACCAACCATCGCAATTGTACGTCTAAAATGAATAAAGAAAAGAATCTAGCTAGCTTTAGGCCCTGGATGGTGTGGTTTTTATCCGCTACTTTTGGGTCATATCAATTTCTTCTTCAAGGCTCCCCTAGTGTCATGATTTCAGGACTAATGGAAGCCTTTTCTATCGATATTGTTCAAGTCGGATTTCTAACATCGACTTTTTTCTATACGTATTTGGTTATGCAAATTCCAACAGGGATGCTCATTGATCGTTTCGGTCCTAAGCGGATTCTCATCATTGGCATTATCATGTGTTCTTTAGGTTGTATCTTCTTTGGCCTGTCTCAAACCTTATTGCAAGCCCAGTTAGGACGTCTGATTATGGGATTAATGAGTGCACCCGGTATCTTAACGACTTTATGTTTAGCATCCAGATGGTTTCCTCCTCACCGTTTTGTGTTATTAGTCGGTTTGACAGAAACCTTAGCACTTTTTGGAGGTGGAATTGGTCAGATAACCTTAGCTCATACAGTAGGTTGGTGGGGATGGCGAGAAACCATCTATATTTGTGCTACTTTTGGACTTGTTTTAAGCACATTAGTCTTTTTGGTAGTAAAAGATTGGCCTCCCGGTACTCCTGATGAAAGTAAGCGCATGCATTTCAGCATGTCTTTCCGTCAAAGCATTCAGAATTTTGTTCATATCCTTAGAATTCCACAAATTTGGATTAATGGTCTTTTTTCCGGCTTAGTCTTTTCCATCGTTCCTGCCTTTGCAGCTCTTTGGTGTATTCCTTTTTTAATGCAGCGTTATTCAATTGTTCTAAACACGGCTGCCAATACAACAGCCCTACTCTTTATTGGAGCCTGTATTGGAGCTCCTCTCATCGGTTACTATTCAGAGTATCTGAAACGAAGACGCAAACTCATGCTAATAGGAAATATCATCACCATCATTTTTATGTGTTTAGTTATCTATATTCATACTCCTTTATGGCTAATGGCCTTGTTATTATTTATTTTAGGATTTTCTACAGGTGTTTATGCCTTACCCTTTGCCATTGTATCCGAGATATTGCCTAAAAAAGTAAAAGGAATGGCTATGGGCATCACTAATCTTTTATCCATCTCTATAGGAGCACCTATTTTACAACCACTGATTGGATGGCTTTTAAAAATCTTTGGTACCGAATATGTATCAGGGAAAATGCATTCCTTTTCTGATAGGGATTATATCATTGCTTTAACAGCCTTTCCCGTATGTTTAATTCTTTCTTTATGTATTGGATTTCTTGTTAGAGAAACCTATTGTAAGGTGCATAATATGAGCCGAATTTCTGAATAATTTTTCTTTTAATTATGGATCTGTTTCGATCTAAGTAGTTTTTAGAATTGAGAAATCTAGAGAACAGGATCAGGCTTTAGTTGTTTATTTTTAGGTGATTTTAAGCTTATCTATCATGTTATCCGGTGTACCAAGTACAGAAGGTATATACTGCTCGTAGCTGAATAAGAGAAATTTTGTTGAAAAATTAGTTAGTGCTTGAGTAACCTTACTTCTTTAAATTTTGATCTACATCATAAATGCACCTTTCACCAAAAGAAAAATCTAACCTTGAGAATCGCTCAAGCTCATCGAATAGCTATAGCAAGCGTATATCGATATTTGACGGAATACGAAGCGTTGACAAAAACGAATCACGCGCCGGTAAACTAAATAAAATGCGGACGCAAGAGTTATTGGAACACCTTCAAATATTCACCTATTTTCATGCAAAACAAATCTGTAAGTACATCAAAGAACGATATAACATCATCTATTCAGTATCCGGAATAACCTCTTGGCTCACAAAGATCATGCGTTTACCTACAAAGAGCCATTGAAAGTTCCGGGAACGTGTTAGACCCACAAAGGCAACAAGATTTTATAGAGTCATACATGAGCTTGAAAGCTGCATTAGGAAAAGGCGAGAAGATTTATTTTTTGGATGCTGTGCATCCTGAATTCCGGTCTCAAGCCGTATCCGGCCGGATAAAGAAGGGAGAGATACAAACGCTCCCGACTACGAACAAACAATTTAGAATGCATTTTGTAGAAGCTTTATCGCTTGCTAAGCCGGAAGTCTTTGCACAAGAATACGATACGATAAATGCCGATAATATAATAAACTTTCTAAAAGATTTGGAAAAGTCATCTATAGTCGTTTAATTTTACATTGATAAGATTGCTTGATCAATGGCGAATTTAAAATTCGTAACTTTTCGTAATATCTCTCTAACTTTATTTTTCATATTAGCCCAATATTTTTCTATAGGATTTAAGTCCGGAGAATAGGGAGGAAGAAACATAAGCTTACAACCGGCAGATTCTACTGTTTTCCTGCTTTCCGCTGACTTGTGAAAACCGGCATTGTCAAGAATAAGAACACTACCGGGTGTAAGCTGAGGAGTCAAAACTTCCTTAAGCCAAATATTGAATAACCCGGTATTACAAGTACCTTCAAAACCCATTGGAGATAAAAACTGCCCTTTAGATAGGGCTGAAATAATATTTTGCCTTATAAAGCGGTTTCCTGAAACCGCTCCAAAAACTTTTTTGCCGCGTAAGCTTCTTCCGGACTCACGAAATAAAAATTGATGAATCCCGGTTTCATCGAGATAAATCCTCTTGTCAAAGGGAATATTTTTTAAATCTTTCATAAAAGCTTCCCGTTTCTTTTCATCTCTTTCCTTATAGCGAGTAGTTTTTTTTTTCGTGTAATTTTTAATCTTTTAAGGGCATAAAAAATCGTTTGCGGAGTGACTGAAAAATAATCAGCAATTTCCGATAAAAAATAATCCGGATGTTTTTCTACATATTTAGATAACAACTCATCATCTAATTTCTTATAAGCATATTTTCTGCGGATTGGCTTTAAATGTCCTTTTTGCTTTTTTTGCAAGATCCATCGATATATTGTTGCGATACCTACTTGAAAAATATGGCCGGCTGTTTTTTTATCATGATGTTTTTCTATATGTTGTCATACTTTCTCTCGAAGATCTACTGAATAGGCTCTAGGCATTGTTTTGTCCTTATTGTTTGTATAAAAAAAGAAGGATAACATATTATCAAATAAAAATTAAAGTACTATAGTGCAGAATCCATTCAAATTATTTATGATAATGGCCGATCCAATAAAAACAAAAAGATTAATGAATTTCTTATTACATCAAAGATGAAAATCCATTACTTGCCGCCATATTCACCCAATTTGAATCCAATAGAGAGGTTCCGGAAGGTGATGAGGGAGAAAAAAACTTACAATAAGTGCTACGAGAAATGTATTGATTTCAGTGACGCTATCCGAGCGTTCTTTTTTGAAGAAATCCCAAAAATGAAAAAGCAATTAGGTCAAAGAATTAACGATAATTTTCAAAAAATTATTATTAATCATATTCATTGTCCTTCAAGATGAATTCTCTGATTCAGCTGCGAGCAGTATATACCAAGTCAAAAAAACAAGTAGATGCTCTCATCCCAATGCTAAAGCAAAGGGTTTTCTCGCTTGATTATCATAAAAGTAATCAGATACTTTATTTTAAAAATAAAATGTCAAGAATCATTTTATCTATTCGATCCGTAGATAATCGAATAGATAAAAGATATGGCTGCTGTTATTTGATCTTAAAGCTGAGAAGCTCGAAAAGATCTACCGGGTGAATTATTTGATAGCTCAACAACCAAGCTCCTCAATTTCGAGGGCAGTTTTAAAGAAACACGGCCCTTTAAACCCTTCACTGCAGCTTGCTGCCGAGTAAACTTATGTTCTGTCAAGTTTGTTTGGCTAAGCATCCCTCCGACTCCAATAGTGATCCCAAAAACTGTTTCCGGTTCTTGTTTACATCTAAAAGATTTTAGCGCAGGAGGGCTGCTTGTTCTATCATCCTTAATGATCTTTGTCCATAAGAACCGGCATTGAAGTATTGGTTTTATAGAACCGCTAAAGCTATTTGGGTTTAGCCATTGTAACAGGGGGAATGATTTTTTAGGCCCTATCTTATTTTCATCAGCAGACTCTTCAGGGGGAGGAGAAAATGAAGAGAGATCTCTTGGGGGCGGGTTTCCTGAAATAGACATATTTGTTTTCCTTCAAGTTAAAAGAAACAAGCTCATTATGATGAGCTTGTTGAACTTTGATTTTTTAATTTTCAATTTCTTGAGCATGCGTTACTCTTTTAGTCGGTAGGTTTACAATCTGATCTACCGTTGCTCTCATAGCCTGTATTTTTGAAGTACGTCTATCTAAATCAAATAAACCTTCTGAACTGATTTTTGCAGCGGTTCTTTCATTCTTTGCAATCTTTTTAGAGTTTAACTGAAAAGTCGTATCGAAATTTAACCTGCCTGTAGGGCCGCCCGTTAATAGTTGTTGGAAAAATCCTCTATTATATTTAGAAACTGCTCCATTATTTGAACCGGCGAACCCAAGAGTATCTGTTGGAGCTGAAGAGAAGTTTACCGACGCTCTTGCTAATATATGTACACTTGGTGAGTTATATATATTATTAGCAAAATCTAATAAGTTAGCAGCTAAACGCGTTTGTATCGATATAGCCGGACAGGTAATCGTCACATTATCTAAAGCCTCTATATCTGATAGAAGAGCTATGGCTATAGCCGTAAAATTAAGTGTTCCAAAAACCGTATAGGCTTCCATAACACCCATATTAACGGTTCCTGCATTGAGAGTAACAGATCCGGATTTTATAGAAGCTACCCCTATGGGAACTGTTCTACCGGTATTGGATAAATTCACCGTACCTTCAGCGCCGGCAGCCCCGCTAAGGGCGCCCGCTCTTGCTGTGATACTATTAATACTTAAAAAGCCATCCGGTACTGTTACACCGAATGCTGAATGAGTACCGGAATCAGGCTGCAACGTTATATTGCCGGCATCTCCATTAGTAGCCGTGCCCCCGGTTCCGGAAGTGTTAATAACACCCACTGTTACATTTCCTGTGCCGGTAGTACCGTTGGTCGTCACACTGACAACTCCTCCATTAGGTCCAACATTACCGCCGCTAACAACTCCTCCACTTGTATAAATACCTCCAAGAGAAATAGTACCGGTGCCTGTTACAGTAACAGCTCTTCCGTCATCACCTGCTACCACTCCGGAAGTATCTATATTCCCTTTAACCGTAATATTATCCGCTATCAATGTAAGGGTTTTAGCAGGGGTAACTGAATGAGTTGAAATATCATTTAAACAAGTAATATCTCCGGTAGTTGTTAAAGTGCTATTGGCTAATAAAGTGATCTTCCCTCGAAAGGTCATATCTCCGGAAGCCGTTGTAGGAAGTGTTGTTAAAGCGATATCTGACGGTAATGGAACTGTTATATCTATTGGACCCGTTGTAGTTGAAAAAGTAGACCCTTGAAGATCAATTACACCGGAGGTACTCACCAAGGTTAGGGCACCCGTCGTAGTTGATATAACAGATGTATTTTCTATCGTAATCGCAGTACTGACTGTCCCG
Organism: Chlamydiales bacterium; assembly: GCA_965206695.1. Classification (GTDB taxonomy): domain Bacteria; phylum Chlamydiota; class Chlamydiia; order Chlamydiales; family JAAZZY01; genus CBDBKM01. The sequence continues at coordinate 15,595 of CBDBKM010000010.1, read as the reverse complement.
GTTCCGGCAGCACCCGTCATGGAAAGATTAGCGGTAGTTGTGTTAATAGTCCCTCCGATCATGAAGATACCATGACTGGCTCCTGTTGCAGCAGTATTTGATCCGGTCCCGTTTAAAACATAATTTCCTGTTCCCGCATTAGCTATAACAGCTCCTGCATTCAAGATAATTCCATGGTTTTGATCGGAAGTTCCGGCGCCCTTGCCTATTAGTGTAAAATCTCCACCGGTTGTGATAAGGGTCGAAGGTCCTTGTAAAACAATTCCGGCACTTGATCCTGTTCCGGCTACTGCCGTTCCGGTGATCGATAAGACCCCGGTTGCACCCATTGTAATGGCTGCACCACTATCTATCGCAAAACCACTATGGGTTAATCCGGTTCCCGTGCCACCGGTAGCTGTTATCGTTACATTACCGGTACCGGGTACAATATCACTGTTTGCCTGAGTCAAGCGCATCCCATAGCTATTATTGCCCCAAGACCCTGCCGTTCCATTAAAAGTAAAATTACTACCGGTTGAGTGAAAACTGCCACCGGTTGAAAGAAAAATGCCGTTGTTAGCAGATACACTTCCTGCACCGCCTGTTCCAATAACAGAAACGGTTCCCGTTCCGGTTGTTATATCCGATACGTGAACCTGCATACCAATATTGTTAAGCGTACCACTCGATCCTCCTGTGCCATTCAGTATTAGAGTGCCTGTTCCCGTTAATGTAATAGGGGTTGCACTGGTACTAATCAACACACCAATATTTTGGTGGCCTGTTACAGTGCCTCCTGTTCCGGTAATAGAAAGGTTACCTCCACCTGTTGGAGTTATAGCCGTATTAGCAGTATTTAATCTAAAGCCACAGTTGCTATCGGTTCCCCCTCCTCCTTGACCTATAAAAGTAAAACTTCCTGTTCCGGTAGCTGTTACAACAGCTCCTGTATCGATAAGAATACCATTGTTATCATTCAGAATCGTCGAAGCTTGAGCCGTTCCTTTTATACTAGCATTACCATTGACAGTACTTATGATAGTATTCGGAGTTGTCGTGCTACCAATATGAACACCATTGTTGACGCTTGTTCCTGTCCCCCCGGTTCCTGTCATATCTAATATACCCGATCCGGCAAGAGTTAGAGTAGCATCACCGGAGATTTCAATTCCGGTATTATTAGTTTCAGTAGAAACAGCTCCCCCCGTACCTGTTAAAGAGACCTCGGCATTACCTGTGGTTAGGATCTTCCCTCCACCATTTAATTTTATTCCGCTATTACCGTTTTCTAACCCTTTACCCGTCCCCGTAAAGGTCATCTTACCGGTGTTTGATGTAACCGTTCCTCCTATTATATCAATACCGCTATTATCATCTGTCCCGCCCATTCCGGCTGTCCCTGTTAAAGTGACTTTTCCTGACCCACTTGAAGTAATAGTCGCTCTACAACCTATTCCGGTATTGCCTGTCGTCGTTCCATTCCCGCCTACCCCGGTTAAAGAAATATTTCCCGATCCATCAGATAAAATTTGTGAACTATTTTGTATGCTAATACCCTCATTACTACTCGTTCCTCCGCTTCCTCCGTCAGCTGTGATAATAATATTGCCCGATGACCCGGCCGTGGACTGAACAATCCCTTCGAGTCCGAGAAAAACACCATAATTATTATCAAGAGTACCATTGCCGCCTTGAGCATTTTCTATTCGAATATCTCCGGATCCGGTTGTAGTAATTCTCCAGTTAAGAAGAGCAACACCTATGTTCCATGCCGTACCACGGCCTCCGGTTCCTTTTAAAATGATATCCCCACTTCCGGATGTTAATAAGCCATTGTTCAATAATGAGTCACTTCTAAGGGCTATCCCTATGTTACTATCCAATCCTGAGACATTCGTATTCGTACCCATTATCGTCATATCACCATTAACTGTTGAAATCACAATATTTGAAGTGGTTGGATCACTTAGAATTGTAATAGTTCTTACCTTCGGACTAGTTGTTTTAGTCGTCCCTATGATGCTCATAGTCCCGGATCCCGTAGTAGCGATTGTTAAGGGATTGGTCACTTTCTGAATACATATACCATTATTTTCAGTTCCTGTTCCTTCTCCACCAATACCGATAAATGAAACATTACCGGTTGAATTGATGCTTACAGTACCCCCGGTACTGTCAATGTCGATCCCCCGGTTATTATTACTAAGTGTTCCGGCTCCACTTTTAGTCGACCCGACTCCGGAAAAGGCAAAAGAACCGGTACCTGTCGATGTGAAGGTGGAAGCAGCTGCGCCTCCAATGAGTATACCCGTGTTATCTGTGGCACCCGAAGTTGACGTTATATTTGCTGCCAGTCCTGTAAAAATCATCCCACCATTTAGAGTCGTAACAGTGCCTTGAAGGATTAAACCACAGTTACCACTTGTAGTTGTGGCTCCGGTTGTACTTCCGCCTGTTCCATCTATCGTAAAATACGCATCGCCTATGGAAGTTAAAGCTCCTGCCAGGAAAAGACCTACATTACCGTCAACTAAACCGGTAGCTCCTGTGAAATTACCCGTTATGCTTACATTGCCGTCCATAGACTCAACACCGGCAGTTGAGTCTATCCTAACACCAAAGTTAGGATTATCCACTGTATTTACTCTACCACCGGTTCCTGTCATATCAACAGTAGCAGCTGTAGCTCCTGTTCCTGTTGAGGTAACTTTTGCACCGGCAAGCATATGAATACCGTGATTAATATTACTTGCAACCGTTACGCCTCCTGCAGTACCCGTTAAAGTCAAATTTCCGGTAGCAGAAGTGATTAGAGTATTAGCACCATCTAAGTAAATACCCGCAGAGCTATTAGTAGCAACAGTTCCGGCTCCTCCACTTCCCGTTACAGCAACTGCACCGGTTCCTGTTGAATTTATTTGGGCCCCCGATAACAGGACAACTCCGCGATGTTGGTTACCGGCAGTTGCATTTCCTCCTGTTCCGGTAACACTAATATTTCCACTGTCCGATGAAGTTATCTCTGTACCGGCGCCCGTCAGACTAAGACCGGAAGCATTATTACCACCTGCAGCGGCTCCCGTTGCCATCACAGTAATCGTTCCGGTTGAGATAGTGGTAAGCTTTGCTGCAGCACTTATTGCAATGCCATAATTATCCGCTCCGGCACTCAATCCACCTGTTCCGGTTAAGGAAATATCTCCGGTTCCATTAGTTGTTATCAAGGTCCCGGTACCGGTCATGCTAATGCCATAATTATCAGTAGACCCGGTTCCTCCTGTTCCGGTTATGCCAATATTTCCGGATCCGGTAGAAGTTATTGTACACCCGGCGACCATCCCTATCCCATAAATTATCCGTGCCGGAATTTCCGGGAGAAGTCGCGGTTATTGCGATGTTTCCATCTATCGTACTAATCGATGAGGCAGGACCATTTAACATACTAAAACCAACTAATGATCCTGCTGCCGGAGCTGTTGCAAGTGTTGTCATCATCAAAGCATCAAAATTTACCCCATCAGCATTGAAATTCCTAATCGTAACACCCGCATTCATAATAATTTGGTGATCAGCAGTAATACTTAGTGTGTTAGTTGTTCCCCAGGTAATATCATTAGCAATCGTTATGATTCCGGGATTAGCACCTCCCGGACTTGTCATAATGGTGACATTAGCATTAACAAGAGCATCAGTAACATCTGATATTTTCAGAGTTGCCGTAGCATTTGTTCCACCATCATAAGGATTAGTAAATCCATCAGTAGTAGGGCCTGTAATATTCATTGTAATATCAGTAGGGTCTAGTAACAGGTGACCATTATTACCTTTAGAAGCTAATGCCGAAATTGCTTTAGGCGAATAGCAATACATTCCTTTACCGGATACTTCCATAAAACCCCCATCACCACCTTGTGATCCACCTTTAGCTGAAATGCTTCCGTTGCAGTACATATCTCCATCTGACCATAATATGACCTTTCCACCCATTCCATTTTTTTTTTGCATCAGCTACAATCACCGCATCATCGCTTAAAAAGGTTCGTTGTGAACTGTATACATCAGGATTTTTCCATTGCTTATCACCACCGATAAGAACTTCTCCACCACCATTTTCCCCTGATACATCAATATAAGTCTCATCCCATACATCAATTAAATTACCTAATATATGAATAGTGCCACCTGTATCAGCATTCTTAGCTGTTAGATTTCCGTTAATATCTACTAGGCCACCTTTAGCTACTAAGTAAATAGCGCCATCTCTTTCCTCAACACCGGTAGCATTAATATAACCTTCTGTATTGATGGCCATAGCATATAAATTACCATCGCTTTTAAGCTCTGCTTTTAGAGATTCAATGCATCCGTTGTTTTCGATTCCTATTCCTGCTTTTTCAACGTCGTCGTCTAATGATACATGTACGAATATCCGTTCTTCACCTGCAGGCTTTAGTAAAATGTTATTTCCTGTTGCTAATCCCGATAAGCCGTTAGCTGCATGGATCTCTCCATCATTTTGTACGTTAAAAGCGATCATGACAACATCGCCATCCCGGGCATTGATCACACCTAAGTTGACAATGGAGGCTTTGCCGGGCCCTTTAAAACTTATTTCCCCTCTATTCATAAATTCTTCGTTAGTAATATCCAAAGTAGAAGCTATAAAAGATGAGACATCAACAATACCACTGCTACCTACGATAACACCATTTGGATTGATGAAATATACTTTTCCATTGGCTTGTAAGGTGCCGTGAATTTCACTTAAGTTATCACCCGTTACACGATTCAATACGGCTGAATGAGCATTCGGCTGCACAAATTCGGTTCTCTCGTTTGCTGCGATAGAGAAATCTTGCCAATGTATAATGGCTTGATCAGAAGTTGTAACTTGCAGATTATGCCCATATTGCAAACATGCGGCTTCTCCTGCTATCACACTCGGATCTGTAGGATTTGCTTGGATAGTTACAAATGAAAAAACAACGATTAATGTTATCAACTTAAAAATATGCTTCACAAACCGGCTCCTTACATTCGGTATTTTATTCACTTGCAGAACTAAAATCAAAAATTTAAAATTTTTAATATACAAACTTTAATATATTGCTCTTTTTGAATAAATTGTAAAGAAATAGATTAAATAGTGAAATAAATACCATTGTTATTGTCTAATGTTGTCGCTGAATTAGCTGTTCCTCTGATAGTAGCATCACTATTACCAATCGTTATTACAGTAAATGGTGCCGTAATACTACTTATATTGGCACCAAAGTTGGTACCCGCTCCTGTAAGGACTAGGGTAGCGTCACTATCAAAAGCAACTCCGTTATTTGTTGTTGTAGAGCCTGCTCCACCCGTACCCATTAAGGTTACATTACCACCGCCTGAAGTATTAAGAGTGGTTCCTGCTCCGGTAAATCTTATACCATGATTATTTTGGGTTCCGGCTCCACCGATTTCTGTGATCGATATGGCCCCTGTAGCTGTTGACAATATATCGGCACCGGATCCTACCAAAACACCATGATTATCTGTGGTTGTGGTTGTTATTGCTTTGTTACCGGTCAATGTCATCACCCCGGTATTGGTGCGAATACCACTACCGGCCGTATTTATATCAATATCTGAACAACTCATAGTTCCGTTCCCGGCTGTTCCTGTCACCATTATTGAAGCTGATCCGGTAGAATCAATAGCAATCGCAGAAGTCGCAAAATCAACACCTCCATTTCCGGCTTGCCCGGGCATATCTCCTGCTAGTCCGGTAACAAAAATATCACCGCTTCCTGCTGAAACAACACTTGAAATATCTGCAAATATGACCCCTACATTAACACCTAAAGCACCTGCGGATGCGGTGCCTACTAATGTGATATCTCCGGAACTCGCAGCTGTTGATTGGAGGATAGTTGCCCCATCTAATAATAACCCATAATTACCGGCTCCTGTTCCAAGCCCGGCTGTTGCAGTTTGTATACTAATATTTCCGGTTGATGTCGTTACAAGTGCGGCATTGGCTAGATTGACACCATATAATCCGGTAGACCCTGCACCGCCTGTACCACTGATTATAATATCTCCTGAACCGGAACTTGATAGGCCGAATGCCGTTGGACCGGAAATTATCTATCCCTCTTAAATTGGCATTTGCCGAAGCAGTACTATTATTTGTACCGGTAATCGTCATATTACCATTCACTACTTTTATATCCCCATTTCCAATAATCTCAACTCCACCGGCATTTATATTTGTAGCAATTGCTAACATATACTCATCACGAATAAAACTCTGGATATTTTGTATTCGTATAGTGTAAATTATTTTGTATGAATTCATTTTTAACACTATCAGAAGAAAAGCATCTCAGACAGCAACATAAACGAGAAAAGAATGGTCGTATACGAGATCGTATCAAGGCTGTTCTATTGTCGAATAAAGGTTGGAGTAATACTCGTATTGCTGAAGCTGTGCTTTTAGACGATGAAACAGTGTCTCGTCACATTAAAGAATATCAAAATAAACAGCAATTGCATATAGAAAGCGGTGGTTCAGTCAGTAAACTTCTTGCGCCACAGTCAGAAGAATTCATTAAACATTTAACAACTCATACCTATGTCAAAGTAGAAGATATCTGTTCTTATGTTCTCGCGAAATATGGCATTGTTTATACGATTTCAGGGATGACTTCTTGGCTACACTCACATGGTTTTTCCTATAAAAAGCCTAAAGGTACACCGGCTAAGGCAAATTCTGATCAACAAAAAGCTTGGATGCAATTTTACGCCAAGCTTATGGCATTTCTGCCTAAAAATGAGCCTGTTGAATTTGCTGATGGTGTACATCCAACTATGGCAACTAAAATTTCTTATGGTTGGATTCGACCGGGAACAGATAAATTGATTGCAACAACAGCTTCTCGTACTCGAATGAATCTTATGGGGTCTATCAATTTAAACAGTATGAAGGTAACAATATTACAGTCCTAACCTCAATCCCATTGAACGATTATGGAAAGTGATGAATGAATATTGTCGCAATAATCGGTTTTTTAATTCTGCTAAAGAATTTCGGAGATCGATTACCGGATTTTTTGAAAATACTTGGCCCTCTATTGCTCAATCAATGAGGAAACGAATCAATGATCATTTTCAAGTCTTAGAATCGGCACTTTGATTCATAAGGGGTATAGTTCCGGTCATTAAAAGGGTTCCTGTACCGGTTGTAGAAATTGTCATAGCATTAGTTGCTTGATTAATCACCACCGGCTAAAGAAACTACTCTCGCTGCATTGAACGTGATAGATCTACCTGCCTGTAACGTTAAATTATTCGTTGAAGTTGTTGTAAAACTCTCATCAATTGTTATGTCAGTATTGGCTTGGAATACTAAGTTCGCTGTGTCAATAGCTGCTACTACAGATGCTCCTGTAAATGTAACAGCAGCTGCGGCGTTATCTGCAAAAGTACTATTTCCTGCAATAGGATCTGAACCGCTACTTATGATGGTAATATTTTTTGGATCTACCGGCAAGGTACCATCAGAACCTTTTATACTTCTAAGATTCGTAGAACCATCGAAAGTCATATTTCCTTTTCCTGATATCTCAATAAAGCCACCATCTCCGGATTCTAATCCTCCTCTAGCAGTAACGGTTCCTTGAAGTCGGGTATACCCATCCGACCATAGAACAATTTTTCCACCTTTTCCGGTTTCAGTGCAATCAGCATTAACGATTGCTTTTTCACCTAAAAGCGTTTTCATAGCATTATAAATAGCCGGGTTTTCTCCTCTTAAATCCCCACCTAATAATACCTCGCCACCGCCATTCAATCCGGATACATCAATATTAGCTTTATTTTTTATATCAACGATATCACCTAATACATGGATGCTACCGCCTGTATCATTATTCTTAGCTATTAGAGTACCACTAACATCTACCTCACCATCTTTGGCTACTAAGTAAATAGCGCCATTTCTTTCTTTAACACCTGTTGCATCGATATGTCCTGTTGTGTTGATGGCCATGGCATACAAGTTACCGTCACTTTTAAGCTCTGCTTTTAAAGATTCAATACGTCCGTTATTTGCAATGCCTGTTTCACCTTTTTCAGCGGCATCATCTAAAGAAACATATACAAATATTCGTTCTTCACCGGCAGGTTTTAATAAGACGTTGTTTCCTGTTGCTAATCCCGATAGACCGTTAGCTGCATGAATCTCTCCGGTATTTTGAATATTGAAAGCAATCATGACAACATCGCCATCCCAAGCATTAATCACACCTAAGTTGACAATGGAGGCTTTGCCGGACCCTTTGAAACCCATCTCCCCTCTATTCATAAACGCTTCGTTGGTAATATCCAAAGTAGAAGCTATAAAAGATGAGACATCAACAACACCGCTACTACCTATGATAATACCGTTTGGATTGATGACATATACTTTTCCGTTCGCTTGAAGCGTACCATGAATTTCACTTAAGTTATCGCCCGTTACACGATTCAATACGGCCGAATTAGCATTCGGCTGTATAAATTTGATTCTTTCATTCTGAGCAACAGAAAAATCTTGCCAATGTATAATGGCTTGATCCGATGCTGTAACTTGCAGATTATAGTCATGTTGAAGACAAGAGGCTTCTCCTGCAATTACGCTCGGACCTGTAGGATTAGCTGTTACAAGAGACTTAGAAAACATTAAAAGTAGAGGCAAAAGTTTAAATACGGATCTCACAGTACGAACCTCCTGAAAATTATTTTTCTAATTACATTTAAACAAATAAAGAAATAAAGATTTTAAAAATACTTTAACATAACAATCATATTACAACTTGTAACATAGGCCGGGATATCGCCCGGCCTAATGAAATCTTAGCTAATTCCTAGTAACTTGCAACAACACTGAAGTTAACTCTGTTACCATTCTTACTTTGACCGGTTTTCACAAGTTGGTAACCCCAGTCAAAATACACATTAAGATATTCCATAACAGCATAGCGTAGTCCCGGTCCCACGCCTACTAAATTCAATGTCTTATGCTCGTTCGATGGTTTAAAGTGATTACCACCCATCCCCCAATCAGTAAAGGCAAAGAATAATAGATTATCATGCCCTGTAGTTGTAGGACTAAAGGAAGGAGTTCTTACTTCAAAGCTAGCTAAAAGACCCTCATCTATACTAAATGTTCTCTCGTCATAACCTCTTACAGAATACAAGCCACCTAACCCGAGCTGTTCACTTGGTAGAAGTGCCCCTGTAGCTAACTGACCTTTTAATTTAACAGCAAAAGCCCAATTTTTCGGTAAGTGATATAACTGTTCTATTCCCAGACGACCATAAGCATATGTATTTTCAGCTCCGCGTCTTAGTAGAGTATAATCTTTATCTTGCATGTTTGGTAACATTTCACCTAACTGGAAGACAAGTTCAGCTTCAATATAATTGGTCACCCATTTAGTAGGGATGGTCATATCGTAAATAACAAGCCATTGCCAAATATTAACAGCTCTTTTAGTAATATTTTGACCACCAAATACAACGTTGTTGTTTGTACGCTTGTAATCAAAACCAAACCTTAGGTCACTTAAGAAATGACGATACGTAGGCATTGGTATAATATATCGGAAGCTTCCTTGAGCACTATAACCTTCAGTATTAAATTCCCTATCGGTCATTTGAGTTTTGGTCGTAGCATAACCACCAAAAGTATCGATGAGGTGTCTCCAAGGAAGTGGAATTGTCCAGTTACCGCTATAGGCTAAAAACTTTCTAAAATCGAGTGAAGTAGTAAATTGGAAAGAGAGGACTTGATCTAAAAAAAACGCGTCGCCCCAGTTAAATCCGACAAACAGTCTTTCAAACTGTGTTTCTTTAAAACCTGTATTATCAACACCGACATAAACTCTAAAAGGAAATTTATCTGTTGTGACCAATTCAATATCTGTTGTTTCAGGATATTCCCCTTTTCTGTATACGACATATGAAGAACGGAAAGGGTTACGATTGATCCAATCTAAATCGGACACTAAAGTATCAGAAAAAATTTTCTCGTCCTTGCTGAACTTGGATATATTCTTTATATCTATCTTCGCTAAAGTGTTTATTACCCCGGACGGTCACTTTACCTAATTTACTTTCTATAACAAACAAAACGATGGTTCCATCCGATACTTTTTGCTCGGGAGCATGGATAGAAACTAAAGGTCTATCAATATGTCTATAATGAGCTACAATGGATCGTTTGATCTCTGAAAATAAGTGAACAATTTAAAGGTTTACCAATATAATTGGAGTATAGTTCCCTACATAACGTCTTTTTGTCTTTCGCTGATAGATTTAAATCTTTGACTTCCACACCGGTAGAATCCATCTCAGAAGACAAGCCGCTTTGAGGTCCTGTGACGACAATTCCTCGCGTTTTTTCTGCAAAAACTCGTGTATCTTGCTCTTGGATACAATGCTCCAACCTCTCATCTTTTTCTACTGTAGTCGTAGTGCCGCGAGAGCTTTTAGGCTCCTTGGGTTTCACGCGTTCATAGTCTTGAGCATGTAAGGTTGTGGTCATTACATATAGTAAATAAGTACAAAAAACTATTCTAAAAACACCGGGCTTTCTCATTATTTTTAACCTACGTAATAGCTTTATTTTGGTTATCAAAAGCACGGTAAAGGATTGACAGAAAAAAAACGCATCATCTTTTTAATTACCTCTATCATTTATTCTTTTTTCTACTTGACCATCAATGTAGTGAAAGCCACAATCCCTTTTTTATGATTGTATATTTTGATAAGGGAAATGCAAAATGTTGAAAGAAAAAGCATCTCATACTACTCCACCTCCAAATGTAACACCTATGATGGCACAATGGCATGCCTGTAAAAATCAAGCTCCTGATTGTCTATTACTCTTTCGCATGGGAGATTTTTATGAAGCTTTTCATGAAGATGCAAAATTATTAGCAAGCACTTTAGAACTTACATTGACTAAAAGGCAGGATATTCCCATGAGCGGCGTGCCACATCATGCTGCTGAAAATTATATTGATCGTTTAATAGCTAAGGGTTTTAGAGTCGCTGTTGCAGAGCAAACAGAAAGCCCCAAAACAGCAAAAGGGCTTGTCAGACGGGAGATTATGAGAATTTTAACACCCGGGTCTTTTACTCCAATCAAATCTTTTAGAAAACAACAGGCATAACTATATTGCCTGTTTACTTCAATTAGGTGCGACTTTTGGTTTTAGCACATTTGGACCTGTCCACCGCTGATTTTCGCGTGATTGAGTGTACAAAAGAACATGATCTTTTCGATGAGGTATATCGACTGCAACCAAAAGAGCTGCTAACGTCCGAAAAATTTTACTCTAAATACAAAAATCGATTCGAAGAAATGGAAATTGCATTTCCGTTTTCTTTTAACCAAACAAGGTGATTGGCATTTTGATCATCAAGGAGCCCTTGATTGCTTAACCAAACATTTCAACGTTCATAATTTTAGACGGTTTTGGTTTGATGGGCAAAGTCACTGCTATTAATGTAGCCGGCTCTCTTCTTAAACTACTTGCAAGACAAACTATGTGCTTCGATTGACCATATTAGAACGCTGACTCCATATAATACGAATAACTATATGGCGATAGATCATATAAGCTTGCGTCATCTGGAATTAACCGAACCAATAAGCGCATCGACAAATACCCATACATTGTTAGCAAATACTAGATCAAACAACTACACCAATGGGAGCTCGATTACTTAGGCAATGGGTCAAACAACCCTTATTATCTATTGACGAAATCAAAACGCGTCAAGATGCAATAGAATCTTTTGTAAATAAACCAATTGTTACTGGCGTCTTTGAAAGAATATTTTAAAACATATTCGCGATATTGTTAGGTTAATGAGCAAGATTCAGGCTAAACAAGCCAATCCTCGTGATCTGATTGCGTTAATGCTTTCATTAAAAACAAATACCGGCCATCAAATCCTTATTAAGTGATCTTGATTCTAAATTATTAGAAAAATCCAATTCTCATCTTCTTGATTTAAAAGAAACGATCCAATGCATTTTATCATGCTTTAGTAGATGAACCGCCTGTAAAAATTGGTGAAGGCAAAACGTTTCGTAAAGGCTACGATTCTGAGTTAGATAAATGGACGTCCATCAGTATAAATAGTAAAAACTGGATAGCAACTTATCAAGAAACAATCCGTGAAGAGACTCAAATTAAAACACTCCGGGTCGGGTATAATAGAGTGTTTGGTTATTATATTGAGGTTAGTAAAGGACAAGCCAACCGGATGCCCGATACCTTTCAAAGAAGACAAACGTTAACCAACAGTGAACGTTTTATCTCCCCTGAATTAAAAGAATATGAAAGTAAGGTTTTAATCGCTCAAGAAAAAATATCCGATTTAGAACATATCCTTTTTGAAAAACTCTTAACCCAAGTGGCTACTAAAACCGATGACATTAAACCATTGCCAAATCAATCGCTTTTATTGACTCTCTTCAATCTTTGGCTTTTGTAGCAAATAACCAACAATATTCACGCCCTCTTATCGATGACAGTAACTTAATCGATATAAAAGGGGAAGGCATCCTATTATTGATTATTTACAAATGAGTGAACGTTTCATTCCAAATGACACTTATTTGGATGATAAGGATACCCGTATGTGCCTTATAACCGGTCCTAACATGGCGGGTAAATCCACCTATATTCGTCAAGTTGCTATGATCTGTATTATGGCACAAATCGGGTCATTTGTACCTGCAGATTCAGCCCATATTGGAATTATTGATAAAATTTTTACTCGTATTGGAGCTAGCGATGATTTAGTAAGAGGTCAATCAACCTTTATGGTGGAGATGAGCGAAACTGCCAATATATTAAATAATACCACCTCTAGGTCTCTTGTTATACTTGATGAAATAGGAAGAGGAACAAGTACGTATGATGGTATTTCTATTGCTTGGGCTGTTGCCGAATATCTTTTAACCCAAGCAGGAAAACAAGCTAAAACCCTTTTTGCTACTCACTACTGGGAATTAACCGAATTGCAAGAGAAGATAAAAGGTGTTACCAATTATACGGTAGCTGTCAAAGAATGTGATGATCAAGTCATTTTTTTACACAAAATCGTCTTAGGTAGTACTGATAAAAGTTATGGTATCCATGTTGCCAAATTAGCCGGCCTCCCCTTTCCCATAATCTTAAAGGCAAAAGAGATATTAAAAAGGCTGGAAGATACAAATCATACGGGAGCTACTAAAACAACAAAAAAAGGTAAAAGGAAAAATAATGAACAGCTTTTTCTTTTTGATACGGGACCTGATCCTTATGAAAATGCCTTAACGATAGCTCATAAGTTAAAACATATTGACTTGGAGGAACTCACTCCTATTCAAAGTCTCCGGTTGTTAGCAGATCTAAAAAATGAAATCTTATTTTAAAGATTTCATTGTCTTATCGAATCAGTCTATGAGAATTGTTAAAAAGCCCAACCTTTCTTTTTTGAGGGCTTTGACAGCTCCCAATCCTAAAGAGAACGGATTCCTTATTCAACAACCATTGCTAACAAATATTAGTCTAACACGATCTCCAAAGGCTTAAATTACCGACTGCTCTTTAATATATACTTTTCGCTAATGAAAGGGACACAAAAAAGTATAAATATGATATTAGTTTTGTATGAACCAATTAACTCCACATCAAAGAAGCACTTTTGAATGTCAGGTAAAAAAGACCTGTGATATAAATGAACGTAATCGTTCGCGTATGCTTCTTGCACGAGATGACGGTGATCACATTGCTCATGTTTTGCGCTTAAGCCTATGGGTATTTGAGAGAATTTCAATCAAAAGGAAAAACTCAGCCTGATCCCAAGGGAGGATCAGCCGGTAAATGATCCAAACTGCAAACTAAAGAACTAGTGAAACATCTTTCTCAATACACCTATAGAAGGGTTAAGGATTTACGTGCGTATGCCTTAGAACAATATAAGATTTCCTATAGCACAAGAGGGATGACATCTTGGCTAAAGCATCAATTAAAGCATAGGAAGCATTAAAAGCAGGTCTTCAAAATAGTGAAGAGATCTATTTTTTTGATGCAGTACATCCCGATTATCAATCCCAAACTGTATGTGGGTGGATCCAAAAAGGGGTTAAGAAAACGATTAAGACCACAAATAAGCAAACAGGAATGCCTATTATTGAAGCTTGACGACTTGAGGATATGACAATCAGATCACAAGAATACTCCACGATTGGAGGAAGTGAGTCTTAAAAGGATTAGAGAAGCATGCACAGGCTTCAAAAATAAATGTCATTTTAGATAACGGAAGAGCCAATAAAAACAAACTGATTCAAGAAGATTTAAAGACTTCACGTATAGAGCATGTCTATTTAACCCCCCATACTCTCCAAATTTAAATGCAATAGATAAGGCTTTGGAAAATGATGAGGGAAGCGGTTACTTATAGTCATTTAATTTTATATTGATAAGATTGCTTGATCAATGGCGAATTTAAAATTCGTAACTTTTCGTAATATCTCTCTAACTTTATTTTTCATATTAGCCCAATATTTTTCTATAGGATTTAAGTCCGGAGAATATGGAGGAAGAAACATAAGCTTACAACCGGCAGATTCTACTATTTTCCTGCTTTCCGCTGACTTGTGAAAACCGGCATTGTCAAGAATAAGAACACTACCGGGTGTAAGCTGAGGAGTCAAAACTTCCTTAAGCCAAATATTGAATAACCCGGTATTACAAGTACCTTCAAAACACATTGGAGATAAAAACTGCCCTTTAGAATAGGGCTGAAATAATATTTTGCCTTATAAAGCGGTTTCCTGAAACCGCTCCAAAAACTTTTTTGCCGCGTAAGCTTCTTCCGGACTCACGAAATAAAAATTGATGAATCCCGGTTTCATCGAGATAAATTCTCTTGTCAAAGGGAATATTTTTTAAATCTTTCATAAAAGCTTCCCGTTTCTTTTCATCTCTTTCCTTATAGCGAGTAGTTTTTTTTTTCGTGTAATTTTTAATCTTTTAAGGGCATAAAAAATCGTTTGCGGAGTGACTGAAAAATAATCAGCAATTTCCGATAAAAAATAATCCGGATGTTTTTCTACATATTTAGATAACAACTCATCATCTAATTTCTTATAAGCATATTTTCTGCGGATTGGCTTTAAATGTCCTTTTTGCTTTTTTTGCAAGATCCATCGATATATTGTTGCGATACCTACTTGAAAAATATGGCCGGCTGTTTTTTTATCATGATGTTTTTCTATATGTTGTAATACTTTCTCTCGAAGATCTACTGAATAGGCTCTAGGCATTGTTTTGTCCTTACTGTTTGTATAAAAAAAGAAGGATAACATATTATCAAATAAAAATTAAAATACTATATAATACATGTTACGATACATTCACTGATCTTAAATGAGAGGTAAGATTTTTTTTAAAAACAAAATTCCGATCTTAAGAGACAAGCTTAAAACACGAATAAATAATATATTTCACGTGCCGGGATTCACTCCTGTCCGGCTTCCAATGTGAATGAGTGTATCCAAAATCAAAAACACAAATAGACATTG